>NZ_CALPCP010000013.1 GCF_943192995.1 Flintibacter muris
GGGCCTATACTTGGATTTTTACCCCCAATTTCGATTGCATATTGCGTTTGACGGGCCTTTAATCAGCGGTTCCCTAAAATTCCATTGATCGGCGTACGGAGATCGTGGGACATATGGGAGAGAAATTCACTCTTTGCAGAATTTGCCCGTCTTACCCGTTCCAGCAGCTCCATGATGGACTGCTCCTGTTTCTTCCGCGCCACCATGGTCTCTGTGATGTCCTGGTGGTAGCCGTGCAGGCAGGCACCCGGTTTTTTAAACGTTTTATCTGGCACGCCGCCGCAGCGGACATAAATTTTCCCCAGCTCCGGATGCTTCCAGGGATAGATTACCTCGCCCCGTCCGGTTTCCAAAATTTGCAGTACCGCGTCCTGCACCATATCCACATAGTCCGGCTCAATATTTTCAAACCAGATCCGGTAGCACTCCTCCGGATCGATCTCATCCGGTGCACCCAGGAGAATCCGCATCGTGCGGTCCGGGTACATCCTTGGCTGGCAGCCCTCTTCCAGCTCAATGGTCCAGATGCCGGTTCTGGCGCCCTCCAGAATGTCCTCCAGGCTCTGCCGCGCCTCCAGCTTGTATTTTTCCTCCTGCTCCACCACGGCATTGATGTCCCGCTGGGCAAAGATCGCGCAGTTCTCCTGAGCCGTCTTCTCTGTGGCGGAAAAATGAAGCTCCATGTGCTTCAGCCCGGAACAGCTGTCGTTCACCTGGTATCGAACGGAGAACTTTTTCTTTGTTCTGAGCTGAGCAAGCACATAGTCCTTCTTTGTCACGGCGCGGAGCCGCTCCCGGTCCCTGGGAACCACATATTGGGAAATATACCGCTCCACCGCCGTCTGGTAGCCGTCCTTAAACTGGGCGGCCCAATCAATCCCCGTCTGTTCACTGCTCCGGTAGACCTCGCATTCGCCGGTATCGAAGTTCACCTGATAGATGCCCAGATAGTCCACGCTGAGGGCATGGAGCACGTTATAGCTCCGCTTTTGCAGCTCCCGGAACAGATTCCGCCGCTTCAGGGAGGATACGATAAAATACGCCGCGGTCTGGAGCATATTGGACGCGTATTCCAGCGACCGCACAGGGGGATTGTCCACGCCGTAAAAGCCAATGATCCGTTTGCCGTCATAAAGGGGAACCACCACAAGGGCATGAACATCCTGCCGCTTCAGATTTTCATACTGAAGCGGCTCCGTTTCCCGGATATCCTCCAGGCGCTCAATTACGATATGCTTGCCGACCCGGAACTTCCGGTACCAGCTTGCACATACCTCCGGGGGAACATTTTGGAGATATTCCTTTTCCGGCTCCACCCCGTCAGCCGCCCACTCATAGGTGTTATCGTCGCCGCCCGACTCATTCTGCTCAAATATGTAGGTCCGTTCCCCATTCAACGCTTTTCCCAAGTGCTCCAGCAGCACCTCCAGGGACTGGTCGGGCGTTTCCTCCAGCAGGGCGACGCGAAGGCCCTCATTGATAACGGCCTCCAGATTCTGAACACTCCGCATACCGCTGTGCCGCTCCCGTTCCCAGATCAGCGGAGCTTCATCTCCAGTCCGTTTTAAAAGTTCCCCTGAATAGTCCATAAGCCCGCCCTCCATATAGCCCGCTTTCCGGCCATAGCCGCCGCGGCGAGTTCCGGCATGGAGAGACAACTCCTCACCGGAAAGCGCCGTTTTGGTGTCATTCCAATTTGTTTCTGTGGTTTTACCGCAGAAAATTAGAAAAGTCGGTGTCATGATATCACATGTCCCTACTTTCGTCAATACAAAAGCACAGCTTGGCGGGCAACAGCATTTGAAATAAACGAGAGATATGTGGAAGAACATTGCCTGTTTTGAGCGCAAAAAAACAGCGCCGGTAAAACCGGCGTTGTTTTTTGGTCATTAGCCCCGGGAAATCGCGCCCATGGGGCAGGTACCAGCGCAGGAGTTTCTCACATCTGTATCACAGAACGACACAAGCATATCCCATTCAAAATTTATTTATTCTTCCGCAGTTCCAACCAGGCTCTCCCCTTTGTGGGGGAGCTGTCAGCCGCAGGCTGACTGGGGGGCGGTCTTAGGCTGCCTTCTTTTCGGATGGACTTCCTCCGTCACGGCTTCGCGTGCCACCTCCCTCAGCGAGGGAGGCTTTTTTGTCTTAGAACAGTCCGGAAATCACGCCGTTCTCGTCGATATCAATGCGCTCGGCGGCGGGCACCTTGGGCAGGCCGGGCATGGTCATGATGTCGCCGGTGAGGGCCACGATAAAGCCGGCGCCGGCGCACACCTTCAGGTTGCGGACGGTGACCTCAAAGCCCTTGGGGGCGCCCAGCAGGGCGGCGTTGTCGGAGAAGGAGTACTGGGTCTTGGCCATGCAGATGGGCAGATCACCAAAGCCCAGGTCGGTGAGCTGCTGGGCCTGCTTCTTGGCGTTGGTGGTGAGCACCACCTTGTCGCCGTGGTACACCCGGGTGACAATGGTGTTCAGCTTCTCCTCGATAGAGGCCTTCTCGTCGTAGACGAAGGAGAACTGGTTGGGCTGCTCGCACAGCCGGACAACCTCCTCGGCCAGGGCCTTGCCGCCCTCGCCGCCCTTGGCCCAAACCTCGCTGAGGGCCACGTTGACGCCCAGCTCATTGCACTTCTTCTCCACCAGGTCCAGCTCAGCCTTGGTGTCAGTGGGGAAGGCGTTGATGGCCACCACGCAGGGCAGGCCGTAGACGTTCTTCACGTTGTCCACGTGCTGGAGCAGGTTGGGCAGACCCTTCTCCAGAGCCTCCAGGTTCTCGTTGTTCAGCTCGGGCTTGGGCACGCCGCCATGGTACTTCAGAGCCCGGACGGTGGCCACAATCACAACGGCGGAAGGCTTGAGCCCGGCCTTGCGGCACTTGATGTCGATAAACTTCTCAGCGCCCAGGTCGGCGGCAAAGCCGGCCTCGGTCACGGCGTAGTCACCCATTTTCAGGGCCATGCGGGTGGCCATGACGGAGTTGCAGCCGTGGGCAATGTTGGCAAAGGGGCCGCCGTGGATAAAGGCGGGAGCGCCCTCCAGGGTCTGCACCAGGTTGGGCTTCATGGCGTCCTTGAGCAGGGCGGCCATGGCTCCCTCGGCCTTCAGGTCGTGGGCGGTAACGGGCTTGCCGTCGTAAGTATAGGCCACGATCATCTTGCCCAGCCGCTCTTTCAGGTCGGTGATGGAGGAGGACAGGCACAGCACCGCCATAATCTCGCTGGCCACAGTGATCTCAAAGCCGTCCTCACGGGGCACGCCCTGCATCTTGCCGCCCAGGCCGTTGATAATGTGGCGCAGCTGGCGGTCGTTCATGTCCACCGCCCGCTTCCAGGTGATCTGCTTGACGTCAATGCCCAGGGCGTTGCCCTGCTGGATGTGGTTGTCCAGCATAGCAGCCATCAGGTTGTTGGCCGCGCCAATAGCGTGGAAGTCGCCGGTAAAGTGCAGGTTGATGTCCTCCATGGGCACCACCTGGGCGTAGCCGCCGCCGGCCGCACCACCCTTCACGCCGAACACGGGGCCCAGGGAGGGCTCACGCAGGGCCACAGTGGCCTTCTTGCCGATCTTGCGCAGGCCGTCAGCCAGGCCCACCGAGGTGGTGGTCTTGCCCTCGCCGGCGGGGGTGGGGGTGATGGCGGTGACCAGGATCAGCTTGCCGTCGGGAGCTGTGGTTTCGTTGAGCAGCTTGTAGTCGATCTTGGCCTTGTAGTTGCCGTACATCTCCAGGTACTTCTCGTCAATGCCGGCGGCTGCGGCAATTTCGGTAA
This sequence comes from Flintibacter muris, assembly GCF_943192995.1. Taxonomy (GTDB): domain Bacteria; phylum Bacillota; class Clostridia; order Oscillospirales; family Oscillospiraceae; genus Lawsonibacter; species Lawsonibacter muris. The sequence goes on from NZ_CALPCP010000013.1 coordinate 3,768, forward strand.
TGCGCTTGGCGGAATGCTCCTGGGCGATCTCGATATCAGATTTGATGCTCATCTTGGTGGACCTCCTGCTTTCTTATTGATTTTGTATTCGGTCTTGAGGCGTGCCTCAAATTTTGACTGTCATCATTATAGCGTACAAAGCCAATTCCGTAAACCACATTTTTTTCTCACATCAGGACAAATTTATTTTTTTCGAAAGAAAAACAGCCTCTCTCCCCACTTTTTTTAACTTCGCCCTCCCGCATCCCTCAAAGTCCTTCTCTCCCAAGGGTTCTTTTTAACAGCAGAGCGCTAATGCACCGCCGCATTAGCAGTAGATTTTAATAATGCACAACCAACTTTTTCGTGGAGACAACTTTTTTGTTGATTTTAACCATTGAGTGTGCTATGATACATTCGTGTCGGGGCTCCTGTTGGAGAGGGGCCCTTTTTCCAGGAAAACCATCCTCCTGGAAAAGGGGATCTGGCGGAGTCGCGAAAATCGGAAGAGGAAACATATTTAAGAAAGAGGGGTACATTCTATGGCAAGTAACGAAAAAACCCGCAACGTGCGGCTGCCCAACGTAGTTGAGGCGCTGCTCCCCATCGCCGTGATGATGGGCCTGATGATCTACGGCCTGAACTTCACCAACGAGCTGTATTACGACGCGCACATGCCGCTGGCTGTGTCCATCGTGGTGGCCTGCGCCGTGGGCTGCTTCTGCGGCCACAGCTTCTCCGACATGCTGGCCGGTATGATCGACCGGCTCAACGCCACCATGGAGGCCATCCTGATTCTGTGCACCGTGGGCCTGCTGGTCGCCTCCTTCATCATGTCGGGCACCATCCCCGCTCTGATCTACTACGGTCTGAACCTCCTCACCCCCCAGCTGTTCCTGCCCATTGGCTGCGTCCTGTGCGCCATCGTGGGCCTGGCCTGCGGCTCCTCCTGGACCGCCACCGCTACCATGGGTATTGCCATGCTGGGCATCGGCGCCGGCCTGGGCATCAATCCAGCCATCACCGCCGGTATGGTCATCTCCGGCGCCTATGTGGGCGACAAGTTCTCCCCCCTGTCCGACACCACCAACCTGGCCGCCGCCGTGTCTGAAACCGGCCTGTTCGACCACGTGACCGCCATGGTGTCCTCCACCGCCCCCACCTTTGTGATCGCTATCGTCCTGTACGCCATCATCGGCTTTGTCACTGGCGGCGGCAACTATGACCCCACTTTGGCCACCGAGCTCCAGGCCGCTTTGAAGGAGGGCTTCAATATGAGCCCCGTCCTGCTGTTGCCCATCCTGGTGGTTATCGGCGCGTGCATCATGCGTCTGCCCGGCCTGGTAGGCATCGCCCTGTCCGTGGGCACCGGCGTGCTGTTCACCATCGTTTTCCAGGGCGTGGAGAGCCTGGCCGAGATCTTCAGCATCCTGCATTACGGTTTTGAATTCGAGTCCAGCAATGAGCTGGCCTCCAGTCTGCTCACCCGGGGCGGCATGGACCACACCATGTGGACCATCAACCTGATCCTCCTGGCCGTGGCCTACGGCGGCGCCCTGGAGCGCTGCGGCTGCACCGAGACCCTGTTTGGCGGCCTCAAGAAGCACCTGAACTCTGTAGGCAGCCTGGTGTTCGCCACCATGGCCACTTCCCTGTTCTGCGACGCCACCATGTGCGACCAGTTCCTGGGCATCGGCGTCCCCGCTCCTCTGTACGTAGAGAAGTACGACGAGCTGGGCCTGGGCCGGAACATGATGTCCCGCACGCTGGAGGACTGCGGCACCTTGTGGGCCGTCATGTTCCCCTGGACCGGCTGCGGCGCTTACCAGCAGACCACCCTGGGCATGTCCCCCTTCGTCTACTTCCCCTTCGCCTTCGTAAACCTGCTCAATCCCATTTACGCCGCCATTACCGCCTTTATGGGCCGCAACATCTTCTGGGCTGACGGCTCCTACACCAACCTGCTGGGCAAGACCAAGGCCGGCAAGCCCGCCAAGGCTCCCGCCGAGGCCCACGAGAAGGCCCTGAAAGCTCTGGAAGCCCGCCGCGCCGCCGGCAAGGCCCCCAAGATCAACGCCTGATCCGTCTCTTTTAAGTCAGAAAGGAATTTGCCTGTGAGCAAAACATCTCTCCCCTGGGCCGGCCTGAGCGGCCCCATCTACACCCCCCGGGAGCTGAAACCCCGGAAGCCCCACGTTACTTACAGCTGCTGGGCCATGGTAGTGCTTCTGCTGGTGGGCGGCATCTTCACCCCCTTCAAGATCGCCCTGATTTTCAGCGCACTCTATGCCCTCACCCTGCTGACAAAAAAGGACGTGGCGGTGACCCAGCGGGGGCTGGAGATTTTCTATCAGATGAGGATCACCACCAACTACAACTTCTGGCCCTGGGAGGAGATCAACGCCATTGTGGTCGAGGACCGCAACCATCCGGAGCTGATCGCGCTCCATTTAGGGCGCGGCAGCGCCAGCAAACGCTTCTTCTTCACCCGTCAGGACACCCAGGATATTCTGATCCTGGCCCGTGAAAAGCACCCTGGCGTTCCTATTCGCCAGCTTAACGACGCCCCCCGCTCCAAGGGTTTTTCCCGCAAGAGCAAGGGTATTTAACCGCCCGCGGCCCTCAGAGGGACCCCTCCCTTTTGGGGGCCGCCCCTGTATTTTGGACACTCCCGGCGTTTAACCCGCCGGAAAATATAAATAAAGTGAGGTAATTCCCCATGATTATGAATCCTTCCGCCACCAAGCATGTCGTCTTAGACGGCCACAGCCTGAATCTGGAGAGCTTTGTGGCCGTGGCCCGGTACAATGCCACCGTGGAGCTGGCCGGCTCCGCCCTGGAGGCCATGAAGAAGTCCCGGGCTCTGGCCGAGAAGATCGCCGACGAAGGCCGGGTGGCCTACGGCATCACCACCGGCTTTGGCGACTTCCAAAAGGTTGCCGTCCCCGAGGAGATGAGCAACCAGCTGTCCACCAACCTGATTTTGAGCCACTGCACCGGCGCAGGCGAGCCCTACGCCGAGGAGGTAGTCCGGGGCATGCTCCTGCTGCGGGCCAACGCCCTGTGCGGCGGCGTGTCCGGCGTGCGCCCCGTCCTGGTGGAGATGATGATTGAGATGCTCAACAAGGGCGTCCACCCCTGGGTGCCCCAGAAGGGCTCTCTGGGCTCCTCCGGCGACCTGGCCCCTCTGGCCCACATGACCCTCCCCCTGCTGGGCAAGGGCCAGGCCTACTACCAGGGCCAGTTGATGGACGGCGGCGAGGCCATGTCCAAGGCGGGCATTGCCACTCTGGACACCCTGGTGTGCAAAGAGGGCCTGGGCATGACCAACGGCACCTGCGCCATGACCAGCGTGGGCTCCCTGGCCCTGTACGACACCATCTGCGCCGCCCAGTTGGGCGATGTGATCGGTTCCATGGACTTTGAGGCCCTTACCGGCCTGCGCAACGCCTTCGACCCCCGCATCCATCAGGTGCGCGGCCAGAAGGGTCAGATGCTGGTGGCCGAGAATATGCGCAAGCTGCTGGCCGGTTCCGAGATTCTGGACAACTGCCAGACCGACCGGGTACAGGATGCCTACGCCCTGCGGTGCATCCCCCAGATCCACGGCGCCGTCCGTGACGCCCTGGACTATGTCCGGGACAAGGTGGAGATCGAGCTCAACGCCGTCACCGACAACCCCCTCATCTTCCTGGAGGACGAGGCGGTCATCTCCGGCGGCAATTTCCACGGTGAGCCCATGGCCATCCCCTTCGACACCCTGGGAATCGCCTGCTCTGAGATTGCCAACATCTCCGAGCGGCGCACCGAGCGGATGGTCAACGCCGCTTTGTCCAACGGCCTGACCCCCTTCCTCACCACCAAGCCCGGCGTCAACTCCGGCTTCATGATCGTGCAGTACTCCGCCGCCTCCATGGTGTCGGAAAACAAGGTGCTGGCCCACCCCGCCAGCGTGGATTCCATCCCCTCCTCCGCCAACCAGGAGGACATCGTGTCCATGGGCACCACCGCCGGCCGCAAGGCAGGGATGATCGTCCAGAACACCTTCTCCGTGCTGGCCGACGAGCTGCTCACCGCCTGCCAGGCCATTGACGTCCGCCGCCGTCTGGGCACCCACGGCCAGGGTATCGCCCCCGTCCATGAGGCCATTCTCAAGCACGTCCGTGAGAAGGTAGACTTCTACGAGATCGACCGGGAGATCTGGCCTGACATCCTGGAGGTAGAGAAGATGATCCGCAGCGGTGAGCTGCTGGATATCGTCAAGGAATACATCCCCGACTTCCAGTAAGCTGTGAAGCTCAAGGTTTTGCGCGCCGACCCGGCGGGCAATATCACCCTTTTCGTTCTGGACCCGGTCCCCAAAGGGGACCGGGCGGCCCTCGCCGCCCGGCTCATGGCCCTGCACGGATCTGATGTGGAGCAGGTGGGGTTTGTCTGCTCTCCTCTCCACGACACCGCAGGCCGGCTGGAGATGGCCGGAGGCGAATTCTGCGGCAACGCCGCCCGGGCCTTTGGCATGCTGCTGGCCAGCAGGCAGGGCGGGGCGGACCAGGTTCAGGTGGAGGTCAGCGGCTGTGTCCGGCCTGTCACAGTCAAAATCCACTGGTCCCGCCATGCCGCCCAGGCCGAAATGCCTCTGCCCCGGGAGGTACGCCCCGTCCAGATAGGGGACCGCCCCGGCACTGTGGTGGATTTAACGGGCATTGCCCACCTGGTTGTGGAAGATGTCCCCCCCAGCCTGGAGTTTTTCCAAAGGGCCGAACCTCTTTTTGCGGATATCTCAGGCCTAGAGGCCTACGGCGTGATTTTTCTGGACCGCGCCAGTGGGACCATGACTCCGCTGGTCAAGGTCCCCGCAGCGGGCACACTGGTGTGGGAGGGCAGCTGCGGCTCAGGCTCTCTGGCCGCCGCTGTCGCCCAGAGTCAAAACGCCCCTGACGGCCCCTTTGTCCGGTCCTATGTTCAGCCCGCCGGCACGGTGGAGGCCGCCGTAGTGCGACGTAAAGGTGAAGTGGTATCCGCTTATATCGGCGGCCCGGTCATACTGGACCCCCCTGGGGTGGTCGAGCTTTCAGTTATTTGAGCAAGGAGGGTTATTCCCCATGCCTCGTATTCGCAACGACCCCAACGATTCCATCGACGCGCTGTTTCACGCCATTTTGTCCCTGCGGGACGTGGATGAATGCTACCTCTTTTTTGGCGATCTGCTCACCGTGCAGGAGCTGTCCGCCTTTGCTCAGCGCCTCCAGGTGGCCCGCATGCTCTCCGAGGGAAAGACCTATGAGTCCATCCGCGCCGAGATATCCACCAGCAGTTCCACCATCACACGGGTAAACACTGAACTGCGTTACGGCTCCGGAGGATACAAGATGGTGCTGGATCGTATGCGGGAGCTCTCCTCCCCCGAAGATGAGAGTCCCACCCAGCCAGAACAAGAATAACAAGGTCCGCTTCCCGGCCGGGAAGCGGACCTGTTTTTTATCCCACAGAGACGTAGTCCTTGGACACATAGCCAATGTTATCGCCGGAGTAATTGATCTTGTAGTAGCCGTTCTCCTCGCCCAGGATGGTGATAGAGGCGCCGTTTTGGGCGCTGGCCACAACGGGATGCTCCTTGCCAGGACCGGAGCGGATGTTCAGCCCCTTCTCCGCGTTGACAATCCTGCCTCTGGAGCCCACAGCGGCGGTGCCGCCGCCCTTGCCCTTACAGGTCAGGGAGGTCTCCGCGCTCACATCACCGCAGGTGGCGGTAATGGTGACCTTGACGTCAGAACTGCCTGTATTCACGTTGGTCACCAGGCCGGTGGAGTCCACGGTGGCCGCTGTCACGTCGCTGCTGGTCCAGGTCACATCCCCCACAGCCCCTACGGGGAGCAGGTCGGCTGTCATCTGGAGAGTTGCGCCGTTATTCACGGTGGCGTCATTGTTGTTCAGCGAAATCGACTGGAGGGCCGGGGGAACAACGATAGAGTTGTTCCCGGAACTCACACTGCTCTGACTGCCCTTCTGGCTCTGACTGCTGCTCTGGCTGCTTGAATTGCTCTGGCTGGAGTTGTTTGGCTTCCTGCCGCCAAAGATGGGCGCGCCCACAAAGCGGAACACAATGAACAGCGCGCTGGCGATCAGGGCCAGGGACACCACCAGTCCGGCAATCTGGATGGGGTTGACCGGCCTGCCGTAGCCGCCGCCCCGGGTGTTGGCCACCCGCTTGCCGGCAACCCCGCCCCGTCCGGGCCGCTCGTCACAGAAGGGACATCGCTTGTAGGTGACAGAGTAGTCCTCACCGCAGTTCTCACAGCGGATCACGTCGGCCCGCCGGGGGGAGGACTGCCGTCCGCTGGAGCTTCCCGCGCTGCGGGGCGCCGCGGGGCGGCGCTCTCCATAGCCCCCGGCACTGCGGGAGCTCTGGGACCGCTCCCCGTAAGGGGAGGTGCTGCGGGATGGGGGCCGTTCGCCGGTGCTGCGGGTGGACTGGGGCTGGGTCCCATAGCCGCCGGTCCGAGTGCTCTGGGGCCGCTCCCCGTAACTGGAGCCGCTGTGAATCTGCTGGGTGGGGCGCTCATCATAACCGCCGGTGCTGCGGGGAGGCACTGTACGGCGCTCACCGCTGTCGCCGCTGCCGCTGGGCGGGAGAGTTGTTTTGTCTGCCATGGTTATTTCCTCCAAGTTTCCGTAAAAAGACTGTTTCAAAAGATAAGATGTTTTCTATTTTACAGGTATTTTTCCTTCCCGTCAACAAGTTCCGGTGGAAATAACAAAAAATTCACGATTTTATGTCAATCTCCTCCACCCGCTCCCAACATCTTGTGTCAGGGCCGGAATTTGTCCCCTACTTGACCTTCCGTCCCCTTTTCACTATAATAGTATCACCAAAATGTAGGAGATGTTCCGCCATGTCTACCGCCATCACCGCCAGTGAGGTTCACAAGCAGTACACCGAGGCTGCTGCCGCCTTTCGCAAGCTTATCCCAGACCCCTCCCTGCGCCTGACCTTCAGCCGCCAGGTGGACGGCTACATCCGCCAGTACGTCCTGGGGGTGTGGCAGGCGGACAACGCCAGCTCCATCACCCCCCGGCACGTGGAGTTCTACAACGCCATCTGGACCCCCGGCAACCCGGTGCCCTCCGCCCTGTACTGGGAGGTGGCCTCCGGGGTGGCCAACTTTGACCTGTTCCAGCCCCCCGCCTTTTTCCAGGACCTGCGGCAATACGACCGGAGGTCGGGCACCGCCCTGGCCCGGAGGTTTGCCGACCAGCTGACCCTCCTTCTGCTCCTCTTTGCCGCAGTGGACGGGGTGGTCAGCGAGAGCGAGGCGGGCTTTGTCAATGCCTGCAATGACGCCCTGCTGGAGCTGTGCGACAAGGACGGCCTGCGTGCCAACCGCCCCGCCATCCGGGTGGACCAGTTTGTAACCCCCAGGTCCGGCCAGCCCGCCGCCCCCGCCGTAAAGGAGGAGGCGGTCCCCGCCAAGCAGGAGAAGCCCTCCCCCGCCGAGCCCGAGCCCACCCTGGACGAGCTGCTGGCCCAGCTGGACGCCCTGTGCGGCCTGGACAAGGTGAAAAAGGATGTAAAAAGCCTCATCAACCTGGTCAAGGTGCGCAAGCTCCGGGAGGAGGCCGGCCTGCCCGTGCCGCCTATGTCTCTGCATCTGGTCTTTATGGGCAATCCGGGCACTGGCAAGACCACGGTGGCCCGTCTGCTGGCCAAGATTTACCACGTTGTAGGCGTGCTGTCCAAGGGCCAGCTGGTGGAGGTGGACCGCTCCGGGCTGGTGGCCGGGTTTGTGGGCCAGACTGCTCTGAAGGCCCAGGAGGCGGTACAGAAGGCCATTGGCGGGGTGCTGTTTATCGACGAGGCCTACGCCCTGGTCAACGCCGACAGCGCCAACGACTTCGGCCACGAGGCCATTGAGGTCATTTTGAAGAACATGGAGGACCACCGGGACGATCTGATCGTTATTGTGGCGGGCTACACCGACCGGATGGAGCAATTTATCCACTCCAATCCGGGGCTGGAGTCCCGGTTCAACAAGTACTTCTTCTTCGAGGACTACGACGGAAAACAGCTGATGGAGATTTTCCGCTCCATGTGCGGGGCCAACGGCTACACCCTGTCAGAGGAGGGGGAGAAGTTTATGGAAAAAGACCTCCAGGAGCTCTACGAGGAGCGGGACGAGAACTTCGGCAATGCCCGGGACGTGCGCAACCTCTTCGAACAGGCGGTGGCCCGCCAGGCCGACCGGGTGTCCCAGCTGGAGGAGCCCACCAAGGAGCAGCTCATGGAGCTGCTGCCCGGAGATTTGGAGGAACCGATATGATCTATCCCTATGATGAAGCAACATTCCAGAAGCACCTGGCCATCATGCGCCACGAAAAATACGAGCGGTTTGAAAAGTACCTTGTGCGGATCAATTTGAAGTGGAACGGCCCGTATTCCGGGCGCTCCCAAGCGATTTTGCGTGCGATTGGCTTCCAGGAGGGTCGGGAGGAGCTGCTGAAAAACACCCTGGGCTTTGTCACCGGACACATCCGGACCCTCTACGAGACTTCGCTGGAGGCCATGCTCCCGGTGTTCGGCCCCGGCGGGGTGGGGAGCGAAACCGAACACGGCGTGGTGAAAACTCTGGCCGACCTCCACAACGCCCGGTCGGAGCAGGACTTCATTCGCGAGATTCAAATCAATCTGGATGATGTAAAGGACGATATCGCGGTGTTTTCCTTCATTTCCGAGCTGGAATATGAGTATGAGGCCCCGGAGGACGGCTGTGAATTTGTCTTCGACCACGACCAGCTGCTTTTCTGGGGGGACGGCAATACGGGAGATCACATTTTCGACTACGCCGACGAATTTTGGAACGGCAGCAGATGTGAGTTCACCGGGCCGCTGCCTGCCGGGGAGGAGTCCTCATGATAACGCTCTGGGGCTGGGAGAAGAAGCCGCGGACCATGCTGCGGTACATCAAGATCGGGGATATTTTCTGCTTCCGGTACGGCCACCGCACCTACCGCTTCGGGCGGATCATGGCGAAGGTGATCTTCCACATCGTGGAAATTTTCGATTGCGCCTCCGACCAGCCGGTCATCACCGAGGCGGACATCCTCGCGGCAAAACGGCTTCTGGTGACACCGCTGGACACCTACCGCCTTTTCGACCGGAAGAGCGAGGGGGAGTGGCGGATCGTCGGCCATCAGGAGGACTACACCCCGCCGGAGGACGCGAGGGACATCTGGTTCTCCTGGGGAGACAGCGACTGCGGCAAAAAGTCCAACGTCTTTGACCAGACAGAGCCCATCAGTAAAGCGGAATGGCGCGCCCTGCCGCCCCTCTCCCCCGGCGGGGACTATGATGTGAAGCGGGATGTTGCGAAGCGGCTGATCGGGGCGGTGGACTGGTACCGGTATGAGACCGCCTACGGAAACGCCGCCCAGGATATCCCCCATTTCCAGTGCGGACAGACCCCCAGCGTGCCCCACTCCCTGGAAAAACTGTTCTCCGGGAACTGGAACAAGGCCATGCAGGCCGCCAGCGACCTGTGGGCAGGTCTGTGCCACCAGCACGCCTATGTGTCCTCCGCCGCCCTGCCCGCCTATGACTTCCTGATACTCGCCCTGCAAGAGGCGGACGACAAGCTAAAGGTGGAGCTGCTGGACATTTTCCTGGGCTTTGCCGTCTGCACCGGGCGGTTCAGCTCGGACGCCCTCTGGCCCCGCCAGCTGCGGGACAAGCTGACGGCCGACCTGCCCATATTTGCCGCCCTTGCCGCTTCGGAACACGAGGAAGTCTCTGATTTTGCCCAGGACATTGTGACGGAATTGACAAAGAAGGAGGCGTAACAGCGTGGAAACCTTTTATACCATCTTGGAGGAGCCGGAGGTCCGGGCCATTTGGGACCGGATCTATGAGGGGCTGGCGTTCGAGCCCAGCATTCGGAAACACGTCCTGCCCTTTCAGATTTCGGCGCCCTATCTGGTTTTGGACCTGGCCTGTGCCTCAGCGGAGCAGCTGGATCAGCTGTTTGCGGAGGTCCCCCAGGCATTTTCCCGCTGTCTGGGGGAGGACGGCTGGATGTACGCCCTGGACTGGCAGCACAGCGGCTTCCGCTACGACCCCCGCCTGCCGGTTACAGAACACACGCACTGGGTGGAGGACGAGCACCTTGGACGCTACAACGCCTATTTCCCCGACCTCTATCCCGACGGGGACTACTACTTTTTTGTCCAGCGGGATTTAAAGTGGGGCTGGCTGGGCCACCCCTGGCGGCAGGAGATTTGGATCTTTGGCGATCCCCTCCTGGATGCCCTGTCCCCCACGCTGGAGCGGCTGGGCTTTCCGGTAAAAAGGGGGAAAACGGAGGGGTACTATGGAACCGAATCTTGAGCGCCCCTACTACCAGGACACGGGCCGCCGGCCCTATTTGTACTACGCCGCCATCGGGGGGGAGGCGGAGGAGCTGCACGTCTCCCGCTCCCGGCACCACGTGGAGGAGATGCCCCTGGGGCTGAATCTGATCAGTCTCCAGCGGCCGGAGCACAGCGAGTACATAGACCGACTGCTGGGCGGCACGCTGGGGAAAATCCTGGAGGAGCGGGACCACACCCTCTATGAAGCGGCCAAGGCCGCCCAAAGCTGGCTGGTCCTCCAGGGGGAGGTCCAAAATGACGGTGCCCTGGACTACCTGCGCAGCGCTGTGGGGTTTGTCCAGGCGGCGGTGGAGACTGGAGCCGTGGCGGTGCTGGACTTGCAGACCCTGGAGCTGTACTCCGGGAAGGGGTGGACGGAGCAGGTCTTTGTCCCCGGTTCCGCCCCTGCGAGCACGCGGTGATCCTGAGCTCCCCCTGTGAGGACGGGACCCTCTGGTTCCACACCCGGGGGATGCGGAAATTCGGTCGCCCGGATATCGGCCTCACCGGCGTCCCCCAGGGGGAGACCCAGCGGGCGGTGGCGCTCCTGAACCAGATGATCTACGTTGAGGCTCTGGGCGCAGTCTTCACCCGCAGCGTGGGCCTGCATCTCAGCGAGTGCGAGACCTGCGTGGTTCACCCGGAGCTGACCGGCGACCTGGAGGACCCGGGCTACAACAACGAGCATTACAGCCTCCGCTGGGAGGAATGCGAATTTGAGGACGCGTAGGGGCGGGTAATACCCGTCTTGCAGATAAAAAACAAGGAGGAAATCAATATGTTAATTAACTTCAACCAGCTTCCGGAAAATGTCATCCCCCACATGCGGGGGGGCGAGGGCCAGGTGGTCAATCGGATGCACGTGGACGGGGACAACAAGATCATGAAGGGCCTGCTGGCCCCCGGCTGCACCATCGGCCTGCACACCCACGACACCAGCAGCGAGATCATTTACATCCTGTCCGGCACGGGCAAGGTGCTGTGCGACGGCGAGTACGAGCCCCTGTCCGCCGGGTCGGTCCACTACTGCCCCAAGGGCCATGAGCACAGCCTTATCAACGACAGCGACGGCGATTTGACCTTCTTCGCCGTGGTTCCGGAGCACGGCGCATGACCGTCGCTTTTTACACCCTGGGCTGTAAGGTGAACCAGTACGAGACCCAGGCCCTGGAGCAGCTGTTCACCGGGCGGGGCCACACCTTGGCCCCCTTCGAGGGGGAGGCGGACGTCTACATCATCAACACCTGCACTGTCACGGCGGTGAGCGACAAAAAATCCCGGCAGACCATCCGGCAGGCCCGGAAGCGGTCGCCGGAGGCTCTGGTGGCGGTGTGCGGCTGTTACCCCCAGACCCACCAGTCGGACATGGCGGACCTGCCCGTGGACCTGGTGGCGGGCACCGGGGACCGCCTGGGCTTTGTGGAGCTGGTGGAGCAGGCCTGGGCGGAGCGCCAGGAAAAGATCACCGCCCTGGACGACGTGATGAAGCGCCGGGTCTTTGAGCCCCTCCCCGCTGGGGGGCTGGAGGGCCGTACCCGTGCCATGCTCAAGGTGGAGGACGGCTGTGTCAACTTCTGCACCTATTGCATTATCCCCTACGCCCGGGGCCCAGTCCGCTCCCTGCCCCTGGCAAGTGCGGCAGCGGAGGCGGAACGTCTGGCGGCGGAGGGCTACAAGGAGTTGGTCCTCACCGGGATTGAGATTTCCTCCTGGGGCCTGGATTTAGAGGGAAAGCCGGAGCTCATCGACCTGATTGAGGCGGTGTGCGCCGCCGCCCCGGACTGCCGCATCCGGCTGGGCTCCCTGGAGCCCCGGACCATCACCGAGGCGTTCTGCCAGCGGGCAGTGAACCTTCCCAACCTGTGCCCTCACTTCCACCTGTCTCTCCAGTCGGGGTGCGATGCCACTCTGAAACGGATGAACCGGAAGTACGACACCGCCCGATTTATGGAGAGCGTGGGCCTGATCTGGGACTATTTTCAAACCCCCGTTCCCGCCATCACCGCCGACATGATTGTGGGCTTCCCCGGAGAGACCGACGAGGAGTTTTGTGAGTCCATTGACTTTGCCAAGCGGTGCGCCTTTTCCTCCATGCACATCTTCCCCTACTCCAGGCGCCCCGGCACCCCGGCGGCCTCCATGCCCGGCCAGGTGCCAAAGGCTGTCAAGGAGGAGCGGGCCCGGGAGGCGGCGGAGGTGGCCGCGCGGATGGAGCACAGCTATCTGGAGCAGTGGGACAAGGTGATTGTCCTCTTCGAGGAGGAGCGGGACGGCCTGTGGTGGGGCCACACCCGTCAGTACTGCAAGGTGGGGGTACCCAGCGGAGAAAACCTCCACAACCAGCTGCGGAAGATCCAAATTACAGCGGTGGAGAAGGGCTGTCTTTTGGGCGAATTATTAAATTTGGAAAATAAGTAGCAACCGGGCCGCAACAGTGGTATAATAACCCAGACTTGATTGAACCAATGAGAGGAGTCCTGCTCCATGGAAAACTACAGCGCCAATCCCGGCAAGAATCTGGTCCGCGCCGTAGACGGCGTGGATTATCTGCGCATCCCCGTAAAAACCCACCTGATTACCAAGGATGACGACATGGTGGACGTGGTAAACAAGTACCCCAGGGACAAAATGCAGGCGGGGGACATTCTGTTCATCTCCGAAAAGGCGGTGGCCTGTACCCAGAGCCGGGCCATCCCTATGGAGGACATCAAGCCCCGGAAGCTGGCCGTCACACTGAGCCGCTACGTCACCAAAACCCCCGCCGGTATCGGCCTGGGCATCCCGGAGACTATGGAGATGGCCCTCCAGGAGTGCGGCACCCTGCGGATTTTATTCGCCGCCTTCTGCTCGGTCATCGGCAAGCTATTGGGCAAAAAGGGCTGGTTCTACAACGTGGCCGGCCCCAAGGCCCGGGGCATTGACGGCCCCACCGAGGGCACCATCCCGCCCTATGACCACTACGTGGTCCTTACCCCCGCCGACCCCATGGGGACGGCCAAGCGACTGGCACAGGCGCTTGGATATCCCGTCGCCATTGTGGACATCAACGATTTGGGGGCCAACATCCTAGGCTTCTCCGAGAAACAGCCCACCATGGACTGGCTGGCCCGGGCTCTTGGGGACAACCCCCTGGGCCAGGGGGAGGAATGCACCCCCATGGGCATTTTGCGCAAGGCGTAAAAAAAGCACCGGCTTTCCTGGAAAGCCGGTGCTTTTTTGTCAGATTTGTATGGTCCCGTCCATGATGCGCTCCAAAAATTCCGCAAAGGAGGCGGCAGCCGTTTCGCACGCCTCAAATTCAGGCCCGCGGCCGTACACCACCGAGCCGTCCGCCATAGAGATGGCGTAATAGGCATAGCCATCCCTCACCGACAGGACAATGGGCAGATGCTGGTCCCAAAAATCTTTAATCTGGCCGGTCCACTCCCGGTCGCCCTGTGCGTTTTCCAGGCTGAGCTGTTCCCACTCATTCCAGCGCCAGGCGTGGTCCAGGCGGGTGTCGTAGTCCTCTGCGCACAGGAACCAGACCGTCTCGTCAGGGCTGAACAGCTCGCTGACTGTACCTACAAATTGGAGCCACAGGTGGGGAAGGTTGTGGTATCGGCCGGTAATCCATTGAGGCAGCGGAGGAGGTGATTCCATCTCCACCTGACAGCCCTTGGCCCGCATGTAGTTCAAAAATCGCGCTATCATGGTTCTTCCTTTCTGGGGTCGGGCAGGTCCACATAGACAGGCGGGTGGCCGGTGGACTCCACAAAGCTCAGAAGGTCCTCCCGCTTGAGCTGGAGGGTGGAGGTGGAGATGCCCGGGTGGCCGCTGATGTATTCGTTCGCCATCAGGTCTTTGTCAATGACCAGCTGGACCTGGTGTGATCTGTCGAACAGCAGCTCCAGCGCGGACACGGAGCCGGGGACAGTCTGTAGGTAATCTTGCATATGGCCGTCATCGGCGAAGGACAGCCGGGTACAGCCCAGCTGGGCGGAGAGAAATTTCGTCTTAAAGGGCTTGTCCCCCGGCATCATCAGCAGATAGAAATCGGTCTGCTGCTTATTGCACAAAAACAGGTTCTTGCAGATCTTGGAGCCCAGCACCTGTTCCACCTGGTGGCAGATCTCGATAGTGTCCGCGTGGTCGTGGTCCACCCGGACATAGGGGATGTCCAGCTCCTCCAGCCGGTCATAGATGGCGAATTCCTGAGGAATACGGTTGCCGGCGGGACGGGTGGTATATTTGGTTTGGTCTATGTACATGGTATCGCTCCTTTTTTAAGATAGTCTCTAAAACTCCCTCTGTCACGGCTTCGCCGTGCCGCCTCCCTCAAGGAGGGAGGCTTTCATGTTCCGCATGGAAGCCCCAGCAGTTTTTGGGCATAGCCGCCTAAAATGCCCTCCTTCTCCTCCCGGGTGAGGGGCAGCGCCTCAATGAGGGCAACGCCCTCTTTTTGGTCCCGCCAGGGGGTGTCGGTGCCAAAGAGGACCCGGCCTGGGAACTTGCGCACCATACGGACAAACTGCTCCACCTCCATCAGGGGCAGGTCGGAGGGACCGTAGTAGCCGTCCCCCAGGGGGGAGATGCGGCCCAGGGCAAAGGCGGTGTCCAGATAGACTCCGGTGTCGGGCAGCAGCGCCTCCACCCGGTCCCACTCCCGCCAGCCCCCCATGTGGGCCAGAATCAGGGGCACCGGCCCCACCTGTTTCAGGGCATTCAGCGTCATCTCCGGGGTACAGTGGTCCCGGAGGGGAAAGCCAATATCCCGGCCCGCATGGGTGAGGACGGCCAGCCCCAGCTCGCCGCAGCGGTCCAGAATGCGCAGATAGCGGATGTCATCAAAATCAATGCCCTGGTAAATGGGGTGGAGCTTAACCCCCTTCATCCCCAGGTCCGCAATCCGTGCCAGCTCCCCCTTCCAGCCGTCGAAATCCGGGTGCATGCAGCCGAAGGACCACAGGCCGGTGTCCGGACCGGTGTCGTTGAGGCGGGCTGAGGCGTCGTTGACATGGACCACCTGCCGGGCGTTGGTGGCCACGGGGAGAACCAGGCAGCCATCTATTCCGGCAACGGCCATGGAGGCCCGCAGCCCTGTTTCCGTCCCGTCAGAAAAAGCCGCCGTGTGGCACATGGACTGGAGCTTTTCTATGGTGGCCCCGGCGATTTCGTCGGGGAAGGTGTGGGTGTGGATATCGAAAATCATAGAAGCACGCTTCCTTTCCGGGTAAAAGTGGCGAAGCCCATGGTACAGCATACCACAGGCTCCGCCGGTTGAAAAGAGGAAGAGGGGAATTTTATTGAGGGTCGCCCAGGGCCTGGCTCTTGCGGACGGTGACCTTCTCCTCATAACAGGAAAAGGCGTTGTCCACCAGTTCCTTTTTGGGCTTGGCAGTGATGAGGGACACCACCGGCACAATAATCAGCCCGGCGATCATGCAGAAGGCGCCGCAGTTGATGGGAGAGACCAGCAGGGCGGGGAAGCTGGCGCTCAGGGGAGAGATATCAGCCAGCATGACTGCAGTGGAAAAGATAAAGCTGCACCAGCAGGCGATTTTGGTGGTCCCTCTCCAGTACAGGCCGTAAAGGAAGGGAGCCAGGAAGGCTCCGGCCAGAGCGCCCCAGGACACGCCCATCAGCTGGGCGATAAAGGTGACAGTGGACTTATACTGGATAATAGCCAACACCACCGAGATGGCGATAAACACCACGATCAGACACCGCATGATGAAGACCTGCTGTTTTTCGTCCATTTTTTTCACCACATGGCCCTTGAGCAGGTCCAAGGTGAGGGTGGAACTGGAGGTGAGCACCAGGGAGCTGAGAGTGGACATTGAGGCGGACAGCACCAGAATGACCACCACGGCCAGCAGCAGGTCAGGCAGTCCGGAGAGCATGGCGGGGATCACGGCGTCAAAGCCGCCCACTGGGGTGCCCGCCTCGGTGACCCCCACCACGCCGGCGAACAGCCGTCCAAAGCCGCCCAGGAAGTAGCCGCCCCCGGCCACCACCATGGCGAAGAGGGTGGAGATTACAGTGCCGGTGTTGATGGACTTCTCGCTCTTGATGGCGTAAAATTTCTGCACCATCTGGGGCAGGCCCCAGGTACCCAGGGAGGTGAGAAGGACCACACCCAGCAGATTCACCGGATCAGGGCCAAAGAAGGAGGCAAACACACCCGGAGCGCTGGCCACAGGGCCGGAGGCGGTTTCAGTGGGCACCTGAGCCAGCTTGGTCAGAGCCACCATAAAACCGCCCTGACTGTGGAGCACCGCGAAGATGACGGCGGAGATGCCGAAGAGCATGATAATGCCCTGAATAAAGTCGTTAATGGCGGTAGCCATATAGCCTCCGGCGATGACGTAGACACCAGTAAGGATGGCCATTACAATAACACAAACGGAGTAGTCAATGTCAAAGGCCATGCCAAACAGCCGGGATAAGCCGTTGTACAGGCTGGCGGTGTAGGGGATCAGGAAGATGAAGATAATCACCGAGGCGGCAATTTTCAACGAGGTGGAGCCAAACCGCTTGCCGAAGAACTCGGGCATGGTGGCCGAATCCAGGTGCTGCGTCATAATGCGGGTACGCCGGCCCAGCACCACCCAGGCCAGCAGAGAGCCCAGCACCGCGTTGCCAATGCCCGCCCAGGTGGCGGCAATGCCATACTTCCAGCCAAACTGACCGGCGTAGCCCACAAAGACCACAGCGGAGAAATAGGACGTGCCGTAAGCAAAGGCGGTGAGCCAGGGCCCCACCGACCGTCCGCCCAGCACAAAACCGCTGACGTCAGTGGCGTTTTTTCGGCAGTACAGGCCAATGCCTACCATAACCCCAAAGAACACCAGCAGCATCATCAACTTAATTGCCATATGGAACAGTCCTCTCCTTTACGTCGCTTTGACGCTTTGTACCGTTGAAGTGTAACGCAATAAAGCCGAAATGTCAAGAGGGAATGTTTCTATTCCCCCGAAATTTCCAACGGAAAATGGCTGATTATCTCCAAAAAACCTCGACTTATGGGGATACAAGCAGGATTTTAAGCAGAATTTACTACCAATTTGCAACTTTTGAGGGAAAGAACCTTGATATGCCGTCCGGAACTCTGCAAGCCCAAACACCAGCACACAGCATTGAGAAAGAATAAATGAAAACTGCATACGGCGTATATGCGGCGTTTCTCTATCCCACTATAGGGAGAACAGGAACGCCGCTACAGCCAAATATAGAGGCTAAAAATGCGTCACTCATCTCAAGTTGTCGTTGGGTGACGCATTTCTATATCAATCAGGCCTTGTTTGAAAAATAAACATTGCACAAAGCCTGTGTATAGGATATCAAGAGAACAATTGTCAAGGGGGATTTCACCATAAAGATGAAATCCCCCTGATAAACTGGAAGCTGTCTTATACATCTGCTAGAGTTACTGCTGCTTTCTGAATGTAATTACAAATCCCCCTTTAATCTGTACTGATGTCGCCATGTAATCGTATGTCACAAGTTCCCATCCATCAGCAGCCCTTTCGTTGATTAACTGGTCTAATACTGCTATATCGTTTGCGTCTGCTTTGTCGGAAAACCACTTGGTTCCGACCATCAAAATTTCTGTTTTGTAAGTGTACATGATTTATTTCCTCCTATTATGAATCATAGTTTCCAAAATACAGATTCCGATTTTTCGAATTGGCACTGGCCCAGTATACCATCAGTATAAGCACTTTTCAACCCTCTTTTATAGAAGCGGAGTAGCAGCAAGCAATGCCCCGGTATATACCCGGTGCCGCTTGTTGGTGGCCGATGGTCCCCAAGCCCCTTGTGCATCGGTGCAGCTCCGCCCGATGCACAAGCCGCCGGTGGTGTCTGCTGGCCTGTCCATACTGGGCAGGGAAGGGACATCCGGCGGGCCGCCCCTCGGAGAGCGCACGACTGCCGCAGGCAGTACCGCCGCCCGCTTGCGGGTGGTGAGTGAGTGCGTTCTTCGAGAGGGCTGACAAAGAGAACGGAGCGCCCAGGTCATCCCCGGACGCTCCCGCTTCGGTCCTCTCCTGCTGGTAGATCGCCGTCCCTCCAGCCTGTGTCATTTTGCCACAAACGAACCTCAGTCAACGTATAGTAGTGGTCTGGTGAAACCACCCTTGATACATTACATCCCAAAACAGAGTTCCTAAGAGCTGCCTCAAGCTGTGTTACATAAAATTGCGGTGGTGGAGAATCAGGCCACCGACCGCTCCTTCCGTATTGGACAGATGAAAAATGTTACGTGAATCGGTTGGAAAAATAGTCCCAGGAAGTCCTGAGAGACATCAGGATTTCCCAGGATAAAAAGCAGCATAGATGCGGACACGCAGCAGCTAAAGCACAAATAAGCTGTTTTTATTATGATTTAACCGACCTTATTCAATACCGTTTTCCTGATTTGTGGAACGAAAATCCTCTTGTGTTCCTTCATTTAAATCAAAACACATAGTTTTAGCGTCAGAAACCCAAAAGCCCCGTACCCGATATCGTTTTCCTGGAACCCATCCCTCTCCAACGACACTGCGTAAGGGATCCAACAAGTTTTTATTGCCGATTGTAACAACTCCCTTTTGTTCATTCTTAGGTTTGGAGAATTTAAACGCCTTGGACTCACTGCTTTTGCAGGCGCGTATTGCGAATACCTTTGCTTTCGGGTCGAGCAAACAGAGTACATATGCCGGATAGCCTAGATATTCAATTACTTTTTTTGTAAATGTGACCCCGTTTTGATTAATGAATAAATCCGGATAAGCGTTTACATTAGCGTCGATTGTTTCAAAGTTCAAAGCGGAAAAATCAAAATTCATACTTGTGCCTGCCTTTCGAGTTTAGGATCGGATACTTCTCCAATTATTTTTAAAAATTCTTTGCGGTCATCATAATTCCAGCGCTTATCCAGCACAAAATATCCCTTAAAGAGTCCGTCTTTTATACGTGTTGCTACTATGCGGCTCCCCAACCGCCGGAGTTTTGATGTTCTCTTTACTGTCTGATGTAGAGAAAGAATTTCCTGCACTTTGTTCCAATCATTTTTCTTAATAATTGCATCGTGATGGTTTTCCTTAAAATACTTATTTAAATCGACATTCTTCACCGATTTATGTGTACGAAAATCCTTTGTATATGTCTTTTGCATTAGCGCGTCGCCACAATATTTCTCATTAAGCAGAATACTTCTGACGGTTCCAGGTGACCAATGATCACGCCCCATTGGAGATCTAATTTGCTGTTCTGTTAGAGCAGCTGCAATTTCAGTGGCAGTCGCCCCTTCTAAACAACTGTCGTAAATATACTCTACAATTTTTGCTTCAGTTGGCTCTATAACCAGCCGTCCAAAATGGTCACGATAATATCCGAGTGTATTATGTACAGAAAACTTATAGACACCGTCTGCCATTCGCCATCGGATACCGGCCTTGATTGCTTCGCTCTTTTGCTGCGACTCAAGCTCTGCCAACGCGGACAGGATCGCAATTAGAAGGTTGTTATTGCTATCACCGGTAGAGGTAATGCCCTCTGTTTCAAAAGAAACCGTTACTGGTGGATTCAGGCTGGACAGAATGCGAAGATTATCAAGAATGTCAACAATATTTCTGCCAAATCGGTTAATGCCCTTTGTGAGTATGAGATCAATTCGTCCGTCCACGGCGTCCGATATCATTTTTTGAAATCCCAACCGTTTATTGACAGAAGTACCGCTTATTCCTTCGTCTTGGTATATTTCAACCAATTCCCACATTGGATTGCTTTCGATTTTCTTTCTGTAATGGGATATCTGCATTTCAAAGCTGCCCAGCTGCTGTTCTTCCTGCGTACTCACCCGGCAATACGCGGCCACTCGCAGTTTGGGCGATTCCTGCGCCAAGGGCTCTTTTTTAGGCGGTGGAATTACAATTACACCATTGCCGCCGCGATTTCGAGCAATTTCTTCCTGTAATCTGCGTCTCTCCTGCTCTCTGCGCTCCGCTTTGCTGTTCGTTCTCCTTGCGGATTCTATTTTGTCTGAATCCAGCAGTTTGGCCATACTCCATCTCCTTATAAACGAACAACAATGACATATTTCAATAGGACAGCCAAAAGGTCTGGCTGTGGTCTTTCTCGTAGCCTTTGCCCCGCCAATCGGCGGCAAACTGTTTTGCGGCAGCGTGGCGCTGTGTGTCTGTCATAGCGGCAGCTCCCATATAGCTTTTCCATTATACCATAACGACCTTGAAATGTCATGGTATTATAGAAAATGTCCAGGGTTAAATGCAGAAAAATCCAAAATTGATTTTTATGAAATATTCACAAAAGCAGCTCATTTTCTTTGCTTTTGGAGGTTAGGTATTGCTTGAGAATTCCACCTCACCTTCAGAATCGGCCCGTTCAGGGCCGTTTTGCATCTTCTTCACGTTATTTCGAAATGTGGTTATCCCTTTAACTCAGCCGGACAGAGGTGCCGACAGCAAGGGACAGGCGCTCCAGCAAAGCGCCATCAAAGTTGCGGCGGCTGAAGCGGAAGCAATATTCGTCCAGATAGGACTGTAAATTGTCTTTTGGCAGACCATGATAGGCACCCAGGATGAACGCTTTTGTGTTGCTGATCACGATGTGCAGCCAGTGAAGCAGGCCGGAGTTAGGATCATAGGGACTGTGCTCATGGGTGTACCCCTCCAATGCTGGAATATAGCTGCGGTAACCGTCGCTCCGGATCGTGCTGCCCACAGCGAATGAGGACTGGGCAAATTTCTTATATGTGTTTCGGTATGCCATATTGGTTTTCCTCCTGAGTAAGATGGGAAACAAAAAACCGCCCCTGGCCCATCGGATTACTTCCAACAGGTCAGGGGCGGTTGGTTTTCTTTGCTTTTTGGAGGTTTTGAGCATCACTCGAGAGTTCGACCCCCTCCAGCTTCAGAATCGGCCAATTTCGGGCCGATTTGCATCTTTTTCACGTTATTTTAAAATAATGCTTCCAGAAATTTCAAGTCTTAACTCTTCTGTTTTGTTTTCTCTGATTTCTGCTAAAAAAATGAAAAACACCACATTCTCATGTGGTGTTTTTCGCCTGCATCTTTTTTGGCGACACAGGTTGGTACGGGCGAAGGGATTCGAACCCCCGACCTACTGGTTCGTAGCCAGTCACTCTATCCAACTGAGCTACGCCCGCATACCGTAAAGAGGTATTCCTCTTAACAGCTTTGTTATTATAGCACAGTCTTTTTTTAAATGCAAGAGGTAATTTCCAGTTTTTTAAGTTTTGTTGATTTATTGTTGTTTGCCTTCTATGCTTTCAAATGCTTTGATCGCAATAGGTCTAGTTATATCGCTTGCCATCATAACGTCCACATCAACAATCACACAGTCTCCGGCACGAACCTTCTGATGGACTTTTCTCCCCAGAATTTTTTGTGCAAATGTCAGCCTCATATTTGGATTCTCCTTTTAGTTGTTCCATTAAGTAGAACTATGCTTAAATTCAGGGTCGGTGATAAGCTGGCGGGGATTTTGAAAAATATAAACTGCTCAAATTCGTCGTCATAGAAGTAATATAGCAGGACGGCTTCTGGCATAATCGTTGCCTCCTTCTAGGCGTAAAAAAGCACGATTTCACAATCGTGCTTTCAGGGATGTTGATTTTTGTCTCAAAGTCTTGCTTTTTTCGGTAACCGTTCAACTTTTTCGAGGTTTCACAAGGTTCTTTATCAGCCCCCAATGCAGGACACTTTCATACATTTATTGGAAGTGAGGGCGCAGTGCACCCATTCTGGGGATGGCAGGCTATATCAGCGACAGCAACGTCTCGGGGATGTCATCAACCGACACCCAGATCGGATAAAACCCATAACGGGCCCAGTAGTTTTCTTTCATATAGAGCAGTTTTCTGAGGAGCATGAGCGTATCCCTCCGGATGTTCTCGGCAGTGGTGCCCTTGGAAAGGTGGCTGCGGCAAATGCTCATCCAGATATCCTTGACAAGCTCATTGATCGTCAGGATCAGGTAGTGCCTGGGCCCATTGGTCCTCCGCGCACCGGGGGTATCCATCTGCCGCAAAATCCGCCGGAAATTATAATCGTCTGCGGAAAATCCCACGAAAACGCAGCTGTTTCGATTCAGATAGTAGGACTGTATGCTGTTCTGCCAGTTATAAGCCTCATAGCGTTCTGTGTCATAGTAACTGTCCTCCGACAGGATGATACTCCGGGATTCCCGGAGGAAGGTGAGGTCGGGATCCTGTCGGCTTTCCCTTCTGGGTATGCACCCATGGACATGGAAAATATGAATCGGGTCCTTGGACTTTTTTGCGCATTTACCGCTCCACTCCCCCGGATGGGAGATAATCCGCCCTGGCGGAACATCAAACAGCTTGATCAAATACTCCTCGACCAAGGTGTCAAAGTTGTAGGTCAGCGCACACCGGAATCCATTTTTAGCCCGCAGGAGGTAGGCGGCAGCGCACAGGGATTCGCTGCGTGCCAAAGCCAAGAGTTTTTCCTCCCGGTTCAGCGCACCGGAGGCCTGGTCCGGGTGCTCAGCCTCCCAGTTTTTCAAAAAATCCTGGGGCTTTGTGCTGTCCTCTACGATGACAGAAACGATCTCTTTAATCAATTCCTCTCCCGATCTTCTCTGTCCGGGCTTTCCCAGAGTCTGCGCGATATATTGCCCGGACTCCAGTACATTGATCCCGCTGAACAAGGTAAGCTCTTTCGAGATCAGCTCCTGCTCCAGCCTGGACAGCCGCCTGTGGTCGGTCTCATCGGCGTCCGGCTTGTCCCTCTGGTTCTTATAGTCATAGTACTTCATCGCGTGGCCGGCCATCTGCGAGACCAACCCCTGCCAGGTGGGCATCTTCATCGGGATGCTGATCCCGGCGCCGAGGACCAGCGCGGTCTGGCCTGACTTCATCGTCTGGCGGATCTCCTGAAGATAGTTCTCCTGCTGCTCCATATGCCGCCCCAGCAGGTCTTTTACCAAAGGCACATCAATACACGCACCGCAGCCAGCCGGGAATTCCCTCCAGTCTTTCCCGGTAAATCCGCAGTAACAGCTCTTGTCCGGAGCCTGGACCAGGCGTTTGCAGTCCAGCCGCTCAGGTGCTTTCGTCAAAGCCATTCACCTCCCCTATTGAAATCAGGCTGGAAAACATTTGGACTACCCCATCGCTGTCCACATTACCATCCAGCAGACGGATCCGCTTAAAGGCACGCTGATACAGCTTCATACCGTCATGCTGGGCGCTGTTATAGTCATTTTGACACAGGCGCAGATATGCCTCCAGGGGTTCCGCCACCCATTCGCAGTGTTGACGATATGTCCGCAGAAGGAGATCTATTTGATTGGCGACATCCTCATATTTAAGGCGCTTTTCCGGCATCTGATGCCTGCCTAGATTTTCAACGGCGGCCTTCAGCTCTTTCCGGACCGCCTGGGTAAGGGCAGTCTTCTCATCGTTTATGGCGTCGGGAAAACAGACCCTCAGTACGGAGGAGATCCGAAAGACGTGTGGGGCATCCCTGGGCAGCGAGACCAACACATTCCACTCCTCAAAAACGAAGGCTAAGATGTAATCCACCGGCGATGCATCCAACCGCATGCACGCTTCAAGGTCGGCAAAGGTCTCACTGTAGCAGTTGAATACCAGCTGTTCCAGGATATTGCCCAAATTGCAGTCGCCAAAAACTCCAATCTGGTCCTGCCGGGGCGGCTGACAGAGCGAGTCCATTAACAGCTGATTGAGGATCGCCACAATAAACCGTCTCAGGTCCTGGGCCCTGAACTCCCCCGTGCTGTCGAACCAGTCAAGGTAACTTGCCAGCCGCCGCCGTTCCACAGCGCAGAAGGTCAGGCTTTTCTCCGCCGCCTGCAGGATATCATTGCAGCGGTCGTAAAAACGGACAGCGGTATTCAGCATCTCGCGGTACAGGACCGCTACCAACTCACTGTAGGGGTAGCGGTTTTCCAGGGGGCCGTCGGTTTTGCGGTACCAGAGGAATTGCCTGGACAGCTCCTCCTGAAGCCACTGCATCAGATCCGCACTCATATAATTTCTCTCGTCCCAGCAGAAGCGGGCACTGTCCTGGCAGCATCGCTGGCCTAAAATGTTTTGCAAGGCCTTTGCAACCGCCTCGCACAGCCCCTGAACCTCGCCCGCCCAGCAGGCCCTGATCTCGCTGCTTAAGCTGTCATCCTCCACCTGAAATGTGGATTTCAGGCAGGAAATCATAGATTCACAGTAATCCTGCTCAGAAAAAAGCGAATAGGCCAAAAACCGTCCGAAGTAGCGAGCGGTAAAATCAAGGATGTAATCAACCCGATCCTTTCTGCGCCTGTTTCCACAGTAGTGCATGCACTCATGCGTCATGCGAAGCACCGCGCCGCCGCAGTCAAACAGAGCCATCTCCGACATGTGGGTAATCAGGGGCATATTCTCAACCAAATCCTCTCGCGCTCCTTGCTTACCGCGAGATACCCTGCGTACATCCGGCTCAAGGTCGGAGAAAATATTGTTTGTATGGGTGTGGTCACAGCCGCCGCTGCAAACAAGAAAGGCGTAGCGGGAAACTTTATTTGCCTCCTCATCCAAAACATCCTCGACAAACTTGTTCTGCCACCGATTGTAGGCCAGCAGCAGGGCGGTAGCGGAGCTCACAGACGCATGGTTATACCGCTCGTTCTCCATGGAAAAGCAGTCTGAGCGGGACAGGTCGGCGAGAAAACTTCCCACCTGAGACACAAAGATTTCCAGCGCTTCCTCGATCCGCTCCCACTGCTCATTCATCTTCTCGTCCAGTTCTTCGCGCTTCGCATCATCCCTCTCCTGCTCCAGGTCCTGCTTGATAAGCGCCACCGCTTCCAGTCCTCGATCCAGGCTGTTGGTAAAGGCAAGCAGCCATTGATCCATAATTTTCTTCAGCGCACGGTTGTGGGGCTGCCGGCAGATATTTTCAATGGCAGTCACCCGTTCCCATGTGGCGCTGAAAAGCCGCATATGCCTGTTTGTCTCGTCCAGAAGCTTCCAGTACTTAATCAAGACATCTCGCAATTTTGTTATTCTCTGATTCCGTGGATTGGGTGCGGAAAATTTAGCCCATTTTTGTGTTTCCGCCGTATAGCTCACCGAGCGCTGGAGGGTTGACTCTGTGCTGATCACCAGATTTTTGATCTTACCCGTCCCTTTCTTGTGGTCCGCCATAACCATACGCAGCAATTCGCTGAAATCCTGTCCCTCCTTTGAGTTCAGCAGACAATCTGACGAGCCGGAAAGCTGATAGACATCAGCAAAATCCCCCACACGGCGCCGCAGCTCACCTATAGGTGTGCCAGGCTTCATATGGACGCGCATGGACAGACGAATCCCCTGCCGATGCCCATCGCTGCAGATGGGGCGTTCCGGTCTTTTGGGGCAAATATGATAGACCGGCATAACATAATCGGTGGAAAGTATCGCCTTGCCTTCAGACACTGCGCGGTGCAGATATTCAATCAGCACCGGCGCAAACGACCAGTCCTTCTCCGCCAGCAGAATGCAGTAGTCGGAATATCCCAGGCTCGGTAAAATACATAAATGGATATCTTCTGTCCCGGCCTGTGCAAAGGAAACCGGAATCTCATCCTGAACCCCTTGGGGAAGATACTTGCCGTCTCGGATTATCTGGGCAAACCGCTCCAGCTGTTCCCCGCATACGTCCTGGGGCCATCGCCCCTTAAAATCATCGGTCAGGTTGACCAGCGCCACAGTGACGCAGGGATAACGGTCCAGAAGCGCGGATATATTTCCCTGCCAGCTCTGATAATCCAGGCCGCAGTCCTCCAAACGCCCGATCATTTTCGAGGCAGGAAAGAGCAGTTTAATCGGATAGCCGCTCAACGGGTAGGAGGGTATGCTCTGCTTTTCGGTCTTGGAATTTCTGCTGTCAAACCGAATAGCAGAGGCCCCGGGGGAAAAACCCAGCCAATATTTAACCGGTTGAAATGTAATCCGGTCAAAGTATCCTAAAATGTAGTCGTCCCCATGGTGCGGTGCCCACAAAATATCCTTTTCCAGCTTAATCGTTATACCGCAAGGTTTTGTGTTATGATCTCCCATTGCAAAATCCTCTCATCTCTATTCTATAAGTCTTTCGCAGTTTAGTATAAAAGAGCCCCCGCGAAACAAAATTTCGCAGGGGCTCGGTTATTAAGGACGTTTCCCGGGGGGGGCCACACGTGACAGTCCTCCAAAGGAGGCATGAGGTCCGTCCAAATCAATTCCAGGCCCACCCAAAGAAACATCGGGGGGGCCTATCTTGACTGTGGTTTTTTCAACCGTGCCATAGAAGGATGACACGCCGCGAGACCCTTTCGCCTTCCGATCGGCAAAACGATTCTGCTTAAATCCAGGCATGATAATCACCTTTCCAATGGAATCAGCAAGCGGTCCTCTTTGCGACCCATTTCAATTCACATTGAACGTCTTGTGCTTTGCACGGTTCAGTACTTGCAATCTACCTTCAATTTCATTGAAGTTCCCCCGGATTGCAACGTACTTCCGCCGCATTAAATAGTAGTGGACCGTAATTTGGCTCCCGTGCCTCTGTAAAGGTAATTCCCTTTACAGATCGATAAAACACTCATGCCTGGTTTTCCAAGCACTGTAAATGTTTTTCGCTTGACGGCGCAAGATCGTTCCTAAATATTTTACCACAGGGAGCCTACATTTTGCAATAGCCAAAGAAAATTTTCACAGCACGAAAGATTAAACTTTTCAATTTGCAATTTTAACCAAATTTTCTCATTTTATGTATTTTTATAACTTTTTATCGTATATGAACATGCCACCACCAAGAGTTCTTTAAAAACCGCACCTGATCTTTCCCATTCTGCTCCCAGTCCCGACAGGACCCATTACCCTGCCCCGTCCGCCAAATATCTGCCAGCCTCACCACTTCGCATCAAAAGGAGCGTTTTATTTGCGTTGCCTGTTTGCAGACATCATCAAAAGCTGCTCCAGCCAAGCTGTCCAGTCCTTCACGCCGCCGGCGTCAGCATCGTACCAGAAGATCATCTCTCCATCGAAGGTGGTCCAAATCTCTTTATACCGTCAGTCTATCAAGATTTCTCTTCGGTCAGGCCTTTTATCTCCATGTCGATGTCGTGAGTCAGCTTTCCCAGGGGGCGCCGGCCCCATTGGGCCTGGTCGATGTCCATCAGATACATCATGGTCTTCACGTCCTGGAGTGTGTGAAAGGCATCTGGAAACATGCTGCACAGGGTTTGCAGATACTCGCTGCTGAACACGTAATTTTTCCAAAACAGGTATAAAATATAATCCTTATGTTTGTTGTAAAGAGGTACCAGCTGAAACAAATCCTTGGAGGCCTCAACCCTGTCCCGCAGCTTTTCCGGAAGACCTCCGTCCACAGTATCCAGCGTCACACTGAATTCCTCCTGTGTGTCTTGACAGCCTGTCAGGTAGCGCAGGCTTTTCTCCGGCCTGGTGCGGAATACCACCCTTGTCCCCATCTGGTCCGAATAGGGGTACAGCACCTCCTCATCCCGGTCTCCCTTACTCTGGTTGCACAGGCCGCAGGAGGGAATCAGGTTCATGAGGGAAACGGCGAAATACGGGTATTTCGATTGGCTCTTGTAGTGGTCGAACTGCGGTCTGGACGTTCCCTCCCCCTCCGTCAAGGTCACAGTGTACAGCCGGTTACAGTAGGGGCACACGTTGACATCCATATATTCCAGCAGCTTCGCCGCCAGGGGATTGCTGGAAAAGTCCTTGTAGCGGAACACCTCGTTTAGAAGCTTCTGAACGGATTCTTTTTTCTGGATTGCCCCAATCATTCTCAGCGCCTGGGGCAGCTCGTCCATTTTCACCGTCAGCAGCGTCCGCAGATTGCCTCGCCGGACCGCAGGCCCGCCCCCCGCCGTGTACAAATACCAGTACAGCTCCGGGCTGGCTTTCCAGATCAGTTTCGCGGCCAGCAGACGGTCCTGCGCCAGCCGCTCCTCCTTGGAGTCCGCCGGGCCTGCGATGTGGTACTTCTTCAACAGCTTCAGATATTTTTTGGTCCGCATTCGGGCTCTTTTCCCGGATTTCTTCAAAAAATCTTCGGGTGCTATCGTAATTCCTCTCACATGCAATACCCGGCCATCCAGGACATCTTCCGGATCAAATGGCAGCACATATGCTGCCAGATATAAATAGCAGTCCAGAATCGCATCTCCCCGGGGGTGCTCTTTATAGGTCAAAATCCGTATCATGCTTCCTCCTGTCCCGTTCCTGCCTGAGCCGGCAGTATTCCCGCTCCAGCTCCTCGTCCGAAAGCCGGCGGACCCGGTCATCCCTCCTGCGCCACGGCAGCTTCTGCTCCAGCTCCTCAATCCACAGCAGCGCCTTCCGGCGGATGATCGGCTCCGCGATCAGCTCCGCGCAGGGGCGGTACCGGTGCTCCAGCAAATAGCCAAGCTCCTCCGTCTGCCCCTTTGAATTGGACGCCAGAGCGGCCTCCACTCCTTTCAGATCCTCAAAAAGGCGGTCGATCTTGCGCCGGGCAAAGCGCCCGATGGTACCGTTTTTCAGGAAAAAGCTGTCCCGAAACAGGAGGTGGATGTTCTGCCCAAAGGTCCCTCCATGGGCGGACTCGTCCACAACAGCGCAATGGCGCTCCGGGTCCAGCTTTAAGTAGATCACGTTCTGCTGTGGGACGTCGCTCAGCAAAATCGGTGAATGGGTGGAAAGTATGATCTGAATATCCTGGCAGCACTGCGGGGGATATATCCGGGGCAGGAACGCTGTCAGCAGGTCAATCAGTTCCAACTGCCAGTCGGGATGATAGGTCAGGTCTGCCTCGTCAATGAGCAGGATAACGCTGTCACACACAACAGCTTGATCATTCCGGAATTTGTTGATAATACGGTAATCTTCAGCCTTGGAGCTGGCGTAATCTTCCCCGAAGATATAGTAGAGGGACGCAAACAGGCTGAGCAGGCTGTTTTCCCCGCTGCTGAGCCCCCAGTGGAAATCCAGAAAATAATCCGGCTCACAAATCCGGCGGTATTTTTCCAAAAACTCCATAAACCACTCTGTATCCGTTGCATCAACGAAAAAAGTGATAGATGTGCGCTCCGTGTCCAGATGAAACGTGCCCCATAACTTCGTTTCAAGCCTGAAATGCTCTTCCAGCTTCTCATTCCCAATAAATTGCAAAAATTTCAGGCAATGCTCCTTCAGTGTCTTCCATTCTATAGCGAAGCAATTCATGATAGAATCAATTTCTACCCACGCTTCTTCCACCGTTCCACTGTAATGAACCGCACTCGGTTCCCATTCTGCAAGCAGCTTCTGGAGCCTGACCTTCTCTATGTCATCCATCCCGTTTGCCGCACTTCTGACTGCGCACCAGATAGCGCACCGTTTTAACTGCTCTCTCAAAAGAATATACCCATAATTTGAGATTGGGTCTGTCCTGCGGTTTAGCTCCTTGTCCCGGGGTGGATACAGTTCAGAAAATAACAGTTCATCAATCTTCCACGCCGAAAAATCGTTGTCATCATAATAATCGTTCGTATCCAGCGCGGAGGACAAACGGTTGTCCAGCAGCAGGTCAATATAGAGCCTCTCCGGCACAGGCATCGGATAGCCCTCCTCCTTTAGTCCAACACATGTCTGGCGCTGGCGCTTATCGAAGACAAATTTGATCTGCTTGTACTGCTCATACAAAAGGTAGGATTCCAATTCCAATGAACCGGAGCGCGAGGCCTGATTTACATCCTTGTCAGCGTCAGACACGAGCAGATTTCCCACTGAGCAGTCATAAAGTGGGGCGGACCGGTCGCTGGGATACCACTGGCTTCTCCGGCTGTCCCGCACGGTCAGCGCGTTGGTCAAATAAATCAGCTTTGTCCTGCCCAAAATACGGCTCACGCTGTCGCGATCCAACCACTTCGGCAGGCTATAGTTCCCAAAGCCCTTCCACTCTCTTACCGGAGCGACATTCCGCTCCGGATTATAGTACCCAACCAGCTTATCGCCCTCTTGAAAAATCAATATGCCCTCTGCGTCTCCATTCCCGCTACCATGGGCATCCAGAAAAAGCTCTATAACGGCCTGCATCAGACTCGTTTTCCCCGCGCCGTTGCTGCCCACAACAACACTGAGGCCGCTGATATTCTCTCCCCAAAACCGCTCCGGGAGGCGGAATTTGGTATCTGACGCAGTAAGCCTGCCGGTCTCTCCATCAAAATGCAGCCGCATCTCCGGGCTAAAATTGAACTCCACTTCACGAAGATTGCAGTATTTATTGATATACAGATATATTAACCGCATATAGCCCTCCCCATAATTACGGTTTCTCTCCTCCGTGGAGGGAGCTTGCCGTTTGTGTGTTTTTAGGGATATTATACCGATTGCCCAAACAAAATCAACCGCGTCCTTTTAAGTATGACTGTTTCAAGATTAAATCCCCCTCGGTACAAGGCTTCTTTGACGCATCTTTTTTGCCAACGAAACACACTTTTTCGCAGTCAGGACCACCCGCATAACGGGTGGTCCTGACTGTTTAGGAAAAGAATAACAAAATTATCGCCTGCAAGTCCGCACTTGTGTGAGGCCAGGAGGAAAATGGCAAAACAGGTTTGCCGTGCCTCAACCTGGCACCCCCAAAACTTCTCCACTATCCGATTAGAGAAATCCTTCCAGCGTACGGTGTCGAACCGGGAAAACAAGCCTGTTTTGTGCTTATAATTTCTGCACACTGTTTCCCTCAAAAAAAGTAGGCTCAATAATAATGTTGGAGCTGATATACGGCTGAGTATCCCGCTTAGAGGACTTACGGGCCTGAATACGCTCCAGCATTTGCTTAACCGCCGCCTGCCCCAGCGCCCTCTGGTTCGCGCCGAAAGTGGAAAAGGAGATTTCCGGTATCATGCTGGTTTGAACGGGGTCTAGGGAGATCAAACTTAGGTCTTTGGGAATCTGTTTCCCCATCTTCCGGCACTGCAGATAAAAGTCAATGGCCACCTCGTGAGACAAGCTGATAACAGCTGTGGTGTTCGGATGTTCCTGGAACACTCGAGACACATCAAAGGGATTGCGGCTTTTCAGCGCGTCTGAATAAGAGGTGATATCAATTTCATAGACGCTGCTTTCTGAAAAGGGAAAGCCGCTGTCCATCAATGCGCACCGGTATCCCCAGTAGGCGTTGCGCCCGGCGATCATGGTCTGCGGAACACCCAGCAGAACGATATGTCTGTGTCCCATAGACAGCAGATATAGTACCGATTGATAGGCGGCCTTTTGATCGTCGCCCAAAATGGAGTCACAGGAGGAGGCCAGGTCCTGCCGGTGGATCATTACAATGGGCATGTCGCTGTTGGTAGCCTGCATCAATTTTTTGGGGGTCGCACTTGCTGTCACCAAAAAGGTCCCTGCCAGTTTGTTGGCCATAGCGACGTCCAGATAAGAGTCACACAGCTCTGTGCTGTAGTCGCTGTTGCACAGCCAAACCATGTAATTGTGATCGTACAGTCCCTTTTGAATGACCTTTGCGATCTCAATTTGGGCAATACTGGAGATGTTGCCGACAATCAGGGCCACCGTATTAGAAAATCCCTGCGCCAGGCTCTGAGCCATCTTATTGGGCTGATAGCCGGTCTCCTGAATCACGTGCTCCACAAGCCGACGGCTCCTGGCGCTGACATTGGGACTATTTTGCAGAACGCGGGAAACCGTGGCGCGGGACAGTCCGCAAGCCTTTGCGATATCATCAATCGTTGTACTCATAACTGAACTACGCTCCTGCAAACATTACTGTTTTCAGTTATAAATATACACGATCACGCGCTTGTTGTCAAATGCGGCTGTATTTCAGCGCAGAGTGTAGCAATCAGGGCGGCGGTTCTGCCAGGTGGCCAGCCGCTGACGGACCTGCTCCTGATAGTCCATATCCAACTGGGCATAAGCAATGCTGACCTTGTTGGGACATTGGGCCAGTACAGTTCCCCAAGGGTCCACTACACAGGATCGGCCAAAGGGGATTTCTGAGGACATTTGGCCGTATTGGTTTACAGCGACCACATAGGTCTGATTGAGGAGAGCTGTACAGTTTACCAACGCATCCCAGTGATCGGTGCGGGGGGGCAGGGGGTTACCAGCAGGCCAAAAAGCGGGGACAAAAATAATATTGGCCCCCTCCTGAACCATGCCGCGGGCTAACTCTGGGAAGCGCAGGTCATAGCAAACCATCATACCCACTCGTCCGATATCTGTATCGAATACGGCGCTGTGGCTGCCGGCCTCTACGGTCTCCGACTCGTCATAGTTCATCGCCTTCATCAGGTGTATTTTGTCGTACTGCCCAATGATTTCTCCTTCTCTGTTGATAAACAGCTCAGTGTTGTAGTATTTTCCATTCTCCGCCAAACGGTGAAATGTACCCGGGATTAGGTTGACGTGATGCTTTTGGGCCAGTTCCCGCATCTGAGTGACAAAATAGCCGTCCAGATCTTCAGGCTTACCAAGCCGGGTGGCCTCAGCGGCATCCACATCGTAGTAACAGTCCTCCGGAAAAACAGCGATGTCCACGCCTCCTTCCTGAACGGCCTGCTCCACCATTCGTGCAATCAGCGCAACATTTTCCTTGGGAGTACCGACAGTGTCTGACTGGCACAGCGCTACCTTTACCATAAATAATACCTCCTTCAATTACTTTTTGCGCGTCTCCATAATGAAAGCGCTACCAATTTTATGTATGTGGCGTATAAATAACAGTTTTCACGCTATGCTTACTATGCTTTATTTCAAGAGTAAAGTCAATAATAAACATAGAAAAATCAGACTTTATACACTATTTTCGTCGTTATGTACAATTCATGGTCTGAATTTTGTGTAAAATATGAATTGAATTTTAGGCGGAAAAGTTGTAAGTTTGTAAATAGAGAGCGCTCCCAATTCGCGGTGAATATTTGCTAATTACCGGATCCAGGCAGAGAGAACCTGCCGCAACCTGATTACAGTTTCTT
Source organism: Flintibacter muris (assembly GCF_943192995.1). Classification (GTDB taxonomy): domain Bacteria; phylum Bacillota; class Clostridia; order Oscillospirales; family Oscillospiraceae; genus Lawsonibacter; species Lawsonibacter muris. The sequence continues at coordinate 37,134 of NZ_CALPCP010000013.1, forward strand.
TGGAGGAAAAGTAAATATGAGAACCAATATTGTCAGCGAAATGTCCTGGGTCGAGTTCGACCAGCGCCGAAAGGAGACGAATACTGTCATTCTTCCTTCCGGCGCCACCGAGGTCTATGGTCCACATCTGCCAATGGGCAGCGATATTCTGGTCTCCCGCAAAATTGCGGAGTTGGTGGCGGAACAGACTGGCGCCCTGGTAGGGCCCAGTCTGGAGGTGGGGCAGTCTTATGACTTGAACGCCTTCCCAGGTACAATCGCCACCCGGAGCTCCCATTTGAAAGCGGTCTACCGGGATATCTGTGAGGGCTTTATTAAGTGGGGATTCCAGAACATTTTTATTGTCAACAGCCATGTGGCCAATACACAGCCTCTGAATGAGCTGATGGATGAGTTACGGCAGGAGCATGGGGTAAACGGCGGACTGATTGCTTTCTGGCAGTACATTCCTGGCCTGACCCAAGATCTGTGGGAAACAGACACTCCCCATGGCCATGCCAGTGAGGCGGGCACGTCGGTGCTGCTCCACCTTTTCCCGGAATTGGTAGACATGAGCAAGGCGGTCAACTCCCCTGCTCTGATTGAGGACCCCTACCCTCGCATTACAGTCTATACAGATTTCATTGAGTACACAAAAACCGGCACCTTGGGCGATGCCACCAAGGGGACCGCTGAAAAAGGCGCGGAGACGGTTAAGCGGGCTGTGGACGAAATCAGTGCTTTTATCAATGAGTGCATGATTTCAAAAAAACAGTAAACTCTGGAAGCAGAAGTAGAGTTTGCACCATAAAGGAATACGGATAATGTGTAGGAGGTTTTATATGAAAAAGTTACTTGCTGCGGTTCTTACCTTTGCAATGTGTCTGAGCCTTGCGGCGTGCGGCAATCAAAGCAGCCCCAGTCAGGCATCCTCTTCTGTTAAATCTGACGGCACTGCCCAAAGCACATTTGAGAAGATGACGATCAAGGTCTCGTATTCCACAGGAGACAATGGCCTGGATGGAATTGCCTGCGCTAAGCTAAAGGAGCTTGTGGCGGAACGGACTGACGGTGCCGTGACAATCGAGGGCTACGGAAATGCCCAACTGGCCGGCGGCGATATGGACCGCATGGTTGAGCTGCTTATCCAGGGCGGCGCATATGACATGTGTATCCTTTCTGAGGCTGTGATGGAGAGCATCAACCCTGAGTTTTATATTTTGGAATCACCCTTTGTATTTAAAAGCTATGAGGATGCCTATGAGCGCATTGACTCGGAAGAGGGCCAGCAGTGGCTGAAGGATGAGTTCAATGAAACCGGCCTGACTTACCTGGCCAGCCTTGGAAACGGCATTTTACAGATGACCAACTCCAAGCACCCGGTGTATGAGCCCGCCGACCTGGCCGACCTGCGCTTCCGCGTCTATGGTGATAACGATATGCGCCTGATTAAGGCTCTGGGCGGCGACGCGTTTGTAATGAGCTTCTCCGAACTCTATTCCGCTCTGCAGCAGAAGACGGTAGATGGACAAATCAACGGCTTGGCCACCATCGCCTCTGCCAATCTGCAGGAGGTCCAGAGCTACTGCACCATTATGAATATGTCGCTGTCTACATTCCACATTGTATGTAATACTAACGCTTGGGATGGTTACAGTGAGGAACTGCGGCAAGTTCTGGAGGAGTGCGCCAAGGAGGCGGCCCAGTATGCAAGAGAAGAGCTTTCCAGCCAGGAAGCAGGCCTGCGTAGCGAGTTTGAGACTCAAGGCATGACCTTCTGCGATCTGACCGACGAACAGTTGAACGCCTTTAAGGAACTGGCCCGTCCGGTTACTGAAGAAAATCTGGCTGGTATGGATGAGAAGACCCTTCAGGTTTGGGGCCTGGACTCATAAGTCTTTCCAGACATAAACCTGCCCGCGGGTAGAGCCGCTTTATTCACGCGGGCAATAAGCCACTGAATCAGAAGGAGATTCTTTTCATGAAAAAGCTGTACCCAAATGACAGGCTGGCCGCGTTGATCTTTGCGGTAATGCTGTTTATCACGTTTATGAACGTTGTCTCCCGCTATGTGCTGCGTTTGGGAATCTCATGGTCGGAAGAGGTCGTAGCCCATCTGGCGGTTTTGCTCTCAGGCCTGGGGGCGTCCCAGGCGGTGCGAAATGAGTCGCACTATGATATCCCGCTTCTGGAAGGACTGGTCTCTCCAAGAGTTTCCCGTTGTTTTAAAGTGTTCAGTGCGGTGCTTAATATGCTGTTTTGCATCTATATGACCTATGCGGGAATTACCATGGTGCAGCAGCAGTTTAAGTTGGGAAAGGTAACTACTATGCTGCGCTGGCCAGAGTGGGTCTGGGGACTTGCGGTTCCAATCGGCTGCGGCTTTATGGCGTATTATTCCATTATTGTGCTGATCCGTACTCTGCGGCACCGCGGACAGGAGCTGTCAGGACCGGAGGGGTCAGACGCTAAGGGGGAGACGGAATGATTGGGTTCATTGTTCTATTTCTGTTCCTGGCCCTGGTGTTGATCGGGGCGCCCATTGGTACATCCATGGGCGTGGCCGGGTTGGTCTGTCTGGTTCTGGATGGAACCACGCTGACGGTAGTACCGTACAACTACTACTCCTCCCTGACCAGCTTTGTGCTGTTGGCAATTCCCTACTTTATTTTGGGCGGCGCAATTATGGAGCGCGCAGGCATTTCCAGCCGCCTAATCCGCTTTGCGCAGGCCATGGTAGGGCATGTGCGTGGTGGATTGGCCATTGTATGTGTGATCGTGTGCTGCTTTTTTGCCGCCATCTGCGGCTCTGGACCGGCCACTGTGGCGGCCCTGGGAATGATCCTGGTTCCCGCCATGATGGATGTGGGCCATGAACCGGGCTCCTCTGCAGCACTGATGGCGACGGCGGGCTCCATCGGCATTATCATCCCACCCTCTATTGTCTTTATTGTATATGCGTCCATTACCGGTGTATCCACCAGCGATCTGTTTATGGCCGGAATCATCCCCGGAATTTTGATGGGCGCTCTGCTGATTGCCGCCTGTCTGTTGACCACGGACAAAAAAAAGCTGAAAGTCTTACCGAAAGCCAGCTCAAGGGAGCGGTGGAACGCATTTAAGGATGCCTTTTGGGGACTTTTGATGCCTGTGATTATTCTGGGTGGAATTTATGGCGGTATCTTTACCGCTACAGAAGCCGCCGCAGTGGCCGCTGTCTACGGACTATTTGTAGGTGTAGTTATCTACCGGACATTGAAGTTTTCGGACATTGTGGAGGTGTTCAGCGCCGCCTGCGAGACCAGCGGACAGACTATGTTTACGATTGGAACTGCCGCCCTGTTCTCCTATGTGCTGACCGTCTCCGGAATCTCCGGCTCTGTTACTACGCTGCTCAAGACCTTTACCAATGGCAGCACAGTGGTATTTCTTATTATTGTAAACATTATCCTACTGATTGCGGGCTGCTTTATCGACGGAAACTGCTGTCAGTACATTTTCACCCCGATCTTTTATCCCATCTGTGTCAGCCTGGGGTACAGCCCCATTGCACTGGGCGTTGTGATGTCGATGAACACAGCTGTCGGCATGGTAACACCCCCTGTTGGCTGTAACCTGAACGTAGTAAGCGGCGTAACTGGAATCAAATTCAAGGAGGTTGTCAAGGGCGTTATTCCCTATGTTATTGCCGGACTGATTGCGCTGCTTCTGGTAACTTACATTCCCGACATTGCAACCTTCCTCCCGGATCAGCTTGCCCGGATTCGTGCGCAATAAAGCAGACAAGCTCCGGTTAAAACCGGAGCTTGTTTTTTTACCCGCCTTTGATATATACAACTGTCAGTACAACTGCAATCAGGAGGCAGAAAATTCCCAGCCCCACGGTTACCCGGTTATGAACAGGCAGTTTTGCGTTCCAGAACCGTTTGATCCAATCTTTCATACCACACCATCCGACCTTATTGTTTTTTCAGTATACCATAATTAACACCAAAAGAAAAGGGGGAGATTTTATGCGTGATTCTGGGGGAAAACCCTCCGAACAATCCGCTTCAACCGAATTGCGCCAAGGGATTCAGGGCTGGCAGGTGGCCTTTATCGGCCTTGGCGGGGTAATTGGTTCCTGCTATTTTTTGGGACTTGGCGCTCTAATCCGAGACATGGGGCCCGCTGTACTGCTGGCATTTCTTTTAGTGGGTGTCATTGTCTACGGCATGATGATCGCCTATGCGGAGCTGCTGGTCAATCTGCCCCGAACCGGCTCCTTTGTGTCATACACCTGCGAATTTTTGGGAGAGACGGCCTCGGTTGGAATCGGCTGGTCCTTTTGGTTCAACTGGGTGTGCTATGTCCCTTCGGAGGCACTTGCGGCAGCCATGGTGCTAAATACATTTTTCCCAGGCCATACGGGTGCTTATGCCATCGGTGCTCTGGCGATGCTGACAGTTATAAATCTGAGCGCTGTAGACGTATTTGCCCGAGTGGAGTCCACACTGGCCATTATTAAGGTGTGCGCGGTCATTTTATTTTCCGTGATTGCGTTTGGAATCTGGATTGGCCTTTGGGGCGCCGAGGGCTTTCTGGGCTCCAGCGTCAATTTTGGAGCCGGTTCCTTTGTCCAAAACCTGTTTCCCAACGGGGCTGGCGTGGTACTGACCAACATGGTAGTAGTGCTTGTCACCTTTCAGGGCACTGAAATCGTGGGGCTGGCCGCATCGGAAACCCAGAATCCCGACGTGGCGGTACCAGCAGCCTGCAAAAGCGTTACATACCGCATTGCCTGCCTGTATCTGGTTCCAATTCTTTTGATTTTGGGTATTTTCCCAAGCGAAAACGCCACATTAGACGGCTCGGTCTTTGCCCAGGTCCTGTCCTACTACGGCCTTAACTTCTGGGCGGGTTTGTTCTCAGCCGCGGTTTTGATTGCTGCGTTCAGCTGCGCCAATACCGGCTTTTATGGAACGGTTCGCTGCCTGTATGGGCTATCTGTAGAGGGGCTGGCCCCCAAAATCTTCTCTAAGTTAGATAAAAATGGAAGCCCAAGGCCTGCTGTGCTCTTTACCTTAGCCGCCATGTGGTTGGTGTTGATGCTGGGACTGTTTGCCGGTGGCGGTGTTCTGTATGAGAGCTTGCTGAGCGTCTCCGGTTTTACCGGCACGCTGGCCTGGATTGGCATTATCGCATCACAGATGATGTTTCGTCGCCGGCTGCGCCGAAACGGATATATCCCCGAGAAGTGCCTGCAGGCCGCCGTATCTGAGAAAAAGAGATGGGTGCCTATGTTTGCGCTGGTTGCCCAGATTGTCTGCCTCATAATGCTGGCATTCGGCGAGGGACAGCAGCTGGTGTTTCTGATCGCCCTCTTAGCTGTCGCTATTCCGGTTTGTGTCTCTCTTTGCCTAAAGAAAACAGGGGTGGTGCCCTCTGTTCCCCACAACAGCGAGCCGAACTTTGAAACAAAATTTCCAAAGAAACAGCATGAAAGGATCTGTTAATTTGCTGCTTGGTATCCTCTATATTGCCGCCGCATCTTTTTTGTTTGGCGTGATTCCCTCTGGCAATAATTATGTTCTGCTTCGAGGAATGGAAGCAGATTGTCTGTTATGCTATCAGACGGTTACTATGGTATTGGGTGCAGCCTGTCTGCTGATAGTAAAGAAGCTTTCGATAAAAATTCCGATTAAGGATATCTTGGAGCTCTTTGTTTTAGGCGCTGTTGGTATGGGTGTAACCGACTATCTGCTCAATCTTGCCTATGAATTGCTTCCGGTTAGTACTGTGGTAATGCTGCACTTTCTCTATCCAGCCATTGTCTTGATTATCTCCTGTGGGGTATTTCACCAGGGGATTTCCATCTTTTCCGCCGGGGCTGTGTTATTGAGTATCTTTGGTCTGGTTTTAGTCAGTGACCTGCAGGGGGGCATTAGCCTGCAGGGTGTCATATTTGCCTTGGGCTCCGCTTTGTCATACGCCTTCTTTGTAACCGCCAATCAGCATGGTCAGGTCAATCGGCTGCCTCTTATGCTCAAGCTGTTTTACATGTCCCTGATTACAATGATAATTTATCTTATTAAGACCGGTGTTAGTCACCATTTTTCGCTTCCAGCCGATTTAAAAACAGGTGCGATAGCGATTGGGGTAGTTGGCTTGGGCTCCTTGCTGGCATTCTATTTGATCACTGCCGGAATTAAGCAGATAGGAGCAAGGAAAGCGTCGTTTTTAAATATGCTGGAGCCTGTGGCCGGTGTTTTTTTAAGTGTTCTGATCTATCGAGAGTCTTTCCCGCTTCGCTCGCTGATTGGATGTCTGTGTATCATAGGATCTGTACTGTTTATCGCATTTGACGGCAAGGGGACCGCAGATTGATTGCCAGGCGGCAAAATTGCTGGTCCATTTAAGACAGTTCCACATTCACCTACCAACTGTGTTTTCTGGAGTTCCTGCCTCATTTCTACCTGACAGAACATGTCAAAGAAACCGCCATCCTTTGTATAGTCAAAGCACTTCACAAGAATCAAAATGATTCTTGTGAAGTCTGTGGCGATTTTCGCTGCAGCGGGCCGCTTATGCAGCCTGGCTTTGGATTCATAGGCAGCACCTGCGTGCTTTGCACGCCCATCGGGCATTAGCCCACTGGATGAAAACGCGAACTGCGTTTTTTCAAGTGTGTTGACTATATCAAAAGGAATGGCGGTTTTTTGTTTTATTGACTAAGCTGCCGCAGGGAAACACAAAAGGCAAATAAAAGAAGGTATCAAGTCTGAGCAAAATATGATATACTGTAAACTGAGCTTTATTTGCTGGCAAGGAGGTAACCGTCAATGCCTAATTTTACGAAAAAAGCCATCAAGGATACCTTTCTTTCACTGCTGGATGAACGTCCTCTGAACCGGATCACGGTGAAGGACATTGTGGAGTCCTGCGGGATCAACCGCAACTCCTTTTACTACCACTTTGAGGACCTGCCCGCCCTGCTGGAGGAGATCATCGCCGAACGGGTGCGGGAATTAATAGACAGCCACCCTACGATGGACTCCCTGGAGGACTGCTGCGACACTGCGGCGGAATTTGTACAGCAAAACCGCCGTGCGATTTTCCATATCTACCACTCTCTGAGCCGGGAGGTCTTTGAGCGCCATCTGATGGAGGTCTGCGAGTATGTGGTGCGGACCTATGTGGAGGTGGACTTTGCCGGCCGGCCTGTGGACCAGCAGGACAAGGAGATGCTCATCCGCTACCACAAGTGTGAGGTCTTTGGCAATGTGATCGACTGGCTGAACAGCGGGATGGAGTACGACATCTCCGCCTACTTCCACCGGATCTACCAGCTCAAGCGGGGCTGGGAAGGAGAGGTCCTTCGCCGGGACGTGAATACATAGCGCTGTCAGGAGGCTTTGCCCGCAGGGGCGGCCTCCTGCTTTACTTTGCGCCGGCGCTCTCTGGGCGGCGGCGCATTACGCCAGTTCAGGCCGGTTTTGCTGAACACCGGCTCACAGACATACAGCACCGCCGGCATCAGGAAGATGCTCACCAGGGCGGAAATGAGGGCTCCCCGAGACAGCATGACGCAGATGGAGCCGATCAGGTCGATGGAGGAGACGAAGGACACGCCCAGGGTGGCGCAGAACAGCACCAGAGCGCTGGTGACAATGGAGGCATCTGAGGAGGAGGCGGCGATGCGGATGGCCTCCTCCCGGCTCTTTCCGGAGCGCAGCTCCTCCTGAAAGCGGGAGGTCATCAGGATGGCGTAGTCCACCGTGGCCCCCAGCTGGACACAGCTGATAATGGTGGGAGCGATGAAGGGAATCTCAGTGCCCAGGAAGTAGCAGCAGCCCTGGTTGATGAAGATGGCCAGCTCAATGGTGGCCACCAGCACCAGAGGGACAGTGACAGATCGGAACACAAAGGCAATAATAAGGAAAATGGCGGCGATAGAGATGTAGTTGGTGATCTGAAAGTCCACCGAGGAGGTGTCGATCAGGTCCCGGTACATGGCGCCCTCGCCGGTGACCATGGCCTCCGGGTCATAGTGGAAGATAATCTCGTTCATCTGGTCCAGCTGACGGGCCACCTGGTCGGTGGCCGGCTCATAGCTGGAGTTGATCATCATCAGCTGATAGCCCTCCTGCCGCAGCATATCCTTTACCTCACTGGGGACAAAGAAGTCCGGGATACCGGTACCCAGCATGCTGTGGTAGGACACCACCGAGGTGATCCCGGGCACCGCTTCCATCCGGGTCTCCAGCTCATTCATATCGGAGGCGGAGATGTCGTCCCGCAGGACCACAAAGTGGGAGGTGGCCATATCAAAGTCGTTTTTCAGCTTCTCATTGCTGATAATAGAGGGCAGGTCCCGGGGCAGGGACTCATCCAGCTTGTAGTAGATTTCCGCGTGCCGCTGGGCATACACTGCGGGCAGGAAGAGCACCAGGGTGAGGACCACAATGGGCACCCGGCGGCGGATGATAAAGCTGTTGACCCGGTCGAAGGAGGGGATCAGGGTTTTGTGCCGGTGCTTGTCGATCTGCTTGTCAAAAATCAGTACCAGAGATGGCAGCACCAGAATGACGGTGGCCACTCCCAGCACCACGCCCTTGGCCATCACAATGCCGATATCCCGGCCCAAAGTCAGGCGCATGAAGCACAGGGCCAGAAAGCCGGCGATGGTGGTCAGGCTGGAGCCGGACAGGGACCGAAACGCCGCAATGATGGCCTGGGTCATGGCGTCCCGCTTGTCGTCGTAGTGCTCCCGCTCCTCCTCATACCGGTGGTAGAGGAAGATGGAGTAGTCCATGGTCACCCCCAGCTGCAAGACGGCGGCAATGGCCTTGGTGATATAGGAGATTTCCCCCAGAAAAATGTTGCTTCCAAAGTTGTAGACCACCGCCATACCGATACTGGCCAGGTAGACAAAGGGAAGCACGGTGGACTCCAGGGTGACCGACATGGCCGCTAGGGCCAGCAGCACTGCCAGGCCCACAAAGATGGGCAGCTCACTGTCCATCACATCCCGGGTGTCCTTCACCACCACGGAGAAGCCGGCCAGAAAGCAGTTCTCATTGCACACCCGGCGCACCTGCTCAATGGCCTCCATGGTTTCGTCGGAGGCGCCGGCGTGGTCATACTGAATCAGCATCATGGTAGCCTTTCCGGAGAAAAACATATCCCGGAAGTTGGCTGGAATCATCTCCACCGGTACCTGGATGCCCACCAGGTTGCTGATCCAGATGGCGCTGGATACGCCGGGAACCTCCTTGATATCCTGAATCAGCCGGTTGGTGTAGCCCGCAGGCATGTTCTCCACAATGAGCATGCTGGTGGCCGCCATGTGGAAGGGCTCCTCCAGCATCTGTTCCCCCTGGGAGGAGGGCAAATCCTGGGGCAGATAGGACAGAATATCATAGTTGATGCGGGTGGCGGCATAGCCGATTATGGCGGGAATCAGCATCAGCAGGGCGATAAGGGCCACCAGTTTGGGCTTTCGGGTCAGCTTATGGGCAATTTTTTCCACCATAGGGCGGGCCCTCCTTTCAATGGAAGATGCCGGTAATGGCGCTCCAGAAGTCTTTGAACATCTGGGCCACCCGGCCCCAGAAGGTGGTCTCCGCCCTGGCGGCCATCTCCTCTGCGGCCTGGTCCGGCTCCTCCGCCTTGATCTCCTGGGTCCGGATCAGAACCTGAACGCTGGACGGAGCGGGGTTGCGGCTGTCGGTGAGGGAGACGGCCTCCGCTTCTGCGTCCATCAGCAAAATGTTGTTGATATCCCCGGTGTACTCGTTCCATGTGTCCTCAATGATGGTATTGATGGTGGACTTGGCGTCCCGGACGTCGCCGGTGGCGGCCATGGCCTTGGCGGTCTGGCGCAGGGTGGCGGCCAGCCCGCGGAGGGCCTGCCGGGTGCCGCTGTCCAGCTGGTTTCCGGAGGTCTTCATCAGCGACTCGGTGTCTGCCAGCAGGGTCTCCAGGTCCCGGAGGGCGGAGGAGGCCGAGGTGCTCAGGCTGCCCACGTTGGCGATTCCCTCCTGGAGGGTGGGCTCATACTCATTGAGGATATTGCGCAGGGCGTCTATGTCACCCAGAACGCCCTGGAGCTTTTCGGAGGACTGGCGCAGGGCGGCAGACAAGTCCTCGGCGCTGTCGATCAGGTCGATCAGATCGTCCACATCATCACACAGGTCAGCCAGCTCCCCCACCACTCTGCCGGTGGGACGGGTAATGCTGTCAATGGTGCTGTTCAGCTCATTCTGGATGGTGTTGATCTTGTTGCTGGCCTGATTCAGAGCGCTGTCCAGGCCGTCTACAATCAGGTCCACCGCCGCGCCGCCCACGGTCTGCTTCTCGTCGGAAGCGGCGGCGGGGCTGGGAGTATCGCCGGTTCCCTCCTCATTGGACAGACTTTCGGCGGTGACATTGTCAATGTACAGCCCGCTGCCTGCCATGGCGGCGGACAGCAGTCCCCCGCCGGAACCGAAGGCGGCGGAGAGGGCCGCGCCCGCTGTACCGGATACGCTCTGCTCCGGTTCCGCCTGGGTCTCTGTTCCGGTTTCGGATGTGACCGCTTCAGCCTCCACAGTTTCACCTTCAGCCTCGGGCTCAGCAGGCTCAGACGGCTCCTCCGCCTCGGGGACCGTCCTCTGTTCGGCGTTTTTCTCCGCCGGGCCGCTATTATAGACGGTCCACAGGTCGCTCATCTGCTTGGCGGTTTTGTCGTCCACGCCGGGGAGGGTTCCGCAGAACTGCTGAAAGCTCAGGCTGCCCTTGGCCTGGTACATGGCGTCCGTCTGCGCCTTTGCCCCCTGGGCCGCCTGCCACTCTGACGCTACCCCCATCGCCTCGGCCTGCTGCTGGGTCAGACCGACCAGGCTTTTGATCCCGGCAATCTGCTCCGGGCTCTGCCCTTGAAGCTGCAGCATTTTGGCCATAAACTCCACGTCGTTGGTCTCGTTGTAGGCGCTTCCCACCTGCTTTGTCTTGTCCACCTGGTCCTTCAGGTTGGACGTGTTTCTGTCGCCGCTGCTGCTGCCGCCCATGTGGCTGTCGCCCAGGGCCCGCTGGAGGGAGCGCAGACTGCTCTTCATATCGGCCAGCCCGCGGACCACCTGGCGCACGTCGCTGGCCCCGCTCTCCAGGCCCGTCAGGGCCTTCTCCAAGTCATTGAGCTGGGTCCGGAGGGACACCACCGTGTCCGTCATGCTGCCCAGCACCGCCTTGGAGCCGGTAATGGTCTGGCTGAGGGCCAGGGTCCGCTGCTCCACCGGCTCCAGCAGTTGGGCAATGTTGGACAGGTCTCCCCGCAGCACCCCGGCCTCGTCATAGAGCTGACCCTTGCCGACGGAGATGGTGCCCCGGGCGGCGTCCAGCTGGTCCAGACCGCTGGCGGAGGCGTACAGGCCGTCCTGCACGTTGTTCAGCGCGTCCAGAAGGGCGTCCAGACTGCCGGAGAGGTTTTTGTAATCCTCCTCCAGGTCGTCCTTGCGCTGGCTCAGCTTGGCAATCTCCTCCAGCTGGGCCAGGGTGGCGGGCACCATCAGGACGGTCAGGCCGCCAAAGGAGAAATCCTCGCTGCCCACCCGGATGGAAAAGTGCTGTTCCTCCCCAGGCAGGGCCAGGAAGAGGACGGTGCGCAGATTGCCCACCAGCTGGACCTGAGCCCCAGGCGCCTCCAGAGAGAGGATATCATCCTCATTGAACAGGGCCATGGCCTCCAGTGTGTAGTTGTACCGGGCATAGCTGCTGGCCTTTTCGTTGGGGACGATATCCAGAAAAATCTCCACCACACCGGTTTTTCCCGCCAGATCCTCCGCCTTGGCGGGGACCCCGTTGAGGGTATAGCGCAGGGTGATGGTCCAGGGCAGCTCCCGGAAGGGGGCGGCGGTTTTGCCCTCAAAGTAGAAATGGGACGGGACCTGGTCAAATTGGAAGGTGGCGCTGCCCGCCTCCAGAGCGGCGGGGGTGCTGTCGGTCAGGTTGACCACCTCGTCGTAGCTGCCGTAATCGGTGACAGAGCCGGCCCCGTTCAGGGCGTAGCTCTTGACCACACTGCCCTCCAGCAGATTTCCGTAGTAATCCAGCGTGGCATAATAGGCCTCATCACAGGTGGGAGTCACACCGTCGCCAATGGCGGCCGCCCCGACAGGTACCGCACAGCCCCCCGTCATAACTGCGGCCATGACCAGCGCAAGAACCCGATGCTTGTGATTGTTCCTCATTTTAAATCACTCCTCTGAACACTGCCCGCCAGCCATTACCGGCGGGAGATTACTTTCGATTTTAATGAGGAAGCTTGTCCCCTTCAATAGACAGCTTTTGGCAAATGCCTAAATTTTCACCACCCAATTTATTTTGATCAAAAAAGGGCGCAATGCGCCCTCATTTCCATTAAATGTATGCAAACGTCCCACTTTGGGGCGTTTTCCCTCGTTATATAGAGAGCCCACCCGCCGCAGCGAAAAGCCTCCTTTCGCAAAGGAGGTGGCACGGCGGAGCCGTGACGGAGGATTGTATTTCGTCGCAGACGAAATGTGCGCAGCAAATGAGAATTGCATAAATCTTGTTTATTTCATACATTTTGCTTCGCAAAATACAATCCTCAGTCAGCCTGCGGCTGACAGCTCCTTTGCGAAAGGAGCTTTTTTCGGGCTCAATTACTTTTACATGTTAAGGAGGAATTTCTATGTCCAGCAAACACACAGCCAACTACCAGCTCTGCCAGTGGGAGGAAGATGACGCCGTGCGGCGTATCGACTTCAACGAGGACAACTTGAAGATCGACAGGGTGCTCAAGGAGACGGCCAATGCGGTGACGGCGGAGGTCAACGCCAGGGCGTCGGCGGTGGCGTCGCTGAACTACTCGCTGGCCAGGAGGGGGAATTGCAGCGTCCAGACCAGCGCTTATGTCGGAGACGGCAACACAGTTAAAACCCTCTCCTTCACCTCCATGCCGAAGTTTGTGGTCATTATCGGCCCCCAGGGAGCGGCGCTCCTGAGCTATAACGCCGGCGTCTCCTTCGTCCAGGATTCCGCCCACGGGATTCTGCCTACCACCCTCGACGTCTCATGGAACGGTTCCCAGCTTTCCATCACCGAAAACGGCAACCTTGACAGCAGAATCATGATGAATATACCTAACCGAAACTATTTCGTTGTCTCTTTCCACGACGTGTCTTAATGTAAAAGGGACCCCGGGCCAAAGCCCGGGGTCTCTGTGCTTTACCACATATCCATAAACTGTTTCTTACTCAGAGAAAGTAACAGTTATGACGGACACATCGGTAGCACCGATAGCGTCAAAGGTGAATTCCATCTCAGCGGTCGTTCCATCCGTACCAACAGTAAACGCAGTACCCTTGGCAAACTCAGGAATAACAGCCGCATTCGCAAACGTACCAGCCGCAGCTGCGCCTGTGGCCGAAATGGCGGCCTTCAAATCCTTAGTTCCAACCGTGCCAGCGGTGGTGAACTTCAGAGTGACCTTCAGAGTAGCATCGGCTTTCACCAGTGTAGCGGCATTCGCAGTCGTTGTAGTAACCTTGTCTCCGTCAGCAACAACCAGAGCCATAATGGGAGTATTGGTGCTAGTGTCGATGGAGTTGCCGGTGCTCGCTCCGGTCGTTACAGCAGTAACGGTGCTGGCAGTCAGGTTGAAGTAACCCTTATCGCTATTGGTGTTAATGATAGCACCATCCGCAACATTGGTAGCAGCGTTGGATACAGCAGCGGTCTTTGTGCCAGTGGTGTCTATATAAACGTAGAGGTTCGCACTGCTGAGGGTCTTACCAGCCGCACTCAGAACACCAGTGACGGTCTTAGCAACGCTCGTGCCGTCGGCTACGACATCCTTGCCATCGACCTTGACATATATTACCGAGTCAGTGGTCGCGTCGCCGATGTTGATCGTGCCAACGTTCAGGCCATTCACTGTCATACCGGTGATATTTCCGTTCAGGTCCTTCACAGCTACAGCTGTATAGTCGGTTTTCGCATTGACCCACTCAACAGCGAGAGGCACCTTCTGGGCCATCGTGGTCAACGAATCGGCAGCCTTGTCGGTCTGCAGGTTAATAACAGCACCGTCAGCCTTCACCCAACCGTGGATGACCTTAGGCACATTGTTCTCAGCCTTCGTGACGATCACGTCGCCCTCAGGCATGGTGAAGAAGTACCCCTTGTTGGCTTCAATAGCGGTTGCAGAAATCGCCGTATAATTACCCTTGTCGCTCACAGCGAATTCATTGGTAGCAAATCCAACTCCATCTTCGGCAAACTTGACCGCAATAACCTTGTCCTTAGCAGCCTTCACGGGGAGGTCCTGCCACTTGTCAGCCGCGATGCCGGCGATAGTAGCGGGATTGCTACCGGCATCCAGCACAGCGAACTTGAGGCCAGTTACCCCAGAAGCAACCTCAACGTTGTACTCAACAGCGGGAGTGGGAGGCGTGGCAGCCTTCACATTGCCGATCACGATCTTGACGATCTTGCCGCCCTCAGCCTTAGCGGCAGCCAGGTTAACGGCAGTGTTGCCAGTGGTATCGACAGTCGCACCGCTCGCGGTGGTAGAAGTCATGCCAGTGTAAGTGGCTTTCACAGTACCGACGTCCTCATAGCCATCGGGCCTGGTGTACTTGAAGGAGAGGGCAACACCATTGCCGCCGATAGCCAGCTTATCTACCGCAGTGTTACCGGTGCCATCCTTAATGTTCGCAGCGTCAATTTCGGTCTCCTTGGTGCCGTCGGTCACATAGTACTCCACAACCGCATACTTCCAAGTGACATTGGTAATCTCAACGGTGATCTTGTCGCTGGAGCTGACCTGCTCACGATCGAGAGCGGTTTTCAGGTCATTGAGGTTCGCAGAGGCAGTGTACTCCTTCGCGTTAGCGTCGTAAGTGGCGCTATTGTTGGTGCCCTCAGTCAGCTTATCGCCGTTCACCTTTACAGTGTACTTGAAGGTAACATCTCCCGCAGCACCATTGACGCCATCGGCCCACTCGGGAGCCTTGAAGGTCACATTCAAGGTGGACGCGTTGGTGAACTTGTTGATTTCCACACTGCCGCTGACAGACTCGATGGGCTCATTCTTGCCGGCGGTGACACTGCTGCCCGGGGTCTGGCTGCCACTGTTGGTACCGGGCTTCTTGTTGTCGGGAGCCTTGTTCAGGTCGTTGATGATAATGGTGGTAGCGCGGCCATTCTCGAAGAGGGCCATAATCTGAACGCTGGCCAGATCGAAGGAGCCGGAATCCTCAGCGTTCATCTCGCGCAGGGCCTGCTCCAGGCCGACATAGCCCTTGTAGCCGTCGGTGGTGGAGTCGAACCAGTCAGCGCCCTTGCCGTTGCCGTTCTTGCCGGCCAGAGCCAGGACGGTCTTCACGTCGGGATCGACGGAGAAGCCGCGGGTCTCATTCTTGGCGGTGTACAGGGTGCCGTTCTTGTAGGACAGGCCGTCCACAGTGGTGATGTCCCGCAGAACAACGGTGTTGTACTCGTCGGTGGAGTCCTCAACGTCCACGACCTCGGCGATCCACTTGGCGATATCGACCGCAGGCCACTTCTTGTCGTTGACGTACTCGACCGCGTCGGCCCGGCGGACGTTGCCGCTGGCGTCGTACTTGATCTCATACCACTGGCCCTGAGCCATGTTGCTGGGGTGCAGGTACTCGGGCTGGTCGCCGACCTCTCTCAGGGTGACGATCTCGCCGTTGACAACGGCCTTACGCAGCCAGGTCCACTCGCCGTCGCCGGACTTGGTGTCGGAGGTGTGCTTGTAGGACTCCTCCTCCAGGCCGGAGGTGTGGATGTAGGCGTAGTTGCTGCTGGCGCCCTCGTCCTCACCGATCACAACAGCGGCAATCACAATGCCCTTGTTGTCATACAGGGTGTAGATCTCGGCGGCGGGATAGGCGTAGCCGCCCTCGCCGGCGCCCAGCTCGGTGGCAATCAGGTTGGCGTTCTTCACGCCGGTGGTGACGGAGTCCACGTCGTCAATGATCCACTTGTAGATGCCGCTGGGTCCAAAGTCATCATCCACGGCGACCTTCTCCAGACCCACAGTCAGGTACACGGTGTCGTCGTTGCCGTAGACATAGTCGCTGGTAGCAGCGGCGGAGGCCTTCAGGGACACGCGCTTGGTGTTGATGGCCTTGGTGTCGTTGCCCTTGGAGTCGGTAGTGCCGTCATTGAACACATCAACGTCCTGAGCGAACTGGCCGATCTTGATGGTGCTGCTGGTGGCGTTGACGGCGGCGGCCACGGGCACCATCTTCAGGGTGTACACACCGTTGTTGTCCACGGTGTAGGTGCACCAGGTGTTCAGCTGGGACAGGTTCACAGTCTGGCCAACACCAGTGTTGTGGTACATCAGGCCGTGGTTGGTGTGAGCGGTGCCGTCGGCGTTGTACTGGCCGCAGCGGCTCTTGCTCAGGTCAATCTTGACGGTCTCCATGGTGCCGTCCAGGTGGATGATGTTGCCGTCAACCTGCTTGGCGTACAGGTTGCTGGCCCCAGCCTCCAGGCCGGTCAGGAACACGTACTGATCAGGATTCTCGTTGCGCTCCAGGCCGATCAGGTAGCCGTACTCGTCCAGAATGACGTTGTAGGTCAGCTCCTTCAGGTTCAGCGCGCCGTCAAAGCTGGTCCAGTTCTCAATGGCCTCCACGTCGTAGCGGGCGGTGGTGGCGTGGTCATACTGCTGGCCGCCGGTGGTCACGTGGTCAAACAGCTTGAAGGCGTCCACAGTGACAGCGCTGAGAATCTCGGGGGCCTCAATGGTCTGGATTTCGCCGTCAGCCACGGTGACCAGGTACAGCTCATCCTTCTTCACATCAGGCACCAGGCTGAAGTCCTCACCCTTGGCGTAGATGTCGCAGAAGTCCTTCTCCTTACCTGTATCCTCCACCTTGTTCTTCACCTTGTCGGTGGACTTCACAAAGATGGGGGAATCCTTGGTGCCCTTGTTGTCCAGGCGCCAGGTACGCAGCTCTACATCATCATTCTTGGCGTCATAGTCCTCGTTGGACTTGGCCAGATAGGTGTTGATGACGGAGATGTAGACCCAGTAGGTGTTGGAGTTGGCGTTGCTCTTGGTAAACTCGGTATCCACATAGACCTGGGTCAGCACGCCGTTGCCGGTGTTGCCCACAGCGTCCTTGTTGGTACGGTACAGGTCGTCCTTGGTAAAGGCGGCGCTGCCCAGAATGCCAGAGGCGTTGGTGTCGGGGTTGGTACCCACAATCTGCACGCCGTCGATCTCAATCTGGAAGTTGTAGGTGTCAACGGTGCTCTTGCCCAGCAGATCGTACAAGGTCTGGCCGGTCACCTTGGCGGTGTAGCTCTCTTTCAGCAGCTCATTCTTCACGTAGGTGCCGATATCCTTGCCCTTGTACTCCCAGCGGCGGGCGGGGCGGCCAAAGACGTCCCACTCACGGTCAGCAATGGTGCTGCCCTCGCCGTACAGCTTCAGCTCGCCGTTGTACAGCTGCTCGCCCAGCTCCACAATGGGGGCGTTGTTGGTGGAGCCCATGGAGGTGGCGTTCACGGAGCTGATGGAGGTAGCAAAAGCTTCCCAGCTGGTGACAAAGACGTAGTTGACCTTGCCGTTGGTGGCAATCACGTTGCCCTCGGAGTCAAAGTAGTTCAGGGTGTTGCCGTCAGGGCGAACCATGCCGCTCTTCAGAGCATTCAGCACCATCTGAGCCACCTGATTACGGGTCATGGGCTCGGTGGCGCTGGAACCAACGCCCTTGAAGATGCCGATGTTGTTGCCCTGGAGGACGGTGGAGACCTCAAAGCCGTTGGCGTAGTCGCTCTGGTACTTGAAGTAGCCCAGGGCACGCATCAGCATGGAGGCGGCCTCCACAGCGGTCACAGTGGCGCCGGGATCGTACACGCCGTCGCCGCGGCCGGACACAATGCCGTTGGCGGCGCAGGCGCCGACCCAGCCCCGGGCCCAGTCGTACACGTCGTCAAAGGGGCAGGTAGCAGTATAGTAGTTGTAATCCAGGTTCAGCAGCTTGCCCATGACAACCGCCATCTCAGCGCGGTTGACGGAACGCTCAGGGCCAAAGCCCCGCTCGTCGCCGACCATGACTTCGATGGTCTGCAGAACCTCGATCGCTTCGACGTTGTCAGTTTCGCTGACATCGTCGTAGCCCGCAGCCGCGCTGGAACCGACAACCATCATGCCCAGGAGCATGACAGAAGCCAGAGTGAGGCTGAGGGCCCGCTTCAGGTTTCTCATTCGGATTTCCTCCTTTAATTTTTTTCGGCCTGAGAGGGGCCGGTCTGGTCAAACGCATCCTCGTCCGATCTTTGGTAGACCCCGTAAGTCCAACCTTTTTGCCGGAAAATTCTACATTTTGACCAAAAAATCAGAGGTTTTTTAACGTTCCCGCCCTACCACCGCCGTGTCACGCCTCTTGCATGGTATTAAAGATTGCAAAAACGGATAGAAATCCGCAAAAATCACCTGATTTGATATAAAAAAGTGCGGACCGGTAGACACCTGGTAGATGACCTGGAAAATGGAAAACCCGCCAATCCCTTGTGCCGCAAGGGATTGGCTGGTTTTGAGGTAGACATTTGGTAGACGTGGCCTATATATTCATCCCGCCCAGTCCCCTTTGATTTCCATAAAAATATAGTTGAGCCAGCCGGGCTCTTCGTGTTATACTGACAGGGTACGACATTGGGAGAGACTCCCAAAAAACGCAGATCAAGAGAGCGAGGAGAATGATGAAAAAATGCAGATCCCTGGCCGCCGGCCTGGCGCTGGCGCTAACCCTGAGCCTGACCCCTGCCCATGCTAACAAGACAACCTACTTGGATGTGGATGACGCAATCTGGTACTCCACACCAATCGCCTTCTGCCAGCAGCACACTCTGATGGATGGCGTGAACAAGGGTTCCTTCCAGCCTGAGGCCCCATTGACCCGGGCCGTTTTGGCCGAGGCCCTCTACCGTCTGGAGGGCTCTGCCCTGGAGGCGGCAGGGGCGGAGGACAACCAGGATGAGGAACCCCCCTTCACCGATGTGACAGTGGATCACCCCAATTTCGCAGCCATCCGCTGGGCCAAGGCCAACGGCGTGGTCAACGGCTATCCGGATGGTACCTTCCGGCCGGAGGCCTCCATTACCCGGGAAGAGATCGCCGTACTGCTGTGGACCAACCGGGGACAGGAATCCGCAGCCCAGTCCCCTTATACAGACCGGGCTGACATTTCCGACTGGGCTCTTACCGCCGTGGAGTGGGCCTATGGAGCCAAGATGATGTCCGGCAACACAGACGGCACCTTCCTGCCTCAAAACAACACCACCCGGGCGGAGGGCGCCACCATCATCATGAACTATGCCCAAGCCTACTACGGTATAAGCTATGGCTACACCCTCCCGGCCCCAAAAACCATTCGGAGCAATACATATTCTAATGAGTACTACAGTCTGGATGAGGAGACGGGATATCTCTCTTACCGCTATGGATCCGCTGTTCGGGGCATTGATGTCTCCGCCCACCAGAAGGAAATCGACTGGTCCCGGGTGGCCGCCACCGGCATGGACTTTGCCATGATCCGGGCCGGCTATCGGGGCTACACCCTGGGCACCATCCAGAAGGATGAGTACTTTGACGCCAACATGACGGGTGCCCTCTCCAACGGTATGGAGGTGGGAGTATACTTCTTCTCCCAGGCCCTCACTCCCGCCGAAGCGGAGGAGGAGGCCTACCAGCTGCTGGAGTGGCAGAAGGGCTACCGGGTCACCTACCCGGTGGTCTTCGACTGGGAGGAGCAGGATAAGGAGGATTCCCGCACCAGGGGCACTGACGGCAACACCGTCACCGCCTGCGCCCTGGCCTTCTGCAAGGTGATTAAGGACGCCGGCTATACCCCCATGACCTATGGCAGTCCCACAAAGGTGTACAGCGGGGGCCTCCAGCTGGAGTATTTGCAGGATTACCCCTTCTGGCTGGCCCACTACACCAAGGATACCGCCCCCACCAGCTTCCGCTACCACTACAACATGTGGCAGTACTCCAGCAGCGGCGTGGTGGATGGGATTGATGGCCGGGTGGATCTGAACATCTGCCTGACCCCCAACTGGAGTAATTGGAACAACCAGAGCAGCGCGCCCAATTACGACTGGCTCCTGCCCTTCTGAGCCGCCGCAACCACAGGTTGCGGAAACTTCCAGCCCTTGCTGGTAGATTGCAACCGCCTTTTCTGATATCGTTGAAGACACAGGTTTGCCGCCCACAGGGTGGAAACCCAAAAGATAGCAGAGAGGAGAGCTGAATATGAAGCTCAATGAAAAGATCGCTTACTACCGCCGGACCAAAAAGCTGTCTCAGGAGGAATTGGCCACCCATGTGGGGGTGTCCCGTCAGGCCGTGAGCAAATGGGAGCTGGGTGAGGCGTCCCCCGACATTGGCAAGCTGCTGGCCCTGTCAAAGGCCTTCGGCGTCACCACTGACCACCTTTTAAATGAAGACGAGGAGCCGGAACGGGACGCACCCCCAGAGCCGGAGTCCGCCTCGACCTTTCAAGCACCCCCGCCGCCCCCACAGGACACGCCTGGATCCAATCTCCCCGGCTTTATTGGAAAGATGGTCCGCCGGTGGGGCTGGCTGGCCGGCATCTATATCGCCCTCCAGGGGGCGGGGGTAGCACTGGTAGGCATCATTGCCCGGTGGGGCTTTGGCAGTATGTTTGCCGCCTCCAACCAGATGATGGGCGGCTTTAGCGGCTTCGGGGGCGGCTGGACCTACGATGGTCCCCCGGAGCTGGAGGGGGCCGTGATGGACGCGCTGGGCGTCACCCCCCAGGCATCCCCCCTTTCCGGAATCCAGAGCTTCTTCCTGGGCTTTACCACTCTGATTCTTGTAATTGGGATTGCGGCCGTCATTGCCGGGCTGCTCCTGGCCTACGTGCTGTGGAAGAGGGGCAAAAAGGGAGAATAACCCCCGCGCAACCGGAAATTGACAGAAAAATCCTCAAACGCAACAGAAAATCGGTGGAGTTGCGGGCTCTGTTCGGGTATGCTGGAGCCATTCCAAACATAAGGAGGTACATCCAAAAATGGCATTTTCCGATAACCTGCAATTTCTCCGTAACCGCCAGGGCCAAACTCAGGAGCAGCTGGCCGAGATACTGGAGGTCTCCCGCCAGTCCGTCAGCAAATGGGAGAGCGCCCAGAGTTTTCCTGAGATGGACACCATTCTGCGCATCTGCGACTTATACCAGGTGAACCTGGACACCCTGCTTCGGGGCAGCGTGGAGGACAGCCTGGTGGAGGACACCGCCCAGTACGACCAATTTATGAACCGCTTCTCCCGGCGCATGGCCTTTGCTGTGGGAAGCATTATCGCGGGGGTGGGCCTGTGCGGCCTGCTGGACGCCAAGGGCGTTTCAGAGTATCTGATCTTTGCCGTTCTGCTTTTGATTGTGGCGGTGTGCGTGGTGGTCATTGTGGCCTCTTCTCTCCAAAAAGAGAATTTCTCCAAGCAGTACCCCGTTATCACCGACTTCTACACGGAACAGGAGAAGCGGGCTTTCCGGCAAAAATTTGTCTGGTTCATCTCTGGAGGCGTGGGGGCCATTCTCTTCGACGTAGCCCTGCTGCTGCTGTTTTTCGCCAAATTTCCCGAGGAGGAACCCTTTGAGTCCTACGCGATGTCCGTCTTCCTGCTCATTGTGGCCGGGGCGGTGACCTCCTTCGTCTACGCTGGCATTCAAGAGGAGAAGTACAAAATTGACGAGTACAACCGGGACAACAACCCCACCCCGGAGGTGAAAAAGCGCAAGGGCCTCATCAATACCATCTGTGCCGCTCTGATGACGCTGGTCACCGCCCTCTATGTAGGCCTTGGCCTGGCCCTGGACCTGTGGCGCACCGCATGGTGGGTGTTTGCCGTGGGCGGTATCCTGTGCGCCGTGGTAAACATTGTGCTGGACCCTTACAGGGATGAGAACTGAACTCTGTCCCAAAATCAACAAACGCGCCCCGGCCAAAAGGCCGGGGCGCTCAGACTATTAAAAAAGCCTCCCTCTTTGAGGGAGGTGGCACGGCGAAGCCGTGACGGAGGGAGTTTTATGCAACAAAACTACGGATTTTCTCCGGTTCACTCCCTCAGTCACCGCCTGCGGCGGCGGCAGCTCCCTCAGAGAGGGAGCCAGAAATTCCCAATAGAAGTTTTGGACAAACTGTACGCCCTGGCCTTTTGGCCAGGGCGCTCCTTCTTATTGGCGGAGGCTCAGGCGGGACCGTCGAAAATTTTCACCCCGCATTTCAGGGCGTGCTCCTTGATTTTGGCATAAGTCTCCTCGCTCAGGTCGTGCTCTATTTTGCAGGCGTCAGCGGCGGCCGCATCCTCGCTGACGCCCAGGCAGATTAAAAATTGGGTCAGCAGCTTGTGCCGGTCGTAGATGCGCTGGGCAATCTCCTCCCCCGGCGGGAGCAGGGTAATATAGCCGTCAGCGTCCATTTCAATGTAGCCGTTCTCCCGGAACCGCTTCATTGCCACGCTGACGCTGGGTTTGGTCAACTCCAGCTGATGGACCACATCGATAGACCGCACCATACCCTGGCGCTCACGCAGGATCAGGATAGCCTCCAGATAGTCCTCGGCGGATTCGTAAATATTCATCAAGACCCACTTCCTTTTCTTTTTTAGACTATCATAAACAGACAAAAAAATCAAGAGAATAAAAAAATGCTTGACAACTTCGGTTAGCTATAGTAAACTTTCGTTGAAATGGTTAGCTGTTGCTAACTTTGTAAAGGAGGGTCCCTATGATGCCGCTGACAATGGCAAAAACGGGGGAAACTGTAACCATCCGTAAGATTACCGGCAAGGATGAGGTGCGCCAGCATCTGGCTGAGCTGGGTTTTGTGGTGGACAGCGATGTAACGGTGGTCAACCAGATCGCAGGCAATCTGATTGTTCAGGTAAAGGACAGCCGGGTGGCCCTGAATCATGGCATGGCCAACCGTATCATGGTGTAAAGGAGAGAAACATATGAAAACGCTGAAAGATGTTAAGGTAGGCGAAACCGCCACGGTGGCCCGTCTCCACGGCGAGGGCCCGGTGAAACGCCGCATCATGGATATGGGCATCACCAAGGGCGTGGAAATTTTTGTCCGCAAGGTGGCCCCCCTGGGCGACCCCATGGAGCTCAATGTCCGGGGCTATGAGCTGTCTGTCCGCAAGGGCGACGCGGAGATGATTGAGGTCAACTGATTTTTTCAGCCGACAGGTTAGCTGTGGCTAATTCGAGAGGAGAGAAGCAGCAATGAGCATCAAAATCGCCTTAGCGGGCAATCCCAACTGCGGAAAGACCACGCTGTTCAACGCGCTGACCGGGTCCAGCCAGTATGTGGGCAACTGGCCCGGCGTTACCGTAGAAAAGAAGGAGGGCAAGCTGAAGGGCCACAAGGACGTGGTGATTCAGGACCTGCCCGGCATCTATTCCCTGTCCCCTTACACGCTGGAAGAGGTGGTCGCCCGGAATTACCTGGTGAAGGAACAGCCTGATGCCATCCTGAACATTGTGGACGGCACCAATATTGAACGCAACCTGTACTTAACCACACAGCTCATTGAGCTGGGCCTGCCCGTGGTGGTGGCGGTGAACATGATCGACCTGGTGCGGAAAAACGGCGACCGGATTGACCTGAAAAAGCTGGGGGAGGCCCTGGGCTGTCAGGTGGTTGAGATGTCCGCCCTGAAGAATGAGGGAGGGCTGGAGGCCGCCCAGGCGGCGGTGGAGCTGGCAAAGGTCCACCGGGACCGGGAGCTGCCCCACGTCTTCACCGGCAGCGTGGAGCACGCCCTTGCCCACATTGAGGAGTCTGTTGAGGGCATGGTGGACGGCCGCTATCTGCGGTGGTACGCCATCAAGCTCTTTGAGCGGGACGAGAAGGTGCTGGAGGAGCTGGCCCTCAGTGAGGAGCTGAAATCCCACCTGGCTCAGCACATTGCCGACTGCGAAAAGGAACTGGACGACGACGCGGAATCCATCATCACCAACCAGCGCTACGCCTACATCAGCGGCGTGGTGGGCAAGGCGGTGAAAAAGAAGGCCGCCAAGGGCAGTCTGTCCGTCTCTGACAAGATCGACCAGATCGTCACCAACCGCATTCTGGCCCTGCCCATTTTTGTGGCGGCCATGTTCCTGGTGTACGCCATCGCCATGGGCGGCTGGAGCGTCTCCATCGGCACCGCCCTCACCGACTGGGCCAACGACGGCCTGTTTGGTGACGGCTGGCTGGTCCCCTTTGTCTCCGACGCGGACGGCTGGGATGAGGCCCTGGGCGAGTTTGAGGACGCCGGTGTTATCATTGATGCCTACGAAGCTGGCGACACTGAGGCCTACTTCTATGATGATGAGTCCGGCGACACCGACGTCGTTGAGCTAAATGAGGAGATTTACAACGAGGCCCTGGCTGTGGAGGAACCCGATCCCTCCGACTTCGGCACCTGGGTGCCCGGCATCCCCGCCATTATCGGCGGCTGGCTGGAGGCCGCGGGCTGCGGTGAGGTTCTCACCGGCCTGATTCTGGACGGCATTGTGGGCGGCGTGGGTGCCGTGCTGGGCTTTGTACCCCAGATGCTGGTGCTGTTCCTGCTGCTGGCCATCCTGGAGGACATTGGCTATATGTCCCGCATTGCCTTTATCATGGACCGTATTTTCCGCCGTTTCGGCCTGTCCGGCAAGAGCTTTATTCCTATGCTGGTGGCCACCGGCTGCGGCATCCCCGGCATCATGGCCTCCCGCACCATTGAGCAGGACCGTGACAGGAAGATGACCATTATGACCACCACCTTTATGCCCTGCGGTGCCAAGCTGCCCATTATTGCCCTGTTCGCCGGCGCCCTGTTTGGCCACTCCAGCCTGGTGGCCGCCTCCGCCTACTTTATTGGCATTGGCTCTGTGATTGTCTCGGGCATTATGCTGAAAAAGCTCAAGGCCTTTGCCGGTGAGCCCGCCCCCTTTGTCATGGAGCTGCCCGCCTACCACACCCCCTCCGCCGGCAATGTCCTGCGGGCCACCTGGGAGCGGGGCTGGTCCTTCATCAAGCGGGCCGGTACTGTCATTCTGCTGTCCACCATTATCCTCTGGTTCCTGAGCAACTTTGGCTTTACAGCGGACGGCTTCGGCATGGTGGAGGACACAGACGCCTCCATCCTGGGCGCCATTGGCGGCGCGATCTGCTGGATTTTCGCTCCTCTGGGCTTTGGCAACTGGCAGGCCACCGTGGCCACCATCACCGGTCTTATTGCCAAGGAGGAGGTCCCCGCTACCATGGGCGTTCTGTATCCGGGCAACCTGACCGCGGAGGTGGGCACCCTGTTCACCGGCCTGACCGCTTACTCCTTTATGATCTTCAATCTGCTGTGCGCCCCCTGTTTTGCCGCCATGGGCGCCATCAAGCGGGAGATGAACAACGCCAAGTGGACCTTCGCCGCTATCGGCTACATGTGCCTGTGGGCCTATGTGCTGGCGCTGATCGTCTATCAGATTGGCGGCGTGATTCTGGGCGAGGTCTCCTTCGGTATTGGCACCATAGCAGCCGTGGCTCTGGTGGTCGGGATCATCTACATGCTGGTCCGCAAAGGCTATCAGGGAGAGGCAAAGTCCAGCCTGACCTCAGTTTCTGCCGCAGCGGCCCGGTGAAAGGAGAAGCAGTATGACCCCTGGAGAAATTGTCGTCCTTCTGGCCCTGGCGGGCGTGGTAGGACTGGCGGTTCGCTCCCTGTGGAAGAGCCACAAGGCGGGCGGACACTGTAACGGTGATTGCAGTCAATGCAGCGGCTGTCATCATAAATAGGCCATAGAGAACCGGTCCCCTGATCGCGCGGGGGACCGGTTTCCCTTATGTTTTTGATCGAAAAAGGCTAAAAAAGCAAAAAAGTTCTTGCATAATGAAGGTCCATACTGTACAATGAAAAACAGCAATTTCCAGCAGCCAAGGAAAAAATAAGGAGGAAAACCAAGCATGAAATTCAGAAAAATCCTGAGTACCCTGCTGGCCGCCGCCCTGATGTGCGGTATGCTCTGCACTGCCGCCTTCGCGGAGGAGGGCGACACTGCCGCCCCCGGCGCTGAGGCCGGCGAGACCGTTTCCAACACTTCGGTTACTGACCCCGCCGAGGGTACCGACCCCGCTGAGGGTACCGACCCCGCTGAGGGTACCGACCCCGCTGAGGGCACCGACCCTGCCGAGGGCACTGACCCCGCCGAGGGCACCGACCCTGCCGAGGGCACCGACCCTGCCGAGGGCACCGACCCTGCCGAGGGCACTGACCCCGCCGAGAGCACCGACCCCGCCGAGAGCACTGACCCCGCCGAGAGCACTGACCCCGCCGAGAGCACCGATCCCGCCGAGAGCACCGATCCTGTTGTAACCGTAGACGAGATCCCCGCTGAGGGCACCGCCCTGGCCGCCTCCCAGAGCATCACTGTGGATGGCACCGCCGTGGAGTTCGCCGCCTACGCTTTGCTGGATGAAAACGGCAACCTGACCAACTATGTCAAGCTGCGTGACGTGGCCGTGGCCATCAACGGCACCGACGCCCAGTTTGAGGTAGGCTTTGACGGCTCCATCCTCCTCACCACCAAGACCGCCTACAGCGGCGCCGCCGATACCGCCACCCCCTTCTCCGGCGACCACCCCTACAAGGGCGGCGCTCAGACCGTCAAGGTGGACGGCAAGGACGTGGCTATGACCGCCATCACCCTCTATGACGAGAACGGCGGCGGCTACAACTACTTCAAGCTCCGCGACCTGGGCGCTGTGCTGGGCTTTACCGTGGGCTACAGCAACGAAACCGGCATCTCCATCACCACCTCCGCCGCCGAGTAAGCAGCAGCCAAAAATCTGCTTGTCAAGAATAATCCTTGACAAATGAAATCCAGCCGTTATAATAAGCCATACAGGTGTCTTGACACCTGTATGGCTTATCTATTTCTGTGTGAAAAAGGTGATTGAAATGAAAGACTTTCTCCAGCGGAAAAACATTGTAATTTCCGCCAAGCGCTACGGAATTGACGCTCTGGGAGCCATGGCCCAGGGCCTGTTCTGCTCTTTGCTTATCGGCACCATCATCAAAACCCTGGGCCAGCAGCTGGGGCTGGCCTTCCTGGTGGATATGGGCGGGTTTGCCACCGCCATGTCCGCCCCCGCTATGGCGGTGGCTATTGGTTACGCCCTTCAGGCGCCCCCTCTGGTGCTGTTCTCTCTGGCGGCGGTGGGTCAGGCGGCCAACGCCATGGGCGGGGCTGGCGGTCCACTGGCCGTGCTGTTTATTGCCATTTTGGCCGCCGAAGTGGGCAAGGCGGTGTCCAAGGAGACCAAGGTGGACCTGCTGGTCACCCCCTTTGTCACCATCTTCACCGGCGTAGTCCTGTCTTATCTGATCGCCCCCCCGATTGGCAAGGTGGCCGACTCCTTCGGTACCCTGATTAACCAGACTACCATGCTCCAGCCCTTCTGGATGGGCATCACTGTCTCCGTTCTGGTAGGTATTGCCCTCACTCTGCCCATTTCCTCCGCCGCCATCTGCCACACCCTGAGCCTGGTGGGACTGGCGGGCGGGGCCGCCGTGGCGGGCTGCTGCGCCCAGATGGTGGGCTTCGCCGTTATGTCCTTCCGGGAAAACCGCTGGGGCGGGCTGGTATCTCAGGGACTGGGCACCTCCATGCTGCAAATGGGCAACATTGTTAAAAATCCCAGGATTTGGATTCCCCCCACCCTGGCCTCTGCCATTACTGGCCCCATCGCCACCTGCCTGTTCCGGCTGGAGATGAACGGTGACCCCATCAACTCCGGTATGGGAACCTGCGGCCTGTGCGGCCAGATCGGCGTATGGACGGGCTGGCTGGCCCCCAGCGAGGCCGCTGTCACCAAGGTGGGAGCGGTGGCGGTCAGCCCCACCGCCCTCCACTGGATTGGTCTGCTTTTGATCTGCTTTATTCTCCCTGCCGTGCTGTCGGTCATTTTCTGTGAAATTTTGCGGAAAATCGGCTGGATCAAAGAGGGCGATCTGACTCTGCCGCAATAAATTCCTTGACGACTCTCCCCTTCCAGATGTAAAATATTAGGGTATTTGCTGTTTACAGCGGAGAGAGAAAGGGAGAAGACAGAATGGTCAAAACAGGCTTTGACAACGAAGCATATTTAACCACCCAGTCACAGCACATCCGGGACCGCATTGCCCAGTTCGGGGGCAAGCTCTACCTGGAGTTCGGCGGCAAGCTGTTTGACGACTACCACGCCAGCCGGGTGCTCCCCGGCTTTGAGCCGGACAGCAAGCTGCGCATGCTGGAGCAGCTGCGGGACAAGGCGGAAATCATCATTGCCATCAACGCCGGCGACATTGAGAAGAACAAGGTCCGGGGGGACCTGGGCATCACCTACGACAGCGACGTGCTCCGGCTCATTGACCAGTTCCGGGGCCGGGGGCTGTATGTGGGCAGCGTGGTGGTCACCCGTTACACCGGCCAGCCCGCCGCTGACGCCTTCCAGGGCCGGCTGGAGCAGCTGGGACTGCGGGTCTACCGCCACTACCCCATTGAGGGCTACCCCCACAATATCGGCAAGATTGTCAGCGATGAGGGCTTTGGCCGCAACGAGTACATCCAGACCAGCCACCCCCTGGTGGTGGTCACCGCCCCCGGCCCAGGCAGCGGCAAGATGGCCACCTGCCTCAGCCAGCTGTACCACGAGAACAAGCGGGGCACAGTGGCAGGCTACGCCAAATTTGAGACCTTCCCCATCTGGAACCTGCCCCTGAAGCATCCGGTCAACCTGGCCTACGAGGCGGCCACCGCCGACCTGGATGATGTGAACATGATTGACCCCTTCCACCTTCAGGCCTACGGCCAGACCACCGTCAACTACAACCGGGATGTGGAGGTCTTCCCTGTTCTGGCCGCAATCTTTGAAAAAATCACCGGCAAGTGCCCCTACCAGTCCCCCACCGATATGGGGGTGAATATGGCGGGCAGCTGTATTGTGGACGACGGTGTCTGCCAGGAGGCCGCCAAGCAGGAGATTGTCCGCCGGTATTACGACGCTCTGTGTGAGCGCCGCCAGGGCAAGGGCTCTGACAGCGCGGTGTACAAGCTGGAGCTGCTGATGCAGCAGGCCGGCATTACCACAGACATCCGCCCCGCCGCCGCCCGGGCCAATGAGCTGGCCGAGGCCACCGGCGAACCCGCCATGGCCATCCAGCTGGCCGACGGCACGCTGATTAACGGCAAGACCTCTGAGCTGATGGGCTGCTCCGCCGCCGCCCTGCTCAACGCGCTGAAAACCCTGTCAGGGGCAGGGGGGCACGGCGTCCACCTCATTGCCCAGTCGGCCATTGAGCCTATCCAGACCGTCAAGGTGAACTATCTGGGCTCCGCCAACCCCCGGCTCCACAGCGATGAGGTGCTCATTGCCCTGGCCTCCTCCGCCAGCCAGGAGCCCAGGGCCGCCCGCGCCCTGGAACAGCTGGCCGCCCTCAAGGGCTGTCAGGCCCACTGCTCCGTAATCCTCTCCCCGGCGGACGCCACCACTTACAAAAAGCTGGGCCTCCAGCTCACCTGCGAGCCCCGGTATCAGACCAACAAGCTGTACCATCGCTAAGGAGGGCCGATGGCCTTGTCTGATTTGCATACAATTTGGTTCAAGCGGGGTGTTGTCCTGGCGGCCTTGGCTTTTTGGGGACTGCTGGCCGGGGCCGCCCACTACAGTCTCATAGACGATATGCAGTGGGCCATACAAATCGGGGTGGACTGGTGGCGGAACGGTACGCTGAACAGCCGCTATGCGGGCAACTTTTTCGCGGTGCTCCTGTGTCACTCCTCGCTGGCGCGGGTTGCCGTCATGGGGCTGACCATGTTCCTCATTCCTTATCTTATGGCCCGTCTGGCCGTGCGGGATGGAGCCGGGACCGCTTCTCCCGCCTTCCTCCCGGCCTTTCTGCTGTCCAATGCCGCCGTTCTGCTCATGCCGCTTCTTATTTGGCGGGAGGTTTACGGCTGGGTGTCCGGCTTTGGCAACTATGGGGTATCTGTGCTGTTTTTTCTCCTCTGGCTTACTGCTCTGCGCCATGTGGAACACACCCGCCGCCATTGCGTTTTCTGGGCTACCGTGCTGTTCCTTCTCACCCTGCTGATGGGGCTCTTTTTGGAGAATCTCACGCTGCTGTTCTTTGGGGCCAGTCTGCTGCTGGCCCTTCGGGCGATTTGGGACAAGCCCCTCCGTCTCCCCTTTGGGGCCTGTTTGGTTGGAGCGGCGGCGGCGGTCTACCTGATGTTTTTCAATACCATCGTCCTGGAACTGCTCCGGGACGGGGTATCTCTGGGCGGCCGCCGGGCACTGACCTTCTCCCTGGAGGATGGATTTGCCACCATTTTCAATATTATGCTGCGGCGTTATTTTGGCCATTTGCTGCCTATGACATTTCTGCACGGCCCCCACATTGCCCTGCCGCTGGCCGTCCTCACAGGGTGCGCCCTCTGGCGGGGGCCGCGGCCTAAGCTGTGGCCGCTTGGACTGCTCCCTTTGGCCTGCGGCGGCTGTATCTGGAGCGGAACACCTTATAACACGCTGTTCAGCGCTCTGTTCTGCTGCCTGTGCTGGGGACTGGCCCTGTTGGCCCTGCTCCTGCAGCGGGACTGCTGGCGGGATAAGATTGGCCGCATTCTGCTGCTATTGGCATCTCCCCTGTCTCTGGTTCCGCTGGCCGCCATTGACATCCTCGGGGCCCGGTTTTATTTCTTTCCCCTGGTCCTGACCGCGCTGGTGGCTGTGGACGAGGCGGCTCCCCTGCTGGCCCATTGGAAAGGGCGGACTGCCGCCGCTCTGATTGCTGCGGCACTGATGGCCCCCTGGGTGTGGCGAGGAGGGGATGTTCTGGCCTGTAATCTGCTACGGTGGTCGCTGACCAACCGGGCCCGGGCGGAACACAGCCAAACCTTGGTCCTGCCCACCGACCGGTATGACGGCCTGTGGTGGTATCCCCGCAACCCCGTCAGCGCCGAGGGTGCCAATTACTACGCCCAGCGCTTCAACCTGCCTATGGATATCACGCTGGTGATCCTGCCTGCGGGCTCCTTTGAGACCTGGCCCGATATCCCCCCAGAGCTGTGGGAAAATCGGAAAGAACTCCACCCGGACGAGCCGTTTATACCCACCATGCCCTGATTTCTCTCCACAAAAATGGACCGTGAAGGAAGCTCCTCCGCGGTCCGTTTTTTAGGGCTGTGTCCACCGGATCGGACCGGCAGCCCCATCCTCAATGGGGATATACCGGTCCTGACAGGATATCCCGGTGATGTGCTCCACGTCCAGGGGCTCCACATCCTCCGGCTGTACCAGATTGCAGGGGACCATAAACAGCCAGCTGCCAATGCCCAGATCAAAGGAGCCGGCCAGGCTGTTCCGGACTGATACCCGCCGGCTTCCGTCCGAGAAATACACCGTCAGCTCACCTCGCAGCTTATCCTGATCCCGAGTGTTTTCAAAGGCGGCGTTCTCCTTGCGCTGTGTCACAGCATGGATTCCTACCCACGACAGCTCCAGCGTCATGTTGGGGTCGCCCGCGCTCTGGCCGCCCCATTCCATCACAGCGGCCAGGGCGGTTTTGCCGTCCTCCCCAAGGCGGATGATATCCCCGCCCAACATGGTCATAGATACCTGCAAGCGTTCCGGCGCGATCTGTTCGAAACGCCCCCAGACATCCATTTCCTCTCGAAGCCGGCCGCCCTCCAGGTCCTCAATTTCCACATAGGCCACAAGCAGGTAGTGCAGATAGAGCACCGCCTGATCTCTGCGGGGCAGCTCCATGATCTGCCGCAGCAGGGACGAAGCCTGGGGGGCGGCCAGCTCCAGGGTCTCGTCCAGAGGGATGGTGGGCCGGCGGCGCAGCCGCCGCCACAGACCGCGGCACTCATTGGCGGTCACCTGAAGCAGCAGAGGAAATAAAAAGGCTTCCCGAAGGGAAGCCAAATCATTATGCCAAAATATCCAGCTGCTTATAGGCCGCGATTTTTTCAGCGGCCTCCTCCCAGGTAAAGCGGTCGCGGACAAACTCATAATCGCTCCAGATACGCGCCAGCTCCGCCTTGATCTGGGGGACCTCGTTCAAGTCCTCCGCTCCGGTGCGGACATAGTAGTCGGGCAGAAGAGCGCAGGCCACTGCGTCAAGCTCGGGGGCGGCGGTGGGGTCGATCACCTCCTGGCTCTGGGCGGACAGCAGCCGGAGATGGCTGTCGGTATAGCCGTTGAGCACCTGCTCCACCCCGAACATGCCGTTCCAGTCAAACATCTGGAAGGGGGCCCCGCCGGGGGCCTGGATCTCGCCGGTGTAGTAGGCCGGCTTGCCGTTGAGCTCATAGAGGGCGTTGCACAGGTCCATCAGGCGCTGGTATTCCTCCGCAGGAGGCAGGGTCTGGAGGGAGCGAAACATCATATCCACCGCCCAGTCCAGCTCGCCCAGCGCCTCGCAGCCGGGCAGCTTTGAAAGCCGCTCTCCCAGCTTCACCAACCGGGCTATGGACAGCAGGCCCCACACCCGGTCCTGGACATCGTTCAGCTCCTCTGCCTTTTCCTCAATCTCGGCAAGGATGGCGTTGTAGAACAGTCCGTCCTCCCCCTCCAGCGTGCCGATGCGGTCGGAGCAGTCGTCAACGAGCTTGTCCCCCACCTTATCGTAGACGGCGTCGCTGGCGCTGTAGATGGTGTCCGCCCGGTGGAGCCACAGCTGGGCGTGGTTCAGGTCGCCCTGGTCCATAGCGGCAGTCCCCAGCTCGTAATAGGCCCTGGCCAGACTGGCCCAGTCCTTTTTCTTTTGCAGCTCGGCCAGCCGGTCCTCCGGCGTTTTGGCCTCTTTCTTTCCAAATCCAAACATAGCAGTCATCTCCTGTTTTGTTGTGGGTACGCTGATTGGATTATAGCCTCGCTGAAAAAGCTTGTCAAATTAAGATTTTCTGAACAAAGGGACGGTCCGAAGACCGTCCCTTGCATCTGTTTATTTAAACCGCACCGCCGTGCCGTAGGCAATCACCTCGGCGGCCCCCTGCATCACGGCGGAGGAGCCGTAGCGAATGTTGATGACGGCGTCTGCCCCCAGGGCCTCGGCCTCGTCCACCATGCGCTTGACGGCGATCTGACGGGCCTCGTTGAGCATCTCGGTGTAGCCGGTGATCTCGCCTCCTACCAGAGTTTTCATGCCGGCCATAAAGTCCTTGCCGAAATTCTTGGACTGAACCACGGTGCCCTTGGCCATGCCCAGCACCTCAAATTCCTTTCCAGGGATGTAGTCGATACTTACCAGCAGCATATGATGTTCCTCCTTATATACTATCTCAGATTTCATATTTTCCAGAGAGTCAATCTCCTGGAACCGTCGTTTCAGCGCCCACAGGGCGGGGAGCATCAGCCCGGCGCAGAGCAGTGTCAGCCCGGCAAACAGGACAAACAGCGGCTGAGGCATGCCGGGGATGAGGCACAGCGCCCAGAAACCAATGACGCAGGCCGCCTGGAGCAGTCCGAACAGGGCAATCCCCAGGACCGCCTCCCGCTTCGCTTTAGTATTTCCGCGCTTCATCCAGCTCTCCCTTCTCGATCTCCCGCACCCGCTGCCACAGGGCGGCGAAGGTGAAGGGGATGGTAATCAGATCGGACACGGCCAGAAAGAGCATCAGCCCGCGCAGCCAGCCAGTCTGGGTGACCGACCGCAGCCAGAACAGAGCCCCCACCGTCAGCAGCTGGAACAGGGTGCTAAGGACCACCGATTTTACCGCTGCCCTCTTTTCCTCCTGGCGGTCAATACTTTTTGGCTTCATCCTCCTCGCCTCCTTTAATCTCCCTCCACCGCTGGAACAGAGCAATGATGACTCCCACCGCCACGGCCAGGTACAAAAAGGCGCAGAACAGGATCAGGCCGGTGGTGAAGGGTTCGGTAAAGCCGCTGAAGTACCCCACCAGCATGGCCCCGGTAAGCAGAAACATGAACCCGGCCACCAGAATGGTGACCACCACCGCCCCGGCAAAGCCCTTTTCATCAGTAGTTTTTCGCATCGTCTTCCTCTCCTTTCTGAATTTCCTTGATCCGTTGGAACAGGGCCAGCAGGACCCCCAGGATGATAACCGCCGGAATGGCCACCAGCACAAGCATCAGGGCCACAGGCGGGGCGTTGGTGGTATCCACCGTAAAGCCCCACACCATCAAAACGATGATTCCCGCCATCAGGGCGGTGGTCAGCAGGGCCATAACGGCGGCCCCAGCGTAGCGGACAGGCTTTAAGTCCTGTTTCTGCTTGTCCTGGAAGGTGGTGCCCCTCTGTTCCAGCTGTTCCATCTCCTCCAGCAGCCCGGCGGCGTCCAGGGTGTCCAGCCGCTCCTCCCGGTCCTTTAAGGACTGGCACAGCTGGATGGACTGCTCCAGACTGTGTCGCTCCCGCTCCAAGGTAACCAGGTGGCGGCGCATCCCGTCGGCCACCGTGCCCCCGGCCTGCATTTTGCGGATCTCCTCCAGAGGGACGCCCAGCTTGCGCATGAGCTTGATCTGCCGCAAAATGGCAACCTCCTCTTCGCCGTAGTCCCGGTAGCCGTTGGAGCTGTCCCGCCGGGGGGACAGCAGCCCCTGTTCCTCATAAAAGCGGATGTTCTTTTTGGTGATGCCCACCTGGGCCTCCACCTCATTGATCTTCACGGGCCGCGCCCCCTTTCTGATTGACACTCTACACCTTCCACAAGGGGGAAAGTCAAGAGATTTTTGAAAAAAAATAAGATTCCACCTGCTGTAAGGGCAAAATCTCCGTCCCACCCGCAGGCGGCAAAGCGTCCCTACAAGATTTCCGTAACTGTCAGCCCTTTCCTCTCCACCCGGAATTTCACCTCCAGGCCGGCAAAGGACATGCCGTACACCCGGTCCGGGTTGTCCTGATATTGGGGCCGGGGGTCCTGGGCCAGAACGGCCAGCAGAGCGGCCCGCTTGTCCTCCGGGACGGCGGCCAGCAGACTGTCCGGACAGTCCACCTCCAGCTCCGCCTCCTTGGGCCGGGCGGCAAAGCCGCCCACAGCCTCGGGCTTGCAGTCGGCGTAGGGGAGGTAGGGCTTGACATCGTAAATGGGGGTGCCGTCCAGCAGGTCGGCCCCGGCGACTATCAGAACGGGCCCCAGCTCCCGGTCCTGGCGGAGCTCCACCAGGCGCACACAGGACAGCCCAATGGGGTTGGGCCGGAAGGGTGACCGGGTGGCGAACACCCCCAGCCGCCTGTTGCCCCCCAGCCGGGGCGGGCGGACGGTGGGCGACCACCCCACCCGCCGGGCCTGGGAAAACTCCCAGATCAGCCACAGGTGGGAGAAACCCTCCAGCCCCCGGAAGGCGCTGGGGTCCCGGTAGTCCGGTTCAAAGACCACCGTGGCGGTGAGGGCATCCACCAGCCCGCTCTGCCTGGGGATGCCGAATTTTTCGGGGAAGTCGCTGCGAATATGGGCGACAGGGTTAAACTCCATAAAAATCCCTCCCGCACCATTATAGGGCACGGGAGGGTATTTGTCCATCAGCGGACAATAATGTTTTCCGAGATCTCGCTGAGGGCCTGGGCGGCCTCCATGTCGAACCGGCCGCTGCGGGCCAGGTCGGACAGGGAAATCATCCCCACCAGCCTGCCCTTGTCCACCACCGGCAGACGGCGGACCTGGTGGAGGGCCATGAGCCGGGTGGCCTCCCGGCAGTCGTCCCCAGGGGCGACGGTGGCGCAGGAACGGGTCATGATGTCCCGCACCGGGGTCTGGGCGGGATCCTCCTCGGCGGCCACGCACCGCAGGACAATGTCCCGGTCGGTGACCATCCCCCGCAGCCGGCGGTCAGAGCCGCACACAGGCAGCGCCCCCACGTTGTGCCGGCTGATAAGCCGGGCGGCCAGCGCGGCGGAGGAGGTTGGCTCCACCGTCACCGCGCTGGGGTTCATAAGGTCCTTTACCTGCATAAAAACCACCCTTTCGGTAAAAATTGGCTTGTGGCCAGTTTAACCAAAAGGGTGGGTTTTTATACAAGGGGTGGAATTCCATACTGATATAGCGTCGATAATCCGGCGTTTTATCTTTACTCCGACAGCTTTGGAACGCCTAACTGCGCCAGCCAGCCCTGTAATTTTTTTGCTGGAAATCCGGTCAGCGGATAGCTTTCTCCCACTTTGCTTTGAATTGTGACCTTAGTGGCGAGAAGTATGGACCCAACGGTGAACCCCTTGATCTCGCCGAGTGTAAGCTCCATAAGAGCGGTTCCGGACAGGTCCATGTAGAAACAGACCCGCTGGTCCGTGACATAGATCTTTCCCTGAAAGGGCTTTTTGGTCAGCCCTTGCTTTTGATAAAGGGACATCGGACCTTTTCCGATCAGCGTTTCGCCAGCTTGTAATTGAAATTTTGCCATTGCGACTACCTCCTTTTTGGTACTATAAATATATAGTTTAGTAATAACTATAATATTATAGTATATTAAAACATCTCCTGTCAAGCTAAAATATAACAATGAGGTGAGCGGCTGTGGCGGAAGAGATCAGGATAAAGAAGAAGGCGGCGCGGCGCGGGGACGACGGGTATAAAATCGTGTCAGTCCGCATGAAAGATGAGTTGATCGAAAAGCTGGACGTTCTGTCGGAGCAGACGAACCGCTCCAGGAATGAACTGATCAACCTGCTGTTGGTATCTGCCATTGACCTTGTAAAAATTGAGGAGTAAAAAAGCGGAACGCCGCCGGCGTTCCGCTTTTTTAATTATACCATCAGGGAGCATACCAGCTCGGTATACTCCGCCGGGTCCTCCAGGGGCAGGTCGGCCAGGAGCAGAGCCTGGGCGTAGAGGAGCTTCGCGTACTTGGCCACGGTGTCCTTGTCTCCGGCGTCCACCGCCTTCTTGAGAGCGGCGAAGGGGGCGGAGTCGGGGTTGAGCTCCAGCACCCGGTCGGCCTTCATCTCCTGGCCGCCCTCCACCTTGCGCATATACCGCTCCATCTCAATGGAGACCGGGCCGTCGGCGGACAGGCAGCAGGCGCCGGATTTCAGGATGGCGGACACCCGCACCTCCTTCACCTGGCCGTCCAGGGCCTCCTTCACGGCCTCCAGCACCGGCTTGCCCGCCTCAGCCTTCTCCTCGGCGGCCTTCTTTTCCTCCTCGGTCTGGGGGAGGGCGTCCTCCTCGGTGACCGACTTGAACTGTTTGCCGTCAATCTCACGCAGGCCCTTCATGACAAAGTCGTCCACATCCTCGGTGCAGTAAAGAATTTCATAGCCCTTGTCCAGAATCCTCTCCACCTGGGGCAGCTTGGCGATTTTCTCCACGCTCTCGCCGCAGGCGTAGTAGTAGAAGGGCTGGTCCTCGCTCATCCGGTCCTTGTAGGCGGCCAGGGTGGTGTTGGCCCCCTCCTTGGAGGACCAGAACAGCAGCAGGTCCTGGAGGATATCCTTGTGCTGGCCGTAGTCGGACACCACGCCGTATTTCAGCTGGGTGCCAAAGGCGGACCAGAACTTCTCGTACTTCTCCCGGTCCTCCTTCTGCATCTTCAGCAGCTCGTTTTTGATCTTCTTCTCCAGGGCGGAGGCAATCACCTTCAGCTGCCGGGTGTGCTGGAGAACCTCACGGCTGATGTTCAGGGAGAAGTCGGCGGAGTCCACCACACCCTTGACAAAGCGGAAGTGGTCGGGGAGCAGGTCGGCACACTTGTCCATGATGAGCACACCGGAGGAGTAGAGCTGGAGGCCCTTTTGATACTCCCGGGTGTAAAAGTCGTAAGGGGTCTTTTCCGGGATGTAGAGCATGGCCTTGTAGGTGACTGTCCCCTCGGCGCTGGTGTGGATCACGGCCAGGGGATCCTGCCAGTCGTTAAACTTCTCTTTATAGAAGGCGTTGTACTCCTCGGGCTCCACCTTGGACTTGGGCCGCTGCCACAGGGGGACCATGGAGTTCAGGGTCTTCCACTCCTTCACCGTCTCCCACTCGGGCTTGTAGTCCTCGGGGGCGTCCTCGGGCTTGTCCTTCATCCGGTAGTCCTCCACCTCCATGATGATGGAGTAGCGGATATAGTCGGAGTACTTTTTGATTAGCTCCTGTAATTTGTGATTATCTAAATACTGATCGTAGTCCTCCTCGTCCCCGTTGGCCTTGATGTGCATGATGACATCAGTGCCGGGGGTCTCCTTTTCACAGGCGGTGACGGTGTAGCCGTCCGCCCCGTCAGACTGCCACATCCAGGCCTCGTCGCTGCCCCAGGCTTTGGAGATGACCGTCACATGGTCGGCCACCATAAAGGCGGAGTAGAAGCCCACACCGAACTGGCCAATGACGTCGATTTTATCGGCGGCCTGGTCGTCCTCAGCCAGACCGGCCTTGAACTGGCCCGAGCCGCTGCGGGCAATGGTGCCCAGGTTAGACTCCAGATCCTCCTTGCTCATGCCCACACCGTTGTCAGACACGGTGAGCAGCCGCCCCTCCTTATCGGGGACAATGGTGATTTTCAGGTCCGCCCGCTTCACCGTCACGCTGTCGTCGGTGAGGGAGCGGTAGGCCAGTTTGTCCTCCGCGTCGCTGGCGTTGGAAATCAGCTCTCGCAGAAAAATCTCCTTGTGGGTGTAGATGGAGTTTACCATCAGGTCCAGCAACCGCTTGGATTCCGCCTTGAATTGCTTCTTTGCCATAATTTTGATTCCTCCATGTATAATAAATTTATTAAATAACAATACGGTTAGCACTCCATACATTTGAGTGCTAACCGTATTCTACCGCATTTCCGGATAAAAAGCAATAGGGTTCATAATTTATTTACACTTGACGAAAACCCCCGCAAACGGTATGATGGAGTGACAAGGAGGGATACTGATGACCTATCAGGAGATTTTAGAGGCCGCCCGCACTTGCAGCGGCCCATACTGCAAGGCCTGTCCGGTGTGCAACGGCAGAGCCTGCAAGAACACCATGCCCGGCCCGGGCGCAAAGGGCACCGGCACCGTAGCCGCCCGGAATTACGACGCCTGGCAGGACGTGTGCCTGAACATGGACACCATCTGCGCCAACGGGCCGGTGGACACCCGGTTTACCCTGTTTGGCCAGACCTACGACCTGCCTGTCTTTGCCGGTCCTGTGGGGGCGGTCAAGCTCCACTACGGCGACAAATTCACCGACCAGGAATACAATAAGATACTGGTTCCCGCCTGCGTCCAGGCCGGAATTGCCGCCTTCACCGGAGACGGCACCGACCCCGCCGTTTTTGAGGCCGCCGCCAAGGCCATTGGACAAAACGGAGGCAAGGGCATCCCCACCGTAAAGCCCTGGGACCGGGATACCCTCTTCGCCAAGCTGGACCAGGCCAAGGAGTCGGGGGCCCAGATGTTCGCCATGGACATTGACGCTGCCGGACTGCCCTTCCTCAAGGGACTCAATCCCCCCGCCGGTTCTAAAACGGTGGCCGAGCTGCGGGAGGTCATCCAGTACGCCGGGGTGCCCTTCATTATCAAGGGAATCATGACCGTCCGGGGGGCTCAAAAGGCCCTGGAGGCAGGGGCCGCAGGCATTGTGGTGTCCAACCACGGCGGCCGGGTTCAGGACGGCGTCCCCTCCACCGCTGAGGTTCTCCCCGCTATTGCTGAGGCCGTCAAGGGTCAAATGGTGGTCATGGTGGACGGCGGAATCCGCTCCGGCGTGGACGTATGCAAGGCCCTGGCCCTGGGAGCCGACGCCTGCATCCTGGCCCGGCCCTATGTCACCGCCGTCTATGGCGGCGGGGCCGAGGGGGTTAAGGTACTTACCGACAAGCTCAAGGCTGAGCTGGCCGACACCATGGCCATGTGCGGCGTCCACTCCCTGGCGGAAATCAGCCGGGATATGATTTTCTGACCCATTTTCCCCTCACAAGGCCTCTTCGCAGAGAGGGCTCGCGGCGAAGCTTTCTCCAAAAGGCCCCCTCCGCAAAGGGGGCTGTCAGCGAAGCTGACTGGGGGTTTTCTCCATAAAGAAACCGGTGCGTCTCGATAGGAGAAAACCCTCCGTCATTTGCTTTGCAAATGCCACCTCCCTTTGCGAAGGGAGGCTTTTTTCTTTTTCCGCAACAATTCTTCTCTTTGAAACGTCTATAGGGGTGAAAGGAGGTGACCCTCATGTCTCAAACATCCAACCGGCCGGTGGATTGGGAGGCGCTTGTCACAAAAAATGAAAACCGTCTGTACCGGGCGGCCCTGGCCATCCTTGGGAACCCTCAGGAGGCGGAGGACGCCGTACAGGACGCCTTTCTCCGGTATCTGGAAAAGGCCCCGGACAACCTGGAGCACCCCGGCGCGTGGCTGATGCGGGTGCTGGTCAACGGCTGCCGGAGCCGCCTGCGCCTGGCCTGGCGGCGGGTAGGCCCGCTCCCGGAGACGCTGCCCGCTCCAGGACCGGAGGAGCGCGAGGAGCTGGAGGAGCTGTTTGCCCTGCCGCCGGAGGACCGGGCCGTCATCCATCTGCACTACTATGAGGGGTACGCTACCGGCGAAATCGCCCAAATGCTGGGCTGCCGTCCGGGGACGGTCCGCTCCCGCCTGTCCCGGGCCCGGGAAAAACTGCGGAAACTGCTGGAAATGTAGGGCATGCCGCCTTTCTCAACTGCGGCCCTTATCCTGCGGCGGGCCGAGGTCGTCCCGCCCTACAGTTGCAACAAAAAGGAGTTTATTTATGAAATATTACAATTCGTATATGGATCGTCAGGAGATTTCTCCCGAATTCCATGAAAAGCTGCTGGGTCTGAATGTAAAAAAGAAGCGGTCCGGCTCCTCCTGGATGAAATACGGGGCTCTGGCCGCCTGCACCGCCTTGATTGTGGCGGCGGGCGTATGGAAGCTGTCCCCGGCCCCTGCTCCCGCTCCGGCACAGTCCGGCAGTCAGGTCACACTGGACAACGTCCCGACCGCAGAGGACCAGCCGCTTCACCCCGGTGTCAGCCAGCTGGGCGACTGGGAAACCAGCTTTGTGGTCAGCGACTCCGGAATGAAAGGAGAACAGGCCTTCCCCATGATCCCGGGCATCGAATATCCGGACCGGACAGAAAGCCCTGACATGGCTCTCTCCCGGGCCTATATGCCGGGGGCCTTCATGGTGGACCTGGCAAAGGAGGATATCCAGACCATCTTCTGGGGCCCTGAGGGCAGCCCGGAGGCCAGTGATCCCAAAACGGGACAGGGCGACCTGCCCTGGATGCTCTTCTGGGACGGCTATACCATCCACGCCAACGCCTTGTACGACGGTCAGGGCCAGCTTGCCGAGCTGACCATTTTTGGGGAAAAGGGCCGGGCCAGCTTTGAGCTGGAGCTGTGCCCAGGAGACTTGCCCTTCACCTGCTCCGTCGACCTGAGTCGCGAGGACCTGCTCAGCGAGTTCAACGGAGTGGAAGTCGCTGGCTGGAGCGAGGTCTATGACCGGGACGGCGATGGTGAGGCCGACTCTATCTGCGGCAGTGAATTTATGACAAAAAACAACATCGGAGTTCGTTTTGTGAACCAGAACAGTTTGACACAGGCGGAGTACGGTGAAGGTGAGAATCTGGACCTGGGCGGCTCCAAGACCTTCAACAGCCTGTTTGTCCGCCATGCTCTGTCCGATTACGGCGGGCTGTACCTGGACCATATGATGATCAACGAAGCGATCCCCGCCTGGCGGGAGGAGACCTTCGACACCCTGGCCCAGGCCCGGCAGGAGGCGGACTTCGCCCCCTATCTGCCCACAGCGGAACCCTCTGGCTACGGGGAATTTTATGGCCG
Organism: Flintibacter muris; assembly: GCF_943192995.1. GTDB lineage: Bacteria > Bacillota > Clostridia > Oscillospirales > Oscillospiraceae > Lawsonibacter > Lawsonibacter muris. Next base: position 78,887 of record NZ_CALPCP010000013.1, read on the forward strand.
CCTCAGCTATCAGGAGGGCGCCCAAAATATGCTCTTTGTACGCTGGAACCAGGGATATGACAATGTGGAGGTTGCTGTGTACCGGGACGGGTATCACTCCTATCACCTGGTCAGCCCGGAAGAGCCTGAGACCTATGATCTGAGGCTCTACCCCATCCCCTGGTGCGACAGTGTGCCTGAGGAGTACTGGGAGACGGTAAACGACCCCGCCTTCCGGGCAGAGGACATGTCCCTGGAGTTGGTGGAGGCCCGGGGGCGGGAGCACGACACTGGTGGGATGACCTACTCCTTCGAGGTGCTCCACCCGGACGGCACTGTGGTCTCCTACCGCTGCGACGGCATGACGGCCCAGCAGGTGTGGGCGCTGGTGGAGGAGACCCTGTGACACGTTGACATAATTCTTAACTTTTTATGAATTGACGCAGCTAACTCTTGCCGAATGCGATCGAACCGAGTATACTTGGAAAGAATCATGTTCGGGCAGGTGACCCCTTTGGAAGAGAGATATATGCGTGTGCGCCGCCGGCGTTCGGATTACCGGGACGATCCACCCCCAAGACGTATGGCCCCCAAGCGGCAGGCCCCAGCTCGCAGGCAGGCCAGCAGGAAGCGGGGGGCGGTTACGTCGGTAGCCATGGGCTTTTACAAGGCACTGGTGGTCATTTCCGCCCTGATCGTGGCGGTATATATTGGCGTGTCTTTGATGATGAAAACTCCGGAGCAGAAAACCCTGCCCCCGCCCGTTCAAAACGGAACGGGGATCTCGCTGGGGCCGGGCAGCGTCACAAATTCCGGCTCCAACACGGCGGATTCCAGCGGCACGGCTGCGCCCGCCCTGAGCCGCCGGGAGGGGGTCTACACCATCTTCCTGGCCGCCACCGACGCGGAAGGCACCCGCACTGACACCATGATGGTCCTATGCTACGACACGGTGGAGCAGACCGTCGGCGTGGTCTCCATCCCCAGAGACACCCTGGTGGCCCGAACGGAGGGCAACCCCCACCTGGTCTATGGCAAGGGCGGCGTGGAACGGCGGGTGGAGGATGTGTCCAACATGCTGGGCATCCCTATCGACTACTATGTCAAGGTAAACATCAAGGGCTTTATTACGCTGGTGGATTACCTGGGCGGTGTGGATTTCTATGTCCCCTGTAACATGGACTATGACGACCCCTATCAAAACCTGTACATCCACTATAAGAAGGGCCAGCAGAAGCTGAGCGGCCAGCAGGCCATGGAGGTGGCCCGGTTCCGCAAAAACAACGACGGCACCGGCTATACCGACACCGGCCGCACCGAGACCCAGCAGAAGCTGCTTATCGCCCTGGCCAAAAAGGTGCTGTCCTGGAACAATATCACCAAGCTCAACGGCTTTGTGGAAATTTTCAACAACAATGTCAGCACTGACCTGTCTATGGACCACATGCTCTACTTTGCCAACAAGGCCATGGGCCTGGACCCCTCCGCCGCCGTAGAGACGGCCACCCTGGAGGGCAACGGCTTTGGCAAGTACCGGGGCTATACCTACTGCTATGAACTGGACCCGGAGACCACTCTGGAGACGGTGAACCGCCTGATTAACCCCTACGACCGGGACCTGACCCTGGAGGACATGAACATTGCCAAAGCGGACAGCTATCACACCTAAAGAAATCCCGCGGCCCAAAGGCCGCGGGATTTTTCATTGCTCGGTACCCAGCGTCTGGATCAGCAGATTGCGCAGAGAAATGGCGCTTTGCCGGTTCATCACAATGGAGGCCACCGTCTCGGCAGCGGGGCTGGACACGTTCTCAATACCCCCCTGGGAGTTGACGGTGATGGCGTTTTCCATATACTTGCAGGAGATATCCAGTGTGACCTCCAGCAGCTGGCCGTCCTTATCGCTTACCTTGCGCAGGCCAAAGGCGTTGGCGTATTCCGGTCTCATGATTCAAACTTCCTTTCCATATTTTGTAGTGATATAGGCGTCCCATTGAGAACTGCCCCTACCAGAGTATTCCCCTCATAGCAGACCTTAAGGGAGAAGAAGGGAGCCTCCCGCCAAATCAGCTCCAGGAAGATGGCGTCCCCCTCCCAATGGGGAATTTTCAGCAGCTGGTCCTGGGGAAGCCACTCCAGCACTCCCTCGTCACACTCTTTCACCTCCCCGGTAAAGCTGTCGGCGGTAAACAGGTGCATATATTCGGTGGGCCAGCGGTCAGAGACAAAGGTGACAATCCCCCGGTAGCGGTAGTCGGTGAGGGTCAGGCCGGTCTCCTCCGCCACCTCCCGGAGCAGGCAGTCCTCGGGGCTCTCCTTGTCCAAAAACTTGCCCCCAATGCCGATCCACTTGTCCTTGTTCAGGTCATTTTCTTTCTTGACCCGGTGGAGCATCAGATATTCCCCGCCCCGCCGGATATAGCACAAAGTGGTGTTTATCATGGCCCAACCAGCTCCACATCTACAATAAATTCCTCCTCATCCCGCAGACAGGTGAGGGCCACTACATCTCCCGCCCCCAGAGACAGTTTCAGGCGGGTCAGATCCTGGATCCCGGTGACCGGCTGGCCGTTGGCGGCCAGGATGACATCCCCGGCCCGCAGTCCCTTGGTCCAGGCGTCGCTGGTCTTCTCCACCTCAATCAGCTCCAGGCCGCCCCCTGTCAACGGCACGGTGCTGACGGTGAAGCCAAAGACGCCGGGCTTGATCTCCTCCCCGGCGATCAGGCGGTCGGCCACATATTTCACCCGCCGGGAGGGGATGGCAAAACCCAGGCCCTCGGCGGAGCCGTCCTCGGTGACAATCTTGATGGTGTTGATGCCCATCACCTGGCCGTACTGGTTCAAAAGGGGGCCGCCGGAGTTGCCGAAGTTGATGGCGGCGCTGGTCTGGATGAGCACCATAGTGGTGCCGTCCACCTCCACCGACCGGTCCAGGGAGGAGACAATGCCGTCGGTAAAGGTGGAGCGGTAGCCCAGGGAGTCCCCCAGGGCGGCCACCGGCTCGCCAATGCGCAGGGTGTTGGAGTCGCCAAAGCTGGCGGGGGTGAGGCCTGTGGCCTCCACTTTCAAAACGGCCAGATCTTCCACCGCATTGAAGCCCACCAGGCTGGCGGGCAGAATCCGGTTGTCGTGGAAGGTAATTCTAACCGCCTTGGCCCCGGCCACCACATGGGCGTTGGTGATGACATAGCCGTCCTCGGTGAGCACCACGCCGCTGCCGGCGCTGATGCCGCTGGAGGTGATGGACTCAATGGACACTGCGGAGGGCACAATCCGGTCGTAAATCTGGGTATAGCTCAAAATCTCCCCCTGAGGGGGCAGAAGGTCCACCGTCACTCCCGTACCTGTATCGGCCTGTGGGATGGACGGGGGGGTATCCTCCAGTCCGGCGTCCTGGGGGCGGTAGTCCTCTTCGTAATAGGGGCCCGGCTCCCAGCTCCAGTTCCGGAAGGATGTCCTGCTGGTGACATACCGCTCCAGCAGGCCCACAGACAGGCAGATCACCACAATCAGGGCCAGCAGGCCCAGAAAGGCGGGCCATTTTCGCCTCTGCCGCCTGGCCCGCAGCACCGGACGGCTGGATTTAGTCCGTCCCGCCGGAATACGGACGGCGGGCGGGTCGGGAAACGCAGGGGCGGACTGCTCCCAGGGTCCTCCCTGCCACAGTCCGTCGTTTCGGTTGTCCATTGTAGCACCCCCAGAGGCTCAGGCCAGCGTCAGTGTAAAGTGGAACTGGGTTACCCCGTCCTCGCTGGTCACAGTGATATTTTCTTTCAGGTTGCCCAAAATGGTCTTCACAATATACAGCCCCAGCCCCACGCCCTCCCGGTCCATGGAGCGGGAGTAGTCCGCCTTGTGGAACCGCTCAAAGAGGAGGGGGAGCTCGTCCGGCGGGATGGTGGCCCCCAGGTTGCGGATGGTGGTGTGGGCCTTGCCGTCCTTCTTGGTAATCTGGACGGTGATAGAAGTGCCCGGGGCGGCAAATTTGGCCGCGTTGTCCAGCAGATTGTAGCACACCTGGGTGATGGAGTCCGGGTCGCCCCACACCATCAGCTTGTCCTCGGGCATCTGCACCTCCACGTCCAGCTGCCGGTCGGTAATTTTGGTCTCCAGGCTGATGAGCACCCGGGACATGACCTCGGTGAGGTCAAAGGCCTCCTGGGCAGTGACGGTGCTCTCCGCCAGGGCGTTGAGCCGGCTCAGGTCCAGCATCCGCCTCACCAACCGGCTGAGCCGGCGGGTTTCCGACACCACAATCTCCAGTGACTCCCGCTCCCGCTCCGGGGGGATGGTGCCGTCCAGAATGCCCTCAGCAAAGCCGGCAATGGTGGTCATGGGGGTTTTCAGCTCGTGGGAGACGTTGGCAATAAAGTCCGCCCGCTGGCTCTCCACCTTCTCCAGGGAGTTGGCCATGGAGTTGAATGCCTCGGCCAAATCGCTGACCTCATCCCCCCGGTCCTCATAGCCGGTGACCCGGATGTCAAACTCCCCCTGGCCAAACTTCCGGGCGGCCTCCGCCATCTCGATCAGGGGGCGGGTCTGATAGGCGGAGGTAAGGGTGCTGGCAATGACCGAGATCAGGAACACCACCACCGCCGAGAAGAAGAAAATCGTAGCGGTGGACGACCACATCTCAGACAGGTTGGAGGCGCTGGCCGACACCAGCACCATCCCCTGGGTGACCTTCAGCGTGCCGATCTGGTTGACCACCGGAAGGGCGGAGGTGTACCGCCGCTCGGGGTAGATGCCCCCCAGGCTGGTCATGCCGTTGTAGGCGCCCTCGTTCATCACCTGGGCCACCACATCCTCCGGAAGCTGGCTGCCGTCGTCCATGGTGAAGTGGCTGCCGTCAGTGGCGAACAGGACCTTGCCGCTGCTGTCGGACACAATGATGTGTGAGTTGGAGATCATGGCGATAGAGGCCATATAGCTGCTGTAAAACTCGTCCTGCACATTCAGGGTGAGGTAGCGCCGGTAGTAGGTGGAGGTAAAGCTTGAAATATAGCCCGCGTTGCGGATCACCGAGTCCCGGGTCTCCCCGATGATGTACCGGTAGGACAGCAGCATAAAGGCCCCGGCCAGCAGAGTAAATGAGAGCAGCATGATGCTCACCATCATAGTCAGCTGCCGGCGGTAAAGGGAGCGCACAACGAAACACCTCCTTCCGGAAAATCCTGCACAGGGGCGGCCAGCAGGCCGTCTCTACAGGCAGAGCTCACCCGGCCGTTCCCAGCTCAAACTTGTAGCCCACGCCCCATACGGTTTTCAGCCGCCACTGGTCGCTGACCCCCTCCAGCTTCTCCCGCAGGCGCTTGATGTGGACGTCCACCGTGCGGCTGTCGCCAAAGTAGTCAAAGCCCCACACCTCGTCCAGCAGCTGGTTCCGGGTAAACACCCGGTTGGGGGAGGAGGCCAGGTGGAACAACAGCTCCAGCTCTTTGGGGGGCGTGTCCACCCGCTGGCCGTCCACCAGCAGCTCGTAGGAGTCCAGGTTGATGACCAGCTTGTCGAAGGACAGCTTCTTCTCCCCCGTCTCCTCCTCCACGCCGGAGCGGCGCAGCACAGCGTGGATGCGGGCCAGCACCTCCTTCATCTCAAAGGGCTTGACAATGTAGTCGTCCGCCCCCTGTTCCAGGCCGGACACCTTGTCCTCCGTCTCCCCCTTGGCGGTAAGCATGATGACCGGGGTTTTGTCCGCCTCCCGGATCTTTTTCAGCACTGACCAGCCGTCCATGATGGGCAGCATAATGTCCAGCAGCACCAGGTCGGGCTGGAAGGAGCGGAACAACTCCACCCCTTTCCCCCCGTCCTTGGCCACCTGGGTCTCAAAGCCCTCCTTTTCCAGATAGAGGTGGAGCAGCTCGGCAATATTGGCGTCATCCTCAACAATCAGGACCTTTTTGGGCATAAAACGGCACCTCGCTTTTTTATAAAGCTGTACAGGGGCGGCTTGCAGACGGCCGCAGGCCGCCCCTACAGAATAATTTCTTCTATTATTATAGCGCAAACGGCGCTGCTTGGGTGAATAATTTGTGAATTACTCCCCTTTTTGCTCCTCCACATAGGAGTGATCCACCTGGATGACAGGAAAATACCGGTCGGACAGCCCCTTAATGCCCTGGCTGAGGCTTGCCCGCACCTGGCCGTCGGACAGGCGGAAGCCGTAGGGCACCACCACGTCGAAGAGGACGTTGGTGTGGATGGGCCCGGCGGTGATGCGAAAGTCGTGGATGGTGAGGGAGGGGTCGATCCCTTTTGCAATGGCCGTCAGCTGCATCCGGAGGGCCTCGGTGCGCTCGTCCCGCATCACTGGGTCCATATGGATACAGGTCTCCACATGGTGCCTGGCTTTCAGCTCCCGCTCAATGTGGTCAATGATGTCGTGGAGCTCCAAAAAATTGCCGTCGGCGGGCACCTCGGCGTGGAGGGACATCATGGCCCTGCCTGGGCCGTAGTCGTGGTAGACCAGGTCGTGAATCCCCAGGATGTAGTCGTGGCCCAGCACAATACGGTCAATGTCGGCGGCCAACTCCCGGTCCATGGGCCGGCCCAGAAGGGGGTCCACCGTGTCCTTGGCCGCCCCCCACCCGGTGCGCAGGATGAACAGCGCCACCGCCAGCCCCAGCCAGCCGTCCAGCGGCAGAGAGTAAAAACGCCCGGCCAGCAGGCCCAGCAGCAAAATGCCGGTACCGGCGGCGTCAGACAGGGAGTCGGCGGCGGTAGCGGCCAGAGCCGCCGACTGGATGCGCCGGGACAGCCCCCGGTTAAACCAGAACATCCACAGCTTTACCGCAACAGAGACGGCCAGAATCGCCGCCGAGAGGACGGAAAAAACCACCGGCTCGGGATGGAAAATCTTCTGGACGGAGGACTGGGCCAGCTCCACCCCCACCAGCAAAATGAGCATGGCCACCACCAGTCCCGCCAGATACTCCATCCGGCCGTGTCCAAAGGGGTGTTCCTCGTCCGCCTCCTGGCTGGCCAGACGAAAGCCCACAAGGGTGACAACCGATGAGGCCGCGTCAGTCAGGTTGTTGAAGGCGTCAGCGGTAACGGCGATAGAGGCGGTGATAATTCCCGCCATCAGTTTACCCAAAAAAAGCGCCAAATTCAAAGCAATCCCGATTCCGCCGGACCAAGCGCCGCACCGCTGCCGGCCCTCCGGGGACTGCGGATCTCTCCCGTGAAGGCAGAAGTTAATCAGAAAGTTCACAAAAGGAACACTCCTCACCAATAAAATAGCACGCAGCAGCCAGAATTATTGCAGTCAGTCAAATTTGCTGCCATACACAGGGGCGGCCTGGTGTTAACAATTTTGAAGCTTGCTCTGATTGGTCTAATAATTTTTTTATTTTCCCATAAAATATATACCTTGTCAAGACTCCTGATGACCGCCGCGTGAAAATCAATCTTCAGCGGACGGCGCGCCGGGGTCGTCGCGCCCTGCAGTGGCAAAATTGATTCCCCTGTGACCGCTGAATATCAAAAAGGGCCGCCCTTACGGGCGGCCCGCAGCCTGTCGAAAAGAGGCCTGTCTGTCTTCATTACCAGACAGGCCACAAAGTTAATGAGGGATAAAATGTAGGAAG
>NZ_CALPCP010000014.1 GCF_943192995.1 Flintibacter muris
AGGGAAAAGCAATCACTTTGTTGTCTGCCGGTATTGACTTTTATCAGTCCTTTATGGATCTATTTTGCGTGCCTGATTGATTGTTTCAAACAGCTCCCTGCTGGTCTGCTCCTCCAACTCCGTGCTGACCCGGCAGTAAGCAGCTACACGAAGATGACGCAGTTCTATTGGACGATGGTCTTGCGTAGGAAGAATTTCAGTCACCTTTCGCATTCGCACGACCTCCCGCAATTTTCTTCATTATATCAAAGCGAGAGCTTCATGGCAATGTGATTTTGCGGTTCTTTGGAGCGGCTGAGTTTCTCCTGCTGTACCGCCATAAACATCTCGTCAGAAATAATGGCCTCATGGGAGCCGGTATAGAGATACCGTTCCATGAGGCCATTGTTTTCGATCTGGACAGCGCCGGTGCTGAGCGTCTTCTGGAGTAGCACCCGTCCGGTGTATTTTTCATTGGAGAGCAGTTTGTCGATGGCTTCACGATTCCATCTGGGTTTGTCGGTGGGGGAGGGAATGCCCTGCCTTTCCAGACCCGCAGCAATTTTCCCAAGGCTGTCACCAGCAAGATACCGTTCAAATATCCAGCTCACCACCTTGGCTTCGTCCGGATTTATTTCCAGTTCTCCATCAGAATTGATCGTGTATCCATAGCACTTGCGCTTTGCCATTTTGGAGCTGCCGTCCTGAAAGCCTTTCCGGAGGCCGTTCTTAATTGCTTCACTTTTTTGTACCACATTCATTAAAATTTCCTCCTATAAACAAGAATACCGCAGTGAAATCACTGCGGCACAAAGGGTTTATGTGACTATACATAAAAGTTGACAGACCACTCCCTTGGTGTAGTCTGTCAACTTATCATGGTGCGCGAGGCGGGAGTCGAACCCGCACGCCCTTGCGAGCACTGGCACCTGAAGCCAGCGAGTCTACCAATTCCACCACTCGCGCATGGTGCACTCGTTCAGCGCAAGAAAGATGTTACCACATCTAATTCCAGATGTCAACACTTTTCGCAAATTTTTTTATTTTATTTTTTCACATGCCATACATACGAAAAGATGGGATTTTTATCCCTCCGGATATTGACAGTGGTTGGGCGGCTTTGGTATACTAAACGGGCAGCAGGAAGCTGCAAAAGGGCCAGAAGGCCCGCAAATCCAGACAAATCAATTTACAATACGCACCCGGCGCAGAAGGCCCGCAAATCCAGACAAATCAATTTACAATACGCACCCGGCGCAGAAGGCCGGGGCTTGCCAGAAGGCATACCGCAGCGGTATGTCTTTTTATTTTTTGAAAGGTGGAACCAGCCATGACGCTGGAAAAATTTTTTGCGGAAAATCCCCGGGTGGCGCTGGCCTTTTCCGGAGGGGTGGACTCCGCCTACCTGCTGTGGGCAGGCGTCCAGGTGGGAGCGGAGGTGCGGCCCTATTTTGTCAAGACACCCTTTCAGCCCCGGTTTGAGCTGGACGACGCCCGGCAGCTGTGTGACAGCCTGGGCACAAAGCTGACCATTATCCACTTTGACATCCTCACCGATCTCCAGGTGACTGCCAACCCTGCTAACCGCTGCTACTACTGCAAGCGGCGGTTATTCTCCCTGTTAAAGGAGAGGGCGGCGGCGGACGGTTTCTCCCTGCTGCTGGATGGCACCAACGCCTCAGACGAAGGGGGAGACCGGCCCGGTATGCGGGCGCTGGCAGAGCTGGAAGTCCGCTCCCCTCTGCGGGAGTGCGGACTGACTAAGGAAAGCATCCGCTGTCGGTCCAGGGAGGCGGGGCTGTTTACCTGGGATAAACCCTCCTACGCCTGCCTGGCTACGCGGGTGCCTACCAGACGGGCTATTCTCCGGGAGGACCTGGAAAAAGCGGAGGAAGGAGAAATGCTGCTGTCTGGCCTGGGTTTCCGGGACTTCCGCCTGCGGCTGACTCACGGCGGCTGCAAGCTGCAGGTGACAGAAGACCAGTTCCCCCTTGTCCAGGCCCGCCGGGCAGACATTTTGGCCGCCCTGTCCCCCCTCTTCCCTGAAATAACCTTGGACCTGCGAGCCAGAATTTCAATCGACTAAGGAGGTGCTCCATATGGACAACCGGTATGATATTTTACAGCTTCTCCGTCAGGTGGCGGAGGGGGATATCCCCCCTGAGGAGGCTCTCCTCCAACTGAAGCGGGAACCCTTTCAAGACCTGGGCTATGCCAAGGTGGATTTCCACCGCTCCGTCCGTCAGGGGGCGGCGGAGGTTATCTACGGCGCAGGCAAAACGCCGGAACAGATCGCGGGCATTGCCGGGGCTATGGGGGAGCGGGGCTGTCACAACGTCCTCATCACCCGGCTGAGCCGGGAGGCGGCGGATCTTGTGGGAAAAACGGTCCCTCTGGACTACCACCCCGTCTCCCGGCTGGCCGTGGCCTGGCCCGGGGAGACAAAGTCTCTGGGCCACATTGTGGTAGCCACCGGTGGCACCAGCGACATGGCCGTGGCCGAGGAGGCTGCCCTCACCGCCCAGGCACTGGGTAATAAGGTCACCCGGCTGTACGACGTGGGGGTGGCCGGGCTCCACCGGCTGCTGTCCAACCTGGAGCCGCTGATGAGCGCCCGGTGTGTGGTGGCGGTGGCCGGGATGGAGGGAGCGCTGGCCTCCGTCATCGGCGGGCTGGTGGACTGCCCTGTCATTGCCGTACCCACCAGCGTGGGCTACGGGGCCAACTTCGGCGGGCTGTCCGCCCTGCTGGCTATGCTGAATTCCTGCGCCTCCGGGTGCAGTGTGGTCAATATCGACAACGGCTTTGGGGCTGGATATCTGGCCAGTATGATCAATCAAATGGAGGGAATTTCATGAAAACCTTATATTTGGAGTGCAATATGGGGGCCGCAGGCGATATGCTCATGGCCGCGCTGTACGAGCTGCTGGACGAGAAGCAGCAAAAAAGCTTTTTGGACACCATGAACGCTCTGGGTCTGCCCGGCGTGGAGGTGTCTCCCGCCGCCGCAAAGACCGGAGGGATTGCGGGCACTCACATGAAGGTGACGGTCCACGGTCTGGAGGAGCATGAGCACGGCCACCACCACGATGGCGGCCACGAGCACGGGCACAGCCATGAACACCACCACCATCATCACGCCACACCGGGGCACATTGCCGGGATCATCCAGGGGCTGCCCCTGCCCCAGGCGGTAAAGGAGCGGGCCCGGAGCGTCTACGACGCAATTGCCCAGGCGGAGGCACAGGCCCACGGCTGTGATGTGGGGGATGTCCACTACCACGAGGTGGGGGCGCTGGACGCGGTGGCCGATGTGGTGGGGGTGTGCTGCGCCATGGACCTGCTGAACCCTCAGCGGGTGACGGCCTCACCCGTCCACGTGGGCAGCGGGACGGTGAAATGCGCCCACGGCGTTATGCCCGTTCCCGCTCCCGCTGCCGCCGCCCTGCTGGCGGGAGTGCCCACCTATGGCGGAGCGGTCCAGGGAGAGCTTTGTACCCCCACCGGGGCGGCGCTGCTGAAATGCTTTGTCCAGAGCTATGGCCCCATGCCCCTTATGGTGACGGAAAAAATCGGCTATGGCATTGGCTCCAAGGAGTTTGAACAGGCCAACTGCGTCCGGGCCTTTCTGGGGGAGAGCCGGGAGGAGCCCCGGGAGGAGATTGTGGAGCTGGTGTGCAACATAGACGATATGTCCCCTGAAGCTCTGGCCTTTGCCTGTTCCTGCCTGCTGGAGTTGGGCGCCCTGGACGTATACACCACCCCTGGCACCATGAAAAAGGGCCGCCCCGGTCACGTGCTCACCGCGCTGTGTCAGCCCGGCGGGGAGGACGAGTTTGCCCGTCACATCCTGGCCCACACCACTACCAACGGCCTGCGGGTCAGGCGGTGCGGGAAGTACTTTCTGGAGCCCGGCGCGGGCCAGGTCCAGACCCAGTGGGGGCCGGTTCGGGTAAAGCTGGCTCAGGGCTATGGCGTGTCCCACACCAAACCGGAATTTGAAGATGTGGCCGCCCTGGCCAAAGCCAACGGACTGCCCTATCAGACCGTATTCCAGGCCGCCATGGGACAAATCAAAGGGTGAGGCATTGGAAGGGGCGGTCTGCGGCCGCCCGCGATACCCGCAAACCAGACGGGCGGCCATAGGCCGCCCCCATACAGAACAAGGAGTATTTCATGAAAAAAGTCACCCTTTTCCTTCTGGTACTCTCCCTTTTGGCCGGCTGTCAGGCCGCGCCGCCGGAGGACGGCCCTCGGGACAAAACCAGCGTCACCGTGGTCATGCCCCCTACCTCAGAGCCGGAGGCCGGCTTTGACCCCGCCTTTGGCTGGGGGGCGGGGGAGCACGTCCATGAGCCGCTGATTCAGTCCACACTGACGGTAACCAACCCCGATTTGACCATTGGCTATGATCTGGCCACCGGCATGGAGGCCAGTGAGGACGGCCTGACCTGGACAGTGAGCATCCGGGATGATGCAAAATTCACCGACGGAACGCCCCTCACCGCCGCCGACGCGGCCTTCACCTACAACACGGTGAAAACCACCAGCTCGGTGAACGACTTCACCATGCTGGACTACGCCGATGCGGTGGATGACACCACCGTGGTCTTCCACATGACCCGCCCCTTCTCCATCTGGCCCTACACCATGGCCATTGTGGGCATTGTCCCGGAGCACACCTACGATCCAGCCGTCTACGGGTCCAACCCTATCGGCTCCGGACGGTACATTTTAAAGCAGTGGGATCGGGGCCAGCAGGTCATTCTGGAGGCCAACCCGGATTACTACGGCGAACCGCCCCGGATGGAGCGGGTGGTCATCCTGTTTATGGAGGAGGACGCCGCCTTTCTGGCCGTCCAGGCCGGGCAGGCCGACTTGGCCTACACCTCCGCCGCCTATTCCGACCAGAGCGTGAACGGCTATTCCCTGCTGTCCGTCCAAACGGTGGACAACCGGGGGATCAACCTGCCCGTCTGGAACAACGCGCTGACCTCCGATCCGCTGGTTCGCCACGCCATCAATCTGGGGCTGGACCGGCAGGCTATGATTGACCATGTGCTCAGCGGCTACGGCACCCCCGCCTACAGCGTGTGCGACGCAATGCCCTGGTGGTACAGCGCCGCCCAGGTGTCCGACAACCCGGAACAGGCAAAAAATGTTCTGGATTCGGCGGGCTGGCTTCCCGGAGCGGACGGGGTGCGGGAAAAGGACGGGGTGCGGGCATCGCTCACCGTCCACTACGCCGCCGGGGATTCTGTCCGTCAGGGACTGGCTGCCGAGCTGGCAAACCAGCTCAGGGAGCTGGGTATTGAGACGAACATCAAGGGCGTGGGCTGGGACACCGCCTATGACGACGCGCTGTCTAACCCTCTGGTCTGGGGCTGGGGGGCCCACACACCCATGGAGCTGTATAACATCTACCACACTGCCCCTAATTCTGACAGCGCCCGGTACTCCCCCTATTCCAATGCCGCAGTAGACGATCTGATGGAGGCCGCCTTGGCCTGCCCCGGCCTGGAGGAGTCCTATACCCTGTGGCAGGCGGCCCAGGAGGAGATTGCCAAAGACGTCCCTTGGGTGTGGCTGGTGAATGTGGACCACCTGTACTGGGTGCGGGAGGGCCTGGAGATAGCGGAACAGAAAATTCACCCCCACGGCCACGGGTGGTCTGTGGTCAACAACGTAGATCAATGGAGCTGGACATGAGACACCGACTGCAATTTACCGCGAAAAAACTGATCCGCATGGCCTTGCTGCTGCTGGGCGTCAGCCTGACGGCCTTTCTGCTCATGGACGCATCCCCTCTGGACCCTCTCCAGACCAACGTGGGCCAGACCGCTCTGGGCTCCATGAGCTCGGAGCAGATTGCCAGGCTGGAGGAGTACTGGGGTGCAAACACCCCGGCGGCGGAGCGGTATCTAGGCTGGCTGGGGTCGGCCCTGCGGGGGGACCTTGGCGTATCCCTGCTCTACCGCAGGCCGGTGCCGGAGGTTATTGGCCAGCGGCTGGCAAACTCCCTGTGGCTGCTGGTGCTGGCCTGGGCGCTGTCCGGGGCGGCTGGGCTGGCTCTAGGTGTGCTGGCCGGGGCCAGCCGGGGCCGGTGGCCTGACAGGCTGGTCCGGGGCTGGTGCCTGCTCATCTCCAGCACTCCCGCCTTCTGGCTGGCCCTGCTGCTGCTTATGGTCTTTGCCGTGTGGCTGAAGGTGTTACCCGTCGGGCTGTCCGTCCCCATTGGTGCGGCCGCTCCAACCCTGGCGCAGCGCCTGCGTCACGCCCTGCTGCCTGTGCTCACTCTGTCCATCACCGGCGCAGCTAATATCGCCCTTCACACCCGGGAAAAGGTGGTTGACGTGCTGGACAGCGACTACATCCTCTTTGCCAGAGCCCGGGGGGAGAAGCACATTCTCCGCCGCCACGTACTGCGCAACGTGGCTCTGCCCGCCATCACGCTGCAATTCGGCTCCATTGGGGAGATTGTGGGGGGCTCGGTGGTGGTGGAGCAGGTCTTCTCCTACCCCGGACTGGGTCAGGCGGCGGTGGCTGCCGGGCTGGGGGGCGACATGCCTCTGCTGCTGGGCATCACGGTTATCACCGCCGCATTGGTCTTTGGGGGAAATTTGGTCGCCGACCTGCTCTATGGGGTGGTGGACCCCCGCATTCGAAGGGGGGCGGCCAGAGGATGAAAAACCGCCGGAAAAACGCCCTCATTCTGTTGTTTTTTGCATGCTTATTACTGCTTGCTATCACATTGGCCGGGGGCGCACTATCAGAAACGGCTTCTGAGACTAACTTTGCACACAAAAACCTGTCCCCCTGCCCTGCCTACCCCTTCGGTATTGATTGGATGGGCCGCGATATGCTGGCCCGCACTTTGGCGGGGCTGTCTCTGTCCATCCGGGTGGGAGGGCTGACGGCCTGCGTCAGCGCGGCTATCGCCCTGGCCCTGGGAACGGCCTGTGCCCTGTCCGGCGGCTGGGTGGATGACCTGATCTCCTGGCTCATCGATCTGGTGATGGGAGTCCCCCACATCCTGCTGATTATCCTCATCTCCCTGGCCTGCGGGCAGGGCTTTTGGGGGGTGACGGCGGGGGTGGCCCTCACCCACTGGCCCTCCCTGGCCCGGCTGGTTCGGGGGGAGGTCATCCAGCTGTGTGCGGCCCCCTGGTTTCGGATGTCCAGGCGGCTGGGGGTATCCCGGGGCCAACTGCTCCGGGACCACCTGCTGCCCCATCTGCTGCCCCAGTTTTTAACAGGGCTTATCCTCCAGTTCCCCCACGCCATCCTCCACGAGGCCAGCGTCACCTTTCTGGGCTTTGGCCTGCCCCCGGAGAAGCCCGCTATTGGGGTAATTCTGGAGGAGAGTATGGCCTATCTCACCACCGGCCGGTGGTGGCTGGCCCTGTTCCCGGGGCTGACCCTGGTGGCGGTGGTGGCGCTGTTCGCCCTGATGGGAGAGCGGCTGCGCCTGCTGCTGGCCCCGGCCAGCGCTCAGGATTAGGAGGGAGCTATGAAACCGATTCTCACTGTGGAAAATCTGTCTGTCTCCTTCACCCGCTATGGCCGGGGGCTGTCCCGGGTGGAGCTGAACCCCATCCGCCGGCTGTCTCTCGCTGTGGAGCCAGGTCAGGTGGCGGCAGTGGTGGGGGCCAGCGGCTCCGGAAAAAGCCTGCTGGCCCACGCCATCTTCTATCTGCTCCCCCGGAATGCCCGGGTGTCAGGGACGCTGCTCTATGACGGCGTCCCCCTCACCCGTCCGCTGGCCGAAAGCCTCCGGGGCCGGGAGCTGGCCCTGATCCCCCAGGGGGTGACCTATCTGGACCCCATGATGAAGGTAGGCCCTCAGCTCTGCAGGGGACAGCGGGACCAGGCCTCCCGCCTGCGCTGCCGCCAGGCCCTGGGCCGCTACGGACTGGGCCCGGAGGTGGAGGAGCTGTACCCATTCCAGTTGTCCGGCGGGATGGCCCGGCGGGTGCTGATCGCCTCCGCCGTGGCGGGGGAGCCCCGGCTTGTGGTGGCCGACGAGCCCACCCCCGGCCTGGACCTTCGGGCCGCCGGGCGGGTGCTGGGTCACTTCCGGGAGCTGGCCGGTCAGGGCGCGGGGGTGCTGTTCATCACCCACGACCTGAACCTGGCCCTCACCGTGGCCGATAAGATCGTGGTCCTTCAGAACGGGCAGACGGTGGACGAAGTTCCGGCCTGCGCCCTTCAAAAGGGTGAGGGGCTGACCCACCCCTACACCCGGGCTCTGTGGCGGGCCATGCCCCAAAATGCCTTTGACCCCGGTGAGGAGGTGGGCGGCCCATGATTCTGGAGGCGAAAAATCTCACCTTCCGCTATCCCCGCCAGCAGGGGGCGCCCGCGCTGGAACGGGTCAGCCTCACTCTGGAGCCGGGGGAACAGGTGGGCCTGTCCGCCCCCAGCGGGCGGGGGAAGACCACCCTGTGCCGGCTGCTGGCCGGGTGGGAGAAGCCCGACAGCGGCCAGGTGCTGCTGGACGGTCTCCCTGTCACCGGGTATCGGGGGTTCTGCCCCGTCCAGCTGCTGTGGCAGCATCCGGAGGAGGCGGTGGACCCCCTTCTCCACCTGGGTACCACCCTGCGCCAGGCCGGGACAGTGGACCGCGCTGTCCTGGATGGTCTGGGCATTCAGGACAGCTGGCTGGAGCGCTACCCCTCGGAGCTGTCCGGAGGAGAGCTGCAGCGCATCTGTGTTGCCCGGGTCCTGCGGCCCCAGCTGCGCTTTCTCCTGTGTGACGAGGCCTCCGCCATGCTGGACCTGATTACGCAGGCCCGGCTGTGGCAGTTCCTTCTGGCTCAGGCGGAAGCGCGCCGGCTGGGCCTGCTGGTAGTCAGCCACGACACCCAGCTGCTGAAGCGGCTGTGTACCAGGATTCTCAGCTGGAAGGAGCTGACTTTATGACAAAAGGGCGGGCACAGGATGATATCCCACATGATGGCGAAGCCATCGCCGCAGCCCCTGTCTTTGAAAGCGAGGGTATCACCGCCAGAGACGCAGGAGAGGTCGCAGGCAATGTCCAGATGATGTGGCAGACAGTTTGACGCCCTTGTGGTGTGTATCAATTTACACACTGTTCTTCCAAAGAAAAAGCCAGATGCATATGAACATACACATCTGGCTGAGCTTGTCAGAGTAATCTGGTTGTCCCTCACCCTGGCAAAACAGAAAGTCATCTTCTATTGAGAGCTGATTGCAGCAGTGAAACAGTGCAGATCGCTCAGACTGCTTCCACCGTTCGCTCCACAAAAGAGAGCCTGGGGAGGGGAGGCGGTCAGTCTTGAAGCGCCGGAGACACCAGCTTGGAAAGGTTCTCGAGCTGGTTCCGCCCAATGCAGTAGGCATACAGGTGTGTAAGGTCAATTTCATAGCCGTCCTGGAACCGCAGGGCATAGTTATAAGTGGGATAGGTGCGGCCAGCACCACGTCCGGCTCTGTAGTCTTTGCGATAGTATTCCGCTTCCTCCAGTTCCTCGAAAGGGTGCCAACTGGTCCGGATGCCGAGAACATAAGTAGATACGCCGGTGGAGGTGGCCTCGGTCCGGCTGAGGCAGGAGAGCAGAACCGGCCCCCAAAAGAGTGCCAGCCCGGCGGCAATCAGGAGCAGCCCACCTTTCAGTTGGGATATAAAGGGACGAAATTCAATCTTGGATTGGAACCAGTCCCGCAATGCGAAAAACAGGATGTTGAGCGCAATGCTAAAAATGCCGATCTCCAACATGCACACAAGGAAAGCCGCAATTGTGCTGGAGAAACCATAGCGCAGATAAAGGGTGTCAGGTCCCACCAGAAACCAGTGGTGAAGCTGATTTTGGTAGACGAAAACAAACAGGTACAGCGAAAGCGCGCAGCCCAAAATAAGGGCAAGAAAAGAGTATTCCGGCTTTTGAGCTGTATCGATTTTCTGGTCCTCCCACTCCTGTCTCTTCCGCTGGTTGGAAGGGAGGCTGCTGTAAGTGGGCCCTTTCTTTTTCTGGCACCACCAGGCCTGTCTTTTGTCCGCCTTGACGCTGGACTGTTTGGACAACGCGCTGGCCCGCTCCCGCTTCTTTTGGAGCTTTTTCCGCTCCAGGGAAGCGGGAGATTTTTTCCTTGCCACGGCGGTTTATTTAAAGTACTCCGCCCCGCTCTCAAACAGGGGCATGTGCTTCTCGCCGGGGATGTTGACGGCTACGAAGGGCCCGCGGCGCTCCAGGTGGCCCATCTTGCCGAAGACCCGGCCATCAGGGGAGAAGATGCCTTCGATGGCCTCCATGGAGCCGTTGGGGTTAGCCAGGATGTCCATAGTGGGGCGGCCCTCCAGGTCCACGTACTGGGTACCCACCTGGCCCTTGGCGATAAGGTCCGCAATAACGTTGGAAGGGGCCACAAAGCGGCCCTCGCCGTGGGAGATGGGGATGGTGTACTGGTCGCCCACGCTGCACTTGAGCATCCAGGGGGACTGGACGCTGGCCACCCGGGTGGTGACATACCGGCTCTGGTGGCGGCCAATCTGATTGTAGGTCAGGGTTGGGCAGCTTTCGTCCATGGGACGGATCTCGCCGAAGGGCACTAGCCCCAGCTTGACCAGAGCCTGGAAGCCGTTACAGATGCCCAGCATCAGGCCGTCCCGGTGCTTGAGCAGGTCCATGATGGCGTCGCTGAGGGTGCTGTTGCGCAGGAAGGAGCAGATAAATTTGGCGGAGCCCTCCGGCTCGTCGCCGCCGGAGAAACCGCCAGGGAGGATCACCATCTGGGCGTCCCGGATGGCTTTCTCCAGCGCCTGGGCGGACTGGGCCAGAAAATCAGTGGTCAGGTTGCGCACCACCACAATCTCCGGGTCGATTCCGGCGCGGATGCAGGCTCGGGCGGTGTCGTACTCGCAGTTGGTGCCGGGGAAGGCGGGAATCACCGCCTTGGGGTGGGCAGTCTTATGCTTGCAGACGGCGGGGGACCGCTTGTCCCAGGAAATAGCCTGAACTTCTTCAGAACTGCCCGCCCTGGTGGGGTAAACCTCCTCCAGCACACCCTCGTTGAGGACCAGCAGCTCGTCGATGGGGGCAGAGTCGTCCCCTAGCGTGATGACTGGCTCCTTAGTGGTAAAGCCCAGCGGTTCGGCACCGGATTCGTTGATTTCCTCGGTCAGTTCAACTACAATGGCGCCGGGCCGGCCGACGCAATGCCAGGGAGTGGCGTAATTGTGCTCCACCCCTTGGAACCCAATTCGGTTGCCGAAGGACATGTTCATAATTGCCGCCGCCGGACTAGTCTGCTGGTCCAGCGCCCAGGCGGCTTTGACCTTGCCCAGCTTGTGGAGCTTGGCGAGACGTTCCCAAGCGCCGATGACGGCAGATGACCAGGAGATATCAAGGTCTTCATCCGCAAAGAGATAGACCGGATGTCCTGCTTCTTTAAACTCAGGCGTGATAATCTCACCCGCCTTGACGGGAGCAATCGCAAAGGAGATAAGGGTGGGAGGTACATCCTTGTCCAGGAAGGAACCGGACATGGAATCCTTGCCGCCGATGGCGGCGCAGTTGAATTTTAACTGCGCGTGCAGCGCGCCCAACAGAGCCTGGAAGGGTTTGCCCCAACGCTTGGGGTCGTCCCGCAGCTTTTCAAAAAACTCCTGGAAGGTGAGATAAGCCTTTTTATAATCTGCTCCAGCGGCCACCAGCTTGGCAATGGAGCTGATTACGGCATCATAAGCGCCCCAGAATGGATTGCGCGACATATCGTCCGGGTCACAGCCCCAGGCCATGACGCTGGCCTGGTCGGTCTCCTGCCCCGGCAAAACGGGCAGCAGCGCCGCCATGGCCTGGGCGGGGGTGGTCTGGGTCTTGCCGCCGAAGGGCATGAGGACGGAACCCGCGCCAATGGAGCCGTCGAACCGCTCAGTCAGTCCCCGTCGGGAGGCGCACTGGAGGCTGGAAGCCATTTCACGCAGGGAAGTAAAACGCTCCCCGGATACTTTGCCGCCCCGGTCCGCTTGAACCTTGGCGTGCTTCACCGCGCCGTTGGTATTCAAAAAGGCCCGGGACAAATCGGCGATTTTCTGCCCCTTCCAATACATGACCATCCGGGGGCTCTCGGTGACCACGGCCACCTGATAGGCCTCCAGGTTTTCTTTCTCGGCGGCGGCAATGAACTGAGCCGCATCCTCGGGGGCGACCACCACCGCCATGCGCTCCTGGCTCTCGGAGATGGCAAGCTCGGTGCCGTCCAGGCCGTCGTACTTTTTGCGCACGGCGTCCAGGTCGATCTCCAGGCCGTCGGCCAGCTCGCCGATAGCCACCGACACGCCCCCCGCGCCAAAATCATTGCACCGCTTAATCAGCCGGGTGACCTCCCCGTCCCGGAACAGCCGCTGGATTTTCCGCTCCTCAGGGGCGTTGCCCTTCTGGACCTCGGAGGCCATGGTGGTCAGCGACTTCTTGTTGTGGCTCTTGGAGGAGCCGGTGGCCCCGCCGATACCGTCCCGGCCGGTGCGGCCTCCCAGAAGGATGACCACATCCCCGGGGGCGGGGCGCTCCCGGCGCACATTCTCCGCCGGGGCCGCGCCCACAACCGCGCCGCACTCCAGCCGTTTGGCGATATAGCCCTCGTGGTAGACCTCGGCCACATGGCCGGTGGCCAGACCGATCTGGTTGCCATAGGAGGAGTAGCCCGCCGCCGCCGTCTGGCACAGCTTGCGCTGGGGCAGCTTGCCCTCCAGGGTCTGGTCAAAGGGGACCCGGGGGTCCCCCGCGCCGGTAAAGCGCATAGCCTGGTGGACGTACACCCGGCCGGACAGGGGGTCCCGGATACAGCCGCCGATACAGGTGGCCGCGCCGCCGAAGGGTTCAATTTCGGTGGGATGGTTGTGGGTCTCATTTTTGAACATGAGCAGCCAGTCCTGCTCCTCGCCGTCCACCTGGGCGGGGACGTGGATGGAGCAGGCGTTGATCTCCTCGCTCTCATCCAGTTCAGGGAGCAGGCCCCGCTTTTTCAGCACCTTGGCGCCAATGGTGGCAATGTCCATCAGGGTCTGGGGCCGCTGAGCCGCCTTCTCCTGGCCGTAGACCTCCACCCGGGCGGCCAGATACCGCTCGTAGGCGGCTTTTACATCGGGGTCGTTGATGGTAATTTCGTCCAAATGGGTGGAGAAGGTGGTGTGGCGGCAGTGGTCAGACCAGTAGGTGTCCACCACCCGCACCTCGGTGATGGTGGGGTCCCGCTTCTCCTCGTCCCGGAAATAGGTCTGGAGGAATTTCAGGTCGTCAATATCCATAGCAAGCCCCAGCTTGTCCAGCAGGGCGGACAGGGCTCCCTCGTCCATGGAGATAAAGCCGTCCACCGTGCCCACCCGGTCGGGGATGGCGTGCTCCCGCACCAAAGTCTCGGGCTTGTCCATAGACGCCTCCCGGCTCTCCACCGGGTTGATGAGAAAGGCCTTGATCTTGTCCAGCTCCTCCTGAGACAAAGCGCCCTCCAGGAAATAGACCTTGGCATAGGCAATGAGGGGCCGCTCCACCCCGGCCATCAGCTGGATGCACTGGGCGGCGGAGTCCGCCCGCTGGTCAAACTGGCCGGGCAGGGCCTCCACGGCGAAGCAGACCCCCGCAATGCGGGGCATGGGGAAGTGCTCGTCGTAGACCACGTCCACCTGGGGCTCAGAGAAGACAATGTCCTTGGCCCGCTCGTAGACCTCACGGTCAATCTGATCAGCGTCATACCGGTTCAGAATGGTCACATTGTGGAGGGTGTGGATTCCCAGCTGCTCCCGCAGCTGTTTGCACAGCCCCTGGGCCTCCACGTCGAAGCCCTCTCTCTTTTTGGAATAGCAGCGGTAAACACTCATGTCGGTTCCTCCATTATTTAAAATGTATGGGCGGCCTGCGCCGCCTGTTTCTCTTTTCAGGCGGCCACAGGCCGCCCATACGGACATCACTGAACGGTCCAATTCTCCAGCTGATAGAACACATTTCCCCGCACCGGCGACAGTCCGGACAGCTGGCCCCACTGGGTGAGGACGGAGCCGTTTTTGAACAGAATGGGGACAATGGGGGCCTCCTCATTCAGCAGGGCAAAGAGCTGGCTGGCACACAGGGCCTTGTCCTCAGCCGCCCCCTGCATGGCGGCCAGGAGGGAATCCGCCTCCTCGGCCCACCAGCCGCCATAGTTGAGAGCTCCGGCGGAGGAAAGCAGAGGTGCCAGGTCAAAGCCGGCGGTAAATACCGTCTCCCCCAGGTACAGGTCAAACGCTCCCCGGCTCAGGGCGGCGGTGTAATCCTCAAAGGGCAGCTGCTGCAAATCCACCGCGAAGCCGGCTGCCTCCAGCTGATAGGCAATCAGCTGGGCGGCG
This sequence comes from Flintibacter muris, assembly GCF_943192995.1. Classification (GTDB taxonomy): domain Bacteria; phylum Bacillota; class Clostridia; order Oscillospirales; family Oscillospiraceae; genus Lawsonibacter; species Lawsonibacter muris. The sequence goes on from NZ_CALPCP010000014.1 coordinate 14,321, forward strand.
GAGGTCTTGGCTACATTTTCGCTGTTTACCAAAAAAACCAGCTGGCTGCCCTGGAGCCGCAGTTCCTCCATCTGAACCGCCAGCCCCTCCGGATTGTAGACCAGGGGGGCGTCCCCCGGCTGATACAGGGCGCTGGCCGGATGGACAGGCAGAAGGGTAGAGATGGCGTGGTTAGAATAGGCGGTGGTGGCAATGGCGTCCCGGTCCACCGCCAGGGAGACGGCCCGCCGGGCGGCGGCACTGCGGAAGGGACCCGTCCGGGTGTTGAAACCCAGGTAGAGGAAGTCGGTGGTGGGGTAATCCCAGGCCTGGTAGTTGCCGCCGTAGCCCATGGCGTTGGTGGCCATCAGGTCCACGTCCACCAGCGAGATCGCCCCACCGTCAAAGGCATAGATCAGCTCGTCGCTTTTGCTTACCCCCCGGAGGAGGATGGCAGAGGCGGGGAGGGTCTTGTCCCGCTGCCACCAGCCCTCCCGGGTGGTGAGGCAGCTGCCGTCCTCTGAAAGCACATAGGGCCCGGTGCCGACTGGGCGGTCCCCATCCCCCAGGGCAATGGGGATGTCCAGCAGCACAGGCAGAGAGCCATTGGCCCGGCGGAGGGTAATTGTGAGCTGATAGGGGGCCTCCTCCGAAGAGGAGACAGAAACAACGTCGGCCAGCCGCTCCTGATAGCGGCTTCCGGCGGAGCGGGCCAGGTTCAGAGCGTCCGCCGCCTCCCGGGCGGTGAGGGGGGTACCGTCGGAGAAGGTGACTCCGGAGCGCAGAGTGAAGGTCCACACCAGCTTGTCCTCACTGGCGGTATAGCTTTGACACAGCAGGGGCTGGGCCTGGAAGGAGGCGTCCACTGTGAACAGGCTCTCGTAGAGCAGGGAGGCCAGCGTCAGATTGGCCCGGTTGCCGGCCAGAGTGGGGTGAAGGCTGTACGCCGGATAAAAAGCCAGGGTAAAGGGAACGGGCTCAGGGGGCGGAGCCTCCTCCTGGCTGGCGTCCGCAGAGGAGGACCCGGCCGCGGAGCCGGAGTCCGCAGGGGGCGCTTCACCGCCGCAGGCGGCAAGGGTGAGGAAAAGCGCGGCGGTCAGGACAGAGGCGAGCAGTTTTTTCATGGGTATCTCCTTGTTACAGCAGCTGGATCATAGCGGCCATGCTGCCCCGCTGGCTCCCCTGGACCCGGTGGGACCAGAAGGTGTCTAACTCGCAGGCGGTGCAGGCGGAACACAGGGCAATGTGCTCCGGGCGCAGCCCCACCTCTTGCAGCATATAGGCGTTGATCCCCTTCAGATCCACGGAGAATTTTCCTTCTCTGGACAGAGGACGGATAAAGGGCTCCGCCCCCTCCCCCAGTCCAGAGCGCAGGCCGTCTGGGACGTCGGCGTGGGTTTCAAAGCAGCATGGGCCAATCCCTGGACCGATAGCCGCCAGAATGTTTTTTGCCTGACAGCCGTAGTTATGGACCATAGCCGCCGCCGTCCAGGCGGCGATCTTGGCGGCAGTCCCCCGCCAGCCGGCGTGGGCGGCAGCGGCGCACCGGCGCACCGGGTCGTAAAGCAGGATGGGGATGCAGTCCCCGGAGAAGATGGTCAGACAGACACCGGGCTCTACGGTAATCAGACCGTCGGCCTCATAGGTGCCGGGGGCCTCGGGGCAGTCCATCACGTCCGCCCGGGTGACCGGACGCACCTGGCTGCTGTGAATCTGATGGTTTTTCACCAGCGCGTTGGGGTCGGCACCGATCGCGGCACAGAACCGGGTGAAATTTTCACGGACATTGGCCGGGTCGTCCCCCCGGTTGGCCCCCAGGTTCAGGCTGTCCATGGGCGCAGGGGACACGCCCCCCAGCCGGGTGGAGAAACCGTGGGCCGCTCCCGCCCAGGCGGGATCCGGACAGGCATAAAAAAGGACGCCACAGCGCTCCAGCTTTGTAATCTCCATGACATCTCCTCCGGCAGTCTCTTATTTTCAGCGGTTTCCCGCCCTCTGGGCGGGAAACCAGCTTTGTCTTATTTTAGCCTAAAACCTGGCAAAAGACAACCCATAACAAAGGAGAATTGGAGTATATTTTTCAGGTCGCTCAGGGCAAATTGCCTCAAAGCTGCTCCAGCTCCCGCAGGGTGTCGTCAATGGTTTTCTGGGGCAGATAAATGGATGCCATCTCCGCCAGCTGGTCCAGAGAGAGTGTGCGGGCCGCGCTTACCATGGGATGCTTCATAAACCGGCCGAAGCGGCGCTGGAACACAGCTTTGGATTTGGGATTGTCCAGAAGTTCGCCTACTGTGATCTGCTTATTGCGTAAGTCCATGTAGTTCACCTCCAGAACAGTCTATGCTGATAGTGCCCCGGCCTTGACAGCAGATCAACAGTATTTACAGCGGATCAGATTTGCTGTTATACTGATTCTTAATAAAACGATGTAATCTTTTTATCAAGAAACAGTATTATGTCCAGTTGGGGCCAAAAAACACCTCTACAGACCTGATATCAACCTTGTCAACCTGAGGTTGACAAGGTTCCAGCTTTCTTTTCTTGCCAAATAGGGCCGGTTTTGGTATGCTGAACGTAAAAGGAGGGAACTGATATGTCATTAGGAGAACGCATCGCCCTGGCCCGGAAAAAGGCGGGGCTGTCTCAGGAGCAGCTGGGGGACAAGCTGGGGGTATCCCGCCAGGCGGTGAGCAAGTGGGAATCGGACCAGACCAACCCGGACGTGGCCTATGTGGCCCAGATGTGCCGGCTGCTGGGGGTGTCCTCTGACTGGCTGCTGCTGGGGGAGGAGTCCGCCCAAAATGCCGCCCCGGAGCGGTGCCCCGGCTGTCAGGCTATCGTCAGCGGACTGGACCAATTCTGCCCCAACTGCGGACGCAATTTAAAGAGCGGTCCGCCGGAGGGCTACAGCATACTTTTAAAGGCCGCCTTCTACACAATGCCCAATCCGGCGGCGGATCTGCTTCGCCTTTCCCAAAGCGGACAGTTTCCCCCAAATTCCCCTCTGGCCAATCCCATATCCTATGAGGAGGCCCTGGATTTAACCGCATCAGCCCCCTTGGTTTTGGGCCGGGGACTTTCTAAAGAACAGCTGTTCTCCGCCTGGGATGCCATAATTTATCCCAACAATTTCCTTTTCTTTAAGGATAGTGACGAGGAAGACCCACGGGTGCTGGCCCACTATCCCGGATTAAACCCCAGCACTTTGATAAGCGCTTCGCCAAGGGAGCCGATGTCTTTCGGTATGATGGTCCTGGCCGTCATTCTGGGTGTTGTGGGTGCTGTTATTCTCCTCATGTTTCTATGAGAGAAAAAGGCTTTGACCTGGCTGTCCTCCTGGCGGCCGGAGGGTTTTACCTGCTGAACCGCCTGTGGGTGGCCGGCGGTCCGGCGGGCTGGTTTCTGTCCTGCTACGCCAACGACATCTTCGCCGGGGCGGCCATCGCGGCCTGGACCGATCTGCTGCTCCGCCTGGGCCGCCTGCCCCCGGTGCGCTCCTGGAGACAGACCGTCCCCCTGCTGCTGGTGTGCGGTTTTGTTTGGGAAGTGCTTGCCCCGATGTGGAAAACAGGGGCCGTCTTCGACCCCTGGGACTTTGCCGCCTATCAGGCCGGGGGCCTGCTCTGGCTGATGGGACAAAAAACCTTCCGCAGTAAACAAACGCAAAAATCCTGACAAATGGGCAGGGGCCCCTGCAAATCATCTGTAGGGGACGCCGCCCTCGGCGGCCGCTGGCCGCATTTTTGAAGATTGCTATAAGAACCTGTATTCACAGGCGTTGAACGCCGTCTGGCCGGGTCTTTAGCCGCCCCTGCCGCGTTAAAAAATCTTGAAATACATCCAGTATTCCTGCGATTTTTTGCCTTGCAGGCCGGCAAAATCCCTCGCCCATCCGGCGTCCTCCGCCTATGAATACAGGTTCTAAGGGCTTCAAATGCTCCGGCTGTATCGATATTGCCGGCGGTACTCCATAGGGCTGACGCCCTCCACCCGGCGGAAGCACTGGGAGAAGTAGCTGGGAGAGGAAAACCCCAGCATTTGGGCAATGAGGGACAGGGAGTGGTCAGTCTCCCGAAGGAGGAAGCGGCTCTCCTCCACCCGCCGGGAGATCAGGTAGCTGATGGGGGAGGTGCCGAACTCCCGGCGAAAGGTGTGAGCCAGATAGTATTTGTTCACATGGGCCAGCTGTGCCAGCTGGTCCAGACTCAGATCCTCCTTAAAATGGTTGTCGATATACCGCCTTACCAGGCCGCACTCCCGGCTGGCCCTGGGGCTGGAGGCCTCCGCGCCCAGGGTCAGGTCCCCCTGACGGCTCAGGCAAACCAGCACCACCTCCAGCAGGTGACGGCATACCTCCTCGTGGCCGGCCTGGCCCTCGCTGGCCTCATGGAGCATCAGGTCCAGGCAGCTGTGCAGCTGCCGCCAGCCGCTGTGCAGATGGAACATGGAGTAGCCCTCTGTCCCTCCCATGGCCTCCAGCCCCTCCACCCCCAGAACAATGTATTCCAGGGGACTGTCCATCTGGCTCAGCTCGGTGTGGAGCACGTTGGCGTTGACGATAATCAGATCGTGGATGGCCACTGGAAACTCCTCATGCTGGGTGCGGAATCTGCCGTGGCCGTCGGTGATAAAGAACAGCTCGGCGCAGCCGTGGGTGTGCAGGTTGGAATTCCACTCCTGGGAGTACTGCGCTTTGGAGATATAGCTCAGCCGGAGGGTCCTGGGGCTGGAAAACTCAGGGCCGGTTTGAGGAAGGGTGTACTGTGTACTGCTCAAGGCAAACGCCTCCCGTTCTGCGCAATTTTGCGAAAATGTGTGGGGACGAACTCTCGATTCCATTATACCTCCACCTAAAAAATTGTGCAACTTTTAAATTCCGGCGCCATTTTCTCCGTCCGATTTCGGCGCTGTTTCGACAGACTGCCATCCCTTTGCCGGAGCGAATTATAGATTATCGCAAAAGCATCCGGGGTTTTTATGAAAAAATGTACAAAATTGCAAAAAAGCAATATATCTAAAGAGTTGCGCAAGAATCGGGCTGTTATCCGGGGCGGGGCGCATATATACTTATGAGCATAAGGCCGTTGCTTTGGCCAAACGCGTATGCCCAACCATTTGAGGAGGTTAGAAACGATGAAAAAGATTCTCAGCTTGCTCCTTGCATCCGCCATGTCCCTGTCCCTGCTGGCCGGCTGCGGCGGCGCACCCCAGACGCCTGCCCAGTCCAGCAATCCGCCCGCCAGCTCCAGCTCCAGCCAGAACGGCTCTGAGCCCTCCGCCCCCGCCGGCCCCATCAAGGTGGCCGCCCTGTCCTCCGGCTACATTGACGCCTACCCCGACATGTGGAAGGAGGTCTGCCAGGCCTTCACCGCCGAAACCGGCATCGAGGTCACCCTCACCCTGGAAAAAAACCTGGAGGACGTGATCGGTCCCTCCATGCAGGGCGGCGACTACCCCGACGTGGTGCTGCTGGCCACCGGTCGTGAGAAGGGCCTGACCGAGCAGTTTATCAAGGATAAGCTCATTGCCGACATCACCGACGTGCTGTCCATGACCATCCCCGGCGAAAGCGCCACCGTCAGCAGCAAGCTGATCCCCGGCTTTGTGGGCACCAACGCCACCAACCCCTACGGCGACGGCAAGACCTACCTGGCCCCCATGTTCTACTCCCCCTGCGGCCTGTTCTACAACGCCAACCTGCTCAATGAGAAGGGCTGGACCGTCCCCACCACCTGGGACGAGATGTGGGAGTTGGGCGACAAGGCCAAGGCCGAGGGCATTGACCTGTTTACTTACCCCACCACCGGCTACTTTGACGCCTTCTTCTACGCCCTGATGTACTCCGTGGGCGGCGCTGACTTCTTCAACCAGGCCACCTCCTACGCCGAGGGCGTGTGGGATACCGCCGAGGGCCAGCAGTGCTTTGACATTGTGGCCAAGCTGGCCGAGTACACCGCCAAGGTGACCCCCGCCCAGGCCAACGAGAGCGACTTCAGCCAGAATCAGCAGCTGATCCTGGACAACAAGGCCCTGTTCATGCCCAACGGCACCTGGATCGTGGGCGAGATGGCCGACGCTCCCCGTGAGGACGGCGACGCCTTCCAGTGGGGCATGACCGCCCTGCCCGCCGCCAAGGCCGGCGGCGCCGGCGCCAGCTACGCCTTCCTGGAGCAGATCTGGATTCCCTCCGGCGCGCAGAACGTGGATGCCGCCAAGCAGTTTGTCGCCTATATGTACAGTGATGATGCCGCCGATATCTTCCTCAAGGGCGGCGCGGTTCAGCCCATCAACGGCATTGTTGACAAGCTGGAGGGCGACAACGTGATGTTCTACTCCATCTATGACAACGGCGCCAACGCCGTGGTAGGCATTTTCTCCGCCTACGCCTCTGTGGCCGGTCTGGGCACCGTGCGTGAGGTCTTCTTCGATCCCGTCAACGGCCTGGTCAGCGGCAACGTGACTAAGGACCAGTGGATTGCCGACATTAAGGCCGCCAGCGACCAGATGCGGGAGAATCTGGTGTAATAATAATCGCAAGTCTGATTCAATAGTCTGTCATGCAGGCGGCGGTGAGTGTGATCTGCTCACCGCCGCCGCTGTTTCAGCGAGAAAGGAGCGATTTCATGCGCAGCAAAGGCCGCAGCCGGTTTATCTTTTTGTGTGTTGCCCCGGCGGTCATCCTGTTTTTCCTCTTTATGGTTATGCCCACCATCAATGTCTTCCGCATGTCTCTCTTTGAGCGGGGGGCCTACTCCCCCACCGAAACCTTTGTGGGGCTGAACAACTTTAAGGTCCTGTTCAAGGACACCAAGTTTATCACCTCCATGCAGAACACCATCCTGCTCATTGTCACTGTGACTATCATCACCTTTTTCTTTGCCATTGTCTTCGCGGCCATCCTCACCCGGGAGAAGATCAAGGGCCAGAATTTCTTCCGCATTGTCTTCTACATCCCCAATATCCTGTCCATTGTGGTCATTGCCGGTATTTTCTCCGCCGTCTACAAGCCGGAGAACGGCATGCTGAACAGTATCTTCTCCCTGTTCGCCGGGCGGGAGGTTATGGTGCTGTGGAAGGACCAGCCTATGGTGATTGTCAGCATTATCATTGCCATGGTGTGGCAGGCCATTGGCTACTACATGGTCATGTACATGGCCTCTATGTCTGCCGTCCCCGCCAGCCTCTATGAGAGCGCCGGGCTGGACGGCGCGGGCCGGGTAAAGCAGTTTTTCCAGCTCACCCTGCCCCTGATCTGGACCAATATCCGCACCACCCTCACCTTCTTCATCATCTCCACCATCAATATGGCCTTCCTGTTTGTCAAGGCCATGGTGGCCAAGGGCTCTTCCGACGTGGCTCTCAGCTTCATGTACAACCAGAAGGACGCCGGACTCTACGGCTACTCCATGGCCGCCGGCGTGGTGATCTTCCTGTTCTCCTTCCTGCTGTCCGCCCTGGTCAGCAAGGTGACGGAGCGGGAAGTGCTGGAAATGTAAGGAGGGACGGCTATGAATACAACAAAAAAGACCTCCTCCGGCGAGACGCTGTATAAGGTTTTCATCTATGTGGTGCTGGCCATGCTGGCCATTGTCATCATAGTGCCGGTGGCCTGGGTGTTCCTGGCCTCCGTCAAGCAGAACAGCGAGTTCTACGGCAACCCCTGGACCCTTCCCGCCTCCTTCTACTGGCAAAACTTTGTGGACGCCTGGAACGCCGCCAGCATGGGCAGCTACATGCTCAACTCGGTGATTGTCACTGTGCTGTCCCTGGCCATCCTGCTGGTGGTGGCTCTGCCCGCGGCCTACTGCCTGTCCCGCTTCCGGTTCCGGGGGGGACGGTTCCTCAACCTGGCCTTTATGGCGGGGCTGTTCATCAACGTGAACTATATCGTGGTGCCCATCTTCCTGATGATGCGGGACTGGGACAGCTGGATGAACTACTTTTTCGGCAAGACTATCTTTTTGAACAACCTGCTTATGCTGGCTGTCGTCTACGCCGCCACCGCCCTGCCCTTCACCATCTATCTGCTGTCGGGCTACTTCGCCACCCTCCCCCACGACTTTGAGGAGGCCGCCTACATTGACGGCGCGGGCTACGGCCAGGCCATGATCCGGGTGATCTTCCCTATGGCCCAGCCCTCCATTATCACCATCATTCTGTTCAACTTCCTGTCCTTCTGGAACGAGTATATCATCTCCATGACCCTGATGAGCAGCTCCACCGGACAGAAGACCCTCCCCGTGGGTCTGCTCAACCTGATGCAGGGTCAGCAGTCCAAGGCGGAGTTTGGCATTATGTACGCCGGACTGGTGCTGGTGATGCTGCCCACTCTGATTCTCTACATGTGCGTGCAGAAGAAGCTGACCCAGGGCATGACGGTGGGGGGACTGAAGGGATAACCCCGCCGAAGGGGCGGCCTGTGGCCGCCCGCGACCCCGGGGACTGATAACCCCCTACACACAGCGCATTTGAAATGAGGTGCATTTATGAAATTCTGGAAAGAGCACACCAGCCTGCGGGTGACGCTGATCGCCCTGTTCTTCTTTGTGGGGCTGGGGCTGGTCATCTACGGCTGGACCCTGACAGGCAAGCTGTCCGGCCTGGGGCTGATGATTGTGGGTGTCATCCTGCTGCTGGCCGCCCTGATGATCTACAACAAACCCTTCGAGACGGAAAAACGCAAGCTGTAAAGGGAGGCACATATGACCGACACACACAACACAGGCCGGGTGACCATCCCCACCGACGTGGATGTGGTCCCCGAGACCCTGGAGCTGCTGAAACGCTGGGGGGCGGACGCCATCCGGGACTGCGACGGCACCGACTACCCCGAGGAATTAAAGGGAGTGGACGCCAAGGTCTACTCCACCTACTATACCACCCGGAAGGACAACGAATGGGCCCGAGCCAACCCCGACGAGGTCCAGCAGTGCTATATCATGACCGGCTTTCACACCGCCGCAGGCGGCCCGCTGTCCATTCCCCTGATGGAGGGCATCAGCCAGGAGCTTCTGGAGGTGAACACCAGGGACGACATCAAGCGCTGGTGGGAGGTGGTGGACCGTACCACCGGCCAGCCTCTGGCCCCCGAGGCCTGGCGGTATGAGAAGGGCTGCGTCATTCTGGACAGCCCAGAGGACTTTCACGACTACACCGTCAGCTTTCTGGCCTACCTGATCTGGGACCCGGTCCATATGTACAACGCCGTCACCAACGGCTGGACCAATTTTGAGCACCAGATCACCTTCGACGTCCGCCAGCCCAAGACCCGAAAATTCACCATGGAGCGGCTGCGGAAGTTTATCGCCGACCACCCCTATGTGAATGTGATCCGGTACACCACCTTCTTCCACCAGTTCACCCTGGTCTTTGACCAGCTGAAGCGGGAGAAGTATGTGGACTGGTATGGCTACTCCGCCTCCGTCTCCCCTTACATTCTGGAGCGGTTTGAGAGGGAGGTTGGATACAAATTCCGGCCTGAATACATCATTGACCAGGGGTACTACAACAACCAGTACCGGGTGCCCTCCAGGGAGTTCAAGGATTTTATGGCCTTCCAGCGCCGGGAGGTGGCCGCCCTGGCAAAGGAGATGGTGGACATCACCCACGAGCTGGGCAAGGAGGCCATGATGTTCCTGGGAGACCACTGGATCGGCACCGAGCCCTATCTGGAGGAGTTTAAATCCATTGGCCTGGACGCTGTGGTGGGGTCCGTGGGCAACGGCTCCACCCTGCGGCTCATCTCTGATATCCCTGGGGTGAAGTACACCGAGGGCCGCTTCCTGCCCTACTTCTTCCCCGACACCTTCCACCAGGGGGGCGACCCCGTCCGGGAGGCCAAGGAGAACTGGGTCACCGCCCGCCGGGCCATTTTGAGAAAACCCATCGACCGCATTGGCTATGGCGGCTACCTCAAGCTGGCCTGCCAGTTCCCCGAGTTTATCGACTATGTGGAGTCGGTCTGCAATGAGTTCCGGGAGCTGTATGACAACATCAAGGGGGCCGCGCCCTACTGCGTGAAGACGGTGGCTGTTCTCAACAGCTGGGGCAGGGCCCGGTCCTGGGGCTGCCACATGGTCCACCACGCCCTGTATCAAAAGCAGAACTACTCCTACGCCGGGGTCATTGAAGCCCTGTCCGGCGCCCCTTATGACGTGCGGTTCATCAGCTTTGACGATCTCAAGGCCGACCCAAGCCTGCTGGACGGGGTTGATGTCCTCCTCAACGTGGGGGATGGCGACACCGCCCACACCGGCGGGGCGGTCTGGGAGGACCCGGAGGTCTCCGCTGCGGTGAAGCGGTTTGTCTGGAACGGCGGCGGCTTTATCGGCGTTGGCGAGCCCTCCGGACATCAGTACCAGGGCCGCTATCTCCAGCTGGGGGCCGTGCTGGGGGTGGAGAAGGAGACCGGATTTACCCTCAACTATGACAAATACAACTGGGAGGAGCACCCCGGCCACTTCATCCTGGCCGATTGCCAGGGGGATGTGGACTTCGGCGAGGGCAAAAAGGGCATCTATGCCCTGGAGGGGGCCCAGGTGCTGGTCCAGCGGGACAGAGAGGTCCAGTTGGCGGTGAACGAGTTTGGCGCTGGCCGGGCGGTGTATATCTCCGGCCTGCCCTACTCCTTTGAAAACAGCCGGCTTCTCCACCGGGCCGTGCTGTGGTCGGCCCACAGTGAGGGGGAGCTCTATGTGTGGCTGTCCACCAACTGCGATGTGGACGTCCACGCCTATGTGAAAAACGGCAAATTCTGCGTGGTCAACAACACCTATGAGCCCCAATCCACCACCATCTGCCGGGGGGACGGCTCCTCCTTCTCCCTGAATCTGGAGGGCAACGAGATCCGGTGGTATGAGATTGACGATCACCGTTGAATACAGCCAGCGCGCCCCTTGTTACACACTTCGGCGGCCGGGAGCGCCGCATGCTTCAAAAGAATCATGTTGATTTTTTGGGGTACTTTTGATTATAACTGCAATAAAAACATCCTTTCCGTCCCGTTTCAATGGGACAGAAAGGATGTTTTCTTTATTGGGAAGGACAAATTTACCGCCTGACACTTAATATCTTTTTCAGACCGCTGACACCGTAGCTCTTTTCCCGAGAAATGGGCAGCCACAGCACCTGGTCTATGAAGGGGCTGTCTTCCAGGAGGATGGAGAACAAGCGGTACATGAATTCGTCAGACACCAGGGCTGCCGTGCGGCAGTTGGGCCAAAAGTGTTGGCAGTAGTACTCCAGCGACTGCCGCACACCCCCCAGGATGACCCCCTCGCCGTAGGAGAAGCGCTGGGCCGGGGTGCCCTTACCGAAGGCATCCATAGCCCGGCAGATATACAAAGCCCGGTTGAACCCGAACTTTTGCAGGTTTTCATAGCCCTTGCGGACCATCTCCGGGTCCAGAGGGGAGCCGTCAGAGACCAGGACGGGAGAGAGGATCGTGTCCTTTTGGATGGCGTGGAACAGCTCACCGGTAAAGTTGGAGATGATATCGGCAATCTGTTCCCCCTGGAGATAGGTGACGTGGGTGTGGGAGCCTGGCAGGATCATGGCCAGGTCTTTGGGCGCGCCCAGGCTCTGGAGCTCGTCCAGAGCTCCGATAATCTCAATCTCCTCCCCGCGCATATTGTTGACGTAGGTGATATCGTCATTGACCGTTTTCAGGCCGGGGATCAGAACGATCTCCCGGTGGAAGCAGGTGTCCTCCAGAAAAGGGACCAGGCTGTCTGCAAAGCCCTCCAGGGTGAGGGGGAGGGCCAGGTGGGGCACCTCTTTCAGCCCATAGGCGCAGGTAATCATCCCCGAGGCGTAGATGGCGGAGATGTCCCCCTCCTCCAGGCTGTTGGCAGACAGCACGTGGTCATACAGCTCTTTCAGGCCCTCAATCAGCACCCGGTTGCTCCCGGAGATGGCGGAGTCTTTGGAGCCCACCGTTTTCTTTGCGGTGTACCGCACCTGAAAGTCCCGGTCCAGCAGATAGGCCCGGGTGTTGGAGGTGCCGGAGTCGTAGTAGAGAATATAGTCTTTCATCTCAGCTTCTCCCTGTAGGCCCGGGCGGTGGCGGTGATTTTGTCAAAGTGCCCCTCCTTCACCAGCAGGGGGCTGACCAGACTGCCTCCTACGCCCACGCCCACAGCCCCGGCCTGGATGAAATCGGCGCAGTTGTCCACGGTGATATTGCCCACCGCGCTGACAGGGATGTGCTTTAAGGGGGCCTTCACCGCCTTGACGTAGGCAGGACCCAGCAGGCCGGCGGGGAAGAGCTTTACAATATCCGCTCCGCACTGGTAGGCGAAGGCGGTTTCGGTGGGGGTCATGGCGCCGGGGATAGACACCTTGCCCAGGGCCTTGGTGGCCCGGATGACCGCCTCGTCCACGTTGGGGGAGATCATATACTCCGCCCCGGCCTGGGCGGCCAGCTCCACCTGCTCTGCCGTCATCACGGTGCCCGCCCCCAGGCAGACAGCATCTCCCAGCTCCGACTTGATGGCCCGGAGGGAGGCCAGGGTCTCCTCCAGGTTGGTCTGGTCAAAGGTGACCTCAATGCAGCTTACGCCGCCCTCTGCCAGGGCGCGGGCCAAATCCACAATCTGAGCGCTGGAGATGCCCCGGACAATGGCGATAATTTTTTCCGCGTAAATGCGGTCCAGAACGGACTGTGCCATAGGTAATTCCTCCTTGTCAAAAAGGCGGGCAGAGCGCCGCCAGAGGGGGCGCTCCGCCGCAAAACAGATTATGCCGCTTTTTTCCGGAACAGCAGGGCTTTGATCTTACCGCCAAACAGGCTGATGATAATCAGGGCGATAAAGAACCAGCAGATTACGGAGTTGAAGAACACGGTGGGGTCGCCGCCGGACTTCAGCAGAGCAGTGCGGAAGTTCTTCTCGGCCATGGGGCCCAGAATCAGGCCCAGGATGGCGGGGCTGGTGGGCACCTTGACCTTGGCCAGGAAGTAGCCCACAATGCCGGCGATGAGCATGACCCACACGTCAAACAGGCTGTTTTTCATGGCGTAGGAGCCGATGACGCACAGCACAAAGATGGCGGGGGTGAGGATGACCTTGGGCACGCTGAGTACCTTGGTAAACAGGCGGATACCGGCAAAGCCGAACAGGCACATCAGGGTGTTGGCAATGAACATGCCCAGGAAGATGGTATACACCAGCACCTTGTTGGTGTTGAACAGCATGGGGCCGGGGGTGAGGCCCTGGATGGTGAGAGCGCCGATCATAATGGCGGTAACCGCGTCTCCGGGGACGCCCAGGGTGAGCATGGGGATCATAGCTCCGCCGGTAACGCCGTTGTTGCCGCCCTCGGGGCCGGAGATGGCTTCCACCGAGCCCTTGCCGAACAGCTCAGGCTCCTTGGCGACAGACCGGGCCACGTTGTAACCCACAAAGGAGCCGATATCCGCGCCCGCGCCGGGGATGATGCCGATAAAGGTGCCAATCAGGCCGGTGAGGGGGGCAATGCGGATGATCTTTTTTAGATCTTCCTTTCTGGGGAGGATGTTGGTCAGCTTTGCCTGGACCTCCTCCTCGCTGAAAATATCCTCAATATTCTCAAACGCCTGGCTCATGGCGAACAGGCCGATCATAATGGGGATGTAGCTGATGCCGCCCATAAAGTTGAAGTTGCCCTCTGGGGCGAAGCGGATATAGCTGGTAACGCTGTCGATACCCACACAGGCCACCAGAATGCCCAGACAGCCGCAGATCAGGCCCTTTTCAATGTCTTCACCGGAGATGTTGCCGATAATGCACAGGCCGAACACGGCCAGCAGGAAGAACTCAGCGGAGCTGAACTTCAAAGCCAGCTTGGCCAGCAGAGGACTGATGAGCCACAGACAGGCCACAGAGACAAGGCCGCCCAGGTAGCTGGACAGGGTGGCGGTGCCTAGGGCCCGGCCGGCCTCGCCCTTCTGGGCCAGGGTGTAGCCGTCAATGGCGGTGGCGGCGGAGGCGGGGGTGCCGGGGGTGTGCAGCAGCACGGCGGAGATGGAGCCGCCGTAGATGGCGCCGCAGTAGATGCCCAGCAGCATCAGGATACCCTGGGCGGCGTCCATGCCGAAGGTCATGGGCAGCAGCAGGGCCACGCCCATGGTAGCGGTCAGGCCGGGCAGCGCCCCAATGCAGATGCCGGACAGCACGCCGATGGCCATATACAGAAAGACCATAGGGGTCAGACTGGTCGTAAAAATCTCAACTAATAAGCTCATGAACGTCCCTCCTTCTTAAATTGTGAAGATGCCGAAGGTATGCACCGGCACGTTCAGCAGGAAGCGGAAGGCACAGTACACCACCATGGTGATGGCGGCGGCAATGACTACGGTGATTACGGGGTTCTTTTTGGCAAACCACTGGATGAAAATCAGCTCCAGCACAAAGGTGGCGATAATAAAGCCCAGAAAGGGCAGCAGCAGCAGATAGACCATCAAAATGCCCATGGTGAGGTACACCCGGCGGGTGCCGGTGGTCCACAGCTCAATTTTGCTGTCCTTTTCTGGGGGCATTTTCAGGGTGCGGAAGAGCAGGATGGCCGTACAGGCCAGCAGGACGATGGAAATGACGATGGGCCACAGACCAGGACCGGGAACGCCGGTGCCGTAGTCGGCCGCCTTGGGATACCCGGAGGCCATGGCAATCACGCCTATGCCCAGTACCGCACAGATGGCGGCTAAGACCAGGTTGCCTTTTTTCATACGTTTTCTCCCTCTAAATCATCAAAATGGGGGGCCGGGAAGCGGAAGCCTTAGCCCGCTCCCCGGCCCGTCAAGTGCCAATGGTGCTATGGATCAGATTATTAGCCGATCTTCAGGCCCAGATCCTCCACCAGGCCGGTGTACAGCTCCAGCTGCTCGCCGATCATGGTGTTGAAGGACTCGCCGTCCATAATGTCGATCACGTTGTTGGTGTTGGCCATGAACTCCTTGAAGGCATCGGAATCGGCGGCCTCAGAGAAGATGCGGTACAGCTCGTCCACCACTTCGTCGGGAGTGGAGGCGGGAACGCCCAGGCCGCGCCAGGTACCCAGAACGGCGTCATAGCCGCACTCCTTGCAGGTGGGCACGTCGGGGATGGCCTCCAGACGGTCGTTGGCCATAACGGCCAGCACCTTCAGGTCGCCGGACTGGACAAAGCTGTTGACCTCGGCGTAGGACACGGCCACGGCGTCGATATGGCCGCCCAGCAGGTCGGTGATGGCGCCGTTGGCGCCGTCGTAGCCCACGTGGTTGAACTCAGTGCCGGCGGTCTTGGCCAGGCCGGCGGCGGCCAGGTGCCAGATGGCGCCGATGCCGGAGTTGCCAACCTGAACCTTGTTGGTCTTGGAGTACTCAATGAAGTCCTCCAGGGTGTCAAAGCGGTCGTCGTCAGCCTTCACGGTGATGGCGGAGGCGGCGGAGTTGACCATCATGATGGGCTTGAACTGGGAGTAGGTCAGGCCGGCGTTGTTGCCCATGGCCTCCAGGGTGGCCAGCTCAACGGTAATCATGGTGACGATAGAGCCGTCGTTGGCGGCCTGAGCGCCGTACAGCATGCCGGTGGCGCCGCCCGCGCCGGAGCGGTTCTCCACGGTGATGTTCTTAAAGCTGCCCTTGGCCGCGTCGGCCAGGCCGCGCATCACGGCGTCGGTGCCGCCGCCCGCGTCGTAGGGAACAATGCAGGTGACGCTCAGGTTGGACAGGTCCACGCCGTCGCTGGCGCCGGAACCGGCGGTGCTGTTGCCGCTGGTGCTGGGAGTGCTGGGGGTGTTGTTGTTGTTGTTGTTGTTGTTGCCGCCGCCGCCGCAGGCCGTGAGGGACAGGGCCGTGGCCAGCGCCAGAGCAAGCGCGGTAATCTTCTTCATCTTCATACTTCTACCTCTTTCCAATAAAGTTTGGTATATATTTGACATCCGTGAGGATGGTCAAACCGAAGGTCCTTCTCCTGCGGGTTTCCCGCAGGAGGGACAGAGGGCGCGCCCTCTGTCAAGATTGATTCCTGTGTTATGATACTATAAACCGCCCAGGCAGTCAACCGGTGTATGGAAGTTTTTGGTCGTTTTGCCCGGATACACCGGCTGGTGTTACCGCTGGATACGGCCGGAGCCGTCGCCGCCGGCCAACTTCTCCACCTCGGCAAGGGTGACCATGTTGTAGTCGCCCTCAATAGAGTGCTTCAAAGCGGAGGCCGCCACTGCGAACTCCACCGCCTCCTGGGTGGTCTTGCCGTGGGTCAGGGAGTAGATCAGGCCGCCGCCGAAGGAGTCGCCGCCGCCCACCCGGTCAATGATGTGCAGGTCGTACTTCTTGGAGAAGCAGTACTCGTCCTTGGCCACGTTGTACAGCATGGCGGACCAGCCGTTGTCAAAGGCGGAGTGGCTCTCACGCAGGGTGATGGCCACCATCTCAAAGCCGAATTTGCCGGCCAGCTGCTTGGCTACGGACTTGTAGCCCTCGTGATTCAGGGAACCGGCGTAGATGTCGGTGGCCTCGGCCTCAATGCCGAACACGTCCTTGGCGTCCTCCTCGTTGGAGATACACACGTCCACATACTGGCACAGGTCGGTCATAGCCTCCCGGGCCTGGTCCCGGGTCCACAGCTTGCCCCGGTAGTTCAGGTCGCAGCTGATCTTGATGCCCTTGGCCTTAGCGGCCTTGCAGGCCTCCCGGCAGATGTCCACCACGTTGGGGCCCAGGGCCGGGGTGATGCCGGTGAAGTGGAACCACTCTACACCCTCAAAGATGGCATCCCAGTCGAAGTCGGCGGTGGTGGCCTCCTGGATGGCGGAGTGGGCCCGGTCGTAGATGCACACAGAGCCCCGCTGGGAGGCGCCCTTCTCGTTGAAGTAGATACCCACACGGTCGCCCCCCCGGACGATCTTGCTGGTGTCCACGCCATAGCGGCGCAGGGAGTTCACCGCCGCCTGGCC
This sequence comes from Flintibacter muris, assembly GCF_943192995.1. Classification (GTDB taxonomy): domain Bacteria; phylum Bacillota; class Clostridia; order Oscillospirales; family Oscillospiraceae; genus Lawsonibacter; species Lawsonibacter muris. The sequence continues at coordinate 31,214 of NZ_CALPCP010000014.1, forward strand.
GATAGCGTGGGCGGGCAGCTTGGTGACATAGGAGACATCCATGCCGTAGTTGGCCAGAGAGACGGCCACGTTGGCCTCGCCGCCGCCGAAGGTGAATTCCAGGTGGTCAGCCTGGACAAAACGCTCATAGTTGTAGGGCTGGAGCCGGATCATCAGCTCACCGAAGGTTACCACTTTCATGATTATGTTCCTCCTAAAATAATTTTGGCAGGGGCGGCCTGTGGCCGCCCGCTCTCAAAACCCACTCTGTGATCTTGATCGGGCGGCCACAGGCCGCCCCTGCAGAATGGCGTCAGAGATGGAAAAGGCAATTATTTCTGCACCAGATGGAGGGCAAAACCGCCCACCTCGCCCTTGAGGTAGATGGCTTTGGGCTTGCGGGTGGACTCGTCGAACTCCACGCCCTGGCGGCTCAGGTGGTAGACGGCCCGGTCCAGACTGTTGGTGGAAATGGCGATATGGCCATTCCTGCCCAGATAGGGGGCCTTCATGCACTCCACGGCGCTTCCGGCGAAGATGGAGCTGCTGCCCGGCTTGTAGTCAAAGCCGAAGAAGGCGCACAGGGTCTTGGCCGCCCGCTGGGCCTCCACCTCGTTCTCACAGTTGATGCCCACGTGAGCCAGGGAGAAGCCAAGCATGGTCTTCACCGCCTCCTTGCTGATGGCGGTGATCTCGTCCCATTTCTCCTCCTCAATCAGCTCCTTCTTGCACATCCAGGTTCCGCCCACGGCCACGATCTGGTTGTAGCCCAGGTAGTCGTTGACGTTTTTGGAGTTGACGCCGCCGGTACACATCCATTTGCAGCCCTTCAGCGCCGCGCCGATATTCTTCAGCATGGCCACGCCGCCGTTGGCCTCGGCGGGGAAAAACTTCACCACCTCGCAGCCCTGATTCATGGCCTGCTGCATCTCGCCGGCGGTGGAGGTGCCGGGCACCATGATGCCGCCCTTGTCAATGACATGCTGGGTGACCTTGGGGTCGTAGCCAGGAGCCACAATAAAGGTGGCGCCGGCGGCCATAGCCCGGTCGGCCTGCTGGGTGGTGAGCACGGTGCCAGCGCCCAGCACCATCTCGGGGACCTCCTTGGCAATGGCGCGGATGGCGTCCTCGGCGGCGGCGGTGCGGAAGGTGACCTCGGCTGCGGGCAGTCCGCCGGCGGCCAGGGCCTTGGCCAGCGAGACAGCCTTGCCGGCGTCGTCAATGGCGATAACGGGAACGATACCGATGTTGGAAAGGGTTTGAAGAATTTCATTCATAATGGTTTCTCCTCCAAATAATTTAATCCTGCGGCTCGCTTAATCTTTGTTCGCTATGCCTCTATTATACAACTTGCATACTAGAATACAATCGGCGGATTGGCAGAAATAAAAGCAGTTTTTTTGTGTAAAATACCTATACTCCCAATTTTATATTCCATCTTCGCCATAATAAGGCCAAGGGCCGCAGGATCTATAGACTGCCATTGCAGGGGCGGCCTGTGCCCGCCTGTCACAGGCCGCCCCTGCAGATTCCGCGTCAGTAATTTTGAAGCTTGCAAAAGGACGGGCATGAGTTTTTGACAAGCAAAAATCCCGGCCTTGCGGCCGGGATTTCTTTATAGTTTATGCGCCGCCACCCAGTCAACAAAATCACTGACCAGTTCCAGCTGTCTGCCGTCCAGCGCACGCAGCTTGTCCGCCACTGCCTTCCACTCCTCCCCAGGCCATTTGCCGCTGCCCACCAGAAATTCATCCGGCGTGGTATCCAAAGCGGCGGCCAGCTTCATGATCGTCTCGGTGGAGGGAATGGATTTAGCCCGTTCAATGTTCGACATATGCTGATTACTGATATCTACGCGCTCTGCAATTTGCTCCTGTGTCAGATTCAAACTCTTCCTGCGCTTCTTTATTCTGACTCCAATCAAACTGTAATCCAAAGTCATACGAACCCCTCCCTTACCAACATCATACTGAGAAGGGTTTGCATATTTAATCATTTTAAAGCAGGAAAATATTTATTGACTTATAGTAAAACTGAAATTATAATAGGATTATCAGTTTATAGATTGAAGGGATCGTCATGTATCAAAAAATGTACCACATACTGTTCAACGCCATCACTAACGCCATAGAGAAGTTAGAGTGGCAAGATTATCAGGCGGCGATGGCCCTTTTGGAGGCGGGCTGTCTGGATGCGGAAGATGTTTATATGATGCAGGGCCCTGAACTGTCCGTGTCTTCTAAGGACACGCCGCCTTCTGTCTGCTGTCCTATGTGGTGCCTTCAAAACGGATCACCGGAGTTTAAAAAAGAGCTGGCCCAGATGATGGAAAATGGCCTGGATGATGATGAGGAGGAGGAGGAAGAGCCTTAAAGCTTACAGCAAAGCGCAAAAATCCCGGCCAAAAGGCCGGGATTTCGAACAAATTCAGAATTTCTGACAGCGAAGCTGTAGCGGCGGCCTGTGGCCGCCCGCAGAAACAAATGGCCTGCCTGTGACAGCAAATCTGATGATTTTTATACGTTCACCAGCTCCCACTGGAAGTCCTCCAGCTTCAACCGGCTGCCCAATGTCGTGCCCTCCGGGAGCAGGAACATGGTGATGGAGTGCTCCTGGCCGCTGTCGGTAACTAATTCGGCGTAATCGCCGTTGATGGCGCGGACTGTATAAAAAATGGTGTCCAATAAAATTCCCTCCTCGCAAGAAAAGTCCGGTTTATGGGACTGCTCCTCTTGTATACTGTAGTCACAATACAAGAAAGGAGCAAGACGCTATGGATTACAACATTGTTTGGGTAAGGGGACACGTGGAGGTCTATGACTGGGCCGGGCGGTTTTGCTTCTCCGCCGACAACGAGCGGGAGGCCCGGGAAGAGCTGGCCGCGTCCGCCGCTTAACGGGCCGTCAAGGCAGCGGCCCCTGTAAAAAAGCCCGGAGCTTACGCTCCGGGCTTTGGACTTTTTAATACATGCCCATATCGGGGGAGGGGGCGGCGGGAGGAGCGGGGGGCTGGGGCTTGTCAGCCACCAGAGACTCGGTGGTCAGCAGCACGGAGGCGATAGAGGCGGCGTTCTCCAGGGCGGAACGGGTGACCTTGGTGGGGTCCACGATACCGGCAGGGATCATGTCGCAGTACTCCTCCTTGTAGGCGTCGAAGCCGTAGCCCACCTTGCCGGACTCCTGGATCTTGGACAGGACCACAGCGCCGTCGATACCGGCGTTGGCGGCGATCTGCTTCACGGGAGCGGTGAGCGCCCGGGCAATGATCTGCACGCCGGTCTTCTCATCGCCCTCCACCTGGGCCAGCAGGGCCTCCACGGCGGGGATGGAGTTCAGGTAGGCGGTGCCGCCGCCGGCCACAATGCCCTCTTCCACAGCGGCGCGGGTGGCGTTCAGGGCGTCCTCAATGCGCAGCTTCTTTTCCTTCATCTCCACCTCGGTGGCGGCGCCCACCTTGATGACGGCCACGCCGCCGGCCAGCTTGGCCAGCCGCTCCTGGAGCTTCTCCTTGTCGTAGTCAGAGGTGGTGACCTCAATCTGGCTCTTGATCTGGCCAATGCGGGCCTTGATCTCGTCGGAGGAGCCGGCACCATTGACAATGGTGGTGTTCTCCTTGGTGATCTTGACCTGGCGGGCGGAGCCCAGCATGTTCATCTGAGCCTCCTTCAGCTCCAGACCCACATCGGCGGAGATGACCTGGCCGCCGGTGAGGATGGCGATATCCTGAAGCATCTCCTTGCGGCGGTCACCGAAGCCGGGGGCCTTGACGCACACCACGTTCAGGGTGCCGCGGAGACGGTTGACAATCAGGGTGGACAGGGCGTCGCCCTCCACGTCCTCAGCGATAATCAGCAGCTTCTTGCCGGACTGGACCACCTGCTCCAGAATGGGCAGCAGCTCCTGGATGTTGGAGATCTTCTTGTCGGTGATGAGGATAAGGGCGTCGTCCAGCTCGGCCACCATCTTCTCGGTGTCGGTGACCATATAGGGGGTGATATAGCCCCGGTCAAACTGCATGCCCTCCACAACCTCAGAGGAGGTCTCGGCGGTCTTGGACTCCTCAATGGTGATAACGCCGTCGTGGCCCACCTTCTCCATGGCCTCGGCAATCAGCTTGCCAATGGTCTCGTCGCCGGAGGAGACTGCGCCTACCCGGGCAATGTCGTTGGAGTCCTTCACCTTCTGGCTGTTGGCCTTCATGGCCTCGATAGCGGCGGAAGCGGCCTTGGCAATGCCCTTCTTCATAACCATGGGGTTGGCTCCGGCGGCCAGGTTCTTCAGGCCCTCGGCCACAATGGCCTGAGCCAGCAGGGTGGCGGTGGTGGTGCCGTCGCCGGCCACGTCGTTGGTCTTGGTGGAGACCTCCTTCACCAGCTGGGCACCCATGTTCTCAAAGGGGTCCTCCAGCTCGATCTCCTTGGCAATGGTCACGCCGTCGTTGGTGATGAGGGGAGCGCCGAACTTCTTGTCCAGCACCACGTTGCGGCCCTTGGGGCCCAGGGTGATCTTCACGGTGTCGGCCAGCTGGTTGACGCCCTTCTCCAGAGCCTTGCGGGCTTCCTCACCGTAGCAAATAATTTTAGCCATAAAGCATTACCTCCAAAATATATTTTGTTAAGGCTTCCCCCCCTCAGGGGGGAAGCTGGCGCCGCCGCAGGCGGCGGCTGATGAGGGGGCTGCGGAGGTGCTGAGCCTCTCAAGAACTCACCCTCATCCGCCCCAGTGTGAGCACTGGGGCACCTTCCCCCTGGAAGGGGGAGGCTTATCACTCTACGATGGCCAGGATGTCGTTCTGGCGGACGATGGTGACTTCCTCGCCGTCCAGCTTGACCTGGGTGCCGGAGTACTTGCTGGTGATGACCTTGTCGCCCACCTTCACGGTCATGACGACCTCCTTGCCCTCCACCATGCCGCCGGGGCCAACAGCAATGACCTCGGCCACTTCGGGCTTCTCCTTGGCGGCGCCGGTGAGGATAATGCCGCCCTTGGTGGTCTCCTCAGCCTCCACCAGTTTCACAATAACACGGTCAGCCAGGGGTTTGAGTTTCATAATGGGTTCCTCCTTATATGACTTAATTTTTTAGGATCAACAAACTTTGTTTTAGCACTTAAAAGTTTCGAGTGCTAACTCTGTTTAAGATAATAACCTCTTCCGGCAAAAAAATCAACCCCCAATTTCAAAAAATCGGGGGTTGATTTGAAAGGTTTTACATTTCGTTCACAAACAGCCTTTCGGAGTGCTAAATTCGTGGAGCTTGCAAGGGCTGTCGGGCTATACTACCATTAAGCAAGAGCAGGCAGGGCCAATCCTCAGCAAGTTCCAGGAGGTGAGGCCGGTGAGCGTAGGCGAGATCCTGACATTACATTTGCTCATCATTGCGGCGATCACTTTGGTAATCACTATCGGACGGCACCTAAAGAAGCAGCCGCCCCCTAACCCCAGTAAGAAGACGGCATTTTCTCAAGCTATAAACTTGTCTGAAGATTGACTGTCTTCCAGCTGCAACCTGGTTGACCGCCCTCTTGCGCATATTATAACTTTATCCCTCCGCTTTGTCAAGCCGTCCCGTCCGGGGCGGCTTGGTTCATTTCCCGGCAGTCCGTCCGGCCCAGAAGGTAATCTGTGCTGACGTTGAAGTAGTCCGCCAAAAAGACCAGGCCGTCAAAATCCGGGCAGCTGGTGGCATACTCATAGCATTGATAGCCACGCAGTTTTAGGCCACAGATTTCCGCCATTTCACGCTGTTTCAGGCCCCGCTCCTGGCGTAGTTTCTTCAAACGTTCAGAAAATTTTATCATAAAATACCTCCAGGCACTTGACACGCATAATCTTTACATATATTATAGACGCATAGTTGTTACATAAAAGGAGCCGCAAACATGAATCCTATGCTCAACATCCTATTCCTTGACAACCCTCACATTCCAAAGCAGGTCCGCGCATTTTGCAACCCCTCCCGGAGTACCGGGAGGCGGAACAGGTCTTTCGGGCCGCAGAGCAGGAGCTTGAAAGGCGGTTGGGCTATGAGGTATTCAACCGGTTCATTGAAGCGCAGTCCCACTACACAGCCCAGCAGACCCACGCCTATTATCTTTTCGGCCTGGGTCTGCGTCAAGAGGTCTTATCGGCGCTGGTGGGCTGATAACCGGCCCCGGCGGGATAGAAGAAGTTCACCTTCTTTTCCGACAGGCGGATGGTAAAGGCGGTATCCCGCATGACCTCGCCGTCCACCACCACGGTGATGGGCTCCCGGGCGGAAAAGCTCACACACTGGCCATGATGGGCAAAAATCAGCTCCGGATACCTGCGGTACTGCCCCTTGGCATACTTGCCCACCAGGCGCACAAAGGTAAACAGGCTGACCTGTTTTACCAGCAGCATGTCCAGCACGCCGTCGTCTGGCATAGCCTCCCCTACGGGCATGAACCCCCCGCCGTAGTGCCGACCGTTGCACACGCACAGCAGCGAGGCGGGCTTGTCCTCCCACCGGAGCTCCCCCATCTGCACCGACATAGGCCGGGCGATTCCCTTAAAAAAGATGTTTTCAATCAGAGCCAGGGTATAGGCCCCGATTCCCGAGACAAACCGCCAGTCCTTGTACCGGTGGACATCGGCGGCCACCCGGGCGTCTACCCCGGCGCAGGCCACGTCAATGCCCAGATGTCCGTTGCAGTCGATCAGGTCAAAGGGGGTCTGGGGCCCGTTGGCCAGGGCCTCCAGGTCATAGAACACAGTCCGGTAATCGGGGCCGAAAATTTTCAGGAAGTCGTTCCCCGTCCCCTTGGGGACGTTGGTGACGGCCACATGCTCCAGCCCCGCCGCGCCGTTGACCACCTCGTTGAGGGTGCCGTCGCCGCCGCAGGCGTAGACCCGGAGAGGCTCCCCGGAACGGGCCGCCTCCAGGGTAAAGCGCCGGGCGTCCCCCTCCCCCTGGGTGTACACCACCTGGTGAGGGAAGGATAACTTGTCCAGCAGCTCTTCCATCTGACGGGTGGTCTCCTTTTTGCCCGCAGCGGGATTGATGATGAATAGATGGTGCATGTCCTTCCCCCCTTGCAGGGGCGAATATGATCCGCCCAAAAGCCTCCCTTTGCAAAGGGGGCTTTCTCACTTACAGGTACATAAACAGGTCACATTTCAGCATCCCGTTATACAGCTTGCGCTTTTTGTCCGCCCGCTTGCCAAAGGTCCGCTCAAATTCGGTGTGGGAGGACAGCAGATACAGCTTCCAGCCCTCCGGGAACTTGTCCCAGGCCTTGCCAAAGGCGCGGTACAGCTCCTCCGCCTCCCTGCGCTCCATCACCCGCTCGCCGTAGGGCGGGTTGGTCACCACCCGGCCGTACAGTCCGCCCCAGTGGAACCGGGTGGCGTCGTCCACGTCAAAGCGGACGATATCCTCCACCTCGGCCAGCTGGGCGTTGTGGCGGGCCAGGGCTACCGCCTCGGAGTCAATGTCGCCGCCCCAGATCTCGTACGCGCCGTCAAACTCCCGGTCCATCGCCTCACCGGCGGCGGACATCCAGTGCTTTTTATCCAGCCAGCCCCACTTCTGGGCAGAGAAGGACCGGTTCAGGCCGGGGGCCCGGTTCTTGGCGATAAGAGCCGCCTCAATGGGGATGGTCCCCGAGCCGCAGAAGGGGTCGCACAGGGGGTCCTTCCCCCGGTAGCGGGACAGCAGTACCAACCCGGCGGCCAGCGTCTCCCGCAGGGGGGCGGCCACTCCCTGGGCCCGGTAGCCCCGCTTGTGGAGGCCGGGACCGGAGGTATCCAGCATCAGTACCGCCTCATCCCCCATAATAGAAAACTGCACCTGATACAGCGCCCCGGTCTCCGGGAGGGTATTCAGGCGGTATTTGCCGCCCAGCCGGGCGGCAATCGCTTTTTTCACAATGGACTGGCAGGCGGGCACCGAGTGGAGGGCGGAGTTGAGGCAGTGGCCCTTCACCGGGAACTGGCCCTCTCTGGGGATAAAGTCCTCCCAGGGCAGGGCGCGCACCCCCTCAAAGAGGGCGTCGAAATCCCGGGCGGGGAAGCTCCCCAGCACCAGCAGCACCCGCTCCCCGGTACGGACGTTCAAATTGAGCCGGGGCAGATCAGCGTCCGTCCCGGCGCACAGCACCCGGCCGTTTTCCGCCCGGACCTGCGGCAGCTCCAGCCGCCGCAGCTCATCAGCGCAGATTCCCTCCAGCCCGAAGAGGGTGGGGATGGCAAATTGTAATTCTGACATGGGGTTCCTCGTTTCTCTTTTGTAGGGGCGGCCTTTGGCCGCCCGTCTTTATTACGGCTGCAATCCGGTCAGCCCCGCCTCTCTCAGGTGGTCCTGGGGGGTCTTGCCGGCAAAATCGGGCTGGGTCAGGGAAATGTCCATGGCGAGCAGCTCCCCTGCCCGCTTCTCCGCCCGGCGGGCGTCGGCCTGAAAGTGCTTGTCCCCTCTGTAGTGCCGGTAGAGCAGGGCGCAGCAGGACAGCAGATTCCGGCCCATCTCGTCCCGGCTGTCCAGCCCCTTTTCCAGCCCCTTGAGGAAGGCGGTCATAGCCTTCTTGCTGGCGAAGGGCCTGGCGGTGGGGCCGGAAAAATCCTGCATCAGAAAATCATACTCCACCGTATCCAGATAGAAGGGCGGAATCTCAGGCAGGCGGTCGGGATACATCTCCCGGACGGCGGCCAGGGTCTGGGAAAAATCCCTCCAGCAGGACATCCAGGGGACGGTGCCCCCCTTCCCCTGGTGCCAGCTCAGCCAGCCATCCAGGAAGGGCCGCTTGCAGCCCTGGAGCATACTGGTTCGGGGCGTGAAGATATCACAGCCGCCCCGGACTAAAATGCTGTCCATCCGGTCATCCATGGTGGGGGTGACGTCCTGAAGCTCCACCCCGGGACAGCTCAGCAGATACTCGGCCATCTCGTAATTTTTGTCCTGCACGGCGTAGCGCAGAGCGGTATAGCCGTATCGGTCCCGCTGGTTGATGTCGCAGCCCAAGTCCACCAGCTTTTGGGCAAACTCGTTCTCAAATTGGAGCAGGTACTCCAGGGAAAAATCCCGGCACCGGAGGAAGAAGGCCCGCATCAGCTCGTTCCGGCCCTCCTGGGCGTAAAGGCCGCCCTCCTGCCTGTTCCAAAATTCCACCGCGTCCCGGACACGGCCGATGGTCAGCTCCATCAGCGCCGTCCGGCCGTACTCCTCCACCCCGTCCAGCCCGCCGCGGCTGCTGAGGAACTCCACCAGGGCGTCAAAGTCCACCTTCAGCAGAATTTCGTAGAGCTCCATACCCGAAAAATGGATCCCCTTTTTGATCGGCAGCAAACTCATGGCCGCTCCTCCCTCCTCTGTCCGCTCAGCTCCATGGGCGGGTAAAACTCCACCCGGTCCACCCGCTCCAGCCCCACCTGACGGGCCCGGAGGGCGTACTCGGCCACGTCGCCGGTGGTGTAAACGGTCAGCTTGCCGGGGGAGGTCTGGGGATTGGCCAGCCCCTCACGGTCCAGGTAAGTCTTCAGCCCCTGGGCCATCTCCTCCGCTGGATCAACGAGAGGCAGGCCGGGGTACAGCTTATGGATGCTGTCCGCCACCAGCGGGTAGTGGGTACAGCCCAAAACGCAGCAGTCCACCTTGTCCTCCAGCACCATCTGGTCCAGCTCCTGACGGAGGTTTTCCTCCACCTGGATCATCCCCTGGGGGTCCCCCAGGCTGTGCTCCACCAGCCGGGCCAGGTCGGAGCAGCCGCAGCTGAGCACCACAACCTTTCTGGGGCTCTGGGCCGATATCTTCTGCGGATAAATTCCGGAGTTGTGGGTAAAGACGGTGGAGATCACCCCCACCTTATCTGCCTCCAGCCTGGCCGCTGCGTCCGCCCCCGCCTGAACCGCGTTGAACACAGGGCAGGACACCTCGTCCTCGCATTGGCCAATCACGCAGGAGATGGTGTTGCAGGCCACCAGCAGGGCTTTCACCTCCTGGCACTCCATAAACCGGAACATATACCGGGCCATGTCCACAATGGTCTTCTGAGAGTGGTTGCCGTAGGGGATATGGGCGCCGTCGCCGAAGTAGAGCAGTTCCTCGCCCGGCAGCAGCTTTTGTACCTGACGGGCCACGCTGAACCCCCCGATTCCGGAGTCCAGAATGCCGATTGGGCTGGTTGAATGTGACATAGGGTTCCTCCAAGTTTCCAATGTAGAGGCGGGTAATACCCGCCCCTACAGTCTATGCTCCTCTCTCCCCGCTTAGGACACCCGGCTCAACCCTCCTGTGACGGTATCCAGCTGATAAGCCCCCGTGTCGGTGGTTATCCGCCACACCGGGGTGAGCGTAATGGGGCCGGACAGAGAGGCGGCGGCCACATAGCCCGGTTCAATGGCATCGATGCGGTTGCACACGTCGCCCAAGGCGCTGACGCCGTTGTAAAAATTGATCAGAGCGGTGGCCACCGAGATATTTTTCCGGGCAGCATCCTCCTGGGGACTGCCCACCAGCTGCCTTCCGGAGGTCATAGCGGTCAGGCTGTCCCCCCGGCACACCAGGGTCACCTGCTGGTTAAACAGGGGCACGCCCCTCCAGGTCTGACGGAAAATCAGCTCGTCCTCCGCCTCCTCTAGGATAATCCCCTGGAAACCCATGCGCGCCATCAGCTCCAGGCAGTCTGCCGCCCGGTCGCTCCCCAGGGGAAAGGCCCCCCTCTCCAGCTGGGCGGAAAAGGTGCTGTCGCTGTGAAACTGGACAGAGCCCTTGTCGTTGAAATAGCGGTAGACCTCGCCCCCCCGGGACTCGGCGGTTACCGGACCGCCCAGCAGGGCGGCGGCGGCCTTCTCCTCCCCGGTCAGGTCCCGCTCCACAGTCTGGGGTAGCAGCTCCATAGCCTGGGGGATGACGTCCTCATCCACCTCAACCCCCCGGTTGCGCAGGAACTGGACCGCATCCTCCCGGGCCCGGCTGAGCAGACGGCTGCCCTGAATGGCCTGGCCTCCCACCAGCACCAGAAGGGCCAGGTTGGTGACGGCCAGGATGACCAGGATGATATTTTTCATCTTGCTCCATGGCATGGCTCAGCCCTCCCCCTGGCGGTTGTCTCTGGCCGACCAGCCGGCGGTCAGGGTGTCGCCGCCGGCCTCGGTGTAGGTGAGCAGCAGCTCCTCCCCGCTCAGGCCCCGGGCCGACAGGGCGGCAGCCCCCTGTCTGGGAGGCAGGACCAGAGATGCGGCGCCGTTGTTGGTATAGCTGCGCAGATAGAGAGAAAACTGGACCACCTCGCCCCCCTCTACCACAAAGCGGGCGGCCCGCCCGCTCTCCGTCAGAACGGGGATGCCGTTGAGACTGTAGCCAAAATCGATCTCCCAGCCCTGCTGTGTGGCCTGGGTGGACATGAGGTAGAGCCGGGCCTCGCCGCACCTGGTCCCCATGGCGGACAGGGCGATCTGGCGGCAGGTCTCTACGCTGTCGAAAAGGGTCCCCGCCTCCCCCTGGCTCAAAACGGGGAACAGCCCGCCGCCCTCCCGGCCCTCATACTGATACTGGGCCACCCCTCGGTCGGACAGGCGCACGCTGTCATCCCCGCTGCGGGCCACCTGTTCGTCGGTGGAGTAGAAGCTGGTGGAGTTGAGTGAGAAGCCCAGGTCCTGGACCAGAGCCCGGAGAGTCTCCTGTCCGGCGCTCATAGGGTTGGCGGCGGTGTACACCGCCGGGGCGGGCATCTGGGAGAAGAGGAGGGTATCGGGGTCCAGTTCCCGGTAGTAGTCCGACTCAAAGGCGTAAAAGGCCCCGTTGTCCGTCAGTCCGGACAGCGCTCCGGCCAGGGAGAAGGGGTCGGCCACCTCAGAGCGGCACCGGTAGTAGTTTCCGCTTTTCTCGTCCCGGTAGTACAGGTCCACCCCGTCCTCCCAAACGGTGAGCACCAGGCGGCGGACGGTGGCCGTCAGCGGGGTATCCCCTCCGGACAGCCAGCCCGCCAGCACAGGCATAGGGATCTGGCCCTGAAAGTCCATATACACGCCCAGAGAGCTGGTAAGGGCGCTCTCCCATTGCTGGCGGCCAATCCGCTCCGGCTCGCCGGCGCTGGACAGCGCCTCCACCAGCGACCCGGCCACCTGTTGGAACAGCTCCTGACAGGCCGCCTGGTCATACTGCAAGCCGCAGCGTATCCCCTCCGTCCCCTCGGGCACGCTGAAGCTGTCCGGAAGGCCGGCCCCCACCGGAATGTTGGCCACCATGGCCATGGGCAGCGCCCCCGAGCTCCGGCTGTCTCCCTGGACCTGACCGGGGGCAGTCTGACGGCCCTCCTCCCGGAGCAGACCCCGCAGGGGGGTCACCAGCGGGGTCTGGGCGGCCAGCCACAGGGCAGATATGGTCAGCAGGATGATCAGCACATCCTTGAGCAGCTCCACTGTCCAGATTCTTCTGTTATGTCCCATCGCCCGGTCCCTCAATGTTCAGGTCCAGCCGGATCATCAGTCCGGGGCCCTCCTTGTTCAGCAGGACAATCCGTCCCCGGTGGCGCTCCACAATCTCCTTGGCAATGGACAGTCCCAGGCCGGTGCCCCCCGACTGTCGGGAGCGGGCCTTGTCCACCCGGTAGAACCGCTCAAAGATGCGGGGGCGGTCCTCCTCGGGAATGCCAATGCCGTCGTCATCCACAATCATCCACACTCTGTCCCGCTTCCGTCCGGCGTAGATATCGATATGCCCCCCGTCGGGGGTATATTTGATGGAGTTGGATACGATATTCATGATTACTTGCAGCACCCGCTCCCGGTCGGCCAGAATTTCAGGCAAATCGGGCTCCAGGTCCAGGGTGAGGGTGTGGTTGTGCTTTTGGGCCTCCATGTAGACGGCGTTGTAAATGTCCTTCACCGCCTCGCCAAAGGGGAAGCGGGACAGCTTGAGCTCGTCCCGCTCCGAGTCAAAGCGGGACAGGGTAAGCAGGTCCTGCACGATATGGGTCATCCGGTCGCTCTCGTTGAGGATGACGCCCAAAAACTTCTTCTCCATATTGGGGGGCATCTCCCCGGTGTTGTCGATAAGGGTCTCGGCATAGGAGCGGATGTTGGTCAGGGGGGTGCGCAGCTCGTGGGACACATTGGCCACAAATTCCCGGCGCATCTCCTCGTTTTTCCGCTGCTCGGTGACGTCGTGGAGGACCACCAGCACGCCGCCCCCCGCCCTTCCCCGGTCGAAGGGGGCCATCAGCAGCTGAAGGAAACAGTCGCGGACCTGAAGCTCCCCCTCCAGGTGGTCGGGGACATCCAGCACCCGCTCCAGGGGGGCGATCAGACCAAACAGCTCCCCGTAGGTGGTCTCCGACCCGATAGCCCGGCGGAGCATCCGGTTGGCGGCGGGGTTGGAGTGGATGACCAGGCCCTCTTTTGAAAAGGCCACCACGCCGTCGGTCATGTGGAGGAAAAGGGTGTCCAGTTTGTTGCGCTCGTTCTCCACCTGGCGCAGGGTGTCCTGAAGCTGGCCGGCCATGTCGTTAAAGGTGTCGGTCAGCACGCCGATCTCATCCTGGGAGGGCACCTTGATCTTTTGGGAAAAGTCCCGCTCCGCCACCCGCATGGCCCCCTCAGTCAGGCTCTGGATGGGGGTGACCATGGTTTTGGACAGCAGGAAGGACAGCAGAATGGAGATGACCAGGCCGAAGATCAATGCCTCGATAATCAGCACCAGCATCTGATCGGTCAGGTCGTTGGAGGTGGACTTGTTGTCCACAATATAGATAATATAGTCCTCGCCGCCCCGGTGGACGGGAATGGCCACATCCATATAGTCCAGGGCCAGGTTGCTCTCGTCCCCCACCTCGCCGGTGGTCAGGCCGGTGGTCAAAGCAAAGGTCAGGTTTTCGGTGTACTCCAGCTGGGCCTCCCCCCCGTCGGGGGAGACACGGACTACGCCGCTGCCGTCCAGAATGTAAAGCTTGCGGTTGCGGTTGTCCACGCCCAGCTCGCCCACATAGGCGTCCAGCACCAGGTCCAGCTGGACCGCCCCGTCCTCCTCCTCCTCTGAGGGGGTGGTCAGGTCGTGAAGGAGCAGCGGGTCGCCAAATACGTCGGCCATCTGGCTGTAAAAATCCTCCAGGTAAAAGGCGGTCACCGAGTTAATCAGAAAGGCCCCAACCACCATCATCAACGACAGGATCAGCAAAACCATAATCATAACCAGCTTCATATGCAGGCTGCGCAGCATGGCGGGACCTCCTTTCAGATTTCAGCCTCCCCTGAAAAGGGAGCCGGGGCGTTATTCGCCAAAGTAGTAGCCCATCCCCCGCTTGGTCTTGATGAACATGGGGGAGGCGGGGTCGTCCTCGATCTTTTCACGCAGGCGGCGGACGGCCACGTCCACAGCCCGGACGTCGCCCACGTAGCCCTCATAGTTCCACACGTGCTCCATCAGGGCCTCCCGGGAGAAAATCTTCCCCGGACGGGCGGCCAGAAAGCGGATCAGGTCGTATTCCCGCTGAGTCAGGTCCAGGGGAGTGCCGTCCTTAAAGATGGTGGCCCGCTCCTCGTCTACCTGCACCCGGTGGCCCAGGGGAGTCTCCGGCTGGGGCGCGGGCGCCGGAGCGGCGGGAACCATGGACACCCGGCGGATGTTGGCCTTCACCCGGGCCATCAGCTCCCGGTTTTTAAAGGGCTTGGTGATGTAGTCGTCCGCCCCCAGCTCCAGGCCCCGGACCTTGTCGTCCTCCTCCTCCCGGGCGGTGAGCATGACAATAGGGACGGCCGACCCCGCCTGGCGGAGCTTCTGGCACACATCAAAGCCGCTCATACCGGGCAGCATCAGGTCCAGAAGCACCAGATCCGGGTTCTGCTCCAGGGCCAGCTGCAAGCCGGTAGGGCCGTCCAGCGCCTCCAGGGTGTCGTATCCCTCCTTTGTCAGATTAAAGGACAGAATGTCCACAATACTCTGCTCGTCCTCTACGATCAGGACCTTTTTTGCCATTTGTTAACCTCCTTTTCTGCCCGCTTACAGGCCCAGCAACACCTTTACCTTCAATGTGGTGGACACCGTTTTGCCGTCGGTAATGGTGCCGTCCATCACCTGCCTGACCAGCTCGTCAAAGGGCATGGTGACCACGTCCAGAAATTCGTCCTCGTCCAGGTGCTGCCTCTTCCGGGTGAGCCCCCGGGCCAGATACATGTGCAGCGCCTCGTCACAAAAGCCGGGGGAGGCCAGGCTGTAGCCCAGATAGGTCCACTCCGCCGCCTCCAGACCGGTCTCCTCGCTCAGCTCCCGCTGAGCGCCCAGCAGACGGTCCTCCTCCGCGCCGTGGTCCAGCTTGCCCGCGGGCAGCTCCAGCAGCAGCTGCTGGATGGGATAGCGGTACTGCTTGACCAGATAGACGGTGTTGTCCTTGTCCAGGGCCAGCACCGCCACCCCGCCGGGATGGTAGACTACCTCCCGGGCGGCCAGCGTGCCGTTGGGCAGCCGGGCCTGATCCAGGGTCACCTTGATAATCTTCCCCTCAAAAATCGTCTCACTGCTTACCATCTTTTCGCTCAGATCCATAATCATAATCCTCCTTGCGGATTTTGTGCTCAGTTAGAGGTAGTATAACACAAGTAAGGCTTTTGGTAAAGATGCGCAATGGATTTTACACGGAAATCAATTTTTAGAACATCCAGCCGCATTTGTAGGGCGGGACGACCCGGCCCGCCGCTGGTTGACAGCTTTTTTGGGCGGCGCGCCGAGGCCGTCGCGCCCTACAGCGCCAAAATTGATTTCCTTGTGGACTTTCACTGGAAAAACCCGCCCCAACGGGCGGGTTTCAGTCCCGAAATTCAAACAGCTTGCAAACCGGCACCTCAAGTGCGTCTGCAATACGGAAAATCACATCCAGAGAAGTTCCCGTTCTGGCCAGCTCAATATTTCCCATGTGGACACGCTCGATATCCACCATCTCCGCAAGCTTTGCCTGTGTCAGCTTTTTCTTTCTGCGGTAATAGTGCACATTCATGCCTAATTGCTCATATTTTTCCATTTGCGTTGCATCCATAGAACCACCATAAACAGTATAGGACCATTCACTGTTTATTTAAACATCTTTAAATTTATCTAAAGATAATTGACAAGATACATTTTCGGTCTATAATATGACATAAGGAATGATAACATGGACCAATATATGGAGATGCTGACCCACATGCTGAAAAATCAACCCGCCAAAATCGAAGTAACCTTTCCCAATCTCAGCTTCCGTGCGGATGAAATTGTCAGCACCGCCGCCTTTCAGGCTCTGCTGCAAATTCAAAAAATACTCCAGGACAATTCCCTGAGCGACAGGGAGTGCTTCTACAAAATTGAAGCCATTGTCTATGAGCTGGAGCGGATCGGACTCTCCTGCGGCAGCCGGCATGATTTTGGATAGGAAAGGGCTCCCTCAGTGAGGGAGGCTTTTTCAACTGACGAAAAGGACCTGTGGCCACAGCCGCAGGTCCTTTTTAATCGTTGGTATGGAAGAATTTACTTCAGCTCCACCTTGGCACCGGCCTCTTCCAGCTTCTTCTTCAGTTCCTCGGCCTCGTCCTTGGACACGGCCTCCTTCAGGGTCTTGGGGGCGCCCTCAACGGCGGCCTTGGCCTCAGCCAGGCCCAGACCGGTGATCTCGCGGACGGCCTTGATGACCTTGATCTTGGCGGCGGCGTCGAAGCCGGCCAGAACCACGTCGAACTCAGTCTTCTCAGCAGCGGCCTCAGCGGCACCGCCGCCGGCGGCGGGAGCGGCCATAGCGGCGGCGGACACGCCGAACTCCTCCTCCAGAGCCTTTACCAGCTCGGACAGCTCCAGAACGGTCAGAGCCTTGACTTCCTCGATCATCGCAGTAATCTTCTCACTAGCCATGATAAATAAACCTCCTATATTGTGTAATATATAATGTGTTGTCACCCTCACTTGGAGGACGTTGTGTGCCGCTTACTCAGCGGCGGCGGGGGCCTCCTCAGCGGGAGCGTCCTGAGCGGCGGGCTCGCCGTTCTTCTCGGCAATGGCTTTCAGCACGATAGCCAGGCTGGTAATGGGAGCCAGCATCATGCCCAGGGCCTGAGCCTGGAGCACATCCTTGGAGGGCAGCTCGGCCAGGGCCATGATCTCCTCCAGGGAGAGCACCTTGCCGTCCATGAAGCCGCCCTTGATGTTGAACTTGCCCTCACCCAGCTTCTTGGCGTGCTTGTTGACCACGCG
The DNA here is from genome assembly GCF_943192995.1 of Flintibacter muris. Classification (GTDB taxonomy): domain Bacteria; phylum Bacillota; class Clostridia; order Oscillospirales; family Oscillospiraceae; genus Lawsonibacter; species Lawsonibacter muris. Next base: position 48,357 of record NZ_CALPCP010000014.1, read on the forward strand.
CATAGGGGCAATGGGGTCGCCGGTGCTGGTGGCCAGGGATGTGGTGCCGTTGAGCACGTCATCCAGCTCCTTCAGGCCGGCGTCGTCCAGGGCGAAGCGGACCAGGGTGTTCTTCACCACAGCGTACTGCACGTCGTTCTGACGCAGCTCAGCGCGCAGTGCGGTGTCCTCAGCCACGGTGATGCCCTTGTAGTCCACCAGCACGCCGCTGGCGGCGCCCTTCAGCTGCTCTTCCAGAGCGGCCACGATGGCCTTCTTCTCGGAAAGGACCTTTGCGTTAGGCATTTTTGGTTTCACCTCCAGAAATTCTTCCGCGAAACAAAAAACCTCCCGTCGCAAGACAGGAGGACAGCACAATCAAAGCATATTCCTTTGAAAGCACTCTCGGCAGGAATTACGCCCGTAAGGGCCCCTGCTGTCTTTGAACGCAAAGCGGATTATATCCCAGAGCGGAGAAAATGTCAAGCAATTTTTATAAAAATGTCTCAAGAGAGGAAATGGAGCCAGAAGCTCTTGTCAAAAAGAACGGATTAGTATATAATATCTCTGTAAATAAGTAACTATTGCAGGGGGGGACGTGATTGCGCTGGATGACACCAAAACGAGAATCATTCTTGCAGCAATAAAGGCGGTGCGGCAGTATGGCCTGGAGGGGGTGCGCATCCAGAATGTCAGTGAGTTGGCGGGGATTTCATCCGGGGCGATTTACCGTCACTTTGATGGCAAGGAGCAGCTGCTGGCAGAGTGTTTTACTTATGTGGACAAACAGGCGGCAGCGATTTTTGAACATTTGGAGTTCAATCCTCTGCGTATGCTCACTGACCCTGTGGGGGCGGTAAAGGGATTATGGCTGCCCTATTTTCGGTTTTGGACATCCCACCCGGATGAAACTGTTTTTTACCACCGCTTCCGGGACAGTACATTTTTTCCTCAGTACGACAAAGGCCGGGATATTACCTATTTTAAGACATTTTTCGGAATGGTTCACGCCTTCAAAAGGGTATTTCCCAGCCTGGACAGAATCAATCAGGACCTGTTATGGCTCCATGTCCTTACATCCACTGTTATGTACGCAAAATATGTGGTGGAAGGAATACTGCCCAATAACCAGGAAACCGAGGATACCGTGTTTCAGTTTCTGACCACTGGATTGAGTGGATATTTGAAACCAGATAAACCGCAAAAAAGCGGTTCATTTTGGGCTGTATGATAATAAACGTTCACTTACGTTGGAATAACCTTCTTTTTATTTGGAAAACTGTCAGCATCGAATACAAAGGAGGCTATCACTATGTTCAGTCAGGAAACAGCTTTTACATTCTACAATAAAATGGAGATTCAATTTTCGCTTCAACGCAACATAAGGAAAATTAAGTTGTTTTTAGGATAATTTGAGCAAATATAGTGAGGAGTGCAGTTATGGAAAAAATACTGATTGTTGATGATAGTCTCCTGCAAGCGACGCAGCTGAAGACAATCATAGAGGACGAATATGATGTTACCATTGCGCAGACAGCGGAAGATGGCCTGCGCAGAGCGCATGATGAAGATTTTTCCCTCATTTTGCTGGACGTAGTGATGCCGGAAATGGATGGATTTACGCTGCTGAAAAAGCTGCAGGAGGAACTCATCACCCAAAATGTCCCGGTCATTTTGATTACCAGCCTTGCGGACGCGACGAGTGAACAGCGCGGGCTTATTTTAGGGGCCGTGGATTATATTACAAAGCCATATATTCCCCTGATTGTCAAAGCGAGAGTGAACACCCACGTCAAGCTGTACCGATACCGCCGGCAAATTGAAGAACAATCTATGACCGATCAGCTGACCGGGGTTGCCAACCGCCGCAGATACGACCGTTACAGCTTGACGAAATGGCACGAAGCGGCCCGCCTGCAAGTCCCCTTTTCCATCTGTATGTTCGATATCGACCATTTCAAAGTGTATAACGACACATTTGGTCACCCGGCGGGGGATAAAGTGATCGCTTCTGTGGCAAAAACAATATCCACCTATTTGAAACGCAGTACAGACTTTGTGGCCCGTTACGGGGGAGAGGAATTTGTGGCAATCTCCATGGGCGAGCCCTCTGAAAAAATATTTGAGTATCTGCAAAAAATCCGGCAGGCGATAGAAGATTTACATATTTCCCACAACCCGGATGTGTCCGAATGGGTCACAGTCAGCATAGGGGGCGTTACCGTGATTCCGGAAACGGGGAACGACTATGACATTTACTTGAAAATCGCTGATACAATGCTGTATGACGCGAAAAAGAATGGACGCAACAGAGTTGTTTGGGCCGACGAGCAGTTAAAGCAGAAATTTGAAAAATAGGCAAAACCGGGAGTAAACGTATGAAATTTTTCAAATTATTTGGGAAGAAAACAGACGCGCCGCCTCAGGAAATAGATCATGACGAGGATGAGCTGGAGATCTATTCCGGAATGCGGGTAGAAGTGACGGCTCCGGATGGCCGTATGCTTTTCGTGGCAAAGCTGATAGGTCTGCACGGAAATCAGGCGGAATTGCATCAATATTCGGAAACCGATATTTCTCAGGAGGAACCCTTTCCTGTCAGAATCCGCGGGTACAGCGACCATAATCGAAAGGCTGTCTATATGGAGGGTGTGATTGCGCCCTTGCTGCAAAAGAAATGGTCAGTCACGGAATTGAAGGTATGCCATGTTGGAAACGACCGCGCATTTTTCCGCCTTGATACAAACCTTGACGCCACCGCCACCATGTTCAGCGGTTTGGCAATGGGGGAAAAGCAGTGCAAGCTGCTGAATATCAGCATAGGCGGAGCCTCCATCCGTTCGGAGCACCGATACTATGTCGGTGATAAATTTTTGCTGAAAGTCAGGCTGTTAGAGGACAGGCCGGAATCCGCCATGTTCAGTCAGGTCATGCGTGTCATCGAAAAGGGCGACGCCGGTTTTGAATATGGATGCCGGTTTCTGGAACTGACCGACGCCGATCAGGAACAAATCACGCAAAATATTTTTGCGGCGCAAAGGAAGAAAATGGGACGGTCATAATCATTTTCCTGACAGGAAAGAAGATATGAAATGGGTATGTTCCGTTGTTACATCTGGAGCGGTAAACGGCTCCAACAGAAATCATAACCCGGACAGAATTCAGGAGCGCTTCTTGCCGTGCTCCTTCTCCTTTTCTGACAATGGCTCTATAAGCAGCCGCTGGAATAGAGATGCCAAATCAAACCTGTTGACAGTAAGCTGATTTAAAATAAACATGCATAGCCGGCTTGATGGCGGCTATGCATGTTTGCTGTTTGTGTGGTTTTTGTGCCTGAAATGCTGTATATTCAGTTGTTCTCAGTGTACAGGTGTTCTTACCTATCAGGTTGGAAAAGAGCCATTCCACATATCCTGTCTGACTTTCTCAATGTAATACTCGCAAGGCTGATATTTTTTTGCTGTCATAACCCCCGGCTTGTCCTCATAGGATGGGACAAAGGCTGGTGAAGAACATGATACAGGTGACTGGGGCAAAGAGCTATGTCCAGGCGGTGCAGGCCCTGCCTCTGCGGCTGCGGGAGGAGGCGCTGTCCCTTTCGGAGGGGGAGCGGGCCAGGGCGGAGGAGCTGCGATTGCGGGCGGGCTGGCCCATGACGGTTCTGATTGATGGGGTAGAGCGCCCCCTGGACGGGGATCCGGTGGAGCCCGGGGAGCTGGAGCAGTTGATAGAGATTGCCAGCCGGGCGTCGATCCACACAGTGCTGGACCAGATTCGCCGGGGCTACCTCACCGTTGAGGGAGGGCACCGTGTCGGACTGTCCGGAACCGCTGTCCTCCAAGGGGGGGAAATCCACGCCCTGCGGGCCATCTCCTCGGCCAATGTGCGCATTGCCCGGCAGGTGAGGGGGGCGGCCGCACCGGTGCTGGACAGGCTGTGTTCCAAGGGAGTGCTGACTGACACCCTGATTCTGGCTCCCCCCGGCCTGGGCAAGACCACCCTGCTCCGGGACCTGATCCGGTCGGTGTCAGAGGGGGAGGGCTGTTCCCCTCTCCGGGTGGCCCTGGCTGACGAGCGGGGGGAGGTGGCCGCGCTGTACAACGGCCGGCCTCAGCTGGAGGTGGGGCGGCGCACCGACGTGGCGGAGGGCTGTCCCAAGGCCCAGGGGCTGATGCTGCTGCTGCGGGCCATGAACCCCCAGGTGCTGGCGGCGGATGAGATTACCGCCCCCCAGGATGTCCAGGCCCTGATGACAGCGGCGGGCTGCGGGGTCACCCTGCTGGCCACCGCCCACGGAGAGGGCCGAGTCAGCCTGGAGCGCCGCCCGCTGTACCGCCCGCTGCTGGAGGAGGGACTGTTCCGGTTTTTGGTCCTGATCCGCCGGGAAGGGGAGGGGCGAGTTTATACGGTTGAGGAGCTGAGGTAGATGATTCGTCTGATGGGAGCCGTCCTGGTGGCGGCGGGGGGAGCCTTTTTGGGCTTTCAGGCGGCGGCGGGCCTGCGCCGCCGGGTGCGGGCGGTGCGTCAGATGGGGGCCGGGCTGGCCCTGCTGGAGCAGGAGCTGGAGCTGAACGCCCCGCCCCTGTCCCGCCTGCTGGAGCGGGGCGCCGCCCGGAGCGAGGGTCCGGCGAAGGCGCTGTTTCAGTGCTGTGTCCAGGGTTTGGACCACCTGGAGCGGGAGGAATTTTCCAGCCTGTGGCGGCGGCTGGCAGGAGAACACCCCGAGCTGACTGTGGAGGGACAGGCCATTCTCTCCCCCCTGGGGGACACTCTGGGGCGGTATGAGGCCCCCCGACAGCTGGAGGCCCTGTCCGCCGCCCGCCGCCGCCTGGAGGAGCTGGCCGCCCGTTTGGAGGCGGACAGCCGGAGACAGGGGAGGGTCTATCAGGCCCTGGGCCTGTCCGGTGGGGCGTTTCTTGTTATTTTGCTGCTGTAATATGATACCATCACGAAAGAGGGCGTTTTCCATATGGAGGTTGATCTCATTTTCAAAATTGCGGCCATCGGCATCCTGGTGGCGGTGCTCAACCAGGTGCTCAGCCGGGCGGGACGGGACGAGCAGGCCATGATGACCACCCTGGCGGGGCTGGTGGTGGTGCTGATGATGGTGGTCCAGGAGATTGCCAGTCTGTTCAGCCTGGTAAAGGACCTGTTCGGGCTGTGATGGAGGCCATGGTGAAGCTGGCCGCCGTGGGGGTGACGGCGGTGGCGCTCAGCGCGGTGTTAAAGCGGGGCACCCCGGAGCTGGCCCTGCTGCTGGCCCTGGCTGCGGGACTGTGGATGCTGGCTCTGGCGGCCAATGGCCTTGGGGCGGTTGTGGCGCTGATGGAGGAGCTGGCCCAGCAGGCCGGGCTGTCCGAGGCCCTGCTGGAGCCGGTGTTCAAGACGGTGGCCCTGTCGATTTTGACCAAGCTGACGGTGGAGCTGTGCCGCTCGGCGGGAGAGGGCGGGGTGGCCGCCTTTGTGGAGACGGCGGGGATGGTGCTGGCCTTGCTGGCTACCCTGCCTCTGGTGCGGGCGGTGGCCCAGCTGATGGGGGAGCTGCTGGTATGAGGCATATGCTGATGTTCTGCCTTTTGGCGCTGCTGTGCGCCGCCCCGGCGGGGGCGGCGGAGCTGTCCGTCCCCGAGCTGGACCAGGTGTGGGAGACGGCGGAGGGCTATGGGGTGGACAGGGAGGCCACGCTGGACGGGGGGCTGTCCCGTCTGCTGGACCAGGCCCTGAGCCAGCTGGGGACTCTCTTCCGGGCCAGCCTGTCCACCGCGGCCAAGCTGGTGGCGGTGGTGCTGCTGTGCTCCCTGGCCGAGAGCGCCAAGGTGGGAGAGGGAGAGGGCCTGCAGGCGGTTACCATAGCCGGGGCGCTGGCGATTACGGCCCTCACCATGACGGATATGGCCGCCATGATCGGCTTGGGCCGGGACACGCTGACCAGAATGGAGGACTTTTCCAGCCTTCTGCTGCCCGTTATGGCGGTGCTTGCGGCGGCGTCAGGCTCGGTGAGCGGGGCCGCCGCCCGGCAGGGGGCTACGGTGCTCTTCTCCCAGCTGCTCATCACCGCTATGGACAGGCTGCTGGTTCCGCTGGTCTACTCCTTTGTGGCGGTGAGCTGTGCCCACGCCGCCGTAGGCAATCCGGGGCTGAAAAAGGTGGCTGGTCTGCTGAAGAGCGCCGTCACCTTTATCCTCACCGCCCTGCTGTTGGCCTTTGTGGGCTATCTCACTGCCAGCGGGGCCATTGCGGGCAGTGTGGACGCCGCCGCCGTCAAGGCCGCCAAGCTGGCCATCTCCCGGGCCATCCCGGTGGTGGGGGGGATTTTGGCGGACGCCTCTGAGTCGGTGCTGGCGGGGGCGGGGGTGCTGCGGGGGACGGTGGGCATTGTGGGACTGCTGGTAGTGCTGGCCCTGTGCCTCACCCCCTTCCTGCGGCTTGCCCTGCAATATCTGGTGTACAAGGCCGCCGCCGCCCTGTGCGCCATGGTGGCCCAGCCCAAGCTGTCCGGTCTGATTGATGCCATAGGTTCCGCCTTCGGCCTGGTGCTGGGGATGACGGGGGCCGGGGCGCTGGTGCTGCTGGTCAGCCTGGTGGCCTCCGTGTCGGCGGTGACACCATGATGGGGGCGGTGCGCAGCTGGCTGCTGGCTGTAATTGCTGTGTCACTGCTGTGCGCGGTGGCCGACGCCCTGATACCCTCCGGCGGGGTAAAACGGGTGGGGCGGCTGGTGTGCGGTCTGGTGCTGATGGGGGCCATTTTGTCCCCTGTGGCCAGCCTGGACGTGGAGGGAAGCCAGCGATGGCTGGAGAGCTGCCTGGCCTCGGTCCGGAGCCAGGAGGCGGAGCTGGAAGACAGGGTAAACGGTCAGATGAAAGTCATCATAGAACGGGAGTATGCCGCATATATTGTGGACAAGGCGGCGCAGCTGGGCCTGGAGTGTACTGTCCGGGTGGAGTGTCGGCTGTCGGAGGAGGGCCTGTATCTCCCCGACCGGACGGAGGCGGAGGGCCTGTGGACGGCCAGCGCCCAGGAGGAGATGATCCGGATCATTGCGGAGGACCTGGGGGTTCCGGCCCAGCGGCAGATTTACCTGGAGAAGGAGGAAATACCGTGAAATGGAAGTGGCCCGAGGCGGCCCAACGGTGGAAGGGGGCGCTGGGGAAGTACATATATGTGGTATTGGTCATAGCGGTGGGGATGGTGCTGCTGCTTCTGCCCTCAGGGGGACGGGACAGCCCCGGGGAGGAAACTCCGGCCCGGGAGGAGGGGGCCTCCTTCGACCTGGATGCCTTTGAGAAGAAGCTGGAGTGCACCCTGTCCCAGATTGAGGGGGCGGGGGAGGCTCAGGTTGTCCTCACCCTGGACGGGGGCAGCCGTCAGGTGCTGGCCCGGAATCAGGACCGGGACGGAGACGGCGGAGGGTCCAACACGGTGGTCACCGTGGGCAAAGGGTCGGGCCAGCAGGAGGTGGTCCCCCTCCAGACGGTAGCCCCGGAGTTTCGGGGGGCGCTGGTGGTCTGTCCTGGCGGCGGCGACGCCCGGGTGCGCCTCCAGCTCATTGAGGCGGTGGCCGCCCTGACCGGACTGGGCTCTGACCGGATCTCGGTGTGCGCCGGGGGGGCATGAGGGGATTTATGGCAATTATCAGATTTGCGGCCACATGCAGGGGCGGCCTGTGGCCGCCCGACTGTTACAGACAGCGGCCAGCGGGCCGCCGGGGGCGGCGGCCCCTGCAGCAGGGTCCGGCCCATGTGCCAGCATTTTGACATTTGCTGTAATCTGCATGGCAGACAACATCATACAAAATCAATATGAGGAGGAATTATCATGAGGACGAAGAAGACCGACTGGTCTCAGCTGTGGAAGCGGAACGCGGTGGTGGCGGCAATCGCGCTGTTTGTATGTGCGGCGGTGTATTTGAACTGGAATTACGGCAAGGAGGACGGCACTGATGTGGGCAAGACCCTGGGCCAGTCCGCCATGGTGGGCGGCGAGACCAAGGACCCGCTGGTCAATGGAAGCGGCGCGAGCAGCTCTGCCCAGGGGGCGGCGGTGGAGGACGGCACCGGAGACGCGCCGGCGGGAACGAACGCTCAAACAGGGGGCGAAACCGGCAGCAGCAGCGCCTACTTCGCTACCGCCCGGCTCAACCGCCAGCAGGCCCGGGACAGCGCCCTGTCCCTCCTCCAGGACGCCGCCGCCCGGGAGGACGCCGACGAGGCGGTGAAAAACCAGCTCAATGACAACATCCAGACCATGGCCAACTACACCGTCACCGAGGCCCAGATTGAAAATCTGGTGGTGGCCAAGGGATACGCCGACTGTGTGGCCTTTATCGGGGAGGACACCCTGTCTCTGGCCGTCTCCACGCCGGAGGGCGGGCTCACCGAGGCGGACACCGCCAAAATCCTGGATGTGGTAAAACAGACCGCCGGCTTTACAGCGGATCAGATCACCATTATCGAAGTGGAATAAAAAAAGCCCCCATTAGGGGGCTTTTTCAGCCTGTTAAAACACTTATCCGGCGTGATTCAAATGTGATACCGGGGCTGCAGGGGCGGCCGCGTTCGATCAATCGTCGCCGAAGCTGATGCCCAGCAGGCGGGCCTCGGTGATAATGTCGGACTTGGGGTCGATTGTTTTCAGCTTACCTGCGATCTCCTTCAGGGGGACGGAGGTAATCACATGGTTCTGGATGGCCACCATGTTGCCGTACTCCTCCTTGGAGATCATCAGGGCGGCGGTGGTGCCCAGGCGGGAGGAGAGCACCCGGTCGTAGGCGCAGGGGGCGCCGCCGCGCTGCATGTGGCCGGGGACGGTGACCCGGACCTCCTTGCCCGTCTTCTTCAAAATCTTGTCGGCAATGGCGTAAGACACAGAGGGGTACTTCTCCAGCAGCTTGGCCATGTGCTGCTTATACTCCTTCTTGGACATGGCCGCCTCCTTCTGGGAGATGGCGCCCTCGGCCACGGCCAGGATGGTGAAGCCGTTGCCCGAGGCGGCCCGCTGGTGGATCTTGGCGATGACGCTGTCGATATGATAGGGAATCTCGGGGATGAGGATGATGTCCGCGCCGCCGGCGATACCGGCGTTCAGGGTGAGCCAACCCGCCTTGTGGCCCATGATCTCCACCATGAACACCCGGTTGTGGGAGGCGGCGGTGGTGTGGATGCAGTCGATCACGTCGGTGGCCAGGGAGATGGCGGACTGAAAGCCGAAGGTGGTGTCGGTGCCCCACAGGTCGTTGTCAATGGTCTTGGGCAGGCCGATTACGTTCAGCCCCTCCTCGCTGAGCAGGTTGGCCGTTTTCTGGCTGCCATTGCCGCCCAGCACCACCAGGCAGTCCAGCCGCAGGCGGCGGTAGGTGTATTTCATGGCCTCCACCTTGTCCAGGCCATTTTCGTCAGGCACCCGCATCAGCTTGAAGGGCTGGCGGCTGGAGCCCAGAATGGTGCCCCCACGGGTGAGCAGGCCGGTAAAGTCAATGGGGGACAGCTTTTTGTAGTCCTCATAGATAAGGCCCTTGTAGCCGTCGATAAAGCCAATGATCTCCACCTCGTTGCCATAGATGTTGTACAGTCCCTTGGCAACGCCCCGCATGGTGGCATTGAGAGCCTGGCAGTCGCCGCCGCTGGTGAGAAGTCCGATCCGTTTCATAACCTTACTTCCTTTCAGAAAAAATATGAAAGCCGTTCCGGCTTGGTAAACGGAAATATGGCTCCCTCTGAGAGGGAGCCGTCACCGCCGAAGGCGGTGACTGAGGGAGTAAACTGACAATTTGAATCTCTTTGCCGCGTAAAAACTCCCTCCGTCACGGCTTTGCCGTGCAGCCTCCCTCAGAGAGGGAGGCTTTTCATCATTCATAAAGTCACCGGTTCCGGCGCGCCCAGTGGTCACGCCCTACGGGTCTTTCTTAATTAGCTTTCCCAGCAGTCCGCGCCGGGTCTTCCGGATGGCGGCAGCGGGCTTTTTGGCAGTCTTGGGGGCGGCGGGAGGGGCCTTGACCGGCTTGGGCTTGAGGGCGGGCTGGGGTGGTTCGGCCTGGGGCTGCTCCAGCGTCCAATCTCCGGCGTAGGCCTGGTCACAGAAGTGCTCCTGGGCGTTGAAGGGCTCCCCTGACTGCCGGACATAGGCGCCGTCCGGCTGCTGCACCCGGCCCTTGGCGGTGTCCCGCAGCTGGCAGGCGAACATCTCCTCCAGATGGGCCCGGAGCTGGGGGTCCCGAACGGGGACGGCTACCTCCACACGGCGGGTGGTGTTGCGGGTCATAAAGTCGGCGGAGGAGATATACACCTGCCTGCGCTCCTCCGGGCCGAAGATATAGATGCGGGCGTGCTCCAGATAGCGGCCCACAATGCTGTGGACGGCAATATGCTCCGTCAGTCCGGGCAGGCCGCCCACCAGGCAGCAGATGCCCCGGATCACCAGGTCGATTTTCACCCCGGCCTGGGAGGCCTGGATGAGCTTGTCAATAATCAGCTTGTCGGTCAGGCCGTTGAGCTTAAAGCCCAGATAGGCGGGCCTGCCCAGCCGGGCCTGCTCAATCTCCCGGTCGATAAAGGCCAGCACCTTGGGGCGCAGGCAGGCGGGGGCCACCATCAGGTGGCGGCTGTCCTCCACCACCTCGCCCATGGACAGGCAGTTGAACACCTGGGCAGCCTCCGCTCCAATTTCAGGGGAGGCGGTCATCAGGGCGTAGTCGGTGTACAGCCGGACGGTGTCCTCGTTGTAGTTGCCGGTGCCCACCTGGGTGATATACTCCACCTGGTCGTGGTGCATTCGGGTGATGAGCAGCAGCTTGGAGTGGACTTTCAGCCCGTCCAGGCCGTAGATGACCCGGCAGCCGGCCTGCTCCAGCACCCGGGACCAGCCAATGTTGTTCTCCTCGTCAAACCGGGCCCGCAGCTCCACCAGCACCACAATTTCCTTGCCGTTCTCAGCCGCGTCCACCAGGGCCTCCACAATCTTGCTGTTGTGGGCCACCCGGTACAGGGTCATCTTGATGGATACCACCTCAGGGTCCTGGCCGGCCTCCTGGAGCAGCCGCAGCAGGGGGCGGACGCTCTCATAGGGGTAGGTGAGCATCAGGTCCCGTTTTCTGATCTGCTCAGTCATGGGGCGGAGGGGGTCCACGTTGGGGGAGTTCTGGGGCACCCGGCGGGGGTAGAACAGCTGGGGCTTGTCCCGGAGTATGTCCCGCACGGCCCCGAGGAAGGACAGGTCCAGGGGGACGTCGCTGGAGAACAGGTGCTTTTTGGACAGGCCCAGGCAGGCGCACAGGGAGTCCCGCACCGTGTCGGACAGCTTGCCCTGGTACTCCAGCTTGACCGGCTGGAGCCGCTTGCGGCGGCGGATCAGCTTTTCCATGCTCTTGCGGTACTCCTCGGCCAGCATGTCGCTCATCTCAGAGGAGGCCTCGTCCATGTGAATATCGGCGCTGCGCACCAGACGGATCAAAACGGTGCCCTCCACCTTATAGTGGGTGAAAATCTTGGGCAGCAGGCTGGCAATCAGGTCCTCCACCAGGACAAAGCGCCCTCCGTCGCCGGACAGGGGGACCAGACGGCGCAGTACGCCCTCGCCGCAGGGGACAATGCCCATGCGCTCGCTCCCGCTTTTGGTTTTCAGGATGGCCACGGCGTAGATGGCCTTGTTGCGCAAAAAGGGGAAGGGCTGCTTGCGCCCGATAATCTGAGGGGAGAGCAGGGGCAGCACGTTGGAGGTAAAGTACTTCTCTAAAAAAGACTGCTGCTTGTCAGACAGGCTGTGAAAGCGGCAGATTTCCACCCCCTGCTCCCCCAGCTCGGACATAAGGGCCTTACAGACCCGGTCCCGCTGGCAGAGCAGCTCACGGGTGCGCTCCAGCACAGCGGCGGTCTGCTGGGCGGAGGTCAGCCCCGTTTTGTCGTCGGTGGCGGTGAGGTGGAGGGTGTCCATCAGCATGCCCACCCGGACCATATAAAACTCGTCCAGGTTGCTCTGGAAGATGGAGGCGAAGTTCAGCCGCTCACACAGAGGGTTGGCGGGATCCTCCGCTTCCTCCAATACGCGCTTGTTGAATTGGAGCCAGGACAGCTCCCGGTTCACATAACACTGCGCCACAGCGGGCGCGGACTGGTCTTTCATTGTGGATGGCGCCTCCTTTTGTGGTTTACTGCGCTGATATAAATGTACCACCCTTTTCCAAACGGCGCAAGCCCTTTTCACGACTTTTTCTGTTTTTCCGGACCGCGCCAGCTGACAGGTGGGGCCCGCAGGGCAGACTCTCCTTCCGGCTGGAAGCGCGGCCCGCAGAGACAAACGGGCCTGTCTGTAACAGACAGGCGGCCAAAGGCCGCCCCTGCATGTGGCTGCAAAGCTGATGATTACTACAGGCGGTGACTGAGGAAGTTACACAGCATTTTTCCGTGCAAACCCCCTTCGTCACGGCTCCGCCGTGCCATCTCCCTCAAGGAGGTAGGCTTTTGGCGCAAAAAAAACCACGGGCATATGCCCGTGGCGGATCATGGAAGAGCTGACGCATTGCTTTCCCCCTTCCAGGGGGAAGGTGCCCCCAAAGGGGGCGGATGAGGGTGACCCAAGAGGTACATACATTTCCGGGATCCCCCTGGAGGGGAAAGCCTTTTCCTGTTTCCCGGGAAAAGGCTTTGTGGGTTTCAAATTCAGGCCCAGGGATTTTCCGTGGGATAAGGGAGGGCCTTGGGCTGGTTGTAGGCGATATCCTGTACGCCCAGGAACTTGAAGACCTCAAACAGGGCCTTGCCGTAGTGGCCGAAGGCCACCGCCCCGTGGTGGGGGTAGCGCTTCTGAATCAGGACGTGGCGGTAGAACCGGCCCATCTCGGGGATAGCGAACACGCCAATGCCGCCGAAGGAGCGGGTCTTCACGGGGAGCACCTCGCCCTGGGCGATGTAGGCCCGGAGGATCCCATCGCTGTCGCACTGGAGACGGTAGAAGGTGATGTCGCTGGCGGCGATGTCGCCCTCCAGAGTGCCCCGGGTAAAGTCGGGCTCGCTGTCCTTGGGCTCCAGCAGCCGGTGCTGGATGAGCTGGTACTTCACCGCCCGGTCGGCGCACAGCTTGCAGCTGGGGGTGTTGCCGCAGTGGAAGCCCATAAAGGTGTCGGTGAGGGTGTAATCAAACTTGCCCTTGATGTCCTCCTCATAGATGGAGGCGGGGACGGAGTTGTTGATATCAAGGAGGGTGACGGTGTCGCCGGAGACGCACATGCCGATGTACTCGGACAGAGCGCCGTAGATATCCACCTCGCAGGACACGGGGATGCCCCGGCTGACCAGGCGGGAGTTGACATAGCAGGGCTCAAAGCCGAAGGCCTCGGGGAAGGCGGGCCAGCACTTGTCAGCGAAGGCCACGTACTGCCGGGAGCCCTTGTGGGCCTCGGCCCAGTCAAGGAGGGTCAGTTCCAGCTGGGCCATACGCTCGTTCATGTCGGCGTAGTAGCAGCCCTCGCCCATCTCCTTGGCCATGTCGGCGCACACCTCGGGGATGCGGGGGTCGTTGGCGTGGGCCTTGTAGGCCACCAGCAGGTCCAGCTCGGAGTTCTCCTCGATCTCCACGCCGATCTCGTACAGGCCCTTGATGGGGGCGTTGCAGGCGAAGAAGTCCTGGGGCCGGGGGCCAAAGGTGATGATTTTCAGCTGGGACAAGCCAATAAGGGCGCAGGCGATGGGCTTGAACTCGCCGATCATTTTGGCGATGTCCTCGGCGGTACCCACAGGGTACTCGGGGATGAAGGCCTTGAGATGGCGCATCCCCAGATTGTAGGAGCAGTTGAGCATGCCGCAGTAGGCATCCCCCCGGCCGTTGATCAGGTCGCCGTCACCCTCGGCGGCGGCCACGTACATGCAGGGGCCGTCGAAGTTCTTGGCGATGAGGGTCTCGGGGGTCTCGGGGCCGAAGTTGCCCAGGAAGACTACCAGGGCGTTGCAGCCGGCATCCTTCACCTCGGCCACCGCCTTGAGCATGTCCTTCTCGTTCTCCACAGTGGTCTTGCACTCGTAGACGGACAGGCCGTCCTTGGCGCAGGCGGCCACAATGGCGGAGCGGCGGCGCTCAGACAGGTCAATAATGAAGCAGTCCCGGGAGACGGCAATAATGCCCAATTTTACTTCGGGAATGTTGGTCAGCATATAAATTCCTCCTTAAATATCCTTGGAAATGTCGATGTTTTCGCCTTTCAGGCCGGTGTGAGCCCCCTGAGCGGCTTCACTGGACTCCGGATGGGCCAGCAGCCACTTGTTTCGGGCGGTGAGCCACTTGTCCTCCTCGTTGATGGGCGTTGCGCCGGGGACGCCGGTGTTGGTCCCCCGGGGCAGGACTACCGCCACCCGGAATCCTTCCCCCTCGCTGACGTGGCAGGGGGCGTAGTGCAGGGTGGTGGCGTAGACCTCCACCGCCACTCCGGCGGGGACCTTAAAGGCCTTCACCTTGACAGTGTCCAGCACACCGTCCACAATCTCCTCCTGCCTGGCCAGCAGGAGGATGAAGTCGCCAGTGCCCACGTTGACCTCGCTGTCCCGGTGGTACTCCAGGCAGTTGAGCTTGGTGTTCCGGCCCCAGCACATACCAAGCTGGACGGGCATCCCGCCGTAGGCGTTGTTTTGGAACTGGCCGTAGAGACAGGTGGCTTCCAGCACAGGGATGCTGGGCTCGTAGGCCACCCCCGCCTCGGGCAAGGGGATGGTGTTCATGGCGTTGACCAGGCAGGTGGTGTCGTAGCCCTCCAGCACCTTGCCGTAGGGGATAAATTCCGGGTCTTGGATGGAATAAATCTTCATAAAATTACTCCTCGTTATTGCAGGATGGGGAACAGTTCCTTCATTGCGGGGTAAATCTGCTTGAACTGCCGGTAGCGCTCCTCATACCGGGCGGCGATAGCCGGGTCGGGGGAGACAGTCTCGGCGGTATGGACCAGCTTTTTGCAGGCGGCTGCCACCGTGGGGTATAGTCCGCAGGCCACCATGGCCAGCATAGCCCCGCCCATGCCCGGGCCCTGTTCCGACTCGGGGAGGTCCAGCTGGATGTTCAGCACATTGGCCATGATCGTCTTCCACAGGGCGCTCTTGGCCCCGCCGCCGCACAGCTTGCTGCGCTGAATGTGGATTCCCAGCGCCTTTGCCACCTCAAAGCTGTCCCGGATGGCGAAGGCCACCCCCTCCAGCACCGCCTGGGTCAGGTCGGACCGGCTGGTGTCCATGGTCAGGCCGGTGAAGGTGCCCCGGGCGTTGGTGTCGTTGATGGGGGAGCGCTCCCCCATCAGGTAGGGCAGGAAGTAGACATGGTTGTTCCCCAGCTTTTCCGGGGTAATATCCCTCTGCTCCCCGGCGTAGTCCTGGGTCTGGAAAATGTCGTCCATCAGCCACTTGTTGCAGCTGGCGGCGGACAGCATACAGCCCATAAGATGGTAGTGCCCGTCGGCGTGGGCGAAGGCGTGGAGGGCGTTGTTGGGGTCCACGCCGAACTTCTCGCTGGAGATGAAGATGGTGCCCGAGGTGCCCAGGGAGATGTTGCAGGCTCCCTCTCCCACGGTTCCGGTGCCAACAGCGGCGGCGGCGTTGTCCCCCGCTCCGGCGCAGACGATCACTTGTTCAGACAGACCCAACTGTTTGGCTATGTCGGGCTTCAGGGTGCCCACGGCCTCATAGCTCTCAAAGAGCTTGGGCATCTGCCCCTCGGAAATGCCGCAGATATCCAGCATCTCTCTGGACCAGCACTTGTGCTCCACGTCCAGCAGGAGCATGCCGGAAGCGTCGGAGCAGTCGGTGCAGTGGACGCCGGTGAGGACGTAATTGATATAGTCCTTGGGGAGCATGATCTTGTCGATTTTGGCAAAGAGCTCGGGCTCGTTTTCCTTCATCCACAAAATCTTGGGGGCGGTAAAGCCGGCAAAGGCGATGTTGGCGGTGAGCTGGGACAGCTTTTCCCTGCCGATGACGTCGTTGAGGTAGTCCACCTGTTTGGCGGTGCGGCCGTCGTTCCACAAAATGGCGGGACGGAGGACCTTGTCCTCCCCGTCCAGCACCACCAGGCCGTGCATCTGGCCCCCGGCCCCGATTCCCGCCACCTGGGAGGGGTCAAAGCCGGTGAGCAGCTCCGGAATGCCCTCCAGAACGGCTTTTTTCCAGTCCTCCGGGTTCTGCTGGCTCCAGCCTGGCTGGGGGAACTCCAGAGGGTACTCCTTGGAGATGATATTCTTGATGGCCCCCTCCCCGTCCATCAGCAGCAGCTTGACGGCGGAGGTGCCCAGGTCGATTCCGATATACAACATAAGCCTACCTCTTACTTCGCCCCGGACTTGCGGCTGGTGACCACGTCGAAGATGACAGCGATCAGGAGCACGCCGCCCTTGATAACGTACTGCCAGGAGTCGCCCAGGCCCATGATGGACATGCCCATGTTGATTACGCCCAGCAGCAGCGCGCCAATGACCACGCCGCCCACCGTGCCGCTGCCGCCATAAGCGGAGGCGCCGCCGATAAAGCAGGAGCCGATGGCGTCCATCTCAAAGGAGGTGCCGGTGGAGCCGTTGACAGAGCCCACACGAGCGGTACACAGCAGCCCGCACAATCCGGCCAGCAGGCCCATGTTGGCGTAGGCGATAAAGTAGATTTTGTCGGTGTTGATACCGGACAGCTTGGTGGCCTTCTCGTTGCCGCCCACGGCGTAGAAGTACCGGCCAAAGGCGGTTTTGGAGGTGATAAAGTTATAGATCAGGCAGATGGCCAGCACCCACACCAGCATCACGGAGATGCCCCGGTACTGGGCCAGCATCCAGCAGTACCAGAGGATCAGGGCGGCGATCAGGCCGGACTTGGCAAAGTCGGCAAGGGCGCTGTTCTGGTGATAGCCTTTTTTGGAGCGGTCCTTGCGGCTCTTGGCGGTGTTGGCCAAAATCAATACCGCGGCCGCCACGCCCACAATGATGGGGGAGAGCTTGATGGCGCCGTCGTCCAGGCCGGGGATTTTGATGTAAGCGGTAAAGATGTTCAAAAAGGTGGGGTCCTGCACGGCCACGGTCTTGCTGTTGAGCACAAAGCGCCCCAGGCCGCGGAAGATGAACATGCCGCCCAGGGTGGTAATAAAGGGCGGGATGCGGACATAGCCGATCCAGTAGCCCTGCCACACGCCCACCAGCAGACCCAGCACCAGGCACAGCAGAATAACGGGGATGGCGGGCATACCCATATTGGTCACCATCACGGCGGCCACGCCGCCCACCAGGCAGACCACAGAGCCCACAGACAGGTCAATGTTGCCGCCGGTGAGGATACACAGCAGCATGCCGCAGGCCATAACCAGCACGTAGCCGTTTTGCAGCATCAGGTTGGTCATATTCTGGGGGGACAGCAAAACCCCCTTGGTCAGCGCGGAAAACAGAGCAAATACAATCACCAGGGCGATTACCATGGCGTATTTGGTCAAAAACTTTACCAGATTAAATTCGTTTTTCTGAGTCATATTGTTACCCTCCCTATTACGCCTTGTTGGTATCCCGGATGATGTAGCCCATAATGCCCTCCTGAGTGGCGTCCTTGGCGTCCAGCTCGGCCAGCAGGCGGCCCTCGTTCATCACATAGATGCGGTCGCACATGCCCAGCAGCTCAGGCAGCTCAGAGGAGATCATCATCACCGACTTGCCCTGGGCCACCATCTGGTTGATGAGGCTGTATATTTCGTACTTCGCGCCCACGTCAATGCCACGGGTGGGCTCATCCATGATAAGGATGTCGGGCTCGGTGAACATCCACTTGCCCAGCAGGGCCTTCTGCTGGTTGCCGCCGGACAGGTTGCCCACGTTCTGCTCAATGGTGGGGGTCTTGGTGCCCATGTCCTTTGTCATCTGCTCGGCCACGCCAATCTCCTGGTCCCGGTCGATCACGCCGCCCTTGCACACCTTGTCCAGCCGGGCCAGGGTGGTATTAAAGCGGATGGATTCATCCAGAATCAGGCCGTTGGTCTTCCGGTCCTCGGTGACGTAGGCCAATCCATGGCGGATGGCTTCCTGGGGCGTTTTCAGCGTGACCTTTTTACCGCCAATGTACAGCTCTCCGGAGATGCCGGTGCCGTAGCTGCGGCCGAAGATGGACATGGCCAGCTCGGTGCGGCCCGCGCCCTGCAATCCGGAGAAGCCAACAACCTCACCCTTGCGGATATGGAAGGAGATGTTGTCGTCCACCACCCGGTCGGGATACAGGGGGTGGTGAACTGTCCAGTTTTTCACCTCCAGATTGACCTGGTCCTGGACGTTGTGCTCCCGGGTGGGGTAGCGGTCGTCCATGGAGCGGCCCACCATGCCCTTGATAATCCGGTCCTCGCTGAATTCGTCAACTCCCTTTACCAAAGTTTCAATGGTGGAGCCGTCCCGGATGATGGTGGCCTTGTCGGCACAGTAGATGATCTCGTTGAGCTTATGGGTGATGATAATGGAGGTGAGGCCCTCCTTTTTAAATTCCAGCAGCAGGTCCAGCAGCATTTTGGCGTCCTCGTCGTTGAGGGAGGAGGTGGGCTCGTCCAAAATGAGCAGCTTTACCTTTTTGGAAAAGGCCTTGGCGATTTCCACCAGCTGCTGCTTGCCGGTGCCAATGTCCTTTACCAGGGTCTGGGCTGGCTCACGCAGGCCCACCTGGCGCATGTGGCGCTCGGCCTCGCCGTAGGTTTTGTCCCAGTCTATGTAGCCCATGGAATTTTTAATCTCGTTGCCCAGGAACATGTTCTCCCCAATAGACAACAGGGGGATGAGGGCCAGCTCCTGATGGATGATGACAATGCCCACGGCCTCGCTGTCCTTTTGAGTTTTGAACTGGCAGGGCTTGCCCTCGTAAAAGATCTGGCCGGTGTAGCTGCCCACGGGGTAG
Organism: Flintibacter muris; assembly: GCF_943192995.1. Lineage (GTDB taxonomy): Bacteria > Bacillota > Clostridia > Oscillospirales > Oscillospiraceae > Lawsonibacter > Lawsonibacter muris. Next base: position 67,202 of record NZ_CALPCP010000014.1, read on the forward strand.
GTACCGGACAGCACGTTCATCAGGGTGGACTTGCCCGCCCCGTTTTCGCCGATCAGGGCGTGGATTTCACCGGCCTCTACCTTTAAATTGACGTTGTCCAGGGCCTTGACGCCGGGAAATTCCTTGGTGATGGATCTCATTTCCAAAATAGTGTTTGCCAAGCGGTGTTCCTCCTTTCGATGTTCTCCCCAAAATAAGGTGGGCGGGGCGTCCGCCCCGCCCACCAGTTTGCCTTATGACTGAGGGGTTATGCGATTAGCCGTTGGTGGCCTTCAGGTAGCCGTCGTCGCCCACGGTGTAGTAGCCGGGAGTGACCAGCTTCTCTTCCATGTTGTCAGCGGTGACCACGTCGGGCACCAGCAGGAAGGAGGGGCACTTGTTGCCGGGGGTGGTCTCGTAGGAGTCGGTGTCATAGGCGCAGTCGAAGCTCCAGCCGGAGGCGGAGATCAGAGAGGCGTCGATGGTGTCGCCGTTCAGAATGGCCTTGGCCAGGTCCAGGGTGACAACGGCCTCGTTGGCCACGGCCTTGTACACGGTCATGGACTGGGTGCCGTCCTTGATGTTGCGCAGGTTGGCCTCGTCGCCGTCCTGGCCGGTGATGACCACGGAGTTGGAGCCGGCGTAGTCCTGGGTGATGGCCTGGGTTACGCCCAGGGAGGTGGAGTCGTTGGAGCACAGCCAGGCGTCCAGCTGGGAGCCGTCGGAGTAGTAGGAGGCCAGCACGTTCTGGGCACGGTCCAGAGCCACGTCGGTCTGCCACTGGTCGGTGGCCACCTGGTCAAAAGCGGTCTGACCGGACTTTACAATCACCTTGCCGCTGTCGATGTAGGGCTTCATCACGTCCATAGCGCCGTTGAAGAAGTAACCGGCGTTGTTGTCGGCGGGGTCACCGGCGGTGAACTCCATGTTGAAGGGGCCGGCGGCGCTGTCCAGCTGCAGGGCGTCACGGACATACTCGCCCTGGAGCTTGCCCACGGTGTAGTTGTCGAAGGAGACATAGTAGCTGCTGTTGTCGTTCATAATCAGGCGGTCATAGGCGATCACAGGGATGCCGGCGGCGCCCGCGTCATTCATCACGGTGTTCAGGCCGTTGCCGTCGATGGCGGCGATAATCAGCAGATCCACGCCCTGAGACAGCATGTTCTGAATGTCGTTTACCTGCTGCTCATTCTTGTTGTCGGAGTAGGTTACGATAGTGTTGTAGCCGGCGGCCTTGAACTGCTCGTCCAGGTAGGCACCGTCACGGTTCCACCGCTCCAGGGACTTGGTGGGCATGGAGATGCCCACGGTCTTGGCGGAGGTGTCGCCGCCGGTGGAGGGCTGGCTGGAGGCAGGCTGGCTGGTGCCGGCCTGGCTTCCGTTGTTGGGAGTGGAGCTGTTTCCGCCGCCGCAGGCGACAAGGGAGAGGGACATGCAGGCTGCAAGGATCAGTGCCAATGTCTTTTTCATATTCATTTCCTCCTAATGATGATCTGTTCCGGTTTCCCCATCTCTTGGGGAAACCACAGAAGCACGTGCTCCTGTAAACTTAATTCTATAAAGTTATTTTACCAATGTCAATAGTTTTTTGCTTTACCATTGCAATTTTGGCGGTAATGCACGGAAGACAAAGGGGCAAATTGGTGGTTATAACGAAAATCTTTATTTAATCAATAAAACGACTTTTGTTAATGTGGGGCAAAGACGCGTATTTTTCTGATTTTTTCGCAGATTGGAATTGACTGTTTGCAACTTCGTGATACAATATAGTAAAAGACTGGCTAAAAGAGGAGAAGATTTAAATGGAATATGATGCTGGCCTGACTGACCGCCGCCGGCAGACCCGCAGCAATATTTACCGCTATATCTATGACGCCAAGGGCTTCTGCTCCCGGCAGAGCCTGGCCCGGGACCTGGGGCTCAGCCTGCCCACGGTGTATCAAAACCTGTCCAAGCTGATGTCCGCCGGACTGGTCCGGGATTCCGGCGAGCAGCAGTCCACCGGGGGGCGTAAGGCCAGCGGGCTGTCCATTGTGCCCGACGCCCGGGTGGCGGTGGGCATTTCGGTAACGGAGCACCGGCTGCGTATCGCGGCGGCGGACCTGGTGCTCAACGAGCTGGCCTACCAGGAGGTGGACAACGGGCCCATCCACCGCTTTGCCGACATGGGCGGACTGCTGGCCCAGGTACTGGAGGAGTTTCTGGACCGGTTTGCCATTGACCGGGGCCGTCTGCTGGGGGTAGGAATCGCCCTGCCCGCGGTGATGTCCCCCGACAGCCGGTATATCACCGCCGCACCCACCCTGCGGCTGAAGGACACAACCCTGGAGGGGCTGACAGACTCCATCCCCTACCCCACCTATGTGGAAAACGACGCCACCAGCGGCGGCCACGCCGAGTTTTTTGTCCGGGGCAGCGGCCGGAACATGGCCTACCTCTCCCTGGAAAACGGAATCGGGGGGGCCATCCTTGTGGGCGGGGCCCCCTACCTGGGGGACAACCGCCGCAGCGCCGAGTTCGGCCATATGTGCGTGGAGCCGGGAGGACTGCCCTGTACCTGCGGGGCCCAGGGCTGCCTGGAGGCATACTGTTCCCCCCGGCGCATCCGAGGCGCCTTTGGCGTGCCGCTGGAGGAGTTCTTTTCCCAGCTGGAGTGCCGGGGCCCCCGGGCGGGGGAGTATGAGGCCCTGTGGGACAATATGCTGCGCCATCTGGCCATTGGGGTGAATAATATCCACATGGCTCTGGACTGTGATGTGGTGATCGGCGGCGTGTTAAGCGAGTTTCTGTCCCCCTACCTGCCCCGCCTGCGGGAGTATGCCGCCGGAATCAACTTTATCGTGTCTGACGCCGCAAACCTGCACCTGAGCACACTGCGCCGGCATACCGTCTCTCTGGGGGTGGCGCTCCACTTTGTGACAGAATTTTTAGAGCATATTTAGAGAAAATCAGGAAAAATTTGATACCGTCAACACATTTATAAAATGGAGGGTTATGGATGATATTTGTGGAATATCCTAAATGCACCACCTGCCAAAAGGCCCGCAAGTGGCTGGAGAGCCGGGGGGAGGATTTTACCTCCCGGCACATCAAGGAGGAAAATCCCACCCTGGAGGAGCTCAAGCTCTGGTGGGAGCGCAGCGGTTTGCCGCTGAAACGGTTCTTCAACACCAGCGGACAGAAATACAAGGAACTGGGATTGAAGGACAAGCTGCCCAATATGAGCCAGGAGGAGCAGCTGGCCCTTCTGGCCTCAGACGGGATGCTGGTGAAACGGCCCATCCTGGTAGGGGATGATTTTGTCCTGACCGGCTTCCGTGAGGCGGACTGGAGCAAGCTGTTGGACAATTAAAATTTCTGATATTGAATCTGTCGGGGTGGCCGCAGGCCGCCCCCTGCAAGTGACAGCCATTCTGACGTTTGCTGTAATTTCCAAACATCTCCAACACTCTGTTTGTATTGTGAGGGAAAGATTGCGTATACTATCTTTTGCCAGACAGACATAACCCACAACAGAGAAAAGGAGTTTTGAATATGAAGGCAACCGGTATCGTGCGCCGTATCGACGATTATGTTATTATTGGGGACAAAGTCGGAAAGCCTTGAAAACACTGGTGTTTCGCTGATTTTGTCCAACTTCCGCGCGCCGGATAATCGTGGGCAGGAAGGCTTACGGTGAGCTGCAGCCGTATAGAAAGGAGAATAGCAGAACAGGCCCAAAGGGTCAATACCTCCGCAGCCGGCTTTGCCGGCTGCGGGGTATTCTCCTTTCCCCAAATCGTATGGAATAAAACGCTCTGGCTGCTTTTGTCAGCAGCCAGAGCGTTTTGCTTTTCACCACAAAAGAGCGGGAACCAAAGGATCTGTTTTACGCTTTTTTCTTCCCCGCGCCCACCAAAATGTAGACGATAGAGGCCACTGCCAGCAAATAGGGGTAATACAGGCAGGGCATGATCTGGAAGGCGGACAGTACTCCTCCCGAGGCGGAGATGGCCACCAGCATCTGTGCGCCGTAGGGGATGACACCCTGGAACACACAGGAGAAGGTGTCCAGCAGGGAGGCCGACTCCCTGGGTGTGATGTGGTACTCCTCGCTGATCTCCCTGGCAATAGGACCTGCCATCACAATCGCTACGGTGTTATTGGCCGTTGCAATGTCCATAGCCCCCACCAGCAGGCCCACGCCCAGACGTCCGCCCACGCGGCCCCGGAACACCCGGCGGATAAAGGCCAGCAGGGCCTCAAAGCCGCCAAACTCCCGGATCAAGGCGCACATGGCGGACACCAGAACGGTGACCATAATAGTCTCAAACATCCCGGAGGCCCCGGAACCCATGCTGCCCAGCAGGCCCATAAAGTCAATCGTCCCGGTGGGCAGGACAATGGCTACACCAGCCGCAATCCCCACAATCAGCACCACAAATACGTTCAGTCCGGCAATCCCGCCAGCCAGCACCAGCACGTAGGGAATGAGCAGCAGCAGGTTATAGTCCGGAATGTCAATGTGCCCCACCCCGGCGTTGATGGACTGGATCAGAATGACAGCCAGGGTGGCAATGGCGGCGGGCAGGGCGATTTTAAAGTTGGCCCGGAATTTGTCCCGCATTTCACAGCCCTGGGTATTGCAGGCGGCGATGGTAGTATCCGAAATAAAAGACAGGTTGTCACCAAACATGGCTCCACCCATAACAGAACCGACACACAGAGGCAGCGAAAAGCCGGAAACATTGGCCACCGCCGCGGCAATGGGAGTAATCAGGGTGATGGTTCCCACCGAGGTGCCCATAGCGGTGGACACAAAGCAGGCGGCCACAAACAGCACCGCCACCGAGGCCCAGGCCGGAGTGACCGACAGCAGGAAATAGGCCACCGCCTCGGCGCTGCTGCGGCCGGTGACCCCTACGAATACACCGGCCACCAGGAAAATGAGGATCATGGTCATGATATTCTTATCCCCAACCCCCTGAGCCATAACAGCCAGCTTGTCGTCGAACTTCAAGCCTCGGTTTTGCAGACAGGCCACCAGCAGCGCCACCATGAACACCACCACAATAGGGATGTTGTAGAACGCCATCTCAACGCCCAGGCCGTACTCAAAGACCAGTCCCATCCCCAGGTACAGCACCAGGAATACCAGAATGGGTAGCAGGGCAGCCGCATTTTGCTTTGGTTTTTTCTCTCTCAAATCCATAAAGACTCCTCCCTTTTCTCCAGGTTTTTTCTATTTTAGAGTAATTTCCCCGCCGTGTCAATGCGGTTTGAACAAATGGTTGGAGATTTCCTTCACAATCTGTTTAAAGCAGAACTATTTGCTTCTGCGGGCGGCCACAGGCCGCACTTACAACTCTTGTATCAGCAATTTTGAAGCTTGCTGTATATCTGTATAGTTATCTATCCTTTACGCAAAAAGGGGAGCGGCTAAACCAACCGCTCCCTTTCTCTTATTCTGGTCTACGGATAACCTCAAACTGGGCGTTTTTATCGATGAATTCATCAAACAGCACGCCCTTGGACAGCACCTCACGGAATGCCCTCTGCACTCCGTTGATGTCAAACCCGTACCGGCTTACGCCGTAATAGAAATTTTCATAGTGCCGGTTGTCGCCGCAGGAAATCAGCTTGCCGTCCTTTTCGTGGGCCGGTTCCACATCTGTAATTCTGCTGTTCCCGGCGTGCTCCGAATCAATATGAAAGGTCTTGGCCTGAAATCCACTGCCGTTCCAGCCGCACACCAGGCTGAACACATCACATTCACCCTCGGCTGTCATCTCCTGGTATCTTGCGGTAACCCGGTCAAAAACCTCTTCCAGGCTGTCCAGGCAGCCCTCTTTCAAGGTGAAGTCCGGGTTAATATACTCCTGGAACAGATAATAATTATCCTCAATGGCGCCTGACAGGCCGATGATAACATGTTCGTTGATCTTAAAAATCTTTCTGAAATTATGCAGCACTCCGCCGTTGCTCAGATTGAGCCGCTGCTCTCCACAGACAATGACGAACTGGTCACACATAGCAGCTTGGACTAACATAGCCGCTCCCTCCTGAACAGATGGTACTGCCTGGGCAACTGGGCAGTACCGCTTTATGTAAAGACAATCCTACACCTGTACCGGCGCTTCTCCAATAAAAGGATCAATAGCTCGGCGGCCTTGATCCGCATATTTCTAAGGATTTCTTCACCCCTACAGCGCCAAGCTATTAAGCACTACTAACATATCATATTGACTTCTATTTGTCAACAACCCCGCTTCCGCATTCTTCCAAGTGGCAGGTATTGCTCACATTCTTAGATGTACTACAGTTCAACAACTGACTCTTAATTCTTGGCTTTTTTTGCCGATATAATGATAGAAAAAACTGTCGAAACAGGGGAGGAGAAGCGCAATGAACCCATATCCGCCTGACGTACTTCCGGAGCAGGACCAGGAGCAGGCTGACCAGCCCGCAGTTGTCCCGCCCAGGCCCCGGCATCATCAGTCCCCGCCGTCCCGCAGGTCCTCCGGAGGGGGGAACTGGCTGAGCAAGCTGACGCTGGTTGTCTCTCTTCTGGCGCTGATTGTGTCCTGCATTACGCTGTTTCTGATTCTGCGCCCGCCGGCGGAGGAGCCGGAAGAGGAGCCCGCCCCGCCTGTGGAGGAGCCTGTCACCTTCCGGTTTGGCGACAAGGTGCTGACTCCTCTGGAGGGCATGCCTCTCAACCCCTACAACCGAGAGAACTTCTCTGTGGACAGCAGGGGCCGGGTCACCTATGAGAAGGACGGCAAGCGGGCAAAAACCGGAGTGGATGTATCCACCTATCAGAAGGAGATCGACTGGCAGGCGGTGGCGGGAGACGGCATTGACTTTGCCATTCTCCGCCTGGGCTACCGGGGCTATACCGAGGGCGGTCTGTTTATGGACCAGACCTTTGAGACCAACCTTCAGGGTGCCCTGGACGCGGGGCTGGATGTGGGAATCTATTTCTTTTCCCAAGCCATTACCCCCGAGGAGGCGGAGGCCGAGGCATCCTTTGTCCTCAACGCGGTGGAGGGGTATAACATCACCTACCCCATCGCCTTCGACTGGGAGCCCATCACCCCCGGCAGCGGCGCCCGCACAGACAGCCTGGACAACGACACCCTCACCCGGTGCGCCGACGCTTTCTGCGCCAAAATTCAAGAGGCGGGGTGCCAGCCGGCGGTCTACTTCAATCAGAGCCTGGGCTATCTCCGCTATGACCTGCGGGAGCTGACCGGCTATAACCTGTGGCTGGCGGAGTACGACACCAAGCCCGACTTCTACTACCACTTTGACCTGTGGCAGTACACCCACACCGGCCAGGTGGCCGGCATCCAGGGGGATGTGGATCTGGACCTGGACTTGAGATAGGGCCAAAGCACTTGAAAAAAGCTTTTTTCTGCTTACAGCCAATCGTCAGATTTACTGCCGCCTGCCTGTTGCAGGCAGGCCCATTTGCCTCTGCGGGCGGCCGCGGGCCGCCCCTGCAGATCCAGTGTCAGCAATTTTGAAGTTAGCTATAATTACGGCAGCTACAGCAAAAGCGGACCCATCCTGCGGGAAGGGTCCGCTTTTTGTCAGCGCTTGATGTCGTAGTTCATGTTCATCAGGTTGCGGATGGACTCCACGTCGTCGGTAATATTGGCGTCGCCGTGGATGGTATGCTTGATGACGCTGCTGGCCACGGCGAAATTGACCATATCCATGGGCTTGTACCCGTTCATCATGGCGTAGATCAGGCCGCTGGCAAAGGCGTCGCCGCCGCCCACACGGTCCAGGATGTTGAAGGTAAACAGCTTGCTCTCAAAGGTGTGGCCCTGATACCACATGTAGGCCATCAGGCTGTTTTCGCTGCCGCTGTGGGCGTAGCGCACATGGCGGGCGATACATTTCAGATTGGGGTAGCGCTCCACAAAGGCCTGGAAAATCTCGTCCTGCTGCTCATAGCTGGGCTGGAGGGATACGCCGTCCTTCCAGTCGCCCTTGCTGTGGTCGCTCTCGTCCCGCCACAGGTGGTAGGGCTCAATGCCCAGCAGCACGTCCACATAGGGCAGGCACTGGGTGCAGAAGTCCCGGGCCTCTTCCCAGGTCCACAGCTTGCTGCGGAAGTTGCCGTCAAAGCTGACGGTGATGTCCTTCTCCCTGGCCTTTTTCATACAGTCCAGAATGAGCTGGGCGCAGCTGGGGGACAGGGCGGGGGTAATACCGCTGAGGTGGAGCCAGTGGTAGCCCTCCAGAAGGGCGTCCAGGTCCACGGTGGAGAAGTCATACTCGGTGATGGCGCTGTGCCGCCGGTCGTAGGTGACCTTGCTGGGGCGGATGCCGTAGCCTGTCTCCAGATAGTAGGTGCCCAGGCGGTGGGTGGGGGTCTCCTCTCTGCTGCTGAGGATCATGGGAGTGCAGTGGACGTCGTTGGAGCGCAGCATCCGGACGGCGCTCTTCCCCAGGCTGTTGTTGGGAACAACGGAAAAGAAGGTGCTGTCCACCCCCAGGTTGGCCAGGGCCAGAGCAATGTTGGCCTCACTGCCCCCGTAGCTGGCCTCAAAGCTGGTGGCCACCCGAATCTTCTCGTAGTTGGGGGGCGTCAGACGGAGCATGATCTCTCCAATGGTGATAAAACGGGGGGAGCCGGCCAGGGGACGAATGGGGTTTGCATGTTTCATCTTCTGTTCCTCCTGCATATTTGATGGGAAAAATATGGTTTTTGGCTGTACACGGGGGGATAAAAAGTGTATAATCGGAGCGAAGGAGAGAGCCGGATATTTGTAAATTCCCGATACGCTATTATATTCCATCTGCCCGGCTTTGTCCAAGGTTTTTGAGGGAATTTCACAGAAGAGGTTAAAAATATGGATATTCGCTATTCCGCAAGTCCCAACGACGTAAAGCGGTATACCACCCAGGAGCTGAGAGACGAGTTCCTGATTACCGGTTTGTACGTGCCGGACACAGTAAAGGCCACCTATTCCCATGTGGACCGCATGGTGGTAATGGGCATCATGCCGGTGAGCGAGAGGGTACCTATCGACAAGGGGATTGACGTATGGGCCAACTTTGGCACGCGGTATTTTCTGGAGCGCCGGGAGGCGGGTGTGTTCAATCTGGGAGGCCGCGGCTTTATCGAGGTGGACGGCGAGCGCTATGACCTGGGCTATGAGGACTGCCTCTATATCACCAAGGGCGCTGAAAAGGTCTGCTTTGGCAGCGAGGACGGGGCCGATCCCGCCAGATTCTACCTGGTCTCCGCCCCCGCCCACAGGGCGTTTAAAACCACACTGCTTACTATGGACAGCGCCAACCACCGCCCCTGCGGCCAGGCGGAGCTGTCCAACCAGCGGGTCATCAACCAGTTCATCCACCCCGATGTGCTGGAAACCTGCCAGCTCTCCATGGGTCTGACCCGGCTGTCCCCCGGCAGCGTTTGGAATACCATGCCTGCCCACACCCACGAGCGGCGGATGGAGGTATACACCTACTTTGAAATTCCCCAGGATCAGGTGGTGTTCCACATGATGGGCCAGCCTCAAGAGACCCGCCACCTGGTGATGCAGAATTTTGACGCGGTAATCTCCCCCTCCTGGTCCATCCACGCAGGGGCGGGCACCGCCAGCTACACCTTTATCTGGGCCATGGGGGGAGAAAATCAGGCCTTTGACGACATGGACGTGATCCCCACCGCTGATTTGAAATGAGGTAATCGTATGGACATGAAACAGCTCTTTTCCCTGGAGGGAAAAACCGCCCTGGTCACCGGCGGCGCCTACGGAATCGGCTTTGCTATCGCTGAAGCTCTGGCGGCCGCAGGGGCAAAGATTGTCTTCAACTGCCGCAGCCAGTCCAACCTGGACAAGGCCATGGAAAGCTATGAGGCCAAGGGCATCCAGGCCCAGGGTTATATTGCCGACGTCACGGATGAGAAACAGGTGGCGGAGCTGGTGGCCAAAATTGAGGCCGACCTGGGCGGCGTGGACATTCTGGTAAACAACGCCGGCATCATCAAGCGTATTCCCATGGCGGAGATGTCCACCGAGGACTTCCGCCAAGTGGTGGATATCGACCTGGTGGGCCCCTTTATCTGTGCCAAGGCGGTTATCCCCGGAATGCTGAAAAAGGGACATGGCAAAATCATCAACATCTGCTCCATGATGAGTGAGCTGGGCCGGGAGACCGTCTCCGCCTACGCTTCCGCCAAGGGCGGGCTGAAGATGCTCACCCGGAATATCTGCGCCGAGTACGGCGGAGCCAATATCCAGTGCAACGGTATCGGCCCAGGCTACATTGCCACCCCCCAAACCGCCCCCCTCCGGGAGCGCCAGCCCGACGGCAGCCGCCACCCCTTCGATCAGTTCATCATCTCCAAAACCCCCGCCGCCCGCTGGGGCGAGCCGGAGGACCTGATGGGCCCGGCGGTATTCCTGGCTTCCGACGCCTCCAACTTTGTCAACGGCCACATCCTCTATGTGGACGGCGGCATTCTGGCCTATATCGGCAAACAGCCGTGACACAGCGCTCTTTCCACAGCGGGGACTTCGCCGGCGGGCGGAGTCCCTGGCTTTTTCCGGTATACTAGTAGACAAATCGCCGCAGTTGTGCTAAAGTAAAGACAATGTGCCCAAACAAGTCCGTCACGGATATAGGAGTCTGTATGAAACTGTTAGAACGCCTGCCCCGGGAGAGCGGCCGGGACTATGCTCTGCGCAACATCAAAGAGAATATTATCAATCTGGAGCTGGCCCCCGGCAGTCAGATCAGCGAGAATGAGCTGGCCGCCGAGATGGGCCTGTCCCGCACTCCGGTGCGGGAGGCCCTGATTGAGCTGTCCAAGGTGGAGATTGTGGAGATTCACCCCCAGCGCAAAAGTACAGTCCCCCTTATCAATTCCGAGCTGGTGGAGGAGTCCCGCTTTATGCGCAATCTGCTGGAGTGCGCTGTGGTGGAGCTGGTGTGTGAGATGGCCGGCCCCATGGATATCGAGCGTCTCAACGCCAATATCCGCCTGCAAAGCTTCTATCTGGACGGCACCTACACCAATGAGCTCATGGCCTTGGACAATCAGTTTCATGGCATGCTGTTTGAGATTGCCAAAAAGTCCCGGGTGTTTCAGCTGATCCAGAATATCGCCATCCACTTTGACCGGGTGCGGGGGATGGCCCTGTCCTCGGTAAAGGACCTGAAGGTGGTCCAGGACCACCAGGATCTGGTAGATCTGATTTGCCGGAAGGACGCCAAAGGGGCCCAGGAGCTGATGACCCTTCACCTGAACCGTTACAAAATTGATTTACCCACCATCCGGGCGGCATATCCGCAGTATTTTAAGTGAAATGTTCAGATTTTTGGGGAGTTTCCCCTGGTATACAGTATAAGCGCCGGCCCTCCTTTCCGGGGAGGGCCGGCTGCCGTCTGTTCAGAAGCTGAGAATTTCCTCCCAGATATCCTGGGCAATTTCGTCCACCAGTCCGAAATCCACATGGGGGTTGTAGATGGCTTCCAGATCATCGTGCATAGCCTTGGCCTGGGCCAGGGAGGATACCGCCTCCTCCACAAGGGCGGCGGATACCTTTCTGGCAAACCGAAGCCGGGGCCGGCTGCGCCGCAGGGCCTCCCCATCTGCCGCCGCTTCCAGGCGGATACGGCGGTAGGGCGCTGTCGGAAGGGGCAGACCGGCGGAGACAGTGAGGAAAGCCAGCCCTAACCGGGGCACCAGCAGATGAGCCAGACGGTCGGGCGCCATGGGGTCGGGACAGGCTACCACGTCATAGCCGTTGGCCGTCACCCCGGCCAGCAGATGAATGAGCAGTTCGTGGGCCAGCCCGCAGATGTCCGTCAGGGCATACACCCGCCCGCACTGGGCCAGGGCGGTGTCGTACAGGCATACAGGCCCCTGGTGGGTGATTGCGCCCAGAAAGCGCAGCTTGACCCGTCCAGACGCCTCGGCTTTCCGCCGGGGGACTTCCCGGGTGAGAATGCCGCGGGCCCGCTTGGCCAGCTTTTGGGACAGAGCGTCGGTGAGCAGCACGGAGCGCTGGTCTTCCATAATCTCCGCCGCCGCCCCCAAACAGCGGTAGGCCCGCTGATAGCAGCCCTTGTAACCAACCATGCAGTCCATAATCTCCTTGCGCAGCGGCCAAAGAAACTCTTTGTTGTAACAGTCCCCCATATTCACATAACGCTCCACCGCACCAGGATATTTGGGCTCCACCACGTGGGGCGCGGTGCCGTAAGAACACTTTTGGGGGACAAGCTATTGAAAAAATAAAGCGTGACTGCTCATTTTTACAACCAAATAGAGAGAGCTAAAAACACTTTATGACTTGGTCAAATCTGTGGTTCTTTACGGATGACGGAATCCGGGGAACTACTTTCAAGCGTCCGGGGCTGGACGCTATGTTAGACGAAATCCGGGCGGGGAACGTGGCAACGGTTATCATCAAAGACCAGAGCCGAATCGGGCGTGACGTGGTTGAAGTGGGGCTATTAAAGCGCACCTTTGACGAGTACCATGTGCGTTTTATTGCCGCAAATGACAACCTTGACACCGCCAACGGCTTTGATATTATGTCTATCTTCCGTGACGTGATAAACGAGTGGTACGTTGCCGACACCAGCCGCAAAATCAAGGCTGTTTTCAAGTCCAGAATGGAAAAGGGCTTGCGCTGTTCGGGCAGTGTCTGCTATGACACTGCCATGCGTGAGCCTTTTAATATATACGTCTGCCTGTTTTTTATCTGGTCAGCATTGGCACTGGTTTTATTTGTCCATAAGATAACGGTTTATCAAGGCTTTATCCAATACATCAAAGCAGGAAATAAAGAGGTATCGGATATAAAGATTTTGAATCTGCTATCTGATTGTGAAGAAAAACTGAATATTAACACAAGAGTGGAACTATCCTGTAATCCGTTGATTGCTTCCCCTATGCTGATTGGTTTCTTTCGTCCAAGAATCATTTTACCTGTTGGGGAATTAGAAGATAAAGAACTGAAAAGAAGATACACTTTTTCTTGTTCCCTACTTGACATTACCAAAAGGCACCAACCACATACCACTAGACACCAAGATTTTGTCCATTCTCATTTCCTTAAAACACCAGAAAAGTTATGAAAAAGTCCTGAAACCCTTGATATTACAGTGTTCCTAATAGGAGCCATTCATATGAGAGACAATGAAAGCAAAACTGTCTCTCATAAGTTAGATACTCGTAAGACAGTATTAGATTTGTTTTTTGGAAACGGCGTAGCGTTGGCTATGCCGTTTCTCCGTTTTGTAAGTCGTTCAGCAGGGACGCGGGGAGTATTCCCACAAGGTCATAGGATATGTCAATCTGCTGTTCCCTGTGTCCGTTTGAAGTGTCCGGCATATGGACGTAAACTGCTTTCACCATGTCATTCAATACGGCGGGTGTCAGTTCGTCCATGTCAAGATACTCATGTACCTTACTAATGAACCGTTCAATGTTCTCTGCCTGTTCTTCCTGTCGGTTAATTTCTTCATTTAGAAGCTGTACCAATAGATAAAAAGGTGCTATAATGAGGGTATGATACAGAAAAATGAGAGACGCAGGTATGCGAGC
>NZ_CALPCP010000015.1 GCF_943192995.1 Flintibacter muris
TATGGCCTGGTAAGAGGCATCGACGGTGAAGGCCCGGCACAAGTTCTGACCGGACGTGTCAGGGTCGATGACCTGAATACGGAAGCTGGAATCCAAAAGCTCAACCAATTGGCTGAGGTGATAGACCATATGGACAGCGAAAGGCTGAAATTCCTCGGCGGGGCGCTGGCGCTGGAACGAGTTGATAATTTAAATGATGTTCTGCGCATCATAACTGGCCTGGATCAGTACGAAATATTTCCCAGGATCAAGACAGATGAGGACTTGGGGCATTTTTTGGTGGACACCGCACCCATTACCGGGAAATTTTCCTTTCCCGAGGAGACCCAGCCCTATCTGGACTACGCCAAGATCGGCGCGGAACAGCGGAATGTCCTTGGCGGGATGCACACATCCAATGGCTTCATTAAACGGCGGGAACAAGCCCCCGTACAGGCCGAAGCGCCAAAAGCCATCGTCCTGACGCTCATGTCTTTGAAGCAAAGTGATACCCTGATCCTTCCCGCTTCCGAGGAACAGCTGGAGCAGGCAAAAAGGGCGCTGGATGTGGAGGACTTCTCCCAGGCGGTGATCGCCGGCGTTGATTATGTAGTCCCCAGTTTAGACCGGTTGATCCCCAGAGACTGCATCAGTGTGGAGGACGCCAATGAGATGGCCTTTTGTCTCCGGCAGCTAAAGGCACACGGCGAGGTGAACAAATACTGCGCCGCGCTGGAGGTAGAGGAGCCGTCCACCTTCACCGTGGCTCTTGATATGGCCATAGACATCGATGACTATGAGCTGATCTCTGGCAGTGAGCGTGAGTATGGCCGTCAGGCTCTGCGTCGGATCGGTGCGGATGACGAACTGCTGGATACCATAGACGGCTATATGGATTTCGACCAGTTTGGCAGAGCCATGATGGAGGAGGATGGGGTCCGTCAAACCGGATTCGGCCAGGTGCGCCGTTTGAGCAAGCCTTTCCCGCCCGAGCCGGAGTTTGAGCAGATGATGGTGTAAAAAAGCTGGACTTTCCAGCAAAGGTGTGGTATTTGTGATTGCTGCAAAATCTAAGAAAGGAAGTGAATCCATTGCAGATTAACATCTACAAGGACAAACTGCTGGGCGCTCATCTGTTTGGGGCCTCAGTGTTGTACAGTACCAAGCCCATCCCCCGTGAGGATGTGCCCCAGAGCTGGTACTGTTACGACCTACGGGGTACAGCCCGGCATCCGGACGAGCCTCATGCCCTGGTGGACAAGGCAGAGGAAAACCATTTTGGTTCGATCCTCTCCTACCTGCCGCTGAAAAACAGGCGTTCTCAATTCCGGCTGGTCAAAAATATGTTCCAGATGACCGGGACAAGCCCCACTCTGGCAGAGTTTTGCGCTGAGGAAAAAATCCGCTGCCCCGAAACTCCCATCCGTCATCTGCTGCGCCCCGCATCCCCCGAGGATGCGGGGCTTTTGTACGAGTTTTTCAAAAGCCAGGGGACGGTGGTAATCAACGAGGCGGCGGACTTCGCGGGGACAAACGGCTGTTATCTCTACCAGGGCCGGGACGTGCAGGAACGAAAAAACAAGCACCTGAAAGACCAGATCCTTGTGGTGGCCCCCAGCGAGGGGCTGGTATCGGCGGATGTGTGGCTCCGCTGTCGGAAAAAGCTGATGGCGAACACCACGTTCCAGAACGGACGCAAGGCGAAAAATACCTGGCTGGCCGGGAAAGTGAAGTGTGGCCGCTGTGGGTACGCCTTAATGAGCGTAGGGAACCCGTCAGGCGTTCAATACCTGCGATGCTCCAAGCGGGCGGACAACAAGAGCTGTCCGGGCTGTGGGACGCTCCGCACCAGGGAATTTGAGCGGTTTATTTACGGCGAAATGGTGAAGAAGCTGGCACAATTCCAAACCCTGACGGGCAAGCGGGAAAAGGTCAATCCCAAGCTCACCGCCTTAAATGTGGAGCTGGCCCGTGTGGAGGATGAAATTGAAAAGCTGCTGAATACCCTGACCGAGGCCAGCGCGGTTTTGATCTCCTACGCCAACACCAAGATTGAGGAATTGGACGCACAGCGGCAGACGCTGTCAAAGGAAATCGCGGCCCTGTCTGCGGAAACCATGTCGCCGGAACAGATTGAGCGGTTGTCGGTGTACCTGAACCGCTGGGAAGAGATTGACTTTGACGATAGGCGGCAGGTGGCTGACGGCCTTATCTCTCAAATCCGCGCAACGGGTGAATGTGTCGCTATTGAGTGGAAAATCTGATTTTCAACTATCCATCGTACTTGACTATGGGCTGTGTGCCCTTGTCAAGAGATGTAAGTAAGGATGCTTTATTGCCCATATGACCTGGGGGAAGTGAATGGTGGCACAATTGAAATGAATATTAAGGAACGATTAGGCTATAAGGGAATCGCAAAGCCATATGTAGATTTTGACTTAAATATTTCAAAAATTATTTTTGGGGATAAATGTAATAGTAAATTGATAGAGGAATTGAAATCGTACCTGAATGCAAAGGGGATAGGCTATACATATTTATAAAAATGAGAAGACAAATAAATGCAGTAGTAAAACCTCCCAATTCTTACTACGTTTTTACTACGATTGATGGCTTCAACTTGCCACATTTTGCCTCGTTTTGCTCATTCTGTGATTTTTTTAACAATTTTCTTCGGAAAAATAAACCCCGCAAAACGTGCCAAAACACGGCAAATCAACGCATTTCAGGAGGAATTTTTATTATGATTAAGATACTTTTCGTCTGCCATGGGAATATATGCCGGAGCCCAATGGCCGAGTTCATCATGAAGGATCTGGTGAAAAAGCGGGTCTGGAGAGCCAATTTCACATCGAATCCGCAGCTACCAGCACCGAGGACTACGACCAATTCGATCTCCTGATCGGGATGGACAAAGCCAATATCCGGAGCATGTACCGCATCTGTGGCGGTGACTACGACGGCAAGATTCATCTGCTCTTGGAATATGCGGGCCGTCCCGGCGACGAGGTCGCTGACCCATGGTATACTGGGGACTTTGAGGCCACTTGGCAGGATTGCTGGCTGGGTGCCAGGGACTTCTGGAGGTTTTTGTGGGGATAGGAGGGGCGATGTAAATGCGGCTGTTATTCAAACAAAGATTCTTTTCCTGGTTTGACAGCTACGATATCTTTGATGAAAACGGGAACACCGTCTATGTGGTCAAAGGAGAATTGAGTTGGGGACACCGGCTCCAAATTTATGACGCAATGGGAAACCCGCTTGGGCGTGTGCAGGAGCGAGTTCTGACTTGGCTGCCTAAATTTGAACTATACATAGATGAACAGTTCGTTGGCGAAATTCAGAAGGAATTTACGCTGCTTCGTCCCAAGTTTCATCTGGATTGCAACGGCTGGACAGTGGAAGGAAACTTTTGGGAGTGGGACTACGCTGTTATGAACAGAGATCGGGTAGTTATGCGGCTGTCAAAGGAGTTTTGGAATTGGACCGATACCTACAGCATGGATATCAGCCGTCCGGAGGATGCGTTATACTGCCTGATGATTGTGCTGGCTATTGACGCTGTGAAGTGTTCGCAAAACAATTGAGAACCTAAAATATAACGAAAAACGCTAATTGCTGTTTCAGCGGCAATTAGCGTTTTTGCATAGACTTAAAATGAGATAAGGAGCGAAAGAACATGAAGAAGAATAGTTTTACGTCTGTGAAGGATTTGCCGATCATGCTGTCGGTCTCCCAAGTAGCGGCAGTGCTGAACATCTCCCGAGCCAGTGCCTACGAACTGGCCCACTGCAAGAACTTCCCTGCCATGCTGGTGGGCTGCCGGATCGTGGTCTCCAAGGACAAGCTGCTGGCCTGGATTGAGGCCAGGGTCGCTATGAACGAGCTGTGCAGTTAAGGAGGGGAGCAGGATGGCAAAGCGCAGAGCCAGGGGAGAGGGGAGCCTCCGCAAGCGCGGTGATGGCCGCTGGAAGGGCCGGTACACCACCGGACGGGACCCGGAGACCGGGAAGCTGATCTACCGTAACGTTCTGGCGAGGACGTAGACAGAGTGCAGGGCGAAACTCCGGGAAGCAATCAAAAACATGCGAATGGAGCCGGAAGAACTTCTGGCTGAGTCCGTCAAAGAACCGCCTCAGCCTGTCGTCAAGTATACGACAGGGGAGTGGCTCCGCACCTGGTTTGAGATGTACTCCAAGCCGAACCTCCGGGAGGCCACCCAGGATCAGTACACCAATTTTCTGGAAAAGCACCTGATCCCCAGTATCGGCGATGTCCCGCTGGAAAAACTGACCAGCCTTCGGATACAGAAGATGTATCAGGACCTGCGGACCAGTGGTTGCGTCGCTCAGAACAAGCGGGCCGGTACCGGACTGAGTCAAAAGACCGTCCGCAATATCCATATGATGTTCCACATCGCTCTGGACCAGGCTGTGAAGGAGGGCCTCCTAAACAAAAACCCCACCGACGGCTGTATCCCGCCGAAGGTGGAGAAAAAGGAGATGAAGGTCATCCAGCCGGAGCAGATCGGTGCCTATCTCCACGCTGCGGAAGAACACAACGTCCTGCCTATGTTCTACCTGGAGCTGACCAGCGGTCTGCGCAGGGGAGAACTTCTGGCTCTACTGTGGAACGACCTGGACCTGGAACAGCGCACTATTTCAGTGAGCAAATCCGTCTCGGGACGTCACGGAGAGCTGAAGGTTTCCGCTCCAAAAACGAAGTATTCCATCCGCAAGGTGGCCATCCCTCAACAGACGGTGGAACTGCTGTTCCGGGAACATGCGCTCCATCCTGACAGCCCGTACATGTTCCCGTCTCCAGTGACTGGGACCATGTACCACCCGGACACAGCAGGCCGTATCCACAAGAAGCTTTTGCAAGAATCCGGTATAGAAAGTGTTCGATTTCACGATCTGAGGCATACTTTCGCAACAGTTGCCCTGCAAAATGGAGTGGATATCAAGACGCTGTCCCAAATGTTGGGGCATTTTTCTTCTGGCTTTGCTCTGGACACCTACACTCACGTCACCGCAAAAATGCAGCAGGAGGCTGCAGAGAAGATGGGTAGTTTTATGGAGATGACGCTGTAAAGGCCGAACCGTCAAAACGTATCAGCAAAGACATCTTCCAAGGTGATCGTCAGATCATCATATAGGGAGAAGTAGAACTTGGTTGGAACAGCGGCTTTTTCCTCGTCGGACATTTTTTCCATAGGCTGCGTTGTTTTCCACTGAAAGAACCCCCATCATACCTAAAATCGTCCAATACATCCAGCTCCGTCTATCGCTGAATGGGTCACTTAATGGGTCAGATAATGGGTCAAAAAATTTGACTCACTGAAAAAGTTGCAAAAATCCGCTGAAATAATTAAATTTCAGCGGATTTTTGGTCCGAGTGGCGGGATTTGAACCCACGGCCTCTTGGACCCGAACCAAGCGCGATACCAAGCTTCGCCACACCCGGATTTAGTTAGCTAGGTTATTATATTTGTTTTTCCTTCATCTGTCAAGAAGAATATTCCGTATCTTTCCGGAATAGACTGGCAAAAAGAGCAGAGGAGGGACGGTCATGTACAACCAGGGTACACAAGCAATCAACCACAGAAGAAGCGTCCGGACTTACAGCAGCTCGCCAATGCGGAGCCAACGGCAGGGGACATCCAGCCAGGAGCGGGTTCGGCTGCTCCAGCTGGCGGTCTGTCTAGTGCTATTTTTGGCTGTCTCTGTGTGGAAAGGAATTTTTCCCCAAAGGCTGGAACAGGTACGGGATGATCTGCTGTCCCTTATTACTGCTGATCTGGATTTCCAGGAAGCTTTGGCAGAACTGGGGGAGTCTCTGGCTGCTGGGGACACCGTACTGGCCGACCTAGGGGCCTTCTGTATAGAGGTATTTGGTGCGGGCGGACAGGACGAGCCAGTGGAACAGGTTGCCTTTACACCCCCGCCGCTGACGTCGGATACACGCAGTGAAGAACTGCGGTTTCTCAGCCAAGGGGCAGACATTGCGGCTGGTACCATCCACTATGCCAGTACCAGCCAATATGGTTGGGAGGTAACGAGACCCGACACAGAAACGGTACCAGTCCTGGAGGAGCCAACGGATGAAATAGCTGCTCCGGAAGAAGCGCCTTCCGTTCCTGCGGTTGGAACAGTGATTATGGTTTCCGATTATAGTGGCGAGGCTCTGCCCAGCAATTATACAATGGACCAGCTGTCCCTGGGGGAGTTAGAGACAGTTACCCCGGTGATAGGCCATCTAAACTCTGAATATGGCTACCGGGACCACCCCATTAACGGACGCTACCAGTTCCATGGCGGGATCGATATCGGCGGACAAAATGGAGACCCTATTACCGCTTTCGCAGCTGGGACGGTGGAGTACATTGGTCAGGACGACTCCTACGGCCTGTATTTTCAGATAGACCATGGGAATGGAATTAAGTCTTTTTATGCGCATTGCAGCAAGATTCTGGTCTCCAAGGGGCAGACGGTGGAATTGGGGGAAAAGGTGGCCGAGGTCGGCTCCTCCGGTTCAGCTACCGGGCCCCATCTTCATTTGGAGCTGAAATACAATAAGCTGCATTTGAATCCTATCTATTATGTGGACTATCTGGAGCCATGATGAAATTGGGCAGGGTAGAGGTGACGGTTGGCTTTTTAATGATGCTGGCCTGGCTGAACTATCTGGATCGTTCGTTTTTAATCCCCATGGCGCTGACAGCGTGCGGGCTCCATGAGATGGGGCATGTGATAGCCATCCGTCGGCTTGGCGGAGATATCAAGGGAATTCGCTTGACAGCTGTTGGAGCGGAATTGGTTCTGGCTCGTCCGCTTGGCTACTGGCAGGAGGGATTGTCCGCCCTGGCAGGACCTGGAACCAACCTGCTATTTGCTCTTGTCTGCTGCCATGTTCAAAAGGGGCTGAACTTTGCCGGGCTCAACCTGGTGCTGGCGCTGTTCAATCTGCTGCCAGTGGGACGGCTGGACGGGGGGCGGGCGTTGTACTGCACCTTGACTTTGTTGGCCGGCCCTGACCTGGCGGACCGGGCGGGCAGATGGCTGGACTGTCTGTGTACTGCCGGGGCACTGGCAGCAGGGCTGTGTTTGGCCCTTTTTAGGGGGAATATAACCCTGCTGTTGGTGGCTTTTTGGCTGACAGCTGTCTTTCTGCGCCAAAATATTTATCAGTTTCCCAGAAATAAAGCTTGCCAGCGGGGCAGGAAAAAGGTACAATAACCCTTGTGTTTTACTTATGATCTGGGGGTTGCATGATGAACCGTACCTTAGAGCACATTCTGCCGAACGTGCAAAAGCCCGCTCGATACACAGGCGGGGAATATAACGCTGTGGTCAAGGACAGGAGCAAAGTGGATATCCGCTATGCCTTGTGTTTTCCTGACACCTATGAGATTGGTATGTCCAATCTGGGCTGCCGCATCCTCTACGGGGTGATGAATGAGCGGCCTGATATCTGGTGTGAACGCTGCTTTGCCCCCTGGGGCGATATGGAGGAGCAGCTGCGCCGTGAGGGTCTGCTTCTTTATGGGCTGGAGAGCGGCGACCCCGTTGCCGAGTTTGATATTATTGGCTTTTCCTTGGGCTACGAGATGGCGTATACTAATGTGCTCAATATGCTGGACCTGGCTGGTCTGGCCCTGCGCAGCGCGGACCGGCCCGACTTTTCCCCGCTGATTGTAGCGGGGGGGACCTGCTGTTACAATCCGGAGCCCCTTGCCCCCTTTGTTGACTTCTTTGTGCTGGGCGAGGGGGAAGAGGTTACCCTGGAATATATCGACCTGTACCGTCAGGCCCGGGACGAGGGCTGGTCCAAGGCTGAGTTTTTGCAGGAGGCGGCCAAAATTGAGGGTATCTATGTGCCTTCCCTGTATGAGCCAGTGTATCGGGAGGACGGTACACTGCAATCAGTTGACATAAAAGCGGGAAGTGGTGCTCCTGAAACTATCACAAAGCGGATTATTCAGGACATGGATCAGGCCTATTTTCCGGTCAAAACCATTATTCCCTCCACCGAGATCGTCCATGACCGGGTGATGCTGGAGCTGTTCCGGGGCTGTATCCGGGGCTGCCGGTTCTGTCAGGCGGGCTATGTCTACCGCCCTGTCCGCTCCCGCAGCCCGGAGCTGCTGGCCCAATACGGCAAGGCCGCCTGTGAGGACTCAGGCTATCAGGAGATGACCCTGTCATCCCTGTCCTCCACCGACTACCCCGACCTGCTTCCCCTGTGCGACGAGCTGCTGGACTACTGCGCCCCCCGGGATATCGGGCTGTCACTGCCCTCTCTGCGGGCTGACACCTTCTCCATGGGGCTGATGGAGCGGCTCCAGCGGGTGCGCCGGGGCGGGCTGACCTTTGCTCCTGAGGCAGGCACACAGCGTCTGCGGGACGCCATCAATAAAAATTTGCGGGAAGAGGAGCTGCTCCAGTCCTGCAAAACCGCCTTCGCTGGGGGCTGGAGCGGGGTAAAGCTGTACTTTATGCTGGGTCTGCCCACCGAGACTGATGAGGACGTGCTGGGCATTGCCGACCTGGCCCGGAAGGTCTACTTCACCTGGCGGGAGTATTCGCCCAACAAGGCCAGAGGGGTAAGGATTACTGTGTCCACCTCCTGGTTTGTGCCTAAGCCCCACACTGCTTTCCAGTGGGAGGCTCAAATTCCTGTGGAGGAGTACCAGCGGCGGGTAAACCTGCTTCGGGACGCCCTGAAACGGGACAAGTCCATCACCTATAACTGGCACGATCCCCAGACCAGCTACCTGGAGGCCATTTTGTCCCGGGGAGACCGGCGGCTGGCCAACGTGCTGGAGTGGGTATGGGAACACGGGGGAAAGATGGACTCCTGGACGGAATATTTTGACTACCAGCGCTGGCTGGACGGGCTGGCGGCCTGCGGTCTGGACGGGGATTTTTACGCCCACCGGGAACGGCCCCGGGAGGAGGTATTTCCTTGGTGCCGGCTGTCAACAGGGGTGGACACTGATTTCCTGTGGCGGGAGCGGGAGCAGTGCTATGCGTCTCAGACCACACCGGACTGCCGGACCCGCTGCTCCGGCTGCGGAGCCATTAAGTTGATGACAGGAGGTGGCCGCTGTGGCTGACCGGCTGCTGTTTACCAAAACGGGACGGGCCCGGTATATCTCCCATCTGGACCTGATGCGCACCTTTCAGCGGGCCTTTGCAAGGGCAAAGATACCGATCAAGCATACCGAAGGCTTCAACCCCCACCCCTTTGTGTCCATCGCTCTGCCCCTGTCGGTGGGATTTTCCAGCCAGTGCGAGATTCTGGAGTTTGGATTGCTGGAGGGGACAAGCTATGAGGAGGTGCCCCAGCGTCTCACCGCCGCCATGCCGGAGGGGATTATCGTCCACCAGTGCTATCCGGTGGAGCGGAAGCTGAAAGAATTGCGTTATGTCAACTATATCATGACCTTTGACTACCCTGAGGGCCGTCCGCAGGAGACAGAACCCGCCATGGCGGCCCTGCTCAGTAAGGAGAGCCTGGTGGTGAAGAAGAAGTCTAACAAGGCGAAAGCCGGCTTTACAGAGGTAGATATCATTCCATGTGTCCGCAGTTGGCACATTGAGTGTCAAAGCGATACCATGATGGTGGACCTGGTGACTTCCGCCCAGAACCCCGGCCTCAACCCAGAGCTAATCCGAGCCGCTTTTTGCGCGGAGTATCCGGAATATATCCCCGATTTCGTCACCTTCCACCGCCGTGAGGTACTGGACGGGGAGGGGAAGCCGTTTCGATAATTTGGTGAGCAATATGGAGAAGGGAAACCATTACAGAAAAAATTTCTATACTGACCGTTTTGCGCGGCACTGGTATTGCCAGCATGCACGCTTGAATCAGCTGAGAAGAGAGAAATGGGAGGCAAAACGCTTAGTATGGCGGATAAACAAAGATGAGCTGCACAAGCGTGAGATAGAAAACTGGTAGTGGCAAACATGCGGCATATGGAGAGAATTTTATGTATACCTATGAATATGAGAGAATCTATGTTGAGGGATTTATTAACTTAAAAGCAAAAGGCTATGAAGAAGTGATTGCTTGCCGGGCTGAGGATGGCTGGCGCTATGCGGGCTTTCTTCCGGTCGTGTGGAGAAACGGCGCTCTCACAGAACTGGACTTGATTTTTGAAAAGGAGATGTGACAAATGGAAAAACCCACTCAGCACAGTCTAACCTGGACGGTAGACGACACTATGACTGCCAAGCGCATTGGAACGGCGGGATCAAAGATTCTGTCCACCCCCAACATGCTGGCCCTGATGGAGGCCTGTGCCCTGGAGCTGGCCCAGGAGTATCTGGACGAGGGGATGACCACCGTGGGCGCGGAGGCCCACGTCCGCCATCTGGCCCCCACCCCTGTGGGTATGAAGGTGACCGCCACCGCCACCTTGCGGGAGATCGAGCGGCGGAAAATGTGGTTTGATATCCAGGTCCACGACGAGAAGGGCAAGTGCGGCGAGGGCTCCCATCTGAGAATCATGGTGCCCCAAAAAGACCGCAGTCAGGGTTAAGGGAAATTATATGAAAAATTTTCCTTGACAAACGAAATCACCTGTGGTAACATGCCCCATACAACAAAGGGGAGTAGTCGGCGCGTCCTGACCGGCGCGCGGCACCAGTCAACAAGCATGTGCGGCCCATGGAGGCCGTTCTGGCTGTGCCTGAAATGACCAGACCTGCGTTCCGACTGTTCGGGACGCAGGTCTTTTTTGATAGATATTCTAAAACTGGAAAGGATAAAGAAAAAAGGAGTGCATGAATATGGATTTTTCCTTCCTCTGGCAAGGACTTCTGTCCATCACTTGGCAGCAGCTGGTTATGTATGTTATCGGCGGTCTGCTCATCTATCTGGCTATCGAAAAGGGCTTTGAGCCGGCCCTGCTGATGCCCATGGGGTTTGGCGCCATTCTGGTAAATCTGCCTCTGTCCGGCGTCATCAACCAGTTCAGCGCCGGGATAGGGGAGACCCCAGGCATTATCCAGTGGCTTTTTGAAACGGGCATTGAGGCCAGTGAGGCCATGCCCCTGCTGCTTTTCATTGGTATTGGAGCCATGATTGACTTCGGCCCCCTGCTGGCCAACCCCAAGCTGTTCCTGTGCGGTGCGGCGGCTCAGGCGGGTATTTTCCTGACCATCATTATCGCCGTACTGCTGGGTTTTGACCTGAAGGACGCCGCTTCCATCGGAATCATCGGTGCCGCTGACGGTCCCACATCCCTGCTGGTGTCCCAGACCTTGAAATCCAACTACGTGGGCGCCATTGCGGTGGCCGCCTACTCCTATATGGCGCTGGTGCCCATCATCCAGCCTTTTGCCATCAAGTTGGTCACCACAAAAAACGACCGGGCTATGCGTATGCCTTACAGGCCCCAGGGGGTTACCCGGCGGATGCGTATTCTGTTCCCCATTGTGGTGACAGTTATCGCCGGACTGGTAGCTCCCGCTTCGGTGGCACTGGTGGGCTTTCTGATGTTCGGCAACCTGATTCGGGAGTGCGGCGTATTGTCCACACTGTCCAACACAGCGCAGAATGACCTGGCCAACCTGATTACACTGCTGCTGGGCATCACCATCTCCTTCTCTATGAAGGCGGATCAGTTTGTCCGGTGGGAGACCTTTATGATTATGGCGCTGGGCCTGGTCGCCTTTGTGCTGGACTCCGTAGTGGGCGTACTCTTTGTCAAAGTTTTGAATATCTTTACACCCCACAACAAGATCAACCCCATGGTGGGAGCTGCGGGCATCTCGGCATTCCCTATGTCCTCACGGGTCATTGAGAAGCTGGGCCAGGAGGCCGATTCTCAAAATCACCTGCTCATGCATGCTATTGCCGCCAACGTATCCGGTCAGATCGCCTCGGTGGTGGCCGGCGGCGTGGTACTGCAATACTTTGCCAACATAATCTGAGTATAGGAGGGATAGAATATGAGCGAAAATCTAATCCAGGCCTTTGCGATGCTGGGACAGGGAATGCTGGGAATCTTCGTTGTATTGGGCATCATTGCGCTGTTAGTTGTTCTGATGCAGAAGTTTGGCGAAAAGAAGCAATGAACTCCAGGAAAGTACTTTAACTTTACAGCCAATCGGCCACAACGTCGGCAAGTCCGGTGGGACCTACCTGGTTGTCCACCAGAAGGGTCATTAGCTCATCAATGCGCTGGGCGCTGGTGGTGATTCTGGGAATAGAGGTGGAGTCCCCATCCTCTTCGGCAATCCGTACACCGTAGTTTTCACAGAAGAAGCAGGAGGTCTCCTCCTGATCGACGGTGAGAAAATAGTGGAAACAGTGCTGGTTTCCAGTCTGGCCGGTATACCGGCGGGTAGCAATCTTCATTTCCATGATCTAGTAGCTCCTTTCCCGTAAACGGCTTTATGGGCACATTATATAGTGTTTTTCCCGGCAGGAAAAGAGAAAGATATCGCAGAAAAATTCCTCATGCGACTGCCTTCGTCACAGGAAATATCGACAGTTGAAAAATGCAGTCGCCACAGGGCAGAATATCGGGAAAAGTTTTTGGGATATTCCATGCCAGCCTGTAAAGGTTCTTGCTTTACGGATCGAAAATGAAGGAAATACTATTTTTGTAAACATTGTCGAAGCATCTGCAAATTCTTCATCCATTTTATGACAAAACCCGCCGTAAAGAAAATTACTTTACAGCGGGTTTGCTATGTGCTATAGCGTGAAATCTTCCTCAGACAGGCTGCTGGAAACCAGTTTACCGGGACGCGGGGGTACCCGCTTCAACGGATCATAGCGAAAAGACCCGCAATGAGAGCCGGCAGACATGACCCCCTTTTTCGGACAGACGATCTGGCCGTGATCCAATTCCCGTCCCCGGGCGCAGTAGGCGCACCGGGGTTCGATAGATGTTTGAAAGAGATTGATGGCAACTCACCCCCCGCTGTTATAGTTTTCTTGGGGCTATTATACTACATTCGGCCGCCCTTTTCCACTGTTTTTTTGTACCACATAGACGGTCAGCGCCAAAAAGACCAGCCATACCCCCCAGGAGGCCACGGCGGATATGGTGAGCGCCTGATGGAAGTCCAGATGAGCAATGGCCTCTGTCTGTTCAGTCAGGTAGAAGGAGGCCGGACTGCTCAGCGGAATGATTCGAAACAGCAGATGTGCCAGGAAGGCGGAGATACCTCCGTGGAGCAGCTTGCCCGCCACATAGGTGCGGATGGACAGGCCGCTGTCCCCCAGAAAGGCCAGCACCTGGCAGTGGACGGACACCCCTGCCCACCCCAGCATAAAGGCTGCCATGGACAGCCGCCCGGACAGCGTCCCATCGGTCAGGGAGGAGACCCCGGAAGACACCTCCACCAGACCGGTGAGCAGCCGTTCCGCCCAGGTCTGGTCCATTCCCAGCGGGGCCAGCAGAGCGGACAGGATGTGGGCCGCCGTAGTCAGAATACCTGCGTAGGCGAGAATTCGTAGAAATACGGTAAAGAACAGGATAAACGCGCAAATATTTAAGGTGGATTGCAGCGATCCGGCCACAGACGTGGTAAAGGCCTTGGGAAAGCTGGCCGCCTGAAATTCCGGTCCCCGCCGCCGTCTTGTCTGGGGCCGTTCACCGGGCTTGTAGAAACGGAACAGCACCCCTACCATTAGTGATGCCAGCAGATGGGCCAGGTAGAGGAGCAGTCCCGCTGTTCCGCTGCCAAATACTCCCGCTCCCACCACGCCCAAAATGAAGGCGGGGCCGCTGTTGTTGCAAAAGGCCAGCATCCGTTCCGCCTCAGTGCGGGAACATTGTCCGTTTTCGTAGATCTGAATGGCTGTCCGGGCTCCTACAGGATAGCCGCCGATAAAGCCCAGGGCCAGGGCGGCGGCACAATTACCGTTTACCCGGAACAGCGGCGCCATGACCGGCTCCAACAGCCGGCCCAGATAGCGGGACATTCCCAGCTCTACCACCAGAGAGGACAGCACAAAAAAGGGGAACAGGGAGGGCAGAATCACATTGCTGCACAGCTTGAGTCCATCCCGCATAGCACCCATAGCCTGTTCCGGCCACAGGACCAGGGCCATTGTGGCCCACAGCAGCCCAACGCCCAGCAAAATGTCCCGGCACTGGGATTTTCCTACAAGTTTCCCCATGCTGCACACCTCATTTCCCCAAAATGATCTCTGAAACTATATGCGGAAAAAAGATATTCCTTGCCTGTCCAAGAAAAGAATTGCAGAATGGAACATTTTACAGTATAATGGAAGAAATTTGACGTGCCGCCTGAGGCGGCCCACATTTTGACCCATAAGGGGGGGGGATATGGCCATGGAGCAGCACGAGATTACCACAGCCCAGCCTCTACTGGACGAGCAGGGGAACCTGCGGGAGGCGGGATATGCCAAACGGATGCTGCCAATCTATGACAGGAATATGATTAAGGGGGGTGCCCTGCGCATCAAAGAGTGGGACTACTACCTGGTGATGAACGGCCAGTTTGCTCTGGCGCTGACCATTGCGGACAACAGCTACATGGGGCTGGACTCCATTTCACTGCTGGATTTTTGGGAAAATACTCAGGTGACCAAAAGCCCCATGCATTTGCTGCCCATGGGAAACACCGGCATGCCCTCCTCTTCCATGGAGGGGGACAGCGCGTCGGGAGGGAGGGGCTATTCGCTGCTGTTCCGGAGGGAGGAGGACAAACGGTCCCTCTACGCCCACATGGAGCATTTTGACGGCAGAGCCCCTTTGGACGCCTATATTGAGCTCACTGATGAACCGGAGGAGTCTATGGTCATCTGCACCCCCTTTGACAAGCCGGGGCACTTTTACTTTAACCAGAAGATCAACTGCCTGCGGGCCTCAGGCAAGGTGACAGTGGGGGAGAAGGAGTATATGCTGGACCCCTCTGACACCTTCGCTGTGCTGGACTGGGGACGGGGGGTCTGGACCTACCACAACACCTGGTACTGGGCCTCCGCCTCCGGGATGGTGGACGGGGTGCGGTTCGGATTCAATCTGGGTTACGGCTTTGGGGATACCTCCGCCGCCACTGAGAACATGCTGTTCTACGACGGAAAAGCCCACAAGCTGTCCAAGGTGCGTTTCCGCATTCCAGGCCGCCGCCGCAAGCGGCGGTACATGGAACAGTGGGAATTCACCAGTGATGACGGCCGCTTTGAGATGCGCTTTGACCCCATTATGGACCGCGCTTCCTGCGCCAACGCCGGGGTAATCAAGTCAGATCAGCACCAGGTATTTGGAAAATTTACCGGCCTGGCCCTGCTGGATGACGGAACAGAAGTATTTGTCAAAGATTTTTTAGGCTTTGCTGAGGAAGTGGAGAACAAATGGTGACCAAAGGCCTGCCTCAGCTGCGCATGGTGGACACTCCAAACGGGCCTATTACCTATACCCTGACCCGGAAATCGGTAAAAAATCTGAACCTGCGTGTTGACGCCAGGGGAGAGATTATGGTCTCGGTTCCCCTGCGCTGCTCAGTCAAGCAGGCGGACAGCTTTGTCCAAGAGAAGAGCGGCTGGATTCTGGCCGCCATCCGCCGCCAGGACCGGAGGCAGGCGGAACCACTCCCGCCGGTGTCCCGGGAGGAATGCGCCCGCCTTCTGGGTGAGGCTCTGGTGCGGGTCTACCCCTTGGTGGAGCCCTGCGGCGTGGCGTTTCCCTCCCTGAAGCTGCGGGCGCTGAAAAGTCAGTGGGGCAACTGCCACTGGGCCCAGGGGTACATCACCCTGAATACCGCCCTGGCCCGGTGTCCGGAAGCGCTGCGGGACTATGTGGCCCTCCATGAGCTGGTCCACTTTCTTCACCACGACCATGGGCCGGGGTTTTATGCCCGAATGGATGCCCTCATGCCAGACTGGCGGCAGCGGAGAAAAACGCTGAAGCAATATAGCGGGGCCCTGGAAGGCAGAGCAAAAGGGAGCGAACACACATGAAAAATCCATATCGGTGGTTGATTTATGGGCTGGGTATGACAGTGCTGGCCCTGGGGATTACGCTGAACACCAAAGCGGGGTTGGGTGTTTCACCCATTGTCTCAGTGTCCTACAGTGTATCCAAGATATTTTCCTTGAACTTTGGCGATATGACCTTTTTGCTCTATGTTCTGTTTGTTGTGGTCCAGTTATTCCTGCGGAATAAAACAGAACGGGTGGCAACACTGCTTCAGATTGTGGTCAGCCTGATTTTCAGCCGCCTGCTGAACCTGTTTGATGTCCTGATCCCCTATATCTGTACAGATCACAGCCTGGGAATCAATCTGCTTGTGCTGGCCGCAGCCATTTTCCTGACTGGGCTAGGCATCGCCATGACGGTAAATATGCGCTTGGTTCCCAATCCGGGAGATGGAATTGTGCAGGCTATCGCGGAAAAAATAGGCCGCAGTCAAGGGTTCACCAAAAATATATTTGATGTGGGCTGCGTTTGCACTACGGTGGCAGTAGGGCTGTGCTGTGTCAGGGAAATTGTGGGAATTGGTATCGGAACCCTTGTTGCAATGATCGGTGTAGGACGGTCCGTTGCCTTAGTGAACCACTTTTTTAAGGAGAATATGCAGGCTGCCGCAGGAATCACAGTTTAAGGAAGGGAGTGAGGAACCATGGCATATCGCCCATTGGCGGATGAAATACGGCCCCAGTCGCTGGACGAGGTGGTGGGACAGACCCACATTTTAGGAAAGAACGGCCTGCTCCGCCGCATTGTGGAGGGGGGAAATGTTCCAAATCTGATTTTCTACGGTCCATCCGGTACAGGCAAAACCACTGTGGCCAACATCATTGCCCAGCGGACCAATCGTCCCCTTCACCGGCTCAACGCCACCACCGCCTCGATCTCTGACATCAAGGACATTATGGCGGATATCGGTACGCTTTTGGCTCCGGAAGGGGTGCTGCTTTACCTGGATGAGATTCAGTATTTCAACAAGAAGCAGCAGCAGTCTCTGCTGGAGTTTATGGAGGACGGCCGCATCACCCTTATCGCCTCCACCACAGAAAACCCATTTTTCGCTGTCTTTGGAGCAGTGCTTTCCCGGGCTAGCGTCTTTGAGTTCAAACAGATTACCGCTCAGGATGTACTCCCGGCCATTGACCGGGGTATCTCTATCATGGAGGAGCGGCTGGGTGCGGAGGTAATCTGTGAGGAAGGGGTTCGGGAGCACATTGCCTCCGCCTGCGGCGGAGATGTACGAAAAGCTATGAATGCTGTTGAGCTGCTCCTCACTGCTGCCAGACGTGAGCAAGGGAAATTACTTGTCACCTTGGAAGACGCTCACACTGCCGCTCAGAAGTCGGCTATGCGCTATGACCGGGAGGGAGACGCTCATTTTGATATCGCCTCCGCGCTTATGAAGTCCCTTCGGGGTTCTGATCCGGACGCCGCCCTCCACTACCTGGCCCGCCTGCTGGAGGCCGGGGACTTGATTACCGCCATCCGGCGGATTTTATGCTCTGCCAGCGAGGACATTGGCCTGGCGTACCCTATGGCTGTTCCCATTGTGAAGGCCTGCGTGGACAACGCCCTTCAGCTCGGCCTCCCGGAGGCCAAGCTGCCTCTGGCTGAGGCGGTGATCCTTCTGGCTACTGCACCCAAGTCCAATACCGCCTGCATGGCCATTGATGCCGCCTTGGCCGATGTCCGCGCCGGCCGTACAGGAAGTATCCCCCGTGAGCTGCAAAACGTCCACGCCGACTCCGCCGGACAGGAGCGGGAACAGGGCTACAAGTATCCCCACAGTTTTCCGCGGCACTGGGTGGCGCAACAGTACCTCCCGGACGAACTGGTGGGGACGCACTATTATCAATATGGCGACAACAAGACCGAACAGGCTGCCAGGCGGTACTGGGAGGAAATTAAAGGAGATTAGGAGAAAAACATGGAATTGTCTGAACTGGCACATATTTGGATGATTGTCTGTCCGCTGGTATTTTTGGGCGGATTGATTGATGCGGTGGCGGGGGGAGGCGGACTGATTACCCTCCCGGCCTATTTGATTGCTGGTCTGCCGGCTCATATCGCCTCAGGAACCAACAAGTGCGGCAATGTCTTTGGCACTCTTTTGTCCACAGGACGTTTTTTGAAGCGGGGAGATGTCCATATCCCCAGTGCCATCACGGGAGCGGCTGGCGCACTGGTAGGCGCTTGGATTGGCGCCCGTCTCAATTTGATTATGCCGGAGCGGATGCTGTACTATTTTATGCTGATTATGGTGCCAGTCATGGCCGTTTTTCTGCTGTTGAAGCGGAATTTTGGACAGGAAGACCGGTCCGGAGAGCTTAGCCGCCTTCAGTTGATGTCAATGGCCCTTGGAATCGGCCTGGTTATTGGGGGGTATGATGGTATTTTCGGCCCTGGAGCAGGCACCTTTTTGATGCTGGCCTTTACCGGGATGTGCCGGTTTGATCTGCTCACCGCCTCCGGAAACACCAAGGTTGCCAACTCAGCCAGCAATATGGCATCTCTGATTACCTTTGCCTTTGCGGGCAAGGTGATGTGGGTGGTAGGCATTCCCGCCGCTGTCTGTGGTATCGCTGGCAATTATGTGGGCTCCAGCCTGGCTCTGAAAGGTGGAGCCAAGGTTATTCGTCCCATGTTTTTTGTGGTACTGGCTCTGCTTCTGATTCGATTGATTTATGGTCTGTTTACATAAAAAAGCCGCCCAACGGGCGGCTTCCTTTATGAACGTTATAAGTATTTGCTGTAATAATTGACCAGAAGGTCCACACAGGCGCCATAGGAACGGATTCCCAGTTCCTGGTTGTTTCCCTTGAGAAAAGAGTCATACATGTCCCCGGCCACGTTCTCCACGGGGGACTCCAAGGCCTCCCAATAGGAGTTGTTGTCCTGCCAGTCGATGACCAGCTCCGGGGTGAAGGTGCGTTTCGAGATATCATACCAGGTTTCGGGGGAGACGGAGTAGAGGGCGTTGCACAGATTGATAAGGCCCATCAGATATCCGGAATACTGGAAGACCACGTCGTCACAGGCGGTAGAGGCGGCGATTCCCACAAAATTGGCTTCCAGCTCAGAGGACACCATCCGCTGATGGGCCATCTCGTGGGCAATGGTGGAGGGAAGCAGGCAGGCAGGAGCGTCCACATTTACATTTGCCTCTCCGGTAAAAGGAAAGTATATCCCCGTAAAGCCCAAGATGCTCTGGAATCTGGAGAAGAGCAAGGGTTTTGCCTTTACAGATTTTATATTTAGCGCGGGAAACTCTAAAGCGATATTTTGATAGATATCCACACCTGTGTGAAAGCAGTTGGGTACTTCTTCGGCGAAGTGGCCCTCCTCATCCCGGGGTACCTGAGCGGCCAGGGCGGCGGCCTGACAGGCAAAGTATTCGGTGACGGCGGCCAGCTCTTCAACAGAGTAGGGCTCTGTGTTCAGACCCGCCCTTTGGGCAAATGTGGGGATATAATAGGCGGCGTTCCACATCCAGCACAGCCCTGCCCACAGCCAGAGCCACACCGCCGCCAGAGCAATCAGCCGGCGCAGAAAGGGAACAATCGCCCTCTGCCGGAACACCAGCACAACCGCACGGATGACCCAAATCACACAGCCGGTCAGAAACAGAACGGTGAGGGCCTCCGCCACAGAAAAGGGAAAGACAGACCAAATACGCCCCAAAAGCCGCTCCAATGGGGCCATAATACCAAATACCCAGCCAGTCATCAGGGATTGCTTGTCCTTCAGCAGAGAAAAAAGAATGACCAGTGTCAAGGGGATCGTCACAGCGCCTAATTGAAGCCATATCCGGTTCAGATGTGTACCTTTCTTTTTGGTCTTCATGGAGCCTCCTTTGCTGTAAATGACGGCCAAAGGCCGCTCACTTTATAAAAACAGGGCTGGTGGTCCACTCCAGTCCGCTTGGCTTTGGAGTGGGGAAGCACAGGGCGAACAGATCTGTAAACCGTTCTTCCAGGGCAAACAGGGCCTGGGCCTGAGGGGAAAAGCGGCGGAAGGTCCTGTCGTGGATATGGGCGGCCTTGACAAAGAAGGGAAGGTCCGCTTTTTGATTCATTTCTTTCAGCAGCGCCTGTCCCCGACGGTTGAAGCCAAGCACACGAATATATGGGGGAGAGGCGGGACGGTCCCGTTCCCGCAGTCCCAGCAGAGCATAGAGGACCAGCCGCCGCACCCGGGAATGGGCGTAGGTTCTGGTTTTGGTCAGGGTGTACAGCTCCTCCAGACTGGCTGTCTGCCGGGCGGCGTACAGAAGTCGGGCGGCCAATCCATCCCCGCTGTCCGGGAGGGATTCCACCTCCTCCAGGGTCATGGCGCGCAGCCGGGCAATGACAGCCCGCTCCAAATGTCCTATATCAGCCGTCTCTCCCTTCCAGGGCAGAGACAGAAAAGGGGAAACACTTGACACATCCCCCGCCCGGAGCCAGCCGCGCAGGAGGGAGGCAGAGGGGCAGCCATCCCGCTCCTGACCGCTGTCATGAGCCGCACCCCGTCGGGCTACAGTAACCGCCTCCATCTCCGAAGGCAGAAAGCGCAGGTACTCTACGCCCAGATTATTATTGGGAAAGTCCAGCAGAGCGGCCCTTTCCGGACCAAGCAGCCGTTCCACCGCCTGACGGCGGCACTGGGCAAAGGACTTTTTCGGCTCAAGCTCCCGGCGCAAGCTCTGGGAGAACACCGGACTGTTAAGACACCGGGCCAGCTCCCACAGCGGAGCTGTATACCCGCATTCACTGCCAAAAGAGAGGACATCTACCACTCCGGTAGCCTGTAGAATCGCCATCGCACCCCTGGCAAAGCCTTCGGCGGAGGCGGAAGCCCATACTGTGGGCAGTTCCAGCACCAGATCAACGCCGCCGGACAGAGCCATTCTGGTCCGGGTCCATTTGTCCGTAATGGCACATTCCCCCCGCTGAACCCAATTTCCACTCATGACGGCCACAACGGCGGTCTCATCCTGAAAGAGCGCTTTGGTTTTCTCAATATGGTACGCGTGTCCGGTGTGAAAGGGGTTATATTCGGCAACAATCCCAACTGTTTTCAAGGGCGAGCCTCCCGATAAAAAATATTTGGATGAAATGTGAAAAAGTGGTTGTCCAAAGAGAGAAAAAGCGTTAAAATAGAAGTATCATCCGGGTTACCTCTATTGTAGTACATTCCGCGTTTTGAGGCAACCCAAATTTGATTTGAGAAGGAGACGATTCCCATGAATATTCTGGTAATCAACGCCGGCAGTTCCTCTTTGAAGTATCAGCTGCTCAACCCCGAGACCCAGCAGGTGCTGGCCAAGGGTTTGTGTGAGCGCATTGGAATTGACGGCAAATTTACCTACAAGCCCGAGGGCAAGGAGGCCGTCAAGGAGGCCGACGTGGCTATGCCCACCCACAACGAGGCCATCAAGGCTGTGCTGGATGCCCTTGTGGACCCCAAGAACGGCGTGATTGGTTCTATGAAGGAGATTGACGCTGTTGGCCACCGTGTGGTCCACGGCGGTGAGAAGTTTGCCAAGTCTGTCCTCATTACCGACGAGGTTATGGCCGCCATTGAGGAGTGTAACCCCCTGGCCCCTCTCCACAATCCCGCCAACATCATTGGAATCAAGGCCTGCCAGGCTCTCATGCCCGACACCCCCATGGTGGCTGTGTTTGATACCGCCTTCCATCAGACCATGCCCCCTGCTGCCTATATGTATGCTCTTCCCTATGAATACTACGAGAAGGACAAGGTTCGCCGTTACGGCTTCCACGGCACCTCCCACAAATACGTCACTCAGCGGGCTGCCACCATGCTGGACAAGCCCATTGAGCAGCTGAAGCTGATCTCCTGCCACCTGGGCAACGGTTCCTCTATCACCGCTGTGGACGGAGGCAAGAGCGTGGATACTACCATGGGCTTCACCCCTCTGGCAGGCGTCCCCATGGGCACTCGCTCCGGCGACCTGGATGCGGGCATTCTCCAGTACCTGATGAACAAATACAGTATGGGGATTGACGAGATGCTGAATGTGCTGAACAAAAAGTCCGGCGTGGAGGGCCTGAGCTGTGTCAGCTCCGATTTCCGCGATCTGGAGTCCGCCGCCGCCAAGGGGGATGAGAAGGCCGCTCTGGCCCAAAAGAAGTTTGCCTATGAGGTAAAGAAGTTTGTGGGTGCTTACGCCGCCGCCATGGGTGGGGTGGACGCTATCATCTTCACTGCCGGCGTGGGCGAGAACGACAAGGCCATCCGCTCCATGGTCTGCGAGGGCTTGGAGTACATGGGCGTAAAGCTGGATGCCGCCGCCAATGACGTCCGGGGCAAGGAGACCATCATCTCCGCCTCGGATTCCAAGGCTAAGGTCCTGCTAATCCCCACCAACGAGGAGCTGATGATTGCTATCGACACCGCCTCCCTGGCCAAGTAAATTGATTTACGTCAAAAGGCGGACGCAGCGCGTCCGCCTTTTTGTGTCATTGACAACCGGAGGGCCGATACATTATAATGATTCAAGAAAGGTGGGGCAAAGCATGTATCCCTTTTTGTTTTGGATACCTTATATTGCAATTATTGGTGTTATACTTTATTTTTTTGTCTACAAACGGAGTAAATTCAAAAACAGATCGGGCGCGGGAGCGTTTTTCTTTGAAAATGATTGTCTGGTGCTGAACACAGGCGTGCCGTACCCCATCCCTTTCGGTGAAATTGAGCGGGTGGAGCTGCACTATAACCAGCTGGAACTGGACCACCGGCTGTCATATAGCCTGTGGGTCTGGGTTGTCAGGAAAAACGGAAAAACCAAGCGGGTATACTACAAGGGCTATCGTACAGCCAAACTCGCCCTGCCGTCTGATATGAAAGCGGCTCTGGAGGAGAAGGGCCTTCATGTTTTGATGGTTGACCAGTAGTATGAATTTGAGGTGGACACCGCTTGGAAATGAAAATTGCTTTACAGGAAAGTTCTTTGACTGAATCAGCAAGGAGGCCAGCATGGATATCCACATCAACGATATACTAAAGATGAAGAAGCCACACCCCTGCGGCAGTCAAGAGTGGCTGGTTCTGCGGGTGGGGATGGACTTTAAAATGCGCTGCCAAGGCTGCGGGCATGAGGTCATGCTGCCCCGGAGCAAGGCGGAGAAGAACATTAAAAAGGTTTTCCGGGACGGTCAGCCGGTGGAAAATCTGTAAAGGAAAGGAGCCTTACTATATGCGCTACGACAGTGATTTGCTCTACCGTCCACCGGGGGAGTGGAAAAGCTACCTGCTGCAATGCACCATCGGGTGCTCCAACAACCAGTGTACCTTCTGCGGAATGTACAAAACGAAAAAATTCCGTATCCGTCCGGTGGCTGAGATTCTGGAGGACATTGATATGGCCCGGAATTACTACGGCCCGGAGCTGCGGCGGGTATTCCTTATGGACGGAGACGCTATTATTATGAAGACGGAGGAGCTGCTCCAGATTCTCCGCAAACTCTATGATCGGTTTCCCAAGCTGGAGAAGGTCACTCTCTACGCCGGGCCCAAGAGTACCCTGTCCAAAACGCCGGAGGAACTGCGTACTCTCCACAAGGCAGGGCTGTCCCGGGCCTATCTGGGGGTGGAGAGCGGCAGCGAGCAGGTGCTCCAGTTTATCCATAAGGGCTGTTCCGCTGAGCAGATGCTGCTGGCTGGCCAGCGGCTGGTGGAGGCGGGTATTGATCTGTGGGTCACCATCATCCTGGGTATGACCGGAGCCAACGGCGAAGGTGGAAACTGGGAAGAGCACATTTTATCTACAGCTAACATGATTAACGCCATGAAGCCCCGGCATCTGTCCGCCATGACCTTTGCCCCCGCCAAGGGGACCCCTCTGGGGGAGGACGTGCTGGCCGGACGGTTTGAGGTCTGCTCCGCCGACCATGTACTGGAGGAGTGCCGTCTGCTTATTGAGCATCTGGACGTGAATCCGCTTCATTTTACCAGCAACCACGCATCCAATTATCTGCCCTTGAAGGGCGGCCTGCCAGAGGACCGGGAAAAATTCCTGGATATGATCGATCAGGCTCTGGCAGGGAAGATCCGTCTGCGCAAGACGCTGAATCGGGGAATTTAAATACCGGAAAACGTCCGTCTCCAGTTTTTTACTTCTGGAGGCGGGCCTTTTTACAGATACAGATTTTCTGTCACAATATGGGAGCAACGGTAAAAAGAAGGGAAAGGACCGGTTATTCCTATGAATTTCTAACAATTTATACAATATCAGCCGGTCAATTCTAGGCAGTTTTGCCCTTGTTTTGCATATCAGAATTGGTTACAATGTGGTTACAAAAGTAACAGCGGTTGCTTTTGATTGTCATAATTCTGGCTCAGGTTGTCATAATTTTGACATAACTCGCAACAAAAAAGGAGTGCAGACAATGAAGCGAAAGCTGATTTCCGTTATGCTCAGCGTCTTTGCCATGCTCCTCCTGATGGGCGCCGCGGCCGATACTGAGCCTGCGGCCTCCCTCTTGGCAGAGGAGGAGAGCACCGTCTCTGACGAGACGGCGCTTGAGACTGAAGCGCAGTTACCCGAAGAAGTCACCGATCCGGCGGAGGAGGAGGGCTCCGCGAATACTCCGGCTGAGGAGGATGATTCCGCAAATACCCCCGTTGAGGAGGAAGACTCCACCAAAACCCCTAGCCTGGAAGGAAGCCCTCTGATCCCCTCTTTCACCACAGGGGACCCCAGCCTGCTTATCAACGGCGTGCCCGCCCCCTTGGAGCTGAACAAGGAGATGCAGGATGGCGTTACCTATGTGTCTCTGTCCGTTATGGCCCGTCAGTTGGCGCCCAACGCCCAGATCAGCTGGGACGGTTCCGCCGCCTCTGTGGTGACCGATCAGCTGACCTTGACTGCTGAGGTGGGCCAGCTCTATGTGGTGGCCAATGGACGTTACCTCTACGTGCCCGGACTGGTACAGCTGACCCAGGCGGGTCAGGTGATTGTCCCTTTGCGGGTGGCCGCCAAGGCCTTTGACGCCCAGGTGGGTTATGACGCCGCTACCGGCATGACCACTATAACCAGCGGAACCGGGGCGATCCAGCCTGGCGACACGTTCTACAATCAGGATGATTTGTTCTGGCTGTCCCGGGTCATTCAGCGGGAGAGCGGCAACCAGCCCATGGAGGGCAGGATGGCTGTAGGCAATGTGGTGCTCAACCGGGTGGCTGACCCTGTCTTCCCCGACACGGTGGAGGGCGTTTTGGCTCAGAAAAACCAGTTCAGCACCTATAAATCGGGTGTGCTGGCCGCTACTGACCCCTCCAAGTCCAGCACCATTGCCGCCAAGCTGGTAATGGACGGCGGCGTAGTGGAGGAGACGCGGGGTGCGTTGTATTTCGACTCCGGCATCAACAGCTGGGCCGCGCGGAATAAAGAGCTGATCGCTACTATCGGCGGTCACAAGTTCTATGGATAAAAAACAGGGACGCTGAAAAGCGTCCCTGTTTTTTGCTGGAAATCAAGCAGACTCTATCAGGTTGTTGATCAGCTCCCTAAGCTTTTGACAGGCGGCCGCCTGGCCACTGACAGGGGAGAAGTCCGATACTTGGGGGTGCCGTCCGGATTTTTCTCCACAGCCAGCTGATTGCCCCACTTGGTGAGCAGGAAGGACCCGGTGTCCGGAATATCCATGGGATGGCCTGTCCACTGGTTCAGCGCTCGGGAGGCCAGAACCATCTCGGCGGTGCCGCGGTACCGTACAAAACTTCCGTCGGAGTTGTGACAGCCCAGAGAAATCAGGCGGTAGTCCAGGTTGGCGCAGGCATACTCCGATTCTGTAAGCTGGCTCAGGTCCAGCAGCTCTCTGCACAGCCCCTTCCATGCTCGGGTCATGGACGCAGGATTGTATTTTTGAGCCAGCTCTTTGATATCCTCATCGGTCAGCTTGGCTCTGGGCGGGGCGTTCTTGGCCGCTTCGGCTTGTCTGGCTTTACAATGTATGCGTCAGGCATATCCGGATCATAGGGAGCCAGAGGCACACTGATCTCTCCACCTTGAAATTGGTCCGGCTGGTCCATCCCACCACGGACCAGCTCGTCCAGCGGGACGCCGTACACTTCGCTCAGGTTGATTAGATTGTCCAGCGAGGGGACCGCCGCTCCCACCTCCCATCTTGATATGGCCTGGCGCGAGACTGACAGCATCTCGGCCAGCTCCAGTTGGGTCAGACCCTTGCTCTTGCGCAGGTCCGACAGCTTTTGCTTCAATTCCATAGCATCTTCACCCCATCTATTTTAAGAAAAGCCATCCAAAAAGTAAACCGCATCCCCGTTGCATTGGGGAAACCAGTGGTTGCTCAGGCAATTTATATGTATATCGGCTGGACCTGCACAGGAAATGACAGGCCGTGAAAAGATTTTCAAAATAGGGCTTTTCTTTTTGTATATTCATGTATATAATACTTTAGGAAGTTTATGGACCAAGTATGGGAGGCTGTACCTATGACAAGAAGCAGCGCGAGAGAGATCGCCATGCATATCATTTTTTCTCTGGGCTTTAACAACCGCAGCGCTCAGGACATTCTGGACGCGGAACTGACCCGGGAGCGGTTCCAGGAATTGGCAGATGAACTGCCCCTTTATGAGCAGTTCCCCAACGAAAAGCAGGAGCGTTACATACGGGACCTGGTTCAGGGCGTGTTTGCCCACGGGCCGGAACTGGACGACTGTATTGGCCGCTACTCGGTAGGCTGGGCCTTTGCCCGCATTCCTCGTATGGCGGCGGCCATCATGCGTACCGCCATGTATGAGGTGCTGTACATGCCCGATATCCCCAACGCCGCCGCCATCAACGAGGCGGTGGAGATTGCCAAGAAGTATGAGCCGGCGGAGGTTGTTTCCTTCCTCAACGGTATTCTGGGCTCCTTTGTCCGGGCGGAATTTGAGGATACTCCGCCCAAACCGGAGAAAAAACAGAACCAGCCTGAGCAGGAGGGAGAGTAATGCCTGTCCTTGGGCTGGATACCAGCAACTATACCACCTCCGTCGCCCTTTTTGACGGGCAGTCAGGGGAGAATATTGGCCGCCTGCTGGACGTGCGGCCAGGCGAGCTGGGCCTGCGTCAGAGCGACGCCCTGTTTCAGCATGTGAAACGCCTGCCCGAGCTGCTGGAAGGATTACTGGGGGAGAGGCGGGATATCCGGGCCGTGGGGGCCTCTACCCGTCCCAGGGCGGTGGAAGGCTCCTACATGCCCTGTTTTTTGGCGGGGGAGTCTCAGGGACGGGGAATTGCCGCCACGCTGGGCGTCCCCTTTTACGCCCACTCCCATCAGCAGGGACACCTGGCCGCCGCCGCCTGGTCCGCCGGACGGATCGATCTGCTGGACGCGCCCTTCCTGGCCTGGCACCTGTCCGGAGGAACCACGGAATTGCTGCTGATCAGACCGGAGGGAGCCTCCGTTGCAGCTGAAATCATTGGCGGAACCAGCGACCTGTCCACCGGCCAGCTCATCGACCGGACCGGGGTGCTGCTGGGCCTCCAGTTCCCGGCGGGCAGAGCTCTGGACCAGATGTACAGCCAGGCAGATACTTGCTATGAGCCGAGAGTAAAGCTAAAAGGCCTTACATTTTCTCTGTCCGGAATGGAGAACCAGGTGAATGCCCTGAAAG
The DNA here is from genome assembly GCF_943192995.1 of Flintibacter muris. Classification (GTDB taxonomy): domain Bacteria; phylum Bacillota; class Clostridia; order Oscillospirales; family Oscillospiraceae; genus Lawsonibacter; species Lawsonibacter muris. Next base: position 27,569 of record NZ_CALPCP010000015.1, read on the forward strand.
CAAAAGGCGAGCGGCCGGCCAACATTGCACGCTTTACCATAGATGCGATTGTTAATGTAGTCTGGCGGGCCACCCAGGAGGCCCAGCGGCGCTATCCCGGTCTGCCGGTGCTGTGTTCCGGAGGAGTGGCCTCCAACAGCCAGCTGCGGGCGGGGATGACCCAGTTCCATGGAGCTGTCTTTGCGGAACCCCGATACTCCACCGACAATGCTATAGGGGCCGCTATCCTCACCTGGCGGGCACTAAAAGCGGAGGAGAAGCTATGAGAGAGGATACCATCCTGACCCCCAGCCAGGTGGGCCAGTACTTGAAAAATATGATGGACCGGGACCGGCTGCTGTCTGGTCTGCTGGTACGGGGAGAGCTGTCCAACTACAAAATGTACCCCTCCGGGCACCACTATTTTACCTTAAAAGATGGAGAGGGGGCCCTGCGGTGCGTCATGTTTCGGGGGGATGCCCAGTCCCTGCGTTTTCGCCCCCAGAATGGTATGCAGGTTATCGCCGCCGGCCGTGTGACTGTCTTTCCACGGGACGGGCAGTACCAGTTATACTGTGCCCGCCTTACGCCGGAGGGGGTAGGAGATCTGGCTTTGGCTTTTGAGCAGTTAAAGACCAAGCTGGCCCAAGAGGGGCTTTTTGACCCGGCTCATAAGCAGGATATCCCTGAGTTTCCGGAGAAAATCGCCCTGGTTACCTCCCCAGCCGGGGCGGCGGTGCGGGATATGATTCGTATTTTAGGCGCCCGTTGGCCTCTGTCTGAGATTAAGGTGATTCCGGTACGGGTTCAGGGGGCGGAGGCCCCCGGCGAGATTGCCGCCGCCATCCGCTGGGCAGACGCTCACCGTGTGGCCGACCTGATCATCACCGGCCGGGGGGGCGGCTCCATGGAGGACCTGTGGGCCTTCAATGAGGAAGTGGTGGCCAGAGCCATTTATGACGCCCAAACTCCCATTATCTCCGCCGTGGGTCATGAGCCTGATGTAACCATTGCCGACTTTGTAGCCGATCTGCGTGCCTCAACCCCCTCTAACGCCGCCGAGCTGGCGGTGCCTGACCAGAATGATATTTACGCGGTTCTCCTGGGTGACCGGGAGCGGCTGGAGGGCGGCATGTCCGTCCGTCTGGCCCGTTACCGCCAGGCGCTGGATCGGCTGGCCGCCAGCCGGCCCATGACAGAACCTGCATCCTATTTTCGGGAGAAACGGCTGCTGCTGGACTATCAGAGCAGCCGCCTGGCCCACGGCCTGCGGCGCTGTGCCTCCGGACAGCGGGAACGGCTGGGAAAGCTGTCCAATGCGCTGCCCGGTGGAGCGGAGCGTGTTGTCGCCAAACGCCGGGAGCGGTTGAAGGCTCTGGCCGCCTCGTTAGACGCCATGAGCCCTCTGAAAGTGCTGGGACGGGGCTACTCTATCGCCCGGCGGGAGGACGGAAAAGCCATTGTCTCTATTGGGGACGTTTCCACGGGCGACAAGCTGAAACTGACTCTGGCAGACGGAAATGTGGACTGCCAGGTATTATAAAGATGTAAAGAAAAGAGGAACATCTATGGCCGCAAAAAAGAAGCTGGATTTTGAGGGCTCCATGGCCCGTCTGGAGGAGATCGTATCTCTGTTGGAGAGGGGAGACGCCCCTCTGAACCAGTCCATGACCCTCTTTGAGGAGGGGGCCAAACTGCTTCGGGAGTGTACCAGGCAGCTGGATGAGGCGGAGCAGAAGGTGACCCTCCTCACAGCCGGGAAAGACGGAGAAATTGTGGAGGAGCCTTTTGGGGGCAATGACTGACATGGAAAAAGACTTTACAGAAATAATGGCGCGGGATCAGGCCTTGGTGGAGGACTATCTGGCCCAGGCGTTTGCCTCGCAGACCCGCCATGCCAATTTGCAGGAGGCCATGGAGTATTCTCTGCTCTCTGGAGGTAAGCGCATCCGTCCGGTGCTCACGCTGGAGACCTGCCGTCTGTGCGGCGGAGATGCTGAAGCGGCATTGCCTTTCGCCTGCGCTGTGGAAATGATCCATACCTACTCCCTGATCCACGACGATCTGCCCGCTATGGACGATGACGATCTGCGCCGGGGCCTCTCCACCAACCATGTTGTCTACGGGGAGGCCACCGCAATTTTGGCCGGAGACGCCCTGCTTACCGCCGCTTTTGAACAGCTCACCAGGGCCAATTTGCCCGCTGAGCGTATTGTAGAGGCTGTGCAGTGCCTGTCTCAAGCCGCTGGTTCCGCCGGTATGGTGGGCGGGCAGGCCTTGGATATGGCCGGGGAGGGCCGGGCCCTGGAGCGAGAGGAGTTGGAGCTGCTCCAAAGTCTGAAAACGGGTGCCCTCATCTCCGCCGCCGCTGAGTTGGGCTGCATTGCCGCCGGAGGGAGCCGGGAACAGCGGAATCAAGTGCGCTCCTATGCTCAAAATCTGGGCCGGGCTTTCCAAATTCGGGATGATATGCTGGATGTGACCAGCTCTGAGGAGGAGCTGGGCAAACCGGTAGGCTCCGACCAGGTCAATGAGAAAAGCACCTTTGTCACCGCGCTGGGGCTGGCTGGCTGTGCTACCCTGGTGGAGCAGCTGACCCGCCGGGGAGTGGACGCGCTCAGTGCCTTTGAGAACCCAGGCTTCCACATCTGGCTGGCCGAATCGCTGGCCACACGGACGAAATAAGTCCGATTTCCAGGAGGAATCACATTTTGACTGTACCCGATGTAAAAAAAGCGTATGAGCCAGTCCTCTCCCGCCTGTCCGACCAGGAGGGAGAGGCTTTGTGCGCCCAGCTGCGCCAAGAGCTGGTGGAAGAAGTGTCCCACACAGGAGGCCATCTGGCCTCCAACCTGGGCGCGGTTGAGCTGACGGTGGCCATCCACCGGGTCTTTGACACCTCAATAGACCGACTGGTCTTTGACGTGGGGCACCAGTGCTACACCCACAAACTGCTCACTGGCCGGCGGGAGAATATGTCCACCCTGCGGCAATATGACGGAGTAGCTGGCTTTCCAAAGCCGAGCGAGAGTATCCACGACGCGTTTATTGCCGGTCACGCCTCCAACTCGGTGGCGGTAGCTTTGGGTATGGCCAGAGCCCGGAACATACTCAGGGAGAACTATAAAGTGCTTGCCCTCATTGGGGATGGCGCGCTCACCGGAGGACTGGCCTATGAAGGGCTGTCCAACGCAGGTAAGTGCGGCCGGCAACTTCTGGTCATTTTGAATGACAATGGCATGTCTATCACGCCTAATGTGGGCGGGGTAGCTGACCATTTGGCCAAACAGCGGTTAAAGCCGCAGTACCTCACCTTTAAAAAGCATTACCGCCGAATTATGAACGCCACCGCTCCAGGAAGGGCAGTATACAAGGTAACGCACCGGCTCAAGCAGGCGCTGAAGCAGTCACTGCTGCCATGCAGTATGTTCGAAAATATGGGCTTTCGCTACCTGGGACCGGTGGATGGCCACAATTTATCCTTCCTGACCAAAATTTTACGATATGCCAAAGAGATGGATGAACCTGTTCTGATTCACGTCAAAACTGTAAAGGGAAAGGGTTTTTCACCAGCTGAGACAAACCCGGATGCCTTTCACGGTATTGCTCCCTTTGATCCCGTGACCGGAGCGCTGAAGCGGGAACCTGGAGAGAATTTCTCTGCCGTTTTTGGCAGGACGCTGACACGTCTGGCCGGGCAGGATAAGCGCATATGCGCCATTACCGCCGCTATGACTGGCGGGACGGGGCTGGAGCGCTTTGCCCAAAATTTTCCTGACCGCTTTTTTGATGTGGGCATTGCCGAGGGCTGTGCAGCCTCCATGGCCGCCGGTATGGCCAAACAGGGGGCGGTCCCCGTCTTTGCGGTGTACTCCACCTTTTTGCAAAGGGCCTACGACATGCTCCTCCACGACGCAGCCATTGATAACCTCCATGTAGTTTTCGGCGTGGATCGGGCCGGGCTGGTGGGAGACGACGGAGAGACCCACCATGGAGTTTTTGATGCGGCCTATCTGGATAGCATTCCCAACATGACGGTGCTGGCCCCCGCCAGCTTCGCCGAGTTGGAGGTTATGCTGGAAAGGGCTGTGCTCCATCTGCAAGGGCCGGTAGCGGTGCGTTATCCCCGGGGCGGCGAAGGTAAGTATGTGGGTACCAGCGGAGAGGAACCGGCGGTTGTCCTGCGCCCGGGAAACGACATTACACTGGTAAGCTACGGTATGGAGATCAATGATGTTCTGGATGCCGCCCAGCTGCTGGAGAAGCAGGGAGTTCTGGCGGAGGTTATAAAGCTAAATCAACTTACACCGCTTGTCCCTGAGGTGATTGAGGGATCCGTTCACAAAACAGGGTCCATGCTGGCAGTGGAGGAACATGCGGCACGGGGCGGTGTAGGCCAGCGGCTGGCTGCCCGGCTGGAGTTGGCCGGACTGTCTGCTCAGGTTGCTCTGATCAACTGTGGTGAGGGCTTTGTCCCCCATGGAGGGACCGCTTTGCTGAAACGGGATCTCTCTTTGGACGGGGCGGGAATCTGTAAAAAAGCGTTGGAGGTGTTGGGCCGTGGCCAAACGACGACTTGACGTTGCAATTACGGAGCTTGGTCTGGTAGAAAGCCGCCAGAAGGCCCAGGCGCTTATTATGGCCGGAGAGGTTTATGTCAACGGCCAAAAGCAGTTAAAGGCAGGGGCCTCTGTGGAGGCGGAGGACTGCATTGAAATACGGGAAAAAAAATCTCTCCGCTATGTGAGCAGGGGAGGTTTAAAGCTGGAAAAAGCCATGAGCTTATGGCCGATCGACCTGAAGAATAGGACCTGTGCTGACATTGGGGCCTCTACCGGTGGCTTTACCGACTGTATGCTCCAAAATGGGGCGCGCTTGGTATACGCTGTAGATGTGGGCTACAACCAACTGGACTGGCGGCTGCGCAGTCACCCTCAGGTAGTGTGTATGGAGCGGACCAACGCCCGCTATCTGACAAAGGAGCAGATCCCGGAACCGCTGGATTTCTTCTCTGTAGATGTCTCTTTTATCTCCCTAAGCCTGATTCTGCCTGCCCTGCGCCCCTTGATGAAGGAGGAGGGACAGGCGGTATGTCTGGTCAAGCCCCAGTTTGAGGCAGGAAAGGACAAAGTGGGTAAGAAGGGCGTAGTTCGGGACCCAGCAATCCATTTAGAGGTGCTGGAACACTTTTTGAATCACGCTGTCCAGGCGGGCTTTTCTGTAAAGGATATTACCTTTTCACCTATAAAGGGCCCGGAGGGCAACATTGAATATCTGGGTTATCTCCAGACTGGAGAAGGCTCCCCTTACAGTGGAGATTTGAATGCTCTGGTGGAACAGTCCCACAGCGCATGGAAGGAGGAGCAGGCATGAAAATTGTACTCAGTTCCAATCCCTACCGGGATAAGGGAATGCGGGTAGCCCTTGAGGCCCGGCGAATACTGGAACACGCTGGAGCCCAGACGGTGTTGTGCTTGCCCTTCCAGCCCAAAAAGGGGGACCGGCTGGATTTGCCCCGGCAGGTGGCCCTTTCTATGATGGAAAAGGAGCTTCCCTCCGCCGATCTGCTGATCTGCTTCGGCGGGGACGGTACTATCCTTCACGCCGCACGGGATGCCACCCTCCACAATGTACCTATTCTAGGTGTCAACACAGGCAGCGTGGGGTTCATGGCAGAGCTGGAGCGCAGTGAACTGCCTCTTTTGGCTCCTCTGGCCCATGGAATGTATACTATAGAAGAGCGCATGATGCTGGATGTCAAGGTACTTCGGGGAGACAAGCTCATCAGCCAGGACACCGCCCTGAATGACGCGGTTATCTCCAAGGGATCCATGGCCCGTGTGGCTGAAATGGAGGTACTGGCAGACCGTGTAAAGGTAACTTCCATTACAGGGGACGGCGTCATTGTCGCCACTCCCACTGGCTCCACCGCCTACTCCATGTCGGCGGGCGGTCCCATTGTGGAGCCCACCTCCAGGAGCATTATTGTCACCCCCGTCTGTGCCCACCAGCTGGCCGTTCGCGCTATGGTGCTGGCCCCGGAACGGGTGGTCACCGTTCAGCTTCCCAGAGGGAATAGAAAGTATTTATACTTGTCAGTAGATGGCGGCAAGGCAGTCCGGCTGACGGGGGGAGACCGGGTGGAGGTCAGGCAATCAGAGCGTGCCACCCAGCTGGTCCGTCTGGCTGACCGCAGCTTTTATCAGGTTGTCAATCAAAAACTGGGAGGGTTGAGCCAATGAAAAATGTCCGGCAGAGTGAAATTTTAACTATTGTCCAATCCAAGGATATTGACACCCAGGAGCAGCTGCTGGAGGAGCTGCGTGCCCGGGGGTTTAGCACTACACAGGCCACCATTTCCCGGGACATCAAGGAACTGCGTCTGGTAAAGGAGCTCACCAGCTCTGGAGGCTACCGCTATGCTCCGTCGGAGCGAAAGCCCTCCTCCACTTCTGATACCCGGCTGCGCAATATTTTTAAAGAAGGCGTTATTTCAGTGGAGGTGGCTCAAAATATTGTGGTAGTCCGCACTATGCCCGGCCTGGCCTCCGCCGCCTGCTCCGCACTGGACGCAATGGAGATTGACGGTATGGTAGGCAGTCTGGCCGGAGATGACACCGGAATCCTTATCATGCGGGATAACTCCTTAGCCCAGCAATTCAACAGCGAGGTACACAAGCTTTTGCGCTAAAGAGAGAAAGAGGGGAATAGCATGCTCTCACTGCTTCACATTGAAAATATCGCCATTATTGAGTCGGCGGACATCAGCTTTGACGGCGGCTTCAACGTGCTCACCGGTGAGACGGGAGCCGGTAAGTCCATTGTCATAGATGCCATCAGCGCCGTATTGGGGGAGAGGACCAGCCGGGAGTTGATTAGAACCGGGGCCAAGTCGGCGGTGGTCAACGCTGTGTTCACCGGCTCCCTGCCCGCCAAGTGGCTGGAAGACAACGGTTTTCCTGTTACTGATGAAGAGCTGATGCTCCAGCGGGAGATCCAGGGGGATGGCCGGAACGCCTGCCGGGTCAATGGACGTCCGCTTACAGTGGCCCAACTGCGAGAGCTGGGGCGGCAGCTGTTGAACATTCACGGCCAGCACGACGGCCAGCAGCTGCTGGACCCGGACTGCCACCTGGGTTATCTGGACAGTTTTGGCAAAACCGGACCTCTGCTGGAGGATTACCAGACCGCTTACCGCTCTATGGCCAGCCTGCGCAAACGAATTGCTGAACTGGAGATGGATGAGGCGGAGCGCTCCCGGCGTGTAGACACCCTGGAGTATCAGATCAAGGAGCTGGAGCGCGCTGAGCTGCGGCCCGGCGAGGATGAGGAGCTGGACGCCAGAAAGACGCTGCTCCGCAGCTCCGGCAAGCTGATGGAGGCCATCCAGGAGGCACAGTTTGCCCTGTCCGGAGGGGAGGACAACCAGGGGGCCTGCGATCTGATCAGCGAGGCGGAGGGCGCCATCCGCTCTGTGACCCGTCTGGGTCCCCAGCTGGAGGAGCTGGGGGAGAAGCTGACCAATCTCCGCTATGCGGCTGACGACGCGGCGGAGGTTCTGCGGGACTTTGCCGACGAGTTTGACTTCTCCCCAGAGGAGCTGGACCGGCTGGAGAGCCGGTTAGATGTGATTTACCGTCTGAAAAAGAAGTATGGGCCCACAGTAGCTGATATGATTGACTATCTGGAGCGCTCCAAAGCGGAGCTGGAGCAGATTCAGGACGCTGACGACACCATCCAGCGGCTGGAGAAGGAGCTGGAGAAAGCCAAAAAAGAGGCGGCTAAACGGGGCGCGGCGCTGACCAAAGCCCGGAAAAAAGCGGCGGATAATCTCCAGAAACGGGTACAGGAGGAACTGCATCAACTGGATATGCCCAAGGTGCAGTTTGTCACCGACTTTGCCCCCAGTCCCGGACAGGACAGTATGGATGACACCGGGATGGATCAGGTGCAGTTTCTTATGTCCGCCAACCTGGGCGAGGCACTCAAGCCTATCCAAAAGGTGGCCTCCGGAGGCGAGCTGGCCCGCATCATGCTGGCTCTGAAAAACGTATTGGCGGAGGACGACGGCATTGGCAGCCTGGTCTTTGACGAGGTGGACACCGGCGTGTCCGGCCGGGCAGCCCAAAAAGTGGCTGAAAAGATGGCCGACGTAGCCCGGCGCAAGCAGGTGCTGTGCGTTACCCATCTGCCCCAAATCGCCGCCATGGCGGACACCCACTTCTCTGTGGAAAAGGGGGAGAAAAAGGGGCGCACCTTCACCAATGTGGCCCGTCTGGACCGGGAGGGCCGAGTGGAGGAGCTGGCCCGCCTGATCGGTGGCGCGGCGGTTACTGACGTCCTGCGTCAGAGTGCCTCCGAACTGCTGGAACAGGCGGAGGCATATCACAACAAGAAATGAGAGGGTCATTTTTATGTTTTATAAAATGCGCAGAAAAAGGCAGCTGCTGTCTCAGGAGGAGACCACAGCCGTTCTGAATCGGGGGACTTCCGGTGTATTGGCACTGTCAGGCGACGATGGCTACCCCTATGCGGTTCCCCTCAGCTATGTATATGACGGGGAAAAGATCTATTTCCACTGTGCCAAAAATGGTCATAAACTGGATGCTGTCCGGAGAAATGAAAAAGCCTCCTTCTGCGTTGTCGACAAAGATGAGATTGTTCCTGAGGAATACACTACCTATTTCCGCAGCGCTATTGCATTTGGACGGATTCGTATTTTGGAGGAGACAGGGGAGAAGTGGGCGGCTATGGATAAGCTGGCCCTCAAGTATGCTCCAAACAGCACAGTGGATGACCGGCAACAGGCCATTTGTCGGGAATGGGCACCCCTTTGTGTGCTGGAGATGACGATAGACCACGTGACGGGCAAGGAAGCAATCGAACTGGCAAAAGCAAAGCAGGTGTAAAAAGCGGCCGGCGTCTCATCAGACGCCGGCCGGCTTTTCATGTTGTGTTAGACAGGGGCAGTAAAGGTCATGATCTGGCCGTAAAGAATAAAAGCCATGGCAATAGGGGTGATAACACGGACGCAAATGGTGAAAAAGAGATACAGCCCTCTGCTCATCTGGTGGCCTTCCAGGCTGGCCTCGTCCCGAATGACCTTGGGGCCGATCACCCAGCCAACAAGGACAGACATAATCAGCGCGCCCAGGGGCATAGCGATACCCTCGGAGATGAAGTCCATAAACTCCAGCCAGCAGCTGCCAAAATCCAGGCCAGTGGACTGGAAGGGGACCCACATGCCAGTGGAACCTAGCCCGTCGGCGGCTACCAGGGCGGCCTCGGCAAAAATCACCAGACAAATCACCGCCACTACCATATTGCGGCTGGAGGTCTTGTTGGAGGCGGTCCGACGATCAATGACAAAGGTGACCAAAACCTCAATCAGGGCAATGGCGGAGGTAATAGCTGCCAGCGTTACAAACAGGAAGAACAAAATGCCGAAGATGGGACCAAACGCACCCATAGAGTTGAACACATCCTGAAGGGTAATAAACAGCAGCTTGGGGCCGGAGAGGGCGGCACTCTCGCCTCCGCCCAGGGCGAAGGCGGCGGGCAGAACAGCCATACCGGCCATGATGGCCACCAAGGTATCAGAGATGATGATAATCAGGGAGTTCTTTACTAGGCTTTCTTTCTTGCTCAGGTAGGAGCCGTAGGTCACCGTAATGCCCATGGCCAGAGAGAGGGAGAAGAACATCTGACCTCCGGCGGCGGAGAGAACGCCGATAAAGTTGGTCTTGACGGGCTCAAAGTTGGGGGCGAACATAAACTTCAGACCCTCAACTGCCCCAGGCAGGGTGACAGATCGGATAATAACAATGACCAGCATGATAAACAGGGCGGGCATACCGACCTTATTAAACTTCTCAATGCCGTCCTTGATACCGCCCCGGATGATGAGGAAGCACAGGGCGATAAAGAGGAAGGTAGTGCCAATGGCCAGGGGCTGGTTGGTGAGCATGGAGCCGAAGGAGTCCGCGCCGGAAACGCTGGACATGCTGAAAATGCCCAACAGCTCCGCAAAGTTCAGGCCCAAATACTGGATGCAATAGGCGCCCAGCACAGTGTAGAAGCTGAGGATTAGGAAGGGGGAGAGCAGGGCCAAAAAGCCCACAAAGCTGCCCGCCTTGCCGGCAACTTTCTGGTAGCTGACCAGCACACTGCTGTTGGCCATACGGCCAATAGCCAGCTCGCACAGCATAATGGTAAAACCTACCAGAACTGCCAGGACCAGATAAATAATCAGGAAGGGGAAGCCTCCGTTGGCCCCCATGCGGAAGGGGAAAGACCAGATATTGCCCAAGCCTACGGCGCCGCCCACGGTAGCCAGCAGAAAGCCCAGGTTACTGCCCCATTGTCCTCGGTGATGTTGTTCCATAATTTCCTCCTAAATACAGATTTTTACACACATCTAAGGGTAGATAAGCGCCATTTTACCAGAAAGTGCCCTGTCCGTCAACATAAAAATGAAAAAACAGAGCTAAATATACATAAGATGGACGAAAAAAGGGGGGCGAGCCCAAACTTTTCATTGCCTTTTTTCCAGACTTTAGTATAATAGGTTCAGTAAAAACTATTCTTATTTTGTAATTATTAAGGGGAGAGCACATATGGATTACGCAAAGGAAAGCCTTCGTCTGCACAGAGAATGGAAGGGAAAAATAGAAGTGGTGGCCACAGTGCCCGCCAACGACAGGGAATCGCTATCCCTGGCCTATACGCCGGGAGTGGCTCAGCCCTGTCTGGCCATCCAGGAGGACATCACCAAAAGCTATGAGCTGACCCGGCGGCACAATTTGGTGGCCGTCATCACCGATGGCTCCGCCGTTTTAGGGCTGGGGGACATTGGCCCTGAGGCCGGTATGCCTGTGATGGAGGGCAAATGCGTCCTGTTTAAGGCCTTCGGCGGGGTGGACGCCTTCCCTTTGTGCGTAAAAACCAAGGATGTGGATGAGTTTGTCCAGACGGTGTATAACATCTCCGGCTCCTTCGGCGGCATCAACCTGGAGGATATCGCCGCCCCCCGGTGCTTTGAGATTGAGCGAAAGCTGAAGGAGAAGTGCGATATTCCTGTTTTCCACGACGACCAGCACGGCACCGCCATTATCGCCCTGGCCGGGCTGACAAACGCCCTGCGGGTAGTGGGAAAGAAGAAGGAGGAAGTCCGGGTGGTCTTCTCCGGAGCGGGCTCCGCCGCCATCTCCATCACCAAGCTGCTGCTGCTGGCAGGCTTTCAGGATATTACCCTGGTGGACAAGTTCGGCGCGGTGTATGAGGGCTGCCCACAGCTGAACTGGGCCCAACAGGAGATCGCCAAGGTGACCAACCGGGACAAACGTCAGGGCACACTGGCCGACATGATGGTGGGTGCCGACGTGTTTATCGGTGTCTCCGCCCCCAATCTGGTGACCTCAGAGATGGTGTCCACCATGAACAAGGACGCAATCGTCTTCGCCTGCGCAAACCCCACCCCTGAGATTTTCCCCGACGACGCCAAGGCGGGCGGGGCCCGGGTTGTGTCCACCGGCCGCAGTGACTACCCCAACCAGATCAACAACGTGCTGGCCTTCCCGGGACTGTTCCGTGGGGCTCTGGACGTCCGGGCCAGCGATATCAACGAGGAGATGAAGCTGGCCGCCGCCCACGCCCTGGCCGACCTGATCCCTCCGGAGGAACTGCGGGACGACTACATCATCCCCCAGGCCTTCGATCCCCGTGTGGGTCCCGCCGTGGCCAAAGCCGTGGCCGAGGCCGCCCGCAGATCTGGCGTAGCGAGGATTTAAGTATGGCGGAAGTCCGGTGTATTACTTACAGTGCCGAGGAAAAAGCAATCGTCCGCAAGGGGACAGGGGCCATCCGGGAAGTACTTTTGGGTCCGGACAACAACCGGAAGCTGAGCCTTCTGTTTGCCTTGGACTGGTTCATGGACCCATATTTTCAACAGGATATCTCTGATATAAAAGAAGATTTGAAAGAACTTCTGCAAACTGTTGTCGTTTCATCCGGAGACTATGACGTGTCAGATGATGCGCTGAACCTTTTAATCTCCTACACCTGGCCTCCTTTTCCCATTCTGGAGCAAAATCTGGACCGGGTACCGGAAAAGTTAAAAGCGGATGCGCTGTACGCAATCAATATGGAGGAAGAAATCAGAAAAGAGATGCGGGAATCTTCAACATCGAAGGAGAAATCATGAGCGTATATTTCTACGGCTGTATCACTCTGGACGGCTACCTGGCCGACAAAAATCACGGCTTGGACTGGCTCCACGAGACCGGCAGTGCGGAGGACACCGGCTACGATGCTTTCTATCAAAAGATGAACGTCACCATTATGGGCAGACGGACCTATGATGAGATCGCCAAGCTGGAGGACACTGCCAGCGTCTATCCCACCACAGAAAACTATGTGTTCACTCACTCTGCCAGCCTGTCTCAGAAGGGATTTGTCCCAGTAAGCGAAGATGCGGTGGAGTTTGTGAGGGGAATTCACTCAGAAAAAAATATCTGGGTCGTGGGCGGGAATACCGTGCTGGCCCCGCTGCTGGACGCAGACCTGGTGGACCACCTGATCGTTCAAATTGCCCCTGTGCTGCTGGGGGAGGGGATACCCCTGTTCGCACAGAAAGAGGCCCTGCGCCGCTTCCATTTGGACGAGATAAAACGGTACGGCCAGTTTGCGGAGCTGATCTATTCGAGAAGGTGAAAACATGTTGACAAAACCTCAAGCTGGCTGGTCAGATTTTCACTTGGAGGGTACATCTGTATACGGTCTGAGCTATCTTGATGACATTGGGATTGAATGGGTTGAACAGGCGATCCACGGATTGGAGACGCTGTGCCCTTTCTGCGTTCATGGAAACTTGGAGCCGGGCAGGATGCTATGCGTTGTAAGCTATTGGAATTGCTATATTTTTTATGAACATGAGGGGAGCGGCCCAATCAAAGAAAATAAAGATAAGGTGTTTGAATACCTTTCACATACCAGCATGATTGATTTTTGCCAGTGTCTATATGACGACATAAGCGGAAGTTTGAACGAATGGGCCTCTTTTGTGGATTATGACCATAAGGATTTTGACGAGAAGAGACAGAGACTTGCCCAACGTTTGGAGAGACTGCGAGAGCTGATTGAAGAGAAACGGGTGAATTTTGGTCCAAACCGGTTCTTTACTTAAATCGTCTTTTTTCGGTTGACAACCGGGCAAAACTGTGGTAGAGTGTGTGATACTGCGAAGAAAAGGACAAGTAACACAGTGACCTTCCGCACAGAGAGCCTCCGGGTTGGTGGAACGGGGGAGGGGAGCGCCGTGTGAATACCCCTTGGAGCAGCCGCCCGAACCGCGAAAGCACAGTAGGGGACAGGCCGGGCTGCGCCCGTTACCGCGCCGGAGCCATGAGCTCCCTAAGGTCCGCCCCGCGAGGGACGGGCGAACCAGAGGTGGTACCGCGTCATTACGCCCTCTGTCCGAATATTCGGGCGGAGGGCTTTTTGTAAGGAAGTGATTGTGTTGTCAGCGCGTCAAAGGGGAACGCTGTGTGTGTTCCTGGCCGCTGTATTGTACAGCATTGGGGGACTTTGCATCAAGCTGATCCCCTGGAGCGGGATGTCCATTAACGGCGCCCGCACTGCCATTGCCTTGGTGGTAATCGGCCTGTATTTGAAGGCCACCAACCACAAGCCAAAAATGAATCTGTGGGTACTGGTGGGGGCGCTGGCCGTCTGCGGCACCAATATCCTGTTTTCCATTGCCAACAAACTGACCACCGCCGGCAATGCCATTGTCCTCCAGTTCACCGCGCCTATTTTTGTAATCCTGTTCTCCGTTCTCTTTTTTGGCAAACGGCCCCAAAAATTGGATCTGGCGGCCTGCGGACTGGTGCTGGGCGGCGTGCTGCTGTTCTTCATTGACAGCCTGTCGGCAGGGGGGATGTTGGGTAATATTCTGGCTCTGCTGTCCGGGATATCCTACGCCGGTGTATTTTTAATGAACGATATGCCTGACAGCGACCCTATCTCTTCCGTTTTTTGGGGAGATGTTATCAGCGCGGTGGTAGGCCTGCCTTTTCTGGGGTATGAGACTGAGTTTTCCGGAAACACGCTGATTGCGCTGGTGGTACTGGGTGTGTTCCAGGTGGCGGTGGCTTATATCCTGATGGTAGAGGGACTGAAAACTACCCCGCCTGTCACGGCCAGCCTGGTATCAGGCATTGAGCCGGTGCTCAACCCCATACTGGTGGCAGTGTTTTATCACGAGATGATTGGCCCTATTGCCCTGGTAGGCGCAATGATAGTGGTGGGCAGTGTGGTGCTTTACAATGTGATTTTGGCCCGGCAGACAAGTCCGACTGAGACGGGAGGGCCTCTATGAACAAACCGCAAGGCTTTTGGGCTGTGATGGAGCTGTGCGACTGGTCCCACGAAGGGGATGATAACAAGGTTCTGGCACCACTTATCCAATATCTGTCCCAGCAGGAGGACGAAATAATTTTTCAGTTTGACGACCAGATGTCGGAGCTTCTGTATCAGCTGGACACCCGGAAACTGGCTGCCCAATGCGAACAGATGGAGCCCAACATGAGCGGCGATTCCTTCCTATATTCCCGCTGCGTGGCCCTGCTCAACGGGTCGGAGTACTATGAACAGGCCCGTTTGGGGAGGCGGAAGGAGATATGGACCATGGAGTTTGAAGCGCTGTTGTACGTTCCGTCACGCGCCTGGGCCAAAAGGCACAAGAAGCCGGAGGAAGAATATCCGCATATACCGCCCCTCAGCTATGAGACGGGCATCAATCAGGAACAATGGAAGTAAGACGCAAATAATAAAGGAGAGATCACTATGACCTGTTATGAGGAATTGAAGGCCCGTGGGCTCATTGCCCAGGTGACCAATGAAGAGGAAATTTCCAAGATGGTGAATGAAGGAAAGGCGGTATTTTATATCGGTTTTGACCCCACCGCTGACTCCCTCCATGTGGGCCACTTTATGGCGCTGTGTCTGATGAAGCGGCTGCAAATGGCGGGCAACCGGCCTATCGCTTTGATCGGCGGCGGCACCGGCATGATCGGAGACCCCTCCGGCCGCACCGACATGCGCTCTATGATGACTCCGGAGACCATTCAGCACAACTGTGACTGTTTTAAAAAGCAGATGGAGCGCTTCATTGAGTTCGGCGAGGGCAAAGCCATGATGATTAACAACGCCGACTGGCTGCTCAAGCTGAACTATGTGGAGGTCCTGCGTGAGGTTGGTGCCTGTTTTTCTGTAAACAACATGCTCCGGGCGGAGTGCTACAAACAACGGATGGAAAAGGGACTGTCCTTCCTGGAGTTCAACTACATGATTATGCAGTCCTACGACTTCTACTACCTGTTCCAGCATTACGGCTGCAACATGCAGTTCGGCGGCGACGACCAGTGGTCCAATATGCTGGGCGGCACTGAGCTGATTCGCCGCAAGCTGGGCAAAGATGCCCATGCCATGACCATCACTCTGCTGCTCAACTCCGAGGGTAAGAAGATGGGCAAAACCGCCAAGGGCGCGGTATGGCTGGACCCCAACAAGACCAGCCCCTATGAGTTCTACCAGTACTGGCGCAACGTGGGGGACGGTGATGTACTCAAGTGCCTGCGTATGCTCACCTTCCTGCCTCTGGAGCAAATTGACGAGATGGACCAGTGGGAGGGCAGCCAGCTGAACACCGCCAAGGAGATTCTGGCCTTTGAACTGACCAAGCTGGTCCATGGCGAAGAGGAGGCTGTCAAAGCCCAGGAGGCCGCAAAAGCCCTGTTTGTAGGGGGAGGGGACATGTCCAACGTGCCCGCTACCCAGATTTCCGCCGGTGATCTCACCGACGGCGCCATAGGCGTGCTGGACCTGATGGTCAAATGCAAGCTGGCCCCCTCCAAAAAGGAGGCTCGCCGTCTGGTTGAACAGGGCGGGGTAGAGGTCAATGGTGAGAAGGTGGCCGCAGCTACCGTCAGCTACACCGCCGCCGACCTGTCTGGCGACGGACTGATGGTCAAGAAGGGCAAAAAGGTGTACCACCGGGCGCATATGTGATTTGAGGGGAAGCCTTTAATGGGACTGTCTTTAATATTCTGTGCCGGGGCGGATGCAGAGGCCCCAAAGAAAATCCTTAAGGCACTGGAAACGGTGGATTATGAGGCGCTGGAGCCGTTGATTGCCCGGAAGGCGGATTTTTCCCTGCATCTGATACCCCGGGACCTGGAGCTTCTTTCCCAATGTGCCGCTCCCTTTTCTGCCCGGAAGGAAGCCCCCTTTCGGGCAGGGTTGACCTGTTATCTGGATGAGGCAGACCGGGGACTGTTCATTGTCTCCGAGGAGTGGGAGCAGTATATGGCCGCCATTGACCCCGCAAAGGCCAAAGCACTGACCGAGACGTGGTTCCAGGCTATGGGGCCAGAGGCTGTGTCTCCTTCGCCAGACGCGGTGGCTGCTGTGGAAGACTTAATCGCTCTGTGCCAATATGCGGGACAGACTGGAAATCCGGTGCTGCACATGTGGATGCTATAAAAATCCAAGAAGGAGCCCAACGGGGGCTCCTTCTTCATAGGTTTATGGAGGTAAGCTTATGAAAAGAATTATTGTGATTGGAAGTCCCGGGGCTGGAAAGAGCACGTTAGCTCGAAGGCTGAGAGATATAACAGGCATTCCGCTGTATTATCTGGATATGCTTTGGCACAAGGCAGACGGAACACATGTTTCCAAGGAAGAATTTGACATACGGTTAAATGAAGTTGTCCAAAAGAACAGATGGATTATAGACGGAAACTATCAGCGTACTCTTAAATTTCGGCTGCAAGCCTGTGATACGGTTTTTCTGCTGGATTTTCCGCTGAACATCTGTCTGGCGGGCGCAGAGGCCCGTATTGGCCAAGCACGTGAGGATTTGCCATGGCTTGAAACGGAATTTGATCCGGAGTTCAGGCAATGGATTGTAGATTTTCCGAAAAATGAACTCCCTCAGATATATGAATTGTTAGAGTATCATGGAGGCGGCAAAAACATAGTAGTCCTCAAATCAAGGAAAGAGGCAGACGACTATTTAAAAGCCCTTTGTTGACCGGATTTTTAAATCGTGCTATACTGTTCTAAAATTACTACCGATATATTGGAAAGGAGGGACGGCAGTTCCTCAAATCAGTCTTTACTATTAGGTAAGCAAAATAAAAATTTTGTTTACCTGAGTGGAGGCAAAACGCTGCTTTGAGGGCTCCTGGCCGTTTATGGACTACCGTACCGAAGCGCCGCCTATCCTGCGGGATTTCCTGGTCTACCATGAGACCATTCAAGGACATTCCCGGCGGACGGTTGACGAGTATTACTTAGACCTGCGGAATTTTTTTCGCTTTCTCAAGCATGAAAAAAATCGTGTGCCCAAAGATATACCTCTGGATGATATCTCTATCGACGACGCGGACTTGTCTCTGGTCCGGGATGTCACACTGACCGATATCTATTCTTATATGAATTACCTCTCCCGTGACCGTGGCCTGAACAACACGTCCCGGGCCCGCAAGGTGGCCACCATTCGGTCGTTTTATAAGTACCTTACCAACAAGGCTAAATTGTTGGAGCTTAATCCAGTCCAGGATCTGGATTCGCCCAGGTTGAAAAAATCCCTGCCCAAGTACCTGAATCTGGATGAGAGCCTGGATCTTTTAGACAGTGTGGACGGTAAAAATTCTGTTCGGGATTACTGTATTTTGACGCTGTTTCTCAACTGCGGACTGCGTATTTCTGAGCTGGTAGGACTGAACAAAACGGATGTTCGAGGCGATCAGCTGCGTGTGTTGGGCAAAGGCAACAAGGAGCGTATGCTGTACCTGAACGACGCCTGTCAAAAGGCATTGGCGGACTGGATAACGGAGCGGGATACCTTGACGCTGGTGGATCAAAACGCGCTGTTTGTTACCCTTCAGAACCGCCGGCGTATTTCTACAGCTGCGGTTCACAAGCTGGTAAAAAAACACCTGGCCGCTGCCGGACTGGACAGTTCCCAGTACTCCTCCCACAAGCTACGCCACACCGCTGCTACGCTGATGCTGCAAAACGGTGTGGATGTACGTACTCTCCAGGAGGTTCTTGGCCACGATCATCTGAACACTACGCAGATCTACACCCATGTGGACAACGACGACCTGCGGGCCGCCGCCAAAGCCAACCCGTTGGGTGGCGCAAAACAGCGGAAAAAGCAAAAAAAAGATAAGAAAGAGGAATAACTATTCCAAAAAAGAGGTATTTGCCATGTATAAGTTATATTTTATTGTGGTCATGATTGCCCCGGCAGCTATGCTGTTAGTTGCCCTGCTGTGGAAAATTTCCCCTCCCCCCTATCAGTCCAACGGGTTGGCCTACAGCACTGAGCTGACACGGAAAGACCCGGACGCCTGGACCATGGCTCACCGGCACTGCGCCAGGCTGTGGACACGTATCGGAATCATCAGCGGTGCGGCCAGTGCGGCCCTGATGGTTTTGTTCAGAGAGAGCTATGCCTCCTTTTGGGTGTGGATTATTGTAGGCCAAATGGCACTGTTCTGTGTGTCGGTGTTTATGATTGACCTGCTGCTGAAAAACACCTTTGGTGACGATAAATAAGCAATACCCGCCTGTCTGATTTGACAGGCGGGTCAATTTTGCCCTGAATTATATTTACAGACGGATCAGCTCATACTTTCTGGAGCCCAAACCAATCTTCTCGGCGTGGGCCAGGCAGCTGCGCCACTCCGACTCTGGGGTGGAGTTGGTGAAGTGGTCATGATGGTCGTGGAAGCTAGGGTCAGCCAGATGCTGGGCCAGTTGACTGCCCGGCATGGGCTCGGCGGC
Source organism: Flintibacter muris (assembly GCF_943192995.1). Classification (GTDB taxonomy): domain Bacteria; phylum Bacillota; class Clostridia; order Oscillospirales; family Oscillospiraceae; genus Lawsonibacter; species Lawsonibacter muris. Next base: position 46,403 of record NZ_CALPCP010000015.1, read on the forward strand.
CAGGCAGGCGTCCACACAGGCCTGATCCAGAGCCAGCGGGTCAGTGGATACAAACATTCCCAGATTGGGCAGGATGGGAACGTCGTTTTCCGCGTGACAGTCACAGTTGGGGGACACATCCACAATCAGGGAGATGTGGAACTGTGGCCGGCCGGCCACAACTGCCTTGGTGTACTCCGCCATGCGGCAGTTCAGCGCCGCCTGGGCGTTGTCGTTTTCAAAATAGATCGCGTCGAAGTTGCAGGCCCCCAAACAACGGCCACAGCCTACACAGTGAACGTCATCCACAGTCATTTTTCTGGCCTGCTCATCAAAAACCAGACCGCTGTTGGCACACTCCTTTTGGCAGCGGCCGCATCCCCGGCAGGCGCTGGCGTTGATCTTGGGTTTTCCGCTGGCATGCTGCTCCTTCTTCCCTGCCCGAGACCCGCAGCCCATGCCAATATTCTTGATGGTGCCGCCAAAGCCGGTCATTTCATGGCCCTTAAAATGGGTCAGGCTGATGAATACGTCGGCATCCATAATGGCCCGGCCAATTTTGGCCTCGGTTACATACTCGCCGCCCTCCACAGGAACGGCCACATCGTCTGTCCCCTTCAGCCCGTCGCCAATCAGGATCGGACAGCCTACCGTCAGCGGAGTAAAACCGTTCTGCCAGGCGCATTCCAGATGCTCCAGGGCGTTTTTGCGGCTGCCAGGGTACATGGTGTTGCAGTCGGTGAGGAAGGGTTTTCCCCCCAGCTCCTTGACCACATCCACCACGGCGCGGGCATAGTTAGGCCGCAAAAAGCTTAAATTGCCCAACTCTCCAAAGTGCATTTTGATGGCCACAAATTTGCCGTCCAAATCCAGATCTTGAATTCCCCCACGCTTCATCAGCTTTTTCAGCTTGGTAGGCAGGCCGTCACCATAGGCTTGGGTGTGAAAATCGGTGAAGTAAACCTTGGATACTTCCATGATTATCTCTCCTTTTAAGTAAATGATATCCAAACTATACCACATAAAGGGTACTTTAAGTCAATAGTAAATTACGTTTTTCCCCTTTTAGACTCAATAATTCCCGGAATGATGGAACACAGAGAACCGGCCACAATGAACACAATACCAATAAACATACTTTGGGAGATCTCCTCCCCGTGGACCATCCAGGCCAGAACCGGAGACAGGGCAGGCTTGAAGAAGTAGACCAGAGATACCACACTGGCCGGCTGATATTCCATAGCCAGAAAATAGGCACAAAAGCCGATTCCTGCCACCCCCACCGACACAAAGAGCACATAGGGCAGATTATGCAGCGTGTAGCCTGCGAAGACAGGAACATTGGCAAAGCCGTCCAGGCCCATGCCTTGGAACAACTGGGCCACCGCCGGAACATGGCTGAAAAGGATAAACACCAATACGATCAAACTGCCGAACAGAAAACTGAAGCAGGTGACCACAGCCCCGCCGAACTGAGCCACCTTCCGCTTGCCCATTACGCCGTACAGGGAGAACAACAGAGTAGCCAGCAGGGCCAAAAGAACACCTGTCATATTCAGCTTGGTATCCCAAGGGCTGATGATAACCACTGTGCCCAAAATTTCAAGGGCAAGTGCCGCAATGTGGCGGGGTTTAATGGGCTCTTTCAACAGAAAATAGGCTAAAAAAGTAACAAATACCGGGTTGCAGCTGAACATCACCGCCGCCACGGAGGAATTTGTGTAGCTCACCGCCATGTGAAGGATTGGCATGCACAGGGCAATGCCGATAAAGCCCAACAGAGCGAAGTAGGCTACACTTCTGCGGTCCAGCCGGTTCCCTCTCTTTTTCAGCGTGCGCAGAGCGACAGGCAGCAGGAAGAGAAAGCCAATAGAAAACCGGCACAAGGTCAGCTGCACAGAGTTGATCTGTCCCGCCACAAATTTCAGCACTACTTCAAAGGAAGTAAACATCACCACCGCTACGGCAATGTAAAAATAGCCTTTTTTCACAGGGCCTCTCCCCTTCTTTCTCTCTATTTCAGCAGTTCCAAAAATTCATCCTCAGTGAGAACCGGAACGCCCAGTTCCTGAGCCTTGCGAAGCTTGGAACCGGCTGCCTCCCCCGCCACCACATAGGTGGTCTTTTTGGACACGGAGCCTGCGGACTTCCCCCCCCGGGCCTCAATGATCTCGCTGGCCTCATCCCGGGTAAACTTTTCCAGGGCTCCGGTAAGAACAAAGGTCATGCCGGCAAAACGTCGGTCACTCCCCTGTTCCGCAGCCGTCATGTTTACGCCGGCTTCCTCCAGGCGCTGAATGAGATGTTGGCTTTGAGGGCTGGCCATCCAGTCCAAGATACTTTGGGCAGTGATCTCGCCAATGTCGTCAACAGCGGTAAGCTCTTCCAGGGTGGCCCTTTGCAGGGCGGACAGGGTTTGAAACCGGGCAGCCAGAATCTTTCCCGCCTTCTGCCCCACTTGACGGATCCCAAAGGCATAAATCAGACGGGATAAGTCCTGTTTTTTGGATTTCTCCAAGGCAGCCAGCAGCTTTTTTGCGGATCTTTTACCCATCCGTTCCAGCTGAGCCACATCTTCTTCTTTTAAGAAGTACAAATCTCCCGGTGTTTTCACCAGGTTGGCGCCTAACAAATTTTCCACCACAGCGATACCCAGACCATCAATGTCCATGGCGTCCCGGCTGGCAAAGTGGGCCAGATTGCGCAGCAGCTGGGCAGGACACTCCGCGCCGGTACAGCGGATGTGTGCACCCTCTTCATCCCGTTCCACCGGGGCGCCGCACACAGGACAGATCTTCGGGAACTCATAGGGCTGAGTCCCCTGGGGCCGTTTTTCCAACACAACGGACAGTACCTCGGGAATGATCTCTCCCGCCTTGCGCACCAGAACAGTATCACCAATACGGATATCCTTTTCGGTAATAAAATCCTGATTGTGGAGAGTGGCATTGGTGACGGTGGTACCGGCCAGACGGACGGGAGTGAGCACCGCCTTAGGGGTAAGCACCCCGGTGCGGCCCACCTGGACTACGATATCCACTACCTGAGAAGGTTTTACCTCCGGAGGGTACTTGTAGGCGGCGGCCCAGCGAGGAAATTTCGCCGTAGAGCCTAGAGTCTCACGCTGCGACAGGTTATTTACCTTTACAACAGCACCGTCAATATCAAAGGGAAAGCTCTCCCGATTCTCTCCAATCTCAGCAATATGCTCAGTAGCTTGGGCTACCTGGGAACAGCTGTAATGTGGTATCACTTTAAATCCTTTGTCCCGCAAGTAATCCAGCGTCTCCAGATGTGTGGAAAAGGTCTCCCCCTCCACAAATTGAACATTGAAGACTGCAATGTCCAGCTTTCGGGATGCGGCTACCTTGGGGTCCAGTTGACGCAGAGAGCCGGCGGCGGCGTTGCGGGGATTGGCAAACAGTGCCTCTCCCCTGCGCTCACGCTCCTCATTCAGGGAATGAAACACCTTTTTGGGCATATACACCTCCCCCCGGACAATAAGCCGGGGCGGAGCGTCCGCAATTTTCAAAGGGATAGACCGGACAGTCCGCAGATTTTCTGTGACATCCTCCCCTACCTGTCCGTCTCCCCGGGTGGCACCCCGGATGAACAAGCCGTTTTCGTACTCCAGCGCAACAGACAGCCCGTCCACTTTGGGCTCTACCACATAGTCCGCCTCGGGGACCACACCCTTTACCCGCTGGTCAAAGGCCTCCAGCTCCTCAAAGTCGAACACGTCCTGGAGGGATTCCAGCGGGACCCGGTGGGTTACTTGGGTGAATGCCTCCAAGGCCTGGCCCCCTACCCGCTGGGTGGGCGAATCCGGTGTGACTGTCTCCGGGTGGATCGCCTCCAGTTCCTCCAGGCGGCGCAGCTTGTGGTCGTAGTCGTAGTCGGACATATTGGGGTTGTCCAACACATAGTACTCATAGCCCGCCTGGGTCAGCTCCTGCCGCAGCGCCTCAATTTCCTTCAAATCATCCATAATAATACCCTCCTCTGGGCTGACATTGAAACTTTTCAATCAAATTAGGAAGAATTGCCCGCAGCAGCCAGAAGATCCAAAATCCTGCCAGAGCCCCGGTGGTATTCAGGATCACATCATCAATATCTGTACTGCGGCCAATAAAAAACTGAATACATTCAATACTGACGGAGGAGCAGAAACCCAACAGAAGGGACTTCCACCACCTCCATTTTCTCCACAGCAGGGCAGGAAAAAAGCCGACAGGCATAAACATGATGATATTGCCCAGCAGCATAAACAGCAACCAGTAGCTTTTTCGGTTCAACGCCCGGGATATCTCCTCAAACGGTGTGAGCATGTTGGACAGGTAAGGTATCTGAGATACGGTCTCCTCCCAAGTGGGATAGAAATCAGTTGGAGTCCAATTTCCCCAGGCCCAGCGGAAATATTCCTCACTACAAAACAGCCGGTCGAACACATAGCCCCAAAAATTAGCGGGGAACAAAGTCAGCGCCGCCAAACCTGCGGTAAAAATCACAAAAAGTGCCAAAGCTATTTCCCGTCTGAAGGAGCTGACCAGATTCAACCTCTCCAGCCGCCTTTTCCGCAGGGGACGCAGAAGCAGCAGGACAATCAGGGCAATCAGTCCTAGAGGGATCATCTGCCTTCCATATCTTAAAATGTCCTCGATCATGTCCACAATTCTCCTGTCTTTTGTTTATAGCCGGTCCAGCTGCAAATAGGTATCTGGCACTTTGCCCACAATCACCGTTTCAGCTACGCAAAGACGGGTGTGGAGGGTGGTCTCCACCTCCCCGCCGGGAAGCAGCAGGGTCATGGGGACGTCCACCTCCAGCCAGATGCGGTGGAGGGTCTGGTTCACCCCGGCGGAGGTAAGCTGGCTGTCAAACTCGGTACGCACTGTCCCCAGGGTCATAGCCTTTGCTCTGAGGGCGGGGCCCTTGGCCCACAGAGGCTCCAGATCGAACAGAGTGCCCAGAGGCACCTGAACGTCGGACACATCCACCCCCTCCAGCGCCTCCAGAATGGCGGTGGTGAGCTCCGCCCGGAGCAGGTTCATCCGGGCCATGTCGGTGGTCAGGGCGGCAATGGCACCTCCCTCGTCCCGCTGGATGGTAACAAAATCCCCGTAGCTGACCTGACGGGCGGCTAAATCGGCGGTGACGGCATTTTCCACCACGGCGGTCATGGTGTTCTGGGCCTGGGCGGCGGCAGCCTCCGCCACTACCGGCCTCAGCTTGGCCTCCAGCAGGGCAATCACCGACGCCGCCACCGCCAGCGCCACTGCCAGGGTGAGAAGCGCCGGGGGAATCTTCATCTCAGGGCCGGAGCCTGTCCAGACTGACCGCCGCCGGCGCGCCGGCCTGCGCATATACCGGACAAACTCCCGCCTCCAGGGCCCCATACCCTCACCCCCTTATGGGTCAGGATATTCCAAAAGCAGCTTGGCCTATTCCTTATCAGAATGTGTGTTTTGATTGAGTTTGGTTACAATGATTCCTGTACAAGTCACAATGATAACACACAGATACATACAAATACCTAAAATACATCCAAAGCCATAGCCCCCCATACCATTGAAAAAATGTCCTGCGATGTCGGACACAAACATTCCACCAATGGCTACCGCAATTCCCAATAACATGTATTGCCAAATATTTTTCATGTTCGTTCCTCCAAAATTTTAGTTTGGTCTTAATCAGAGGATTCCATCAGTTCCTGGACGGCCAGCAGGACGCCCAGCTTGCCCGACTCGAAGGTCAGTCCCCCCTGGAGATAGACGGTGTAAGGCTCCCGCATGGGGGCGTCGGCGGACAGCTCGATAGACGCCCCCTGGATGAAGGCTCCAGCGGCCATAATCACCTGGCAGTCGTACCCCGGCATGTCCCAGGGCTCCGGAGTGACATAGGAGTCCACCGGCGCACCGAACTGGATGCCCTTGCAGAACTTCCGCAGGGCATCCGGCTCCCGCATGTGGACCATTTGGATAATATCGTGGCGGACTGCCGAGGAATGGGGCTGTGTCTCATAGCCCAGCAGCTCCATCACCTTGGCGGCGAAAACAGCTGTCTTTACCGCCTGGGCCACAGTGTGAGGAGCTAAAAACAGCCCCTGATAGAGCAGGCGGTTTTGTCCCAAAGTACAGCCGCACTCCCCCCCAATTCCCGGCACGGTGAGCCGCATGGCGGCCCCCTCTACCAAATCTTTTCGACCGGCGATATAGCCTCCGGTTGGCGCCAGCCCGCCCCCCGGATTTTTGATCAGAGAGCCCACCACAAGGTCGGCCCCCACATGGGTGGGCTCTATGGTCTCTACAAACTCACCGTAGCAGTTGTCCACCAAAATTGCCGCGTTGGGATTGGCCTTTTTAATCACACGGCACATCTCCCCGATTTCCGCTACTGACAAAGAGGCGCGGGTAGAGTACCCTTTGGAACGCTGGATAAGCACCGCCTTCACCCGAGGGCCGGCGGCGGCTTTTGCCATTCCCTCCAGGTCAGGCTTGTTGTTCTGGAGTTCCACTTGCCGGTACTCCACCCCGTAGTCTTTCAGAGAGCCATGCCCTTTGTCCACCGCCCCCACCACACCCAGCAGCGTGTCGTAGGGCGCACCCACAGCAGACACCAGTACATCCCCACTTTTCAGTGCGCCAAACAGAGCACAGGCAATGGCATGGGTGCCATTGACAAACTGAATGCGCACCAAAGCGGCCTCAGTACCAAAGAGTTCAGCATAAATCTCATCCAGCTTATCCCGGCCCAGATCGTCATAGCCGTAACCGGTTGTCCCGGCAAAATAGCCGTCAGCCACCCGGTGCTTCTGGAATGCTGCCAGCACCCGGGCAGTGTTTTCCTCAGAAATTGCGTCAATGCGGGCAAATTCCTCCGTCAGTTGGCCTTGGGCCTGAGCACCCAGGGCTCTGACGCGGTCGTTTATCTGTAAGGTCATTTAGTGTGTCATTCCTATCTGTTTCAGTATTTTGATGCGGTCCTTCTCCAAAAGCGAAGTCATGCTGTCCGGATAAGCAGAAAAATCTGCGTTTTCTAAAGCTGTCCGGATCTTTGGTGCAAGATCAGGCCGGGCTGTTACAATATGGCTCAGATTTTGGACGCACTGGCGGGCCGTGATTGGTTTTTCGTCCAGGATGTGTGCCAAGTAGGTATTCAGTGCCTTGTCCAGCTTTCTATCGATATCCCAACGGGCGTTTTGAGCGATCAGCACCAGCCCGCGGTTGCGAACCAGAGAGTTCTTTTCCTCCAGCATGGACACAAACTCGTCAAAGAAAGGATAAACCCGGTCTGTGTCCAAGGACTGTGCTGTCAACTCTTTTAACGCGGCATAGGCAACCTTATCCTGGGAAAACCGCAAATTGTGCACCAATTCTTCTATATCCATATTTTCACCGCTTTTACAGCTTATTCACCAGCTGCTTGAACACCTTGCCCCGCTCCATAAAGTTCTTAAAACGGTCGAAAGCGGCGCAGGCCGGAGACAGCACAACCACGTCCCCCTCCTGGGCGATATCCCGGGCGGCGGACACGGCGGCGGACAAATCCTCCGTTTCGATCAGCTTCAGGCCGCTTTCGTCAAAACCTTCGGCCTCCTCCACCGCTTTTTTGATGGCGGGGGCGGTATCGCCGGTGAGAATCAGTCCCTTCACCTGACGGACAATCTCCACTCCAAGCTGGGTAAAGGGGACACCTTTATCATATCCTCCTGCAATCAGAATCAGCTTTTGCTCAAAGGAATCCAGGCAGGCCATAGTCCGAGTGGGACTGGTGCCAATAGAGTCGTTGTAGTATTTTATCCCGTCCAGCTCCCGCACCAGTTCAATGCGGTGCTCTACCCCGGTAAACCGCTGGGCCACCGAGCGGACACATTTGTCCGGAACAATACCATCCACCGCCGCAATAGCGGCCATATAGTTTTCGATGTTATGAACTCCCGGGATGTGGATATCAGCCAGCGGAAGAACCTCCCGGCTCCCCATATCATTGGTCAGCCAGATAGCGCTGTCCCGGAGGTATACCCCCTCCTCCAGCCGCTGCTTGCGGCTGAACAGCATAGCCCGCCCTACAGCGGCTTTGGCCAGCGACCGTGTGATATCGTTGTCATAGTTAAAGACAGCCCGGTCCTGAGGGCTCTGGTGGCAGAAGATGTTCAGTTTGGCCTCGGTGTACTCCTCCATGGTGTGGTGGTAATCCAGGTGATTGGGGGACAGATTGGTAAACACTGCCACATTGGGACTGCGGTCCATGCTCATCAGCTGGAAAGAGGACAGTTCCACCACAGCGATATCATCAGGAGTCATGCCATCTACATCAGGGAGCAGAGGCCGGCCGATATTGCCCCCCAAGTAAACATTGAGCCCCGCTTCCTTTAAAAATTCACTGATTAAGGTGGTAGTGGTGGTCTTGCCGTCACTGCCTGTTACTCCGATAATTTTGCATGGGCACAGCTTGAAAAACAGTTCCATTTCAGAGGTAAGGATACTTCCCCCCTCTACCGCCTTCAACAGCTCAGGCGTGTTGGGGCTCAGGCCAGGGGTGCGGAAGATGAGGTCAGCCTTGTGAATCCGGGCCAGGTAATCAGTCCCCAGCCTCAGTTTAGCCCCCAGGCTTTCCAGCTCTGAGGCCAGCTCCTCCACCCGTTCTCTGGGGGATTTATCGCAGACAGTAACTTTTAAGTTTGCCCGCAGCAGGGTGCGGATTAGAGGGGTGTTGCTTACTCCCATACCGATGACAGAGATGGATTTGCCCCGCAGGGTTTCCAAATATTCAGACATGGTGGACATAGAATGTCCTCCTTCCATTATTTTCTTCTCTTAAATATATTACCATATTCCCCCGGATAATTCAATCATAACCCCATCAAAAAGGGCCCGCACGGCAATTTGCCGCGCGGGCCACCTTGTGCTCCAGATCAGGCAAACTGCAGCGCCCGGATCTCTTGGCTATGGCGCCTTACTGTCAGCTCCAGAACCTCTGTTCGGTCCTCCAAAGGCCCAAACTTCTCGTGAGGGACGAAGCGATCCCACAACGCTTGCTGGCCCTCCAGGAGTAGCCCCAATGTCCGATGCAGATCGGTATCAATGTATACCCGAATTCCATCCACCTTGGCTTCCAGCTGTGTGTAGTTGCTTTGCAGTTCTTGCACATTACCCTTTAAAGCCTGAACCTCGCCCTTCAAGACTTGGACATCATCTTTCAAGACTTGGACATCATCTTTCAAGACTTGGACATCATCTTTCAAAGCCCGAACATCTTCTTTTAACGCATGGATATCCTGTCTTATAGGTTCTATTTTAGCCTCAACAACTTGGCCTATGGCTTGAAGCAGTTCCTGATCTGTCATAGCGCTCTCTCCTTATCTGTCACGCCCGGGGATGGGCCTTTTTGTAGACATCCTTAATCTTTTGATTGATTAACCTGGAATAGATTTGGGTGGAAGAAATATCAGCATGGCCCAGCATCTCCTGAATGGAACGCAGATCAGCTCCATTTTCCAGCAGGTGGGCGGCAAAGGAGTGGCGCAGGGTGTGGGGGGTGATATCCTTTTGAATTCCCGCTTTCTCCTGATAGTACTTGATCAGCTTCCAGAAGCCCTGACGGCTCATACGTTCACCGTTCATGTTGACAAAAAGCGCGGTCTCATCTACCGAGTCCACCAGCTGAGGCCGCACATTGTTTATGTACTCCCCCAGAGCCCGAATCGCTGTGGGATACAGCGGGATAATGCGCTCTTTGTTTTTGCTGAAACATTTCAGCACTCCTCCGGGCAGGTTCAGGTCATCCACATCCAGCTCTATGAGCTCGCTGACCCGAATACCGGTGGCGTAGAGCAGCTCCAGCATGGCCCGGTCCCGATAGCCTTTCAGGTCGGTACACTCAGGCTGCTCCAGAAAGAGCTCCACCTCTTTGCTGGTAAGTACCTGAGGCAGCTTGCGCTCCACCTTGGCGGGAGACACACCCTTTGCCGGGTTTTGTCCCACATAGCCCTTACCTACCATACAGGAGTAGAAGGACTTTAGGGACGCAACCGAACGGGTAACGGTAGCGGGAGACTTCCCTCGTTTGATGAGCGAATTGGCATAGTCCTCCACGTCGCGGGTGACCACCTGAGTCAGGTCCACACCTTTCCCGTCCATTGCTGCGGCGAACTGGTTCACATCCCGCATGTAGGAGCTGACCGTATTAGCCGAGGCACGCTTTTCAATTTTTAAAAAGTCCTCATAGGCCGTCAACAGTTCAGACACTTCCAAAACTCCCAAAACTAAAGTTACAAAATTACGCGGGCGGCTGCCCGAAGCAGCACCGGAACCACCCAGTACTCCAGCAGTCCCGCAGCCAGAGCGAGGCCCACACACAGCCCTCCCTGGCACCAGTAAGTCACATTGAGGGGAAGTCCTCCCCGGCCCTCACCTGTAGACCGCCGAAGCAGCTGCTGCGCGGAGAGAAGGCCAGGAACCCCCGCCATAAACAGCGCCGGGGCCCAAAGCAGAGCGGGCAGCCCAAACAGGACAAAGGCAGGGAAGAGCCCTCTTCCACCAAACACCCGGCAGAAACAGGCCACCGGGAAGGAGAAGAAGAACCCTCGTACCCCAAAGAGTACCGGCAGTCCCGCCGCCCCCAGTGCTGTCAGGCCCAGAATCAGGGCAACCAGCAGATATTTTACCTGTCCCCACAGCACTGGCCACAGACCTCTTGGCAGATCACCCTCCTGAGCCAGCGTCAGGTAGTCAGCCAGATAGCTGCCCAGCTCCTCAGCACCGGCCCCGCCGGACAGGGCGGCCAAAAGACAGCCCGCTGCTCCGCCGGCCAGGAAAGAGACAGCCAATATGATCAGCGCGGCCCTCTGCTCCGACGGCAAGTCCCATTTTTTGCGGATCCTCATTCCCATAGGCTTCACCTCAGCAACAGCATATGAGCAGGGGGGAGGAAATAGACGTGGGTTTCGAGGCGCCGCTTCAGTTGGTAAGTCTTACTATAGCTCTTTCTGACTCTTTTCGCAAGGGGGTTTTGCAATTTTCTCTGTTTTTGCCAATTCTTTTAACTTGTTATGTAAATTGCATTATGTAAACTTCGCAACCAAACAAATAATAGGGTCCCCCGAAAGGGACCCTATTGTAGCTGAAATCGGTGTTTTCAGGTGGAATCCAGGTCAAAAATCGAGCAAACCGTTGAAGTGTCAGTGATTACAAAGATTACAATCTGTATTATTACATTCTGTATTCGCCGTTGTTTCCAGTCCGGAGGCAATAGCGTTGAGGGCAATGGCACACTCCAAACGCTTGCGTTCCATTGCGCAGGCGGCCTCATTTGAGCGCGTTATGTCGCCATTGACAAGCATATTTGAGGCTGAACAGCCCCCACTACAGTAGAATCTGGCCCAACACTCCCGGCAGGCCGGACGGGTATACACATTCTGTTGGGCAAATTGACCAGAGATCCCCATGTCGAAGGTCCCATCATGGACACTCCCCATGCAAAATTCGTCTTTTCCTACAAATTGATGGCAGGGGTAAATGTCACCGTCAGGGGTGATGGCTACATACTCACAGCCGGCGCCGCAGCCCCGGAGCCGCTTGATCACGCAGGGCCCCTGCGCCAGGTCCACGTTGAAGTGGAAAAAGTTGATATCCTTTCGATCCAGCAGCTTCTGGGCCAGCTTTTCGTACTCCTTCTCTACCCTGCCCAAATCCTCCTCACGGATGGCGTAGGGGTCGTCGGATGGGCCGCTGCAGGGCTCTACTGACACATGGCGGAAACCCAGGTCTCCCATGTGCAGAACATCCTCCGCAAAATCCAGATTGTCCCGGGTGAAGGTGCCCCGGACATAGTAGTCCTTGGTTCCGCGTCCGGCTACCAGCTTCTGGAATTTCGGGACAATGATCTCATAGCTCCCCTTCCCGTTCACTGTGGGGCGCATTCGGTCATTCACCTCTCCCCTACCGTCCAGGGACAGAACCACATTGGACATTTCACGGTTGATGTAGTCAATGATTTCGTCGTCCAGCAGAATTCCGTTGGTTGTAATCGTAAAGCGAAACACCTTGTCATGCTTTTCCTCCAGAGACCGTGCATACTCCACCGTCCGCTTCACGGTGTCCATAGCCATCAGCGGCTCGCCACCGAAGAAGTCGATCTCAATGTTCCGCCGCTTGCCCGACTTGGCCACCACCCAGTCAATGGCCTTCTTGGCGGTGTCAAAATCCATGGTCATGCGGTGGCCGGTGCCAAAGTCGCCGGTGGAGGCAAAGCAGTATTTGCACCGCAGATTGCAGTCGTGAGAGACGTGGAGGCACAGGGCCTTCACCACCGCCGCCTTAGGCAGGGCCATAGCTGCCTCCGGGTCCAGGTAGTCGTCGGTAGTGAAGAGCAGCCCGGCCTCCTGGAGCTGACGCAGCTCCTGCCAGCCCTCCTCCAACTCGACCGGATCGTATTGAGGCAGCTTTTCCACATATTCCTGAGGGACCCTCCCCTCCCCTACCGGCCCCTCGCCGATTAAAGTGAGCAGGTCATAGGTCAGCTTGTCCAGCACATGGACTGCGCCGCTGTTGACATCCGCCGCCAGGTACTGCCCCAGGGCGGTAAAAGTATGTACCATCATATCAAAATCCTCTTTCATTTTAATTGTTGCAAATATGACATCCAAATACCGAGAGCAGGGCTTGATGTTTGGGGCACATAGGAAACCCGCACATCACCGGGTCAGAGGCATCCGCCTCTGCAAGCCACTCCTCTAAACTGTTTGGCTGTATCTTGTCGATATCTATCCCAGATATCAGTTTGGCAAATTGGTCCAGACAGGGAAACAGCGCATCTTCATTGGGATGGTAGTCCAGTTTTTCCCAGTTGAGCCGGTTTCGAGCCGCCGCAACGGCCTGAAGCAAAAAATTTTTGTCCACCTCAAAGGTATCCAAAGCCCAGGGTATTTCAAAAAGATCAAATCCAATCGCACCATATCCCATACGGCTCTGGTCCTTTTCAGCCAGCCAGACAACCAGCCGCCTCTCCGAATCCGTACGGGCCAGGGCTGAACCACTGAGCACCAGGACGTTGAAAAAAACGTCAGTTAATCCGTTACTCATCTGAATATCTCCGACAAAATTTGACATATCTCCTCCCCCTTAATCGTAGTGGGCCAACGCGATTTCGTAGAAGGAACGGGTTTGTGCCTCGTCGTTCCAGCACAGGGGGGTGTCCGCATAGCTGAAGGTCCAAAAAGGATCCTGATCCTGGAGGCATCCGGGAAGGCTCTCCCATAAAGCATACATTTTGCTCCCAAATTTCCGAATATCCGGACATTTGGCATAGTAACCCTTGAGAACTTCCATCAAGGTCCGTCCGAAGGTTTCCGGGTGCAGGCTGATATAGCCGTAGTCGGCCCGTGTCCGGATATAGATGATCGCCCTGCGGATGTCCGTTTCACACTCCAGGTCCAGGAGCATGCGGTTCTCTGGATATGCCAGAAACAGGGCATCCAGACGCTCCTGGTATTCAGCCTCTGTGACAATATTCGCATAGAGCAGGATTGCGTATGCCAACAGCTCCTCCAATGAACATTCCTCCTTTTGCAAAGGACGAACAGCAAAAAGGGCAGGCGCACCGCGCCTGCCCTTTCATGCCTTTTGCTTTACTTGTTCTCGCACTTCTGGTTGGCGACGGTGCAGGAAGTCTTGCAGGCGGACTGGCAAGAGGTCTGGCACTCACCGCAGCCGCCCTTGGCGGCGCTGGCCTTTAAGGTGGCCCCGTTCAAAATCTGGATGTGCTTCATTGGTATCTCCTCCTGTTTCATTGCTTATAGCAGATTCTGCCATAGTGACAGCTATTATAACATAGGCTTAGAGAGATTTCAATCATCTTCTGCGTTTTTTCTTGGGTTTTCTTCCCAAAAGGCCGGTGATTGCGCCTCCGCACAGACAGGCACACAGAATCCCGGCACCGCCGTTGGCGATAGAGGCTCCATCATAGGCAATAAGTCCGGCGGTAAGCAGCAGCAGAAACAGCACCGCCCCTACCCCAAGGCCCACCAGAAGGGACCGGCTGCCCACCCGGCGAACAGCGTAGCTCCCCCCTGCCAAAGCGCCCGCCACACAGGCGGCCAATACCGCGCCGTACATGGAACCCACAGGTATGATCCCCATAGACACCAGCGCCGCGCAGATCAGCAGAACCAAAATGGTAGACACCCCGGCCAGCACACCGCCTTTCAGTACCTCACACATAGCGTTGAGCCACTCGCTGCCGCTGCCCAGCTCCTCCAGACGCCGTTCCTTCTTTTTCATAAAAATACCCTCCCCCACGGTTTGATAAAACCTATGCGGGGAGGGCAAAAGACATGCCTGTAACTTTTAATTGGCGGGCTGCTCGGGGGCCACATTCTTGGTGGAGACGGCCCACTTGGTAAACTCAATGCGCACCCGGTCAGCGCCAGTTTCAATAACAATGGTGCTCTCGTCCACCTTGCAGATGGTGCCTACAATACCCCCAATGGTGGTGATGACATCGCCCACCTTCAGGGAGTCCCGCAGATTTTGAGCTTCCTTCTTCCGCTTGTTTTCCGGGCGGATCATGAAGAAGTACAGCATGGCGAACATCAGGACAATCATGAGAATGAAACTAGGATCAGTCATATTTTTTCCTCCAAAACTACTGCATAATCAAACTGTCAACAAAAAGGCATTCTCGACGCAGTGAAAAATATTATAGCGGATATTTTGCCAGTTGACAAGCCCTTTTGCCAAATTTCTCTATTCTTCTTGTGCAGGACGGTCCAGCAAGCCGGAATACCGGGCCCGGAAGTCCTCAAAGGTCCCATTATCAATACTCTCCCGGATGCGGGCCATCAGTTCATTGTAAAAGTGCAGATTGTGAAGTACTGCCAGCCGCATAGCCAGCATCTCCTGAGCTACGACCAGGTGGCGCAGATAGGCCCGGGAAAAGGAACGGCAGGCGGGACAGTCGCAGGTATCGTCAATAGGCCGGCTGTCCAGTTTGAACTTTTCATTCTTAATATTAATAGTGCCCTTCCAGGTATACAGCTTGCCGTGACGGGCATTTCGGGCGGGCATCACACAGTCGAAGAAATCGATCCCCCGGGCCACCCCTTCAATAATGTTGGAGGGAGTACCAACACCCATCAAGTACCGAGGTTTTTCCTGGGGCATGTGGGGTTCCACCGCGTCAATGATGTCGTACATCACCTGGGTGGGTTCTCCCACTGCCAAACCTCCAATGGCGTAACCGTCACAGTTGAGCTTGGCGATCTCATCCATGTGCCACACCCGCAGATCGGCGTAGGTTCCCCCTTGGTTGATACCAAAAAGCAGTTGCTGAGGGTTCACCGTTTCTGACAAGGTATTTAACCTGTCATGCTCTGCAATACAGCGCTCCAGCCACCGGGCAGTTCGCTCACAGGACGCCTTTACATACTCATAGGGGGACGGATTCTCCACACACTCGTCAAAAGCCATGGCGATATCGCTGCCCAGGTTGGACTGGATGCGCATGGACTCCTCTGGGCCCATAAAAATGCGGTGTCCATCTATATGGGAGGCAAAGGTGACCCCCTCCTCCTTTATTTTCCGCAGGCCAGACAGGGAGAAAACCTGAAACCCTCCGCTGTCGGTGAGCATGGGGCCGTTCCAGTCCATAAACTTGTGGAGTCCGCCCATCTGACGGACCACCTCATCTCCAGGCCGCAGATGCAGATGGTATGTGTTGGACAGTTCCACCTGGCAGCCAATCTCCTTCAAATCGTGGGCGGACACCGCCCCCTTGATGGCCCCCTGGGTGCCTACATTCATAAACACCGGGGTCTGGACCACCCCATGGGCGCAGGTGAACACCCCCCGCCGGGCTCCCCCCTCTCGTATTAATACTTCAAACACGTAAAAACTCCTTTTATTTGATACTTATTTCCTTTAATCCAAAATACCTGCCTGGCGCAAAAAGTCAACGACAAATCGTTCCAGCTCATCCGTGTGCATCACAGATATGAGCTGCGCCGGGTCTGAAAACTCATCTGTGTGCCAGCCCAGCTTGAACCGTCCCGCATCACCGTCCGGGTAATATTTTCCATAGTGAACGTAGTAAGGAAAGCCGATCTTTTTCCTCAAATGCCCCCGGCGGAACAAAAGCTCGCATCCGCTTTCGATAGCCCCATATTTGTATTCCTCGATAAAGATGTTGTCGATAAAGTCGTTGTCAATAACAGAGGGGTCGGCCGCGATATGGAGTTCGGTCAGGATGGTCTCAAACAGGTCGTGGGTCCGCTCCCAGTTGAAGCCGCAGGCCGCCTCCAGTAAGGCCGGACTGCTGTAGTCCGCCTCCAGCATATCCAGCGCCCACAAGGTCAGGCTGTCATCCCATTTATTTATGAAAACGCCTCTCTGGCAGTCATCATAATACTTCTCTAAAAGGTGCCCCAAATAATAATATTTCATCGCGATTCAAAGCCCTCCTGTCACCGCTTGGGCAGTCCATCGAAAAATTCCCGCAGCTCCGCCTTGCGCTCCGGGGTGAGCTGGGACTTCTTTACCCCCTGTATCGCCCCCTCTAAGGCGGTGAGCTTGTGGAAACAGACATCCAGGCCCTGGGCCTTCATACGCAGGAGGGCCATCTCCGCGCCCAGCGCTTGCAGCTCTTCTGAGTTGTGGACCTCTACCTCATTCAACAAGCGGGCCAGCTCCGGACCAATATTGGGCAGCTCGGTCAGTTTCATGGCAGACACCTCCGTTATTCAAAGTCAGCAATCATCATTGCATCGCCGAAGGAGAAAAACCGGTACTTCTCCCGTACCGCCTCTTCATAGGCAGCCAGGACGTGCTCCCGCCCCGCCAGGGCAGACACCAGCATAATCAAGGTGGACTGGGGCAGATGGAAATTGGTAATCAGGGCGTCCAGCACCTTGAATTTGTAGCCGGGATAGATGAAAATGTTGGTCCATCCGGAGCGTTCCTTCAAAGTACCATCCTCCGCCGCGAAGCTCTCAATGGTGCGGCAGGAGGTGGTACCCACACAGATCACCCGTCCACCGCTGCGTTTGGTATCATTGATGATATCAGCGGTTTCCTGGGAAATCATGCAGAATTCAGAGTGCATCTCATGGTCAGCAATATTCTCCGCCTTCACAGGCCGGAAAGTTCCTAGTCCTACATGGAGTGTAACGTAACAGACCTTTACACCATTTTCCCGCACCTGGTCCAGCAGTTCCGGGGTAAAATGGAGCCCGGCGGTGGGGGCTGCGGCGGAACCTGTCACCCTGGAGTAGACAGTTTGATACCGCTCCTGGTCGTTCAGCTCCACCTTGATATAAGGGGGCAGAGGCATTTTGCCCAGCTGTTCCAGGATTTCCAGAAAAATACCCTGGTAGTGGAACCGGACGGCCCGTTTGCCGTCCTCCAGCTCGGCCTCGATCGTAGCGGTAAGCTGGCCGTCCCCAAAAATGACCTGGGCCCCCGGTTTCAGCTTCCGTCCCGGACGGACCAGACACTCCCACAGGTTGTCCTCCTTATCGACAAGGAGAAGCACTTCACAGGCCCCGCCAGTAGGGCGATGGCCGATCAGACGGGCGGGCAGTACTCTAGAATCGTTGAGCACCAAACAGTCCCCCGGATGCAGGAACCGGGGCAGGTCATAGAAGTGATGGTGGGCAACGGCCCCGGTAGCTTTGTCCAAAGTCAGCAGCCGGGAGGCGTCCCTCCGCTCCAGAGGGGTTTGCGCGATAAGCTCCTCAGGGAGCTGAAAATCAAAATCAGCGGTTTTCAAAGGTGTACATCCTCACATTTTAATAGTGCGTCACCTGGACGCCCGGGAAATAGAATTCGACAATCTCGTTATAAGTAAACCCACGGCGGGCCATGGCGTTGGTGCCGTACTGGCTCATTCCCACCTGGTGGCCCCAGCCGCCGCCGCTGAACACATAGGTGCTGCCAGAGACGGTTACCGTCCCGCTCCCCGTTGGCGTGACAGTTGTGGTACTGCCTCCTCCGCTGCTACCGCCCATTTCAGACACCGTTCCGGTTCCAGAGATGGCATACACAGTACCGTCCATCTGGGATACGGAACCGGTTCCTGAAATAATGTATTTGCCCTCCAGCCCATCCAGTTTTCCGGTGTCATTGACAAAGATATCCGAGGAATTGGAGGGCTGCGAGGGGGTAGCCATCCCATTGGGGACGGCTCCATTGACGGTGAATCGGATGGAATTGACCCCAAACCGGCTGCGGATTCTGTCAACGCCGATGGTATTGCTCTGTCCGTTGGCCCAGCGGACCACTACCTGGAGCACATTGCCCAGCTGGGAATAGGTCAGCTCCAGGGAGGCCACTGAGGTTCCTGTCCCCAGCCCTTTGGACTGGAGCTGCTGGGTCAGCTGAGCGGCGGTGTAGCTGACCGTCCAGGGGGACATGGCATTGACCGAGTCCAGATCGGCCTCATAGGGGTCCACCACCCCCCGCAGATAGGGGTACTCGTTGACGGTATCCGTCCCCCAAATGTTCTTGGCATCCTCACTGGCTCCGCCGAAGCTGGAGACATAAAAGACCTCGGCCAGCTTGCCGTTGTATTTGGCCACCATGCCAGCCGTTTCGGCCACAGCCCGCATGCTTACCTCGCTGGGACCGTAATCAGTTCTCAAGCTGCCCATGCCGTGGTAAACCTGACAGCTGTCGGAAGGACAGATATCAAAGCCATAGCTCTCGTGCTTGCCCAGGTTTTTCATCACATAGGTGCGGGCACAAACCGCCTGAGTTTTCAACGCCTCCAGAGGCCACTCCCGGCCCATCTCGTAGCAGACAACGCCGTTGATGTAGTCCTCCAGCTCCAGCACATTGACCACAGTGAGGTTGCCCCCTCCGCGCCGGTAATACTGAAATCCGCCTCGGTACTTGTAGTCGGAAAACCAGGTGCGGGTCTCCCCCACTCCGGTGACATCGGGCTGGATGGCCAGCCGGCCCGATTCGCCCTCATCATACTGGAACAGAATCTGATTGCTCCCTGTCTTTACTACACTCATGCCGTAAGAGCTTGTACCTACCACCGTGCCGCTCCCCACCTTGGCCAAGGCCGCCTCCGCCTCTCCTTTGGAGGCATAAGCGCCAACCCGGACCTGATAGGCCCCGTTGATCCAGGCCACAAATCCACCGGAATACTGGCTGGCGGCGGCGGACGCGTCACTGAAGCTGCCAAAACTGCCGGGGATCTGGATGTGGTAACAGCCCACCAGAATATTGCTGGTGATGGAGGAAGAATAGGTCCGCTTCCCTCCTACGCTGCCATAATAGAGGTTTTGAGTCTTCAGAACAGCCACCTGGATGGTGCTGGGGCCGGTACGGGCCAGTTCAACAAAGTTCAGGCTGCTGTCGTAGTAGCCAAAACGGTATCCGCTTCCATATCCCATACTGTTGTTGTTCTCCAGATGGGCGGCCTCCAGCTCTCCGGTGGGCACATGCTCGCTGGAGGAGGCCAGGCCCACTCGTATCATCACATTTCCATTGCGGTTGGTGGTCACCGCCTCCGCCGGAGGAATCGCCAAGCACACTGCCAGAACGGCGGCGGCAAACTGCATCAATCTTTTACCCATAATGTACTCCATTTCTTATATTTCTTTGGCTCTTATTCTATTGACAATCTGTCTTAAACCATGGTAGGATAGTTCTAATGTGGAGGGTCGCGGCATTGCGTCAAGCAAAATTGCCCTCCCCGACATTATAGTACAAAATCAGCCGCTTGAAAAGCCGCTGATTTATTTTTTTCCTTTTCCCAATTTTGGAATTGGAATTCATCAATTTTTGTGCCGGAACATAGAATGTTCTGGACTGATTATGGAGGTTATTATGGAAAAGTATAAAGTAGGCATCATTGGCGCAACCGGTATGGTAGGCCAGCGCTTTGTCACCCTGATGGAAAATCACCCCTGGTTCCAGCTTACCGCCCTTGCGGCCAGCTCCCGGTCTGCCGGCAAGACTTATCAGGAGGCTGTGTCCGGCCGTTGGGCCATGAAGCATCCCATTCCCGAGGAGGCCAAGTCTCTGGAGGTTATGGACGCTCAGGCTGATGTGGACAAAATTGCCGGGATGGTGGACTTTGTCTTCTGCGCCGTGGACATGAAAAAGGAGGAGATCAAGGCGCTGGAGGAGCGGTACGCCAAGGCCGAATGTCCAGTGGTGTCCAACAACTCCGCCAACCGCTGGACTGATGATGTGCCCATGGTGGTTCCTGAGCTGAACGCCCAGCACATTGAGATTATTCCCGCCCAACGCAAGCGTCTGGGCACCAGGCGGGGCTTTATCGCTGTCAAGTCCAACTGTTCCATTCAAAGCTACACTCCCCTCCTCACCCCTCTGATGCGGGCGGGCTACGAGGTAGAATCCGTCCTGGCCTGCACTTATCAGGCTATCTCCGGCGCAGGCAAGACCTTTGAACGCTGGCCCGAGATGGTGGATAACCTGATCCCCTACATTGGCGGCGAGGAGGAGAAGAGCGAGCAGGAGCCGCTGAAGGTGTGGGGCTGCATTGAGGGGAACAAGATTGTTAAGGCAAACGGTCCCACCATTACCACCCAGTGTCTCCGTGTCCCTGTGTCTGACGGACACACCGCCGCCGTCTTTGTCCGCTTTAAGGAGGGCAAAAAGCCCACCGAGGAACAGATTAAGGAGATCTGGAAGACCTTCAAGGGCCGGGCCCAGGAACTGGACCTCCCCTCCGCCCCCAAGCAGTTTATCCACTACTTTGAGGAGCCCGACCGTCCCCAGGCCAAAACCGATCGGGAACTGGAGGGCGGCATGGCCATCACCGCTGGACGGCTGCGCCCCGACAGCCAGTACGACTACAAATTTGTAGGCCTCAGCCACAACACCCTTCGGGGCGCCGCTGGCGGCGCCGTCCTTCTGGCCGAACTGCTTTGTGCTGAGGGCTATATCGACCACAAATAAGGAAAGGATGCTGTTTCTTATGAGAACTCCAGTCTTTACCGGTTCCTGTCCCGCACTGGTCACCCCCTTTGACCAGCAGGGAACCATCAACTACGACGCCTTCGGTAAGCTGATTGACGATCAGATCGAGGCCGGTGTGGATGCGGTGTGTGTCTGCGGCACCACGGGCGAATCGGCCACCATGTCCATCCGGGAGCACATTGCCGCCGTGGAGTTCTGTGTCAAGCGGGTGGACCACCGGGTGAAGGTCATTGCCGGTGCGGGAAGCAACGACACCTCCGCCGCTGTCTACCTCTCCCAGCACGCTCAGGACTCCGGCGCAGACGCCCTGCTCCACGTCACCCCCTACTACAACAAGGCCAGCCAGGCCGGCCTGATCAAGCACTATGAGTATATCGCCGAGCGGACAGAGCTGCCTATCATCCTCTACAACGTGCCCAGCCGTACCGGCGTATCCTTCACCGCTGACTCTTACAGGGTGCTGTCCGCCAACCCAAAAATCAATGGCGTGAAGGAGGCCAGCGGCAATTTCTCCCTGCTGGCCCACACCCGCTACCTCTGCCCTGACGACTTCTACATCTGGTCGGGCAACGACGACCAGGTGGTGCCTATGATGGCCCTGGGGGCCAAGGGTGTCATCTCGGTGGCCTCCAACATTATCCCTCAGGTTATGGTCAAAATGAGCCACCTGTGCCTGGAAAACGATTTCGAAGCTGCTTCTCAGCTCCAGATCAGGTACATGGACCTGATCGACGCTCTGTTCTGCGAGGTCAACCCCATTCCTATTAAAGCTGCCATGAACCTGATGGACATGGAGGCCGGTCCCTTGCGCCTGCCTCTGTGCGATATTTCGGAACAAAATCTAACCGTTCTCCGTGCCTCTATGGAGCGGATGGGCCTGTTGAAGTAAAGGAGTCTGCCATGCAAAAGATAATTATTTCCGGCTGCAACGGCCATATGGGCCGGGTAGTTGCTGAACTGTGTGAAGCCAGCCCTGACCTGGAGATTACTGCCGGCTTTGATGTGATGGGAGCCGCTGACCGGGAATTTCCTGTGTTTACCTCCCCCGCCCAATTTACCGGCGAAGCGGACGCGGTAATTGATTTCTCCTCCCCCGCCGCTCTGGATGGGCTTTTGGAGTTTGCCAAGGCAACAAAAATCCCCCTGGTGCTGGCCACCACAGGCTACTCCCCGGAACAGGTGGCCCAGATTGGCGCCGCCGCCCTGGAGGTGCCCATTTTCCGGTCCGGAAATATGTCCCTGGGTATCAACGTACTGCTGGAGCTGGTAAAAAAGGCCGCCTCCGTTTTGGGAAACAGCTACGATATCGAGATTGTGGAGCGCCACCACCGCCGCAAGGTGGACGCCCCCTCCGGCACTGCCCTGATGATTGCCGACGCGGCGGCCCAGTCCTGCGGCCACGAGACGGAGTACATCTTTGAGCGCCATTCCGCCCGCCATCCCCGGGACAAAAAGGAAATCGGCATTTCCGCCGTTCGAGGCGGCACCATTGTGGGGGAACACGAGATCATTTTTGCTGGTCACGACGAGATTATGGAAATCAAACACACTGCCCTCTCCCGGGAAATATTTGCCCAGGGCGCGGTGGAGGCCGCCAAGTTTATCGCCGGGGTGGAACAGCCCGGGCTGTATGACATGAGCTATCTGGTGAAATAATTCTGAAAACCGCCCTCTGTGTAAAGGACAAAGGGCGGTTTTTCTGAAAGGCGGCCGAAAGATGAAAACTATCCAGGAACTGGAACAATATCTGGAGGAAAATTGCTATTCCTTTGGGAGCATCACTATCGGCCGGCACTACGCCTATGAGGGCCTGGTGGTGAAAACCTGTGCATTGGGGTACTGCCTGTTCTCCTCCGAGCGAGGCCATGAGACTCTAATCAAAGCCTTTCCCACTGAGGAGGAGTTTGTCAACTACACTCTGTCCAAGTTGGACGAGGACCCCTGGTGCAGGGCACATATTGTCGCATTCACATTTGACCAAAAGCAGATTAAAAAGGCTGAATTAAAGCTGAAATTGATGGGAATCCGATATAAACGCAACGATATCCCATACCGTGCAGGACAAACCGCCTATCGGATCTTTGTGTATGGGCGGGACATTCTGCGGCTGGAGGAGTTTAAGCGGCAGTACATGCAGCACTAAGACACTCGACGGAGCGGCGATTGCCTTTTGCAAAAAAAGCTGTTACCCTGTTTCCAGGAGGTTAGGACATGGACCAAGTAAAAATCGGCCAGTTGATCCGCACCCTGCGAACTCAACGCGGGCTAACCCAAAAGGCACTTGCTGAGGACATCGGCGTAGGCGATAAAGCGGTGAGCAAATGGGAGCGGGGTCTGGGATGTCCGGACGTGTCCCTTCTTCCGGAAATTTCAAGGGTTCTTGGTATTGGGCTGGAGGCCCTGCTCTCCGGTCAGCTGGACGCCAACGACCAGGAAAGAGGCAATATGAAAAAACTGCGCTTTTATGTCTGCCCCGACTGTGGCAGCCTGATTACTGCCACAGCAGAAGCAGGCGTATCCTGCTGCGGCAGGACGCTGCTCCCCCTGAAGCCGCAAAAGGTGGAAAGTGAGGACAAGCTGTCTGTTGAAAAAATTGACGACAGCTGGTTTGTCGCCTCCTCCCACCCTATGACGAAGGACCACTACATTTCATTTGTGGCCTTGCTAACTGGAGATACCCTGTTGCTTCGCCGGCTCTACCCCGAATGGGATCTACAAACCCGCATTCCTTGCCTTGGCCATGGCATCCTGCTGTGGTACTGCACCCGGCACGGGCTGTTCCAGCAGATTATTTAAGGAGTGACACACCATGTCTGATCAGTTTATCCGCACCCGTCTGCTGGTAGGGGACGAGCCCTTGGTGCGGCTGCAAAAGGCCCGGGTCGCGGTCTTCGGTGTGGGAGGTGTAGGCGGCTATTCCGTTGAGGCTCTAGCACGGTCAGGTGTAGGCACTTTACATCTATATGACGACGACACAGTCTCCATAAGCAACCTGAACCGGCAGATGGCTGCCCTCCATTCTACCGTCGGCCAGCCTAAAGCGGAGGTGATGGCCCGCCGAGTGCTGGATATCAATCCAAACTGCCAGGTGGAGGCCATCCGTATGTTCTACCTCCCTCAAAACGCAGATGAGGTAGACCTGTCCCAGTACAACTATGTAGTGGACTGTATCGACACGGCAAGCGCTAAGCTGGAGTTGGTGACAAGGTGTGTTGCCTTACAGGTAAAAATCATCAGCGCTATGGGGACCGGCAATAAATTTGACCCCTCTGCCCTGGTAGTCACTGACATCTCCAAAACTCAGGGCTGTCCTCTGGCCCGTACCATGCGCAAGGAACTGCGCAAGCGTGGCGTCAGCCACCTGAAGGTGGTCTACTCCACCGAGCTGCCCACTGCGCCGCTGTGTCCGGCAGAGTCAGAAGCCCCCCAAAGCTCCGAAACCCGCCCCGGTTCCACTGCCCGGCGGGACACTCCAGGTTCCACCCCCTTCGTCCCTGCCGCCGCCGGATTGCTGCTGGCCTCCACTGTTGTCCGGGAACTGGGTGGATTTTAATCACAAAAAACAGGGCCGGTTCACTGTGAACCGGCCCTGTTTTTGTATTGTCAAGCGGCTTTTCGGACATACTACCGCTGTTTTGCAATAGGAGGAGTATGTATGAGCCTCATCGCATGCACCGACCCCTGTGTATACCAAAAGGATGGCTACTGTTCCCTGTCCCGAGCTGCGTCCACCGGAGAGCTCGGGCGGTCCAAATGCGTCAATTTTGTGCCGGCGAGACCTTCACAGCAGTGCGGCCATAGCTTCCCGGATGTTGGCCACACGGATCAGCTCCAACCCCTCGGGGACAGCTAACTTTCCCTGTATTCTCTTGGGAATCAGGCATTTGGTAAAGCCCAGACGCCGAACCTCTGCCAGCCTCTGTCCCAGGGCACTGGCCGCACGCAGCTCACCGGTAAGCCCCACTTCTCCTATGGCGGCCAGATCATGGGGAACGGTTTTATCACGAAAGCTGGAAGCTAACGCCATAATGGCGGCCAGGTCGGCGGCGGGTTCCTCCAAATACAGGCCGCCAATAACGTTAATGTAGGCGTCGCAGCTGCCCACCATCAATCCTCCCCGCTTCTCCAGCACCGCAAGCAGCAGCATGGAGCGGTTGTATTCAAAGCCGTTGCTCACCCGTCTGGGGTTGCCCAGGCTGGAGGGAACCACCAGGGCTTGGATTTCTGCCAGCACTGGTCTGGCCCCCTCCATGACACAGGTGACGCAGGTGCCTGGAGTGCCGGTGGGGCGGCCTGCCAGCATGGCCTCAGAGGGGTTGGGCACCTCGGTA
The DNA here is from genome assembly GCF_943192995.1 of Flintibacter muris. GTDB lineage: Bacteria > Bacillota > Clostridia > Oscillospirales > Oscillospiraceae > Lawsonibacter > Lawsonibacter muris. The sequence continues at coordinate 71,664 of NZ_CALPCP010000015.1, forward strand.
AGCCCGCCGTCCTCCATTTCAAAAACGCCAATCTCATTGGTGGCGCCGAAGCGGTTCTTGGCCGCCCGGAGAATACGATAGGCCATGTGCCGCTCCCCCTCAAAGTAGAGCACACAGTCTACCATGTGCTCCAGCACCTTGGGACCGGCGATAGATCCCTCCTTGTTTACATGCCCGATGACAAAAATCGTGATGCCCTCCCCTTTTGCCAGCTGCATCAGTGTTAAGGTACATTCCTTTACTTGGCTTACACTGCCCGGGGCAGAGGTCACATCCCCGTGGTAAAGTGTTTGGATGGAGTCCACAATGAGCACATCAGGTTGGAGCTGGTGAACGGCGTCCACCATATTTTCCAGATTGGTCTCCGCCAGCAGATACAGCCCCTCTCCCTTGACATTCAAACGCTCTGCCCGCAGCTTAATCTGCCGCTCGGACTCCTCACCGGATACATACAGCACCTTGGCAAAGCGGCACAGATTATCGCAGATTTGCAGCATCAAGGTGGATTTTCCAATGCCTGGTGCGCCTCCTACCAGCACCAGAGACCCCTGAACCGCACCTCCGCCCAGTACCCGGTCCAGCTCTCCCATACCGGTGGCAAAGCGCAGTTCATCCGTGGTCTCAATCTCTTTCATAGGCTTGGGACGTTTGATCGCCACCCCCACACTGGAGCCTCCCTTCACTGGGGCTGTCCGCTTGGCGGGCTTCTCCGCCGGCTGCTCCACAATGGTGTTCCAGGCCTTGCAGGCCGGGCACTGTCCCTGCCACTTGGGCAGCTCGTTTCCGCACTCCGTGCAATAAAATAGGGTTTTTGCCTTCATGCTTGTTCTCCTTTGTCTACATATAAAATAACAGCCAACTACTTGATAAACTGGAGCTTAATGATGTAACTCATAATAAATTTTTTTAGCACAGTCCATAAACATATCCGGTGAGTTGTTATCATTAAATTGCTTATTCAATACTTCCGCAATTATCCATGCGATTCCTTGCACGGTTAATGATTCAGTGACTTTAACGGCAATCTCTTTGGATTCCTCATCAAATTCATCCCCTGGAGCATGATTTGCCAACAAATTTAAGTAATCCAGTTCGTCAATATATTTTTTGATAATAAAATATTTGTCCATTCTAAACTGCCTCTGCAAATCCAATTTGTGGTTCTGATTTTATCACAGAACTCCCTTGGATTCAAGAGGATGTCAGCCAAGAGGCGGCTATGACAGCGGACAGCTTACGCTGGTAGTCCTCGTCCCGAAGGAGAGCCTCCTCCTCCGGATTGGTGAGGAAGCCGCACTCAATCAGAATCGCGGGACAGGTGATGTGGTTCATAATATAAACTGTATCGGGTATCTGCTTTACAGCCCGCTCATTATCTGGCTGCAGGGCAGTTTTTATGCTGTTCTGGAAGTGCTCCGCCAATGACTGTGAGCCCTCTGTAGGGGCGTAAAAGACATGAGTTCCGTGGTATTGGCTGCCTGGGTAGGTGTTCTGATGAATGCTCAAAAGGGTTCCACCCTCCACATTTTCAACAACCGTTACCCGGTTTTTCAGGTCGGACCGTTTCTTTTCCCGGAGCGTGTTGGCGTTGTCGTCGTGAAGAGAAATATCCTCCTCCCGAAGCAGAATGGGGTCCACCCCATACAGCCCCAATACGTCCCGCAGCTTTAGCACAATGGCCAGGTTGATCTGGCTCTCCGGGGCCCCGGTGATGGACACTGCGCCGCCATCCTCCCCTCCGTGGCCAGCGTCCAGCACCAGCGGCCCCGTCCGTTGAAGTGTCTCCAGCTCCATCACTGGTTCCATCATCCCATTCAGCCGGCCCAAAGTCAGCGCAAGCAGAACTACTGTCCCAACCAGCGCTCCGGCCAACAGAATCCCTCTCTTCAATACGACCACCTCCTTTTTATCCTATGGGGTGAGCCAGTCCTGTATGCGTGTACCTATTGGCGTCCCAATTCATAGAATGGTCTGAGGGGGACGCAGTGCGCTCCCCGCGCCCGTCCTCCTGTATTGAATGAAGGAGGGAATTTCCCTTGTTGATCGAAAATAACGGCTCCCGTACTGCCGCAAGAAACACGACAGCGACAACGTCCACAACTGCTGCGCAGACCAGCTGTCCGGATACCAACGGCACTATGCCGTCCTGCGCAGGGCTGGCGGTGCCTTATGTGCCTTTTCAGCAGAATAATCCTCAAAAATACGCCCAGTCCGAGGCGCTGAGCAACGGCACCCTCTTCCCCGGACTGAACCTGCCTTTCCATCTGGCAGTGGATGGCTCCACCCTGCCCTCTACCCCGCTGGCTGAGCTTCAGGCCCTGGAGTTTGTAGTGCTGGAATTAAAACTCTATCTGGACACTCACAAAGATGACACCGAGGCATTTAACCTATTCAAGCAGTTCTCCGCTATGGAGAAAGCGGCCAGAGCGGCCTATGAGTCCAAGTATGGTCCCATCACAGCGCAGAGTGCCGCTGCCGGTGACAGCTACCAATGGCTGTCTGATCCCTGGCCCTGGAATTTCGGGCAAAATGAGGTGAAATAAATGTTCCATTATGAGAAAAAACTGCAATTTCCGGTAAAGATTACCACACCCAACCCCAAATTAGCCGCATTTATCATCAGTCAGTATGGCGGCCCGGACGGCGAGCTGGGCGCCTCTATGCGCTATCTGTCCCAGCGGTACTCCATGCCCTATGCCGAGGCCAAAGGATTGCTGACTGATATAGGTACCGAGGAGCTGGGCCATATGGAGATGGTCGCTGCCATCGTCCATCAGCTGACTCGGAACCTCACTGACGAGGAAATTCAGGCCAATCCTGCTTTTGCCTCCTACTTCGTGGACCACACAACCGGGGTCTACCCCACCGCCGCTTCCGGATTTCCCTGGAGCGCCGCCTCTATCCAATCCACTGGCGATGTCATTGCCGATTTGACAGAGGACCTGGCAGCAGATGGGGCGATTTTGTAAGGACAACGTGGCTGGAAACCGTTGAAAACACTGGATTTTGGGTGGTACAAGCCTTTTTCGGCTGCGTTTTTGTAAGGACAACCTGTTAAAATTTTCGATGGGACAAGCTGTTTCCAACTCGACCGTAGCCAAGAGCAAAATAGACTGCTAGAAAGTAAGACCTCCTAGCAGTCATTTATCACATTACACTGATTACTTTTCCTTGAATACTGCAAACCATATCTTGACGAATTTCAATTGTCTTATACTCATTAGCGGTGTTATCAGGAACTAGTGTTATTTTCCCATCCACTTTAGTAAATCTTTTACACATAGAATTTCCATTGATATTGAAAATTCCAATCTCATCGTGTTCTAACTGGTCAACACGTTTTATTAAGACAATGCTTCCATCAAGGATTGTAGGCTCCATACTTTTTCCAGAAATCTTAACCGCATAGTCAGCATCTGGATTATCAACTGAATATTCACTAAATGATGCTTCGTCACTTCCAATATATAATCCATCTCCAGCACAAGCAGACATATCATATAACGGAATTACTCTAAGCTTCCTTGATCTAGGCTCCTCTTCATGTGTAGAAATAATTTCTTCAACTTCACCAAACTCATGTTCTATACATGATACTATTTCTGATAACCACTGAAAAATATAGTTGCCTTTCCTCAAAGGATCATCTGTTACTCGATTTTGAATTTCAATCAATGTTGTTTTTTCATTTCCTTTGTAAATACCTAAGTAGAATTGTAATGCATCGAATTTCAAGTCGTTTCCATTAATTCTAAAGACAATTTCCTCATTTTCTTGAAGCACATATTCATTATTAACGTAATTAAAGATAAGTAACCTTCTCATATCGTTTCCACCTCTTTCGTAAGATTGCGTTTTATTAGGAAAACACACTGCCAAAGGGATTTTATGCTTTGGCGGGGGTCAGCCCGCCTCGGCGGTGTCAGTGGTGTTGATTTCAATGTACTCGGCAATCCGGCGGAACTCGTCCGCAAACTTAAAATGAACGCTGATATTGCCGTTTTCGTAAACCTTGATATGGTCTACCAGCTCAATCAGAATTTCGCGGGTCAGCTTTTCGATGTTCTGATATTTCGCAAAGGCTACCAGCGCGGGATGCTGCTGGTCAACGCCGTTTGAAAGCTGTTTCCGTTCAGCCGTCAGCCGGGCCAGCAAATCCGAGAGCCCAGCGGCCTGCCGCTCATAATCGGCTTTCATTTCCCGGTATTCCTGCTGGGAGATTTCCCCGTCTTTCCAGTCTTGATACAGTGACTGCTTGTAGCGGGTGATTTTCGTCAATTCCTTTTCCTTTGCGGCAATCTGGTCGTTAAGGCGGTGGGATTGACTTTTTTTCAGCGGGGCCGCATTGATACGGGCTACTATTTCCGAATAGGAAACGGCGGTACTCACTTGATACTGGATAGCGAACAGAACAGCGGCCTCCAGACGGTTGTGTTTGATAGAGTGCATGGTGCAGGCTGTCCGGGAGCGTTTCTTGTAAGTGGAGCAGGAATAATAAACATTCTTCCCGCTCTGGCTCCGGGTCACAGCCTTGCCGCAGTCAGCGCACCTCAGAAAACCGCTGAATAAATGGAGCTCCCGCTTTTTAGGGGCCGTCCGGGTGTCACGTTTCAGAAGTTCCTGCACCCGTTCAAAGGTTTCGTGGGTGATGATGGCCTCGTGGGTATCGGGGACGCGCACCCATTCTTCCTCCGGCACAGCCTCAATCTGGTGTACCTTGTAGCTTTTCACCCGGCGGCGGCCTTGTACTAAATCCCCGGTGTAAATAGGATTTCTGAGAATATCCGTTATAATCTTGTTCCCCCACATGGGAGCGTCCGATATAGCCGGGGAGTAGGGCAGGCCCTTTAGCTTTCTGTATGCTGTGGGGCTGGGTATGCCGTGGTCGTTCAGATACATCACAATTTGAAGTTTGGCCGTACCTTGCAGGCACAGCTCGTAAATCTTCTTGACGATTTCAGCGGCTTCCGGGTCAACGATTAGCTGGTGCTTGTCTTTGGGGTCTTTTATGTAGCCGTAGGGAGCAAAAGAGCCGATGTACTGGCCGTTGCGCCGCTTATAATCAAAAACCTGCCGGATTTTCTTTGAGGTCTGATAACAATACTGGTCATTCATCACGTTTGTTATCGGAACGATGATGCTGTTCACGCTGTCCGGGTTTAGGTAGCTATCCACGCCCTCGGCCAAGCTGATAAAGCGGACGCCCATCTGCACAAAAAGGTTATCAATCAGACTTCCAGCATCGCTATAATTCCGGGCGAAACGGGAAAGGTCTTTCACCACAACGCAGTTGATTTTCCCGCTCATCACATCCCCTAAAAGTCGCTGGAAACTTTCACGCTCCGTATCGGTTCCCGTGTGGCCGTCATCCACATACTCGGTGTAGCTTTCAAATTCTTCCGCATGGTTGAAGTGAAAATCATTGAGAATGTCGCGCTGGTTTTTCACGCTGTTGCTATCGTCAAGCCCCCGGTTGATTTTCTGTAAATCCTCTCGGGAAAGCCGGATGTAGCCGCCCATTTTCCAAAGCCGGGCTGTATAGGTAGGGGCCAAAGTCTGCTGATACCCTCTGTTTTTTGTTCGTGCCATTGTTCCTCCTTCCCTATCACATTACACTTAAGACCGCCATTTTTTATATGGATTTCTTCAATGGGCAGTATTTCAAAAAAGGATGTCCGAATGTCGTGTGCATTTTGAAAACACTCATAAAATTCTTCAAAAAAATCCAAACATGGATAAGGTTCCAATTTCCATAAATGCCTTAAATCTTCTCGCCCCGCAATTTGGATAGAACATGGAACAAACTTCATCAATTCTTTGTAATATGCTTTCATATGTCATATGAAAAAGCATCATGATCTGTAAGTGCACAAATATTAACTTGGTTCTCATTGAGTTTTTGAACTAATATTGGGATATTCTCTTTTGTGTTATTCTTAACCTTTTTCCCGTCTTTATGAGCAGAAATGCAGGAATGAATGTGGAGATCAATTTTCATACCATGCTCAACAATATTGTTCAAAATTACCCACCCTCTTATGTTGTTGCAAAATGTAGATATTCGATTTCTTTCAGTATACCATATATTGTTCAATTTTTCCACACCATTCTGCAAATATTTTCTAACGGCAGCCTTTCAATTACAGTTTTAGCATAGGATAATCGGTATAAGGGATGAATTATCTTGTAGGTTTAAATCAGACAAGTTATAATAACTCTCCATATTGCCACCAGACTTTAGAAATGATGTATAATAGTGTGACAGGGGGTGAATAACTTGGCCACATACAAAACAGCTGAGGTTGCAGCAATAATTGGAGTACACCCAAACACCGTCCGCCTTTACGAAAAATGGGGACTAATTCCAGCGGCAAAGCGGCAGGAAAACGGCTATCGTATTTTTACAGCTTTTCACATTCAACAATTCTGGCTGGCTCGAACTGCTTTCCAAATTGAGGTGTTGCAGGGCGGTCTAAGAAAAAAGATTGTAGAGGTTGTGAAGTTATCAGCCCAGGGCAATTTTGATGGGGCGATCCTGCTCACACGAGAATATATTACTGATTTAAGAAAAGAGCGCAACCATGCGGAGGAGGCTATCTGCATTGTTCAGCATATTCTGGCTGGGGACAGCCCAGACACTCCTGTTTTCTTGAAACGGAAAGAAACCTCTGATTTCCTGGGTATCTCAATGGACACGCTGCGGAATTGGGAAATGAATGGGCTGTTGACGATCAAGCGAAAACAGAATGGGTATCGTGTCTACTCGTAACAGGATATAAAGCGGCTAAAGATCATTCGCTCCCTGCGGTGTGCAAATTACTCCCTGGAGGCAATTTTGCGGATGCTCCAGCAGCTCTCCAAAAATCCGAACGCCGATATTAATACTAATCACTCATAAATTATTTTAAAATTGGGACAGGAAATGGTATACTGAAACAGGGTGATAAAATGTACCG
>NZ_CALPCP010000016.1 GCF_943192995.1 Flintibacter muris
AGGATTTTGCTGTGAATCTTCTGCCCTTCCGCGTCTATCAGATTCTTTCTGAATACACCGATGGAGACCACGCCCTGGCCATGGGGGAACTATTACGCCTGCTGCGGACGGAGTATGGTCTGCGATGCGACCGCCGGGCGGCATATGCTGCCTTGGACAAGCTGCGGGCTGTTGGCTATCACATTCCGGAGTACCAGGACGACGGCGAGGGCTACCGGCTGCTGTCCCGTTCCCTGGAACCATCCGAGGTCCAGTTGTTGTCGGATGCTGTGTCCGCCTTTCCGGGTATCTCACAGCGTCAGTGTGAACAGCTGCTGGTGAAGCTTCAGCAGGGCCTGAGCCGCTGGCAGCGGGCACAATGCCGCCCTCTCGTCGTTGGAGTGCCTTGGCGTGGTATGAATCATGAAACATTCTTGTCAGTGGAGGTGCTGAAGGAGGCCGTTTCGTGCCGCTGTCAAGTGGAGTTTCAGTACATGGAGTGCGGTATGGACAAGCGCCTCCATCCCCGCCGGGAGCGGCCTTACCGGGTATCGCCCTACGGCCTATGCTTCGCCAACGGGAACTACTACCTGATTTGCCGGTATCAGGGGGCGGAGGACATCAGCCATTACCGGGTGGATCGGATTCAGTCCCCGGTCTTGCTGGATGAGCAGACCGTCGAACCGCTGCCAGCCGGGCTGGATTTGGCACGATATGTCCGGGAGCGAGTATACCCCTTTCCCGGCAAAGCTGTTCATGCGGTGTTGCGCTGTGAGAGTGATTTGCTCAACGATGTGCTGGACCGCTTTGGCATGGAAACCCAGCTTCGGGACAATGGGGATGGGACCTTTGACGCGGTAGTGTTTACCGGAGCCGCTGGGCTGAAATTCTGGGCGCTACAATACGTGGGGGGCTGTCAGGTCCTGGAGCCGCTCTGGCTGAGACAGGAGATTGGCGATTCCCTGCGGATGGGATGGAACAACTACCAAAAAGTGCCAGAAGCATCGTCTGGCAGTGAAATGGAACAACTACCAAAAAGTGCCAGAAGCATCGTCTGGCAGTGAAAGCGAGTAAGAAAATATTGCTCACTTCTCGCAAACACGAAATACATACATTCATTAAGATTAGATTTTCCAAGTCAAATCTCAAATTCCCCCTTGACAACAGCTTTATAAGTATATGTTAAAGGCAGCGCTGAGGCTGTTCATACCTATCAGAGAGCGTTTGAAGCTGAAATTCTTGGTTTGTACCCTGATGGGAATGGTGGATACATGCACTCTGAACTAAATGCTCATGGGCAGATATTGGCTGTGTCGGAATTGACAGATGGCCTTGTTGTAGGAAATACCATGCAATTTTGCTTTCATTTCGGCGAAGGCGGGGAAGAGTATGTAAAAAAGGCATATGAAGTTTTGCGGGAAGAGGCAACTATCTGCATTCCGATGGGTCCATGTGATTATAGTCCTTGTATGTTCTCTTTGATAGATAAATTTGGAGTATATTGGTGTATATTTGTATGATAAACTGCAGTTTATCGGGCAGTTATATCATAAAAATTGGAAAGGACATGATGGTGGCTTCCTGAACCGCCCTGTCCTTAAAATGGGTGGCTTTGATACCCCCTATTTTGCAAGAGGAAACGGCGGTTCAGTTTGAACCGCCGTTAAAATATTCCGTTCATTCCTAAATAGTATGTTAGAACTGCGCTATGGCAACAGGAAAGCAGCATTTCTAAAACTCCCAATTCGCTTTTGTGTTCCCGGTGACTAAAATCCGATGTTCTAGTGTATAAGCATTCATTTCTACAAAATTATCTGAATTTATCTTGTCCATGATGCGTGTGCAAATTTCAAGAAGAAAGCTGCCCCAAAATCGGAGCAGCTTTTTTTCAAAACAAGGGCATGAATCTACTTAATATTTCTCAAAGCGTCTAACACATTTTCCAGTTCCGCTGTATCAGTAAAAACGCCAATATAGTAATCTCCAGAATGAATATAAGCCGCCTCATCTTTTTCAAGAAGCGATATTGTTATATCCTCCTGACTGGAATAAATGCTTATATCAGTTTCCGGTTCATAGTTCATAACACATACAGTAAAAGAGTCTCCGAGTAGTTCCGGATTGGGTACAACCTCTCCGCCGTCCTCTGCAAATTCTGGTTCTGGTATCTCGCCGGTAATGTATTCAATTCTCAACATATTATACTGGGTTCCATCTTTCATCGTTGTGTTATAAACGCTTCCGCGCCCATAGTGAAAACCGTCTGGCAACTGATTGGGAAGGTGTTCTGCTAATGGATGTGCCAAGGTTTCTTCTTCTGTCAGGCTTGCCACTTCTGCCGATTCTACATTTTCTTCGCTCTCGGTGCTAGGATATACGGCAACGCTGTATGTTGATGTCATCCCATCGCTGTTTCCGGCATCAATTCCAGCAGTGCCGCCAGTACCGGGAATCGAAATTCCACCGAGTATTGTTGAAGAATCCTGCTGTAAAAGAGCAGTAGTGCCTGCAACAATAAGGCACAGGCAAGCTGCCATTGCACCCCAAGCCTTCCAATTCATTTTTTTCTTCATAGTTATTTTAGCCCCTTTCACAATGTCGTCATCAAGTTCACCAAGGACTTCAAAGAAATCTTCTTTTCTCATATCTCAAAGCCCCTTTCTGTCAAATATGCTTTTAACTCTTTTCTTGTCCGTTCCAGTGTCTTTGATACGGTTCCCTGCAACATTCCATTGTCATGTGCAATTTCTGTGACTGAGTCCGCATACCAATAGCGCCGTACAAATATATTTCGCTTGCTTACCGAAAGACTTCTGACGAATGAATTGATAGCCTTTATTAGTTCCTGACGGTCAATGATTTGCTCCACATCATCAACGTCCGATATGCAGTCGGTCAATTCGTCTAAAACAAGTGTTATTTTTTCCCCACCGCGTTTTTCGGTATGATTGTGCTTGTACCTGTTAAAAGCTAGGTTCCGTGTGATTTTACCGAGGAATGTTGCCAACTGTTCAGGCCAATGGGTTGGCATGGAGTTCCAGGCGTTTAGATAGGTATCATTGACACATTCCTCTGCATCTTCTTCATTGTTTAAAATATTCCTTGCAATAGCTTTGCAGTAATGACCATATTTATCGGATGTTACTTTTATGGCTTGGTCATTCCTATCCCAATAGAGCTGGATTATGCCATTATCATCCATACAAATCCTCCTTCCACCTATATACACAACTTCTAGGCAAAAATCTGACACCTATTTTGAAAAATTTTTTTCTTATTATATCATAATGCCTACATGATATCATTAAAAATGGGCCAGAACAGTGTCTGGCCCATTTCAAAATCATTATTATCACACCACATTAGGGAATTGACCTTTGGTGTTAATGTCAAGCGGACGAGATTTTATGCTGTCATAGGATTCTTTGTAATCATCCCAACTGTCTGCAAGAGTACGTTTGAGTAGAATAACCCTTTCATCAAGTGATAAACCTTTATGTATCCATTGCAATGTAAACAAAGCCATGTATTGATTCAAATACTTTGTTGCTGGGATACGTTCTGCTGATTCTGGCATGAATTTTTCTATCTGTGAATGAATTCCATTGACATTTGCAAGATTATATCTGCCTTCAGTGTGCTTATCTGCTTTGATTTGAACATGACGAATATTTTCGCTCTTTGCCAAAATCGGATAGGCTGAATGACTGTCAGTAATTAGAGTGCTATCACTATCAAAATGCCCTGATAACAATTTTTTAACATCTTCTGTTTCTAATCTACCAACAGAAACAGGTTTTGCTATTAAGTTCTTTTCATCATCCGCCGCAACAACAATACAGGCCTGTTCATTGCTGATTCCTCTTTTGTATCTCTTGGTGTTCTCCCGCAGTTCCTTTAAATAACCTGGTATTGATATTACCCTCGTCCATAGACCATGCTTTTTCAAATATTCCTCTTGATCTGCGTTGGAACAGTTATGCCTGGGAAATCTTTTCAATGTGAATATGAAAAACTCCGGGTCGCGTTTACCTTTAAATGATACAGTACAAAAACATTCATCACATTGCACTTCACCTTCAAATTTGAAATTATGTTTCCCCTCTGTATCTAATACACTATATTGCGCCATCATCCGTTGAAAAAGAATGTCCATGACCTTTAATTTGTGCTGTGCCGCTGTTGATCTACTGACATTCATCTTTTGAGCAAGATTCCCAATTGTTTGATTCTCTACAATCCCCACATATAAAGCTGCAAGTTGTGTATCTGACAGACGAGAGTTTTGGTCAAGTATATCTATGTCAGACGAAAATGTCTTACCACAATCCTTACAAATTATTCTTGGAGTACCCTTTTTAGACTTTCCATGCTTTTTAATCCTGATACTCCCACAGAATGGACAACTATCCGACGTTTTAATTTCCTTTTTCCCTTTACTTTCCGACCTTTTTGCTTGTGCCATGATTATCAGTTCATCCAGTTGGTCAGCTGTCAAACTATCAAGGCCACCCTTCAACGCTTCGTTGAAGAAGTCGGACATTGTAAAACCTCCTAATGCTATTAAATTGTTTGCACCCTCTGCGGTGCTTACCCTTCAACCATAGTCAAGACTTGCTAGAATCGCTTTTTTCTGCCGCTCGAGTGCCATCCTCCGATATTTGAGAGCTTTTTGTTGTAAGCGTTCCTCCTCCTTCAAGTATTCCTCCGCCATATCAAAATCAGATTGGAGTTGAAGTCTGTACTCGTCTTTATCACTTAATTCTGGTACAATATGCTCTTGTTCAGTTGCTACAGATCGTTTAGCGTATTCTGCGTTTTTAATTGCACTCGAAATAATTATTCCCAATAAACCAGTATGTTGATATTTTGCTTTCTTGGAATTACAAGTGTCTTTAATTTCATCCCATTCAGAATCCGCAATGATCTCTACACCCAATTTTTTGGCATAAGTTCTGGCATTGAATGTCACTTCGTTATTGGTAATGACAACGGGCTTTCCAATATTATTGTAAAATGCCGCTCCAGAATAAACCTCTTGAATTGGGCCCTTGCCCAAAGGCTTGTTGTAATACTTGCATTGAATGTAATATGAATATTTAACCCCTTGAATATTCACACTCGCTTCAATGTCAATACCTCCATCATTAGCTTTACCTACTCTGTTAGCTGTGAGTCCAGCCAGTCGAAGAAAGTCTACCGTTTTGTTTTCAAACTCTGTACCTGAATAGCAATTGTTAAAGACGATGTTCTCAGGAATGATGTTCGCCTGCATGATGTATGCCTCCTAAAAAAGTATTGAACTGTTTTTTAAGTTCAACACCACATAGAGGAAGTCAGTACAACACGCTATATGTTCCATTTGGTCGATGATGTATTAGGCCTTTTAACTGTTCAGCCCTCGAACAGAATGATTGATAATATAAGCGAACATGAGTAGCTGTCTTTTTCTACTCTCAAAATTCATTTCTTGAAATTCAGAACAATGACCAAAAACAAGATGGTGAAACTGTTTATTATAACGAAAGCCGAAAAGAGACTGTCCACCTATGGTGAGCAGTCTCTTTTTGCAGCTGTTGTATAATTATTGCATTGATATAAATATTTATTTAGAAGATTCTACCGGGAACACGAAGTCGAATTGGGACTTCTAAAATAGTTGCTTTATGCTATGTAAAGGAACGGATAGTTTGCTCAAAGTCTCTTGCGCTCTGACAGAGCCGCGTTACCTGCTGCCAGTTCCGGCAGACAACTGGAGCAAACTCTCTAAAAACTTTGGCGCTCTTTTTTTGGCGTGGAATCCGAACGTCGTGGTACGGTGCTCCCCTGAGAATGACTTGCTTCCAGGGGTCTTCAATAGACTCGACATTTTCTGGGCCGTCATATGCTGCTACGATCCAGGCTTCCAGACTGTCACAGGGAACCACAATACAGGTGTCATCTGTGTCAATCAGTTTAGAGGAAATCAAACTTTTCAGATGATCTATGTAGCCGGTTACAGGGGCGCTATGTCTATTGCAGGGCAGTGTAACCGGGCAGGTTATCGTGTTACAATACAGAGGGTTCAGACTTTCTCTGTCAGGACATACAGTGGGGTCACAGCTGCAATGGGCTGGCTTTTCTTTCCTGGAGACATCACCATCCATCTGGATGATCAGGAGATCCAGCGCAGGCTGGATACTGTTCATAAACTGCTTTTTGATGGCGGCATGATCTATGCACCATTTCCAAACACCTTTCCAGCCATTCTCGTACCGGCCAATTACATCGGGTTCTGGCTGCAATGGATAAAAATTGTTGCGCTCTCCGGTGATTGTATCAACAACAGCCTGGAGGATGATAAAGTCTGTTGGACCCTCGCAGACAATTCCAATATTTTTCATAGCGGCGTGGGGACACCTCCCAGTCTGCCGTTGATCCAAAGCCGGGACAGAGGCTGGCCTTCGTTGATCAGCTCCTGGGAGACAAGAATCCGCTTGATTTGCGCATAACCATGGGAGTCCCGATCCAAAGCGAACAGGCGAATGTCGTCATTGCGCAGGTCCAGACCGTCCAGGACCAGCGGGTTATGAGTTGTCAGAAAAACGTGCTTCTTGTGCTGAATGACCTGTTCACAGAAAACCTGAATCATTTTCTTGGCGAGCCGAGGATTTAAGGCATGGTCAAAACTATCTACAGCGAAAATAGAAGGGGCCTGTGGGTGCATGGCCAGAGCCAGCATGAACAGCACATACAGCGCACCCTCACTGGCATCGTAGCCGGTGAACTGCGCAGACGCTTTCATATAGCGGTCTGCAAATTGAATAACCTGTCGTGGAGAAGGGATGTTGGAATTGATAGTACTCTTTTTAGGTGCGCCTACGGTGATATCAGATGCCCAATCGATCATATCCAGGATATCATCCATGTATAGATCACCAAAACAAAGATCGCCATCTTTTTCGTGAATGAGAGCATCAATTGCTTCAGCCAAACGACCGCCATTCAGGCCGATAGGGGTAGTTTGGTTTGGGTCGGGAGTTGTTCCGCGCAGGGTCATTGTATTTGGTTGAAAGATACCATATGAGGAAAAGTCCTGTGCTATTTTTCGGCTTGCCGCCAAATCCTCGTTGTTGTCAATTAAAAAAAAGCCAATATGATTGTTGGTTTGCTGCTGGGAGGCATGGCTGCGCCCCCACTTTTTTATGCCATTGAGGAAAAATGCTTCTGCGTGATATTTCCAATAGTCGCTATCTGTAGGGGTTGTGAGGTGAACGTCATATTGGCACACATCAGAGGAGTCATCATCATCCCACTCCAAAGAGAGATCCACTGTTAGTTTCTGACGACTAATCCCCTTAAAATTAGACTTATAGAGTGAGGGGATGCTTAGCCTAACGCCTCTCCTTTGTAGGCTTGCAGAGTCAACACGATCTGTCATGGCCGCGCTGAGCAGTCCAATAGCCTCCAAAATTGTAGACTTCCCAGAACCGTTGGCACCAATGAACACATTGACTTTCCCAGGCTCAAAAGCTATATTATATAGACACTTAAAGTTGCCAAAGCTGATTTTTCGCAAATTCATGCCATCACCCCTTCCGTTGGATACAAATACAGTATAACACATCGAACAAATTAAATACAGCATTTTTTGTAGATTTTGGCTTATTTAATTTGATGGAACAAAAATTCCATAAGCAAGATGCTTCTAACAAAAATCTAACACTCAGATTGGTACAATAAGAAGAAAAAGGGGGTGTAGCTTTGAGAATTTTGCTGGTTGAAGATGAACGGCGGCTTTCCGGCTATATTGCAAAGGGCCTGCAAAACAGCGGCTACGCGGTGGATGCCGTTTATGACGGGGAGGCGACCCTATATGAGTATGGGGTAAACAGCTATGACCTGATCATTCTGGACCTGAACCTTCCCAAAGTGGATGGGCTGGATGTCCTGCGGGAGATTCGGAAGACTGACGGCAGCATCAAAGTCATTATCCTGTCCGCCCGCAGTAAAGTGAGCGACCGGATCCTGGGGCTGGATGACGGAGCGAACGACTACCTGATCAAGCCCTTTGATTTTGGGGAGCTGGAGGCGCGTATCCGGAACCTGCTGCGCCGTGAATTTTTGCAGGTGCCGTCAATCGTGTCGCTGGGAGGCCTGAGCCTGGATACAAAAGCCAAGCGGGTCACATTCCATGGTACAGAGGTCGTTTTGACACGCAAGGAGTACGGTATTCTGGAGTACCTGATGTTTCATCAGAACCAGGTAATCAGTGCGGAGGAGTTGACAGAGCACATCTGGAACAACACGTTTGATCCGTTCTCCAACACCGTACGCTACCATATCCACTCGTTGAAAAAGAAGTTGCATATGGCCTGCCGGATAGAATATATCAAAACCATCCGAGGACAGGGCTATATCATGGAGGCGCCGCAATGAGACATATGAGTTTACAAATGAGGGTGGCGCTTTTATCAGTGGTTGCGCTGATTGTTTGTACGGTGGCATTGACGGTCGTATCCGTCTATAGTGTGGAGGGCATTATTTCATCGTCAGAGGATTACTGGGGGACGCAGTATGGCGGTGACGATTTGGATGCTTTACCGCAGGGCCAGGAGAATGCCGATACTGTCATCACGCTTCGCAAGTTTAATGCTACGAGTGTGATTCTCTGCATCTTTGTCAATCTGTTGGGCGGAATCGCTATCTATCTGATTATGGGCAGGGCGCTGCGCCCTTTGACGAAGCTGATCGAGGCCATAGAACGGATTGATGAACAGAAACTGTCTGCGCAGATAGCGGAGACGGGCGCAAATGATGAAGTTGGGCGGCTAACCCACAGTTTCAACGGTATGATGGCCCGGCTGGAGGACGCCTTCCAGCGCCAGAGCAGCTTTACCGCCAATGCGGCCCATGAACTGAAGACACCGCTTACCATCATGAAGACTGGGGTTCAGGTGCTGCTCGCGGACCGGGCGGCTACGCTGGGGGACTATCAGGAGAACGGACGGGAGCTCTTGGACAGCATTGACCGGCTCGCAAAGATTGTAGACAGCCTTCTGGTACTGGCAGCTAATAGCGACCCAGAGCACGACACGGACGAGGACGTGATGCTGGAGCCTTTGATGGAGGCCATCCAGGGCGAGTTGTCTGCGCAGCTGGACGAACGGGATATGAGCTGTTCTGTGATTTGCGGCGAGCTGTCCGTCACCGCAGATCCTGCGCTGTTGTATCGCGTTTTCTTTAACTTGATGGAAAATGCCTGTAAATACGGAAAACAGGAGGGGAGTATCTGCATCACCGGCTCCCGGGGCGATGACGGCATTTATGTATGCGTATTGGATGATGGGCCGGGCATTCCGCAAGAACATATCCCTTATATATTCGATGCGTTTTATCGGGTCGATAAATCACGCTCCCGAGAGATTGGCGGCGCTGGCTTGGGACTATCGATTGTGAAGACAATGGTGGAGTCGTTAGGGGGAACGATAGCAGTGGAAAGTGAAGCGGGGAACGGTACCTGTTTCCTAATACTGTTCCCTGATTAAAATAAGTGTAAAAAGAGGCGGGAGACTGAGTCTCCTGCCTCTTTTTGTCTTCTAACGAAAATCTAACATTCTGTTTGGTATCCTTGCGGCAGCACATTCAACCTGGAAGAAAGGACATTTTATAATGAAGTTGTCAGACCTGCGGAAGCACAAGAAATTTTTGATTGCAGTTGTGTGCGTGTTGGCGGCCATAGCTATGGGTGCGGTTTTTTTACAGCCCAAAGCAGAGCCGGAAGACGATGTGATCTGGCGGGAATACCCCGTTAAGCTCGGCACGATTACGGCATCACTTGACGGCAGCGGATTGCTGGAGGCCACCGGCATCCAGCATAGCTTCGATGTGGACTTGAAAATTGACCAGATACTGGTTGAGGCCGGACAGGAAGTAAAGGCGGGGGATACCCTGGTCACATATTCCAAGACTGCGCTACAAGAGAAGATAGATGAATTGACAGCCTCCCTGCAGGCAGCCCAGCGGGCGCTGGAGGATGCCCAGAACAATAAGCGGAAGATGCAGCTGGAGGGCGTGCTCAGTCAGACCCAGGGCCAGCAGGATCAGGAAACGGCCTATGAGGGTTCCAAACGGGAGATTGAGAATGCGATTCAGAATGGGGAGCACACAGTCGCCCAGCTTCAGGAGAAGGTCGTCTCTTTACAGGAAGAACTGCGGCAGGTGAGTATGTCACAGGATGGCACCGCCGCCTCCGCTGATTTACAGAATTTGATGGCCCAAATGTCGCGTCTGAAAAAGGACATGGAGCGGCTGCAGGCGAGCAACACCGCTGCCGCCGGCGACCAGCAGATCGCCGCCCTGGTCCAGCAGCGCAGGGAGCTGTATGATCAGTTGGATGACATTGAGCGTCAGATCAGGGACGCTGAGAATACAATCAGCTACTTACAGCGGCTGGAGCAGGACCTGTCAGGTGTGCAGCAGCAGATCGCGTCGCTCCGTGTGCAGATTGCCGAGTTGGAGGCTGCCCAGCAGCAGGTCCCCACAACGTCTCCTGCGCCAGACCCAACCACAGAACCCACGCAGACCCCGGACCTGCCAGAGGACCCTCCGCCCACGCAGCAGCCGGAGACGGAGCTCTTCCCGGAGACAGCGGCAGATAACGGGCAGCTTTCGGTCCTGAAGGCGCAGCTGGAGAACCTCCTGGCCGACGAAACCCGCCTGAAGGCTGAGATTGATGCCACAGCCGATCCGTCCGACCAGCTCGCCTCACTCCGCTCACAAAGGCGAAGCACAGAACGCAGCATATCCAATGTCAACGACCAGATTGACGCCATGGAGGACTCGGCCCAGATTGCTGAGGATATCCAGAAAAAACAGAGTCAGATTGACAACCTACAAGCACAGATCAATGCGCTTTCTGCCAAAGAAGAAAAGATTGACTCACTGAGTGGCCAGATTGAGAAAGCGATAGAGGATATAAATACCGCCAACTTTGATTTGGAGACCCAGCGTATTGCCCTGGAGACACTGGAGACCAACCATAGTGCGCAGGTATCAAAGACGGAGGCCAACCAGGCGACGCAGTCCCAGATCGACGCGCTTACCGTTGAAACACTGAACAATGCTATTGAGAACGCACAGGCGGAGATCAGAAGCATCAATGCAGAATTGTCCGCAGCCCAGGCATTGCTCGCTACTCCCGCACTGTCCGCAAAGGCGGATGGGGTCGTCACACTGGTGAGCTATACCGAGGGGGATACCGTCCCCGCCGGGAAGTCCGTGGTGACGATTGGGGACAGCGGTGAGAAATGCGTGGCAGCGGAGATCCCGCAGGAGGACATAGGCGGCGTTGAGCTTGGCCAGGCGGTGGAGCTGCAGTTTGTGGCGGACCCGGACAACACGATCTCCGGGCGGGTGGTTGAGAAAAACCTTGTACCGACCCAGGGGACAGAGGGCGTTACATATACGGTGAAGATCGCCTTTGACGAGCCGCAGGAAGAACTACTGCAGGGCATGACTTGCAGTGTGAAGTTCATCCAGAAACGGGTGGAGAATGTTCTGACCCTGGCCAATAAGGCCATTACGCTGACAGATGGGAAACAGACAGTCATCGTCCAGATGGCGGACGGCTCCCATGAGGAGCGGGAGATTAAGACGGGCTTTTCCGATGGGCGCACCAGCGAGGTGACCAGCGGCCTGTCCGCCGGCGAAATTGTTGTGGTAGCGGGGTGAGTGTATGCGGCTGACAGAAACGCTCCGCATGATCTGGACGAATCTGCTCCAGAACAAGTCCAAGGTCCTGCTGACCTCTCTCGGCATTATTATCGGGACCCTGACCATCATCCTGGTAATCGCCATCGGCAAAGGCGGCGAGGAAGAGGTGGCCCGGCAGTATTCCAGTATGTCCGCTGAGACGATCTATGTTAATGTCATATACAGTGACAGGCTCGACTTTGCCAGCATACCGCGCATCTCCACAGAACACTTGGCGGTGATATTGGAGGAAAACCCCTACCTTGAGGGGATATATCTGCGTACTACACTGTTCCAGGAGACACGAATCGGACAGAAAAAGAAAGACCTCACCATTGCGGCTGTGACGCAGGGGTACAGTGAGATATCCTCGCTGCCTATAGCGGAGGGTACCGATTTTGCGGATGCGGACTTTGAGGATGGAGGCCGTGTGGTGGTACTGGGCAATAATGTGGCGCAGCAGAACTTTACCAGCCCCGAGGCTGCGGTCGGGGAATCCCTGGTCATCAACAACGCCCGCTATGAGATCATCGGGGTTCTGGCAAAGAAGTCCGAGGGCCTGCAGGGCCTGTCTCCGGACGACAGTGTTTTCCTGCCCCTCCAGACAGCGCAGAACGGCGATATGCTGGATGACTACGCCATACCTCAGGCGGTCGGCCTGGCCACCAGCACCGAGGTGATCGACCAGGCCATGACCAGGCTGAAAAGCTCACTGGACTATCTGCTGGAGGACAGCACGATGTACGGCATTGAGGATGCCGGCGGACGTATCGAGGCGGCCCTGCAGTCGGCCCGCACGATGAAGATGCTGCTGGTGTCGGTGGCCGCAATCGTGTTCCTGGTGGGCGGTATCGGTATCATGAATGTCCTGTTTGTTTCCGTGAAAGAGCGGACCAAAGAGATTGGCATTTTGAAAGCGCTGGGGACATCGAAAAAGGATATCCTGCTGCTGTTCTTGCTGGAGTCCGTTGAGATTGGCCTTTTTGGCGGGATTGTCGGCGTCCTGGTGAGCTTTGTGGCAATGCCGCTGATGCAGCGCACCGGCATTGCGGTATCACCCAGCGTGGAGGGCTGGGTCATCGCACTGTTCTTCGCAGTGGGTACTGCGGCGGTGTTCGGCTTCTATCCCGCCTATAAGGCCGCAGGACTGAAACCGATTGATGCGCTGACATATGAGTGAGAAGAACTCCGGTATTTTATGCTGTGGAGCCAGATTGTCCGCCAGGGCATCGAACTGCGGCTTAAAATAAAAATAATTGTTTTGAAAGGAACGGACCACTATGAAAACTCTGATGACATTACTGCTTACCCTTGCGATGCTGTTTACGCTGGCCGCCTGCGGCAGCCAGGCCGGTGGAGATCAGACCCAGGAGCCCAATCAGTCGGATGTCCTGGACGGCGATGTCTCCGGCGGAGAGGAGGAGAACTACGAGTCCCTCTACGGAAAGGTGACCAGCATCGTGGGCAATGAGATCGAGCTGGCCCTTGCGGAGCTGCCGGACGATGATGCTGGTGACGGTGACGATGACCCGGCGCCGGTCGAGCTTCCGGGCGGCATCGTTGTGACCCAGAAGGAGCCGATCAACGTGGAGAGCATGGAATATACCGGGGAGTCCCTGACGTTCACAGTCCCCGCAGGGACCCAGTTCTACAGCGACGGTCAGGAGACGGTCCTGTCGGCCGTCAAGAAGGGGAGCGTTGTGTCTGTTACTGTGGACAACCGGGAGGACATGAACATCCAGTCCATTGAGGTTTTGGGCTGACGGGATGGATGCGGAAAACATTGTAACACTGAGCGAGATTGAAAAGTCCTATACCGCCGGCGGCGAGCGGCTTTATGTACTGAAGCGGGTCAGCCTGACCGTCAACAAGGGCGAGTACCTGGCGATCCTGGGCGCGTCCGGGTCGGGAAAGTCCACGCTAATGAATATCATCGGGTGCATGGACACATCGGACTCCGGGCAATACCTTTTGGACGGTGTGGAAGTGAACACCTGCAATGACGCTGGCTTGACAGCTCTGCGCAACCAGAAGATCGGGTTCATCTTCCAGAAGTACCATCTGATCCCCCAGTACACCGTGCTGCAGAATGTGATGCTCCCGCTGCTGATCCGGGGGAAGACCCGGACGGAAGCGGCAAAAATGGTAGAGGAGTACATACGGATGGTGGGCCTGTGGGAGCGCATCTCCCATAAGCCAAACGAGCTCTCCGGCGGCCAGCAGCAGCGTGTGGCGATTGCCCGGGCGCTGGTGACGGCACCGACCCTGCTTCTGGCGGACGAACCCACGGGCGCACTGGACTCCCAGACCGGCAAAGAGATCCTTGCCCTGTTCCAGCGGCTCAATGAGATGGGAAACACCATTATCATGATCACCCATGACCTGAGCGTGGCGCAGCACAGCAAGCGGATCGCACGGCTGGTAGACGGTGTCCTGTCATTTCAGGGGTAGGAGAGCCATACAAAACTTTCTAAAAAAGAATGAAACAGTGTAACCTATAGCCTTCCTTTTCCCACTTCTATCATAGAAGAATACCGTATTCGGTTTCAAACGGCTGACGAGTCGGCTGAAATAAATCTAATTGAAAGAAGGTTATTTGCAATGAAGAAACAGTTTATGCCCCTGGCCCTTGTATCCCTGCTGGTCTGCTCCCTGCTGTGTACCTCCGCATTTGCCGCCAACAGGGACACCCAGACGGAGCCCGCCGTGATCGAGGTGGATACTGCGGCCCTATTCTCCACCATTGAAAGCAACGAGGCGCAGATGGTCAATGTATTGGAGAAGCAGGCCGGTGCTGTTGTGGTCGCTCCTGAATTTTCCCACTTTAGTGATGTGGCGACCTCTAACGCATTGCAGGCGGGCGGGGACGTTGAACAGACCGATTATGTCCCCGGCACTGAAAGCCATGGAGATGGCATTGACCCGGAGTCAAGCGGCGAGTTGGCTGCTGGAAAATCCTGGAGCTATGATGCGCAGTCTATGAGTAAAGGCCAGAAGATTACGATTAGCGTAGACTACACGCCCACCTCGTCCAATATGCAGATTGGTTTGAAGGACTCCAATGGTACGGTTTACTATACCACGGTTACTGGCGGTTCCGGTTCTGCAACCTTCAGCATCAACAAAACTGGCACCTATTCCATTTATGTGGGGAATCCCTCTTCTGTCAGCGTTAACTTTGATGTGTCCTATATCCTGGACTGAAACTCCGGCAAACCGGTACGATGAAATAGTTGAACCTCGTAAGCGGCACCGGGGGACCCCCTGGTGCCGCTGGGTTGATTTGTCCGCTACATTGCAGTAAATTTTTCGGTGTGTTGATAAAATGTTGAAAAAGGAAAGGCGGTTCTTAATGATGACAGAAACCCCAATTTTGCAAACAGTTAATTTGAGAAAGTATTATCGGCAGGGAGATCATGTCATAAAGGCCCTCGATGGGGTAAGCCTCTCTGTAGATGCCGGGGAGTTCGTGGCGGTTGTCGGCACCTCCGGCTCCGGCAAGTCTACGCTGCTCCATATGTTGGGCGGACTTGATACGCCCACCTCCGGGGACATCATTGTGGGCGGGAAACGGCTCTCGAAAAAGAGTGAGGAGCAGATGGCAGTGTTTCGCCGCCGCCATATTGGCTTCGTTTTCCAGAATTACAATCTGGTACCAATTCTGAACGTCTACGAGAATATCGTCTTACCTGTGCAGTTGGATGGAAGAAAAGCGGACAAGGACTTTTTGGAGGAGATTGTCTGCTCCCTCGGCCTCCAGGACAAGCTCCAGAGCCTCCCCAATAACCTCTCTGGTGGCCAGCAGCAGCGGGTCTCCATCGCCCGCGCCCTGCTTACGAAACCGGAAATCATCCTAGCAGACGAGCCCACCGGAAACCTGGACAGCAGAACCAGCGAGGACGTGCTTGCCCTGCTGAAGGTCACCAGTACTAAATTCCATCAGACCACCATTATGATTACACACAATGACGCCATTGCGCAACTGGCAGACCGAATCATTCGCATCGAGGATGGGAGGATCAAGAAATGAGACACGGAAAGAGACTGATCAAAACACAATCGTCAGTTCAGATCGTTGCCCAGCGTTCCTTTCACAACAGCCGTGCTACAAACCGGTTGATTGCCGTTGCAGCTATCATTGTGGTTATTCTGATTACAGCCACCTGCAGCGTCTTTTTTAATCTGCAGAATTTTTCCACGCTGCAAACTCTGAAAAGTTATGGAACGACTACGGAAATCATTTTCTCCAACCCTAGTACCGCGCAGCTGACCAAACTGGAGGAAAGTAATCTTGTGCAGAAGCCCTTGTATACTTCCTACAGACTGGGACGGCTGATTGGAAACCCCGGTCAGTCCGGTCTTAGTATTGACCTGTGGGCGGTTGAAAATTGGGACACCTGGAGCAGTCCGCTGGTTTCTAATCTACAAGGGCATTACCCAGTTGAGGCAGGCGAGGTCATGCTGTCCACCTGGCTACTGGAACGGTTTGAGATTGAGCCAGTGATTGGCACAGAGATCACATTTTCCGTTGGCTGGGATGATTGTGATGCGGTGCAGGAGGAGACATTTTATCTATGTGGCTTCTATACCGATACATCCTATATTGACACGACATCAAAGCAAAAGGTCTTTCTGTCCGCTGCGGTTCTTGCACAGCATGAATTGCCGGCGTCAATCGCTGGATTTTCCGTTTCGGCTGGCAGTGGCCAGAGGGATTTGAACCAGGTCATCAATCAGCTTGGACTGACAGAGCAACAGACGGTTACAGTTTTGTCTGCCGGGAAGATGTCGCTTCAGGATATGGTTTTGGCCCTGGCGGTCATCCTGTTTTTTATGGTAGATGGCTTTTTAATCATTTTCAACATCAACTCCATTTCCGTTACCAAGGACATTCAGTTTTATGGCCTACTGAAGACCATCGGAATCTCCCCCAAGCAGTTAAAGCGGGTAATCTATTACCGGATGGCTCGGATATTGCTGATGGCGCTTCCTGCTGGGTTGCTCCTCGGCTGCGTTATAACGCATTGGATCGTGCCCCTGCTGTTGGGCACTTTGC
Organism: Flintibacter muris; assembly: GCF_943192995.1. GTDB lineage: Bacteria > Bacillota > Clostridia > Oscillospirales > Oscillospiraceae > Lawsonibacter > Lawsonibacter muris. The sequence goes on from NZ_CALPCP010000016.1 coordinate 16,769, forward strand.
TGGAAGGTTTCACTCAGGCAAACCTCCATTGGGCGGTACCTGTTGTATCGGCCATTTTTTCCTGCGTAATGGTTTTTTTCAGTTTTGCCATGACGGCGCGGAAGGTTCTGGCTGTTTCGCCTATGGCCGCGCTGCGTTACACGGAGGAAGGCATTAAGCGAAAGACCAGCCGCTCCAGCGATCACGCTACGCTGCCTTGGATGGGGCTGAGGAACGCTTTCCGGCATCCCACCAAGGCTTTCTTTGTGATTGGGACCTTCTTTTTGAGCGGTGTGACTTTCCTGCTCTGTATGACAGTGCTGAATGGCCTGTCGGTAGATGAATACGTCAACTTTAATACTGTCCATGACATTGCCCTATATAACCATATGAGCCGGGCCTCATTCTCGCCCCAGGAGGAGCAGTCCTTTACGCCGGAAATTATAGCCCAACTGCAGGGGATAGAGGGTGTTGAAGCCTTTCGTACCACAAAAGTTGTTCCCATCTACGAGCAGTATTCTGAGGAGGTATATGGAGACTGGTATCAGATCAAGAGTGAGTTTGAGAAGTCAAATGGAGTGGAACCGACGGATCCGCAGATTTGGATCGACAATCCCAGTGCGGCGTTTTGGGGACTGCTGGTGGGCGTGGATCGTGATGTAATCACTGCCTATAACCAGTCGGCGGAAACGCCGGTGGATATTGATGCCTTTGAAGCTGGGGAATTTTTGATGACCACAGGCATGAATGGGGACGGGCTGCACCAAGGGGATATGATAACCTTTTTTGTTATGGATACGGACCAGCAATTTCAGTTGCCTATCGGGGGGCAGCTCCCGCTGGAGCGGGATGGAATGAACGGCGGCGCGGCCCCTTGGCTGGTAGTATCCAATAAAGTCATAGACCAGTATAGGCCGGACGCCATCATCTACTCAATTAAGATTGACAGTAAACCTAAATATGAGCAGAACATTTTGGACCAAGTGATGTCTTTGACAGAGCGCATCCCGGCCATTTCAAGGACATCTAAGATAGAACTGGCACAGTCGCTTGCTGAGGCGAAAGATTCCCTGTCAAAACTGTCTATCTTCCTCACAGTGGTGCTGTTTTCCATAGGTATCCTCAATTTTATCAATACTATGAGCGCAAATGTGTTGAACCGTCAAAGAGAGTTTGCTGCGATGGAGGCAGTAGGAGCAACCAAGCGGCAGGTGTGTCAGTTGGTTGTGTGGGAGGGCTTTTGGTACTTTGTCTCTACGATGATACTGGTGCTTACCTTTGGTTCTGCTGCTGATGTCCTTTTATTTGGACTCATTCAAAATTCTCTGGAATTTGGGGTATTCTCTTACCCTGTTCTGCCTTTGGTACTCTATTTATTGGCTACTTTGATCCCTTGCGGTATAATTCCATCAGGCATCTACCGGAAGGTCGGGATGGAGAGTATCATTCAACGGCTGCGAGAGGACTGATGTATTGGCGATCCTTGATTTTTACTAATGAAATTAGGTGTACCTCCTATGCGGCATCAGGGGATGCCGCATAGGAGGTTGTGCAAGTTGAGTAATATTGAGGTCCATAGTTCAGCTGCTACCTGTATGTAAATTTGTACCCATAGCCAGTAACAGTCTGGATTAAATCCGCATTGCCCAGCTTCCGCCGCAGTTGGCAAACTGTATTACGGATGATATGATTGCAGTCAATCGGATCCTCATGCCATATTGATGTATAGATCTGGGTTGGGGTAAGAACCCAGCCGGGATAATGAGCCAAGAGCAGGAGTACATTGAATTCTTTTGGGAATAGGATGACTTCTCTCCCGATAGTGCGACAGTGTGGCATTGTGGGTCAATCACGAGATCATGATACTGGATAATGGGTAGGCGTTTTATTTCTGGTGGCTTCATAGTGGGTCACTCCAATGTATGATAATTATAGCAAGCAGCTGTTATGGTTTTGTTTTCATAAGATATGCTAGTCCCATAACTACCAATATTTGTATTACACTGATTGTAAGAGTCCTCATATTGGGAAAGCTGCATAGTGACGTGAGAGTATACATTCCACCCAAGACGGTATTTGACCAGGCATGGAGCAAAACGGATACCCAGATACTTTTGGTAATTCTGTGCGCTGCGGCCAGGGTTGCGCCCAGAGTAATGCAGAACAGCGTGAAAGCTGCAAAACTGTATGTGCTTTGTGATGAAGCAGGGATAAACCACAAGGGCAGATGCCATATGCTCCATACAGCACCTTCAATCAGCACAGCGATCAGAAACGGGAACCGCTTTTGCAGCAGCGGTTGGAGGATACCCTGCCAGCCGACCTCCTCCAGCCCGCCGCCATAAATCATCAGCGGCATAAACAGAACAAATAAGTACCAGGAATTGCCGGTGTAGCGCTCCTGAAGCGTACAGGCACAGAATTGGATCAGACCAAATAGAAGGAGGACGCCTAGACACCGTTTCATACTGTGCGTTTCGATAACTTTCCGCAGGAATGACCGCAGCATCATCCCATGGCATTTCCGCTCCACAATGAATGCCGCATAGGCGGGGGCCATCCCGCAGCCGAATCCAAGCCCGATATAGTACAGTACCTGTAGGAAAGCACTGCTGGACAACGGCAGGCGGTAAAGAAGGATCAGCAGCAGTTCGGTCCCCCAAGCAATCGAAAATGTAAGCAGCAGATAGGTGTTCATCATTGATTTTTCAATTTTAGTGAGGCGCATATTAAGTTTCATACCTTCCTTTCGCTGTGGACAGCTCCATGCTGTCCATACTGTTTGCCAGGTTCCACATGAGCAAGATACCCGTCAACAGCAGAATAGCGGTGAATAAAAGCAGCCCTGCAAAGTAGGCGTTAATTGCAGCCACAAAATTTGTCAGGAGCATACTGAACAGAACGGCACTGATGACGGTCATGGAATTGGACCTTCGGGCGAACCCGATGCGGATAGAGCACAGAGTAATACCACAGGCAAGGCAGGCTATCATAATAGAATTGCGTAGCGCGGTGACAAAGTGCGCAAGTACCAGTTGTTCCTCCACGAAGGAAAATGTGCTTGCTGCCATTGCAAAAGCAGTGAAACTGCACAGCGTCGTGCCTATTGCCGCTATGGATGTAAACATCATCAACAGCAGCGTTTTTGCCGTCAGGATACGTTTTGGGCTGATGGGATAGCTGAACAGTAAGATGGCCTGAGCACCGCAGTATTCCCGAATCACATACCGGTATCCCATAGCGGAGGACAGCGCGGAGAAGGCCATAAGCGCAATGGCGCCGTTGACGGCCATAATTCCAGAATAGGAAGAAAAGAGTACGGCGCTGTTCTGGCTGCCAGACTCCAGCTTCGGTACATAGGCAAATAGAAAAGACAGCCCCAGCAAGCAGAGAAATATGGCTGCTGCCGCAATGCAGTAGGGACATATATTCGTTTTTCGCAGCTCCAGTCGCAGTATCCGCATTTATGTGTTCCCTCCCAGCATAATTTTGAAAAAATAGTCCTCCAGCCCGTTTGGACAGGCTGCTCTGATTTCCGGCATAGAGATCTCCTGCGTGATAGAGCCGTCCGCAAGCACGCCTACCCGGTCGGCGATCTGCTCTACTTCGCTGAGGATGTGGCTGGAAATCAGAAGTGTCATATTGCGCTCCCGTGCCAGGGACAAAAACAGATCACGCATTTGCCGTATTCCAAGAGGGTCAAGACCGTTGAGCGGTTCATCCAAAATCAGAAGTTTGGGTGTGTGGCTGATAGCCCTGGCAATGGCAAGGCGCTGCTTCATACCCAGTGAGAATTGGGATACCGGCTGGCCATCAACGTCTCCAAGACCTACGGCAGCCAAGGCGCTGCGGATTCCGGAACAGCTGCATCCCATGTATTCCAAGTGTATCTCCAGATTGGCCAGTGCGGAGAGATGTTCATAGAAGACTGGAGTTTCAATCATAATACCCATATCCTTTAAGAACGCCCGTCTCCTCATGGTTATAGGCTGCCCGTTAAACACAATCTCCCCCGAGGTTGGGTACAGCAGACCAGCGAGCAATTTGAAAGCGGTGGTTTTTCCCGCACCATTGACGCCCAGCAGCCCATAGATTGCCCCGCTCTCTACACGCAGGTTGATTTGGTGCAAAACCTCTCTACTTGCATATGTTTTTGTCACTGACCGCATTGCTATCATTGGATTAGCCATTGCTCGTTACTCCCCCCAATTCACTTAGAACTTTCTTTGCATATAGAGCAATACACATTGAGATTGCACCTGCGCCGGTTATGATGGGAACGGCGCTTATTTGCTCAAGAAAAATCCCGTAAGTCAGTTGCCCAATGGGTTGAGCACACATGATCAGCGTCATAATGCAGGCGATGACTTTCCCAATCAGATGTTCCGGCGTTTCCCTCTGTACGACCGCAAGCATTTGGATGCTGAACATAGTAGAAAAAATTGTAATTGCGGTACCAGTGCCCGACAGAATCAGATACTTCAAATAAGGAGTATTGCTCCAGAGCATCCCCGCTCCCATCAGCAGCGTGAGCATGGCGCAGAGGATCAGAAATACATAAGCTCGCTCTGGCTGAAGCCGCTTGCCAAGGAGCGCAGTCAATAGGCCGCCAAGCACACCTCCTGCCGCCAGCAGCCCCTGGGCGACTCCAAGCAGTTGATCGGAGAACCCTAAATGCTCCACAGTCAGCACCGGAATGCCGACGGTGATCATAGCCGAGAGAATCAGATTCAGACCCGCAATAATCAGAGATACTTTGAGGAATACCGGCTGATCGACACGCAGGAACCGGCAGCCTTCCAGCAGATCCTGCCTTGCGATTTGAAGGGCCGGTTTTTCCCGCGGACGCTTGACGAAGGGGATTTTGATGAAGATTTCCATGACTGCGGACAGGGCAAAACAACCCACGCTGATTTCTAAAATCGGCTCCAGCCCCCACAGACCATAGATCCACCCGCCTATGACCGGCCCAATAAAGTTCGCCATAGAACCGATCTGATTAACGATAGCACTGGCAGTCAGGATGTAATCTTTCGCAACCAGTGCCGGGATACTGGCCTGCACGGCCGGCTGGTATGTCCCGGATATCCCATACAAAAGCATCAGGGTAACAATGAACAGCGGGATAGCAGGAGCTGTTCCCATCAGGATGGAGAAGCCTGCAATGATGCCTGCGGTGGAGAAATCCAGAATTACCATGATGTTTCTCTTGTTCACCCGGTCGGCCAATACACCACCCAGCAGCGAGAGAACGATCATCGGTAGGAGCGAGCAGGCTGTGACGGCACCGAACAGGGCAGAGGATCCAGTTTCTCGGAGCAAAAAGAGCGGCAAGGAGAAGCGCAGGATCGCGTTGCCAAATAGAGAGACTATCTGACCCGCGACTACCAGCGCAAAATCCTTGCCCAATAATTTGTGATTCAATATCGCCACCTCCTTGACACAAAAAGTGTAAGGCCGGTGGGAACCCCCAAGTCAAGAGGGAATTTTTTATTTAAGCGGGACCCACACCTCGTAGAAATGCTGATCTGTATTCTTCTTCAGCATAACGAATCGAATGAAGATATAGACTACACCCCGGAAAGACGCCTTGTGCTCCGTTGCCCAGTTATGGCACAGGTCAAACATCTTCTCAGGTACAGAAGGATCATTATTGTCAGCAATCAGGGTGGTATAGAGGCATTTCCCATGCTCCAGAAATGTCTCTGCCCGGCTCATTCGGACAGCAGGCTTCACAACATACATTTCAGAGCCCTTATAGCCTGTTTCGTCAAACGAAATTGCGCGAACCAGGTTGGAAAGGATATCTTCCTGTTCCAAGTCGAGAAATTTCAGGACCCTGTTCCGGTACTCGCCAAAGGAGGAGACTGAGGGCAGCGTTTCCCGGACACAGTAAAGTGGGAGTTCTCGGATTGAAAATGAGCCAGCTATATCCGGGACAGATTCGCAAAACGATTGTGCTTCTACCAGGCGATGGCGCATCTGCTGAAGCTGGGCAATTTTTCGATCTAAGCGATCCAACTGGCTGTGCATAAGGGCCGCATAGTCCTCCGGCGCCGCCGCCGTCAGGAGTTCCCGGATTTCTACAGGCGAAAATCCGCGCTTTCTAAAGAAATCAATGGACATCAGCCGGGACATATCATACAGATCAAACTCTCGGTACTGGCTTTGACTGCTCCGTTTTGGCTGAATCAATCCCACATCCTCATAGTAGCGCAGTGTTTCGCGGGTAAGGCCAAGGGTTTGGTAGACGTCGGTAGTATGATAAGTCTCAGCCTCCCCACTGGATTCCAGTGAACCGCCTTGACCTGCTGGTACGATTGTTTTGACCGTTTGCTTTTTGCAGCGCTGGTCCAGCGGTTTTTTTGCGCTGGCAGGTATCAGCCAGGTTTTTCCCTTTTTGTGAGCGCCAACAATTCTTCCCGTCTCACAGTACCGGGCGACCATGCGGCTGGTGATACCCCACTTTTTTGAGAATTCTGTGGCAGTCAGGAAGTCCATATCGATCCCTCCTGACCATAGTATAATTCAGATGTCGGAACGATACAAGCATAATCATATTTGAGAAGTAGAAAAACCTTGACTTCCGGTGTCCAGTTTTTTGTGTTATACTGCGCCCAAGAGGTGATGACGGATGCAGGAGAGCAGGCTGTTCAAAATTGTTTACTACCTGCTGGAAAAGGGGCAGGCCACTGCCCATGAGTTGGCGGAGAAGTTTGAGGTGTCGGACCGGACCATCTACCGGGATATTGATGCCCTGAGTGCAGCGGGGATCCCCGTTTACACGGAGACCGGACGGACCGGCGGCGTTCGTCTGTTGGGCAGCTTTGTCCTGGATCGGACCGTCTTATCTGAGGCAGAGAAGCATGAGATCCTTGCAGCCCTGCAAAGCATCGGCGGTACAGTTGGCGTCCAGGACAGAGACACACTGAATAAACTTTCTGCGCTTTTTGATGTCAGTACAGAGAGCTGGCTGGAGGTGGACTTCTCACGCTGGGGCGGCGAGGGGAGCGATAACGAGAAATTTGAGCGGCTGAAGGCAGCAGTGATCCATCGCAGGAGTGTGCGCATCACCTACGCCAACGCCAACGGTTCCATCAGCAGCCGGGTCGTACATCCCTTGAAGCTTTCCTATAAATCAAGAGCATGGTACTTGAAGGCGTTCTGTGTGGAAAAGTAGGATTACCGCACCTTCAAACTGACCCGCATTCTGGAGCTTGAGATGCTGGCGGATCAGTTTTCACCTTATCCGCCCCCGCCCAAAACAGACTTTTCACAGTTCGATAATAAGAAAATCGTCTTGCGCTTTCCCGAAGAACTGGCCTATCGGATTTATGACGAGTTCAATCTGGAGACCGTGAAACGTGAGGACGGGGCGCTGATTGTAACGGTATGGATGCCGGTGGATGAATGGCTGACCAGCTATCTGTTGACCTTTGGAACCCAAATCGAAGTGCTGGATCCCCCGGAGCTGCGGCCTATGTTGGCGGAGCTTGGGAAAGCAATCTATGAAAAATATAGAGACTGACAGGACGAGAGGGGATAGCCAGTGCATTATGTGGATGCAAAAGGGATTTTATCTGCGAAAAATGGTATGAATCTTTATCGAGGCTGCTCTCACGGTTGCATCTACTGCGACTCCAGGAGCAAGTGCTATCATATGGAGCATACCTTTGAGGACATTGAGGTAAAACGGAATGCTGTTGAACTGCTGGAAGATGCCCTTAGACGGAAACGCCGGAAGTGCATGGTTGGTATGGGTGCCATGACCGACCCCTACATTCCACTGGAACTGGAGCTGGGACACGTCCGGCAGGCCCTCACTCTCATATATGAACATGGCTTCGGGGCTACCCTTATCACCAAGTCCAATCGGATTCTCCGGGACATCGACCTGCTTCAAAAGATCAATGAGCGGGCCAAGTGCGTGGTACAGATGACACTGACCACCTATGACGAAACATTGTGCAAGAAGATCGAGCCCAATGTCTGTACCACCAGAGAGCGGTTTGAAGTTTTGAAGCAGCTGCGTGATGCAGGCATCCCCACGGTGGTATGGCTGGCGCCAATCCTGCCTTGGATTAACGATACCGAGGAAAACATATCAGGTATCCTGAACCTGTGCATCCAGGCAAAGGTCTACGGGGTAATCTGTTTTGGTATGGGGCTTACACTGCGGGAGGGCAACCGGGAATACTTTTACGCACAACTGGACCGGCTGTTTCCGGGATTGAAGGAGAGGTATATGCGCCGGTACAGGAATCAGTATATCATCGACAGTCCCAACAGCGGCCATCTAATGCACCTGTTCCATCAGACCTGTGGAACGCATGGAATCGTGCATAGTAAGGAGCAGATATTTTCCTATCTGCAAACCTTTGAAGAAAAGCCTGTGGCAGAGCAAATCAGTTTATGGGGTTAAAAACCTTGACATAAGGTGTTCATATTTCTTTGTTAAAATATAAGTATCCAGCAAAAAACAAATCAAACTATGGAGGAAAAAATCGTGGGATCTATTTGTGGAGCTGATTGTACGAAGTGTGAGTTTACCAGCGCCTGTGCAGGCTGTACGGAAACGGACGGCGCTCCTTTTGGAAAACCGTGTCTTGTGGCGGGGTGCTGCCGGAAGGGTGAAAACGTATTGCAGGAGCTGAAGGACAAGCTGATTGCAGCGTTCAACGGGCTTGGCATTCAAGATATGCCGCCAGTGACGGAACTCTACGCTTTGAAAGGTTCTGTAATCAACATTGCGTACACACTGCCAAGCGGCGAAATCATGAAATTTTGGGATGATGACAAGATTTATCTGGGGTATCAACTTCCTAAACAGGGCAGTGACAGGTGCTATGGGATCGTCGCTGACGATCAATACCTTATGGTATCTGAGTACAGCAGCTATGGCTCTGATGCTGAAATCGTAGTCTTTAAGCGTTGGGAAGGCAAAACCGAATGATGACCATAACGCCGAACTTTAATTTTGATGGCAAATGTGGGGAGGCGATCTCACTCTATCAGCAGGCGTTCGGTGCCAAAGTGGACTGTCTGCTCCACTATCGGGACGCAGACCAGTCGGACTTTAAGCGGGAACTATCCGAGGAGCAAAAGGGTTATGTCTATCATGCGGAGCTTCACATCGGCGGCCAGCGCATTATGATGGCTGACAACCTGGATATTCTGTTCCGGCCCAGTACAGCATTATCGTTGACTGTGACCATGAGCAGAAAAGAGGAAGTCTTAGCAGCATTTGAGGTGCTGGAAAATGGGGGCGAGGTAATTTATCCGCCCCACAGTACCACATACAGTTCCTGTACCACCAATGTGATTGACCGGTTCGGATTCCGGTGGGTTATTATGACAGAGCAGACCGAACATTGAGTAAAATGAAAAATGCGGGGTATGACTGACGATGTGGTTCAGTCTGCCCCGCATTTTCATTTTGTCTGCGACAATTTAATACAATTTCTGGAAGCACCTTTCTTGACTTTCTCCGGGTGGGGGCCTAAAATGTAGCAGGGGTAAGACAGCAAACTAAACAATGCGGTCAAACGGAAAGAACGCACAACAACAAAAGCGAGGTATGACATATGGCCATACGGTCAGTCATACCTCGCTTTCATCATTAGGGATAACAGCGGCGATAAAGCTATTGATGATATCTTCCAGATGCCGGTATTGCTCTGGAGAAAGTTGGGATACTTTAGAGAACAGGATGGATTGATCATCGTTGGAAATTGTTCCAAACAGCAGGTAGTCCGCGCTGATTTTCAGAGCACCACATAGCTTGATGATGTTTTCCGGGCGCAGAGCCTTAATGCCATTTTCGGCTGTGGATATGGTCTGAGTTGTCATGTCGGCCCGTTCTGCAACTTCTTCCTGTGTAAGGCGGAGCTGTTTCCTACGCGCTGATAGCCGCTGTCCCATCTCCTTTAATAACATTTCTTCCATTGCACCCCTCCTATGGATAATATTCTACCCGCTATAACACAAAAAATTAACAGGCTATGGATAGAATAAATTATCTAAAGCGTATATATTAGAACTATACCATTGAAAGGGAGAACAGAAAAGTATGAGAAGATCATGTGCGGTAACAGGCCCCAAACCGACTCGCTTCAAATTCGGCTACAAAGAGGATTATTCACTGTGTAAGAAAATTAAAAAGGCTATGCAGGAGCAATTCAAGCGGCTCTACAATGAAAAAGGCGTTCGCCGGTTTTACATTGGCGGCTCCATAGGCGTGCATATCTGGGCTGGTGAGTTAATCTTACAGATGAAGGCGCAGCCAGGCTATGAGGATATAGAACTGGTTGTCGTGCTGCCGGCCCCCGGCCATAGCGCGAGGTGGGACGTGCGCAGCCGGAAGCGGTTGGAGCAGCTGCTGAAAAACTGCACAGAGCAGCTGACGATAGGGAGCCAGCCCAATCCAGAGAACTATGCCAAGCAAAACCGTTACCTGGTGGACCATGCGGACTTTCTGGTAGCGGTCAGTGACGGTGAAGGGGAGATGGTAGGGTACGCCAGGAAAAAGAAAATGGGTATCCTGCGGATCCATCCGGATACTGCGGCGGTAGATGGTGATGTGTGGGGCGATAGAGCATGAACAAACTGGGCAGTCATCTGTTTTGGATGACCGCCCAGCGATTTATACCAGGTATTTCAGGATTGTCTCATACCAACTTCTCAGGTCATGGTAGTGGATCCAATGCCGCTCCAGACCGTGATGTGCTGAACAACCGGCAGGAGTTACTTCAAACAGCCGATGGAACTCCGCAGTCGGCCCTATGTATACGGGGATATTGAAGGTTAGAGGGGCGGGATGATATCTGAACTGATCACCAGTAATGTCGATAACTAATCCATCCAAGACAAGCCAGGCGTGGTGCCAACTATCCTCAGGATCATCACCGTAATATGTGCCGCTTACATAGGTAATTGGGCCTATCCCATTATCAATCAGATATTGGGCCAGCATATCGCTAGTATGCCCGCACTGTCTGGTGGGGAACTTTCTAAAAAACGAGCCCGGTTCATAATTGGTCTGCGCGTCTTCAATGGCTTTACGGAAATTGCGGACTAATGTTTCTAATTCCATCGTACATCTCCTGGTATTCTAAAGGATTGACAACTATTATATCACGCCGACCCTGTAGTCACAAGGTGGGAAGAAAAAACAGAAAATATTTTTAGTGGGTGTAACCTGCACTGCTCCGAATCCCACTATAGGGGTGAGAGGCCCTCAACACCAAATGGAGGATATGACCGTGGAAGACGACAAAATCATTGACCTGTTCTGGACGCGCGACCAGACGGCCATTGAAGAGACCGGCATAAAGTATGGCAGCAGGCTTCAGCGGCTGGCCATGAAGATTCTATACAGCCGCGAGGATGCGGAGGAGAGTGTCAACGACACCTATCTGTCGGCCTGGAACACCATCCCGCCCCAGAGACCCGTGTATTTCTTTGCGTTTCTAGCAAAAATATGCCGGTTTGCAGCCTATGGAAAGCTGGATTGGAAAACAGCTCAAAAGCGTCAGGCGGAGGTTGTGGAATTGACCGCTGAGTTGGAGACCTGCATCCCGGACGCTGCAGCCCAGGCCGCCTTTGACAGCCGGGAACTGGGGGAACTGCTGAACATATTCCTTGGGACATTGACTGAGGAGAAGCGGTTGATTTTCCTGCGCCGGTACTGGTTTGAGGACTCCGTGAAAGATATTGCCAAACGATATGGGATTGGGGAGAGCAAGGTGAAGACCACCCTGCTGCGTACCCGGACCAATCTGAGAAATTTCTTGGAGAAGGAGGGAATCCATCTATGAACGGGAAAGACCTGCTGATGGGTTTAGGGCATGTAGACGAGGTGTACATCCAGGCGGCGGAAGAAAAGACACTGAGGAAGCCCTTTGGTACGGCATTAAGGCGCTATGGCGCTATGGCGGCCTGCTTTGCGGTGTTGATCGTTGCCGCTACGGTATTCTATACGCGCAGCCCCGTTGGGCCCACGCCGCCCGGACCAGTTGTTGAGCCCCCTGACATCAGCCAGCCGCCTGAGTTCGTCCCGGAGGAAGTGACTGTAGATATGGGGCAGGTCTACTTCAACGATGCAATAGGCCCGCAGGAGGATATATGGTATGACCCGGATGTTTACACCATTACTCCGTTGAGCGGGCAGGCGTATGCAGACTATTATCAGCGGGGGCTTACACCGCCCTGGCTCCCGGATGGGCTGTCTCCAGCAAAATGGAACGATACCGCGGAGCAGATAACAGCGGCAGATGGCACGGTGATCAGCGATATTGCCAACCTTGGTTTCTATTCTGGCTACTATGAGGACGGCACACCGGAACTGTACGAGAATACCAACGCCGTCAAAGGCCTGAGTCTGTCGGCCTCCCGGATCGGAGCACTCCCTCAATGGGACTATGTTCTGCCTGAGCAGGAGCGCCAGACCACGGATATTGACGGCATAGCGGTCACTTTGGGCGTGAGTATCTGTCCATGCGAGCCAGCTGGAACGGTGGAAGTGATCAATGCTGAGTGGGAGTCGGGTGGGCTACACTTCCAGCTGACAGCCCAGCAGATCGAGCGGACGGACGTGGTCAAGACCATCGCATCTATCATCGCCGGTACAGCGGACATTACGATCATCAACTGAATAACTGACATAGGAGGTAATCTATCATGAAAAAAATCTTTGCTTTTTTCCTTGCAGCTGTGATGCTGCTCTCCCTGGCTGCCTGCGGCCAGGATGTTCCCGAGAATGATGAAGCGGGCAGAAACTCCAGCCAGCAGGTGGGGGCACCCAGCGCAAGCGGCAATCCCGAGAATGAAGGCAACCCGGATATCGCTCCCGAGGATGACCCGGGCGCGAAGTCCAGCCAGCAAACCGCTGAACAGGGTCAGATCAATCTTTCCGATGGGGACGGCAAAGCTGATACCCATAACGGTTTGGACACGGCAGATTGGAAAGTTGAAATTGATAAGGGCCCCTATATGGAAAACTATAAGGACATTCCCGAACTTCCTAACGCCGAGCCGAATTGGAATGATGCGCAGAGCAGCACCCCAAAGGGGGTGCCGGAGAATGCCATTGGCGCGCCGGACATTGCCCCGGAGGACGATCCCAATGCGGGCGCTAACCAGCAAGTCGCTCAGCATTTCATAGTTGATCTTTCCGAGGAGGATGGCAGCGAACTGCAGAGTGTGTCCGATACCGCGTCTTATGCAGGCGCTATGGCAGGGGACGGCTATATCCAGTTTGGGGATAAGCTCGCGGAGAAGAAGGCCCTGTCTCAAGAGACAATCGAGTGGCTTACGTGGTATAACAGCCTGAGCACAGACGAGCAGGCGGCAATAAGCATCGTTCCGGCTGACCTGATGGTGGCGAGCGGGATTGCCAAGTCTGGAGACAGCGAAGCACTCGGAACGGAGTTGGAGGAAAAGTTACCGTGAAATCTGCACCTGGCCAGACCAGCATCTGCTTGGTCTGGCCAGGTGTTGTTTTGCAGTGAAAAACCTCGACATACGGTGTCAGAATTTTGGGTATATGCTATAAGTGGGGGGCAATTTAAGTGGTAGCTGAATCAAACGATAGGATGGAATTTTTAATTTGATTGTTGCCATTTCTTTGCTAAATTGTTGCTTCAATGTGCCATAAACAGGAAGGAGTTGGAATAGCTGCTTTTTACAAAATACCAATACGAAAAGTGATTCCACTCAAGATAAATATTTGGAGACGAGAATTATGTGAGTACTTTGTTGTCCGCAGAAGGGATGGGTTTTGTCGTGTTATAGACCATTAAGCCGTATATGTTTGAAAGGAGCTAATTATGACTAAGAGTAAGTTTAACCAAAGGAATGTCCTGGCACTTCTGGGTGTCTTTATTGTTGATTCGGATAAAACTTAACGGTGAAGTAAGTGAATATGAGAAGACGATTCCTATTTCTGGTTGCGGCTATAATTTTGACGACTGCATTGGCCGGCTGCCAAGGGAAGGTTTCAGAGCCTTCGGATGAAACGACACCAGAGACAATAATTCGGAACTTCGGTGCCGACGAAGCTAGCTGGCGTGCATGGGATGACCTGCATGAGAATGATTTAGAGTGGATGGATGCTGCGGCATTGAATATTGATTTGACCTGTCCACTCTCGTGCGGAACAGTATTTTTCTGTGAGAGTGGTGCGGCTGTTACTCCAGATGAGGCTGCAAAGATTTTGATATCCTCCATGCTGGACTCCATGGGTGAAGATTCCAATGAGCGCCAATTTACCATTTTAGACTATGCGGTGCCAGATCAGATTCTGCAGACCAGAGCGGATGTCATTACCAGTGCGTTAGGCTTGCTTGAAAGTGGAGAAGCACCATCGGAAAGAGCTGACTTAGAAGAGTGGTGCAGATTTTATTTTGGACAATTTCCGGGGATTGATGACAATATGTGGTTTCTGTATCCGGATTTTTCGATCAGATGGTCTGGCCAATGTGGCATAAGCGAGTATGATGAATTTATTGGCGGTGAGGAGATGGACGAAAATGGGCTTGTCCCCATAAGCTATACACTGGCGAGATCGCTGGAAGCAAATATCTTTTTGCTGGCTCAAACAGATAGTGGATACTATCTTCAAAGTGCGGAGGCATTTTATGCCAGTCATACATAAATTCGATTTGCCAATAATTGAATGGGAAAAATTTTCGAGTGAAGGGGTGGTTGGAGAGCACCGATATAAATAAGACCCCTAAATTTAAGCGGAGCTGATGATAGTTAGGAGCCGCCAGAACCTCAGAGGTTCCAGGCGGCTCTTGCTATAAGCGCATTGATTTATTCTCATTACCTATTCCGAACTTGACACCGCTAAGTTTTGACGGTATAATCTTATCATCGTCAAGATTGGAGGTTACTATGGAAAATAGACCTTATCACCACGGGAACCTACGGAATGCTTTAATTGGAGCCGGATTAGAGTTAATCAATACAGAGGGGGAGGAGAATTTATCCTTACGCAAAGTCGCTCTAAAATGTGGTGTCAGTAATGCCGCTCCCTATGCTCATTTTAATAGCAAGGATGAATTTATCGCCGCAATCCAACAACACATTATGGATTTATTTACGTCGACATTGGAACAAACAGTAGAGATGTATGCGGATACCCCTAATATTCTCTTGATGCTTGGGACTGCCTATGTAAAATTCTTTTATAAAAATCCCCTTTATTTTGATTTTTTATTTTCCAGAAAAAACATCCAGATCAACTTATCTTTGGATTGTGCGGGAGAAAAAGAAATTCCACCGCTAAAAATATTGAAGCAAATTGCGACACAAACCTTTCGCAAAATTGATATGCCAGAATCTGTCATGCAAAATAAAATAATTGCGATGTGGGCCTTAGTTCATGGTTTATCTGCTATCGCAACCATGCCGAATGTAGAATATGACAAGGATTGGGAAACGAGAATTGAAGAAATAATTCAATCCTTAGACGTATGATTAGCTATGAGAATGGATTTACCGCAATTCTCCCGTCTTTACTTAGTTGGTGCGATTAGAGTAGTACCTGCTATGATCGCATTTCCTATCGTTGCTTAACTGCTGAAAAATGGTGCTAAGATCGTACAAATAGCGGTAATCATATCCGACGTGCCACGGATGGAGTTATCATAATCTTGTTGCAGCCCTTTCCAGTATCCCTGATTTCTCTGGCAAAATAAACTTTGACATACGGCGTCAGAGTTTTGGGTGTATAATGTAGGTGTAGAGGGATTAATATTTTGACTAACGAAAATCTAACATTCCATGTGCTATCATACTCTCACTGATTTTGTATGCGGATACCTGTAATGCGTTTTGTTTGCTATGAGATAGACCGCAATACCATTAAGCAGCAGAAAATGTCATAGGGCCTATATAATATAGTCTGAATCCATCAGAATGTGATCCTCTTTCGGGATGGTGTTCATGAATTGTGCTGTCGCTTACTGAGAAGCAGCGAGTAAAGGTAGAGGAGAATATGGGCCTTGTGGGTAAGGTGATAAAGGACTGTGTCCACACGTTGGGCAGGGGTTGTATCTATACCTATGACGATCTATTGCAGATCGGGTATATTGGACTGTGCAAAGCGGTCCAGACCTATCAACCTGAATACAAGAACGCCTTTTCAACTTATGCTTACCGCCTGATTCAGAACGAGATCTACACACAGTTGGAGTATGCTGCGCGTTGCGGACGGGAACAGGCCACGGATCCGGCAGAACTGCCCTGCGGTGGACTGCGTGATAGTCTGGAGGAGCAGGAGGCTTGCCGGGAACTGATGAATTTGCTTGATCGGGCTGAAGCAACAGCCACCGGAAGCACCGCAAAGGGGATCCGGGCCATTCGTATGCGCATTGATGGATACTCAAGCAAAGAAATTGGTGAGTTACTTGGGGTTCCAGCCAACCATGTGACTGCATGGGTTTCCAAGGCGAGGAATCACATCCGCATGTATAGATTAGACCTCTTGCGAAATTAAGCTAAGCGGTCAAAGTTGCAGATACCAGCAATTAAGGAAAAGCGGAGAGCAAAGCGCTTTCTCCGGTTACGGTAACGCTCCGAGAGGATACGAAACCTTTTGACAAAATGGATACAGGAATCCTTGGATAGCTGGAAATCGTGCTTCCTTCCGCTGGAGAATGCCAGCGCAATGATCTCCCCGGTCCGAAGGCTGACGAACAGCTGAGTCTTTAGTGTATGCCTCTTTTTCTTCCCGGAATAGTACCGCTTTTGCTTTTTTAGGACGCTCAACCGGCGATTCTATTAAATCGGAGTTAGGAGGATCTCGCCTTTGAAAAATGTCAAAACGCCCAAACGGTGGATCTTTTTCCGCCACTTTGCGTTAAATTTTCTTGCCGGGCGACAGCCCGCCTGCGAAAATTTGCCTTGATTGGCGAAAAAATTTTCGCCGTTGGACATCCGCCAATTTTCAAACAAGGCATAGAAAAGCAAAAGAAGTCGAGTAGGTCGGTGCAGTCTATAGTGGAATGGTCTGTATCGGATTTTACTACTTTGCCGTTGACGCTGACTGAGAACACAAACTTTAAGAAAAGGTATGGGACGGGGGTTCAAATGAATAATTATAATAAATTGCAAAAATATCTTGAAAACAGCGGGAATGCGACAGTCATATTATCCTTTGACACGCTAAAAGAAATATTGGGCATTGAAGTTAATTACACGGCTGCTCTTTGTATAAAAAAGGATTTTCATTGCAACTATGTGGTTGACGATGTTTCGGAAAAAGAGAAATGGATCCGTTTTTGCAGAACTGAAACACAAAATGATGAAGATACAACAATCACAACATTAGCGTCAATGTTATGGTGGTAAAGAAATCTAAAGCGGTAAAGCCTAGCGAAGTCTTCTGTACGAAATCCACGCCCCGGCAAGACAGCCGCAGCGCGGGGGGAATCCCTGCCTGCGGCTGCTTTCAGTGATGGGTGGCAAGAGTATTCCGAGGATCTCCAGGTGTCGAATACGGCAATAGAAAGCCCATATGTTTACTATACTTAAATGAACTGAGAGGAGGGTGCTTATGCTGGGTCCCGCTAATATTGAGCGAATCCCCATTCTCAAACAAGGAGATTTGTCCATCGATCCACAGCGTTGCACTGTCACGCTGGCAGGCAGGGTGCTTCAGCTATTCCCCAAGGAATTTGAAACGCTTTACCTGTTGGCCCAATATCCCAACTGGGTCCTTTCACCTCAACAGATATATGAGCATGTTTGGAAAGAGGACCCTGTTGACTGCGATCATATCGTTCGCAATACCGTCTGCCAGCTGCGCCGTAAGCTGGCACACCCGGAACTGATCCAAACGGTTGTGGGGTATGGGTATAAATTTGTTGTGGAATCAGGGGCAGACCAATGACATTGACGATAAGCGCTATAAAATCAGGAGGATATTGTTTATGACGCAATCAGTTGTACAAGCGGAGCTGGCCAGCCCGGTAAGACGGGTTTGGGAGGTATTGACTGACTTGGCCCATCAGGATTGGCGCAGCGATATAGAACGAGTGGAGATTACAGGGGAAACGACCTTTGTGGAATATACCAAAGGCGGGGTTGCAACATTTTTCACTGTAACCCGGCACGAGCCACCTTGCTATTGGGCCTTCGATATGGAAAATAAAAACATGGCGGGACATTGGGCTGGAAAACTTGAGTCAACGGCCTGCGGCTGTATGGTGACATTTTCGGAGGAAGTAGAAGTACGAAAGCTGTGGATGCGACCCTTCGTGAAGTTATATCTGAAAAGGCAGGAGAAACAGCATTTGACGGATTTGAAAAAAGCACTGGGGCTTTAGGAGCCAGTGTGAAGGAAGTGAGAGATGTGATAGAAATGTCTGGTAAAACTGTTTTTCGGGATGGGAGAAGCCATTACAAGAAAACAGGGGTTATCCTGGGTATCGTGCTTGCCGTTACTTTCCTGGCAGGGAACGTATTGGGTGCGTCTTCCTCGTCTGATTCGCATATTGATAATCTAACGGAGGAATATGGGAGCTGGCATGTGGGTTACTTTGATGCGAATTATGTATTTAAGCAGACGCTGTTGAAGGATGACAGAGTAACTGACGTAGTTTCTTTTGATAATGTCGGCTATGCCACGCTTTCATGTATCCAGGATACCAATAAGCCATATTTATTTATTGCAGGTTTTAATGAAGAGACATATGAAATGGTGCCGGTCCAGCTGATCACAGGCAGGCTGCCCAAGGATGGCAGCGAAGTGCTGATGCCGTCTCATTTGTTATCGGATATCAACCTGGACTGTGCTGTGGGCGATACGCTTAATCTCGCTGTTGGATTGCGTCAGGATGGTGATGACATTCTCAGCCAGCATATTCCATACCGACCCGGAGATGAATTGTTGTCTGTGGGAGAGGATAAGACTTATACTGTGGTTGGCATCTATGAAAAACCCATCTTTGAAGCCGCGGATGCACCAGGATATACCTTGATTACAGCATCAGACCGCACCGTTTTGGTAGAGAGCATAAGCGTGTTTGTTTCACTGAAAGAAGTAGAAGAAGTTTATCATTATGCTGACGGTACTGCGCCTGGAGCAGATTATGCAGTCAACAGCAAATTGCTTCAAGAATGAAAGGATAGAAGATAATTATAAGGACCCCTCTTGGGAAGGAGCATTATCAACTATGATCATCGTCTTTGCCTTGGTAGCAGTCTTTATTTTCGGCTTTCTGGTAGCAATCCATGAGGTTGGACATTTTCTGGCGGCACGGCTTTGTGGTGTGCGCGTCAATGAGTTCTCTATCGGCATGGGGCCCTGCCTTTGGCACAGGGAGACGGATGAAACTCAGTATTCCATCCGCCTTCTGCCCATTGGTGGTTTCTGCGCCCTGGAGGGGCAGGACGAGGACTCTGGAGACAGGCGTAGCTTCAACCGCAAGAGTTTCTGGAAAAAATTCGTCATCCTGTCGGCTGGATCCTTTATGAATCTTCTTGCCGGAATGATTATCATTGCTATGCTTTTCGCTGGAGCAAGCAGCTTTTATGTTGATCAGATCTCCGGGTTCAGCGAGGGTTTTCCGCTGGAGGGGGAGAGTGGTCTGATGGTAGGAGATGTTTTCTATAAGGTCGATGGCTGGCGGACATACCTCCGGGGAGATGCGGCCATGCTTTTGAGCTTCAATGACGGCCAGGGGGTAGACATAGAGGTGATACGAAACGGCAAAAAAATTGTTCTGGAAGACCTGTCTCTCTACCGCGGGACCTATGACGGACAGCCCGGTCGTTTCGGTCTGCTGATCGGAGAAATGCAGATCCCCACCAGCTTTTTGACAAAGCTGCGGTTTATTGGCTATCAGACTCTGGATTTTATCCAACAGATGTGGTTCAGTCTGGTTCAGTTGGCTCGCGGAACTATGGGCGTGCAGGAACTCAGCGGCCCGGTGGGGATTGTGTCCATCATTACGGAGGTGGGAACCGCCTCGGAGTCTGCGGCCAGCGCGGCCAGGGATATCGCTTATTTTGCCGCACTGATCGCCATCAATCTGGCGGTCATGAATATGCTCCCCATACCAGCTCTGGATGGGGGGAGGATTTTCTTTTTGTTAGTGGACGCCGCGGCGTTACTGCTATTCAGGCGTAAGGTGCCGGAGAAGTGGCAAGCGGCGGTAAATGCGGCGTGCTTTATGCTGCTGATGGGCATGATGGCGCTGGTTACTCTACATGATGTTACAAAGCTGGTTATGTGAGAGTTTTGGCAACAGGAAGAAGTATTCCTGCGTTAAAATCGATTTAAATGTGGCAGCATCAGAAAAGTCATCTTCACCATAGCAGCCATGACCTATATGTCTCACCCTTCTAATATTGATAAGCCAGAGGAGCAGTGCTGAATGAAAGTAAAAAAACTTACCTATGTTTTGGGAATGATGGTTATTATTCTTGCCTTTGTATCATGCGGGCAGAAATCAAGTTCAACGCCAAATTCACAAGCCGATGGATCTTTTGACCAATCTTCTTCCGTGCTACTGGGGGCAGTAATGATAGAACCATCGGAGCAGGAACGTATTGTAATGGAATGCACTGCTATAGCAGAGAGCTATGCACATCTATATAAGAGTGCTTTGAAAGAACATGCCACATCGCTTTATGCAACTTCAACTATGACCTTATCGGAGGACGATTTTGATGCGATTGTAAACT
This sequence comes from Flintibacter muris, assembly GCF_943192995.1. Lineage (GTDB taxonomy): Bacteria > Bacillota > Clostridia > Oscillospirales > Oscillospiraceae > Lawsonibacter > Lawsonibacter muris. The sequence goes on from NZ_CALPCP010000016.1 coordinate 37,442, forward strand.
TCCTGTCTGAAAGCAATGTCCCCATATTAACAGCGGAGGTAGAGGATAATGAATGCGAAACGCTGATAAATATAGAGGGATTTTTGGATTTTTGGAGAAAGATCGAACATGGAGATTCTGCGGCTTTTGTAGTGTATTCGCTTGGAAGAGATGGAAGCCTGTTTTATCATAAATACTCTTATGAGGATGATCGGAAATATTGTACAGAGGCATCCGTAACCTGGAGTGATGATGCAGCCAGTGTAGGCAATCTGCGAAAAGAGGAGTTGGCATTTTGGGACTATACAGAGAAGGGTAATTTCCTTTTTGAACGTGTGTATGCTCCACCGTGGATGGGGAACGGGCGCGGGTTGATTCATATGGGGCCTGATAATAATGAACTGGTTAAAATTGCAAAGGACTATATCATAAGCGTTGGTTATTATGGAAACAACATTTTTTCAGCAAATTGGTCAGAGGATGATTGGGAGAGCCTAAACTTCAACGACCTGTTTGAGTTCCTATATCGCTCAAAATACAATGCTATCTTTGAAGATCGCCTTTGTGAATTTGATTCAGAGCAGTCATGTTACTATATAGAGGCAGCTGTGTTTGAATCGGTGATTGGTGCCTACTTTAGCGTACCGGAGGATGTTTTACACTCCAGAGCACTTTATAGCGAGCTGAATGGCGGCTACCCTTGGCAGACGATAACATGCTCTAATTGCGTTTATAATGGAACCTTGGTGCCTGATGTGCGAAACTATGAGATAAATGACGATGGAACGATAACCATAGATGTTGACGTTTTGTGTCCAACACATAGGACAGACCACTTTTTTAGTCATCGCCTTACAGTTCGTCCTCTTTCCAATGGAGGCTTTCAACATGTTTCCAATGAGATTACTGTTCCAGCTGCGGGAGACATCCCACTCTACTGTCCGCGAATCGAATTGCAGCAGGATCAATAAGCTGCGTTTTGATTGCAAGGTACAGGAGACATTACAATGGCAAAGATTATCAAATTAGTTTGGGGCGTACTCCCGTTTATATTTGTTTCCCTTTGTGTGGTTCTTGTTACCATGTTTGAAAGAATTACAGGCGATACACTGAGAATCCTTTTCCGGAATCTGCTGATTCTATTGTGGGTAATCAGTTTTGGGGTTGTCCTTTTTTGGGGGCAACTGAGATTTAACGCTTTTCGGCAGAAGGCTGAGGAAGAAAAGGCGAATCGAATTATGCTTGGTGCACTCTCCATCTTACTCAATGTTTTATCCGCTCTTGTTATGGGCTGTTTAATACTTGGAGGAGTAATTTTTGCAATACTTTCCCACAAAACTGAGTACGTCACAGTGCGAAATAATATCAAGTTAGTGGCTTGTGTTGATTATTTCTCGGGTGTAACTGTAAATTACTATCAGTACAAGAATCCCTTTTTTTACGGCAAACGGCTGGGCTTTGAGCATTATGCAGCGGATACTGGTGATCCGTTAGCTGAGCCCCTTGGATATCCTCCGTTAGAATGGAGATTTTGGGATTCGGACGGAAACATCCTGGACAGTGGCTCCAATGAAGTCACATGGGGGGAGGAGATAGACGAAAAAGAAATGCAAGAAATACAAAAGAAAATCATTCTGCAGGAGAAGGCGGAAATCAGAGAGCTTAATGCTGCTGTAATGGATTATCAGGGAGACGAGCTTGTTTTTTCTTTTTCCATAGATGATTTTATAGACAGCTTCAATGGTTACTATTGGGCCGACTATGAGAGCCGGTATCTGCTTCCTTCTTCCATGTGGATATCATTTGTTTATGAGTCGTCTATCCACTCAAAATATGCTTCTAATTATTTATACTTTACGCCGGACGAAACAGTGTGGTCGTTCCCTACGGTTTCAGTCTTTACTCCAAGTGACGAAAGCTATGTGCAAGAAATTATGCTGAATTTTGATGACCACAGTTATACTGAGTCCATGTATCACCTATATGAACGGACCTGTTTCTATACCATTAAAGTGTTATTTCCCAGTTTCGACGATGCCGAAATTGTTGAACTATATACGAAACTGAATGAATTGGCATACCAAAATGTCTTTCCTAATGAGCAAGGGTACAGCAGCGACTCAATTCCCGCTGCATTGTTTTATAAAGACGGGATTGGGTTGTATCCCTATTTTGCCATTGGCGAGAGCGTGCATCTTTGCGTTATCCCAGTGACTGACCAGACCATTTCCGCCTTTGAAGCAAAGGGAACTACAATTTATGAAATTCCATATGGATAAGTGGAAATTCAGATAAAGCAATCAAAAAAACATGGCACAGCAATAAAAGATTGAAAACGTGTGATGAATTATTTGCCTTATGAGGGATTTTTATGGGAAAAGAAAAGAGTATCACATCAAGGCCTTTTAGTGTATTGGCGGATTGCGGTAAGGTGTATCAGTTTTTAATAGATATATACGAAAAAGACTGGAGAAATGGAGTGCCAGCCCCGTTTTTTGAGTACGCTTATTCGTCGTTCTCTTACTGGATGGATATATCGTATTCCTATAAAAATCGGATATGGGAGAGCGATGGGCGTATTGTAGCCTTCTGCTTCTATGAGAATCCTCTGACAGATATTTACTTTTGCCTGCGGCCGGGATATGGGGAACTGGCACAAGAGATGATACAATATGCCGCTAAGAATATGCCAGACGAAGGAGAAGGCATACGTTTAGTCCTTTTTGGTGGCCAGGATGAACTAATGGAAAGCGCAAAACGGTTGGGATACAGGCAGGAATCGGAAAGCTGGAATATGCAGTTTGATTTTGTAAACAAGTTGGATTATCCATTACCAGAAGGCTTTCACTTTGTAAGGCCGCAGGAATTAGATACATCAAAAGTTGGAGAATGCTGCTGGAAAGGATTTGATCACGAGAAGGAGGAAGGGGAATGGAATCACCAATATCAGCAAAATTTCTATTTGCTGGAGGTGGCTCCCCACGCTACGAAGAATCTGTCCGTAGCAGTTGCGAATGAAGAAGGGGCATATGTTTGCTGGGCAGGGATGTGGTGGACGCCAGAAAATAAACTAGCGTATTTGGAACCTCTTTGTACAATTCCGGAGTATCGGCACAAAGGGCTTGCGGCGGCAGCACTGTCTGAATTGTATCGAAAAACGAAAGCATTAGGTGCCACACATATGTCAGGAGGGGAGAGCGAGTTTTATAGAAAAATAGGATATATCCCTGCGGTTAAGTGGACCTTTTGGAAAAAGGAAACGGAGTATGAAGTATATAACAATCCATGGAATGAAATTACCCTGACTGATTATGAAAGTCATATGTCCCTTGCTTCGATTATGCAATTACAGGCTCTGAATAAATTGATTGAAGGACAGCTTAAAGCTTGGCCTGTATCCAGCACCATGATTTTAGGGATTGCTGGTGGGAACGGCCTTGAGCATATTAGGGACAGTGGAATCAAAAAAGTATATGGAGTAGATATCAACGCCGCCTATTTGTCGGAGACATCCGTAAGATATCAGGACTTGGGCAACATACTGGAACTGCTGTGCATCGATCTGCATAAGTGCTCAGGCAAACTGCCCGGGGCAGAGCTGCTAATTGCGAATTTGCTGGTTGAATATATCGGTTGCGGGTGTTTTCGGCAGGTGGTTCAGCAAGTGGAGCCGATATATGTTTCCTGTGTCATCCAAGTCAATACTGGAGTCAGCTGGGTTTCTGATTCTCCGTACCTGCATGAGGTATGCCAGCTGGAGTCGATCCCTGCGCGGATTCGAGAACTGAATGGGCACCTCCTCATTTGGGTATGACTCGGCCAGAAGGTGGAGCAGTCCAAGTGGGTATTACCTGGACAAATTGTGCATTGCTGCCGCGCTGAAAAGGTATCCTTGCAAAATCAAAGAAAAAAGCATATAATAAAAGAAACAAAGGAGGGCAAAAAATGCCGACCACGATTACGCCCCTATCCCAACTTCCACTGTCTGACGATTTTATGTTCGGAGAGGTCATGCGGCAGCCCGAGGTGTGCCGGCTTTTCCTGGAATGCCTGCTGGAGAAGGAGATCGCCCGTATTGAATATATCAATAAGCAGGAGGATCTGTCGGACGATGTTTCCGGGCATGGTATTCGGCTGGATGTCTATCTTAACGATGCCGCTGGCACCCACTACGATATTGAGATGCAAAAAACCAGCAGCCGGGGGTTAGAACGCCGCATTCGATACTATCAGGGGGGCATTGACCGGCGATGCCTGGGCAAAGGGCTTGATTACACGGACCTGCCAGAGAGTTATGTGATCTTTGTCTGTGATTTTGACTATTATCACGCTGGTTTGGCCCGCTATGAGCGTGTAAGCTGTATCGACGGCCGTGAGGACATCATCTATGATGACGGCAGCCACGCGATTATCTTGAACAGCCGCTATCAGGAAGGCAACGCGCCCGCACCCATTTTGGAGTTTTTGGATTATGTCCGAACCAACAACGACCAACTCCAGTTGTCAAGTGAGCTGGTACAAAGAACCAAGCAGGCCGTACATACCGTGCGCAGCGACCGGACGAAGGAGGTATCTTATATGACATGGGCAATGAAAACCAGAGATTTGCTGAGACAGGGTCGCGAGGAAGGCCGTGAGGAGGGCCGCAAGGAAGGCCGTGAGGAGGGCCGCGAGGAAGGCCGCGAGGAGATGCGGGAAACTGGCATAAAAGCGCTTGTGGTCACACTGAAGAGACTTTCCCAGACATTGGATTTAGTCATCCAAACGGTAGCAGAACAGTTTGACCTGTCCCTGGAGGAAGCAGAGGAAAAAACGAAACAGTATTGGGAGCAGTGATTTGACCAAAATGACATGGGCAATGAAAACCAGGGATTTGCTGAGACAGGGGCGCGAGGAAGGCCGCAAGGAAGGCCGCAAGGAGATGCGGGAAACCGGCATCAAAGCACTTGTGGTCACACTGAAGAGACTTTCCCAGGCGTTGGATCTAGTCATCCAAACGGTGGCAGAACAGTTTGACCTGTCTCTGGAGGAAGCAGAGGAAAAAACGAAACAGTATTGGTACAAGTGAGTTGCCGCAATGCTTCCAAAAAAAGATTGTAATTCTCTGCTCAATCGGATATAATTGATTCATACAGTATCAGTTGATTGCAAAAGTAGTCAAAGTAGCCGTGTTACAAAGCGTCCAGAGGTTTTTCACACCTTTGGGCGCTTTTTTATTATATATGGCCCTGCGGGGCAGAGTTTGGGACGCTGAATGGCGTCCCTTTTTCATTTTGGGGAAAGGAGGAAAAGATATCCTGAAGATTATTGAACATCTGCCATACTCTGACCTTACAACAATGCTGATCTTAGGAGGAACAAAATATGCCGAAATTTGAAGAAATCGTACAAAAAGGTACGTGTGATGTGTGTGGAAAAGAAGCCGATGTGGAGCAAATGATTAAGGAAAAGCAGGAGATTTTTGCGTAAAAAGTTGATTTCAGCAACTGAAGAAAAATTAAGTAAGGAGAAGTGACATGGACAAAGGACATATGACAGAATACATTAAGGTCAACCTCCCGTTGACTGAGCAGGACTATCTTGCAGGCAATGGGGAAGGTGTATGGGTTCTGGTAGATCGAAAGACGAAACAGGCCCACGACGATGACGCTTCTGGCGGAAGTTACGTTGGGATTTTGGACAACGACAGCTGCTATTACCCCGGTCTGAATGCTGGCGCGCTGATACCATTGGAGATGCGCGGTGCTTGTCGGCCGGTAGCTAATTTCTATTCGTTCCTTTCCAAACTGACCAAACTGACGCCGGAAGGAAAGGCGCTGCTCATGGGAAGGATCGCAATGTACCAGGCTGGGAATAATCGTCCAGAGGATCCATCCGACCCTAACTACGAGGGTCCAATTTGCTGTAACTGCCAATATTGTGGGGACAAGTACAGTTTTCCGGAGCCGAACGATTTGCTCTATATGGATCCGGAGAACCCGATATTGAAGCATTTCTATTGCTGTTGCGGTGACTGTGATCTCTACGGTAAGGATATCACCAGACTGGGTATTCACGAATGTGAGCATTTTGAAGAGCTGTGACGTAAGACTTTATCTGTTATGGCAAAGTACATCCCGCATGAAAAAATGACAGTCCAGCAGATTCAGGCCGAAATAGACCGGGAATTCCAGCAATGGAATAATATCGCCTGCAGCGGCTGTCAGGATCCAAGCTGGCCAGATGGAGTCAACATGAACCTGGTCCGAAATCATATCATTTACTGGTACAGGCTGTTAGACGAAAAGTATGTAGCCAATACGCAGACATCTCTTTTTGACAGCCAGATTGCAGAATCGCCGCGCAGACCGGTCCCGCCAAAAGTTCCTGACCAATATATGGTTGCCGAGTGTACATATTCTGATCGTTTGAATGGCAGGCATGGCCAGACTTTGGTGTGGGGAACAAAGGGGGAATACCAGGCCTGACAGCAAGACGACACCTTGCCAGCACCCAAAATTGTAGCGGGGCAGGGTAAGGGCTGCATTAACATTCTTTTAGATAGGGATTGCAATTTCCCACAAGGTCGGGTATAATGCCGTCATACAGTATCAGTCGATTGCAAGAGCAGTCAAAGTATCCGTGTTACAAAGCGTCCAGAGGTATTCGTACCTTTGGGCGCTTTTTTATTATATATGGCCCCTTTGGGGCAAAGTTTGGGACGCTGGAAAGCGTCCCTTTTCCATTTCACGAACAAGGAGGTGAACAAAGTGAGCAAGGAATTGACCTACATCATCTCACCCTATGCGGGGGATATCGAGGCCAATGTGGCATTTGCGATTCGCTGTTGCCGGAAGGCCATTCAGCAGGGACATACCCCTATCGCTGTCCATCTGCTCTATCCACAGATCCTGAACGACCAGAATCCGGTCGAGCGGGAAAAGGGGCTGGAGCTGGGGCTGAATATCCTACGGCACTGCGCTGCCGCTTGGGTATGCGGGACCAGGATTAGCCATGGTATGGCAGGTGAGATCCAGGCAGCACAACAACTGAACATTCCAATTCAATATTTGGAGGAAATCGAATGAAACAGCTTGGAAATTTAGCGATTATCTGCGCACAGCGTCAATCGGTACTGCTGCATATTCAGGACGGTATGGTATCTGTCTTTGTGGGTGAGGGTCCGGACAGAGATGTCCTCAGCACCCGATGGGAAAATGACGCAGAAATCAGCCGCATAATCTATGAACTCAACTTTGGGAAGCATAAGGCCCAGCGATAAGGAGAGAAGTTTCATATGAAGGCAGTCTGGATGAAGCGCATAAACAGGTATGGCAGGAATCGGACGAACTGTGGAAGGCGGTTGAAACCGCACACAACGGCCGGGTCTGTCGGCACCAGAGCCGCTACGGTCGGACAAGCAAAGCCTGGACGACCTATTACAGCCCAATGGAGTGTGCCAGACTGTGGCCCAGCTGCAGCCACTGCAGCGTTTTGGAGAAGGACCTGGCGCCACAGAAGGGGAATGTCTTCTATGACGTGCGAAAGACCTGGACAGAAAAGGGGATCGGCATGTTCCCGGACGAGGAGCGGGTCAGTATCGAAAAGGGCTGTAAACTGCTGGAGAAAACGGTGTCCATGACCATCTGTGAGGCCATCATACAGTACGGCCGGCGGGACGCGGAGCAACGTGCCTTGGACCGCTATCGGAGAACTATGTTTTTTGATCCGACGTTGAAAATTGAGATTCTGAACCTGCGGGCCGCCCGAATGGATACCAGGGACATCCTTCAGGATCTTCAGGACGTAGCCAACGGTATTCAAGTAACCCATGCGGCAGACAGCCTGAAGGCGGCCAAGGCCCAGAAAAAGGCGCGACGGGAGGCTGCAAAAAAGCAGCGAATCCGCAAGGTAGAACAAATGTTGTTAACCCACGGCTGGAACGGCCTGGACGATCTTTGGCGCCGCCGGGCAGAGAAACTGCTGGATGACCAGCGGATTGATGAACTGCATCTGCAGTGGAAGGCGGCACAAGCGCAGACGCCTCTGGAGGAAACACAGATCAGACTGTTTTGAAGGAGTGTGATAGATCATTGGAAAAACAAAACGATAATCGGGACCAGATCATCCGCAAAGATGCCCGGAACTGTTTCGTGGAGGTCAAGAACGACTGTTTCCATCTGGACAAGGTACATCTGCAGTTTGTGGCCTATGACAAGTCCCGTCCGGCTGGACAGCGGTACACCAGCAATATCCATATCTATATTGATGTGCCGCAGTTTCTGGCTTTGGCGCAGGAGGCTGCCAACGGCAGTCTTCATATGCGTATGCAGCAGTATAAGAATGAGCGAAAGTCAGATGCGCTCTATGAGCACTTGGGTGGAACCTCTGCCAAGCGGCTGGCCTACTACGGCAAGTCCCGGCCTGACGGCAAAAGCCTGTCCCGAGTCGTCAAACTTACTACGGCAGAGAAGTCTGACTATTTCCTTACTGCTGACAGCGGTCCGGGAGAGGAAAACAAGACCGGCCTGATCGTTCCCCGGTTTGGCAAGTCGCCAGAGCAGCATGTATCGGTGGTCCTCACCTGGCGGCAGCTCAACGAACTGTTGTTTACCACAGCAGCCCACTATAAGGCATGGCTGTCAGCCAGATATATGGCGGACTGGACCGCGATCCACGCGCCTCGGTTTGAGGAGGGGGGACAGCGAAAGGGCCAGAAACGCCAGGAAGCTGCATCAGAGGCTTCTCCGGCGCGTCAGCCTGGTCCTCCCCCGGCAGCGCCGCCGCCTGCACCGACCGCAGCCCCAACGCAAGCCCCCGGTTTCGGCAGTGCTTTTGGCAGTGTTTATGGCAGTACAGGTGGCAGTGGTCAAGCCGATGACAGGCGGATGTTTTAGTGGTATACTCATATTGTCCATCCTTGTGCAAGCAGCTGGCCAACAGGCCGGAAAAGCAACTTGATAAGGAGTGGATCACAATGAAATTTTGTCCCTATTGCGGCGCTCCCCTTTCGGGGGGCGCCGCTTCTTTCTGCCCTGAGTGCGGGAAATCGCTGCGCATAGAGAAAGCAGCAGGCACCCGGCGGCGGAAAAAGCGTCCCCCGCAACAAAAATCCAGACAAGCGCCCCATCACAGGTCCAGACCCATCAACCCAATGGATGTAAATTATGATGGCTACTATGATGACATACAGCCTATTGATTCCGGTGCTCGCGGCGAGGGAATGGATCCCGAACTGGTCAAACAAATCGCGCTGGTCATTCTTGGCGCGGTTGGGGCTATTATTCTGGCGGTCACCTTAATGATGCTGTTGTAATTTTGCCGGTTGGAGCGTGTAATAAGGGCAAATAAGCAAATTGAGGTGATTGATATGATATATCTCTCGAAAGGAGAGCTGACACGGTCCCGCAGGACCGGGCTTGACTATGTATCTCATTGCGGCTGTGTCTATGCACTGGGACCGGAGCTGGCTGGACTCTGGAAAAAGGCGAGACTCCGTCCACAGCCGGTTCCGGAGGGCAAGGAGCAGGCGGTCAGGCGGATGGAGGGCAGCGGCCTGGTCATTACCACCGAGGAAACGGGAACTCTGGCCGCCTATCGGCTCCTGACCGGCTGTGTCATTTGCCCCAACAGCAGGAAATGGACAGACTGCTTTCTGTCCAAACCGATCCGGCGTGTCTGGAAATGGATCACCGAGGCGGGGCTGCGGCTGACGGCGAGTGAGCTGATTCGGCTGGAGGAACAAAGGGTACAGCCGACCTCCGCACTTTTAGGCGAGGACGGCAGACAGAGGCTGACAGAGATGATCTACTTTGCAGAGACAATTCCGGACGGTATTTTGGAGACTTTGATGGAACACTCGCCTGCCCGTGACACCGTAATAGGCGCCCTGCTGGAGCTGCTGCGCACACGGCGCCTACTGCTGATTTGAAGGAGGAGCTTATGGAACGCACACAGATTCCAATGCCGCTGCAGGCACAGATTTTGATGCGGTTGGCGCTGGCCGCGTGCTCACTGATTGCGGGGAATGTTCTCCTGGTTTTCTTCACTATGACAATCGCTGCGCCTCTTTTCCTTCTGTCCCTGCTGGCAGCGGTCAGCGGGGGACATCTCTATCAGGTGGTTGTGCGAGGACACTATCTGTGTCTTACTGGCATCGTGGTGCGTGTGGAGCGCACCATGGCTCTGCGCCGTCCGAAGGCCATACTGATGGAAGCGGAAGGGACGGCTCTGAGGGTTGTACTGCGAAACCGCCACAAGATACCGGCTGAGGGACATCAGATCACATTTTATATCCAGGACAGTACCCCCATCTATGAGTGGAAGGGAATGCACCTGCTTGGCTCCTATCTAGCGGTAACAGATGGACCTCCAGATAAATCTGCATCCAGTAAGTCCTGATGGTCTATCACATTTTTCAATACTGCATTGAAGGTATCTGGTATCGTGATTCCCAGGTCTTTTCCGATGCACAGTTTGACTCCATCATGAACAGGCTGGAGTGGCGTATGCCTTCCGGCATGAGAGCATTCCATTTTGGATCGCCAGGGCCTGGATACTATCCCTTGGACAATCCCGTTGTGCTGCACCGCCCGGTTCTGCCTTTGGACCCAGCGGCGTTGGTCATGGGGGAGCTTGGGTATCAAGCTAGTCTGAACGATAGATATACTCGCCAGCGCATCCCTGTCATACATCGAATTGGACGTTTCGTGATATGCGGCAGCCAGGATATATGGCCCTGTTTTCGTTATGTGGATGGGAAACGGTATGCGCTTATTTCTGAACTGCGGATTGTCCCTCTGTCGTTTCGTGCAGCCAGGGAATATGTCCAGCGTTATCACCGCCACAATGAGGCTCCACAGGGCCATAAATTTTCTGTTGGCCTGATTTCTTCAAATGAAAGCAGATATGCAGGCGTTGCTATCGCCAGTATTCCCAAAGCGCGGCATCTCAACGATGGGTTCACCCTGGAAATCAACCGTGTATGCTGTGATTCCGCCTATTTCAATGCCTGCAGCAAGCTGTATGGAGCAGCCGTTAAGGCGGGGAGAGCAATGGGCTATACTCGATTTATTACTTATACGCTTCCAGAGGAAGGAGGCAGCAGTGTAAAAGCTGCTGGCTTCCATTTGGATGGAATCGTTCCAGAACGAAAAGATGGCTGGCACCGGAATAACCGCCGCCGCAACATTCCCAGCCGCACACCGGCAGGGCCTAAGCTCAGGTGGGTTCTTGACACCCGGCCCACACAGGACCATGGTAACTGCGATGAATAGCATATTGACCTTCTGGAATAATCATGCTATAATCAAAACAATAGTTACCGTGTTTTCTTTAGAAAACAAAGTTACCGTGTTTCAGAGTGTCAAATGGCGCTATTGCGCTGTTTGGCACTTTTTTTGTTTTCTGCCCGCGAAAATGCGGGTTGAAATAAATTATTTCAACGGCAGGGAAGGACCTGCAGAAAGGGGCATCACATCATGCTGAAACTAATCATCACAGAGGCCGTTGTCTCCAAGGGGTATAACGACGACCCCGCCGTCCGCTATTTTAGTAGCAATAGCGAAAACGCCGGGCAGGTTGCCAACTTCCGGATCGGGAAACGGGTCTACGACAGCAAGGCGGAGAAAAACCACCGCTGGCTCAACTTTACCGTCAAGGCGTTCGGGGATATGTGCGAGCGCGTCAAGCGCATGAAGCTCAAGGAGGGCTCGTACATCAACATCATCGCCCGCTATGACGAGGAGACCTGGGAGACCAAGGACACCCATGAGACCCGGACGGGTGTGGTTCTGTACCTGGACGAGATCGAGTATGCCAGCAGCGGCAATGGCCAGAAGAACGGACAGACCAGCTCCGACGGCACGGCTCCCCAGGGTGGTGGCGCACCGGCTCCGCAGAGTGGCGCCCCTGCGCCTCAGTCCCAGCCGCAGGGCCATCCCCAAGGCCAGACTCCTCCGGCTCCCGATCCTATGCCCGGAGGTTTTACTGGGTATGAGAGCTTCGGCGATGCGGGAAATCCTTTCTTTTAAGCAGCTTCCTATAGGGGCCAAATGAATATCAGGCGTAAAAGGCGCACAGTTCGTGGTAACACATCCGCGGTCTGTGCGCCTTTTTTGCGTTTAAGGGGGGATGTGTTTGCGTAACCAAGCATTTCAAGCAAGAACTGAGACAGAGAAGCGGAGAAAGTTGGAAGTCGTATTGAGACAACTGACCGGAAATTACCTGACAGCCCAACAACGACAGTTGATCAGTCACATGGTAGGCTGCGGACAGCAATACAACTTCCGGCTGTGCCAGGAATCCGGGATGCCAGACGTTATGGACGACCAAGCTGTAGTCCGCCCTATTTTCGGTGATGCAGCGGACGGGGTCAACGGTCCGGCTGCGGTTCTCGTTCGTACCACTGATCAGGGAGAAGTGTCCAACACAATTTATATCTATCTGCCAATACCGAGGGAGGAAAAAAGGGATGACACCCGATAAGAAGAAACACCTGCTCCATGACATACTGACTGTGATCATGCTGCTCGCAGTCCTGCTCACCATTGTCCGGCTTTGGCCGCTTCTGCTGCTACTGCTGATCGGTCTGATCGCCTACGCCTTATGGGTGCTTTTCCATGTGGCCAGGCAGCCGGTCAAGACTGAGCCTGTTCCGCTGCTAATGCTGCCTGCGCCAGTAACGGAGCAATCAATTCTGGCTGCGGCGTTTGGCCTGCTGCAACGGAAGATCACAGAGCAGGTTGCCATGCGGTATCCGGATGCCAGATGGGTATGGAGTATGTCAAATGCTTTCGATCAGTTTGCTGCCGGACAGCCTTTAACAATTCTGCTCAATGGCGCTGGCGGTTACCAGAGAGCAACTGTGTGGGTCCAAAATCTCCAATTTGCCGGCCTGGTCTACACGACCATATCGGCTGCCAACCCTGAGCAACCTGCCGAAAAGGCCTCTGAGCAAGAGGAGCCGCCCGCAGAAGCGAAAGAGGTTGATTATGGACTGCTGTCCTTTGAATGGGTAGAAGCCAATATGCAGCGGCTGAACGCACTGAACAATGAGGCCGTTGCTGCGGGTCAGGACGGGTTCCGCATCTCCGCAGAGGAACTGCCTCACGGGGACAGTTGGCCAACGCTATGTGCCGAACTGGTTCGCAACGGGTTCACGGCAGCAGAACCGATGGCTGACGGAATCCATGTCAAAATCAAAATAACAGAATAGGAGCGTGATTTACAAATGAGTTCAAAACTGTTCGTATTTGACCGCCCCCTGCCTACGCCATTTGATAAGGGTGGGAAGAAAGTCAAGGTGTCGTCCACCTATGGGGATGGCACAGAGGCCACGCTGAGCAACACTGTTGTGAAAGCTGTGCTGGCGTACTGTGCCTGCAAGGATGGCTCCAAGCCTGGCGCCGTGGGAACCTGCAGAAGCAAGGGTGTTGCCGAGTACAAGTCGGCCTCCGGTGCGGATGCCTACCACCTGGCGGTCTATGACCCTAGGAACGGGACCGTGCTGGCCAGCAAGTATGACAGCAACACCGAGATGATGGAAACCTATTCCGTGGGGAAACGCGGTCAGGATGGTGCCGCCATAGTGCTGGCCATGATCCCCGCCCTTGCAGCTGACAAGGAATTTGGGGATAACCTGGACGCCTTCATGTCGGAGTATCAGGGCTCCTTTTCTGATTTGAAAAAGGCCACTGATTTGCTGGCGATCCTCTGCGACAACGTCTATCGCCGTGTGAGCGATAAAACCTGTCCCGCACATCTGCCAGTCAATATCGACAACTCTGGAAATGTGATGCGGGTCTCTCCGACTCATCTGGACTCCGGTAGTTTTGCGCCCAACCAAGTACTGGCGGGTGAGTTTACCATCCTGGCCCACATCGGAGAAACGGTTGTTCTGGAGCCCCAAAAGGCAGTTCCACATAGCGATTTTGTCGGCAAATATGCGCTGGACCCCAGCCGCAGCCTCACTGTCTATGAGGAGTCTCTAGTCCCCAACTTGGCGCCATGGTATGTCCTGCCGGAGGAGGTGGTCAGTATCTGTGCCCACGCCCAGAAGTCCACTGAAAAATCCTTGCCCATGCGCAATTTTCTGCTTCGTGGTCCGGCCGGAACTGGCAAGACCGAGGGAGCCAAGGCGATTGCCGCAGGCCTGCACCTGCCCTATGTGAAATACACCTGTTCGGCCAATACCGAGGTCTACGACTTCATCGGTCAGGTTTTCCCAGATACCAACGGCCCCTCCACCGGGGACGCAGATCTGGACCGGGAGCGGCAGGAACTAAAAGAGATGGGCGGCATCACCTTTGAGAATGTCAAAAAGCTGATGAACCTGCCCGGCCTGGATGATATGGACTATGACCCGGAGGGCACCTATAAGTTGCTCACTGGCCACGCCAAAGCTGGCGCGACCTCGCAGGACTGCATGGCGGAGGTAATGGGCCGGGTGACGGACAAGATCCAGAAGCTGTGTTCGGTCAAACCTGAGACGGCAAATGCCGGACAGACCTACACCTATATGGAAACGGACTTTATCCGAGCCCTGAAGTATGGCTACCTGGTGGAAATCCAGGAGCCGACCACGATCATGCAGCCCGGTGTGCTGGTGGGCCTGAACTCCCTGCTGGAGCAGAACGGCACTATTACACTGCCTACCGGCGAGGTCATCCGGCGGCACCCTGATGCTGTGGTGGTCGTAACCACCAATGTCAGCTATGAGGGGTGCCGGGGTATGAACCAGTCGGTATTGGACCGCATGAACCTGACGCAAGACATTGAACTTCCCGCGCCGGAGATTATGGCCCAGCGTGCTATGAGCGTCACCGGCTGCGAGGATGACTTCATGGTTTCAAAAATGGTGCAGGTAGTCAACGATATGGCTGACTTCTGCCGCAAAAACGGCATCTCCGATGGCAGCTGCGGAATGCGCAGCCTGATCGACTGGATTATGAGCACTGAGATCACTGGCGACCCCCACATCTCGGCCATGTATACCATCATCAGCAAAGCCACCGCAGACGAGGAGGACCGGGCCGCCATCGTCACCTCT
Source organism: Flintibacter muris (assembly GCF_943192995.1). Lineage (GTDB taxonomy): Bacteria > Bacillota > Clostridia > Oscillospirales > Oscillospiraceae > Lawsonibacter > Lawsonibacter muris. Next base: position 52,449 of record NZ_CALPCP010000016.1, read on the forward strand.
GTTTTGGAGCCCATTTTCGCGCCTAAGCGGAAAAAGGCGGTTTGAACGGTATCGCTATTAAAAATAGAAGGGAGGTTCTTTACTCTTGGCAAGAGTGAACCATAAAAAAATCAAGCAGCTTATCGCGCAAAAGCAGAAGACCATCACTGACCGGCAGTTTTTTGCGTCTCGGGCCCTGGCCGCCTACTTTGAGGATATTGCCGCCGCCCAGACCAGGCGTTACGGCTACCGGCGGCGGGTCAAGGTCAGTATTGTCTGGAAGCCGAAGGAATCGGGCAGTGCCCGCACGGACAACGGCCTGATCTGGATCAACGCCGGCCATCCCAGTGTGACCATGCACAAGACCCGGCAGGCCCGGTATGAGCAGGTCTGCGGGCTGTTCGGCCATGAGCTGGGGCATGTACTCTATACTGACTTTCTCACCTCTCAGACCTATCACAGGTTTCAAGAGAGCGGGAAGTGGTACCCGGAGCCGCCGCTGCGCAGCAGCAGGGATCGGAATGCGGAAACGGAATATTTTGAGCTGCTTCAGTCTGACCCCAAATGCCGGAAAGTGCTGGGCCTTATCAGTCATGACATCCTGAATGTCCTGGAGGATGGCTACATTGAGCAGCGGATGATTACGGACTACCCCGGTATCTTGGGTGCAAACCTGGAAATCAGGCGTGAAAGCACATTTGAGGTACTGCCCACCGTGACCCAAATGACGGAGCAAGAGGAGGATGGCGGCCATATCTGGCTGACAGTGCTCCAGTGTATCCTCGCCTACATGAAGTGGGGCCGGATCAAGTATGGGGAGACTCCGCTTACAGATGAACGAATCCAGTCAGTGTTCTCCCTGCTGGGGGACCTGGATACAGCCTTGACCAGTCAGGATTTCCGGGACAGGTGTCGTACCGCCAACATTGTACTGATCCGCTGCTGGCCTTACATCAAGAACTTTGTGGATTACTGCAAGGACATAGCCGATCAGGCGGCAGAAGGCGGCGGTGAGGGCGATGCCGATAACGTGCTCCAGCAGCTACTTTCGACTTTGGCTGGCAACAGCGCTGAGGGAACTGGTGAAACGGAGCCGGTCTCCGGCGGCACGCCTTCCGGCACCGACGGGGGTTCCCCGACTGCAGGTGTCCGTGCCGCTACCGCACAGCTGGCCGCCGATACAGCCAAGGAGGAGGAAGAATCTGAATCTGACGCTGCGACCGATGGCGGCGAGGAGAAAGAATATCCCGTGGAGGAAACTGCGGCCGCTGCGTCTGCTGCCCCGGAAGAAGAAGGGTTGCCGATGGAAGGGCAGTCCCCGCCGGGGGCCTGCCAATCCGTAGCTGAGCAGGAGAATGGACGTATCCCCCTGACCGACACCTCTACGCTCTCCGCACCGGAGGGTGGCACAATGGAACGGGATGACGACTACAAAGGGACCGGATACACCGGCGCCGCGTCCGATATCCAGCGGATCCTGGAAAAAATCGCTGAGGGCAGCGTCTGCCAGGAGCTGGAGCGGCAGCGAACTAAGGAACTGACCGAACTGGCCCAGAGCATTTCTTACGGGAATATCCATGAAGGCGTCAGTATGAAGGTTCATCGGATAGCCCAGGTGGATGACGATTTGAAAGAGCAGTACCAGGAGGTTTCCGGTGACCTGCTCCACATTTCCAAACAGCTGCAGAAGTCGGTTCTGCAGCAGATGCACGACAGCCGCCGGGGAGGGAAGCAGACTGGCCTTCTGATGGGCCGCCGTCTGGATATCCACGCACTGAGCCGCAACGATGGCCGCGTCTTCTACAAAAACTCGCTTCCAAACGAGATCCCGGCCCTCTCTGTAGGGTTACTGCTGGATGAATCAGGCAGTATGTGCAGCTGTGACCGGGCTACATACGCCCGCGCTACCGCTATCATCCTCTACGACTTTTGTCAGGCCTTGGGTATTCCCATTATGGTCTATGGCCACTCCACTGGAAGCGGCGTCGATCTATACTCCTACGCGGAGTTTGACGCCATCGACCGGGATGACCGTTACCGCATGATGGATTTATCCGCCCGAGGCAGCAACCGCGACGGGGCCGCTCTGCGCTATGTGGCGGAGCAGCTGTCCCGGCGTAGCGAGGATGTAAAGCTGCTAATGCTGGTGTCCGACGGCCAGCCGGCGGATACCGACTACTATGGGACGGCTGCCGAGGAGGACTTGCGCGGTGTCAAACAGGAATATCAGCGCAAGGGCATCCTTTTCGTGGCTGCCGCCATTGGGAGCGACAAGGAGAACATTGGGCGGATCTATGGTGACAGTTTCCTGGACATCAGCGATCTGACCAAACTGCCGGTCAAGCTGGCCGGCATCATCAAGCGGTTTATCCGCGTATAAGCAGACCAGGGCAAGGCCGGTATTCGGCCTTGCCCTGCCATTCTCTAACAACGACGAGGAGGTACAACATGGATTTCATTGAGAGAAACGAGATTTTTATGGATAACGAGGGCATGATCCGCAGGGTAATGCGGCGCAACTGGGCACTGATCTGTGCTATGCGCCTGGATTGGGACGACGTATATCAGGAACTGGCCATGGCCGCCCTGAGCGCCATCGAGACCTTCGACCCCACCAGGTCTGAGTGCATCCAGGCCCATATCTGGATGAAGCTGCAGTATGCCATATTGGACATCAAGCGTCAGTACCGGCCCTGCGGACTCACTTGCTTTAGCAAGCAGCAGCGGCCCGTTGTGGTGTCCCTGGACCAGAACGAAGGACTGGAGCGGTTCCTGGCCGTTGAGCCTCAGAAGGAGGAGCTTTCCCCGCAGATGCAGCAGGCCCTGTCCCGTTTGAACGCGGAGGAGCGTAAGGCTGTCATCCGCTATCTGGACGACCAGGGGACAAAGCGGGATTCTGCGGTTAGATCCGCCCTGAACAAAATCAGGTATTACTATCTGGCTGCCGTTTCAGAGCCGCGATACACTGTGAGCGTCTGGTAAGAAAACATAAATATCACAAAACTGGAGGTTTCATGTCATGCCAGAAACGAACACCAGCCCCGCTGCTGTTTCCTTGAAGGACTATATCATTGATCTGGACGGCGCCAAGCAGAAACCGTCCGTGGCCTATGAAGTTGTTCTGGAGAACAATACGGACTTCATCCTGCGGCGTCAGACCCAGAAAGTGCAAAAGGAACTGGTGATTTTGGTCAGCCAGGGCCTCTACTACATCCGCGACTGCAAGAGCGGCGCCATCGACCCTGTGACTATTGGAAATCTGCGCTCGTTCCTGCGGGATTTGAAAGATAGTTATATTGATCTTCAGCAGGTGAACTGGCTTGGCACGCTCTTCAAAGAGTCTGCCGAATTCATTATCACCGTGACAGGAGACGCAGTCCTCACGGATATGTGCCGGCATAATGTGCCCATCAGCCATGATAAGCCGCGGAAACATGTGCAGTATTGGGAGCAAAACAAGCGGCTTTTCACACGGGTGGCACAGTTGTTCCCCGCAAATGCCACCGCCAGCGGGAAGTATCAGAACTGTATCCCGGTCATTTTTTGGATTGAAGCGCGTTACGGCGCCAACGAGGCGATGTATTTTGCCGAGCAGTTGGTTCGTTCTGGGGTGCGGAATATGAGATTTGATTCGACATACCGATATAATCCGAACTGCGAACCTGATTCTTTTGTCAAGATTATGGAATCAGAGTACAGCATCAATCTAAGGCGCTTCATCGACTATATCTGTTTTGACCTCTACCGGCAGGGCTATGGCGAGGTAACTGAGAACTTCTTTCGGGAGTACATGGACTATCTCTCCATGCAGAAAAATTTCTACGGAAAGGTCAAGGAGAAATATCCGGAGCATTTCAAAACCGCTCACGATGTTATATCTTTGAAGATCAACTTGGCCAGGGCCGCTGAACAGTGCCAAAACTTCGCTGAGCAGGCGGAACTGGTTAAGGAGCTGGAATACAGCGCCCAGGGCTACTGCATCGTGGTGCCGACTGAGCCCAAGGAGTTGGCAGACGAGGGAATCAACCTCAGCCACTGTGTGGGCGACTACATCGACCGTGTCGCGTCCGGTGAATGCCACATCCTGTTCCTGCGGCGCAGAAACGCGCCGGAACAGTCCCTGGTGACCCTGCAGCTGAGCGGCAGAAGGATCTGCCAGGCGCAGGGCATGAACCGGCGTGGCCTCACTCAGGCGGAGCGGAAGTTCCTGCTCCGCTGGGGACACGAGCAGCAAATTGAAATTGCCGTTTGACGGCGCGAGGAGGTTATTGCTGCGGAGTGGGTTTCAGTATATTTGACTGCAGCATTTACTATCTGACGGTCTAAATGCCGGTGTTTGAGGGGAGGAGGCCAGATGTCTTCTCCCCTCATATTTCAAGCAATCCAAAAAATCGGAGGTTTTTATGACGTTCAAAGAATTGATTCAAACTGGACAGTGTTCCATCAGCACCATTGACGCATGGGTCGAGATATGGCGCAAAGAAAAGGGTGTGGGACAGTCCCTTCAAGCATTCCTGGGGCTAAATGACATAGAATATCAGATTTGGCTGATGCGGGGGAACGCTGGTTTGGCGCGGCAGCTCAGCAATGGGCGTTCGCCGGAGTATGAGACGGTCTACTTGGGCTGGGATGAATTGACGGCTCAGCTTCAGGAGATCGTGGATGCGGAACTAGGAGTTGGCTGCACTGTCACTCTGCGCAGACAGGACTATTACTATTGGGATATGCGGCTTGAAACAGTACAGGAAATAAACGAGGCGCTTAGCGAGAAGATTTGTGAGCGTCTTGAACTGCGAGATGTTGATGTGCTGATGTTCCTTGAGGAGGACTGGGTGGACAGCGGTTATCTTTGTGGGCTGCTCTCCAAACTGACCCATCGGGAGGTTACCTCCAGCCATGCTGATGACCATGGTGTTTGGATCATCTGTAAGAGCCTGATCTGGAGCAGCCCGGAGTTCACCACCCATCTTCTTGCGAAATGTGAGAAACGGCTTCGCCGTGAAATCGGGGATCAGCGTTACTCTTGGGTTAACCCAGACACGGCCTGCCATCAGCTGTTTGGATTTATGGAGGCACTGACACTGCTTGGCCTCTTGGACCGGGATAAGTGGATTGTGATGCCCGACCATTTTGCGAATGCAGCTTCTGCCTCAAAGGAGGTGCGCCGGGATGAAATGTGAGCAGCCAATGTGCTGGTGCTGTGCCTGGCGGCACATTGTTGGCCCTGGAAAGGATCCGACACTCGATTGCGGACATCCTTCCGACCATATAAGAAAACAGTTTCACGGCAGCGCTACCGCAGAGATGTGCAAGGAATATATTGAAGATGACCCGAAAATTAAGGTGAAAGTTACCCGGGATACAAGAGAAACTTTTATGAGGGCTGTTCATCAAATGGCGGTAGATGGCGGGCACTTTGCCGAAGCTGAAGCAATCCTGGACTATTTCCTGCCGGATACACGACATCTCCCCGCAGAGATCACATGCGATGAATTTGACTTCATAACCAAAGTCAATTTTGGGGGAAATGAAGGCATTTATCTCGACTGCTATGCTGAGGGACGCATTTTGCAAGATGGGGAAAAAGGCCTGTGGCATCTTGGAACCTATAAAACGCTGGGGACATCCCTGTCCGATATGCAGATTTTCGGAAAGCTGGGCGGGACGCTGACCTTTTTGCCCGCAAGTACCTCTGGGATAATTCTGAGCGATTCCTTACCGACAGGGAGCTGAGGATACATGCTATCGAAAAGAAACATAAGGAGGGCAAGATATGAGTTACAGTACATGGCACAATTATGGCTACGGGATATGCGTTGATGATATTAGAGAACGGGATGTGGGAAAACTGAAGGAATTGCTGAACCATGCCCCTAAATTCCATGCCACAGTACAGGGATGGCTTACTGAAGTGGGCATAACCGAACCAACCTGGGATGACTATATGGAGTTTGACCAAGATTACCTTTTGGGGCTGGCTACGCTGCTCCAGAAAGTGATTGAGGAGGCTGAGGGGATCCAAATGATTGCCTGCGATGATTTTAATAGCGTTACCTACCTGCTGTACTCTCCAAGCTATCCCTGGCAGTTAAAGAATAGCGAGCGTGATTTGACCGAAGAACAGCTAGTACAGCTATTCGGCCGTTATGTTCGGATCCTGACCGATGTTCCGATTGATGTTGACTATCAATCAGTGGAAAATGGCGGATGAAGAAATCCTGTCATTGCGAAAAAGGCTGTTCCTGTGTATAATGGGACCAGCCAGAAAGAAGGGAGGATCAGGCAATGGCAACTCATGGTGGAAAAACGGACTACATTTTGCTGAATAAGGATCTCCCTATGCTGGCATTCCACTGCCGGCGCAACGAGTTCGACGAGCCGGAGTTTTTTGAAGACCAGTGGCTCACCGCACTCCGGCCGATTGGCTACCGAGGCCTGCCGGCGTTCCTGGACCAGCGGAAAGCCCCCAAGCACCGCAAGCATATCCAGCAGCTATTGGAGCAGTATGGATGCGACGACCCAGAGGGGTTCCTGCGTATCACCCACGCGCTGTCACTGAACGATACCTTCTGGGTGCGGGAAGCGGATTCGCCGCTGACCTGGCAGGAGGTATCCCTCTATACCAATCCGTTCAGCGAGATCATCAGTGAGGCTGCCTTTGACGGTATCATCAGCGAGACAGACCTGTCCTCCACATCCCCGGAGTTCGGGACAGACGGATACTATGCCAAGTGCTGGAAACGGGAAGAAAGCGGCGTTTATCTCTATAAAAGCGGCAGCGCACACTATGAGATCGAACCGCTCTCCGAGTACCTGGCTGCGCAGTTATCTGAGCGGCTGTGCCGCGAGGCAGTGCCCTACGACATGGACTTTTACCGGGAGAAGCTGGTCAGCAAATGTCCGCTCTTTACCAGTGAGGCTGTGGGGCTTGCAAAAGCTGGCGCAGTCTTCTGCGGGGAGGAGCGTACCATACCAGAACTGCTGGCCTATTTCGAGAGCATTGGCAGCGGAGACGCTTTCCGGCGGATGTGTGTACTGGACGCCATCATCCTGAATACCGACCGCCATTACGGCAACTTCGGAGTTCTGTTTGATACAGAGACTCTGGAGGTCCAGGGGATGGCTCCGGTGTTTGACCACAACCGGAGTCTGCTGCCGGAGTTGGACAATGACCAACTTGCAGACCCGTCCTGGTATCTGCGGCGATGCAAGCCCAGACTGGGCCAGGACTTCATCCGAAACGCTAAAGGTCTGTTGATGGACGATATTCGCCGGGACCTGATGGAGCTGAAGGACTTTACGTTTCAGCAGCACCCCCGCATCCATGCGGAGCAAGAAAGATTGGATGCCCTGAGCAGAATTGTTCAAGGGCGGATACACCTGATTTTATCGGACTGAAATCACAACACGCACAAGGAGACTGTGGACATTCCCCACAGTCTCCTTGTGCTATCTGAAACAGAAGGGAGGCTGTCATCTGTTATGATGACGAACCAAAGAAGCGCATTGACCACTGTCGTATCCTACCCGGAGCGCGGTGAGGGCGGCAATAACAAATACCGCAGCAACTGTTCCCCAAAACTGATTGAGGATCTGATCGCCCACTTCGGTGTTCAAGAGATCTGCGACTATATGTGTGGCAGCAACACCACCGGCGATGCCGCCCGCACCATGGGCATCTACAGTCACACCTACGATCTGCACAGCGGGTTTGATCTGCTCCACAGCGACATCCCCGAGCGGCCTCAGTTTATCTTCTGGCATCCGCCATACTGGGATATTATCAAGTATTCGGATGTCATGTACCGAGCTTTCGACGTACAACAGCGGTACGGCTATGATCCCCGCCGCTTTGACCTCTCCCGGATCCCAACTTGGGAGGGCTTTGTCCAGGCCATGAATTACTGCATGATGAAGCAGTTCTGTGCGTTGGAGAAAGGCGGCCGCATGGCGGTGCTGGTTGGCGACATCAAGAAGAAGGGCCGCCTTTTGAGTATGCTCTTTGAACTGACCAAACCCGGCACACTGGAGAATGTCGTTATCAAGACCCAGCATAACTGCGTCTCCGACCGCCGCAGCTACAGCGGCAAGTTCATCCCCATTGTCCATGAGTATGTACTGCTTTTGCGGAAGGATATGCCACTCACCTACCCGTTGCTGATGACCTACCGGCTGCAGGGCGATATCCGGGATATGCCCGGCGCCACATGGCGGGACATCCTGGCAGATGCAATGGAGTCGTTTCGCACTCCGGTTTCTCTGGAGCAAATCTATACTGTGGTGGGGAGCTACAAACGCGCCCAGCAACAGCAATACTGGAAAGACAAGGTGCGCCAGACGTTGCAGTACCACCCCAACACGTTTTATAGCCCCAGCAGAGGCATCTGGACTCTGAAAAGGCAGGCCGGTTAGCATGGGCTCGCAAGAATCTTAGGAGTAACCGCATGACAGACCGGGACAAAATCCAGCAGCGGTTTTTGTCCCGGGTTTGGCGCAGTTCTCTATGCAGGTTTGAAAAGCAGAGAGATTTGTGGTAGTATAAACGCAGATAGATTTCTGCTTGATCAAACGGGACGGATTCTACCGGGAAAAAGTATGCCTTGGAAATCCAGCGGGAGGACAAGGGGGCAGACCCACACAGGGCAAGGTTCCATTCCAGCGTGATGGATATTGAAAATCTTGATGCTGGGCAGGAGTTTGACCAACTGCCGGATACCTACACCATCTTTATCATTGAAAAGGATTTTTATGGTAAAGGCGAACCCATCTATCCGATTGAGCGAATGAATCTTGCAACGGGTAAACCTTTTGAAGATGGGGAACATATCCTTTATGTAAATGGTGCGTATCAGGGTGATTCCGACATTGGGAAACTGATGCACGACTTTCGTTGCACCGATGCAGCAGACATGAATTTTGAAATTCTGGCAGACCGCACCAGATATTTGAAGGAAAATCCGAAGGGGGTAAGCGAAATGTGCAAAGTGATTGAGGAGATGCGGAAGGAAGAACGCGAGGAGGGTATGAAAGAGGGTATTAAAAAGGGCATGAAAGAAGGCATGATAGCAGTGGCGCTCCGAATGCTGGAGACTGGGAAGTATGCTCTTGAGGAAATTGTCACTATTTCGGGTCTGCCTCTTGATGAAGTGAAAAATTTGCAGACAGGGCAAGGCGCATAAGTATTGATCCATTTTTTAGATTCAGCTATAAACTGCTGTTTCAGCATTGACGGAACGCTTCGAGGATGGTATAATTCAAACATACAGTATCAGTGCCGCAGGAAAAGTGCGCATAGTATTCCGTGTACCAAAGTGCCATTTGCATGTTTGCAGATGGCACTTTTTTTGTTTTCCGGGCCAATTTTATACTGGCAAATGCAGCGTTCCGAAAAGGACGCTGCTTTTGTATATTCAGGGCATTCCGCCACAACAAAAATGAGAAAAGGAGCGATCAAAAATGCTGAAACAATGCCAAGACAGCTATTCCACCCAGTTTACCCAGTTCCCCGCCATGCTGGCCTATCACGAGGAGACCCGCAAGGCCAGCCTCTGGGAACGCACCGAGGTCAACCGCCTGCGTGTGGCCGCGCTGGATAAGGCGTCCCCGCTCTATGAGGACCCCTCCAGCTTTGATTCCGCTGTCAGCCAGGAGGCTATCGCTGATACGGCGGAGAACCTGGGCCTGGCCATCCAAGTGGGGGAACGGTATTTCCCGCTGCGGGACACCGCCTACAAAAGTCTGCTGGATCGGGCAAAAATCAACGGCACCGCCCTGCCCAAGCTCGCCAGGGCCAAGCTGGCTGAAGTGCTCAACTCCTGCCTGGAGCTGCACAAGGACAGCGCCCTGCTGCTGATTCGGGACGAGAAGGTGTCCGCAGCCCATTCCGGGGACGGTCGGGATTACTCTATCCTGGAGATCGACCAACTGCTGGACGGCCTGCAGAAGAAAATGGACGAACGGTTCCCGGGCAACAGCTTTGAGAGCGGTTATTCCGACCACTCTATTACCAGCGCCTCCTGGATCCTGCCCGGCCAGAAAGAAGACCTGCTCAGCACCTATGAAAAGCTGCTGGAAGCGGAGGGCAAAAAGACACTGGCGGCCAAGCTGATGCCGGGCATCCGCTTTTCCACCTCGGACACCGGGGTGGCCTCAGCGAAGGTGTCAGCGCTCCTGATGGGCCTGCAGTATCCCATCCACATCGGCGGCATGGTGGCCATTGAGCACCGCCGGCAGTCCAAGGTGCCCGATTTTGTGGACGCTCTGGATATGCTGTTCGCCCAGTTTGGCGATTCAGTGGCCCGCCTGAGCGGCCTGCTCACCATCCACCTGGATAACCCGGTCAATGCCATGACTGCCGTGTGTAAAAAGCTGGCCATGCCGAAAAAGGCGGCAATAGAGGCCATCGCCATGTTTGAGACAGCCAACGGCAATGCTTCGGCCTCTGCCCATGACGTATTTATGGCCATGCAGGAGATTCTGTTCAATCTGAAGGTCAGTGGTGCGCCTGAGAGCAAGCTGCTGTCCCTTCAAGAGAACATGGCCCGGGCGCTCACACTCCGCTGGAGCGACTACGACCTTGCAAAGCAGGTGAGCTGGTAATGGCTGCACCGATCATTCTGTGCGACTGTGCGGGAATGGATGAAAAACGCTGGCTGGAGTGCCGGGAGCATGGCCCGAAAGGGGACATTGAGTACACCGTGGGCGGAAGCGATGTGGCCACCATCTTTGGCCTGTCACCGTGGATGACGCCTCGGGAGCTATGGTTGATTAAAAAGGGCCGTTTGCAGCCAAAAGCAAAGCCCAACCCTCTGCAATTAGAGATGGGGCATTTGCTGGAGCCGATTGCGGCCCATTTTTATGCCCAGCGGACCGGGAACACCGTCACTGATGACACCAATATGTATCAACACGCGGACTTTCCCTATGCCCTGGCTGACATCGACCGGCGCATCACCCGAAAGGGTGACGGAAAGCCGGGCGTTCTGGAATGCAAGAGCTGTACCTACCACAAGGCCGGCGACTGGGCTGATGGGGCTTACCCGCTCTACTATGAGTTCCAGCTGCGCTATTATCTGGCAGTTATGGATGTGGATTTCGGTGCCTTTTCAGCCATCTGGGGTAACAACCCGGAGCATGACCTGGCTACACCCAGTTTAATTCGGGATCAGGCGAAGGAGGACATCATTTTTGAGAGGCTGGATCAGTGGATCTGGAGTCTGCGGAATGACAAACCGCCTGCCATGACGGAGGTGGCCCCGAAACTGGCGCTGGAGGCGCTGGCTCATATTTGTGGTCCAAGCCAGAAAGCTCTTCCAACGATTGAGTTTCCCTTAAAATATGAAAAATCCCTGCGGGGAATTGTCGCGCTTCAGGATGAAAATGCCGCACTCAGACAGCAGATGAAAGAAAATGAAGCAAAGATCGAAGCATACAGTGTTCGTATCGCGGAACTGATGAAAGCCCATGAGCATGGTGTGCTGACCACCACCAAAGACAAGCTGCTGGTGGATTTTGTAACAAAAACCACACACCGTGTAGATTCCGGATATCTCAAGAAAGAGCACCCCAGTATCTACGCGGCTGCGCTCAAGGCTTCGGAGAGCCGAAAAGTCAAGGTTTCTGTTGAACCGGTATAAGAAATATCAAAATACACAGGGAGAGCCACAATGCTGGCCTCCCTGTGCTATCTTTAGGAGGTAACAGCATGGTACTCATGAAAAAGGAAACTCCCGCCCGGCATCTGTTTTCCAGACGTGTGGATAAGCGGTCCCGGGCTGAGATGACTGCTTATCTGTCAGGCCATTTTCGGTATAACACGATGAATAGCTGGAACCGAAGCACATCGTATGCCTGCAATATGAAGCTCTACAAACTCGGTCTTGACCGGGGAACAGAAGACAAGCTCTGGGACATTATCCAAGTACCTGAGTTCTATGAGCGGCTCAATGAGCGGATTGAGGACTTCAACTGGCAGCACAACTACCTGTGGCAGGCAGGTTGGAACGGCCGCAGCGGCGGATATCTGGTACTCTATCAGGGCGGAACCAAGCCCAGCGGATATCGCTCCTACTGCACCAAATGCGGCCAAAAAAATTACACCTCGATAGCAGAAACCGGAAACTGGTGCGGGGTATGTAATGAAGAGGCCCGTGTTGACTACATCAAGCCGCCCATGCAGATTTTTTCTTTTCCGGGGCGGGACGTTGATATGGACGAGGACTTTGAGGACTGGTCTCTCTATGAACTCCAACAGCGGACAGAGCTGGTACAGGAATTTGACCGGCTGGCCGATGACATTGTGGCTGAAGCTCTGTATATCGCCCAGAACCACTCGGTGGAGGAGCGGACCGTCTATATGCCCACTACCGAACTGGTGTTGGCGTAGGAGGGTGAGATGAAGTGTAAATTTTTCAGACTAATCTACCCCAAGAGTGTTGAGGACGCCCAGAACGGCAGCTACACCGTGGCGCTCTATGCGCCCTGTGAGACTGTGCTGGACAGCCAGGGAAACAAGCTGAACAGTATTACCGTTGTAGGCTACTACCTGCCCATCATGGAGCGGATGAAAGTGGATATAGCCGGCAGATGGAAGAAGGATGCCAAATACGGGCTTCAATTTATGATGGAGTCCTATGAGGAAATCATCGACCCAGGCAAGAAGGGGATCGTTGCTTATCTCTCCTCCGGACTGTTCCGTGGTATTGGCAAAAGGCTGGCCGAACGTATCTATAACACCTTTGGGGACGATGCCCTGACGATATTGGACAACGACCCGGACCGCATCCGTGAGGTGCCCGGCATCAGTAGTAAGCACTGTGAACAGCTTCGAGACTCATACTTGGAGACTCGAAGCGCCCGGCGGATCATCACCATGCTGGCACCATTGGATGTCAACGCTGGGCAAGCCGTTCGTATGCAAAAGGAGTTGGGTATCAGGGCGGAGGAGTTGCTGAAAGAGCGTCCCTATGAGGTGTTTGAACAAGGGCTGCTGTCATTTGAGGTGGCAGACCGATTGGCGGAACGTCAGGGTATTCCCAGGACAGCCCCTGAGCGCGTCGCTGCTGGACTGCTCCATACACTGGAAGTTGCTGAGCAAAAGGGACATCTGTGCCTGCACAAAGAGCACTTTGTCCGGCAGGCGGTGGAACTGCTGCGCACGCCGGGTCTGAACCGCATGACGGTTGCCAACGTGGCGTTTGAGATGCTGAAAGCAGACCGGCTGGCCCTGTATCAGAGCCATGTTTACCGTCCAGTTATGGCGAAAGCTGAGGACGGTGTTGCCCAGTGCGTTCGAGAAATGCTCCAGCGGAGCAGCCTGCCCTATATCGGCGACTTAGACGATGAGATTGACCAGCAGCAGGAGGAACTGGGCTTCACATTGGCGGAGGAGCAGCGGCAGGCGGTTAAGACCGCCCTCGCATCCCCAATCTGTATTATTTCCGGCGGCCCTGGTACTGGCAAGACATCCATTCAGCGTGTTTTTCTGAATATCTACCAGAAGGCGTTCCCGGATGCGGACATTATCTGCTGCGCACCCACAGGCCGTGCGGCCCGACGACTGGAGCAAAGCAGCGGCCTTCCTGCCTGCACGGTCCATAAAGCGCTGAACCTGACTGCAGGTGATACAAACACCCTGACCATGCCGGAGCAGGTAGATGCCGATCTGGTATTGGTAGACGAGATCAGTATGCTGGATATGGCTATGACCTGGTATCTATTCCATGCGCTGCCGCCCATGTGCCGGCTGGTATTGGTGGGAGATGCTGACCAGCTTCCTTCTGTAGGGCCGGGCGCGGTACTCAGTGAGCTGCTGCGCTGCGGCAGAATCCCGATAGTGATGTTGGACAAGGTGTTTCGCCAGAGCGAAGGCAGCATGATTGCCGAGAACGCCCGGCACATCCGTCATGGCGATACGGACCTCCAGTTTGACGGAGACTTCCAATTCTGGGGTTCCGCCGATATTCGGCAGTCCGCCGAATGGCTGGAGCGGCTGTATATGCAGGAGGTTTGCCGGTATGGTGTGGACAATGTTGCGCTGCTGACCCCGTTCCGGGCAAAGACCGAGACCGGCGTGCGAAGCATGAATGAGCGGCTGCGGACCCTGGTCAATCCACCGGGCGCAAATAAACCGGAGCTGTCCTTGGGACAGCGGATCTTCCGGCTTGGTGACAAGGTCATGCAGACCAAGAACCGGGAAGAGGTCAGCAACGGAGACATCGGCTATATCCGCAAAATTGAACGGGATGATGACGGGTTCCTGGTGGAGGTGGATTTCCATGATGACCGCATTGTGGCCTATGAGGACAATGAAAGTCTGAGCCATTTGGATCTCGCCTACGCCACCACCATTCATAAGTCCCAGGGCGGTCAGTATGACTCGGTGCTGCTCAGTATCCAGAATTGCCATGGCCGTATGCTCAAGCGCCCTCTGGTCTATACCGGCCTTACCCGAGCCAGATGCAGAGCGCAGATTGTTGGTGACTGGCAGGCAGTCATTCGGGCCATTCAGACAACGGATACAGAGCGGCGCAACACCCTGCTGGCAGCCCGTATTATCCAAACGGCAACATAGTGAAGGGAGGAAACAAATATGGCTACTGTTCTTGAAAACTACTATAATCTCCGCAGCGAGGTAGACCAGCGCATCGCACAGGGTAGAGCGCCGGCTGATGCAATCTGGTGGCACGGTGAGATCGTGTACCGGATCGGTGTGCTGGAGACCTGCCAGATGTTCTGCAAGACGGCTCCGGTCACCATGGAGGCCCAGTTTTTGCAGGGACACTACAAAATGCTGGACGCCTATGTGCAGTGCCTCGCCCTGGAACGCCGTTATGGGCCTAACCGCGGACCTGACACGCAGAAGGAACGGGATGCTGCCCAGAACAATCTGGGGCGGGTGATTGAAGATTACCGCAAGCGTTTTTCCAGCTTTGCGCCGTCCGCTCCGGAAAGCTACAGCCGGGAGATTGGCAGAGTGATTCAGACTCTGCTTCCCGCATGGCTTCAGTTCCGAAACACATTTGTACCCATTAAAAAGAAGGAAAAGGAGGCACCTGCATCATGACTACGGACAACACACAGGCCAAGCAGACGGCCATGGAGGCCTTGCAGAAGATTAACGCTGTGGAGGGGTTCGATCCCGCTGCACTGGCGGTGGAGTATACCGACCTGAACAGCGCCAATGGTGGTGAAAAAAGGCTACGGCTTCCGGTTATGGTCCAGATCGGCTGGTTCCGGCTGAAATATCCGGAGGGACGTATCGCGGTTTCCGTCACGGCGGGGAAGGACTGTTTTGTGGCAACAGCCCGGGTCTATCCCCACTATTCCGCACCGGTGGATCAGTTCTTGGCCGAGGCGACTGCCTCCAGAGGTTATCTGCCCGATAAACCTACTGTCTCACCCAGAGAGTGGGCGCAGACCGCTGCGGTGGGTATTGCCCTGCGTAATGCAGGCTTTGGCCTCCAGTTTGGGGCCGCCGGTGATTCCTTTGATGCACCGGCTGTGGACGAACTGGGCGGTATTATGTGGAGCGGCAATCCTGTGGATGCCTCCATTGGGAGCGCCCCGCCTCCGCCGCCTGCCGCGCCTGCCGCTCAGGCAGCCCCGAAGCCGCAGGAACCTGAGCTGTCGCCTTTTGAGCAGGCACTGAAGGTTTCGTGCCCGATTGCCAAGTACAGCGGGAAAACGCTGGGGGAGGTTATGCAGATCGATCCTAAAGCACTGTATTGGGTTGCTACCAAGTTTACCGGCAATGCCGAAATTGTGGCTGCAGCCAAGCTGATCTGTGACGAGGCGGTTAAAACAACCGCTTGAATGAACAAGGGGGCCGGTTCTATACCGGCCCCCGGAAAGGAAAAGGCATGAAGCAAATCATTCGCCCGATTTTCTGCGTCATGGGCATCGCAGGTGTCGTGGCTATCTGGCTGTGGATGATGATTTCGGCATACAAACCGGCCCCATATCCGGTATCCTACTACACACCGGACTATGTGGAATCTTATACTGTGGGGAGCTTTGACCAGCTCCGAATCTGCAAGGTTTACTATCTGGCCCCGGAAGATACCACTGAACGCATTTCTACGGAAGATTTTCAGGAGTATGGACGTTGTTTTTCGCTGTTGGAGCTGACAAAGGAGAGCTGTGACAAGATGGATATCTACACGGCAGTTTTTCAGGAAACAAGGTCTTCCTCGTGAGTTATGGGCGATAAAGCAATCGGCTCGGCGCTGTGTAAAGCGAAGAGGAAAAGGGGGAACCGCAAATGGAACTGCGCTTTCAGATGAATGACATTCTGCCGCTGCTTCCGATTCCACAGCCGCCCATGGGAAGGAGTTCCTATAATATCCCCTGTCCGGTCTGTGACCATGCAGGATCCAGAAAGCGGCATCTTAATATCAACCTCAAGCGCAATGTGTTCCGATGCCCCAAATGCGGCCAGTTTGAAGGCGGTGTCTTTGACCTCTACGCCTACTATACTGGTGTATCTCGGGATAAAGTGCGCCAGGATCTAACGGATCGGCTGGGCGGCGGAGAAAGTCATTATTCCAGCAAATCAGGCGGGAAGAAGAAAGCACTGCCCAGGCCAAAACCTGCCGAGGTGCCACAGGCCCCGCTGGTTGGTATCGAAACAAGGGACCGCGTTTACCGGGCACTTCTAAGCAAACTGACACTTGCATCGGATCACCGGGACAACCTGCGGGGGCGCGGTCTGACTAACGAGGAGATCGACCGTCTG
This sequence comes from Flintibacter muris, assembly GCF_943192995.1. Lineage (GTDB taxonomy): Bacteria > Bacillota > Clostridia > Oscillospirales > Oscillospiraceae > Lawsonibacter > Lawsonibacter muris. The sequence goes on from NZ_CALPCP010000016.1 coordinate 69,163, forward strand.
GGGTATCGTACAACGCCGCTGGTAGGCTTTCCCGCGTTGGCAAAGGAATTGATTTCAGAGGGGCATGAGCTGTTTGGTGTACCTGGATTTTATCGGGACGAGGATGGGCGCTGGACAATGGCTGTTTATCTGCGAGGAATTATGATCCCCTGCCGGGATCGGCTTGGCCGTATCCAGAGTATCCATATCCGTCTGGACAAAAAGATGAAAAAGGGCGGAAAGTTCCTCACCTTTTCCAGCATAGATAAAAAGGACGGCGTGGGCGCTGAAAACTGGTGTCATATGGCCGGCCCCGTTCAGGAGTGTGTTTATCTGATTGAGGGCTACATGAAGGCAGACATCGTTCATTTCTTCACTGGGCAGACTGTCCTGGCCATCCCCGGTGTCACATCTCTCCATTATCTGGAGAAGGCGCTGAAAGAACTGACACAACTGGGAGTACGCCATGTGATGACTTGTTTCGATATGGATTATCTGAAAAACTGGCATGTGGAGGCTGCCTATGGAAATCTGATACAGCTCTTAGGCGGGTTGCCGCTGACCTTTGGCACCTACCTGTGGTCGCCAGACGATAATGGCCTTGACGATTATATCTGGGAGTTTTTTATGAGAAAGTATCCTCTGGACTGATAGTATCCGATCATTGAGGAGCGGGGACAGCAGTGCTGCCCCCGCTCTTTAACTATGCTGCCGGCATCCTGGACAAGCTACGGGAACTGCAGGTGGATTTGCGGGCGACTCCTGCCATCTTCACCGGCGGCGGTGCGGCGCTGTTTCGGACTTTCATTGAAACGTCCAACCAAGTGGCGAAGGCGGAATTTGTTGCCGATCCGAAAGCCAATGCTGTAGGATTTGGGATGCTGGCCACTGCCCAACTGCGTCAAATGCAGGCACAGAAGGTCGGTGAAGGCTTTGCGCAGGGATGACAGGTTCCGGTTTTCCCTCCAGTGGAGTGCCGATACGGAAGAAAAGGCAAAGGTAGGCGCTTTTTTAGAGCGGCTGGGGAACAAGAAAAGCGATTTCATCATCCTGGCCGTCGTTGACTACCTTCAGCGGCATCCGGAAATGGAGATACCTGGTGCAAAAATCAAAATTACCTACCAGCCACTGCATACGAAGGAGCAGCTTCTGGCGATGGTTCGGGAAATGGTGAAAACTTCGGTGGGAGAATTTCTGTCAGGGAATGCGGCTGCTTCAACACAGAGCAGTCAGCCCCCGGAAATGTCGCTTGGCCCCAGTGAGCAGGATATTGACGCTATGGTAGCAAGCCTCAAACTATTTGACCAATCATAATGAACGCCTCACAGCCCCTGTCCAGGACTGTGAGGCATTTTTGCGAAAATGGCAGGAATGTGGGCAGATTGCGGGCAGACAGTCGGGGATAGGAGTGAGAGGCATGAAATGCCTTTTGGGAAGGCATCCCTGTACCTTGACAAACAGGCCGCATGGCCTCATAGAGCCAACGGGTACGTTAAGTATATGGCCCAGCCGTATTGGGCAGACCAGAGCCATGATCCCAACGAATGGAAGGAGGAACAGGGAGAGCCGGGTGCCGCATACAAGCAAGCTGTGGCAGCTTGAGGCCATGACCCATATACCGAATCATGATACACCACCCTGGCTATGGTCCGAGCGGTAGCCAACCCGCCGCAGGCTGTAGGGGGTGCCGGAAAAGCCGCGGAGGTAAGTCCTGTGGAGCGGTCCAGCCAGCCGCCGCCCGTTGCTCATTATTGATAACATTAATTGATTTAAAACTTGAACGGACTTGTGCAGCCTGCTATACTAATCTTCGTAGAGCAGCTGCATATTGGCCTTGACGAAAGGAGGCTGCTGCAATGGGGACCAACAATATGCAGCACAACAGTGTCCCTGATAAGCGGGTCTATCGTGTAGAGGAAATTGCAAACCTTTTAGGAATCAGCACATCTTCCGCATATGAACTTGTAAAAAAGGGACATTTCAAAACGGTACGAATCGGAACAGCAATTCGCATATCCAAAAAATCCTTTGATGAATGGTTAGATAGCCAGATTACTTAAAAGAGGAGTGTAATCATGGCGTCTATCAAAAAACGCAGAAACAAATTCAATGTCGTCTACTACTACATCACCGAAACTGGTGAGCGCAAGCAAAAATGGGAACCCTACGACACCGAGGCAGAGGCGAAAAAGCGTAAGGCTGAGGTGGAGTATAAGCAGAAAGTCAATCGTTTCATTGCCCCCAGCAAACTGACTGTCAGTGAGTTTTTGGACAACTTCGTCGAACTTTATGGGGAAAAGAAGTGGGGTCCACATACCTATGAATGGCTCCTATTAGGAACACTGTAATATCAAGGCTTTTCGGAGCCTGCAACCACAAAAAAATAAAATTAGAGCTATCACATTACGCAGAAAGCCGTCCGGGAAGAAAAAACGGGCGGCTTTTTTGCGTGGATAGCCGGGAGGGAGGCGAAAAAATAGTAACAAACTTTTAGCACAAGATTTGTGCAACATTCACGAAAATAAAAAGGAGGTAACGAATGGCAGACGAAAAGCTGAACACGAGCCCGGAGGAAAATCCCCAGCCCAGCCTGTTCGATACGGGCCCGGCTGAGGCTCCTACCCCGGAGGCTCCCACGCCGGAGCCCCCGGCCCCGGAGAAAGCCCCCGAGCAGGCCGCCGGGGAACCACCCGCGCAGGATGCCCCGGCTGGGGCCCCCGGCGCGGTGAATGTCTCCGCTGACCAGATTGAAAAGCTGATGGCAGAACAGCGGGCGGCGGGACGTGCGGAGGTGGAAAAGAACGAGCCGCCCGAACCGGAACAGCCGCCCACCCCGGCCCCGGAGGAAAAGGCCGCCGGGGAAAAGGGGCCCGCCAAAAAGGACAAGGCCGCCAAAGAAAAAACGCCCGAGCCGGATAAGTCCAAGGGCAGGCGGGGCCGCAAGCCCAAGGAAGAAAAAGCGGGGCCCGGTGAACCGGGAGGGACGGGGGCCCGCCGTGGCCGCCCGGCCAAGGCTGATAAGGCGGCCCCGGACAGGCCCCCGTCCCAACCTCGAGACAAAATGTCCCAAAGCAAGGGGGCCAAGGCCGCCACGGTAAAGGGCAAGGAAGAGGCCCCCGCCGCTCCCCCTCCTGCGCCGGAACAGCCGCCCCAGCCCCGTGACGCGACCCGCGCTGAAAAGGAAGAGATTGTTTATCTCAACCTCTCGGAGCTGTTCCCGTTCAAAGACCATCCCTTTGGGGTGCGGGACGATGCGGAAATGAAAGGGCTTGTGGAGTCCGTCAAGGACAACGGCGTACACCAGCCCGCGCTGGTGCGTCCCCGGGAGGGCGGCGGCTATGAAATCATCGCGGGCCACCGCCGCCAGCGGGCCAGTGAGCTGGCCGGGTTCGCCAATATGCCTTGTATCGTCCGCAACATGACGGATGACGAGGCCATCCTTGCGATGACGGACGACAACCTGCGCCACCGGGAAAAGATTCTGCCGATGGAAAAGGCCCAGTCGCTGAAAATGCAGGTGGAGGCCATCAGCCATCAGGGGACGAAGATGGAGGGCGTGGCCGCCGGGGACGTTGGAAAACGCTCCACGGAAATCGTGGGGGAACGGAACGGCATGAACTACAAGCAGGTACAGCGGTATATCCGGCTGACCGAGCTTGTGCCGGAGCTCCAGTCTATGGTGAACGAGAAAAAGCTGTCTTTCACCCCCGCTGTTGAAATCTCGTTCATCAAGCCCAAAAACCAGAGGTTTATCGCCGTTTCCATTGAGGGCGAGCAGGCATCCCCCTCGCTCTCCCAGGCCCAGGAGCTCCGCAAGCTGGATAAGGACGGGAAACTGAACGGCGATGTGATTGACGGCATTTTGAGCCGTGAGAAAAAGGAGGTAGACAAAGTGATTATTTCCGCCGCTGAACTGAACAAGTATTTCGGCAAAGACACCACGCCCCGGGAGATGAAAGACCAGATTATGTCCCTGCTGGATGCGTGGAAAGAGAAACAGCCCCCGGAGCGCACCGCGCCGGAGAAAAAGACCGACCGGGAAAAGTAAGCCTTGAGACATTTTGTCCCAAGGCTTTTCTCTTTCCCACGTCCCTCCCCCGCGCCTTTCATGGCGTTCTTTTTAGAGAGGGGCTCTGGTGGTATATCCCCCGTCGCCGCCTGCTACTGAGCACAGCCGGGAGTGGGCAGTCAAGGGGCGGAACGCCCGCCGCCTGCGGCGGCCTGCCCTTGACGGCCCGCCCCGGCTGTGCCACCCCTCCCGGCGCGGCGGGGGATATATCCTCCAGAGCCGCCCCCTTTCCCATGAATGGGAAAGGGCGGGGGGATAGGGCTGAACGACAACTATCAAAATATCGGAGGTAAACGACTATGAAACGACCCCTTGCTTACATCACCGCCGCTTGGTATGGCGGCGACACGGAAAACGCGGAGCTTGCCGCGCAGTACTGCCGGGCGGTTTACGATGCAGGCTTTGCCCCTATCTGCCCCGCGCTGTTTCTGCCCCTTTTCCTCAATGACGCGGTTCCCGAGGAACACAAGAGCAGCATCGACATTGGCCGTGACCTGCTCCGCCGCTCCCGGGTGCTGGTGGTGTGCGGGCATACCGTCACCGAGTCCATGAAGAACGACATTGCTGTGGCCCAGCGGCTGGGCATCACCGCCACCACCCTTGAGGGCATCCTGACCGTCAAGGGCCAGGGCCGCCGCTGACATGGCCGCGCTGTTCGAGGCGCACGTCACCAACCTTGGGAAATACAACGAGGGAGTGCTGGCCGGGGAGCCGCTTTCGTTCCCCGCCAGCCCCCAGGCGGTGCAGGCGCTCTTAAAGGACATAGGCGTGGACGGCATACGCTACGAGGAAATTTTTATTGCCAGCTATGACTTCGGCGGCATCCTGCCGGAGCTTTTGGAGCATCTCGGTGAATACGAAAGTCTGGACGAGCTGAACCATCTGGCCTGCCTGCTCTCGGAAATGGCCCCGGACGATTTTGAAAAATTCGGTGCGGCCCTCAGCATGGGAACGCATACCTCCAGCTTGGCGGACATCATCAACCTTGCGGAAAATCTGGAGTATTTTGAATCCCAGGAGGGTACATTCCCCGATGCTTGCATCGCAACAAACTTTTCCCTAAACGAAAACGGTGATATAATGTAAGCGGAAAGGAGAGTTGTAGATGAGTGAGAACATACACAAATCGCACAACGTATCGAGGCTTATGTATCATTTTGTGTTTCCAACGAAATATCGAAGGGTAGTAATAGACGAAGAAGTGGATAAGGTAATAAAAGAAACCTGCATAGAAATCAGCAAAAGGTATGAGGTGGAATTTCTGGAGATAGGGACGGATAAAGACCATGTACATTTTCTTGTACAGTCAGTGCCGAATTATAGTCCAACCCAGATTGTAAAGATAATAAAAAGCATAACGGCGAGAGAAGTATTTGCCAAATGCCCAGAAGTCAAGAAGAAACTATGGGGAGGAAATTTCTGGTCGTCGGGCTATTATGTAGCGACAGTAAGCGAACACGGGAATGAGGGAGTAATAGCGAATTATGTAAAGAATCAAGGGAATGAGTATAAGAAACTATTCCGAAGTGAAGGGGTAGAAGGACAAATAACGTTGTTTGACAAGTAAAGGCAGCGGTGAGGAAACTCCATACCCCGCTTTTGAGGGAGCGAAGCGAGCGAGAAAGTCAAGTGCTGTGAGAGGCGACGTAGGAGCCGCTCACAGTACTTGAGTGCTTGCACCGGGGTAGTTGATTTTTACCCGGATATTGAAAACGAGGACGATTTGGGCCGCTATTATGCGGAGGACTTGCCAATCCCCGCCGAGCTGAAAGACTATGTTGACTATGAGTCATACGGGCGGGACATATCCACCAACGAAAACGGCCACTTTTCCCACGGCGGCTATATTATCCAGACTGATACCCTCAAAGAAATCTACCACGGGACAGAGGACATTCCCAAAGAGCACAAGATTTTTGCCCTCCCCCAGCTCTCCATCCGGGAGCAGATGGCCGCCTACAAGGAAGTGATTGACCGCTTTCCCTCTGCGGCTGACCGGGCCTGCCCGGAGCCGGGGCGGGAGGAGCGGTGACTTCGAGACATTTTGTCCCAAAGGCCGGAGGGCTATCCCCCATGAAAGGAGGCGGTTCTGATTGATTGACGAGGATGTTTCCCGGCGCACTATCGCGCTATCCATGCGGACGGGAAAGCTGACGGCCCGGGTGCTGGCCTATGCGCTCCGGGCGGCTGGCCGGAAGATACAAAAGGAACGCCGGGCCCACCAGACGCCCCACGGCAGGCAGTCCGTGAAAAAGCTGATGGCCCACGGCGCGGCGACCAACAGCATCGAGCTCACCGGGGCCCCAAAAGAATTTGACCGGGTGGCCCGGAAGTGGAATGTTGATTATGCCTTTTATAAGACCGGGCCGGACAAATATCTGCTGTTCTTCAAGTCCGGGCAGGCGGATGCAATCACCGCTTGTTTTGGGGAGTATTCCCGCCGGGTGCTGGATAAGGCAAAGACTGACCGCGTACCCATCCGGGAACAGCTCAGACGGGCCGCCGCCGAGATACTGCGCCAGCCCGCGCCCCAAAAGAAAGACCGCGTAAAGGAGGCCGCCCATGAGGACAGATAAGCTGAAAAAGTACCTTTTGCCGAACCTCCCCTATCTGTTCATCGCGTGGGCCTGCCTAAAGGTGGGGACGGCCTACCGTCTGGCGGCGGGGGCGGATTTGGCCCACAAGCTGGTGGGGATGGTGGCGGCCCTCGGCCCGGCCTTTGCCGACTTCGCGCCGGGGCTCAATCCTTTTGACTGGCTCACTGGCATCGCGGGGGCCGTGGCGATCCGGCTGGTTATCTATCAGAAAAGCAAAAAAGCCCAAAAATATCGCCGGGATGAAGAGTATGGTTCGGC
>NZ_CALPCP010000017.1 GCF_943192995.1 Flintibacter muris
TTATCTATGAAGTACAGTACTGCGTCTACCAGTTCCCGCTTTTCCCATTTGCTCCTGTTTCCCGCTGGCGGAAATAGCGGCGCGATGATGGCCCATTGGCTGTCGCTTAAATCGCTCGCATATCTGCGTCTCTCATTTTTCTGTATCATACCCTCATTATAGCACCTTTTTATCTATTGGTACAGCTTCTTAGCCCGAATGACAGGGATAAGGGCCTCTACAATAGGCGACTACTACAATGAGTTGACGGATCGCATCAACCTCCGGCACTTTGAGCTGATATGCAAGGCGTTGGACTGCGATCTGACAGATCTCCTTGTCTATCATCCAGACGAGGACACCCCCGTAAAGTCGCGCAGTGGCGCTCCCCTACATGAGCAGCCGCCCAAGGAATAAGCCATGCTCCACAAAACAAGAGGCGTTTGGTCTTAATGAGCGAATGCCTCTTGTTTTTTTCTAAAAATCTTCTGGGTATGGCGCCCCTTCTTTCCACCTGTATCCAAGGAGGCACTGCCGTCCGTCATATTCTATTTCACTTGATGTTTTTCGTCCAATGTATTCCGCATTTTGGTGGATGCAATCCACACACCAGGGCCATCCTGGGCCTTCTGCACCACATATTCCTTTTTCCATTGACTTCTCCTTTTAGGCCTCGGATTCATCCGGGTCTTTTTTTATTTCCACCACATCCGCGATGGAGCAATCTAGCGCCAGACAAATCCGCTCAATAACCTCCAGAGCGACATACTGATTTTTATTGAGCTTGTTGAGGGTCGAATTGCTCATACCGACCATCTTCACAAGCTCCATTTTTTTCACGCCCTTTTCGATAAGGGTATGTTGCAGCGGCTTGTATGAAATCATGGTGCCACCTCCTTGACCATACCATACCACAACACTGTCGATTTGTCAAAACTTTTTTGCGAAAAATCGAAAATAACTGTTGATAAATCGACATCCACGTGGTATCGTATGCTCACAATAACACGACACTATTTAACTTGAACGCGACAAAATTATGGGAGGTCACAAAGATGTACGATATGATGAAGAAGCAGAACTTTGGTGTGGAGATTGAGCTGACGGGTATCACCCGCGAGCAGGCCGCTAACGTCATCGCCACTTACTTCGGTACCCAGACCCGCTACCTCGGCACCTACTACAACACCTATGAGGCCCGCGTCCGAAGCGGTGACAGTCTTGTACTTGATCGTGGGCATGGTGACCTTGGCAATGCCGATCAACGCGCCGCCGTTCTCGTACATCAGGTAGTCTACATGGCCATTGGGATAGATCATAGTCGGTTACCTCCTTATGCCGTGCGGTGGGAGGGCGCAGTAGAGGTGGGGCGGCGGGCATCTATCCGGCGGAGAAAAGCAGCGCATTTCCACCGCCCGCGCCATGCTGAAGGACGCTCCCATTTTGATTCTGGACGAGGCCACGGCGAGCATCGACCCGGAAAATGAGGCGGTGATCCAGCGGGCCATTTCCGCATTGACCCGGGGCAAAATCCTGATCGTCATTACCCACAGGCTGGGCACCGTGGCCAACGCGGACAACATTGTGGTTGTCAACCAGGGAGTTATCGAGGCCCAGGGAACGCAGGAGGCGCTGCTGAAAAACTGTCCGCTGTATGCGCAGATGTGGAGCGCCTATCTGGGGACCCAAGATACGGACTGATAGAAGGAACGATTGATGTTTGGCGTTTTGAAAAAAATCTTTGCTTTAATATCTGCATCAACAAAAAAGAACCCCCGCCGATAGGCCCTCAACAGACTTGCCGGCGGGGTTCTTTGTGTGTCTCTGATGAGTTCCACTGCTTCGGAAAGTACAGCAATCTTATTTAAGCAACTTGGGATAATCCGTCTTTCCGTTTACCACACGGTAGATGGTCACCGTATCATCGATGAGCCGATAGACCGCAACATAGGTCTTTGTCAGCACCAACTTTCGATAGCCCAGAACCGCAAGCTCCGGGTCTGGGTGGAGCGTCCCAAGCACTAGAAAGTCCTGAAGCCGTCCAATCTGTTCCCGGATAGAACGATAAATCTCCCTGGCGGACGATGGACCAAACTGGCTGGCATGGAACTTTACGATCCCCAAGATATCTGTTTCCGCCAGGGGCAGATACGCCAGCTTATGCCTTGCCATTCAGCAGCGCCTCCACCTTGGCGTCCAGGTCCTCCTGGGTGGATGTCGGTGCGCCTGCCAGCCGCGCCGCTTCCGCCGCCAGGATGCTTGCCCGATGAGCCAGCATCTTCTCCCGTTCCTCATACGCCTCAATGCTCATATAAACACCGTCGGCCTCGCCCTTGTTGGTGATGAAGATCGGTTCGCCGGACTCTCGGGCCAAAAGCGATATTTGCAGATACTCGTTACGCAGTGCGGTGGACGGTTTGATCGTCATAGCTGTCCCCTCCCTGTAATAGTTCTGCCCTTAGTATATCATCTTCCTGATAGATATGCAAGCCTGTAAGAAGATGACTGGGAGGAAACACAGAGAAAGAAGTCTACCGTTCCATGATATTCAGCCTCCGCAGGGAGGCTTTCAGCGCAAGAACGGTATCAGTGATCAGCTTGGCTTCCTCGTCGCTGCAATCGGCCACCAGCTCCGCCAGCCAGCTGTCCCGCACATGCCGAGCTTGATCTACCTCCATACAAAGCAGCTCGTCCATAGAACAGCCCAGAGCATTGACGATATCCACCGTGACCTGAAGGCTGGGGATACTGTTGCCGGTTTCGATGTGGCTGATATGTGTGACCCCTACCCCTGCGGCCTCCGCCAGTTTCTCCTGCGTCAGCTTCTTTTGCAAGCGGACCGCTCGAATGCGTTGCCCGACGGTTTTATAGTCAATCATGCCGCAAGTATCCTCCTGAATTTTGATGCTTGTATTGTAAGTGCAATCTGGCTATGTTATAATGGCTTTAAAGCGCAATAGACTTTTAAAGTATATATAAACAGAGAAGAAATTTGCTTCCGCGCGGCGTATGGAAGTATGGAGGAGAATTATGAGTACCTGCTTTTTCATCGGACACCGGGATGCTCCGGACAGCTTACTCCCCGCTCTATCTGCCGCAGTAGAGAAGCGTATCACAGAGCATGGTGTGGATCAGTTTTTAGTTGGAGCATATCCGACTTTCATTGTACTTGTTCCTCCCAACTAGATTTTCAAATGAAACCAAACACCGAAACCGTCCCGAAAGTGTTGCGCCCGGAAAGCTATACCATTCAGAGCGTTTCACCCTCCCCTCTCTGGACCTGTCCCAAAAACTTGTTTTTGAAACACCCTTTTGGTGCGTCTCATTTGATACTAAAACTTACTTTCAGAGCAATCAAAAAAGCATATGGTCAAATGATTTGGAATTTTTGGAATTGCAGACACAAAAAATGGTACTGCCCAGGATTCCTCCCAAGCAGTACCATCTTTCACTTTTTAGGCCCATCCTAGAAGCGGTAAATAAGCGGTACAGCTACCCCTTAAACCTCTGACGGCGCCTCACTCGAATCCCCGAAAGTCCTTATGGCTCTAGCGGTTTCAGCCCGCTTCTCTTCCAGGGATTCCTTCAAAATCATGTCCTTCACCTTCATCAGCCGGATGGTGTTGGAACGCTCGTTTTCATCCAGCTTCATGGTGATATATTTGATATTGGCCTGCATCTCGGGGATTTTCACATACTCCAGCGCATTGACGCGGCGGCGGGTTTTTTCGATCTCCTCAGCCAGCAGCTGGGAGGTTTTTTCGATCTCCGCCAACCGCAGCATATCGGACAGCACCCGGGACAGGGCGTCCACCGCGTCGTCCAGCTCGCCGCTGGTCTGAGCGAAGCCATAGGGGTAGACCTCACCGGGGTCCTGGCTGCTGGTGTGGAACTGATACTGAGGCACATCCACCGACATGATATTCTGGAAGGTCATATCCAGCTCCACAGACTGCTTGGGGTAGAGCAGGGACTGCTCCAGCATCTCCGGAGACATAAGGGCGGCGGCCACGGTAAAGGCGCCGTGGGCCTTCATCAGGCCCTCCTCCACCCGGCGGCGCAGCGCGCGGTTTTCACGGACCACGTCCATAAACTGCTTCATCAGCTCATCCCGCTTATCTTTGAGCAGCTTGTGGCCGCGGATAGAGGTACGCAGGCGGTTTTTCAGCCGGTTCAGCTCCTGACGGGTGGGGTTGATTGTTGTGGAAGGCATTTATACCCCCCCTTGATCCTTCTTGGGCATATACTTTTCGATCATCTCAGGCTTAATCCGCTTCAGCTCGGTCCGGGGCAGGATGGACAGCAGGTCCCAGCCCAGGTCCAGGGTCTCAAAGATGGAGCGGTTCTCGTCCGTCCCCTGGGAGACGTAGCGGCGCTCAAACTCGTCGGCAAACTTGGCGTAGAGCAGATCGGTGGGGGACAGAGCAGCCTCGCCCAGAATGGACATCAGCTCCTTGTTCTCCTTGCCGGTGGCGTAGGCGGCGAAGAGCTGGTTCATGGTGCCGGCGTGGTCCTCACGGGTCTTGCCCTCGCCGGTGCCCTTGTCCTTCAGACGGGACAGGGAGGGCAGCACGTCCACGGGGGGATTGACACCCTTGCGGAACAGCTCACGGGACAGGATGATCTGGCCCTCGGTGATATAGCCGGTCAGGTCGGGGATGGGGTGGGTCTTGTCGTCCTCGGGCATAGTGAGGATGGGGATCATGGTAATGGACCCCTCCTTGCCCACCTGACGGCCGGCCCGCTCGTAGAGGGTAGCCAGGTCGGTGTACAGGTAGCCGGGGTAGCCGCGGCGGCCCGGGACCTCCTTCTTGGCGGCGGACACCTCACGCAGGGCCTCAGCGTAGTTGGTGATGTCGGTGAGGATGACCAGCACGTGCATTCCCTTCTCAAAGGCCAGGTACTCCGCGGCGGTGAGGGCCATACGGGGGGTAGCGATACGTTCCACGGCGGGGTCGTTGGCCAGGTTGGTGAACAGCACGGTACGGTCAATGGCGCCGGTACGGCGGAACTCCTGAACGAAGAACTCAGACTCCTCGAAGGTGATGCCGATAGCGGCAAAGACCACGGCAAAGTTGGATTCGCCGTCCAGCACCTTGGCCTGGCGGGCGATCTGGGCGGCCAGGTTGGCGTGGGGCAGGCCGGAACCGGAGAAGATGGGCAGCTTCTGGCCGCGGACCAGGGTGTTCAGCCCGTCAATGGTAGAGATACCCGTCTGAATAAACTCATTGGGGTAGTTCCGGGCAGCGGGGTTCATGGCCAGGCCGTTGATGTCCCGATACTCGTCGGCCAGGATGGCGGGGCCGCCGTCGATAGGCTGGCCCATGCCGTTGAAGACCCGGCCCAGCATATCGCCGGACACGGCCAGCTGCAGGGGATGGCCCAGGAAGCGGATCTTGGACTCGGCCAGGTTGATGCCGGCGGAGGCCTCAAACAACTGGACCACGGCGGTATCGCCGTTGACCTCCAGCACCTTACAGCGGCGGATGGTGCCGTCGGTGAGCTCTACCTCAGCCAGCTCGTCATAGGTGACGCCCTGAACCCGCTTGACCACCATCAGAGGGCCGGAGATCTCTTCAATCGTCTTGTATTCACGGATCACGCTTCATCCTCTCCCTTCTCGGCGATAGCGGCAATCTGCTCCTCCATCTCCTTGCTGATGATGTCATAGGCGGCGCGGTACTCGTCGGCCACCACCGACTTGGCACGGCCGATCTTCTCCCGCACGGGAACAGAGAACAGGTCGTTCAGGCTTCCGCCCTTGGCGGAGGCGTCCCGGCACAGGTCCTCATACTGGCGGATCATGGCCAGCATCCGGGCCTGACGGTCATATTCAGAGTAGCAGTCGATATCCACAAAGGAGTTCTGCTGCAAAAAGTCCTCCCGGAGCATTTTGGCAATTTCCAGGGTAATCTGGTCCTTGGCAGACAGGGAGTCCTTACCCACCAGCTGAACAATTTCGTTCAGATTGGCCTCCTCCTGGAGGGTGGACATGGCCCACTCCCGGTTAATCAGGAAGTCCTTGCCCAGGTTCTCGTCGTACCAGGGGCGCAGGGAGTCCAGATACAGGGTGTGGGAGGTCAGCCAGTTGATGGCGGGGAAGTGACGGCGGTAGGCCAGGGAGGCGTCCAGAGCCCAGAAGACCTTGACGATCCGCATGGTGGCCTGGGAGACGGGCTCGGACAGGTCGCCGCCCGGAGGGGACACCGCGCCCACGGCGGTCAGGGAGCCCCGGCGGTCCTCGTCGGACCCCAGGCAGGAGACGGAGCCGGCCCGCTCGTAGAACTGGGCCAGCCGGGAGGACAGGTAGGCGGGGTAGCCCTCCTCACCGGGCATCTCCTCCAGACGGCCGGACATCTCACGCAGAGCCTCGGCCCAGCGGGAGGTGGAGTCGGCGATAACGGCCACGGCGTAGCCCATGTCACGGAAGTACTCAGCAATGGTGATGCCGGTGTAGATAGAGGCCTCACGGGCGGCCACAGGCATGTCGGAGGTGTTGGCAATGAGCACGGTCCGCTTCATCAGGGTCTCGCCGGTACGGGGGTCAATCAGCTCGGGGAACTCCCGAAGCACGTCGGTCATCTCGTTGCCGCGCTCGCCGCAGCCGATATAGATAACCACGTCCACGTCGGAGAACTTGGCCAGGGCGTGCTGCATCACCGTCTTGCCGCTTCCGAAGGGGCCGGGGATGGCGGCGGTGCCGCCCTTGGCCACAGGGAAGAAGGTGTCTACAATCCGCTGGCCGGACTGGAGGGGAATCACAGGGGGATACTTGTGCTTATAGGGGCGGCCCACACGGACGGGCCACTTCTGCATCATGGTCAGCTCGTGCTTCTCCCCCTTGTCGTCCACCAGGATGGCAATTTTGTCCAGCACGGTGTAAGAGCCGGACTGAATGGACTCAATGGTGCCGCTCATCTTGGGGGGAATCATGATTTTGTGGAGAATGGAGTTGGTCTCCTGAACGGTGCCGATAATGTCGCCGCCCAGCACCTTGTCTCCGGCTTTCACCGTGGCGGTAAAGTCCCACTTTTTCTCCCGGTCCAGGGCGGGCACCTCCACGCCGCGGGGCAGGTTGTTGCCCTTGACCTTCTTCATAATGACCTCCAGCGGACGCTGGATGCCGTCGTAGATGTTCTCAATCAGGCCGGGGCCCAGCTCCACAGACAGGGGGGCGCCGGTGGTGACCACGTCGGCGCCGGGGCCCAGGCCGGAGGTCTCCTCATAGACCTGGATGGAGGCGGAGCCGCCCGTCATGGTGAGGATCTCACCAATCAGACGCTGCTCACCCACACGGACCACGTCGGCCATGTTGGCCTCCTCCATGCCGGTGGCCACCACCAGCGGGCCGGAGACCTTAACGATTTTTCCCATAGGCTTTGCAAACCTTCTTTCTGCTTATCAGATAACGCGGGAATTGGTAGGGCGCGACGACTCGGCGCGCCGAACCAAACAACCTGAGATGACGGCGCGCCGGGGTCGTCGCGCCCTACATCCAGGTCACAGAATATCCGCTCCGACGGCCCGTTCGACCGCCGTTTTGACGTTGGCCATACCGATGCCCAGAGAGCCCTCCTTGCCGGGGATCAGGATGATCGCGGGGGTGAGGGCGTCTTTATACCGGGCCACCTCCTGGGGGAGCTGGGCGGCCAGCTGCTCGGTCATATAGATGATGGCGTAGTTCTCCTTCGCCATGCGGTGAAGGACCTCCCGGCCCTGGTCGGGGGAATCCACGGGGCAGACCTCCAGCCCCAGGGCCTTGAAGCCCAGAACGCTGTCTTTGTCGCCCATGACGGCAATTTTATACATCTGCACCAACCCCCTTACACATAGGTTTCCCGGAGCCGGGAGCGGATGGTGTCCCCATCCAGCCCCGCCGCCCGTCCGGCAAAGATGGCCCGGATAGCGGTAAACTCCAGCTCTTTGGCGTACAGGTAGCCGATCACCGTCTCCTCCCCGAAGGGGATGCGGCGGGCGGCGGCCAGATAGGCGGTGAGGGCGTTGTCGCACTCCCGCTCAAAGGCGGTGAGGGACCCTCCCCCCGGCTGGGCCAGCTTGGCCCCCAGGTCCGCAGCCCGGGCCAGAGGTCCGGAGCGGAACACCTCTCCCAGGGCGTCTCCCCGGGCGGCGGCAATGGCTGTGTCAGAGGCATTCCCTCCGGCCAGCAGTACCTGGCGCAGGAACTCGCCCTCCCGGCCCATGCGGGCCACACGGACGGCGGAGCGCAGGTTTGCCACATCCACCGACAGGCGGACATAGCCCTGGAGGAAGGGGCTTTGCAGCTCCCTGGCCAGCTGGGCCATCTCGCCGTAACAGGCCCGGTCCAGGATCAGGTCGGCCCGCTGGGGGTCGCCTCCCTCAGCCAGGGCCGCCCGGGCCTGCTCCATAGCCTTTTTAAAGGCCTCTGAGGTGCCGCTGAGGGCCTCCCTCTTCCAGCCGTCCCAGAGGGCGGCGGGGTTGTACCTGCCGCCTGCCAGCAGCAGCCGTTCAGGGTCGAGCCCCTGTGCCTGGGCTTTCAGGATAGCCTTGGCGTTGTGGTAGTCATACTTGATCTGAAAGACCTCCACCAGCCGGGGGTCAGGGGCCCCCTGTTCCATGTCCTTGAAGACCTCGGCACGGGCCTGGGCCAGAGCGCCGTCCAGGCCAAGCGCGTCGTTATAGCCGCACTCGGCCAGCAGCTTCATGGCCTCGGCGTCGTCCCGGGCCTCAATCATCCGGTCCATCCGCTCCCGGGTGAGAAGCTTGTTCTCCATTGCCCGGATTCTCGCTGAAATAGCCAGATAGTCAGTATCTTTTTTGCGGTGGGACAAAGTAACTGCCCCCTTCCTTACGATTGAAACAGCGCGTCGGCGACCTTCTTCTCCATCTGCTCACGCTGGAGCCGGACCAGGGTCTCGAAGGCGCAGTTGATTTCCACATCACCGTCCACCATGATAAAGCCGCCCTTGATGTCCCGGGTCTGCTCCGACAGGGTAAGTCCCGCGCCGGTGACGATAGCGGTGGTGTTGTGGATCAGCTTATCCATCAGGGTGCCCATCTTGGACTTGGTGACCTCCTCAGGCAGGCCGGGGGCCCGCTCCTTGAGCAGGGCATCGTTGGCGGCCATGACCACCTGCTTGCCCACCCGGGCCCGGTCCTTCTGGGAGAAGATAATCTGCTCCTTGCCGCTGGAGGAGGCCTCCAGCGCCAGCTTGGTCAGCAGGGCTATGTACTCCTGCTCAGGCAGAGTGCACAGCTTCTCCAGGGCCAGGTTGAAGGCCTCGCCCAGAATCTCCTGCTTGGCGGCCAGCTCCAGCTTGCGCCGCTCCATCTGGGAGGCGGAGCTCAGCCGCTCCAGCCGCTCGGCGGCGGCCATACGGCCCTTCTCTATGATGTCGTTGGCCTCTTCCTGGGCCTGGGCTGAGGCGTTGGTTCGGATAGACTGGACCTTCGCGTCGGTCTCCGCCATCAGCTTGTTGATATCAGCCTGGGCGTCCTGGGCGATTTTGGCGGTAATTTTATTGATTCCTTCCATACTACAGTCCCCTTCCTGCGGGATCAGAACTGCAGCAGCATCAGCATGGAGGCCAGCAGGGACAGGATGGCGTAGAACTCCACGATGCCGCACAGGATCAGGCCCTTGGACCAGTCGTCAGGCTTTTTGGCCAGAATATTGATGGAACCGGCGGCCACGCGGCCCTGAGCGATGGCGGAAAGCAGTCCGCCCAGCGCCATGGGCATACAGGCGGCAAAGTAGGCCATGCCTCTGGAGATGGTCATCTCGCTGAGCAGAGTGGCAAAATCGCCGCCCAGCAGGCCCATGCTGTTGATGGCGAAGAACCACACCACCATGCCGTACAGACCCTGGGTACCGGGGAGCAGCTGAAGGACCATGACCTTACCGGACTTGCTGGGGTCTTCGCTGAGCAGGCCGGTACCGGCCTCACCG
Source organism: Flintibacter muris (assembly GCF_943192995.1). Taxonomy (GTDB): domain Bacteria; phylum Bacillota; class Clostridia; order Oscillospirales; family Oscillospiraceae; genus Lawsonibacter; species Lawsonibacter muris. The sequence continues at coordinate 9,908 of NZ_CALPCP010000017.1, forward strand.
GCGATGCCGGTGCCCTTGGCGGAGCCGACGCAGCTCAGGCCCACCGCCAGGCCGGCGCCCAGCAGAGCCAGAGCCAGGCCGCCGAAGGCACCGAAAATTGTTCCGCTCTGATACACTTCCATCATTTGGGCCAGTTCATTACCCATAACCATAATTTTTTCCTCCTTTTATTTTACTACCTTGTAGTATTTGGTATTGAGATCCAGGGGACGGAAGGGTTTTCCGCCGTCCTCATAGAACCGTCCGAAGTATTCCAGGCATTGCAGACGCATGTCGTGGACAAAGCATCCCAGAATGTTCAGAGCAAAGTTCAGCGCGTTGCCCACCATGGCGATGATGAAGAAGGCGATCACGTTGCCCGTCATGGCGCCCAGGGTGTTGAACACCTGAGCGGTGACCGCGCCGGCCAGCATCAGGGCCATCAGGCGGGAGTAGGACAGGATGTCGCTGAAATAGCCGGTGATATTGTTGTACAGCGAGCCGAAGATGCCCATGAGCTTGCCCACAACGCCCTTCTTGCCGTAGCCCTGGGTGAGCACCAGGATCACCAGAATCACTACGATCATAGGGGTCACCAGACCAGTCACCGCAGCAACCCCGGCACAGATGAACACCAGGAACCAGGCGCCCTCGTTGCACAAAGCGGCCATAGTCTCACCCTGCTTGATCTGCTTGTACATGCTGACGGCCATGCCGGTAAAAATCTGCACCACGCCCAGAACCAGCGCGCCCACCAGCACGTTCACCGCCTTATCCAGGGGGTCAAACAGCTTGGGCAGGGCAAAGGTGCTGTTGGGGTTCATCAGCTGTACCAGCTGGGGGATCAGGTCCCCGAAGAAGCCGCCGGTGGCGGCCCCCCACAGGAAGGTGCTCACCCCGCACAGCCCCAGCAGGGGCATCATATACCGCATAGTCGCCCCGTCAGGCCGGGCCTTTTTGATTACCACAACAGACGCGATCATCATAATCAGGCCGTAGCCCATGTCCGCCATCATCATTCCGTAAAACAGGATGAAGAAGGGGGCCATCAGGGGATTGGGGTCCAGAGAGCCGTAAGCCGGGAGGGAATACATATCCGTCACCATGTTCAGCGGCTTGGTGAACCAGTTGTTTTTCAGGCGCACCGGCACCCGGGGGTAGTCCTCCGGGGCGGGGTCAGACGCCTCTGCGGCGCAGGGGTAGGCGGACAGCTCCCGCTCCAGGGCGGGCCACTGATCGGCCTGGACCCAGCCCTCCAGCAGGAAGGTCTGCCCGGTGTCCATCAGGCAGCTGCGGGCCTCCTCCCGGCTGGCGTTGACGCCGGCCAGGTCGGACAGCTGCCGTAGAGGGGCGTTGTACTCGCCCATGCCGGACAGCTTCGCCTCAATAGAGGCGGACTCATCCTTCAGCGCCTTGGTCTGCTGTTCCAGACGCTTCAGGTTTTCCGCCGCGGTGCCCGTCCAGTCCCTGAGGTTGGCCCGGGACCAGCCCAGAGCTTTCAGGGTCTCCAGGGCCGCCTCCGCCTGGCTGGTGTGGCACACCAGCATGCAGTAGCGGTACTCCCGGTCGGCTGACACCTCGTTCAGCTCCGCAAGCTGGCTTGCGGCCTGAACCTCCCCCTCCGCCTGCCCCATGGGGACATTGGCGGGCAGGGTGCCCAGCTGGATGGTCACCTGGCCGGTGGACCCTGTCTCCAAAGGCAGGTCCAGATCCAGCCAGGGGCGCAGCACCGCCTTCTGGCCGTCCAGTTTGTTTTCTTCCGCATGGATCGCGGCCAGGCGGCGGTCCAGATCGTTGATCTCCCTGGCTGCCTCCCGGGCCGCTTTTGCCCTCGCCTGGTCCAAAAGGTCCCCTTCCCGCACGTCGGGCTTGGGTTCCAGCAGACCGCTTTTGACCGGAGCATACCGCTTGAGGACCTCCAGGGCCCGTTCAGCCCCGGTTTGCTCCTCATGGGCGGCGGCCAGCCCCCCCGCGTCCGGAGGGGAGAGGGAGGCCCACAGGGGGTCCTCCGGATCAGCCTCGGGCTGAACAATCTCCACACAGCCCATGTGCTGGAGCTTGCGGAGCAGTTCCTCCCGGTCAGCCGTCATGGCCACCATGCGCAGGCGTTTCATTTTTTCTATGGCCATTACCGTTCCACGACCCTTCCAACAATGAGCTGCGCGGCCTTTTCCAGCCGCCCCCGGGCATTTTGCTTCAGCGTCTCGCAGTCCTTGGCAGCCCGGGCCAGTTCCTCCTGAGTCAGCTGAGCGGCTTTGGATTCCGCCTCTGCCATCATCCGGCGGGCCTCCTCACGGGCCTGCTGCCGGGCCTGCTCCACGGTCTGCTTTGCTTCCCGCTGAGCGTCAGCCAGCTTCTGTTTGGCCTGAGCCGCTGCGGCTTCCCGGTCGGCCTTGGCCTTCGTCTCTGCCTGGGTTACCGTTTGAATCGCTTCTAATGCCATGTTTTCACCACCTTTTTCCAGTGCTAGAATGGAGATATTCGCTAGTCTTTATTGTAGTAAACTTCGCCAAAAAATTCAAGTCCTTTTTCTTCATTTTTACCCGGTCAAATCCTTGTGTTTGCCTGGATTTTCCGCACTTTTTTCTTTTTGAGTAAAAAAACGTCCGCCGGGAGGGCCGGTCGGACGTCTTTTTCTTTCGTTACTGCCGGGGGATGACCGCCTGGAAAATCTCTGAGTCCTGAACAGCCTGTGCCACAATCTCCACCATCCGCTCCTGCTCATACCCCTCATGAGGCGGGATGGACAGGGCGTACAGTCCATCGTGGGTAGTCCAGATCCGGCAGGCGTACTGCTCCAGCAGCTGGGGTGTCACGCCGCTGAGGGCCAGCCCTTCACTGGTCAGGACATCCTCGTCAACCCGAAGAGAAAGCTTGGTGCCGTAAGGCTCCACCGCCGCCTGGACCTGGGTGAGAAACTCCTCCAGCTCGGCGGTAAAGCGGGCGGGGTTGTAGCTGTCCCCCTGGTTGATGTTGTCCACATTCCCCTGTACCGGGAAGAAGAACTGCTCCAGCACAATCTCGTCAAAGCCCAGATAGGCCAGCTCGGCGCACAGGCCGGCAATGTAGGCCTGCGCCTCTTCCTGGGCGGGGCTGAGCCAGCGCAGGCCCAGTTCGTCCCGCCAGTTATAGCTTCCCTTGCGCAAAGCCAGCTTATTCATGGAATATGGCACGCTGTCATCCCGGAAGCAGCATACCCGGGCAATGGTGTACACCTCTCCGGCGTTCCACTCCTTCAGCGCGTCGTTATTGGTTCGGGGGGCGTTCACCTCAGCCCAGTCCGCGGTAAACAGGTCAGAATACCAGGCCAGCTGGCCGCTGGCCTCCTTTACGTCCAGAATCAGGGCCTGGGCGTCCCCCTCCTCCAGCTTGGCGGCGGCGGTTCCGTTGACCACGTCGTCCACCGTCAGTTCCAGGGCGCAGCCTGCGCTCTGCTCAGGCTGAGGCTCCGTCTGGCTGCTGTCCGGTTCGATCACCACGCTGACGCTGCCCGGATCGGGCAAGGATGCGGAGGTGCCGGGACCGGCCTCCTCCCGGCGAAACATCTGGAGGAAGGGGGGCAGCTCCAGCTTGGGCCCATCGTCGGTATACACAATATAGCGCTGGGCGAAAAACAGTCCGGCCAGCACAAGAATCACTATCACTGCCAGAGTGACAGCAATGAAGGTTAAAATATCGGTAATCGTCCTGCGGCCCCGATAGCCGCCGACATCTCTGTTGGCCCGGCTCATGCTCTACCTCCCAACAATCTGGAAAATCCTGGCCGGCGTATTTTTGCAGGCGACTTATTATACCAAGTTTTCGCCCCTTTTACAACCGCAAATCCAGGGACAAAATCTTAAAATTCTACAAACTTTTTGTTAAATCACCATGCCGCCATCCACCCCCAGCACCTGTCCGGTGATAAAGGAGGCCCGGTCAGAGGCCAAAAAGTATATGGCCTGGGCCGCCTCCTCGGGCCGGCCAATGCGGCACAGGGGGGCCTCCTCCCCCAGCGCGGCCAGCTCCTCGGGGGAGAGATGGCTGTTCATGCCGGTGTCAATGACTCCGGGAGCCACACAGTTCACCCGGATGTTGGAGGGGCCCAGCTCCTTGGCCAGGGCCTTCGTCAGACCGATCACCCCCGCCTTGGCGGCGGAGTAGGGAGCCTCGCAGGAGCCGCCTGTCACCCCCCACATGGAGGAGACGGTCACAATAGCCCCCCGCTGCCGGCGCACCATCCCGGGGATTGCCGCCCGGAGGATGTAAAACATCCCGTCCAGATCCGCCGACATCAGCTGCCGCCACTGACTGTCAGTAGTGTCGGTGAGCAGCTGCTGGGGCAGGGCCGTCCCGGCGTTGCAGACCAGGGCGTCCACAGGCCCCAGGGTGGTTTCCGCCTTTTGAACAAGCCGCTCCGCCTGTTCCGGACGGGAGATGTCCGCCTGGATTGGAACAGCTTTTACTCCCAGTTCAGACAGCTCCTGAGCCAGCGTCTTAGCCTCAAACCGGCTGGAGTTATAGTTCACCGCCACATCCCAGCCCTCCCGGGCGAACAGCCGGGCTGCCGCCGCGCCGATCCCCCGGGAGGCGCCGGTGATGAGTACGCTGGACATGAGAACACCTCCTTACACGAATACCCCCTGGACCAGAATCATATAGAAGACCGTGGCCCCGAAAATGGACAGCAGATCGTTGCCCTTCCAGATATGAAGGAGAACCGCCGTCCCTCCCGCCAGCAGAGGTGGAACCCAGCCCGCAGGGGTTGCAAAGGTGACCCCTTTCAGGCAGTAGACAATGAGCATGGCGATAATGGCCGGGGGGAGCACCCGGCCCAGGTAGAGTACCAGCTTGGGGGGATGGTCCCCCCGGTCGAAGAGGAGAAAGGGCAGAGCGCGGGTGAGAAAGGTCACCCCCGCCATCACGGCGATAGAGGCCAGGGTCTGGGCAGGCGTCAGCGGCATGGTCTCTCCTCCTCTCTCTGGCAGCTCCCGTCCAGCCGGGGACGGAGCAGGGTCAGGGCAATGATGATGATGGCCAAAGCGGGCAGGAGCATGTCCTCCGCCCCCGCCAGCAGCAGGCTGGCCAGGGTGGCTCCTCCCCCCAGCAGAGCGGGCAGGTGGCTGCCGGCACTCTTCCATTGGCCCACGGCGATCACCAGGAACAGGGCGGTCATGGCAAAGTCCACCCCTGTAGTGTCAAAGCCCAAAGCGGAGCCCAGCACAGAGCCAATGGCTGAGCCTATCACCCAGTAGCTCTGGTCCAGCAGGGCCACGGTGAAGAAAAAGTCGTGCTCATCCACCCCCTCCGGGGCCTTGGCGGAGGAGAGCAGCGCATAGGTCTCGTCAGTAAGGGCAAAAATCATATAGAGCTTCCGCAGGCCCATGCCCCGGAACTTTTCCAGCATGGACAGGCCGTAGACCAGGTGGCGGAAATTGACCATCAGGGTGAGGAAGGCCGCCTGGGTCAGGGAGGCCCCCGTGGCCAGCAGAGATACGCCCAGATACTGCCCGGAGCCGGCGTAAATGACCGCGCTCATCAGCACAGCCCAGCCCACGCCGTAGCCAATGGATTGGAGCATCAGGCCAAAGGCCATTCCAATGGCCAGATAGCCCATCAGCACAGGGACCGTCACTGGAAAGGCGGCGGCCAAGGTCTTTCGATTCATGGGGAATACACTCCTATGGAACAGGTTTTCCTTATTTTACTCGTTTTTCTCCCTCCGCGCAACCCCAATTTCCCCGCTTCGTTAAGAAGGAATAAAGTTTTTGGAATCATCTTGATTTTTTAATTTTCATACCTATAATGGTACTCATATCTCATCCTTCACGGAGGGTCTTATCATGAACCGCCTGCTTTTTATCTTTAATCCCGCCTCGGGCACCGGCCAGGTGAAAGCCGCTCTGGCCCAGGTGCTGGATGTGTTCACCAAAGCGGGGTGGATCACCACCTCCTACCCCACCCAGTGCAAGGGGGACGCCGCCCGTACCACCCGGGAGCTGGCCGGCCAGTTTGACCGGGTCATCTGCGCCGGAGGGGACGGCACCCTCAGCGAGGTAGTCTCCGGCCTGATGGAGTCCGATTCCCCTCCCCCCCTGGGTTACATCCCCTTCGGCTCCACCAACGACTGCGCCACCACCCTCCGCCTGCCCCGAAAGCCCCGGGAGTCCGCCCTGGTGGCCGCCGGTACCGGCGTGACCCTCCCCATAGACGTGGGACGGCTCAACGGCAAGCCCTTTATCTACGTGGCCGCCTTCGGCGCCTTTACCAAGGTGGCCTACGATACCCCCCAGGAGCTGAAAAACACCTTTGGACATCTGGCTTACATTTTTGCCGGCATTGCCTCCCTGCCCACAATCGCCCCCTACCATATGAAGGTGGAGTACGACGGCAACACCCTGGAGGACGACTTCTACTTCGGCATGGTGAGCAATTCCCAGTCTATCGGCGGGATTCGTCCCCCCAGCGCCAGCCGTGTGGTGCTGGACGACGGGCTGTTTGAGGTCACCCTGGTGAAAAAGCCCCTCAGCCTGATCGACCTTACCGACGGCCTCCAGGCCCTGGCCAATCCATCCGCCGACCGCTCCGGGGCGCTGGTCCAGTTTCAGGCCAGTACGCTCACCTTTACCAGCGAGCAGTCCATCCCCTGGACCGTGGACGGCGAGTTTGGCGGAAGCCTGCCGGTCAACCGGGTTGAGAACTGCCGAAAAGCGCTGAAAATCGTGCGCGGAGAATAATACGCAGCGGCCCCGCGTCCGTCTCCGGACGCGGGGCCGCTTTTATCTGACTTACCGCAGTCTCCAGTTCTGGTGCTTGGGCATTTCCTCCAGCACTTTGGAGATATCCATCTCCTCAGCGTCGCTCCACAGCCGCTCCAGGTCGTAGAATTTCCGGGCCTCGTCGGTGAAGACGTGGACCACAACGCTGGAAAAGTCCATCAGCAGCCAGGTGCCGCCGCGGTGGCCCTCAATGTGGTGGGCCCGCTCGCCATTGCTCTCCGCCGCCTCCTCGCAGGCGTCGGACATGGCCTTTACCTGGGTGTTGGAGGTGGCGGTGCAGATGACAAAGTAGTCCGCCAGAGTGGTCAGGCCCTCGGTTTTCAGCACCTTGAGGTCGCCGCCCTTTTTGCTGTCCAGCGCGCGGGCCAGCAGGATCGCCAGTTCATAAGATTCCATCCAGTTCGCTCCTTTCTATTCTCTCAGGCCGCTGCCTGGGGTTCAGCCTGTTCCGTCTCCCCCTGTGCATCAGAAGACAGGTCAGGGAAAACTACGCTGGGGTCAATGGCCCCGATATCAACGGGATCGGTAGCCGCACCGGGGGAAGAGGTGTCACCGGGATCAGGCTGTGTATCGGGGCCGGTTGTGGTTCCAGGATCGGTAGTGGCGCCTGGATCAGTGGTTGTACCGGAGTTGGTTCCCGGATCGTCTCCGCCAGGATTCTCAGGATCGGTGACTGTGCCGGGATCGTCAGGGTCCTCTGTCTCCTCCAGGTCCTCCGTCTCTGTTGTGGAGGGGGCCGGGGGAACGGCCACCGCCGCGTCCAGAAGGGTGGCGTTGGTCACGCCAAAGCCGCCCCCGGATTTTTTATACATCAACTGCAAATCGCTGGATTTGATGTCATCCAGATAGGGATTCAGTCCGCTGTTGAGCAGCTCCAGCATCTCACTTTGCTGGACGCACACCAACGACGCCCCCCTGTACATCACCCCATAGTAGGGCATGGAGACAAATTCCACGCTGTTCTCCACATCCATGCCCACCGCCAGCTGGGCAAAGGCCAGGATGTTGCCCACCGTCAGGTCGGTATCCACATTTTCCGTAAAAATCTGAACCAGGGAGGGCAGTTTCAGCAGAATCTCCGGGGTGAGGCACTTTTTCAGCACCGCGGTGAGAAAGTCCCGCTGCACCTGGGTACGGCCCACGTCGCCCAGGGAGATGCTGCCGGTGTTATTTTTCCGAAAACGGATCACCTGCATGGCGTCGTCGCCGTCCAGCAGGCGCAGGCCCTTCTTTTGATGGATGTGCAGGTCCTGATAGGGGTCGTCGTAGTCCATGTCAAAGGGGACCTCAAACTCCACGCCGCCCACGGCGTCCACCAGCTGGCCAATGGCCTCCCATTCCACCAGAACGTAAAAGTCGGGGTAGATACCGGTGACCTTGCTCACCTCTTTTTTCAGGGCAGTCATACCGTTGGCCACCCGCTCCTTGTCAGACAGCTTCCGGTCCCCCATATTCGCGGCAAACACTGTATTCAGCCGCTTCTGGCCTCCGGATTTTCCGCTGGTGTTAATCATAGTATCCCGCAGCAGGCTGACGGCACTGATGGTCTTGCCCTTGGTATCATAGGTAATCAGGATCATGGTGTCGGTGGAGCCGCTGACCACGTCCCTGCCGCACAGCAGGAAGGTGTAGTACCCCTCCTTCCGTCCGCTTCGGGCCACCTCGGGCAGGTCGGCCCCCGCAAAGGAAAGATCCCCCGTCTGTCCTGGCTGGATCTGGGAGGTGCTCCCTGAAGCACCGGGGTTGGTCCCGGGCAGATTGGGTACCTCCGGCAGCCTCATCCAGGACCGCAGAAACAGGAACAGGGCAATAATCAGGATGGCCACTACCACCAGTACCTGAAATACGCGGTATTTTATCTTCGCCCCCCGGTCCAGTCCGGCCACCCACGCCCGGTGCTGATTCCACCAGAGGACCAGGGGGAAGGTATTGCCGGGGGCCTCCCGCTTGCCGTGCTTTTCGTCATATTCGCTCATTGTCTCACCCTTCTGTCGTAACACCGTGGTCCCGCAGCCAGGCCTGGGCCTGGGCCGTATTGGAATGGATGGGCAGCTGACGCTCCCGCATCTCCTGGATGGTGGTCTCCACCCCCAGCAGCAGGGCTTTGTCCAGGTCCTGATAGGCCAGCTCCCGCAGCCGTTCCACCCCGTCAAAGTCCCGGTTGGGCTCCATGTAGTCAGCCACATACAATATCTTCTCCAGCACCGTCATATCCGCCTTGGCGGTGGTGTGCCAGAAAATGGCCTCATATACCTCATCAGGTTCCCCAAAAATGTGCCGGGCCATGCATGCCCCCGTTTTGGAATGGAGCAGCTTGGGGGCAGTGCGCTCCAGATCATCCAGAGGGACGCCGTACTGCTCGCAGATGGCGATATGCTCCTCGCCGGTGAGGTACTTGGTGCAGTCGTGGAGGATGCCCGCCCGGCGGGCGTAGTCCTCGTTGGCGCCCCAGCGCCGGGCCAGGCGCACCGCCTCCTCCTCAGTTCCCCGGATATGGCGCACCCGTTTCTCCTGCACCATGGCATAGGAGCAGGCGCGCAGCTCGGGAATGTCCAGATGTTTCAGGTCGGCGCGGGTGCCGTACAGCCCCTTCATCAGAATATAGCCGTAGACGCAGGGGTGGAGGTACTCCGCCCCCTCTCCCTTTGCCAGCAGCTCCCGCAGCTTTGTGGAGGAGATATCCACCAGCCCGGGCAGGGTGATGGTGGTGATGTCCGCCTTGGGAAAGCTTTTTTGCAAATGCTCCCGCTGCGGGGCGAAGACCGCCTCGCCGTCCTGTTCTGTCCTGCCAAAGGCGCAGATGCCCGCCCGCTTCAAAATGGTCTCCGGATCGTGCCACAGGTGGAGGGTGAGGAACATGTCCGTCCCCATAAGCAGCCACAGCCGGGCCTCCGGGTACTGCTTGTGGAGGGCCTCCAGCGTGTCGGAGGTATAGCTTTTTCCCTGCCGCTCCAGCTCCATGGGGGAGACCTCCGCCACGCCGGGCAGCAGCAGGGCGTCAGCCAGCTTGGCCGCCATGGCCAGCCGGTGTCCGGAAGCCGGGGTGCCCTCTGGCAGCTCCTTGTGGGGCGGGATGGCCGCCGGGATAATCAGCAGCTTATCCAGGCCCAGCACGTCAATGGCCGCCCGCGCCGCCGCCAGATGCCCCAGATGGGGCGGGTTGAAGGTTCCTCCAAAAATACCGATCTTCATTACTGACACCGCCTTATTCAGAATGAAAATTTCACAGGGCCGCGCCAAGGGCCCCCTTCACAAAGGGGGCTGTCAGCCGAAGGCTGACTGGGGGTTTTCCCAAAAAACCAGATGCGTTTCGGGAGAGGAAAACCCTCCGTCATTTGCTTTGCAAATGACACCTCATCTCGGCCTAAGAGCCGCCGCTTTGCGGCGGTTGGCCTCGAAACGTGCCTGCGGGCACAGCCTTTGCGAAGGGAGGCTTTTCCGCTTCTCTGAAAGCTCTTGCCTCTACTGTTTCCGGCGCTTCTCCTGCACCAGCACGATCTTATCCCTTTTGTCCTTCTTATGGCTTGGACGATACAACACGAATTTTGTTCCAATCACCTGGACCACTTCGCTCCGGGTAAGGGGGGCCAGCTCCGCCGCCGCCTCCCGGGGGGAGAGAAGGGAGTTTTCCAGCACTCTGCCCTTGATGAGCTCCCGGGCCTCCAGGGCGTCGTTGGCCTGTTTTACCAGGTTGTCCCCAATGCCGTCCTTGCCCACAATCAAAATTGTATCAATGCTGTTGGCCAGTCCCCGCAGCTGGGCCCGCTGTTTGCTTGTTAATTCCATGCAAAAATCCTCATTTTTTATTATTTTGTTGGGCGTGACCACCGGGCACGCCGTAACCTATGCGGCGCGCCGGGTCGTCGCGCCCTACATTCCGTTTAAATACTCCTTCAGCTTGACCTGAAAGGCCTCCAGCGCCTTTCCCCGGTGGGAGATGGCATTTTTCTCATCAGCGGTCAGCTGGGCAAAGGTCTTTTTCAGCTCCGGAACAAAGAACACCGGGTCGTAGCCGAAGCCGCCCTCCCCCATGGGGGCGTAGGCAATGGTTCCGGGGCACTCCCCCCGGGCGGACAGCACATCCCCATTGGGGAAGCAGCAGGTAATCACGCTGACAAATTTCGCCGTCCGGGTCAGCTGACCCCGCATGTTTTCCAGCAGCAGGCGGTATCGGGCCGCGTCGTCCAGGTCCTCGCCGCCGTACCGGGCGGAGTACACCCCGGGAGCCCCGTTGAGGCAGTCTACACACAGGCCGGAGTCGTCCGCGATAGCGGGCAGGCCGCTGGCCTCCATCACCGCCTTCGCCTTGAGCAGGGAGTTCTCCTCAAAGGTGGTCCCGGTCTCCTCCACCTCCACATCTACCCCGGCCTCCGCCTCGGAGCAGACCTCCACCCCCAGGTGGGACAGGATGTCGTTCATCTCAACCAGCTTCTTCTGGTTCTTGCTGGCCAGTACCAGCTTCATACAATCTTCCCCCTTATTCTACCATATTTTTGCTTTTTGTCTATGGACAAATGGTTAAATTTTCGCAGCACCTCCCAGGGCTGCTGGAAAGGCCCCCTTCGCAAAGGGGCTCCGCCCGAAGGGCGGTGGGGATTTTCTCCAAAGGAACAGGTGTATATCGATAGGGGAAAACCCTCCGTCATCCGCTTACGCGGATGCCACCCCCCTTTGCGAAGGGAGGCTTTTTGGGAACCTTGCGGTTCCCGCATGGCTCGCTGAAAGGGAGGCGTTCAGATCAGCGCCTGGGCAAATTCCTGGGCGTCGAAGGGCTTCAGGTCGTCAATACCCTCGCCCACGCCGGCGTATTTGACGGGTACCCCCAGCTCCTTGGCTATCGCTATGGCGATCCCCCCCTTGGCGGTGCCGTCCAGCTTGGTGAGGACAATGCCGGTGATCCCCGCCGCCTCCTTGAACTGCTTGGCCTGGATCAGGCCGTTCTGGCCGGTGGTGGCGTCCAGCACCAGCAGGGTCTCACGGGCGCAGCCGGGCAGCTCCCGGTCGATCACCCGGGAAATTTTGTTCAGCTCGTTCATCAGGTTTTGCTTGTTGTGCAGCCGCCCGGCGGTGTCCACCAGCACCACGTCGGCGCTCCGGGCCTTGGCGGCGGACATGGCGTCGAAGACCACGGCGGCGGGGTCGGCCCCCTCATGCTGCTTGACAATGTCCACCCCCGCCCGGTCGGCCCAGATGGTGAGCTGCTCGGCGGCGGCGGCCCGGAAGGTATCGGCGGCGCAGAGGAGCACCTTTTTCCGCTCTCCCCGGAGCTGATGGCCGATCTTGCCGATGGTGGTGGTCTTGCCCACCCCGTTCACCCCGATAAACAGCACCACTGAGGGCCGGGTCGACAGGTCCAGGGACAGCTCCCCGGCGCTGAGGGCGTCGGTGATAACCTGCACCATCACCTCCCGGGCCCCCTCCACCGTCTTCACACCCTCCGATTTCACCCGGCGCCGCAGTTCCTCCACCAGCTCCAGAGTCACGTCCATACCAGTGTCCGCCAGGATCAGGGACTCCTCCAGCTCGTCGTAAAACTCGTCGGTGAGCTCCGAGCCGAATCCGGCGAAAATGTTGATTTTTTTCAGTTTGTCAAAAAAACCCATGGCATTTGCCTCCTACCAGTTTTCATTTTTCGTCCCGCATCGAGGGCACTTGGGATAATCCATCTCATAAAGCACGCCGCAGCTGGAACAGCGGGTCTGGGCAATGCCTCCGGGCGCCTCCCCCTCATCGTCGAAAAAGTCGCCTCGGAAAAATTCCAGCTTTCCGCACTTGGGACAGGTGAAAATGGCCGTTTCCAGCGCTCCGGACAGCAGATTGGGCAGATCGCCCAGCAGCCAGCCGGTTTGACCCAGCTGTATCTTTTCCCGGCCAACAAATTCCATCTCCACGCCGCAGCGCAGGCACTTCAGCTTTTCCATTATTCCACCTTCTCTCCGCAGTATGGGCAGAACTGCCCCCATTCAAAGGACTCAGGCAGTCCCCTGCCGCAGTGGACACAGAAGCTGGGGGCGTCCTCCTCCCCGCCGCTCCCGGAGGAGACATCCTGGGAGATGGATGTACTCTGGTTCTGGTAGACCTCCGGATGGTTGCTCCGAATAATTTCCCCCAGGCCCCAAAAGATCAGTTTGATGGCCAGGAACAGCACCACGATCAGCACGATGCCGCCAATAATCAGCTTCCAGTCGCCGTGTCTCTTCTCGTTTTTGTTCACAGCTTTCCCTCCCAATTCTACCGTCCCCCGCAGGGCAGACCTTCCTTAAAGTATAATTTAGTAGAAGCACAAAGAAATGGCAATTTACAAGCCGGAAAAAGAATAAGAGACAAACAACTCCGGCTCTCTATTTCAGCTTTCGTTTTATAACCGTCGCAGATGTGCAGTAAAAGAGACGCAAAAGCAACTGGCAAGTTGTTCAGATTGGACCCATTTCTATCTAAACAATAGTTGTGAAAACATTTCCATGATTGATAGTATAACACAAAACATTTTTCGGTGCAATTAGGGCTTGTATGAAAAACAGGGCAACAGCATTTAAATTTATAGCAATCGTCAGAATTGCCGCCCCTACAGACAGAGCCGGTGTCAGCAATTTTGAAGTTTGCTATAGTGTGAGATAAGCTCATCCGCAGATTCTGCGTCAAGATGGCGTCTTTGTACCGGTATTTGCGGTCAAGCTTGCGGGGACTACCCCAGCGGGCGCTGCCGCGTTCCTCGCCGGGTCTGCGGTTTTGCTTGCCGGAAATGTACAGCACCACGGCATAGGCAAAGGCTTCCCTTTAAGGGGAAGCCTTTTTACGTCTCCACAACGGTAATCACATCTTCCACCCCAGCCAGGGCCTGGAGAATCTCCTCCCTCCCGGCCCCCTGGCGGGAGCTGAGGGCCAGAACGGCGCTGGAAGCGCTGTCCTCGCCGCTTTTGCGTGCCATCTCCAGATCCACAATCTTCACGCCCAGCATGTGGCACCGGTCCACAATCTCCTCCAGGCAGGAGGGCTTGGTATACTCCACATAGACGTTGATCTCCTTATTGTTCCGGAGCAGGCGGTACTCCAACTTGGAGAAGAACACCTCCGCCACCAGCACCATGATAGTGGTATAGACAGCCCCCTCGTAAAATCCAAAGCCGCAGCACAGCCCTACAATGGCTACCACCCACAGTCCCGCCGCGGTAGTGAGCCCCTTTACTCGCCGCCGCCGGGTTACCATAATAGTGCCCGCGCCGATAAAGCCGATACCGGACACCACCCCGGAGCCCATACGGGCCACATCCAGGTAGTAGTGCATGGTTACAAACAGATGTACGCTGGTCATAGCGGCGATAGCCGCCCCCAGGCAGATGAGTATGTGGGTGCGAAAGCCGGCGGGCCGGCGCTTCTCCGCCCGCTCAATGCCGATCATGCCGCCGCACACCAGAGCCAGCACCACCCGGAGCGTGATGCCGGGCAGATCCATTGCCCGCAGAAAATCCAAACAACGCAGCATGTCTCCACCCCCTATATCTCGTCAATAGCCCGCACGTCCGGGCTGTAGGACAGGTTGGCAAGCAGCTTGGTATGGGATTGGCTCTTGGGAAGGTGCAGGTAAAACACCACACTGGCCCCGCTGCCGCTCTGTCTTTTTCGCTCCAGCTCCACGTCAAAAATCTGGATATCCATAGCTTTCAGCAGGGCAATAAAATCCCGCAGGCACTCCGGTGAAACCAGCTCCACATAGAGATTCATGTTCCGTGAGCGGGACAGCAAAAACTCCTCAATGCGGGGCAGCACCTTGATGCTCAGGAAGATGGCCGCAAAGCCCACCAGCACCCCCTCATAGAACCCGGCCCCCACGGCCAGGCCCAGGCAGGCGGAGGCCCACAGTCCCGCCGCGGTGGTCAGGCCCTTCACCTCCGACTGGTCTGTAATCATAATGGTGCCCGCCCCAAGAAAGCCCACGCCGCCAATGGCCTTGGCCCCGATTCGGGAGACATCTGTGGTTTTGTTCAGCAAAACGGAGGTCTCAACCCAATCTGTGTGGACCATCACCCACAGATACTGGCTCAGCACGCCGGTGAGGGCGGAACCCAAGCACACCAGCATATAGGTGCGAAAGCCCGCCGGACGCCGCTTGTGCTCCCGGTTGACGCCGATCATCCCGCCGCACAGCACCGCCAGCGTCAGCCTCAGGAGGACGGAGGGCATATTAAATTCCCGCAGGTATTCCATAACCATGGCCCTTCCTCCTTCCGGCTTGGCCGTTTTACTTTACCACCACATTCTCCTGCCCCAGCCGTCCGGTGAGGTCCCTGACCAGGGCGGGATGAATCTCACAGCGGGAGCCCACCCGCTTTTTGCAGTCCTCAAAATAGAGCACAACCTGGCTCTCCCCCGGGAAGAAGGACAGGGCCAGCCGCACCTTCCGCAGCCGGGGGTCCTCCCGGCTGGGCAGGCGGAGGTAGAGGGTCTTCCCTCCGCCCGCCTCCTTGTCCAGGCCGGACAGGGGGCGGATGGAGTCCACCATCAGCTGGGGCTCCTTCTCGTCCCGGACGGAGATCTTTCCGGTGGCCAGAATAGCGCTGTTCTCCCGGATATAGCTGCCGCTGTCGTTAAGGGTGCGGGAGAAGCACAGCAGCTCCATAGAGGCGGTGTCGTCCTCCAGGTTTACATAAGCCATCAGCGTATTATTCCGGGTGGTGCGGGTGCGGTAGGTGGAGATCACTCCGGCGATAGACACCCGCTGGTCATCCCGGTACTCCTTGGGGCCGTCCTCCCGCTGAAAATCGCTGAGAATGGAGCCAATGGTCACCGCTCCAAACTGTTTGGCAATCTCCCGGTACTGGTCCATGGGGTGGCCGGACAGATAGAGGCCGGTGGTCTCCTTCTCCATGCTCATCAGCTCCTGGGGGGTGTACTCAGGAAGGTCGGGGAGGACCAGGGCGGGCAGAGGAGAGGCGTCCTCCTCTCCCCCGCCAAATCCGAACAGGTCCAGCTGGCCCTCCACGTTTCGCTTTCGGGCGGCGGCAATGCCGTCCAGCACCTGGCCGTACACCTGCATCAGCTGGGCGCGGCGGTAGCCCATGGTATCAAAAGCTCCGCTTTTAATCAGGCTTTCAATCACCCTCCGGTTCATATCCTGGTCAAAGAGCCGGTCGCAGAAGTCCATAAAATCGGCAAAGGGGCCGTTTTTCTCCCGCTCACACAGCAGATTGACAATAAACGCCCTGCCCACCCCCTTCAGGGCCACCAGGCCGAAGCGGATGCCCTCCTCCACCACGGTGAAGTCGGCCCCGGACTGGTTGACGTCTGGGGGCAGAAGAGGGATACCCATGTCCTTGCACTCGGCAATATACTCGGCCACCTTCTCGGTGGAGTCCAGCACCGAGGTGAGCAGGGCGGCCATGTACTGCTTTGGGTGGTGGCACTTGAACCAGGCCGTCTGGTAGCACACAATGGCGTAGACCAGGGAGTGGGACTTATTAAAGGCGTACTCGGCAAAGTCGTACATCTCGTCGTAGATGGCCTGGGCCGCCTCCTCGGGTACGCCCTTGGCCACACAGCCGGGGATGTTCCGCTTGGGGTCGCCGTGGAGAAAGGCCTCCCGCTCCTTTGCGATCTCCTTCACCTTTTTCTTGCTCATGGCCCGGCGCACCATGTCCGCCTGGCCCAGAGAGTAGCCCGCCAGGTCCTGGAAGATACGAATCACCTGCTCCTGATAGACGATACACCCGTAGGTGCCCGACAGGATGGGCACCAGGGAGGGGTCCTTGTAGGTGACCTTGGCCGGGTCCTGGGCGCAGGCCAGGAATCGTGGGATGGAGTCCATAGGCCCGGGGCGGTACAGGGCGATCACGGCGCAGATATCCTCTATATTTTTAGGCTTCAGCCCCACGCATACCCCGGTCATGCCCGCAGACTCCAGCTGAAACACACCGGAGGTCTTCCCCTCAGACAGCATGGCCATGGTAGCCGGGTCGTTCTCCGGGATGGACTCCAGGGTAAAGCCCGGCTCCATCTTTTGGACCATTTTCGCCGCGTCGTCCAGAATCGTCAGGTTGCGCAGGCCCAGAAAGTCCATTTTCAGAAGACCCAGCTCCTCCAGGGTGGTCATGACGTACTGGGTGACGGGCTGGCCGTCGTTGGCGGCCAGGGGGACATAGTCCACCACCGGGCGGCGGGTGATGACCACCCCGGCGGCGTGGGTGGAGGTATTCCGGGGCATGCCCTCGATTGCCATGGCGGTATCAATCAGCTTTTTGGTGACCTCGCTGCCCTCATAGGCGTCCTTGAGCTGCTTGGACAACTTGAGGGCCTCCTCCAGGGTGATGTGCAGCGCTCCCGGACCGCTGGGAATGAGCTTTGCCAGGGCGTCCACCTCGCCGTAGGGCACCCCAAGCACCCGTCCCACGTCCCGCACGGAGCCCCGGGCTGCCATGGTGCCAAAGGTGACAATCTGAGCCACATGGTCCTCACCGTACTTGCCCTTGACATAGTCGATCACCTCCTGCCGCCGGCGGGGGCAGAAGTCGATATCAATATCAGGCATGGACACTCGCTCCGGGTTGAGAAAGCGCTCAAAGTACAGGCCGTACTCCATAGGGTCCACGTTGGTGATGTTCAGGCAGTAGGCCACCATAGACCCCGCCGCCGAGCCTCGTCCCGGCCCTACTGGGATGCCTTGGCCCTTGGCATAGCCAATGAAGTCGGAGACAATGAGAAAGTAGTCCACAAACCCCATCTTGCGGATCATGTCCATCTCATAGTTCAGCTGCTTTAAATACTCCGGGGGCTGGTCCGGATAGCGCCAGGCAAAGCCGTCCAGACAGAGCTTGCGGAAATAGGCATCCCCGTCCGTCCAGCCCTCGGGGAGCTGGAACAGGGGCAGGTGATACTTGCCAAACTCAAATTCCACATTGCACAGCTCCGCAATTCTGGCGGTGTTTTCAATGGCCTCGGGATGGTTGGGGAAGAGGGCGGCCATCTCCTCCTCCGACTTGACAAAAAACTCCTTGGTTTCAAACCGCATTCGGTTGGGTTCGTCCAGCGTCTTACCCGTCTGGATGCACATGAGGATGTCCTGGGCCTCTGCGTCCTCCCGGCGCAGATAGTGGGCATCGTTGGTGGCAATGAGGGGGATGCCCGTCTCGCCGCTGAGGCGGATCAGGGAGGCGTTTACCTGCTTTTGCGCCGCAATGCCGTGGTCCTGGAGCTCCAGATAGTAGCCGTCCTCCCCGAAAAGGGAGCGCATCTCCAGGGACACCTCTTTGGCCGTCTCGTACTCTCCCGCCATCAGCAGCCGGGGAATCTCCCCTCCCAGACAAGCGGAACAGGCGATCAGGCCGGAGGTATGCTCCCGCAGCAGATCCATGTCGATACGGGGCTTGATGTAAAAGCCCTCCAGATAGGCCTTGGACACCATGTAGGACAGATTGCGGTAGCCCTCCTCGTTCCGGCACAGCAGAACCAGGTGCCTGGACTCCGCGTCAAACTCGTGGACCTTCTGGAACCGAGTCCGCCCCCGGGGGGCCACGTAGACCTCACAGCCGATAATGGGCTTCACCCCCGCCCCCTTGCAGGCCCGGTAGAAGTCGATCGCCCCGTACATGTTGCCGTGGTCAGTAATGGCCACGGCCCCCTGCCCCAGGTCCTTCACCCGCTCCACCAGCTTTTTGATGCGGCAGGCGCCGTCCAGCAGGGAAAATTCCGTATGTAGGTGTAAGTGGACAAAGGACATGGCAGGTTCCTCCTTTTTTCTATCTATCAGTCCAGGCCTTCCGCGATTATCGCCCGGCTGTCAACACTTTCGGCACGTTTTAACATGATGGCCCCGTATTCTGGCGACGAAAAGCAGGCGTCCAGCTGCTCTCTGGTGTCAAACCGGATGACAATGGCCCTGTGCGGAGTGCGCTCCCTGCTCAGGTGGCTGACCTGCTCTGTCCGGACAAGATACCTGCCGCCATAGGCCTCCACAATGGGCTTTACCCGGCGGATATAATCGTCATACTCCCCCCGGCCTTGCTCCTCGCTGATGTAAGTATCCACCATAAAATACCATGACATAATGCTGTCCCTCCCCTTTTTGAAGCGCTGAGACCGCTTTATTTCTCTCATCCCGCCACAGGCGGCATAGCCGCCCTCTTTGAGGGAGGTGCCCCAGTGCGCACACTGGGGCGGAGGAAGTATTCCGGAAACGGACTCCCTCAGTCAGCCCTGCGGGCTGCCAGCTCCCTCAGAGAGGGAGCCTTTTGCTGCCTCTACTCCGGCTTTGCCGCCTCTTGCAGGGTCTTCCCGGTCAGGCGGTACACCGTCCACTCGTCCATAGGGACGGCACACATTTTTTTGGTGTAGAAATCGATAGAGGGCTGGTTCCAGTCCAGGCAGGCCCACTCCAGCCGCCCGCAGCCCCGCTTTACGGCAATGCGGGCCAGCTCCTTGAGCAGAGCCTTGCCATAGCCCCGGCCCCGCTCCTCGGGGAGGACAAACAGGTCCTCCAGGTAGATGCCCGCCCGGCCCAGGAAGGTGGAGAAGTTGTGGAAAAACAGGGCGTAGCCCACCGCTTTCCCCTCTGCCTCGGCGAAGATGACCTCCGCCGTCTTTTTCTCAAAGAGCCACTCCCGCAGCAGTTCCGGGGTGTCAATCACCTGGTCGGACATCTTTTCATAGTCCGCCAGGGCACGGATAAAGCTTAAAATCAGCTTCTCGTCGCCGGGGGCGGCGGGACGAAAGGTACATGCTGCCATAATTTTCTCCTTGTATTGTTTTCTGTAGGGGCGGCCTGCGGCCGCCCGATTTTTATACCTCGTACTTTCCCCAAAAGCCATGATCCATCCATTTTTCAATGTGGGTGATTATCTCGGCCTTTGATCTGGTCTTCACTGCCTCCAGCGGCCTGTCCCAGCCGCAGTCCCTGACCAGCAGAAGGAGATAGTGCCCCTCCGGGTCATAACTGGGATACCAGCCCAGGTCGATAGTCAGTCCGGTCTTTTCGTGAAACAGCTGAAGCAGGTCCTCATGAAGCTCAAAGGTGTCCTCCGGCCTGTGGACGGTTATATCATACTCGGTAAAATCATTCCACCGAACCGCCCAGCCGGTCTGGATTCTAAGCGGCTGCAATTCATAGGTCACAACTCATTCCCTCCCCAGCTCCACCAGCTTGCGAAGGCGGTGGTTCAGGGCCGATTTTGTGATAGGCGGGTCGCAGCGCTGGGCCAGCTGGGCCAGGGTGTCCTCCGGGTGGGCCAGGCGGAGGGCGGCCACCTCACGGAGCTTGTCCGGCAACGTGATCAGCTTTCCCTCCCGCTCCAGCCGGCGGATGGCCTCCACTTGAGCCATTGCGGCTTCCACCGCCTTGTCCAGGTTGGCGGCGTCACAGTTCACCCGGCGGTTCACCTTGCCCCGCAGGTCCCGCTCCAGCTTGGCGTTCATCACCTCCATGGCGGACAGCGGCGCGCCAATACAGGTGAGAAAGTCCTCGATTTTTTCACTCTGCTTAAAATAGATTACCGTGTTCCCCTTGCGCTGGGCGGATTTGGGCTCCTGGTCCAGCTCCCGCATCAGAGCCAGCACCTCCCGGCTCACGCTGTGGTGGGAGGTAGCCAGCTCCAGGTGGTAGCCCTTCTGGGGGTCGGTGACCGAGCCTCCGGCCAGAAAGGCCCCCCGCAGGAAGGACGCCCGGCAGCAGCTCTCCTCCAGCACGGCGAAATTGACGTGGAGGGCCAGCGCCCCCGGGTCTGTGCCGAAGCTCTGGTAAATCACCGCCAGCTTCTCCGGGCTGGTGATGGAAAAGACCTGCTTGCCGCCCCTTTGGGGCAGGCGGTCAAAGGTGAGCTTGAAGGCTTTTTTGAACAGCACGGGCAGGCGCTGGGCAAAGGCCTCGTTTTCAGTGACAATCCGGGCCTCCCCGCTTTGAAAGGTGTTGCAGTAGAGCAGTGTGCCATAGGCCTCCGCCTGGGCGCAGCACCTGCGGCTCAGCGGTGTGCGGCACAGCTCCGTTTTCACGTCTCCCGCAAAGGACATGGTCACTCCTCCAGTATATACCGCCGTGCGCCCCGGAAAATGCGCACCGCCCGGCTCCGGTAGATTTCCAAAACAGCCCAGGCCAGCTTATCCGGGTCGTGGCGGGCGTAGTCGCCTCCGGTGGAGGCCACCGGCCGCTCCACCAGTTCCAGGCCCAGGGCGGCGATCCGCTCCCGGTCCACTGTCAGGGGGGCGGCATCCTCCTCCCGATATTTCTCCAAAAGCCCAGGGCTCACCGGGTCGGTGTTGGCCAGGCAAAGGTCCACCAGCCCCGGCTCCCCATGGACCAGCAGGGCCTCCAGGTGGTCGGCGGCGGTATAGCCCTCTGTCTCCCCGTCCTGGGTCATAATGTTGCAGATGTACAGCTTGGGGGCGTCTGACCGGGCAATGGCCCGGGCCACCCCCTCCACCAGCAGATTTGGGATAATACTGGTGTACAGGCTCCCCGGCCCCAGCAGAATCAGATCCGCCTCACCAATGGCCTCCAGCGCCGCCGGGGTGGCCTGGGGCCGCTCCGGGATGAGGGATACATGGTGGATGCGGCAGTCCTGCTCCTTTTTAAAGGCGGCGATCTGCGACTCCCCGATTACTCGGGCGCCGTTGGCAAAGACCGCCTCCAGCTGCACGTCGGCACTGGTCACCGGGATAACTTGGCCCGTGATGGCCAGCACGTGGCTCATTTCGGAAACCGCCTGTTCAAAGGAGCCGGTCACCCCGTTGAGGGCGGCCAGAATCAGGTTGCCGAAGGACTGCCCGGCCAATGTTCCCTCGGTAAAGCGGTAGGTGAGCAGCTTTTCCATGATGGGCTCCGTGTTGGCCAGGGCCTCCATACAGTGGCGGATGTCCCCCGGCGGAGGCATACCCAGGTCCTGGCGGAGCATACCGGAGCCACCGCCATCGTCCGCCACCGTGACAATGGCGGTGAGATTCTGTGTGTATTTTTTCAAGCCCCGCAGCATGGTGGACAGCCCCGTTCCGCCGCCTACGGCGACGATCCTCGGCCCCCGCTCCCACTGCTGGAGGGTGGGATAAGATTCAGCCATGTTCGTTCCTCTCCTCCGGCTCCGGCCAGTCCGCTCTGTGCGCCTCCAGCATTTCCAGACTGAACTGCCAGACCGCCTCCTGATGTTCGTCCATCCACTTATAAATGCCCTGGGTCGTGGAATCCATGCCCTGGCGGTATTGGGCCGCGATTTCCTGATACCCGTGCTTCTCCAGAAAATCCGCCGTTTTCACCTGGAGTTCCCGGGGGGAACTGCCGTAGAAGTTCTCATAATAGACGTCCGCCCCCTCGTGAAAGGTATCAAACTGCCAGACCAGAATCTGGTACAGGGCCTCCAGCTAATCAGGCCGGTTTTGGGCATGCCGGACGTAGATGTACTCTATGAGCTCGCTGAGGGCGTCCCCATCCGAATCATCCAGCTCCCCGGTGCCGCTGTAGGTGTTGGCCACCGCACCCCTTTCCCTCAACCGGAATACACTTTCATACAGCTGTTCAAGTTCCATAGCACAGCCTCCTCAGTTTCGTCCTAAATCCCGGTGGCTCTCGGTTACGGGCCAGCCCTGAGCTTTGATTTTCTCCCCCAGGGCGTGGGCAATGGCCACCGAGCGGTGGTGCCCGCCGGTACAGCCGATAGAGATGACCAGGGAGGTCTTTCCCTCCTCCTCATACCGGGGCAGCAGCCAGCCCACCAGCTCCCACAGCCGGGTCATGAATTCCTCTCCCTGGCCGCTGCTGAACACATAGTCCCGCACTCCGGCATCCAGGCCGGTGAGGGGGCGCAGCTCGGTGACATAAAAGGGGTTGGGCAGGAAACGGGCGTCGAAAATCAGGTCGGCCTCCATGGGCACCCCGTGCTTGAAGCCGAAGGAGGTCACCCGCACCTCCATCCGTCCCTCGCAAGTGCCTGCGCGGCCGAACATCTGACGAAGGACCCCCTTCAGCTTGGCGGTAGACAGATTGGTGGTGTCGATAATCTTATCCGCCCGCTCCCGGAGGGGGGCAAGCATTTTCCGTTCCAGCTCAATGGCCCCCTCCAGGCTGTCCGCCTCCTCCGAGAGGGGATGGGACCGGCGGGTCTCCTTGTACCGCTTGATAATAACCTCACTGGCGGCGTCCATAAACAAAATGCGGTAGGGACACTTCATAGTCTCCAGGGCCTCCAGAGCCTGGAACAGTCCATTAAAATTGGTGCCCGCCCGGACATCGGTGACCAGGGCCACCCGGTTGTACTCCCCTGACCCGGCCATACCCAGCTCTGCGAACTTGGGAATCAGAGGCGCCGGCAGATTGTCCACACAGAAGTAGTCCATATCCTCCATAAAGGAGGCCGCCTTACTCTTTCCCGCCCCGGACAGGCCGGAAATGATTACAAATTCCATAGTATCACTCTCTTTTGCAGCACAATTTTAGGCAACTAGCCCCGTTCCTTCTCCACCAGGGGGATCAGCGCGGCCAGAATGGCCTCACCCAGCTCTTTGGGGCCGGCCCCATCCCGGAGCACTGTACAGGGCTCCAGCTCCGGGACAAAGCCCCGCTCGGAGCGGCCATCCCACCGGGTAATGGACAGTTCTGTCCCTCTCAGCACTACATCCACCGAAGAGGACGCGGCCTGGAAAGCTTTCCAGCTCCGGATACCCGGCTGGAACCAGTAGCCCTTGGCCTCCGGGTCGTACTGGATGCGCCCCGCTTTCAGCTCGCCCAGCAGCTCCAGCACCGCCGCACCCAGCTCCTCCGCCTGGGGCAGCCAGGGCAGCTTTCTGGCCTCATGGGACGCGCATTTGATGCCCACTGTGGGCACCAGCAGGGTGGTTTTCTCCCGGACGGCGTAAATGCTCACCGGGTACCGTTCACTCAGCTTCATTTCAGTACCTTAACCTCCATCTCCAGCTCCACGCCGGTCTGTTGGAGGACCCGCTCCTTCACCTGCCGCACCAGCTCCAGCACATCGGCGCAGGTGGCTCCGCCCCGGTTAACCACAAACCCGGCGTGCTTTTCCGACACCTGAGCCCCGCCTGCGGTGAGCCCTTTCAGGCCGCACTGGTCTATGAGGGCGGCGGCGAAGTGGCCGGTTGGCCGCTTGAACATAGACCCGGCGCTGGGGTACTCCAGAGGCTGCTTGGCCTTTCGCTGGGCGGTCAGCTCGTCCATACGGGCCTTGATGGCAGCGGGGTCGTCCGGTTCCAGACGGAAAAGGGCCTCCACAACAAAAAAATCACCGCCGGAAAAAATGCTTTTCCGATAGTCAAAGCTGCACTCTGAAGCGCGGAAATTCTGTTTCTCTCCGTTCCGGTCCAGCACACAGACCCAAAGCAGCTTTTGAGATATCTCCCCGCCGTAAGCCCCGGCATTCATGGTAATAGCGCCGCCCACGCTGCCCGGAATACCGCTGGCGAACTCCAGCCCGGTAAGGCCCCATTTCTGAGCCTGGTGGGACAGCTTGGACAGAAGCGCGCCACCCCCCGCGCTCAAAAGCGGCTGTCCGTTTTGGGGAGAAGGATGAAGACAGATCTCCTCAAACTCTCCGGCCAGCTTGACCACAAAGCCGGGGCAGCCCTCGTCCGCCACCAGCAAATTGCTCCCGTTGCCCAGGAAAAACGGGTCCACATCCAGCTCCCAGGCGGTTTTGAGCACACATGCTGCCTCCGTAATCGTCCTGGGCAGCGCCATCAGCGCCGCCGGACCGCCGATACGGAAGGTGGTGTGCCTGGACATAGGCTCATTGACCCGCAGCTCCAGCCCCGGACAGCCCTCTGTCAGCCGTTTTTTCAGCTCCTCCAGTCGTTCCATAGGTCCTCCCAACAGAAAAATGTGTATCAGTTGATTATAGCAGATTTCCGGGGAAATTAGAATAGGGGAAACAAAAAAACCAGGAAATCAATTTTGGCGCTGTAGGGCGCGACGACCCCGGCGCGCCGTTGGCAAAAGCCGCCGGCCAGCGGCGGGCCGAGTCGTCCCGCCCTGCATATACGGCTGGATATTCTGAAAATTGACTCCCAACAAAAAACTGCCATGGATTGTCCACAGCAGTTTGGGCCTCTGCTCGATAGCGGTCTATACCGCTTTTAGAATGTCCTCCTCAGCCTCTGATTGGCCGCTGCCATGAAACGAACGTTCAACTTTGCATCACAGGACAGACGGGGTGGAACTGGTGGACATCCTCCTCTCCCCGGAGGATGCGCAGGCCACCCAGGGCCAGGGCCTCCATCTCGTTCTCCCCGGGAATTACCACCACCCGGCACAGGTTGTGCAGATAGTCAATGACCTTTCCGGTGAGCATTTTGGAGTTGGCCAGCCCGCCGGTGAGAATCACCCCGTCAATCAGTTCGGTAAAGCAGGCCAGCATGGTGCCGATTCCCTTGGCGATCTGGAGAGCCTGGGCCTGATAGACCAGGGCGGCCCACTCATCCCCCCGGGCGATGCGCCGCTCCACCTCCTGGCAGTCGTGGGTGCCCAGCAGGGCGGACATGCCCCCCTCGCCCCGCAGCTTTTTCAGCATCTCTGCCTTGGTGTACTTGCCGGAGTAGCACATGTCCAGCACATAGAGCATATTCAGGCTGCCTCCCCGGTCGGGAGAAAAGGGGCCTGCGTCGTCAGACACAGAATCGATGATCCGCCCGTGGCTGTGGGCGGATACGGAAATGCCTCCCCCCAGGTGGGCCACCACCAGATTCATCTCCTCATACCGCCGGCCCATGGCCTGGGCGTACTTGTGGCCGGTGGCCCGGGCGTTGAGAACATGGCAGAAGCTGGTGCGGGTGACCTCCTTAAAGCCGGTAACCCGGGCCTCCGGAAGCAGTTCGTCGCTGGTGACGGCGTCGTAGATATAGGCGGGAATATCCAGCGGCTTTGCAAATTCCCGGGCCATCAGCCCCCCCAGATTGGAGGCGTGGTCAAAGACGGTGTGGTGAAGCAGGCAGTCGGTGAGGGCGTCGTCCACCAGATAGCCTCCGGACACAATGTTGGGGATAATGCCTCCCCGTCCCACCACCGCGGACAGCTGCGCCAGGTCGTAACCCTCCAGCGCCAGCCAGCTGCGCACCATGCCTACCCGGTAGTCCAGCTGGTCATTGAGCGCGGGGTAGGGGGCCAGGTCCTGGTTGGTGTGAACCATATTTCGTGTGTTCAGCAGGCGCTCGTCCCGGTACACCGCCGCCTTGGTGCTGGTGGAACCGGGGTTCAGCACTAAGATATCATAAGACATGATCTTCCTCCCGGCTCATGGCCGCACAGATTAAAATAGACCAGTATTTTTCCTCCGCCGTGGCCCCCCGGGAGTTGACGGTGATGGGCGCCCTGGCTCCCAGCACCACTCCGGCCATCTCGCCCCCGGCCAGGCCGTACAGGGACTTGCCCAGCAGATTGCCTGCGGCGATGGAGGGGGCCAGCAGGATGTCGGCGTCCCCGGCCACCGGGCTGTGGTAGCCCTTCACCTGGGCGGCCTCAGCGTCGGTTGCCAGGTCCAGGGAGATGGGGCCCTCCACAACGCAGGGCCCGAAATCGCCCCGCTCCCCCTCCGCCTTCAACACAGCTGCGTCCGCCGTCTCGGGCATGGAGGGTGTCACCGTTTCTACTGCGCACAGAGCCGCTGCCTTAGGACAGTCGTAGCCCAAAAAGCGGCAGAAATCCACCGCGTTTTTCAAAATGCGCCTCTTCTGCTCCAGATCCGGGGCCACCACCATACCGCCGTCGGTGACGTACAACAGCTTGTGGTAGCTGGGCACGTCCAGAATGGCTACATGGGACATGACCTCGCTGGCCCGGATGCCCGACTGCCTGTTGACCACCGCCTTCAACAGGGTACCCGTCTGGAGCATGCCCTTGATGAGCATGGTCCCCTTTCCGGAACGGATCAGCGACACAGCCCTGGCGGCGCATCCGGCGTCGTCAGAGGCGTCCGCCACACAGTCGGGGGACAGCTCCTGGCCCAATCCGTGGGCAATAGATAAAATCTCCTCCCGATGTCCCACCAGGATGGGTCGAATCAGCCCGTCCCGCTGGGCGGCAAACACCGCCTGGAGCGTGTGCTCATCATGAGCCGCCGCCACCACGGCTGTTTTGGGCGGAAGGTTGTGAAGTTTGGACTTTAATTGGGAAAAGCCAGCAATTACCATAAGATATCCCCTTTTCTCATTTCTGTGAAAGATATTTTAACATTGAACCAGGAAAAAGTATAGTAGAAAATGACAATCTGCGCAGACCAACGTTTCAGCTTTCTTCTTCGGCATTGTACCAGGCATCAGCACCGCACGGAAATCAATTTTTAGAGCATCCAGCCGTATTTGCAGGGCGGGACGACTCGGCCCGCCGCTGGTTGACGGCTTTTGTAAACGGCGCGCCGGGGCATCGCGCCCTACAGCGCCAAAATTGATTTCCCTGGTCAACACCGTTTCGGTCATTGACAGATTATACAGCATACTGTATAATCGACGTGACAAATGCAGAAAAGAGGCGAAGGCCATGCTGAACAGCCAGGAGGATGAACTGGGCCGGCTGATCCTAAAGCTGTCCCACCAGATCGTAAAGAACCGGGGCCGGCGGGCCCAGGCCATGGGGCTGACTGCGGGGCAGTCTGACTGTCTGCTGTTTTTCTCCTCCAGGCAGGAGGCCTCAGTCACCGAGCTGAAGGACTACCTGGGGGTCACCCATCAGACGGCCCAGGGTCTGGTCCGGCGCATGGCAGACAAGGGCCTGCTGGACTCCCGCCGTTCCCCCCGTGACTCCCGGGTGGTGCTGGTATCCCTGTCCCCCCAGGGGCGGGAGCTGGCCGCCAGGGTGGCCGGCCGCCGGGAGCAGACAGTGGGCCGGCTGTTCCAGGACATCTCCCCCCAAGAGGAGGAGCTGCTGCTCCGCCTGCTGGAGCGGGTCTACCAAAGCGCCCGGGATACAGAGGTCCTTTCGGAGGAGGGATAGCTGTGAACGAACGAAAACAGGCCATTTTTGAGACCCTGCCTGTCAAACAGGCGGTGCTTCTCCAGGCCATGCCCGGCGTGGCCAGCCAGATGGTAACGCTGGTGTACAACCTGGCCGACACCTATTTTGTAGGGCTGCTCAACGACCCCAATCAGACCGCCGCCATTACGGTAGCCTTTCCCTCCTTCCTGATGCTCACCGCCATCTCCAATCTGTTCGGGGTGGGCGGGGCCAGCGCCATTGCCCGGTCGCTGGGCAGAAAGGACGATCAGGGGGCCCGGCACATCTCCGCCATCTCCATGTGGTTTGGACTGCTGGCCGCCTGCCTGTTCTCCGGGTTGTTCTATCTGCTCATGGACCCTGTGCTCCATCTGTGCGGCGCCACCGGAGATACCTACGCCCTGGCCAGCGGCTACGCCTTTTGGGTGGTGGCCCTGGGCGGACCCTTTGTAGTGATGAACACCCTGTTCGCCAACCTGGTCCGGGCGGAGGGAGGGGCCGCCCACGCCTCTCTGGGCGTGTCTCTGGGCGGCGTGCTGAATATCTTGCTGGACCCCCTGTTTATCCTGCCTCAATTTTTGGGGATGGGGGCGGTGGGGGCCGGCATGGCCACCGCCCTGTCCAACGTGGCCGCCACCCTCTACTTTACCGGCTACCTGGCCGTCAAGAGGCGGTCCACCGTTCTAACCCCCTCTCCCGCCAGCCTGCGCTATGCGCCGGTGTACCTTAAAACCATCCTGTCCATTGGCTTGCCCTCCGCCTTGCAGTACGCCCTGACGGTAGTGGCGGTGTCCGCCCAGAGCAAATTTGTGTCCAAATACACCACCCAGGCCGTGGCCGCCCTGGGCATCATCAAAAAGCTGGACATGCTCCCCCTCTATTTCTCCACCGGTGTGTCCAACGGCATCCTGCCCCTGCTGGCCTACAACTACTCCTCCGGCAACCGGGAGCGGCGGGCCGCCGTCTTCCGCTTCGGCTGCTGCCTGACGGTGGGCTTTTCCCTGACCTGCGTGGTGGTGTATGAGATCTTCGCCGTACAGCTGTCCTCCCTGCTCATCAAAGACCCGGTCACCATCGCCTACAGCGCCGCTTTTCTGAGGCGCATGGTCACTTGCATGCCCCTCATGGCCCTGTGCTACCCTATGATTATCCAGTTCCAGGCCATGGGGGAGGTAAAGGCTTCACTGGCCTGCTCCATCCTCCGAAAGGGCATCCTGGACATCCCCCTGCTGTTTGTGATGGACTCCCTGTTCCCTCTGTACGGCTGCATGTGGGTCCAGCCCATTGTAGACGCTATCTCCCTGGTGGTGGCCGCCGCCTTCTACCGGGGTGCCCTGCGCCGGGAGGCCGCCCGGCCCCTTTCATCAAGTCCCGGGCTGTAAAAATAAAGAAAGAAGAGAGGTCATATTATGCTTTGGGGAATCATACTTGTCGTGTCCGCAGTGTCGGGCGTGGTGCAGTCCGTTACAGGCTTTGGTTCGGCCATCCTGATTATGATGGTCATGCCCCACTTTTTCAACATGCTCCAGGCCCCGGCCATCACCTCCTCCATCACCCTGGGGATTACCGCCGGGCTGGCCTGGCACTACCGCAAACAGATTGACCTCCGGGTGATGATCCTGCCCACTGTAATCTATGAGCTGGGCAGTGTGGTCACCCTCCAGGTGGCCGGCAACCTGGACCTGGAGGTCATTGGCATCTCCTTTGGGGTATTTCTTATCGTCATTGCCCTGTATTTTGCCTTTGTGCCCTCCAGCTTTTCCATCCGGCCCAACCTGATCAGCGCCTCGGTGTGCAGCCTGATTTCAGGCGTATGCAGCGCCCTGTTCGGCATTGGCGGGCCCCTGCTGGCCATGTATTTCCTGGTGGCCACCAAGAGCAAGGAGGAGTATATCGGCAGTCTCCAGTTCCTCTTCGCCATCACCACCACCATCAACCTGGTGATCCGCATGCAGAAGGGCTTTTACACCCTGGAATTTCTGCCTGTCACCATCATCGGCATCATTGGAATCACTGTGGGCAAGATGCTGGGGGTAAAAATTCTGGAGAAGATCAATGTGGAGCTGATGCGCAAGCTTGTCTACGCCCTGGTAGGCATCTCCGGGGTAATGACCCTGTTTGAACACCTGCATCTCTAATCTTTAGAAGACGGCCCGAAAGGAACCGAAAGCACAGGAATTCTCCTCCAAAAGCAACAGAAGGCATTGACAAACAGACGCATTTGCCCATATAATAAAATTGTCAATATAAGCTGAACGCTGAGCAGCTAATAATTGTTGAGGTGGAGAGAGATGAAGAGTATTCGGAAAAAGATCACTGTGAGCTTGATGGCCACAGTCCTGGCCGCCCTGATTCTGGTGGGGATGTCCAGCATTGCGCTGAACTACAGAAGCACCATTGCCACAGTGGACCGGCTGATGAGTGAGACCGCAGTTCTGGCTGCGGAGCGGGTGGAGCAGGAGCTGACTGCCTACAAGAATGTGGCCATTGACGCAGGCTGTACCCCCGAGCTGGCCGCTTTTTCCACCTCCATAGCGGAAAAGCAGGCCATTATAGATGAACGCGCCGCTATGCACGGCTTCCAGCGGGGCAATATTATCGGTTCAGACGGCCGCAGTATCTTTGACGGCAACGACTACTCTGACCGGGAATATGTGCAGCAGGCCATGCAGGGCAATGTCTATGTGTCCGAGCCCCTGGTCAGCAAAATTACCGGCGATCTGTCCATCATTGTGGCCGCCCCCCTCTACGCCAACGGGGAGTACGGCTCCAGAATCGTAGGCGTGGTCTACTTTGTCCCCCAGGAGACCTTTTTGAACGACATTGTCTCCTCCATTAAGATCGGGGAGAACAGCCGGGCCTATATGATTAACAAAAACGGCGACACCATCGCCGATATCACTCTGGACACCATCACCACCCAGAATGTGGAGCGGGAGGCCCAGAACGACAAGTCTTTGAAAAGCCGGGCCGCCCTCCACGCCGAAATGCGCCGGGGCGAGAACGGCTTTGGAACCATCCAGGCCGAGGACGGCTCCCGCTTTCTGGCCTTCGCCCCTGTGAACGGAACTGACGGCTGGAGCCTGGCTGTGGCCTCGCCCAAGGTGAACTTTTTGGCCGATACATATTTTGGCATGATTATCAACGTGGCGGTCATTGTGGCCTCTATCCTGGCCTCGATCGTGGTGGCGGTCAAGCTGTCCAGCAACATCAGCGTGCCCATGCAGGCGTGCGTCAAACGGATGAAGCTGCTGGTGGAGGGTGATCTCAGCTCTCCCGTTCCCCAGGCCACCGGCCAGGACGAGACGGCGGAGCTGACCCGGTCCACGGCGGAGATGGTGAAGGGCCTGAACACCATCATCAACGATATCGACTTTTTGCTTAATGAGATGGCCAACCAGAATTTTGATATCCAGTCCTCCCACCGGGAGGCCTATGTGGGCGGCTACCGAAATATCCTGTCCTCCATGCGCACGCTGAAAATGTCGCTGAGCAATACCATCCGCCAAATCGACTCTGCCGCTGGGCAGGTGTCCTCCGCCAGCGGCCAGGTCTCTATGGGCGCCCAGACTCTGAGCCAAGGCTCTATGGAGCAGGCCAGCGCCGTGGAACAGCTGGCGGCCACCATAACCGATATCTCCAGCAGCTCCAAGACTACCGCTGCTGCCGCAGGCGAGGTAGGCCAGTTTGTCAACGAGGCCGGCGGCCACCTGAGTGTCAGTATGGAGTATGTGAAGGATCTGAACAGGGCCATGGAGAAGATCTCCAGCTCCTCTGCGGAGATCTCCAAAATCATTGCCACTATTGAGGATATCGCCTTCCAGACCAACATTCTGGCCCTGAACGCCGCCGTAGAGGCCGCCCGGGCGGGGGCTGCCGGCAAGGGCTTTGCTGTGGTAGCCGACGAGGTGCGCAACCTGGCCTCCAAGTCCGATGAGGCGGCCAAGGCCACCAAGGCCCTGATCGGGGGCTCTATCGCCGCTGTCAACGAGGGCGGCCAGGCGGTGAATAAGGTCACCGAGTCCCTGGAGAAAACTGCTGTCAGCGCAGGCCATGTGACCAGCAAGATGTCTATTGTAGTGGATGCGGTGGAGAGCCAGACCGCCGCCATTGCCCAGGTCACCGAAGGGGTGGACCAGATTTCCGCCGTAGTGCAGACCAACAGCGCCACTGCCCAGGAGAGCGCCGCCGCCAGCGAGGAGCTGTCCGCCGAGGCGGACAGCCTGAAACATCTGGTAAGCCGCTTTACGCTGGCCAAAGATTGATTTGAACGAAAACCAAGCGTCCCGCCCCCTGCAGGGGGCGGGACTTTTATGCTGTCCGTGTTATGGTACACTCCACAAAATAGTTCTGTGCCTCCCCCTCCTGGGCGAACAGGGCGTCGTCGCCAAACTGGCGGTAGCCGGAAAACCGGGCCTGGCTGTGGATGGCAAAGCCCTCCCGCTCCCAGTGGAGGCCACCCTCCTGAGCAACCAGCTGCTTGTACAGCTCCGCCGTGCCCTGCTGGCCCAGGGGCTTCCAGAGGAAGGAGCGCGCTGCCACAGCTATCTTCTCATAGGGGAGGCCGACGGCATAGGTTTGTCCCTGTGTAATAGGGCCCCCGCTGTCGTAAGACCGCACCAGCTTCACTTGTGTAAGCACGCCGTCCTCCTCGGTAAATTGGAAGGACTCCTGAGGCACAGGAGACTCCCCCCACAGATGGATAACCACCGTCCCTCCGCTGTCTTGGGTAACCGTTTCAAAGGCTCCCGACTGCGTCAGGCGGTAAGTCAGGTTTTCTCTCCCACAGGAGAACTCCATAAATTGGTTGTAGTTGTCCACAAACTGCTCCACCGTCAGCGCCGGTCCCCGGTGGGGCGGACGGGCGGCCAGAAAATGTCCCCCTACCATCAGCCCTAGGCACATGGCCCACGCCGCCAGATATCCCGCCACCCGGAGGTAATTTCGGTGATCGTCCCAAAAGACCCGCTCCCGGGTGCTGCCGTCCAGGTAGAGCTGGTCCGCCTCCCAGAACAGGGGCTTCTCGTGGTATACCTGCCAGCAGGCCCAGACCAGCATCCCGATTCCGGCGATGGAAAGCAGCGGAATGCGGCTGCCCATCAGCGTATGGGCAGCGCCATCGAACAGCACCACATAGACAGTCCGCTGGCCCGCCTCTGCCAAGTCCAGCCGGCTGCCGTCCTCCCGCAGGATTTTCAGCCCGAAGAGGAACTTGCCCGGCGTGGTCCCGGTGAGGGTAAGTGACAGGGTCTCCATCCCCAGCAGCAGCACCAGAGCCCCCAGATTCAGAAGGAACAGGCTGCCTCCGTTCCCATTCACCCGAATCAGGTTCATCCGGGCAAACAGCTGGAGGAGCACCACCAGCACCGTGAAGCAGAGCAGGAGGTCGATCTCCCTGGCAAACAGCCGCCGCCAGGGGAAAATGCGCACCGGGTCCTGATCTCTGGCCACAACCTCCTCCGCCTGGGCCAGCCGGTCCAGATAGCGCCGGGCGTCCAAAGTGTAGAAGCTCACCCCGTCTGAGCGCATGTCCCGGCACAGCCGGGCCGCCTGGTCCAGCTCCTGGCGCTGACGCTCCAACGCCTCCTCCCTCCGCTCCAGGGCGGGCTCCAGTGACTGCTCCCCCTGCTGGAGCTGGTGAATCTCCTCCAGGGAGAAGCCCAGCTGACGCAGCAGCTTGATTTTTAATAAGGTGTCCACATTTTCGTCGGAGTAGTTCCGGTAGCCGTTCTCCCCCCGGGCGGGGGAGAAAAAGCCCTGATCCTCATAATAGCGGATGTTGGCCCGGGTCAATCCCGTATGAAGCTCCGCTTCCTTTATCGTCATATGTACCCCTCCTTTTCCCTTCTTCTCACAGGCAGTATACACTATCAAGGCACTTTACAGTCAATAGCTACAGAGGAAAAAAACAGCAGAGGGCGGCATTTTTGTGCTTTTGCACAAATTAAAAGAAGAAAAACTGTCTAAATTGATAGGGCTGTCCCACTTGCTTTAAAGACGAAAAACCGATATAATTTCAATGGTTAGACACTACATATGCCAAACCTGATAAGCGCCGCAACAGCGGGGTCGGCCCGTGTTGCTCTTTTTTCGCCTCATCTTTGTTAAAAATCTAACAAAGATGAGGGGCGGGTTTGGTGTACTGTCATGTATCGTTTTGCTCTTCTGTCTCCGGCCAGGGGACGGCGGGAGCGCTCACGATAGTGCCAAGAATTTAAACTAGGAGGACTGCAAAATGGATTTTCACCTGTCTAAAGAGCAAGAGATGGTCCGCAAAATGTACCGCGAGTTCGCCGAGACTGAGGTCAAGCCTTTGGCCGAGGAGATCGACGAGGAGGAGCGCTTCCCCATGGAGACCGTGGAGAAGATGGCCAAGCTGGGCATGATGGGCATCTACTTCCCCAAGGAGTACGGCGGCGCCGGCGGCGACGTGCTCTCCTACGCCATGTGCGTGGAGGAGCTGGCCAAGGTGTGCGGCACCACCGCCGTCATTGTCTCCGCCCACACCTCCCTGTGCTGCGCCCCCATCTTTGAGCACGGCACCGAGGAGCAGAAGAAGAAGTATCTGCCCGACCTGTGCTCCGGCAAGAAGATCGGCGCTTTCGGCCTGACCGAGCCCGGCGCCGGCACCGACGCTTCCGGCCAGCAGACTATCGCCGTTCTGGAGGGCGACCACTACGTCCTCAACGGCACCAAGTGCTTCATCACCAACGGCAATGTGGCCGATACCTTTGTGGTCTTCGCCATGACCGACAAGTCCAAGGGCAACCGGGGCATCTCCGCCTTCATTGTGGAAAAGTCCTTCCCCGGCTTCTCCACCGGCAAGCACGAGAAGAAGATGGGTATCCGCGGCTCCTCCACCTGTGACCTGATCTTTGAGGACTGCATTGTCCCCAAGGAGAACCTGCTGGGCAAAGAGGGCGGCGGCTTCAAGATCGCCATGCAGACCCTGGACGGCGGCCGTATTGGCATTGCCTCCCAGGCTCTGGGGCTGGCCGAGGGCGCCATTCAGGAGGCCGTGAAGTAC
The DNA here is from genome assembly GCF_943192995.1 of Flintibacter muris. Taxonomy (GTDB): domain Bacteria; phylum Bacillota; class Clostridia; order Oscillospirales; family Oscillospiraceae; genus Lawsonibacter; species Lawsonibacter muris. The sequence continues at coordinate 44,577 of NZ_CALPCP010000017.1, forward strand.
ACCCAGGAGCGCGTTCAGTTCAAGATGCGCCTGAGCCAGATGCAGAACACCCAGTTCCAGCTGGCCGATATGGAGTGCCGCACCCAGGCCGCGCAGCACCTGGTCTACGCCGCCGCTATGAAGAAGCAGGAGCACGGCGACTACAGCAAGGAGGCCTCCATGGCCAAGCTGTTCGCCGCTGAGACCGCCTCCGACGTGACCCGCCGCGCCGTTCAGCTGTTCGGCGGCTATGGCTACACCCGCGAGTACCCCGTGGAGCGCATGATGCGCGACGCCAAGATCACCGAGATCTACGAGGGCACTTCCGAGGTCCAGCGCATGGTCATCGCCAAGTACATGGGCGTAAAATAAGATAGGAGGCAGATCAAAATGAAAATCATTGTTTGTGTCAAGCAGGTCCCCGATACCTCCGGTAAGGTGGCCGTCAACCCCGATGGTACCCTGAACCGCGCCTCCATGGCCGCCATCACCAACCCCGACGACCTGAACGCTGTTGAGGCCGCCCTGGTGCTGAAAGAGCAGACCGGCGCTGAAATTATCGTTGTCTCTATGGGCCCCCCGCCCGCCGAGGGTATGCTCCGCGAGGTTATGGCCCGGGGCGTGGACCGCGCCATTCTGGTGTCCGCCCGTGAGTTCGGCGGCTCCGATACTTACGCCACCTCCCAGATCCTGGCCGCCGCTATCGACACCATCGGTGTGGAGAAGGACGACATTGTCATGTGCGGCCGTCAGGCTATCGACGGCGACACCGCCCAGGTCGGCCCCCAGATCGCCGAGAAGCTGGGCCTGCCCCAGGTGTCCTACGCCGCCGAGATCACCAAGGACGGCGACACCATCACCGTTAAGCGTATGCTGGAGGACGGCTACATGACCATCAAGGTCAAGACCCCCTGCCTCATCACCTGCATCAAGGAGCTGAACACTCCCCGCTACATGAGCGTGGGCGGCGTCTTCGAGTGCTACTCCAAGCCCTATGAGATCTTCGACTACAACACCCTGAAGGATCACCGTTTCATCGACAAGGACACCATCGGCCTGAGCGGCTCCCCCACCAACATCCTGACCTCCTTCACTCCCCCCCAGAAGGGTGCCGGCATGATGCTGGAGGGCGCCGACAAGGCTACCTGCGAGAAGCTGGCCGGCATCATGGCCGCCAAGCACATGATCTGAGAAGGGAGATAAACGAATATGTCTACTTTTAATAGTTCCGATGTCGCTGCCTTCAAGGGCGGAGTCTGGGTATTCTGTGAGCAGCGCCAGGGCAGCATGATGCCCACCTCTTTTGAGCTCATCTCCGAGGGCCGCAAGCTGGCCGACGAACTGGACACCAAGCTGTACGGCATCCTGCTGGGCGACGGCATTGAGGGTATTGCCAAGGAGCTGGGCGGCTACGGCGCCGACGGCGTGTACGTCTGCGACCACCCCCTGCTGAAAAACTACACTACCGACGGCTACACCAAGGTCATCTGCGACGTAATCGAGGAGTACAAGCCTGAGATCATGCTCATCGGCGCTACCAACATTGGCCGTGACCTGGGCCCCCGCTGCGCCGCCCGCCTGCACACCGGCCTGTGCGCCGACTGCACCCACCTGGACGTGGACATGGGTATCTACAAGGACTTCCTGAAGGCCAACTCCACCCTGGCCCCCGAGCGTATCGACGCCACCAGCCACGCTGTGGTGCTGGGCCAGAAGCACGACGTGTCCCGTGACCTGAAGATGACCCGTCCCGCCTTCGGCGGCCACCTGATGGCCTCCATCATCTGCCCCCGGTTCCGTCCCGCCATGGCCACCGTCCGTCCCGGCGTGATGAAGAAGGCCGCCTTTGACCAGGCCAAGGCCGACGCCTGCGAGATCATCAAGCCCAGCTTTGAGCTGTCTGAGGCCGATGTGCAGACCGAGGTGGTCGAGGTGGTCAAGGCCGCCAAGAAGCTGGTTGACCTGATCGGCGCTGACGTGGTCGTCTCTGTTGGCCGCGGCATCTCCAAGGACGTAGAGGGCGGCATCAAGCTGGCTGAGGAGCTGGCTGAGGTCCTCGGCGGCGTTGTGGGCGGCTCCCGTGCCACCATCGACTCCGGCTGGCTGTCCGCCGACCACCAGGTCGGTCAGACCGGCAAGACCGTCCATCCCAAGATTTACGTCGCTCTGGGCATCTCCGGCGCTATCCAGCACAAGGCCGGTATGCAGGATTCCGAGTGCATCATTGCCGTCAACAAGAACGACACCGCCCCCATCTTTGAGATCGCCGACTACGGCATCTGCGGCGACCTGTTCAAGGTCACTCCCCTGCTCATTGAGGCCATCAAGGCTGCCAAGGCTGCGAAGTAAGGGACTTCCTCCGTTTGGGGCTATATCCCAGAATATTCTACAACAAAAGGGCTTGCCGTCTGCGTATTGCAGTCGGCAAGCCTTTTTATTTTGAATGAGTCCCGTATTATGAAAGAATCGGAGCAGATAAAGGGAGCCTCTGCACAAGGACGCTGAAAATACAAATCTTTTGTCAGATTCCTGTGCGTGTGCCAGCAGGCAGCCATCCTCATAAATTCTTCAGTAAGAACCTGTCTTCACAGGCGTTGAACGCCGTCTGGCCGGGTCTTTAGCCGCCCTGCCGCGTTAAAAAATCTTGAAATACATCCAGTATTGCTTGTATTCCTTGCGATTTGTGGTTGCGGAGCAGACCCTACTGATTGCTTCTGCGCCAAATGCCCATTTTCTGGGCGTCTTGGATGAGCTGTTCACGGAACTGGGGGGCAGCGATAGAGATGATTGCCTCGGCCCGCTCCCAGGTGGACAGGCCCTTGAGGTTAATCATGCCGTGCTCGGTGACAATATACTGTACGCAGGAGCGGGGGTCGGTGGCGATAGAACCGGGGGTGAGGGTGGGGACGATGCGGCTCTTGACGGAGCCGTCCTTGCCGGTAACAGTGGAGGACATGCAGATAAAGCTCTTGCCGCCCTTAGACAGGTAAGCGCCCATGACAAAGTCCAGCTGTCCGCCGGTGCCGGAGATGTGCTTCAAACCGGCGGACTCGGCGTTGACCTGGCCGAACAGGTCCATGTCGATAGCATTGTTGATGGAGATGAAATTGTCCAGCTGGGCCAGCACCCGCACGTCGTTGGTGTAGTCCACCGGGGCGGCCATAACGGCGGGGTTGCGGTCCACGTAGTCATACAGCTTCTGGGTTCCGGCAGCGAAAGCGTACACCTGGCGGCCCTTGTCCAGCGCCTTGTTCCGCCCGGTAAGTTTGCCCGCAAGGGCCATGTCCACAAAGCCATCCACATACATCTCGGTGTGGACGCCCAGGTCCTTCAAATCAGACTGGGCGATCATGGAGCCCACGGTGTTGGGCATACCGCCAATACCCAGCTGGAGGCAGGCCCCGTTGGGGATCTGCTCCACAATAAGCTTGGCCACCGCCCGGTCCACATCGGTGGGCTCGCCACCCCCGCCCAGCTGGGCCACGGCGGGGTTGTCCCCTTCCACAACGTAGTCCACATCGGCAATGTTGATCTCACAGCCGGTAAGGCCGTAAACCCAGGGCAGATTGTGGTTGACCTCCAGAATGATGACCTTGGCCTTGTCCAGCATGTCGGCCAGGTGGGAGGCGGCCAGGGCGTAGCTGAAATTGCCATGGCTGTCCATGGGGGTGACCTGAATCATGGCCACGTCCACTGAGACGTTCTCCCGGTAAAACCGGGGCAGCTCGGAGTACCGCATGGGGGCGAAGAACCCCATCCCCTTGCCGATAATCTTCCGGTCAATGCCAGAGCAGTGCCAGGAGTTCCAGGTAAAGTGCTCCCCGGCGTCATCGGCCTTGGCAATCTCGGGCATCCACATGGTCACGCCGCCCCGGACCTTCACGTCGGTGAGCTCATCCTTCCGGGCGGCCAGGGCCCGGTCCAGAGCCACGGGGTGGTTGGTACACCAGCCGTAGTCCACCCAGTCGCCGGATTTCACCGCCTGAACGGCCTGCTCGGGGGTGGTCAGCTTCTGCTGATAAAGGGCTTGATAATCCATATTGTTTTCCTCCAAATATATTTTTTATGTAGGGGCCGCCGAGGACGGCGGCCCTCTTTTTTGAAGACATATCTTTTATTTGAAAAGCCGCTCAGGGGCGGCCCTGGGCATTACCGGTCAATCTCCAGGTAGTAGGGCTTCATCAGGCTGGCCTGCTCGGTGGAGTCCTTGGGCTGGTTTTTCCGGGGCGGCTCAGGGGGCATGCCCCGGGGACGGTCGTAGCGCTTCTGGCCAGACGATCCCTTTTTCTTCTGCCTGGGGGCGGAGGCCGCTTTTTGGGGGACTTCCTGCTTAGCTTTAAGGGGCTTCTGCGGCTTTTTGCTCCGCTGCTCGGGCTGGGAGGGCTTCCCTTTTTTCGGCTCATCCTTTGCCGGCTTGTCCTTGTCTTTTGAAGAGGGCTTCTTTTTGCCCTCCTTTTTTGGGGGCTTTTCCCCAACCTTGGGGAGAATGTTGGACAGCAGCGACCGCCGGGGGGCCAGCAGGCGGGCGGTGGCATCCATAATGGTATCGCTGTCAAGGGGATTGGGCCGGCGGAACTCGGTGTTGGGCATGGAGTCCCCGGTGTCCAGCAGGGCGCCCGGCCTGACCCCCCGCTTGGGCGGAGCGGGAAGGTAGTCAAGGGCGTCCTCCTCCGCTTTGGGGGCGGAGGGGCAAAGGGTGACATCGCCGGTGGGGGCGGCGACCTTCTTTTTGTGGCGGCGCTTCTTTTTGCCCCCGGACTGCGCCCCTTCCTCCGGCACAGTTTGGGCCCTGGCCGCTTCCAGCCCGGCCTGTTCGGCGGCCTTCCGGGCCTCCTCCCGCTGGCGGCGCAGCTCCCGGGCGGCGGCCCGGGCCTCTGCGTCCTCCTCGTTGATGATCTTGCCGTTCTTGTCCCGCTTGGGGGCTTCAAAGACCCGCATGGGGAAGGGGTGTCCCTCCACCAGGGGGACCTTTTTGCCGGTGAGCCGTTCAATGTCCTTTAAAAGGGGCTTCTCACCAAAATCGCAGAAGGCGATAGCCTCCCCTCCCCGGCCCGCCCGGCCGGTGCGGCCAATACGGTGAACGTAGGTCTCGGGCACCTCGGGCAGGTTGTAGTTGAACACGTGGGACAGCTCCTCAATATCCAGCCCACGGGCGGCGATATCGGTGGCCACCAGGCAGCGGACCCTTCCGGACTTAAAGTCAGCCAGGGCCTGCTGGCGGGCGGTCTGGCTCTTGTTTCCATGGATGGCGGCGGCGGAGATGCCCGCCTTGCCCAGATCCCGGGCCACCTTGTTGGCCCCATGCTTGGTCCGGGTAAAGACAAGGGCGTTTTTCACCCGCTTTTCCTCCATCAGGTAGGCCAGCAGACTGGTCTTGTTCCCCTTGTCCACCAAATAGACCGACTGGCGGATCACCTCCACCGGGGAGGAGATGGGGTCCACCGCCACTTTAACGGGATTTTTCAGCAGGGAATTGACCAGATCGGTGATTTCCGGGGGCATGGTGGCGGAGAAGAAGAGGGTCTGCTTCCTCTGGGGAAGCCACTTGAGGATTTTCCGCACGTCGTGGATAAAGCCCATGTCCAGCATGCGGTCGGCCTCATCCAGGACGAAAATCTCCAGGGCGTCCAGGGAGACAAAGCCCTGGTCATGGAGGTCCATCAGCCGCCCCGGGGTGGCTACCAGGATATCCACTCCCCGTTTCAGAGCCTCCACTTGGGGGTTCTGGCCCACGCCTCCGAAGATGACGGCGTGGCGCAGGCTGAGGTACTTGCCATAGGCGTCAAAGCTCTCGCCGATCTGGATGGCCAGCTCCCGGGTGGGGGTGAGGATAAGGGCCCGGATGGACCTTCTGGAGCCGGTGTTTCCCTCCAGCCGCTGAAGGATAGGGGTAGCAAAGGCGCAGGTTTTGCCTGTACCGGTCTGGGCGCAGCCCAGTACGTCCCGCCCGGCCAGCGCGGGGGGAATGGCCTTCTCCTGGATGGGGGAGGGCTTGGTGTAGCCCTGTTCCGCCAGGGCCTTCAAAATGGGGGCGTTCAGCCCCAGGTCTCTAAATTGCATTCAAAACTTCCTTTTTTTCATTCGCGGCGGGGTCCGCCCGGCGCGGCCCACGATTTTCCCTGTGGGCTGGGGCGCGGTTATTTGCCGGCCAGGCCCAGCTGCTTTTGAACCAGTTGGGCGGTCTCAGCCAGCTCCTGCCCCGGAGGACAGCTGACCACCAGGCCGGCGTATTTGCGGTAAAGGGGTTCCCGGTAGGCCATCACGTCGGCCAGGGTCTGGCCCGGCTCCATGGCAATGCCCCGGGTGGACAGATTTTGAATCCGTCTTGTCAGCTCTTCCAGGGGGACCTGGAGGTAGACCACCGGTCCCAGCCCTTTCAGGTGGAGGGCCGCGCCCTCACGGCACACGGCGCTGCCCCCGGGAGCAATGACGGTACGGCGGCAGTTCAGGCTCAAAATCGCCGACTCCTCGGCATCCAGAAAAGCCTGCGTCCCCCGGCTGTCCAATATCTCCTGGAGCAGAGCCCCCTCCCGCTCCTGGATCAGCAGGTCTACGTCCAGAAACTGATAGCCCAACAGCTTGGCCAGCAGAACTCCCACAGTACTCTTTCCCGAACCGGGCATGCCAATCAGAGTGATGTTATCCAACCGTGTTCCCAACCTTTACATACAAATTCATTCTATAGTATACCACAAGCAAAAGAAAAAGAAAAGAGGGAAGCGGAAGACTGCACGAAAATCAATTTTAGAAAATCCGGCTGTATTTACAGGGCGGGGCTTGACGGGACAGCATTCAGGCCTGGCTGCCCATTAAAAATATCGTGGGCGGGGTGGTGGTCACCTAGGATAACCGCTTTGTCAAAATCCTGAAGGTGCTGCCGGTGAATATCTACCTCAGGTCGCCCAACGACCGGCAAAACATCATCTCCAGCTATGCGGCTCACCTGAAAATTGCCCTGGACAGCTTACAGCTGGAGGCCCGCACCCTCCCTGCCGACACCGCCGCCTATGTGGACAGGATGAAGGAGTACGCAGAGCATGAGGACAACATCGCCCAGATCGGCGAAGGGGTAGCCATCGACGCCATCTGGTACCGCTTCTTTCTCATCTTCAGTACGAGGCCAACATGAAGTCCAAGGGGCACAGCGTCGCCGCTATCATCCAGCGTCTGAACGAGGAAGCGGACATTGCCCGGCGCTACCTGGATCTGTGCGAGCTGGAGGTGCTGGAGCTCCGGTTTTCTGATGACTTTATTCTGAAGCTGCTGTACGAGATCATAAACAAGCACACCAGCCAGCGGGTCAAGCTGCCCGAGGGCATTTTTGATATGACCACAACTATCCATGGCATTTACGAAGAATAAACCGCAGCCCACAGGCTACGGCTCATTTGTATATAATGCATAAAAAAGAAAATTAGATTTTTCTGCATTTAACCCTTGACATTTTCAAAATTCTCTTGACAAAGGGGCAGGGCACTGGTAAACTATTAGGGCCGCATTGAGCAGGTTTTAAAGAGGACAAACCCTCACCTGGGAGAGCGAGCCCGTAATAAAGGAGTTGAATACTATGCAGGCAATCATCGTAACCGGCGGTAAGCAGTACAAGGTGGCGGAGGGTGACACTCTGTTTATCGAGAAGCTGGAGGCCGAGGCCGGTCAGGCCATCACCTTTGACCAGGTGCTGGCAGTTCTGGACGGCGACAAGGCTACCTTCGGCGCTCCCACCGTGGAGGGCGCTTCTGTGGCCGCCACTGTGGTCAAGAACGGCAAGGGCAAGAAGATCCGCATCTTCAAGTACACCCCCAAGAAGGGCTATCGTAAGCGCCAGGGCCACCGTCAGCCCTACACCAAGGTGGAGATCGGCGCCATCAAGGCCTGATGACTACCGTAACCTTTCGTTCTGAGGGCAGCCGCCTCACCGGCTTTGACATGCAGGGCCACAGCGGCTACGCCCCCCAGGGGGAGGATATCGTCTGCGCCGCTCTTACCAGCGCCGTCCGCCTCACCGAGTGCGCCGTCAACGACGTGCTGGGGCTGGAGGCTGCGGTGAAGGTGCGGGACAAGGACGCATCCATCTCCCTAAAGCTCCCCAAAGCCCTGGACCCGGACAGTGAGAGCGTCTGCCAGACCCTTCTGGCCGCCCTGCTGGTCCACTGCGTCCAGCTGGCCGAGGAGTATCCTGAAAATATTACCGTCTTGGAGGTGTAAGAGATGCTGAATATCGGTTTACAGTTTTTCGCCCATAAAAAGGGCGTGGGCTCCACCCGCAACGGCCGTGATTCCAAGGCCAAGCGGCTGGGTGTGAAGCGGGGTGACGGTCAGTTTGTGCTGGCCGGCAACATCCTGGTCCGCCAGCGGGGCACTCACATTCATCCCGGCGTCAACGTGGGCAAGGGCAGTGACGACACTCTGTTCGCCATGAAGTCCGGCCGCGTGAAGTTCCAGCGCTTGGGCAAGGACCGCAAGCAGGTCTCCATTGTGGAAGAGGCCGCCGCGGAGTAATTGGTTAAAAGCCGCAAACGGATTTACGTTTGCGGCTTTTTCTTAAAATCTCTGCCCAGGCCTGCATTTTATGACAACGGGGGTGTTTGGCATGGAGGATGCGGCGGTCCAGTTTGTAAATCGTTTGGTGGGCAGGAAGCTGCTCCACGTCTGCTGTGAGGCTGAGATCCTCGATTTCGATTTCGCGCCCCTTGCGCTGCACGCCGCAGGGTGCTCCCGAGTGTGCAAGGGCAATGACATCCTGGTGACCACGCTGGACTATCAGTCGTGGGATTTGCAGGAGAGTACCCACAATGATGAGTGGTTTTACATAGAAAAATTCCGCTCTGAGCTGATAGGCGGTGTGGTGGTCTCAGTTGGCCTGAGCCCATGTCATGATCTGCGGATCGAGCTGGATAACCAGGTCATAATTGAATGCCTGATCGCAAATGGATATCCCCATTATGAGGAAGAACAGGAACAGTGGGTGCTGTTTGAACCAACAAAGGATTACAGCGGAGCCTTTTTGACCGTTTATAATAAAAAGGTCCGCTTTCGCGCCCGCTGGCAGGCTGCCTCTGCGGAGTTGCTGTCATCTTGAAAAGAGGGATTTTTTATGGATATTCGGGAAAAACAGCACAGCGGACTGCTCTATCTGCCCGGAGACGAGACATTACAGCGGGAGCAGCTCCAGTGTCTGGATAAGTTGTTTGAGTTCAACCAGGTGCGCCCCTCAGATCTGGAACGGAAGACCGCGCTGCTGAAAGAGATGTTTGCGGAGCTTGGGGAGAACTGCTATATTGAAACTCCCTTCCATACCAATTGGGGCGGGCGGCATGTCCACTTTGGGAAAAACATCTATGCCAACTTCAACCTTGCCCTGGTGGACGACACCCACATCTATGTGGGCGACTATACCCAGTTCGGCCCCAACGTGGTGCTGGCCACAGCGGGCCACCCTGTCAACCCTGAGCTGCGGGAGCGGGCCTACCAGTATAACGCCCCCATCCGCATTGGACGCAACTGCTGGCTGGGGGCCAACGTGGTGGTGGTTCCCGGCGTGACTATTGGCGACAACGTGGTGGTGGGTGCGGGGAGCGTGGTCACCCGCGACCTGCCGGACAACGTGGTGGCGGTAGGCAACCCCTGCAAAATTTTGCGGGAAGTAAACGACCGCGACCGGGAATACTATTTTAAAGACCGGAGAATTGAGGACTGCGAGCTATGAAAGCAGCTATCATCTACTACTCCAACCACCACAGCAACACCCGAAAGGTGGTGGAGGCCATCGCCCAGGGGCGGGACGTAGCCCTCATTGACGCAGCGGCCACCAAGAGCGCCGATTTGAGCGGCTATGAGCTGATCGGGTTTGCGTCCGGGATTTACTTCGGGAAGTTCCACGAAAGTGTGACAGAGTTTGCAGCCAACAATCTGCCCCAGGGGAAAAAGGTGTTTTTCTTGTCCACTTATGGAGGAAGCCGCAATACCAAGGCTATCGAGGAGGCGGTCAAGGCCAAATCCGCGCAGATTGTCGGTCAGTTCGGGTGCAAAGGCTACGACACCTTCGGCCCATTCAAGTTGGTGGGAGGTATCTGTAAAGGTCACCCCAACGAGGAGGATTTGGAACACGCCCGCCGCTTTTTTGACGGTCTGCTGTAATCGGTGTTTTGAGAAAGGAGACTGCTCCATGGAGCAATGGCTGTATGTAATGTTCATCGAAAAAACCAAAATCTACAACAAGCTGACCAAAGCCGCCGTAGAGCGGCATGTGGCCAACCTGAGAGCCCTGGATGAAGCCGGACACATTGAGTTGGCGGGGGTGTTCAAGGGCTATCCCGGTGTGGCCGGGATGTATATCCTCAAAGCGGAGAGCTACGAGGCGGCGGAGGAGCTGTGCAGACAGGAGCCCTTGGTGGTGGAGGGCTTTGCCACCTACAAGCTGAAAGCCCTCCAGCCGGCAAATAAAGAAAATAACTATCTGCTTTAACAGGACAGTCCCTTTTTCTCCAGGAAATCCCGGCCTGTTTTCATATTCCTGCCTCCGTAGCCGAATGGGACAGCGGCGTGATAAGTTATAAATATTTCACATCAAAGGATTGACAAAGCCTATACGGAGTGATATATTTATAACCCCAGTCGAGTTAAAAATATATCACACGGAGGAATGGGACATGAAGTCAAAGGTTACTTTAAAAGAAGTTGTAGGCACAAAAATCATTTATGCGCTGCTCCTTGTCTGCTATTACTGGATGTGGGCCAGACGGGATTGGCATAATTATTATGAGACCATTCAGAATACGGTTGTCATCTTCACCATCATATTTTTCGCGTTACAGGCGATCCGTATTTATAAGTACAGCAAAGAAGAAAAGGACGAGCTGGCAATTCAAAATTTGCGCAGGACTGATGCGGTTGGATTGAAGATTATGATAGCCGCCGATATCGTCATTGCCTTCGGGTGCGCGGTCGGGGCCATTGACGGAAGCATGGCAGGCTACGCGCTGGTTGGAATGGTATTGGTATTGGCGGTTGTGCGGTTTATCATATTTTGTGTGATGGACAGCAAAGGAGTTTAAGACAGTCTTTCAGCTGTAATGCAATCCATGATATTCTGCGCAATGGACAGTAAGGGAGTCTGACATGGCCCTTAAAACAAAGGTCAAAGAATATCGGGAAAAAGCGGGATTGAAACAAAGTGAATTGGCGGAATTGGTACACGCAAGGCGTGAAACGATTGTACATCTGGAAAATGGAAGATACAATCCATCCCTGAAGCTGGCAATGGATATCGCAAAGGTTTTTCATGTGACAGTGGAAGAATTATTTGAATTTACAGAAGACTGATTCTGTCAGCCCGGCAAGGGATGTTTCTATCCCACAAAACACAAAAAGGAACAATAGAAAGGAGGCGCCCCCAATGGCAGCGCCTTTTGTAGATACCGCAAAGATCACCGTCCGCTCCGGGAACGGGGGGAACGGTGTGGTGTCCTTCCACCGGGAGAAGTACGTGGCCAACGGCGGCCCCGACGGCGGCGACGGCGGGCGGGGCGGCGACATTGTGGTGGAGATCAACGACCACCTGTCCACCCTGATGGACTTCCGCTACAAGCGCAAATATGTGGCGGGCAGCGGCGCCGACGGCGCGGGCAAGAAGTGTACCGGCCGGGACGGAGAGGACCTGGTTATCCGGGTGCCCCGGGGTACCGTCATCCGGGACGCTGAAACTCAGGAGATTATTCAGGACATGTCCCAGACCGACCGCTTTGTACTGTGCCGGGGGGGCCGGGGAGGCTGGGGCAACCAGCATTTCGCCACCCCCACCCGTCAGGTGCCCCGGTTTGCCAAGGCGGGGCTGCCCGGACAGAGCCGGGAGGTGGTGCTGGAGCTGAAGCTGCTGGCCGATGTGGGTTTGGTGGGCTTTCCCAATGTGGGCAAGTCCACCCTGCTCAGTGTAGTCAGCCGGGCCCAGCCTAAAATTGCCAATTACCACTTTACCACCCTCTTCCCCAACCTGGGGGTGGTCTATGTGGACGAAGGGGTGTCCTTCGTCATGGCGGACATCCCCGGCATTATCGAGGGGGCGGCGGAGGGGGCCGGCCTGGGCCACGACTTCCTGCGGCACATTGACCGGTGCCGGCTGCTCATCCATGTGGTGGATGTGTCCGGCTCCGAGGGGCGGGACCCGGTGGCCGATTTTGAGGCCATCAACGCCGAGCTGGCCCAGTACTCCCCTGAGCTGGCCTCCCGGAAGATGATTGTGGCCGCCAACAAGGTGGACATTATGCAGGACCCAACCCTGCTGGACAAGCTGCGGGCCCACGTGCAGGGCCTGGGGCTGGAGCTGCTTGAGATTTCCGCCGCCGCCCACCAGGGCACCCGGGAGCTGGCCCGGAAGGCTGCCGCCCAGCTGGCCCAGCTGCCCCCCGTGGCGGTGTACGAGCCCACCTATGTGGAGCGCCCCCCCGAGGTGGACACCGGCGGGGAGGTGGACATCCAGGAGTTCGACGGCACTTGGGTGATCGACGCTCCCTGGCTCCAGCGGCTTATCGCCAACGTCAACTTTGGTGACTACGAATCCCGGAACTGGTTCGACCAGAAGCTGCGCCAGTCGGGACTGTTCGACAAGCTGGAGGCTATGGGCATCAAGGACGGGGACATCGTTTCCCTGTACGACCTGGAATTTGAATATCAGCGGTAATGAAACAGGAGCGGCGAGGCGTTGGCCTTGCCGCTCCTTATATAGCAATCATCAGATTTGCCGCCCCTACTCCTCCCTCTTTGAGGGAGGTTTTTTGACACCGCATCTGTCTCTATGATTTGGCAGAAAACTGTTCAACAGCTTTTCTACCGAAGGGGACGAAGAGGAAGGGGGCGAAGCAGGATACCACAGCGGAAATCTCAATTTGATCTGTTAGCTTCCACAGGAGAGAGCTGAGGTTTGAGCGCCAATGCTGAAGCTCCATCAGCGCGACGCTGAGAGAGGGAGAAAAGTTAAAAAAGCAGTTTGGAGCAGTCAGCTCCGCAATGGTGACGGCCAGGTAGAAGACAGCGGAGATGGCGGCAGAGACGGCGATCTCCGCCTTTGTCATGGAGCGGAAAAGCCACAGCCTCCCGATCAGCAGCACAAGGGCAAACAGCGCCGCATGAAGGAGCGTACTGCGGACCGGATCGATGGAGACATCGATCACACCATAAATTTTTATACTACTCATGCCATTATATCACATGTTGACGTCGGTTTCGATAGACAGCCCCCGTTTCCCCTGCTTCACCGCCTCCACCAGCAGAAGGGAGGGGGGATGCCCCGGCCCGTGAGAGACCAGCTTGAGCCGTTTGGGCTCCAGACCGTGGCCCCGAAGGGAACATACTACATCCACCAGCCGCTCCGGCCGGTGGCACAGGGCGAAGCGGCCCCCGTTTTTCACCAGCCGCCCGGCGGCGGCGCACAGCTCCTCCAGAGTGCAGCTCTCTTCGCTGCGGGCGGGCCCGCCGCTTGTTCCGCTGCCCACAGGGAAGTAGGGCGGGTTGGACACTGCCAGGTCAAAGCCCCCGGCGGGCAGAGGGGCGGCACGCAGGTCGCCGGTGAGGATCTGTCCCTCCAGACGGTTGGCCGCCAGATTTTCCCGGGCAGTTTGGGCGGACCGGGGGTCAATGTCGATCCCGGTCAGGGACAGGCCCTCCACCCGCCGGGCCAGCAGCAGGAGCAGCGCTCCGCTGCCCGTCCCCAAATCGCACACCCGCCAGCCCGGCTTGATGCTGGCAAAGGCCCCCAGAGCCAAAGCGTCACCCCCCAGAGGGAAGACGCCCTCCTCCCAGGACAGGGTATAGGGGCCCAAAGCTTCGGTTTTCCTCATAAAAACACCACCTGTTCCCAAATCCAGACAGTTTAAGAAATCGTTAAGAAAAGGATACCATATTCTGCGGGAATATGATATAATAGATGAGCGAAAAATTTCGGGAGAGAGGTGAGCCCCGCTGGCCGGAACTCTGTACTTGGTCCCCACCCCTATCGGGAATTTGGGGGATATCTCCAAACGGATGGCGGAAACCCTGGCCCAGGCGGACTTTATCGCCGCTGAGGACACCCGGGTGACGGTAAAGCTGCTCAACCATCTGGGTCTGAAAAAGCCCATGGTCACCTACCACCGCCACAATACCGAAACGGGAGGCCAGGCTGTGATTGACCGTCTGGCCGCCGGGGAGAGCTGTGCCCTGGTTACCGACGCGGGCACCCCCGCCATCTCCGACCCGGGCGAGGAGCTGGTAACCCGGTGCGCCGCCCTGGGTATCCCGGTGTGCGCCATCCCAGGCCCCTGCGCCCTGGTTACCGCCCTGGCTGCCTCCGGCCAGCCCACCGGACGGTTTACCTTTGAGGGCTTTCTGGCCATGAACAAGAAAAACCGCAGGGCCCATCTGGATTCCCTCCGGAGGGAGGAGCGGACCATGGTTTTCTACGAGGCCCCCCACAAGCTGGCCGCCACCCTCCAGGACCTGGCCGGGACCTTTGGCCTCCACCGGCCCCTCACCCTGTGTCGGGAACTGACCAAGCTCCACGAGGAGATCCGCCGCACAACCCTGGGTGAGGCCGCCGCCTGGTATCAGGAGAACACCCCCAAGGGGGAGTTTGTGCTGGTGGTCCAGGGGGCGGAGCCCCTTCAGGAGCAGGAGGCCACCCTGGAGGACGGCCTGCGCATGGTGGACCGGCTGCGGGGTGAGGGGCTGTCCCTCCGGGACGCGGTAAAGCAGGCGGCTAAGGAGCTGGGCCTGTCCCGGAATCAGCTCTACGATCTGGCGGTGGGAAAGCGGGACCAAAGCTCTCCCCCTGCAGAGGAAGGCTGAAAATCTGTACCAATTCCCCAAAAATTGGATAGAATAGAGAGATAGACCGTGAAAAGAGGTGCTGTCCAATGCAGCGAAACATTGAAGACTTCATCAAGCCGGGGGCCCATGCCCATCTGGTGGGCGTGGGCGGGGTGTCCATGGCCCCCCTGGCCGAGGTGCTGAAGGGCAAGGGGGTGGAGATCACCGGCTCTGACATGAGGCAGAGCGATACGGTAACCCACCTGCGCTCTTTGGGCATTCCGGTGACCATTGGTCACCTGGCTGAGAGCGTAAAGGGGGCGGGGTGTGTGATCCGCACCGCCGCCGTCCATGATGACAACCCGGAGATTGCCGCCGCCCTGGCCGCTGGAATTCCCGTCTTTGAGCGGGCCCAGGCCTGGGGAGCCATCATGCGCCACTATAAAAACGCCCTGTGCGTGGCGGGCACCCATGGCAAGACCACAACCACGTCCATGTGTACCCACATCTTTCTGGCCGCGGGGCGGGACCCCTCGGTAATGATTGGGGGAAATCTGCCTATTCTGGGCTGCGGCCACCGGGTGGGACACGGGGACACCATTATCGCCGAGGCCTGCGAGTACTGCAACTCCTTTTTGTCCTTTGCCCCCACGATGGCGGTAATCCTCAACGTGGAGGAGGACCATCTGGACTTTTTCAAGGACTTGGACGACATTAAAAGCTCCTTCCGCCGGTTTGCGGAGCTGGTCCCCTCCAATGGCAGTGTGGTGGTCAATCATGACAACGCTGGGGCCCTGTCCGCCGTCAGCGGCCTGGATGTCTTTGCCTTCGGCCTGGAGGAGGGGGCGGACTGTACCGCTGCCAACCTCCGGGAGGAGAAAGACGGCCCCGAGTTTGACATTCTGGTCCACGGCGAGCGCTACGCCCACGTAAAGCTCCAGGTCCACGGAATGCACAACATATCCAATGCCCTGGCCGCCGCCTCTGCCGCCCATGTGCTGGGCGTACCGGGCAGGGCGGTGGAGGAGGGGCTGGCCTCCTTCACCGGGGCTGGCCGGCGCTTTGAGAAAAAGGGGACCTGCTGTGGGGCCGATATCTATGACGACTACGCCCACCACCCCGACGAGCTGCGGGCCCTGCTCACCATGGCAGGGGGACTGGGCTACCAGCGGGTAATCTGTGCCTTCCAGCCCCACACCTATACCCGTACCGCCGCCTTTTTTGACAGCTTTGTGGAGGCGTTAAAACTGGCCGACGCGGTGGTTTTAGCGGATATCTACGCCGCCCGTGAGACTGACACTTTGGGGATGTCCTCCCAAAAGCTGGCCGAACAGATTCCCGGCGCAGTCTGCCCCGGAAGCTTGGAGGCCGTAGCTGCTCATCTGGAAGAGATGGCCCGGCCCGGCGACCTGATTCTCACCGTAGGCGCGGGGGACATTTATCTGGTTGGGGACACTCTTGCGGCTGCCGGCAAAAACTGAATTTTTCACTTCTGATGTTTACAATCTATCACGTTAAATGGTAAAATACAAAAGTGCCTCTAAGGTGAAAAGGGGGGAGTGCGCATGTCTGCGCAGAAAAAGAAAAATATTACGCTGCTGGCCGTTTTGTTCACTGTATGCGGCGTGCTCCTGTTGGCCGTAGCGGTGGGAAGCCAGATCATCCGATGCCGGGCTTTGGAGCTGCGGCTGGATGAGGTGTTCATTGAGAGCCTGTCAGCCCATACCACCATGAGGGGCAAGGGCGGCCTGGAGCTGATCAGTGACACCCAGATTCTGCTGGAGGACGCCACCAGCCTGCTGGAGGGGGACAGCCGGCCCCTGGAGAAGGAGTGGGTCACTCCCCTTCTGTCCGCCATGAGCCTGGGGGGGCGCCGGGTAGCGCTGAGTTTTCTGGCCCTGGAGGATATGGGCAGTCTGGAGCCGGGAAGCGAGGAGCAGCGGGTATTTCTCCAGGCGCTGGACGGCTCGGAGGCGGTCAGCGATATCATCCCCGCCCAGGTGTGGACAGAGTCCTATTTTCTGGTGGTTCAGCCTGTGAAGCGGGAGGGCCGGATTGTGGGGGCGGTGGAGGCCAGAGTGAGCGCCGATCTGCTGTCCCGCCAGGGCCACGACTCCACGCTGTTCCTCTCGGTTAATACCGTAATTGCCGAGGAGGACGGCCGCGTTGCCTATGGCAGTGCGGCGGAGACCAGAGGGCTGACCCTTGCGGAGCTGGGTATGGAGGACGGACTGTCCCAGGGGGACGCCGAGGAGTTTATCAAAGCCTATGAGGCCGGGGAGTCCGGCTCCTTCTGCTACGACCTGGAGGAGGGCCGGGGCTACACCGCCTGGGCCGCCATTGGCTGCAACGGCTGGCGGGTGGTGCAGTTCTCCCAGTCCGCCGATCTGCGCATTGAGCACTCCTCCATGGTGCAGACAGTGGTCACTCTGGTAAGCCTGCTGGTGTGCGCGGTGCTGGCCGCCCTGATCTGGCGGCAGCGGGCCAGACTGGCAAAGGAGAAGCTGCGCTACAGCACACTGTCTGAATTTAAAGATACCCTGATTTTTGAGTACGACTGCCAGAACGACAGTATGGAGTTTACCTCCAACGCCCTGGACACCCTGGAGCTGGAGCGGGCCAAGCTGGACCACGTTACCAGCAGGGATGGCGGTCTGGCCATCTTCCACCCGGACGATATGGAAAGTGTACAGCATGCGCTGCAAAACGCCGGAAACATGGTGCCCGATCAGGTGGAGCACGACCGGGTGCGCATGAAAAAGCGGGGCGGGGAATACAGCTGGTACCGCAGCCAGTATAAGGCGGTGTTCAGCCCGGAGGGAAAGGCTGTCCGGCTGATTGGCACGATGACGGATATCAGCGCCCAGATTAACCGTGAGATTGAGCTGCGCAATCAGGCCCAGCAGGACCCGCTGACCGGAGTTTATAACCGGGCGGGCGTCAAGCTGATTAACGCCCGGCTGGAGCAGATCTCCCGGGGCATCCTGTTCATGATGGACCTGGACGACTTTAAATTTGTCAACGACACCTACGGCCACGCCGCCGGGGACCGGCTGCTGATGGCCATTGGCGGCGTGCTGCGGGATACCTTCCGCACCGACGATATTGTGGCCCGTGTGGGGGGCGATGAATTTGTAGCCTTCCTGTCCGGCTCAGACAGCCGGGCCACAGCGGAGCAGAAGGGCCAGGAACTGCTGGAGCGGGTGCGGGAGCTGCGGGTAGAGGGCGTGGAGCGGCCAGTTACCGTCAGCGTGGGCGCAGCCAGCGCCCCCGCCCTGGGCCGGACCTACGAGGCCCTCAGCCTGGCCGCCGACGAGGCCATGTATCAGGTGAAGCACAGCGGAAAGGGCGGCTTTATCCTGCGTTAGAGGAAATCAGAATACAAAAAGGGCGGGCACATTAATTGATATGCTCCCCCTACGCACATTGAGTTTAACAGCACCAATCTAAACTGTGATGGCAAATTCGTAAATCCCCTAAATTCATATCTTATCTTGCGGCGGCTCAATGATGATCTGTGTAGGGCGCATGGCCTCTCTGTTATTGAACATCCGAAGGAGCGGACAAAGCCGGAGGGCGAGGCGGCGGCAATTAAGTATGGTATCAGCTTCAAGGAACAGTTGCGCCAGACCATTGACCGGATGATTCCTGACTGCCGGGACTATGATGATTTTCTTGCAAGGATGCGGGCCGTAGGCTATGAAATCAAAGAGGGGAAACAGTTATCCTTCCGTGCCCCCGGACAGGAGCGTTTCACCCGTTCCTGCCGTTTGGGGGCCGACTATACCAAGGAAACCCTGCGGGAGCGTAGCGCCACCCGGCGCGGGTACGCTGCGGCAGCGAAAAAGCCCGTCCAGCGCACAGGCCAAAAGATCAATCTCCTGATTGACATTCAAGCGAAGATGGCAGCGGGAAAGGGCGCTGGCTATGAACGGTGGGCGAAGATTTTCAATCTGAAAGAAGCCGCTAAGACGCTGAACTTTTTGATTGAGAACGGCCTGACCGACTATGACGAATTGACCTCAAGAGCAGAGCAGGCCGGAACCAGGTTTGATGAAACCTCCCGCCGCATCAAACAGTTGGAGGCGCGCATGGCCGAGGTTGCCCAGCTTTCCCAGGAGTACGCCGCTCTGCTGGCAGAGAAGCAGGAGCGGTATGCGGAGTATAAGGAGTTGCGGCAGGATATGATCGACTACCGAACCATGAAGCAGAATGTAGACAAAGTCCCCGGTTTAGTGCCAGAGGAACAGGAGCAGCAGAGGCCGGAGCGGTGACTACAAAAAATATCCCGTGCCACTGGCATGGGATATTTTTTTAATGCTCATTTTGCCGCAGATCGTCTACAATGAATTGGATGTGTTCTATCTGACGGGGAGTTAGGCCGATTATATCCAACATCTGCGGGGCGCTTGCCTCCTGCACTTCCCGGCCCAGCAGATAGTCGGTGCTGACGTGGAAGAAATCCGCAATTCTTATCAGCATATCTATGGACGGCATGATATTGTCATTTTCCCAATTACTGATGCTCTGCTTTTTAACCTCCAGCTTCTCCGCAAGCTGAACTTGATTCAACTCCCTTGACTGACGCAGATTTTTCAAGCGGATTGCGAACATAATCGCCCTCGCCCCCTCTCAAAATAAGATTATAGGTCAAACGGGCAAATTATAAAAATACCCATATTGTAATATTTGACTTTTGGCGTTATACTTGCTCTGTGCGGAGGGCCAAAAGAAAGGACGATAAATTATGATTTGTCAGTCTCAAGGACTAACAACCCCCGAAAACACAGTGTTTTCAAGGCTTTTTGGCCTTACATCTTTGCCGTTTTCTCTTAATTTTTCCCTTACGAGAAAAATTAAGGGAAAATCTTTTAATGTCTGTCTACCACCTTGTCCAAAAGCCTTGCGCTGGAACGTTTGGCCTCCCTCGTGGCATGGGCGTAAATGTTCATCGTTGTGCTGACATCCGCATGGCCCAACAGTTCCTGCACATCCTTGGGAGCGGCACCATAGGAAAGAAGATTGCTGGTGAATGTATGCCGCAGCATATGGAAATGGAAGTTCTCCAGGCCAGCTACCTTCTTCTTAGCCCTGCGGCAAATCAAACTTACTGTACTCTGAGTTTCGATAGCGCCGTCAGGCCGAAGGCATACAAAGGATAAGTGCTTGTCCGTCCCTGGCGCGGTGTCTGTCCTGGGCAGCGTGTAGACCTCGTAATAGGTGCGGTTCTTTTCCTTGACTTCCTTGCAGTAATTCAGACGATAGAGCGCCCCATATTTCAGACTGTTCCGAGCCTGATCCCGTTTTGCCTGTTGAAGTATCTCTGCCAGAGCATTACAGAAATCCACGGTGCGGATTTTCTTTCGCTTGGTAACTCCGACCTCCAGCTTGTGCCGCGCTCCGTTGTAACGCATACTGCGCCGCACCGTCAAGCACTGTTCCTTCAAGTCAATGTCCTGCCATGTCAGCGCACATATGCGACAAAAGCCCCTTTGCCTTTAAGGTCAGTTCCTTGTTGCGTAAATGGTGGTTGCTCATAACGGTATAGCCCTTGTTGCGCTCCACTCGGAAAACTGCCATAGCTTCATCACTCCTTTGGTTGTGGATTTGTTACGCGATAGAACGCCGTTTTGCCGGGTTTAGGTATAAATCCCTGTCCCTGTTAAAAACGCGCCCGTAAAGCCGCTTGTAGCAAGGCTCTTTTTGCCCCTACTGCGTAACATGAGGGCATAAAAAAAGCGGCGTTCCTGTTCTCCAATGTCATTAAATTAAGGATTTCCCGTACCTGAAAAAACGCCCACCCCCTTTTTAAGAAGCAAAAGGGGGTGGGCGTTTTTTTATCGCCTATATGTTGTCAAGACGGCGAAAGTCGCCCAGATTTATTTTCCCATAGCGCGATACAGAAACGTAACAATCTGCCCACGGGTACAGGTTGCGGTGGGGGAGAAATTACCGCCGCCTGTTCCGCTGGTGATTTCGTTCTCTACCGCCCAAGCCACAGCTTGCGCATAGTCTGCATTGGCAGGAACGTCATCAAAATCGGCTTTGCCAGCAGGCGCAGGGCTTCCAGCCGCTTTCCACATATATTCCACAGTCATGGCGCGGGTACAGTCGGTATTTGCGCCAAAAGTGGAACCGGACACCAAACCCTTTTCGGCGGCCCACAGTGCCGCTTTGTAGAAATAATCGGCGGTCTTAACATCTGTAAAGGGGGTAGCCGCTGTCGGCTCCGGCGAACCGTTAGCACGCCATAGGAACGTTAAAATCTGCGCCTTGCTGCAAGTTGCGTTGGGGGAAAACGTGGTTTTGCTGGTGCCGCTGGTGATGTCCTGTTCAACCGCCCATTGTACTGCGTCTGCGAAGTAGTCACTCGCCTTTATATCAATGAAGGAATTTTTCGGTGCACGGATAGTATCAAACAGTTCCTTCATATTCTCGTCCAACGAAAAATAAAAACTATAACTTTTCATACCTTCGTAGCTATCTTCACTGGGATCGCAGTTGCCGCGATAGAATACGCTAATGTCTAGCTCATAAAGAGGGCCAAACCCAATTCCAACGTCATTCGCAAGAACAAAGGCAGAAGCGGGAATTGTGGTGGATTCTCCGGCTTTTAGAGAAACGATTTCTGAACCATCAGTACCCGATTCCAACATTCCTTCTACAAAATGGCCTTTGTTTCCCCACCAATCTTTTCCGTACTCGCAGACATACTTGCCATCATTACGATGGTATACACTCAAATAAACGCAGATTTCGTAATCAGAATTTCCGCTCACAGCTAAATCCTTATTACCTGTATTGGTAATCGTCCAGCTGTCGCTCTTGCTGATAGCATTGTAAAATTTTTCTCCTGGGGTTTCCTCTTCAGCCATTGCATTGAGCACTTGAGCCGAGACAGAAAGCTGATAAGTTTCCTCCTTCTCGTCCACAGAGTTGTTCCGGTGGATAGTGAATGTGCTTAGAATATCCTGTTCAGATGCTTCTTCTAAATCTTTGGCAAATGCTGGTATTGTCAGACCAAGACATAACGCCAAAGCCAGCGCAAGGGATAATAATTTTTTCTTCATCTGTTTTTCTTCCTCTCAAATTTAATTTCCAACGAAGCCCCGAAGGGCGGGCGGGGAATGTGCCCCCGCCCGGGGCTTTCGTTGGAAACACAAAGAGCGGGACCGAGTTTTTAATCTCAGCCCCGCCCTGATAAATCACGCAACGCGCACTATTTCCGAATCCGGCCTTGAAAACTTGCGCCGGTTTGGATATAATAGTCCCGTGGTGTAGTCAAGACTACTGTGCTGAGTGCCTACTTCACTCGTACAGGGCCGCAGGGTGTTACTAGCACCTTGCGGCCTGCCGCTTTTGTGTCTCCAAGGCTATTCTAACCTATCGCGGAAAAAATTGCAAGGATATTTTCGGAGAAAGTCTGCAAAACAGACTTTCTTACTTTTTTATCGACATTCCCCGGACTTGTTGATTTTTCGGTGGTGTTTTTGGATTCTTGCGGTTTTTGAAAATAACCGCTGATTTTTATATCATAAACAGGACATGTTGAAATTTGGATTTTTCCTTAACTTAACGGCCGTTTTGCAGGCGTTTGCCCTCAAAAAAACAGGGGCGGCAAAAATTATTTTTACAACATTTTGGGGACAAGTTGTGCTTTTAGGGCAAGCGTGACTTATGCAGGAAAAGAAGCACTCCAGCCGTTTTCTGCTACATTTCCGGGACATGTTGAGATTTTCGAAAGAGCGGTAATCTTGAACACAGATTTTCTGCCGTTAAATTATCACTGCACATTTTTTTGAAAAACCGGCCCTTTCGGGGCCGATTTTGGACTTTTTCAAAAAAATGCGGAAATGAGGGGGCGGAGGAACAAGCCCCCGCCCCCCGTTTTTTAGGCCGCAATGCGGTATGTGAACCAGCCGAAACCCTTCGCCCGAAGGTTTCGCTCGTCCTGCCGCCCTGGCCGGATTGGAACGGTGTGGCGGCTGATTTTCTGCATGACTTCTTTCCCGGTCATGTTTGGATTGTTGAGAAATTCTTTACAGAGAGTGACCGCCATTTTGAAGTTTACAGCATAGGCATACAGGCCATCGGTCGGTTGCTGAACAACAGTTTCCTGCACAATGCGGCTGGTGAAGTTAAAGGCAGTAAGAGCCGCGTAGATTTCCTGCTCCACAAAGTCATCCCGTTTGCCGTGGAGGTTCACCAGCCCCGCGCTGTACTTCAGGTCCCGGAAACTGGTTTCAATCCCCCAACGCCGGTGGTAAATCTCTTTCAAATCGTCAACGGTGAATGACCGGGGAAGTGAGGTCGCCAGCGTTTCAAAGTTTCCATTGTCCAGTTGGAACCGGACGATACGAAGCCGCATGGTGTAGGGGCTGGGGAAGTCCCACCGGGCGCGCCGGGTGGTGGAGCCGGGTTTGCTCTTTTTCGGCTGGGGGAGGTAGATGTGCCGGTTGCGCTTGTCCTCGTTAGTCTGGGTGGTGGATATTGTAAATGCAATATCGCAGTCCAGTTCCAACATAGGCAGGCGGGCGATTTCCCGCATAGCGGAGTGATTGTGCTTCACCCGAAGGACGAAATAGACATTTGAGGTGTTCATCAGGTGGGCCATAACGTTGTAGCTCTCATAGCCCCGGTCGAGGACAATAATGGTCTTGCGGTTGAAGTCGTTGCGCTTGAGCATTTCCAACAGTGCGCCCGGTTCGTCCTTCCTGGGTGCGGGCTGTATAACTGCGTCAAAGTAGGTGCGGTCGTAGATGTCAAACAGGGGGCTTAAATGTAATTGATTGTACCCCCTCGGCGCGCTGTTATTGCAAACGAAGCTGGGCGCGCCAGGGTCGCGGGCCATATTGACTGCGGTGCCGTCACAGGCCAGAACACGGTAGCCTTTGTAGTCGCGATTGGGCTGACCGTATGCACTGGAGGATGTGAAGTCCAAAAATACCTTACGGAATACAGCGGGCGGAATTTGACGGCGGCGCTGGGATACGGCGGCAGGGGTAGCGTCAATCCCGGCGCGGTGCAGCTCCTTTGCCAGTGGCCCGCCCTCGGCGGCGATCAGGAACTTGATGAGTTTCTCAGGCGGCAGCTTCTGGCTGCGGGCAATGTGGGCTATGTCCACATTGCAGGCCATAGCGCGCTCTAAATTACGCTTGTACAGGTCGGCGAGGGACAGCGGATTGTCCGCAGCCATTCCCTCAGATGTCGCTGCTTGACTGTCTGAAATGTGACGATTTTCAAACATTTCCATTGTTCTTTCCTCTTTTCGATAGTCTTTGAAACTATCGCCAGAAAAGCAAGAAAGACGCGCCCTCTCATCTGTGAGGGCGTCGCCTTTCCTATTCGTCACTTATTTGTTAATTAAAAAATGGTTTTCTTCTTGTCCCTGGCGTGTGCATACAGCACTACGAATTTGTCTGGGCGATAATTATGCTTTCATTTTAATAATGTGATACTGAGGCTGTCAAGTGGTCTGCGGCATTGTTCACGATTTTTTCATAATTAGCTAAACAGCACAACACAATTTGACGGATTGCGTTAAGGGCCAGATACACCGTATCTGGCCCTTAAATCGCTTAATTTAATGACATTGTCCTGTTCTCCCGTATAGGGATAGAGAAACGCCGCGTCTGCGTCGTATTCAGTTTTCATTTATTCTTTCTCAATGCTGTGTGCTGGTGGCTGGGCTGGCAGGGTTCCGGGCGGCATATCAAGGCTCTTTCCCTCAAAAGTATCTTCTCTTGACAAAGGGAAACAGAAAACTAATAACATAATAGGCTGTCAACCTTACACAAAGCACCGCTTCCAACAAAATCGGAGCGGTGTTTTTGTATGTGTTCTGGACATCGTGACCAGAAGCGCCCCCGCCCGTTTTCACCGTTCCGTCCACGGAGTCTCTGCCGGATTTATCCCCCGTCGCCGCGCCACCCATAGCACAGCCGGGGCTGCCTGTCAAGGGCAAAGCCGCCGCTGCGCGGCGGTGCTCCGCACCCTTGACTGGCTGTCCCGGCTGTGCTACCTCCCAAGGCGCGACGGGGGATATATCCTCCAGAGCCGCCCCCTTTCCCTGGATAGGGAAAGGGCGGGGGGATAGGGTCGAACCGCTTCTTTTCAAATCGCTATCTTTCCACGGCTGATATGTGGACAATTGGCAATTTCAACGCCCTGCCCCGCAAGGGTTTCCGGCCTTGGTTTCATAGGGGCTGGTATAGTATCATTCCCCAGGCCCGATTTATCGGGATACTGTCAACAATTTGAATTTATGGGAGGTATCTATGAACGGTAAAAAATCAACGTTTTGCAGCCTCCAAAGTCCGTCAACTGTGGTTGTGGGAAAGAAACGTGTTCGGAACACGCTGCTCCATGTTTGGCTGTCTCCAGATGAACGGGCAAAAATCCAGGAGCGCATGGCGGATGTGGGTATCCGCAACCTTTCAGCCTATGTGCGGAAAATGGCCCTCAACGGCTATGTGCTCCACGTTGACCTCGCTCCCGTCAAAGACATTGTTTCTCTGCAAAGGCGGTGTGCGAATAACCTCAATCAAATCGCGGTCCGAGCGAATATCAACGGAGGGGTTTACCCGGATGAAATCAAGGCCCTGCAAAAAGATTATGCGGACTTATGGGGGCCGCTTTCCGAACTGCTGGAGAGTCTTTCGGAAGTGGTTGCGCTGTAAGCGCGTAAGGCCTAGACGGGCCGCAGACAGGGAGGCCTCTGGACACCGTGTCCAGAGGCTTCCGACGGGTTTGGGGTGCAACCCCAACAAGCATTTTTGCGGAGCAAAAATGGCAAGTGTGGCTACACTTGCCCTGCTTGCCAAGAGTGCGCTCCCCTGGAATGGTGCAAAAATAGCTATTGCTACAACGGCTAATCGTCATTTTATCTTCCGTACCCCTTAATTTTTGCCACATTCTGCCGATATGAAAAATAGCAGGGTAAACAGTGGAAAAAGAGGTTGACAAATATGTTGTTTTGTGCCACCATTAAGCAAGCAAGCAAGCAAGCAAGCAAGCAAGCAAGCATAGCGTAGCTATGCGCTTTTGTTTTGCCTATATGGTAGGCACTTATTTAGCGTTGAAAGGCATTTTGTGTTGCATGGGGAACTGTGTGACATAAAGTGTCTTTTCCTTTTGTTCCACTGGTTGCCTTATTCTGTAAAAGACGAGGAGTGAATTATCCATTTCAAGAATTTTATGGAATAGAAAGGAGATTGTATGGTATGCGAATTGGTGGAATGAATAATCCTCTTGAAGCTGCCAGGTGGGGGAATACGCCTATCATCCAGAAAAAGGCGGTTGAAGCGTCTAAAAATGCAATGACGGATGATTTTGTTAAGAAACTCCAGGATTTAGCGCGGCGAGATGCTCAAAAAGGTGTTGGTATGAGCCAAGAGGCAATAGACCTCTGTCATGCACAGATGAGCAAGTATGTTTCTCCTGACCGTTCTGCTCCGATTGCACAGATGACGCAGGAACTGCAAAAGGCGGAGAAGGCGCACAAAGGAGAAGACCCCACTTTGGAATTTCTCGACAGGATGTTAGCGCAGTTCAAAGGCAAAGGAAGACCAGAGCGTATTGTGAAATCTTTCAGCGGGCTGGCTGGTGGCTGTTCTGGTAATCTTCATAGTACCCCCGAAAACCAGGTTGCTACGGTATTTTCGCCCGATGGGGAAGAAATTGCGCAATATAATACCAGCGGCGGTGGTTGGATGAATTTAACTACCAAGGCTGAAAATCAGTTTCTTGGGGATTCCAATGATGTTTATAAGCAAGCTTGGGATGCTGCACGTGCGGAGATTAAGAATGCAGCGCAGAAACAACCAGTGGCTTGCGAAGGGGAAACTGCGACTTTCGATGTTCGAGCATGAGATTATAACCATTACAGAATGAGGTGGAATTATGATTACGGGTTTTCAAAGAGTAAGCTCTCAGAATATAAATTTGGCGATGACGGGGCTACAAAATATGAAGTCAAATTATCCAGCCGCACGCTATGGACGGAGTGTAGACACTTACATTTCGGGTGATGGAGAATACAAAGTAAAGCCGGAAACGTCAAAATTGACGGATGAAATGGCTGCTTCTTTGGCAAAGAAATATGATGTCAAAAACATGACCCGCGACGAGTACGGCAGCTTACTGAAAGAATTGCGGAATTCTGGTGTTATTTCTTCTCAGGATTTTAGTGTCGGCTTTGGCGGTGCGGTTCCCTATAATGGGCCGTCCGGATTAACAATTGGAACGTCTGAGGACCCTGGGCTGGAAGCGTGGCCGTTTGGGAAAGAGAAAGGCGACTTTACGAAGATCCTCCGGGCTTGTGCTCAGTATTGTAAGGATTTTTCGTATTCTCAAGACAAAGATGGAAAAGGAAAGGAAATTAGCGATTCTATGTCTGGCTCATATCAACGTCTCCTGGAGGCTTTTGAACAGATAAGTAAGTGCCGGGACAAGGGAGAATGAAATTCTCTCAACCCAATAGTAGAACATTCCCGCCGAACCAGCCAAACACGGCATAATAAAAAAACCGTTGTTTTGGGGAGCGGTATACCTCTACGCCCAAATACTTTTTGAGCAACATAATGGCGGTTTTGAAACAACGGATCAAAACCGCCGTTTTCTTATGACTGACACGGCGGAAAAAGGAGGTTAAGCTGTGTCTTTTTATATTCCCCGCCCCTTTGAACTGTCAAAAAAAGCCCGCCTCCTCTAAAGGGGAGCCCTGGCCGCAACTGCGAAAATTGTAATATCCTGTCGCCCCGGTACGTCCGTATGGCCTTGCGCCATGCGGATATTTTTATACCCTGGAGCCTCTGGACACCGTGTCCAGAGGCCCGCTGCCGCTCCCCGCCCCTCCATTTCGATCTGTCCCTTTCCGCCCCGTATCGAAATGGAGGTTACTTATGACGACCATCAAATTGAATAACTACTACCCCCACCTGACCGAGTGTATCACCATGGAGGTGTCGGAGGAGATCGCTGTGACCCTCTCCATTGGAGGCCGTATGTGCGACAGCTACAAGCGGCGCAAGCGGGACCATGACGAGTGCTCCCTGGACGCTGACCCCGGCTTTGAGCCGGATGTGATGTTCCCGCCCCTGACCCCGGAGGAAATCATTCTGGACGAGGAAAACCGTTCTGTCCTCTACGCCGCTCTTGACCAGCTCCCGCCCATCCAGGCCCGGAGAGTGTATGCCCATTATATCTTGGGCAAGAAGAAGTCCGAGATTGCCAGGGCCGAAAATGTGGAGGGGAGTGCCGTTTGCGACAGTATCCGCCGGGGCCTGAAAAATCTCTCTGAACTTTTGAAAAATTTTCATTGAGGGGTATCCGAAATCGCCTAAAAACCGCCTGATAGGCAAGGAGGCTTATACGCTTTTTGAGGACAACTGAATATACAGTATTCCAGGCACAAAACCCGTGTGATGAGCGACGAAAGGCGCGCCGCCAGGACAGCCCGCTTGAGGAGGTGACAAAAGCGGGTCGAGCGATTAACGCAAGCCTTTGACCCGGCCCTGGCAAGCCGGGCGCGACGACAGCGCGGGGGACAATGAAACTTGCTCACGCCCTCCCATGGACTTGCGGGGGAGCTTCGCAATCCTGCGGAGCTATGACAGCCGGAGCCGCCGGCGGCCTGGGATGCTCCCCTGTGCCGGGGTGCGTGGCAAATACGGCGCAAGCATTTGTCAATTATAGATCGAAATGGATTGATCCCTGCTGGCCTCTGGACACCGTGACCAGATGTGGAGCAAGGTTGAAAGGCAGCACTTTTTCGGGTGCTGTCTTTCTGCGTTCCCCCACATCCTTGTGATTTGGGGCTGTCTTTGGTATAATATACTTGTAAAGGTTGACAGCTCCATTCCGA
>NZ_CALPCP010000018.1 GCF_943192995.1 Flintibacter muris
GCCTGGTCCCAGGTCAAGGGCCTGGCCGTGGTATGGTACATGGTGGTGGCCGCCGTTGTGGTGGGCTTTATGGTGGCCTACGCCGCCATGTTTGGCTTTGATAAGCTCAAAGAGGCCATCATGCAGCTTGAAAAGAAAAAGGCGTAAAGCCCCCGGCGGGAAATGCCTCTATTTGGCCCGTAAAGGCCCCCACAAGGGCCGTCAAGGCCGGGAGGGGTAAAGATACCCCCGGCACCGTGACCGGGGGTGTTTTTTCCAATGGAAAAAAGCCGGAGGGGCCTGCTGGCCTCTCCGGCTTTTTATGTTTTTACTGCTGGATGTATTCCGTGCCGCCTATGTTCAAAGATACCGGCTCCCCGGTGCTCCTATCAATCAAGACCTGGAATTTTTCCGTACTTTCCACGCCCATGGCGTTTTGGGCTGTTACGCTGGATTGTATCACATCATAGCCGTCCTCATTGACCCCAAAGGCCCACTTGGATGCGCTGCCAAACTGGGCACTGTCCGGGTGGCTCAGGCACTCCTTGACCAAGAGCTGGACGCTGACCCGGTACTCATCACACTGGGCAGAGGACACATAAAAGCTGGGCACCTGGGCCACCACGGCCCCGTCCACATAGATGTCCTGGTCATCAAAGTAAATGGCCTCAACGGCCTTTGTACCGTTGTCCAGCCACACCACGATGGTCCCGTCCATGCCCCGGTAGTGGTCCGTTTCCACGTCCCTGACATGGTAGGAGGTTTGGCTTTCCCCCTCTTTGAACTGGGTGACCTCTTTGACCTCCAGAACGCCGCAAGCGTCAAACACCTCAAGCAAATCCCGCTCCTGCTGTTCTGTCAGCCCTATTGTTTCCGCCAGCAGGCTTTTGGGCTTTTGCCCTGCCGTGCCGCTGACCCCTGCCGCTATCCCGCCGATGATAGCAATGAGGACAACGGCAAAGATGGCCAGCGGGATGAGGCACCCCCGGCGCTTTTTGGGCTCATTATTTGGCATCCCTCTCTACCTCCTCAAAAATTCTGTTTTCGGTCTTTCTTGACCTTTACAAACCCCATTATATCTGGCCTCTGCCGTGCTGTCAAGCAACAGAGCCTATTTGATAATGACTTGACGGCCATGCAAAGTATAATTACTTTGAAAGGAGGCGCTGCGGATGATTGCGGAGAAAATAAAGGCGTTAAGAGAGGCACGGGGCTGGACACAAGCGGAGCTTGCCCGCCGTATGGGTATCACCCGCAACGGCGTGAACTCCTGGGAGCAAGGACTTTCCATCCCGTCCCCGGCCAGCATCGTGGAGCTGGCAAAGACCTTTTCCGTGTCTACAGACTATCTTCTGGGCCTGGAGCCGTTGGCCAGCATTAACGTGTCCGGCCTGGATGAGCGGGACGTTGCAACACTTGCCATGCTTGCGGACCGGCTGAGGGCCACAAAGGATTAAAAAATTGCCCGGCAAAATTTCTTTTTGCACGGGCTTTTTTCTATCTTGACATTATATACCTTTTGGTATATAATTCGTTTATAAACATCAAAGGAGGCCGCACCTGTGGACAGCAGACTAAAAACAGCCCGCCTTGCACATGACCTGTCACAGTCACAATTAGCCAAGGCCGCTGGCATCAACCTCCAAATGCTCCAGCACTATGAGCAAGGCGTGAGGGACCTGAGTGGTGCCAAGCTGGCCACGCTGCTCAAGCTGTGCAGGGCGCTCCAGTGTTCTTTAGAGGACATCCTGCCAGACGGAGAAACAACGGAGCTATTGAGGCTATACACAGCAGAGCAAGCGGGGTGAACAGCCCCGCTTTTCTTATTTTCTGGAGGTGCTATAAATGAACCACAAAGGAGCCACCCATTTCACACTCAATGACCGGCAGACCCTGGAGCGGATGCTGAGAAAAGGCTTTTCAAAGCCCGCTATTGCGGAGGCCCTGGGCAAGTGTGAACGGTCTATCTACTATGAAATAGGCCGGGGCCTGTGCGTCCAGCGCACCACGGACCTCATTGACGTTGAGGTCTATTGTGCGGACGTGGCACACCGCAAATACAAGGCTTTCCTCAAGGAAAAGGGCAAGGAGCTCAAAATCGGCCATGACCACGCCCTGGTCCAACGGCTGGAGGAGCTCATCATGGTCCAAGGCTTTGCCCCTGGTGCCGCCCTTGCGGAAATCCGAAACAACGGAGAGCATTTTGACACGGAAATCTGTGAGAATACGGTCTATAATTACATCTACCGTGGGGACGTGTTCCTCTTTCTTACCCCGGAGCACCTGCATGACAAAGGCCGCCGCCACTACGCCGCCAAGAGCAAAAAGGAGGCGGCCAGGGCTCCCCGTGGCCAGAGCATCGAAAAGCGCCCGGAGGAGGTCAAGAGCCGGGGCAGTTTTGGGCACTGGGAGATGGACAGCGTTATGGGGTGCAAGGGCTCCAAGCAAGCCCTCCTGGTGCTGACAGAGCGGAGGACCCGCATGGGGATTGTCCTGCTGGTGGAGGACCACACGGCGGCCAGCGTGGTCAAGGCCATCAATAGCCTGGAGCGGCGCTTTGGTAAACTGTTCTATAAACTTTTTAAGAGCATCACCGTTGACAACGGCTGTGAGTTTCAAGACTTCGAGGGCATAGAGATGTCCCACCGGCGCAAGGGCAAGCGGACTATTGTGTTTTTCTGCCACCCGTACAGCGCCTATGAGCGGGGCAGCAATGAGAACATGAACCGGCTGATTAGACGGTTTTTCCCCAAAGGCACCAACTTTGATGAGGTCACAAAGGAGGAGGTGATGGCAGCGGAGCGGTGGGTCAACAACTACCCCCGCAAGATACTGGGCTGGAAGTCCGCCACCATGCTCTTTGACCAGGAGCTCCAGGCGGCGTAACGCCCCGGTCCTATATAAGCGTACCAGCCGAATGGGATTGACCCATCCGGCTGGCTTGTCATGTCATTTTGTTGTGAAAACGCATAAAATATGCCCGCCTCACTTATGCAAGGTGCTATTCTTTCTTGTCTTTTGCAAATTTCTCTTGACTTTTAGGTAGTCTAAAAAATTTATTCTGAACACAAAAGGCCGCCCCGTCTGGGGCGGCCTTTGTGTGATGCAGGCTGTTACATGGATTCCTCGTCAATAACCTGGGCTTTAATCAGGTTGGTGCAGCCGCTCTTCCCCAGGGGGATGCCGGCGGTGATGACCACCACGTCGCCGTTTTGAACCAGCCGCTCCTTCACCGCCACCTCGGTGGCCAGAGAGAAAATGCGGTCGGTGGAGGTGACCTCCCCGGTGAGGAAGGGGATGATCCCCCAGGAGATGTTCAGCTGGCGGCGCACCTTTTCGTGCATGGCCAGGGCGGCGATGGGACAGGCGGGGCGGAAGCGGCAAATCATCCGGGCACTGCGGCCGGAGTTGGTGGCGGCCAGAATGGCCTTGGCCTCCAGATCCTTGGCGGTAAGACAGCAGGTGTGGGTAATGGCGTCGTTGATGTCAGCGGTGGGCAGGATGCGCTGCTTCTGGAACTGCTTCCAGTAGTCAATGGCCCCCTCGGTCTCGGTGACGATACCCACCATAGCCTGGAGGGCCTCCACCGGGTACTTGCCCCCGGCGGTCTCGCCGGAGAGCATCACACTGCCAGTGCCGTCGTACACGGCGTTGGCCACGTCGGACACCTCGGCCCGGGTGGGCCGGGGGTTGCGCATCATGGAGTCCAGCATCTGGGTGGCGGTAATCACCGGCTTGCCCACCTGGAGGCCCTTGCGGATCATCTGCTTTTGCAGGATAGGCACCCGGGCGGCGGGAATCTCCACGCCCAGGTCGCCCCGGGCCACCATAATGCCGTCAGCGGCCTCCAGAATGTCATCCAGGTTGTCCACGCCCTCCTGGTTTTCAATCTTGGCGATAATCTTCACATCGTCCCCGCCGTACTGGTGGAGGACGGCCCGGACGGCCTCCACATCCGCCGCCCGGCGGACAAAGGAGGCGGCAATAAAGTCAAAGTCGTTCTCCACGCCGAAGCGGATATCGTCAATATCCTTCTCCGTGAGGGCGGGCAACTGGATATGTACGCCGGGAATGTTGATGGACTTGTTGGCGGACAGGGTGCCGCCGTTTTCCACTGTACAGATAATTTTCGTATCCTCAATCCGCTCCACCCGGATGGCCACCAGGCCGTCGTCAATCAGAATCTCCTGGCCTGGAGTCAGCTCCTGGTGGAGCTTAGGGTAGGTGACAGACACCCAGCCCTGATTTCCCACCACATCCTCGGTGGTGAGAGTAAAGGGGTCGCCGGGCTCCAGGGTGATGGATTTGGTCTCAAAGCTCTTGATGCGGATCTCAGGTCCCTTGGTGTCCAGGATGGTGGCCACCGGACGGCCCATGGAGTCCCGGACGTTTTTCAGCATGTTCAGCCGCTCCAGGTGCTCGCCGTGGCTGCCGTGGGAAAAATTGAACCGGGCCGCGTCCATACCGGTGCGGATCAGGGTACGGATCATATCCTCACTGTCCACTGCGGGGCCCAGGGTGCAGATAATTTTTGTTCTTCTCATAGTGATTACCTCCTTCGGGTATCAACGTTCTTTTCTGTTCGGACGCCCTTATGTTACAGGAAAAAATCCCGGATGAATAGGGCAGATTTTCATAAAAATGAAGCTTCTGTCGGAAAAAAAGTGGGCTGTCCCACCAAGAAAACCGCTATTTTGCGTCATATTATGTTTGTCTTGCGGGGAAAAGAGGATTTTGCTATACTGGTGTAAAAAGGGGGCTGAACCGTGATGAAACGAAAACAGTGCCTGGCAGTTTGCCTGCTCTGCGTGATAATTCTGACTGGGTGCGGTTCCGGGGAACGGGAGGCCGGTTCCGGGCCAGAGGGGGCGGAAAACGCTGTGTCCAGCCGTTCTGATTTGGAAACCAGGCAGGGGCGGGAGGCCATCCCGCTGGAGCTGCCCCAGGGGGAGGTTCCGGAGCGAACGGTGGTGGAATACACCTGGGACCACCCGGTTACAGTGGACGGCGGCCGCCAGCTGACTATCCGGCTGTTCTGCCAGGCGGAATACCAGTACAGCTCCTGGGGGTACAGCGTAAAGGACATAGAGGTGCTGGAGGGGAATGCCCTGCTGCAAAGTATATCCATAGAGGAGGCCGACACCGCAGCTCTGGTTCAGGAGGGGATCGACCCGGACTATGCCCAGGCGCAGACCCACTGCTGGGAACCGGACGGCAGTCTTCACCTCAACGACCTGAATTTCGACGGTCACCCCGATCTGCGGCTGCTGGAGGGTACCGGCGTGGTCAACAGCCGCTATCTGTGCTGGCTTTGGGACCCGGATTCCCAAACCTTCCGCTTTGCCTTCTCTCTGGTGGGCTATGATGTACAGATCGATGCGGAGGAGAAACAGATCATCACCACCGCCCGGGATTCCATGACCCACATTACAAGCTATTATACATATGACGAAACTGGTACGCTCCAGCTGGTGGATAGGGACTCTGTAACGCCGGAAATGGGGTAACAGACGAACAGCCGCCCGGTGCATATGCGCCGGGCGGCTCGCTTCATAATATCAGCACATTTTGGCCCCGGCGGGGA
This sequence comes from Flintibacter muris, assembly GCF_943192995.1. GTDB lineage: Bacteria > Bacillota > Clostridia > Oscillospirales > Oscillospiraceae > Lawsonibacter > Lawsonibacter muris. Next base: position 5,564 of record NZ_CALPCP010000018.1, read on the forward strand.
TTTTGTCGTCCAGGATCAGCAGGTTCAGGCACTCCTCCCCCTTCTCGGTGTGGACGGCGGAGATGAGCATGCCTTGGCTCTCCTGCCCCATCATCTTCCGGGGGGGCAGGTTGACAATGGCCATCAGGGTCTTGCCGATCAGCTCCTCAGGCTTGTACCACTTGGCAATGCCGGAGAGAATCTGACGGTCGGTTCCGGTGCCGTCGTCCAGGGTGAATTTCAACAGCTTGTCGCTCTTCTTCACGCTCTGGCAGTCCTTCACCTTCACTGCCCGGAAGTCACTCTTGCAGAAGGTGTCAAAGTCCACCTTCTCCTCCAGCTGGGGCTCAATCTCCAGGCTGGGGAGGGCGGCCTTTTTGGCGGCCTCGGCGGCTGCCTCCAACTGCTCCAGGGCCTTGTCCGTGTCGATGCGGGGGAAGAGGTTGTCCCCGCGCTGAACGGTGACGGTCCCGGACAGGGAACCCCAGGCGGCGGCGCTCTCCCAGGTGGAGCACGCCTCGCAGGCGCCGATCTGACGGAGCACCTCAGCGGCGGAGGTGGGGATAAAGGGAGTGAGCAGGATGGCGCAGATCCGCAGGGTTTCCAGCAGATTGTACATCACATGGGCCAGCCGGGAGCCATTGGCCTCCATGTCCTTGGCCAGCACCCAGGGGGCGTTCTCGTCGATATACTTGTTGGCCCGGCCGATGACCTTAAAGATTTCCGTCAGGGCGTTCTGGAAGGCGAAGCGCTCCATCTGATCCTCGTACAGGTTCCGCAGGTTAGCGGCCTGAACGATAAGAGACATATCGTAAGCGTTATCTTCGGGGCCTACAGGGGCGGCGATAAAATGCTCTTTTACACACTCTTCCGCCAGGTGTCGGTCGGATTCCGACGCTCCAGAGCCCTCAGGCAGCTGCCCACCGAAGTACTTGCCCACCATGGACACGGTGCGGCTGAGCAGATTGCCCAGGTCGTTGGCCAGGTCCACGTTGATGGTCTGGATCAGGGCCTCGTTGGAGAAGTTGCCGTCAGAGCCGAAGGGGAAGGTGCGCAGCAGGAAGAAGCGCAGGGCGTCCACCCCGAACAGCTCGGCCAGGATATAGGGGTCCACCACGTTGCCCTTGGACTTGGACATTTTCCCTCCGTCCAGAAGCAGCCAGCCGTGGCCGAACACCTTTTTGGGCAGAGGCTCTCCCAGGCTCATGAGCATGGCGGGCCAGATGATGGAGTGGAACCGGACAATCTCCTTGCCCACAAAGTGGACATCAGCAGGCCAGAACTTTTCATAGTCGTCATACCTGTCGTTGAGGAAGCCCAGGGCGGTGATATAGTTGGACAGGGCGTCCACCCACACATAGACCACATGTCCCGGGTCAAAGTCCACCGGGATGCCCCAGGTGAAGGAGGTGCGGGACACGCACAGGTCTTCCAGGCCGGGCTTGATAAAGTTGTTCACCATCTCGTTCACCCGGGAGCGGGGCTCCAGGAAGTCGGTGTCCTCCAGCAGGTGCTGGATCTTTTCCGCATACTTGGACAGCTTGAAGAAGTAGGCCTCCTCCTCCGCGTCCTGCACCTCCCGGCCGCAGTCGGGGCACTTGCCGTCCACCAGCTGGCTGTCCGTCCAGAAGGACTCACAGGGCTTGCAGTATTTGCCCACATACTTGCCCTTGTAGATATCCCCGTTGTCGTACATCTTCTTAAAAATTTTCTGGATGGCGGACACATGGTAATCGTCGGTGGTGCGGATAAAGCGGTCGTTGCTGATGTTCATCAGCCTCCACAGATCCAGGATGCCCCGGTCCCCCTGGACAATGTTGTCCACAAACTGCTGGGGGGTAACTCCCGCCTCCCGGGCCTTGTCCTCAATCTTCTGGCCGTGCTCGTCGGTGCCGGTGAGGAACATCACCTCGCAGCCGGTAAGCCGCTTGTAGCGGGCCATGGCGTCGGTGGCCACGGTGCAGTAGGTGTGGCCAATGTGCAGCTTATCGCTGGGGTAGTAGATGGGGGTGGTGATATAAAAACGTTTCTTTTCCATTTCAGCAATCTTCCTTTTGTCATTTGTAGAGGCAGCCTGCCGCCGCCCGCTGTGGTATTTGATTTTCGCAGGCGTTCCTGCCCATCACCCGTGCTGTTCCTCCTCACAGGGAGGCATTCGTTCCGGCCAGGGCCCGCCCAGCAGTCCGCGGACAAAGCCCAGGGCGGACAGGGAAAAGGCCGCCGTGGCAAAGATGGTAAACCAGTCGGGCCAATCGGCCAGAGAGGTAATCCCCACCGCCACCCCCATCAGGGCACAGAAGGCGGTCCTTCTGGGCCGTGGCTTGCCGTAGAAAAAGCCCGCCAGATAGTAGTGGGCCAGGGTGAGCAGCAGCGCGGCAAAAAGGGAAAAGCCATATTTCATCAGGACCGGCTCAGTGCCGTGCTTTAAGTGGGTGGCAAAGAGCCATATCAGCCCCGCCAGGGCGGGGAAGGAGACCAGATAACAGGCGCTGTCAGTGATTTTCCCCCTGTAGGCCATCCGGCCCATATATATCACACCCCATCCGGCCAGAACACACAGCCCCCCTGTGAGCAGCTGGGAGACGGGAATGGACATCTGATACATCTCGGGCGCGGCCCGCCACAGGCGCAGGGTCCGAAAGCCGTCCTGCATGCCGAATCCCCCGGCGGCCAGCATCAGAAAGCCGGCGGCGGCCAGAAGGGTCATCTGCCCCACGCCAGGGGAGCCGAAGGCGGGCAGAAAGTCGTCCAGTCCCTCCCGCTTCTCCCGGAGGAGCACCAGAAACAGGACAGCCAGCAGGGCCAGCAGCCCAAACAGGGCGCAGGTGGCGGGGGCGCCGTGGACAAACAGGCCCATATCGGGCTGATAGGCGGAGGCCGTCTGCCACCGCCGCAGAAAAAATCCGGCCGCCCCTCCGGCCACGGCCAGAACGGGCAGGGTGATATCTCTTCTCATTGCGCAAGTCCTCTCATTCCCAGGCGTATTTCTTACAATAAAAGCTATCATATACCAGATCAGACTGAAAATCAATCCTTTTTCCGGAAAGCGCAGGGAAATCAATTTTGGCGCTGTAGGGCGCGCCGTTGGAAAAATCTGTGGGCCAGCGGCGGGCCGAGTCGTCCCGCCCTACAAATTCGGCGGGGTGCTTTAAAATTGATTTCCGTGGGGAAAGCGGCTTCTTTCTACAGCCGCGGCCCGCTCCCGCCGCCTTTTCCCTTTCCAAACTGGAACCACAAAGCGACAATCAGTAAAATCACGCCGATTATGGTCCCCATCGCGCCCACCAGCTCAGACACCAGGCCCTGATACTCCAACAAGGAAAAGAGGGCCAGAAACACCAGATCGCCGTAGAGCAGCAGCCGGGCGGTGGGGTCCATCCGTTTTTTCGCCCGGTCCTTGGCGTCGGCCAGCTTCTCCTGCTCCTGCTGGCGCTTGAGCTCCACTGTGCGGCTGTGCTGCCGCCTTTTATTCTTTTTCGCTGCCATAGGGCTCTCCTTTCAAAATGGCGGCCGCCCCCACAACCACGTCCCCATCATAAAGAACCACAGTCTGGCCGGGGGTGATGGCCCGCTGGGGCTGGTCGAAGGTGAGGCGGATGGAATCCTCCCCGGTCTGCTCCACCAGGCAGGGCTGTTCCGTCATACGGTAGCGGATCTTGGCCCGAAGGCGGAGGGGGCCGTCCAGCCGGGCGCAGGGGATCAGATTCAGCCGGTTGGCGCTGAGGGTACGGGCAAACAGGCTCTCATTGCCCGACAGCACCACCGTGTTGTCCCCGGGGCGGACCTCCTTCACGTAGAGCCGTCCCCGGCTGGAGGATACCCCCAGTCCCCGGCGCTGGCCTATGGTATAGTCGATAATGCCGGTGTGCCGGCCCAGCACCGCTCCCCCCTCGTCCAGAAAAGGGCCGGCGGGATAGTCCTGTCCGGTGCGGCGGCGGATAAAGGCGCCGTAGTCCCCGTCAGGGACAAAGCAGATGTCCTGGCTGTCCCCCTTGTGGGCGTTGAGCAGGCCGGCCTCCGCGGCAATCTCCCGCACCTCCTCCTTGGACAGCTCCCCCAGGGGGAACAGGGCCCGGGACAGCTGCTCCTGGCTGAGCACGGCCAGCACATAGCTCTGGTCCTTGTCCAGGTGGGCCGCCTTTTTCAGCAGCCAGCGCCCCGAGCCGCCGTCGTAATCCAGCCGGGCGTAGTGGCCGGTGGCGATCCTGCCCCAGCCCAGCTCCTCCGCCCGGCGGAGAAGGGCGCCGAATTTGACCCGCCGGTTGCACTCCACACAGGGGTTGGGGGTCCGGCCCGACTCATAGTCCTGGACAAAGGGCTCCACCACCTCCTCCCGGAAGCAGTCCGTCATATTGAACACATAGTGGGGGATGTGCAGGCGGCGGGCCGCCGCCCGGGCGTCCTCCACGCTGTCCAGAGAGCAGCAGGCGCTCTCCCCGTCCAGGCCGGCCAGGGTGTTGTCCACCAGCTTCAGGGTGACGCCCACCACGTCATACCCCTCCCGCCGCAGGAGCAGGGCGGCGGCGGAGCTGTCCACCCCACCGCTCATGGCGGCGGCAATCTTTTGATTCATAGAGACCTCCATGGGCATTTCGCTGAAATTTCCTTCCAAGTATACCACAAAATCACACTCCTGGCAACCGAAACCCCTGGAACGCCCGGATTGTTTACACCCTGACGGGTGTAAAATACATCTTGTATTCATACCTTTCGAGTTCACAAACACGGCACAAGATGTAGTAGACAAAGGGGACATGCTGTGCTATAATCGCCCTTGGACTTCGATTTGAGGACCTGGCGAAACGGCCCTTGTCGAGGTCCCTTACAATGAGAGGAGAACAAGCATGAAGGTTATTAAACGGGATGGCACCAGCGTGGACTACGACCGCAGTAAGATCGTCATTGCTATTGACAAGGCCAACGCGGAGGTCCCCGAAACAGAGCGGATGAGCCGGGAAGACATCGACGCCATTATCGACGGCATTGAGGCCCTCAAGCGCCCCCGCATGCTGGTGGAGGATATCCAGGATCTGGTGGAACAGGGCCTGGTGGCCCGGAACAAGTTCTATCTTGCCAAAACCTATATCATCTACCGCTACAACCGGGCCCTGGTCCGCAAGGCTAACACCACCGACGAATCTATCCTGGCCCTGCTGCGCAACGAAAACAAGGAGCTGGCTGAGGAGAACTCCAACAAAAACACCATGATCGCGGCCACCCAGCGGGACTATATCGCGGGTGAGGTGAGCCGGGACCTGACCCGGCGCATTCTTTTGCCCGAACACATCTCCAAGGCCCACGACGAGGGGGCCATCCACTTCCACGACGCCGACTATTTTGTCCAGCCCATATTTAACTGCTGCCTGATTAACATTGGCGATATGCTGGAAAACGGCACCGTGATGAACGGCAAGCTGATTGAGAGCCCCAAGAGCTTTCAGGTGGCCTGCACGGTGGTCACCCAGATCATTGCCTGTGTAGCCTCCAACCAGTACGGCGGCCAGAGCGTGGACCTGCGCCATCTGGGCAAGTATCTGCGCAAAAGCCGGGAGAAATTCAAGGCCCACATCGCCTATGAGTGCGCCAACCAGGTGGATGAGGCCACCATGGAGCGCCTGGTGGAGGACCAGGTGCGCAGTGAGCTGAAAAACGGTGTACAAACCCTGCAATATCAGATCAACACCCTGATGACCACCAACGGCCAGTCCCCCTTTGTCACCTTGTTCCTGAACCTTCAGGAGGGCGACCCCTACATCCAGGAAAACGCCATGATTATCGAGGAGGTCCTCCGCCAGCGGCTGGAGGGCATCAAAAACGAGAAGGGCGTGTTCATCACCCCCGCCTTTCCCAAGCTGGTCTACGTGCTGGACGAGCACAACTGCCTCAAGGGGGGCAGGTACGACTACCTCACCGAGCTTGCCGCAAAGTGCTCCGCCAAGCGGATGTACCCCGACTACATCTCCGCCAAGAAAATGCGGGAGAACTACCAGGGCAATGTCTTCTCCCCCATGGGGTGCCGGTCCTTCCTGGCCCCCTGGAAGGACGAGGAGGGCAATTACAAGTTCGAAGGCCGCTTCAACCAGGGGGTGGTGTCCCTCAACCTGCCCCAGATCGGCATTTTGTCCGGCGGCGACGAGGACAGGTTCTGGCAGCTGCTGGACGAGCGGCTTGAGCTGTGCTTCCAGGCCATTATGTGCCGCCACAACGCCCTGAAAAAGGTGCGGTCCGACTCCTCCCCCATCCACTGGCAGTACGGCGCTATCGCCCGCCTGCCCAAGGGGGCCTCTATCGAGCCCCTGCTCTACGGCGGCTACTCCTCCATCTCCCTGGGCTACATTGGCCTGTATGAGGTGACCAAGCTGGTCAAGGGAGTCAGCCACACCCAGCCCGGCGGCACCGAATTCGCCCTGGCGGTGATGAACCGCCTGCGCCGCGCCTGCGACGACTGGAAGGCGGAGACAAATATCGGCTTTGCCCTGTACGGCACCCCGGCGGAGTCCCTGTGCTACCGCTTTGCCCGCATTGACAAGGAGCGCTTCGGCACCATTCCCGACGTCACCGATAAGGGCTACTACACCAACAGCTACCATGTGGACGTGCGGGAGAAGATTGACGCCTTTGACAAATTTATCTTTGAAAGCCAGTTCCAGCGCATCTCCACCGGCGGCTGTATCTCCTATGTGGAAATCCCCAACCTGCGCCACAACCTGGAGGCCCTCCAGGACGTGGTCCGGTTTATCTACGACAACATCCAGTACGCCGAGTTCAACACCAAAAGCGACTACTGCCAGTGCTGCGGCTACGACGGCGAGATCGAGATCAACGAGGAGTTCCAGTGGGAGTGCCCCGTGTGCCACAACAAGGACCAGTCCAAGATGAACGTCACCCGCCGCACCTGCGGCTACCTGGGTGAGAACTTCTGGAACGTGGGCAAGACCAGGGAGATTAAGGCGAGGGTTCTGCATCTGTAATTGATGGGCGGGGCCTCCAAACGGAGGCCCCGATTTTATCTGGGGAGATGACCTGAAATGGATCAGTACCGGACCTCTGGAACATTTAATGAGGCCGCCATAAAGGAAACCGCAAAAATTTATGTCCCGTCCTGGTATCGCTGGCTGAACAGAGTATTTTGTGCTTTTTCTTTTTTGATGTTCCTTCTATTCAGCCTTGTTGGAAAGGATGTTGGATTTTCCTGCTTTTTCCTGTTCGCCGTGGCAGTGTTCGTCAGCTACCCCGCCCTGCTGCGCCGCCGGCACTGGAAACTGGCCATTATCCGCCTGACCGAGCAGACCGGAACTTCCTCGTTCCGGCTGGAGACCTTTTTTAATGTGGACGGCCTTGTCGTCCGCAATCTGGAGACCGACGGTTCTGTCCTGCTTCGCTATGAGGACATTGCGTTTCTGTCGGAGAGCAAGCATTACTTTGCCATTATGACCAGGGGCCAGCAGTTTACGCTGATTTTCAAGGACTGTTTGACTGACGAGCAGAAAAAGAGCTTCATACACAACATGAAACAGCGCTGTCCCAAACTCAAAGTCAGAAAATAAGACGGTGATTTTTATGAACTACGCCGATATCAAAAAAGTGGATGTGGCCAACGGGCCGGGGGTGCGGGTGTCGCTGTTTGTGTCCGGCTGCACCCATCGGTGCGAAGGGTGCTTCAACCCGGAGACCTGGAGCTTTGATTTTGGCTCCCCCTTTGGGGAGGCGGAGGTGGAAAAAATCCTCACCTTTCTGGCCCCGGACCACATCCGGGGGCTGTCCCTGCTGGGGGGCGAACCCTTCGAGCCGGACAACCAGCGGGCCGTTCTGGACCTGGTGCGCCGGGTGCGGGAGCAGCTGCCAGAGAAAACCATCTGGTGCTACACCGGTTACCTCTACGAGGATCTGGCCGCCAACCACATGGGCACCCACAGCCGCCCCCTGCTGGAGGGGCTGGACGTGCTGGTGGACGGCCCCTTCATCCTGGAGAAAAAAGACCTGGGCCTGCGGTTCCGGGGCTCCTCCAACCAGCGGATCATTGATGTCCCCACCTCCCTCCAGGCCGGAGAAGTCCGGCTGGCGGAGGAATATATGTAATCAAAAGCGCCCATATCTCGACTTTGTGCGAGGTATGGGCGTTGTTATACATGATGGCTCCGGAACTGCAGCGGCGGGCCGTCCAGCTCTATGACAGTATCGGCGCGGGCCAGTAGGTTGGGCTCGTGGCTGACCAGCAGAACGGGGGCGGGGAGGGCCTTGAGCCGCTCCAGAATACGCAGGGCCCGGGGGAGGTCCACCCCGGCGAAGGGCTCATCCAGCAGATAGAGCCGGGCGGGGAGGGCCAGGCACCGGGCCAGGGCCAGGCGGCGGCCCATCCCCCCGGACAGGGCGGCGGGGCGGGTCTTCTCCTCACCGGTCAGCTCGGCCAGCTCCAGAAGGCCGGGTACCACGTCCCGGCACCCCTTTGGAAGGACGTCGGTGAGGTGCTGCTCCACCGTCCGCCAGGGGAGCAGGCGGTCGTCCTGAAAGAGAAGGGCGGTCTCACGGGGGGCAGCCCCCTCCACTGTCCCCCCCTGGGGCTTTTGCAGGCCTGCCAGTATCCGGAGCAAAGTGGTCTTCCCGCAGCCCGATGGACCGCTGAGGGCGATGACGCCCCGGTCCGGAATTTGGAGGGAAAAGCGGTCCAAAACCCTTTTGTCTCCAAAGCGGACCGTAAGGTCTTTGCACAATATCACCCGTCCCACCCCCTTCCCCACCGGGCCAGGCCGGTCCGGAGCAGACGTTCCAGCGCCATGCTCAGGGTGACTGTGGCCGCCGTCCAGGCGAAGAGCTCCGGGATATCCAGATAATACTTTGTGTAATAAATCCGCTGTCCCAGGGAGGGCTCGGGCAGGCAGAGCACCTCCGCCGCCACGCCGGACTTCCAGGCCAGTCCGGCGGCATTGGTGAGCGCGGACAGAATATGGGGCCGCAGGGAGGGCAGACCAATCAGCCAGAGGGTTTTCCAGCGGGAAAAACGGTATACCCGGGCCAGCTCCAGCCGTTTGGGGTCGATGGACTGGATGCCCCGGCACAGGCTGTCCCACACCACAGGCAGCACCATCATGGCGGAGATCACCGCCGGCACCCTGTTCCGCCCGGTCCACAGCAGCACCAGCAGGATGAAGGAGGCCACCGGCGCCGCCCGCACCACCCGGATGGCCGGGGCCAGCAGCCGTTCCGCCCAGGGGGAGGCGCAGGTCAGCAGGGCCAGCATCGCCCCCAGTACAATTCCCGCACCCAGTCCCAAAGCAATCCGGCCCAGTGAGGCCAGAACCACAGCCCAGAAGTCCCCTGTCCCAATCATGGAGACAAGGGCGTTCCAAACGGAAACGGGATAGGGCAGCAGCAGCTCGTTGCCCCTGCCCCCCACATGCCGGTCCACCAAACAGGCGCAAGCCTGCCAGACCCCCAGCCAGAAGGCGGGGGCCGGCAGGGCGTATAACAGCTTTTTCAGGGGTTTAATCCACCCCATAGTAGAAGGAATCGTAGGGCAGTCCGCCGCCGATAGACTTGGGCTCCACCTGGAAGAGAATCTCATAGTAGCTCTCCAGCATGGTCTTCATAGTTTTGCCGGAGAAAAAGACCATAGAGCACTGAGGAATAGCCTTCTCCGCCACCTTGGCATTGGGGGCAATGCCATAGTCGGCCACCAGCTGGGCGGCGCCGGCAAGGTTGGCGGGGTCGGTCATATACTGAATAGATTCCTCGTAGGCGGACAGAAATGCCTCCACTTCTAGGGGGTTCCCCTCAATATAGTCGGTGCGGGCTACGATACAGCCCATAGGCAGGGAGCTGCCCTCCAGGTCGTTCCAGGCCTCAGACAGGGAGACCGCCTCACGAACGTCGCTGTCCTGAACCATCAGGGCGGTGGCGGCGGGGACGGGAAGCATGCAGATACCCGCATCGGAGGAGGTCATCTTGGCTGTGATCTCCTGGGGGGTAAGCCATTCAATGTTCACCTCGGAGGGGTCCACGCCGCTGCCCTCCAGCAGGTGATTCAAAATGTGCTCCGGGTTGGCCCCTTTGGTGTTGGAGGGACAGTACAAAGTCTTGCCCGCCAGGTCGGCCATACTGTGGACTGTGTCCCCCTTCTCCAGGATATAGAGCACTCCCAGGGTATTGACAGCCAGCACCTGGATGGCACCGTCGCTCTGGGCGTAGAGCATGGCGGCGGAGTTGGTGGCGATAGCGGCAATGTCCACGTCCTTGTTGATTAAGGCGTTGGTGACCTCCTGGTTGTCTGTGACCACCTCTGCTGAGGAGATGGCGTCCATATCGGTCATCAGCTTGGCGGCGCCCACGCCGGTGGGGCCGGAGAGAACCATAAATCTGGGACCGTCAACGGGGTCAGAATTGCCAGGCTCAGCGGAGGAGATGGAGCCGTCCGTCCCGGCGGAAGAACTTACGTCGGGAGTGGAGGAGCTGGAGCCGTTGGAGGCAGGCTTAGGCCCGCAGCCCGCCAGCAGGGACAGGGCCAGGGCGGCGGTGAGAAGCAGAGAGAGGGTACGTTTCATAGTAATCATCCTTTCATATTACAGGACTGTCTCCAGCCCCGCGGGATCGACGACGGTGATGGTCTTGCCCTTGCGGAGGATAAGTCCGCTGTCCTCCAGGGCGGAAAAGGCCCGGTAGAGGGAGGCCCGGCTCACTCCCAGGCGCTGGCACAGCTGGGTGGCGGGACAGGTGACCGTTCCGCCGCCGGACAGCAGGTAGCGGGCCAGCTTGCCCTCCACCCCCGGCTGGGCCAGGGTTTGCAGCCGTCCGGAGAGAAACCGCACCCGTCCGGTGAGGTAGCGCAGATAGTTTTCCCGGATCTGGCTGTGTTCAGCCAGCAGCCGGTCCACCAACGGCTGGTCCAGCATCAGGCACCGGCTGAAGCACCTGGCGGCGATGGTGGCGGCGAACTCCGGCTCGTCGCTGTACAGCGCGGCGGCCCCGAACAGGTCTCCGGGCCCCAATACGCTGACGGCCAGCGCCCCCTTGGTCACCTGGAGCTGTCCGGACAGCACCACCCCCAGCCGCCGCTGAAAGCTCTGGGGGCTGTACACCGTCTGCCCCGGCAAAAACTCCTCCCGCCCGGCCATTTTGGCCAGCCGGCACAGAAAGTCCTCCTCCACTCCCTGGAACAGGGGGCAGGCGGACAGCAGGGCGGTTTCCTCTTTTGTAAGCGGCAAAGGCGTCGCCTCCAGACTGTCTTATTTGAGACAATCCAGAGTATACCCCAGGGCAGAGAAAAAGTCAACCCCGACGATTGGAAAATCGTCAGGGTTGATGGTTTCGTTCGCAGCGGCCACCGACGGCGGGCGTTCTCAGGCCAAACTGCGCTTATTCGTAGTACTCCACCAGCTCAAAGGCGCCGATGGCCTGGCACACGTCGCAGATGTCTGGCCGCTCCTCAAACACCGCGCCGCAGAACTGGCAGCGGTAGCCCATCTTTTTCTTCCGGGGGCCGGTTTGCTTCTGACTCTCCTCCCGGGCGGGCGCGGTGGCCTGTTCCGGGGCGGTTTGGGTCAGCTTGGCCAGCAGAGTCATAAAGCAGCTCTCATGATTGCGCTCAATGGCGGCCACCTTTTCAAACATGACGGCAATGTCCTCCAGCCCCTCCTCCCGGGCCTGGGCGGCGAAGCCGGGGTACATGTCGTGCCACTCGCTGTACTCCCCTATGGCGGCCTGGGTTAGGCACTCCTGGGTGTCGGTGGCCTTGCCGTAAAGCAGCTCAAACCAGAACCTGGCGTGCATCATCTCGTTCTGCGCCATCTGTTCAAAGGCGGCGGCCACCTCCTCATTCCCGTTAGCCCGGGCGGCCATGGCAAAATAAGTATACTTGTTGCGGGCAATGGACTCCCCCGCCAGCGCCTTGCGGAGATTTTCCGCAGTCTGAGTATTTTTGATGTCCATGTCTGTTTCCTCCTGTTCAATTTATAGAAATCATCAGATTTGCCGCCCCTGCAGCTCCGGTGTCAGCAATTTTGTAGCTTGCTATAATATGTAAGATTGGTCAATCCTCATCATACAGCTCAGGCCGGAACACTCCATCCTCTCCCCGGCTCCAGGCGGTGCCGGGCTCAGAGTCCAGCAGAGGGATGATATCCGGGTCGTAGTTGCAGATGGTATTCAGGGCGTACACCGCGAAGTGGTCCCGGTCCTCCAGATAATCGCCGTTCTCGTCCCCGGCGGTAAAGCGCCAGCCGCTGTCCCAGGTCTCGTCCTTGGCATCGGGGGTAACCCGGTAGCAGTAGCCTACCCTTGCCCCGTCCACCAGAATGCGGTCAGAGGCGATGCAGCCCTGAGGACCATCCCCCTGGTAGAGGGCCTTCAGCGTCTCCATAGGAATGGCGTAAGCCTTGGGAGGCAGGTCCCGGCAGACGTTGGGGCGGTCTATGCCCACGATCTCCAGCAGCCCGGCGTGAAAACGCTTGAGCAGTTCCTCCGCGCTGTGTTCCATTTTGAACTGCATCTCCTCAAAGTACAAGGGAATCATCTGGTAAAAGTTCACCTCGTCCCCGCTGGGCAGGGGACAGCAGACGGCCTCCTCGTCAAAGGCTCCGGGCTCGGTCAGGATCAGACCGCACAGCCTGGTGTTAGGGGCGAAGGGGGCGTCGTCGGGATTGGCAATGGTGTGGCCCCAGCCCAGCCAGCCGTCCTCCTGGATGGGCAGCCGGGCCAGAATTTTCAGCCAGCGGATGGGCCAGTACCACTCCTCCCCCTCCTCCCCGATTTTCCAGTCCGGGGGCAGGGTGACGATAATCTCCGCCCGCTCCAGCTTCTGTTCCGCCAGCTCCGGGGGTACGTTCATCCGGTGGGCCCCCATGCCGAAGGTGGACAGGACGTAGTAGTTCCGCTCCGGCGTGGGCTCCATAATATAGATATCCACATGGATATCGGGGGACATGATCTCATGAAACACATTGCCGCAGGGGCCGAAGTACCTGCTCAAGTGGGCCTCCACCGCATCCCAGTCCTCCTGCTCGTACATCTCCGGGCTGTATGTTTTGGCGGAGATATATTGTTCGCACCTTTGGATAAAGTGCTCCGCGTCCTTGTCGGCGGGGTCCAGCTCCAGCACCCGTTGGAAGCAGGCCAGGGCCTCCTCCTCCCGATCCAGATAGAACAGGGCGTAGCCCAGGCGGTAGTGCCAGAGGGGGTCCTCCTGCCCCTCCGCCGCCACCGACCGCAGCAGCTCCTCCGCCCGCTCCAGCTGGCCACGGGACTCCGGCTTGTCCAGATCGGCAATATTGTTGTAGGCCCGGGCCAGATGGCCGGTGAGGGTATAGTCCAGCCCCTGGGTATCGCTCATCCCCTCCAGGCAGTCGATAATCTTCTGATACTCATCCTCCTGGTTCCACTTGTCCAGAAGGGCTAAAATGTCATTCATGTTTGAAACACCTTCTTAACCAATTTGCAGGGGCGGCCTGCGGCCGCCCTTTTTCTATTCTCACAGCTCCTTGCTTGCCTGTATGGTCTCTTTCCGGGCGGTGCTGCTGACTACGCAGATGCGCCCAATGGTCTGGGCCACCTGGCCCAGGTCGCCCGGGGCGGTGCAGGTGGCGGTGAGCACATAGAGGAAGGGGCCGGCAATCACCTCGCACTGGGCCTGATAGAGCCGTTCGCCCCCCTCCCAGATCTCCTTCCAGCCCCAGCGCAGGGCGCCCCCTTTCAGTTCCATACCCTCCACCCCGTTGAGGGTGGCCAGGTTATCGGTGAAGCGGGCGTCCCCCTCCCGCATGCGGTAAGCGCTCACCCGCCATACAGGGTCGTCTTCGCCGCCGCTCCACAGGTGGGCGCCGCCGCCGTTTTCCCACCGCTCCCAGCTGTAGAGCCAGGCGCCGGGCAGGGTGAGCCTCAGCACCCCCACCGCGTGAGTCACAGGCCCCTTGCGGTAGCCGGGGGCAAACTCCTCCTCCAGCTCGGGGCCCTCTGGCAGCGCCGGTTCCCGCTCCGCCAGGGCGCACACCTCCCGATAAGCTCCGCGGGGCAGGGGCAGGCTGGGGTCCAGCTTGGCCGCCCGCTCCAGATCGTCCAGGATGGCGCCGTTGACGGCGGTATCCTCCAGACTGCGGGTGGAGGGGGCAAAACAGCATGCCTCCCACAGGGCGTTGATGGCCCGGTTGCGGAAGAAGCAGGCGTCATGGGTCCGCCCGTTCCAGAGGAAAAAGCGGCTGGCCAGAGCCTCCACGCCCCCCACCTCCGTCAGCCTCACCAGCTCAGACAGGCGGAAGCGGCCCATGGGGGTAACCACCGTGTCGGGAATGTCCTCAGGGGCGTACTGCTCCAGGTCCCAGCACAGCTGCATGCCGGACACACCCTTGCCGCTCTCCCTGCGGCACACATCCACCAGGGTGCGCAGCCAGGGGTAGAAGTGCTCCTCCTTCATGCGCTGAAAGTCCCGGTGGCGGTAAAAGCCGGTCTCATCCTCCACCACCAGGGAGCGGATGGGCAGATTATCCACCAGCTCCACCGCCGCCCGGTGCAGTCCCGCCCCGGCGGGGGTAGACATGCACCCGCCCCGTACCAGCCAGGGTCCGGCGGGGTTCTCCTCAGGCCGCCACAGAATGTTCAGCTCCCCTCCCAGCGGGCACAGAACAATTTTCAGGCCGCCCTCTCCCCCGGCCAGATGGTAATTGCGTTCATCCGCCAGGATTTTTGCCGCCTCCAGCAGCGCCTCCGGCCGGTCTATCTTGCCGGCAAATTGAAGCCCGATGCTCATACGTTCTCTTCCTCCTGTTTCAGACCAATTCCCCAGGCGTCCCTGCGGAAGGTATGAAAGCTGGCCCAGGACACCGGAGCCCCGGCAAAGACCTCTACAGCGGCGTCAAGCAGTACCTTCAGGTCCCAGGCGATAAAATCCAGATAGCCAAAGGCGGTACCGGTGGCCCCGCCGGTGAAAGTGACCACGCCCTCCCCCGTCCGACCCAGGATGGCCTCCTCCAGCTGATCCCGCAGGTCTAAAATCTCCTTCCGGCCCACCTTGTCCAGGGGATAGTAAAAGAAGCCGGGAACCGCCCCGTCCTGGTACAGGCGGTCCATATAGTAGTCCTCCCCCTGGAAATAGGCACTGATGATAGGGATACAGCAGGTTACGCCCACATAGATGTCCTGACGCAGGGCCCAGTTCTCCTCTTCGCTGGGTTTGCCCTCATAGGCGGTGTACCGCTGGCAGGCCAGCCCCGGGTCGCCGGCCTGGAGCCAGCCCTCCGGGTCTACCTCACTGGCCACAAAGCCGGCCAGTTCGCTCAGCGGAATGCTCTCTCCCCCCTCGGGGACCTCTAAAATGTCCAGATAGTCCACATATCGCATGGCGGCCAGCTCTCCCAGCGCCTGGTCCAGCAGTATGCACATCAGTTGATAGACCTGATTTCTGTCCTCCTTCATCAGGGGGGCCAGCTTTTCGCAGCACAGCCGCAGTCCCACGCCGTTGTCCTGCGTCTTCTCCACCCACACCCGAACATCCTCCAGGGCGATATCCTGTCCGAACATTTGCAGGATGTAGCTTTTGGAGCGGGTACGGCCCACCAGGATATTCCAGTTTTTCAGCAGCTCCCTGGGGACCCGCTGCTGGAAATAGGCCAGCTGGAACAGCCGGGCCCGGTCCCCCTCGGGGCTGAGGATCAGCTCATACTTCTCCCCGTTGTAACCCAACTCAAAGGAGGGACTTGCAAAGGCGGGGGTCAGCAGCTCGCCGCACCGCTCCACCAGCCGCCCGCTTACGGCCCCCCGGTCCTTCTGGTCCATCAGGGCCCGCAGCTCCCCCTCCCCGGCCAGAAACGCGGCCCAGGCCTCCTGCGTCCGCACCCGGAAGGGCTTTATGTTCAGGGGCAGGGACAATTCTCTCATACGCTCCTCATCCATGGAAAACGCTCCTTTCAGTTCAGGCTGTCCAAATAGGCCGCCGGGCCGCTGTGGTACAGGTCGCCGCCATGGGGGTCCAGAATGACGGTGAGGGGCATGTCCTCCACCTTCAGCCGGCGCACCGCCTCACAGCCCAGGTCCTCCCAGCAGATGACCTCCAGCTCCTTGACGCAGGCGGCCATCAGCGCCCCCGCTCCCCCCAGGGCGGCCAGGTAGACCGCTCCGTTTCGGACTGCTGCCTCCTTCACGGCCTGGTTCCGGGCCCCCTTGCCAATCATAACAGCCTGGCCCAGGTCCAGCAGCCGGGGGGAGTAGGCATCCATCCGCCCGCTGGTGGTGGGCCCGGCGGAGCCGATCACCTCCCCGGGCCGCTCCGGGGTGGGGCCCACGTAGTACAGCGCCGAGCCCTCCACCGGGAAGGGCAGCTCCTCCCCCTTATCCAGCAGCTCCATCATACGCTTGTGTGCCGCGTCCCGGGCGGTGTACACTATCCCGGACAACAAAACGGTATCCCCCGCCTTCAACGGGGCCAGATCCTCCCGGGTGACGGGAGTGGTCAGCTTATGCTGCATGAAGATCCCTCCATAATTTAAATGTAGGGCACGACGACCCGGCGCGCCGCTATGGACCGGCCTTGTAGAGCTCGTCGCGCCGGGTCGTCGCGCCCTGAACACGTTCAAAACATGTTTTCAAAAATTGCGAACGTCTCCTCGCTCATCCGCCGGGTGGCGGCCAGACTGCTGGACAGCACGCTGCCGTTTGCAGTGAATTTCAGAGGTTTTTCCTTGCTTTTCGGGTAGCCGAAGCGCAGCTCAGCCAGCACCTCGTCGGGCAGCTGGCGGGGCTCAATGGAGGAGCCCTCCTCCCCCCACACTGCCCACTGGGAACAGCAGTTGAAGGGGTTCTGGTGCTCCAGATGGGGCTTCTCCACCTGTTCCAACAGGGGAATCACCTGCATACCCTCTGGCACCGCAGCCAGATTCTGGTAGCTCTTGCAGTCCCAGCTCCAATAGTAGATGTCCCCGCGGCAATCTCGAGACTCCTCCACGATTCCTTCCGGGATCAGCGCGCCGTGCCGGGTTCCCAGCTCCCGCATGGTGTAGTCAAAGGCGGGCTCCCGGTGGGTCACGGGCAGGCGGGCCAGCACATACAGGTGCTTTTGCATGTAGGTAACCGGAAAAACTACATCCCCCACCTTGATAGATGCGATAGTTGGCATACGAGAGTGAATACTGCCATAGACCACCTTGATTGGGCCGGTATCTCTCGCCTTTTCAATTTCCTTCCATCGGTCCTGGGGCCAATAGACCATATATCCAGCCATCTCACAGCACCTCCGTCGCCCGGCGGGTGACGTGACAGCTCACATTCACCGCCACAGGCAGTCCGGCCACATGGGTGGGGGCCGTCTCAATGGTCACCCCCAGACAGGTGGTCTTACCGCCGAAGCCCTGGGGGCCAATCCCCAGGGCGTTGATCTCCTCCAGCAGTTCGTCCTCCAGGGCCTCATAGAAGGGGTCGGGATTTTCCTCGTCCAGGGGGCGCAGAAGGGCGTGCTTGGCCAGGGCGGCAACCTTGTCGAAGGACCCGCCGATACCCACGCCCAGCACAATGGGCGGGCAGGGGTTGGGTCCGGCCAGCTTCACCGTCTCCACCACAAAGCGCTTCACGCCCTCCACCCCGTCGGCGGGCTTGAGCATGGCCAGGCGGCTCATATTCTCCGAGCCAAAGCCCTTGGGGGCCACGGTGAGGACGCATTGGTCCCCTGGGACAATACGCACCGTAATAGAGGCGGGGGTATTATCCTCTGTGTTAACCCGGCGCAGAGGGTCGCCCACAATGGACTTGCGCAGAAAGCCCTCGCCGTAGCCCTGGCGGACCCCCTGGTGGATAGCCGCTTCAAACTCCCCCTCAATGTGGACCTCCTGGCCCAGCTCCACAAAGACGCAGGCCATACCGGTGTCCTGACAGATGGGCAGCTTTTGCTTCCGGGCCTGTTCCTGGTTTTGCCGGAGCAGGTTCAGCGTCTCCTGGGCCAAAGGCCAGGGCTCGGTGCAATGCGCCCGCTCCAGGGCGCAGTCCACATCCATGGGCAAACGGGTATTGGCCTGGACGCACAGCCGGGCCACGGCGGCGGTGATGTCAGCGGCGGAAATGGTTCGCATGGCGCAAAACTTCCTTCCTATAATTTTTCTACTTTATTTTACCATAGCACAGCGCGGCTTTCAATGCACAACAGCATAAAAAAGAGGAACCCGTTGGTCCCCCTGCCGCGCTGTCACCAATCATGCCGGTTGGTGCTGATATCGTTTTTGTGGTATAAGCTGACAATTTGGTCAACGCGCTCCAGACAATCCGGGTCATCTAAGGTGTCGTCGTTCAGAATAGCCCGGATTTCCTCCAGAATCTCCACTGCCTTGCTGTCAATCTCACTGATGCGCTGCAAAACCTTGCTTTCCTCGTTTTCGAGATGGCACAGCAATTCCTTCCCAAGGATTTGAGCATACAGCGATTCTTCGATTGGCATTGGCATCAATATCACCTCATTTATATTATAGGGCTAAATCACCCTAATATCAATAGGTCAAATTGACATACTTTTTATGGGTGATACTATGTCTCAACTGCTGAAATTGAGAAAAAAGAGAGGCTTTACACAAATTAAGATGCAAATGCTGACCGGAATCGACCAGAGCGACTACTCTAAAATTGAGACTGGAAAGCGAAATATGTCCTTTGAGCAGTGCAAACGAATTGCGCTGGCACTGGATACCAGCATGGATTACCTGGCTGGTCTGACCGACGAGCCAAAGCCATATCCAAGAAGCAAAAAATAAATCCCGCTGTGCTCTTGGCATAGCGGGATCATTGTTGAATCATGACAAATAAGGTACGCTTGCAAAGCGGCGGCGGTTTGGTTACACCTCTGCAAAGGAGGTGAACGCCCCATGCCTGTGACTATGACGGTTACATTTCATATCGGCAAGTATACCGTAACAGTTCAAGTCAAGGTAAAGTGAAACCGCCACCTTGCGCCAGGTGACGGTTTCTTAGGCTTTACCTAAGTTTCTTTTATTTCCTGCGCCGGGCCAAACCGCCGAAGCTCAGCAGTGCCCTGCACACCTGCAGTATAATACATCCAACGCAAACTGTCAAGGGTGCGGGCGGCCCCGCCTCCGTTTTGGAGGCGGGGCCGTTTTTTCATTAGTTGGAAGCGGTATCGGGGTCGGTGTCGTCGCCCCAGAGCATGTTCTTGCGCAGCTCGGCGCCCACGGTCTCCATCTGGTGCTTGGCCAGCTGGGAGCGCTTGGCGTTGAAGAAGGTGCGGCCGTTCTTGTTCTCGGCAATCCAGCGGCCGGCGAACACGCCGTCCTGGATGTCGGTGAGGACGGCCTTCATGTTCTTCTTGGTCTCCTCATAGGGCAGGATGCGGGGGCCGGAGACGTACTCGCCATACTCAGCGGTGTCGGAGATGGAGTAGTTCATCATGGCCACGCCGCCCTTGTTGATGAGGTCGATGATGAGCTTCATCTCGTGGATGCACTCAAAGTAGGCGTTCTCGGGGGCGTAGCCCGCCTCCACCAGGGTCTCAAAGCCCAGCTTCATCAGCTCCACCACGCCGCCGCACAGCACGGCCTGCTCACCGAACAGGTCGGTCTCGGTCTCATCCTGGAAGGTGGTCTCCATCACGCCGCCCCGGGCGCCGCCGATACCGGCGGCGTAGGCCAGAGCCAGCTTATAGGCGTCGCCGGTGGCATTCTGCTCCACAGCGATCAGGCAGGGCACGCCCTTGCCCGCCACATACTGGCTCCGGACGGTGTGGCCGGGGCCCTTGGGGGCGATCATGGACACGTCCACACCGGCGGGGGGAACGATCTGCTTGAAGTGGATGTTAAAGCCGTGGGCAAACATCAGCATGTTGCCGGGCACCAGGTTGGGGGCGATATCCTTCTTGTATACGTCGGCCTGGACCTCGTCGTTGATAAGGATCATCACAATGTCGCCCCACTTGGCGGCCTCAGGGACGGTCATGACCTTCAATCCGGCCTTTTCGGCGGCGGCCCAGTTCTTGGAGCCCTCCCGCAGGCCCACGCACACGTCGCAGCCAGAGTCCTTCAGGTTCATGGCGTGGGCGTGGCCCTGGGAGCCGTAGCCAATGATGGTGATCTTCTTGCCGTCCAGATAGTTGATGTCACAGTCCTTCTCATAGTACATTTTTGCCATAGTTGTATTCCTCCTTCAATTTGTTGTCGTCATATATGGTGCTGCGCCCTCTTTCGATGGCGATGGTACCCGTTTTTGTAATTTCCAGAATGCCAAAGTCAGCCAGCATTCCGATCAGCGCGGCCGTCTTCTCCTTGTCACCGAAGGTGGCCACTGTGAGGGTCTCCCGGCTTACATCAATGATGTTGGCCCGGAAAATATTGGCCATTTGAATCACTTCGTCCCGGGCGTTGCGGTCAGCCGCCCGGACCTTAATCAGCGCCACCTCCCGCCGGATGGAGCTGGCCTCATCCAACACCTTCACCGCCTGGACGCAGATCAGCTTGCGGCACTGGGCGGCAATCTGGTCGATCATCAGTTCGTCGCCCATGATGCTGATGGCCAGCCGGGCGGTGTGGGGGCGGTCGCTCTCACCGGTGACAATGGACTCAATGTTATACCCCTTCCGGGAGAACAGCCGGGCTACCTGGCTCAATACGCCAGGGGTATCGTCGGCCAGAATACACAGGGTATATTCTTTCTTTTGGGTGTCAAATTCACGTTTCATCCCTTGCGCCCCCTTACTTTAACAGAAAATCCGTGATGTGGGCGCCGCCGGCCACCATGGGGCGGACCATCTCGTCCATGTCCAGCACGCAGTCGATCACGCAGCCCTGGCCCGCCTCCAGAGCGGCCTGGAAGGCTGTCTCCATCTCCGCCATGGTGGTGGCCCGAAAGCCCTTAAGGCCGTAGGCCTCAGCCAGCTTGACAAAGTCGGGGCCCCGGTCCAGGGTGGTTTCGGAAAAGCGCTTGTTGTAGATCAGATTCTGCCACTGCCGCACCATGCCCAGCGTGCCGTTGTTGAACACCACGGTGATGATGGGCAGATTGTAGTGCTCCACGGTGGCCAGCTCGTGGCAGTTCATGCGGAAGCAGCCGTCGCCGGTGGTGTGGATTACCACCTTGTCCGGGTTGCCCACCTTGGCCCCGATAGCCGCCCCCAGGCCGAAGCCCATGGTGCCAAAGCCGCCGGAGGTAAGCAGCTGGCCGGGGTAGTCGAAGTGGAAGTGCTGGATGGACCACATCTGATGCTGGCCCACGTCGGTGGCCACAATGGCGTTCTGAGGGGCCAGACGGCGGATGGTCTCCAGCACCTGCTTGGGGGTCAGGCTCTCGCTCTGTCTGGGAACGGAGGGCTCCCGCAGGGGGAGGATGTGCTCCTTCCAGTGGGGGTGGCTGTACTGGGGCAGGCGCTGGTTCAGCAGCTCCAGCACCCGCTTGGCGGAGCCGATAATGTGGTGGTCGGTGAGAACATTTTTGTCGATCTCAGACCGGTCAATATCAATGTGGACAATCTTGGCCTGGCTGGCAAAGGTGTCGGGCTGGAGAGCCACCCGGTCGGAGAACCGGCAGCCTACCGCGATTAAAAGGTCGCACTCGTTGCAGGCCACGTTGCTGGCCTGGGAGCCGTGCATGCCGATCATACCGGCGGTGAGGGGGTGCCCGCCGGGGAAGCCGCCTCCGCCCATGACGGTAATGGCCACCGGGGCGTCCAGCCGCTCGGCAAAGGCCCGAAACTCGTTGTGGGCCCTCCCCCGGACCACACCGCCGCCGCAGATGAGCAGGGGCTTCTCCGCCTGGGCGATCATGTCCACCAGGGTGTTGATGTCCCCAAGGTTGGGCTCGGGGGCCTTCAGGTCGTGGCTGCCGGCCAGGGAACGCAGGCTTCCGCACTTCCGGTTCTCGGTCCAGGGGACAAACTCGTAGTCGATCTCCACAGTGGGGAAGGTGACGTTTTTCACAAAGTCGATCAGCACCGGCCCGGGCCGTCCGGTGGCCGCAACGGCAAAGGCCTGGCGCATCACGTCGGGGATGGTCTGGGCATCCCTAACCAGGTAGGCCGCCTTGGTGATGGGCATGGCAATACCGGTGATGTCCACCTCCTGGAATGCGTCCTTGCCCAGGGTCTGCTCGGTGACGTTGCAGGTGATGAAGACGATAGGTGAGGAGTCCATATAGGCGGTGGCAATGCCGGTGACCAGATTGGTGGCCCCGGGACCGCTAGTGGCAAAGCACACCCCCACCTTGCCGGTGGACCGGGCGTAGCCGTCGGCGGCGTGGGACGCGCCCTGCTCGTGGGCGGTCAAAACGTGGTGGATTTTATCCTTATAATTATACAGCTCGTCATAGAGATTCAGGATGGTCCCGCCGGGATATCCGAAGACGGTGTCCACCTCCTGCTCCAGCAGGCACTCCATGATGGCCGCGGTCGCTCTGATTTTCAAGCTCTCAGCCTCCTTCAGTTCAACTCTCTCGTAAGCCTCCTTTTGAAAGGAGGTGGCACGGCGAAGCCGTGACAGAGGATTGTATTTTGGCGCAGCCAAAATGTATGAAATATTCCAGGTTTCCAAACACTTGTTTACTTCCTATGTTCGCTTCGCGAACGTAATCCTCAGTCAGCCTTACGGCTGACAGCTCCTTTCAAAAAGGAGCCTTTTAGGTTCGGACCAGCCAGCTTTCTTTATTGGTCCACGTCAAACAGGACCCAAAGTTCCTTTTCCGCCGCGCTTTTCCAGAATGGAATTGAATCCGACAGATAATACCAGGTGTATTCAAAATCTTCCTCGCTCAGCTCAAAGCCGTACTCTTCGGGGTCGATAGCAAAGTAAAGTTTCCGGAATTTCTTCCGGGTCAGGGCGGCCAGGAACTGAAAGACCTGCTTTACCTGATTGGGGGATTTGCAGGTGACAATATAGTCCTCCTCGCCCTCCTGGCTGCCCCGGAGGACCTCGCCGCCCAGAACGACCCAGCAGCCGGGGGAATTTTTATCGCCGTACTCCAGCTTTCCGTTGGTCAAGGCCCGGTGAATGGCATCCCAGGCCTTGTCCAGGTCGCAGGAGTCCTCCTGTTCCATCTCATCCAGATAGTCCGGCAACCGGTCCGCCCGGGGGACGGAGCGCAGCTTGTCCAGCTCTTCCTTGGTAATGGCCCGAAAGCCGCCAAGACAGCCCATATCAGAATCCTCCTTACATTGATTACTATTCCCACCGGAAAGGCGGCGGGGACACTTGAATCCGCTCCAAAAACCACTCCCGCGGTTTCTGCTCCTCCGGGGTGAAAAAGAGGTCCAGAAGCCCTTCCAGCAGGGCAGGCTCCGCTTGCAGGCAGGGCACGTCCAGCGTTTCGCGCCCGCTGCCCTCATACCAGCCGATGACATAGGCCACCGCCTTGGGCCGGAACAGGTCGACGGCCCAGCACTCCGGCCAGGTCAGCCGCAGACGGAAGACGGGCTGCTTGCTGTCCTCCCGGAAGACCCGCAGCTCCTGGTATTGGGGATAGTCCGCCAGGGTATAGCGGTAAACCGCCGCCCCGACTGTGATTTTCCGGGGCTTTTTCCACCAGCGCCGCATTGCTCTCGCCGTCCTCCTGTGATTCTACAGTCCAAATTCTTTTGGATAGGTGACAGTCCCTGAAATCGGGGCCGCGTCCTCCCGCAGCTGGATGGCCATAAAATTTGCGGAGGGGATGCCATCCGGGACAGTGACGCCCAGCCGCTCCGCCGGGATATACCCTATTCTGGGGTAGTATGTCTCGCTTCCCAAGACCAGGGAATATGGAAAACCCAAACTGACCGCAATCTTATGGCCCTCACGAATCAGCGCGGTCCCCAGGCCCCTGCGATGGTATTCTGGCCTGACCGACAGGGGGGCCAGGACAAGGACCTCGTCCGCCCCCACCTTTGCCCGTGTAAACAGGATGTGTCCCGCCAGCTTACCGTCCAGCTCCGCCACCAGAGACAGCTCCGGGAGAAAGGCGTCCCCAGCTCGCAGGGCGTTGACCAAGTCCTGCTCGTTCCCGTCCGCGTGCTCCACGGAGGCGAAGGCCTCCTTCACCAAGTCATATACAGCGGCATAGTCCGCCGGAGCTTCCTGCCGAATGATGATTGCCACTATATTTTCCCCCCGCCCTTTTGCAGTGCGATTACGCCGGTACGGACCACCTCCAGGATGGAGAAGGGCCGGAGCATGGCCTCGAAGGTGTCGATGCGGTCAGGGGTGTCGGACAGCTCCAGGGTCATGGAGTTGGGGGAGATGTCGGACACCTTGGCCCCCATAATGTCGCAGATGGTCATAATATCCTGCCGGGTCTTGTTGGTGGCGTTTACCTTCAGCAGCACCAGCTCCCGGCCAATCATCTTATCCTCCGGGATAGTGCGCACCTTGATGACCTCAATGAGCTTGTTCAGCTGCTTTTCCACCTGCTCCACCACGCTGTTGCCGCTGTCCACAATGATGGTGATCCGGGATATGGTGGGGTCGTCGGTGACTCCCACAGCCAGAGAGTCGATATTAAAGGCCCGGCGGGAGAACAGCCCGGTGATGCGGTTGAGCACGCCGGCCTGGTTCTCCACCAGAACGGAAATGGTCTGTTTCATCTTCTCCCTCCTTTAATCGGTGGTGGACACGTCGGGGTGGACCTGGCAGATCATCAGGCAGGGGCCTTTTTCTGTCAGGAACCGGTCAATGGAGGCGTCCAGCTCCTCCTCCTCGCAGACGGTAACGCAGGGGATTGCGTAGGCGGCGGCGATAGTCTCAAAGTCAGGGGAGCCGTCCAGCGACACCCCGAAAGGGCCGTGGTAGGGGGGACGGCTCTGAATCTGGTGGACCAACCCCAAAGTGTTGTTGCGGAACAAAAGGATTTTCAAGTCCATATTGGCATACTTCACAGCGGCCAGCTCGTTCATGGCCATCTGGAAGGAGCCGTCGCCGCAGACTACAACAGTCTGCCTGTCCGGCTGGGCCACCTTCACCCCCACCCCGGCAGGCAGAGCGTAGCCCATGGTGCCCAGGCCGCCGCTGGTGAGCAGCCGGCCGTGCTTCTGGGGCAGGTATTTGCAGGTAAAAATCTGGTTTTGGCCCACGTCGGCGCACACCACCGCGTCACTGTCCAGCCGGGCCCCCAGCTTGCGCATGACGGTGCCGGGGAAAACGGAACCGGGACGGCTGGGGAACTGACGGCTCAGCTCCGCCCTGCGGTAGTCGGCCAGCTGGGCCCGCCACTGGGTGCAGTCGGGGGCCTGGACGCCCAAGTCCAGAATCTGCCGCAGGATGACCTTCACATCCCCCACCAGGGGGACAGCGGCCTGCATATTTTTTCCAATCTCCGCCGGGTCCACGTCGATATGGATGGTGGCCATCCGGCGCTGGATTTCGTCGGGCTGGATGATGGCCCGGTCGGCGGCCCGGGTGCCCACCATAATCAGCAGGTCAGACTTGGCCAGCGCCTTGTTGGCGCAGTGGTTGCCGTGGGCGCCAATCATCCCCATGTTCAGGGGGTGGTCTGTGGGCATGACGGAGATGCCCATCATAGTCTTCACCACCGGGATGCCCGTCCCCTCTGCCAGCTCCAGCAGCTCCTTTTGGGCGTCAGCCAGCCACACGCCTCCGCCGGCGCAGATAATGGGCTGTCTGGCCTTTCCAATGGCCTCCGCCACCCGCTTGATCTGCAAATCGTTGCCCTTCACGCTGGGCTTATAGCCCCGGATGCTTACTGTCTCTGGCCAGTCGAAGGCTTTCAGCTGCTGCTCCTGCACGTCGATGGGGATATCGATCAGCACCGGACCGGGGCGGCCGGTGGAGGCGATATGGAAGGCCTCCCGGACCACCCGGGGGATCTGGTTGGGGTCCTTGACCAGATAGCTGTGCTTGGAGAAGGGGGCTACCGCGCCGGTGATATCCACCTCCTGAAAAATGTCCCGGCCCAGCAGGTGGCTGGGCACCTGGCCGGTGATGGCCACCATGGGGATGGAGTCCATATAGGCGGTGGCAATGCCGGTAATCAGGTTGGTGGCCCCCGGGCCGGAGGTGACCATGCACACCCCCACCTTGCCGCTCACCCGGGCATAGCCCGAAGCCATGTGCCCCGCGTTCTGCTCCGTCCGCACCAGGGTGTAGCCAATCTCCGGCACATCCTTCAGCGCGTCCACCGCCGGGCAGATGGTGGCCCCGGCGTAGCCGAACATATGGGTCACACCCTCCCGTTTTAAGCTCTCAATCAGCGCCTGCGCTCCGTTCATGTAAACGTCACCTCCAAAAACAAAAAGCTCCGTCCTAACCAATAGGACGAAGCTGTAACTCCGTGGTACCACCTAAATTCATGGCAAATCCGCCATGCGCTCAACGCCCCGCTAACGGAGGGCAGCCGTTCCGGTTTACTGCGCCTGTGGGCGGTTCAGCCGGACTGCTCGCGGGTGACGTTCGGCAAAGTCCTTCGCGGGCGCTTACACCAGCCGCGCCCTCTCTGCGGCTTTCGGACAAACCTACTGTCCCGGTCATCGCTTTTGTGGATGATTGCTCATTATCTTACCCCATCAAACTCCATTTGTCAATTCCCTTTTTTGGATTTTCTTCCGCCTTTTTCCCAGCAGACTCCTCCGTAAGACGCAAACAGCCCCTGGCGAAATAACCCCGCCAGGAGCTCGGTTATTAAAAGCTATATTCACAGGTGTAGAACACCTAAATACAGCTTCTCACTCTGTTTCAATGGTGAAACGGGCAATTTTGGAATTTACTTCTGAGGTGCTGGCTTTTGCTTGATAAGTATACACCGCATCGCCCTCGACAAATGTAAATGTCACCTTTTCGTTGCTGCTGACATTGGGAGCCCAATCCTGCCACATTCCGTTTTTATTGGCCAGGCCGATATTAACGGTGGGCATCGTCGAAGGCAGATTTCCAACAGAAACCACAACGGTTGTATCGGGCGAAATTACAAAATCATGCCCCAGCTGTACTCCATTGGTTCCAGCTGCGTTGGCAATGGGAACCTGATAATTTTGGGTGTGCGAATAGGAATATGTACTGATTTCACTGTACATCGCCTCAATTTCCTCCAATGTCATCGGCGCAATCTCATACCGAATGCCATTGGACAACACCCCGCAGCGGACTTCATTGTGGGAAATGGAGTCGGGGCTGGGCGAATAGCGCATTGACGGCGCTGCCAGAGCAGAGCTGCTCATCACCGAAATTGCCATTACAACAGCCAGGGCCATTGATACAAAGCGTTTCATAATTTTTCTCCTTGTCAGAGCAATTTTCAATAATTGATGATACCGCCCCTACGGGGGGCGGCATCATCTGTAAAACGTATGGAGTAGATATTCTGTTTAAAGCTCGGGATGCTTTGTATATTGCGCCAAAGATACCGTCCCCAAAACAGCACCGCCATCCTCAGTATTTTCAACTTTGATATAATAGGTTTTGGATCCCGCACCGGCAATGTAGAATACAGAATGCTTCTCACCATTTTTGTCGATTCGCATACTGCTGGCCACTTCCCATGAATCCCCGTCTTCCATCATGAGATAGACGGTACATCTGGAGGCAGTGTCGTTTTTGTAGTAGAAACGGATATAATCTCCGTCCTCCGCATTGGCGGTGACCTTAGAGGATTTCGCGGTGTTGGTAGCGTCCAGGTTCTGGGTCAGAAGAGAAACCCGGGGCATAATCACTTCTTCCCCGGCAGTCACCGCAGGAACGGCCTCCACAGCGCAGTCGGGGATAGCCTCCGCGGCAAAAGCGGGAACAGCAAGGCAAAGGGACATCACAGTGGCCAATGCCATAGATACAAAGCGTTTCATAATTTTTCTCCTTTTATTGTTTTATTTTGATAGGAAATGTGGATTGCTAACTCATAACCGATTCCTCCCCTCTGGGGCAGACCGCCTGGACAATTTGGAGTATAGCACGGAATATATCATATGTCAATAAAAATATATTTATCATTAAAAATTATACTTGACAAACAGATAATCTTAGATATAATTAAGTTACCCCTTCCTCAGGGGTGTACAAGGAACTATTTGATATGGAAAAACGAAAAAAAAGCAGCGGAAATCCCATAAACATCCAGACCTCGTTAAAAAAGGCCACCACAGAGCTGATGGTCCTGCATCTTTTACGCCAAAAGCCGATGTATGCTTATCAGATCATGGCGGACATTGACAGGCGGAGCGGGGGGGACATTGTGTTTAACACGGTGTACCTGTCCATCTACCGCCTGGAGGAGAACGGGTATATCCGGGAGCACAGCAAGGAAATCAGCGCGGATAACCGTACCCGCATCTACTTTACCATTACCGACGCAGGGGCCGCCTATCTGGATGAGCTGCTTAAAGGCTACCTGCGCTATACCGCCGCCCTGGCCCGGGTTCTGGAGTTGGAGTGAGAGGGGGTGAGCAGTGTGGAAAGCGTTAACATGTGGATGTCAGGCTATTTCCAAAGCCTGAAGCGGTTGCTGGACTGCCCAAAACCCTTTCGCAGGCACTTTTTGACCCATACCCGGCGTATGGCGGAGGACTTTATGCAGGGCAAACCAGATGCTACTCCACAAGAGCTGGAAGCCTACTTGGGAGCCCCCCAGGAATTGGCCCAAGGGTTTTTGGAGACCCTGGACCCCAAGATATTGGAGCGTTATCATAAGTGGAAAAAACTCATTTTGAACAGCTGTCTTATAGCTTTAGTCGTTTCAATAATCTGTATTGGCTCTTGGTGTATCCATCTTTGGAGCGTATCAGACAACATAGAAGCAACTGAAACCATTGTCATTTATTCAGAATTCACGGAGGGAATGCAATGAAAAAATTATCGTTTCTTTTAGCCCTTGCTTTAATGGCGGGGCTAATGATTCCAGCCGTCCATGCAACACCGAATGATTATCAGAGCACTGAGGTAACTTATAGTAAATTTGGTGATTTTGAGATTGTGACCACAACCATTCTCTATGATTTGCCCACTCGCAGCAATGCAAGAGCCGCAGATAAAACGCTTTCAGTGAAATATAGTGGCAATGTGATAGCCGATGTAACACTATCAGCTACTTTTGGTTATGATGGAGAAACCGCTTGGGTTTCAAAAACCAGCAGTTCGCATACTACATATAGCGGCTGGTCTTATGGCAGTGAAAAAATTTCACAATCAGGCGGAACTGCCTCTCTCAGCGGCAAGTTGAGCCATTTATTACATGGCAGTCATTCCGTCAACATCTCCTTAACCTGCTCCCCCACGGGGCAAATCAGCTGAACACACAAGACCGCCCCCAACCGGAAGTCCGGCTGGGGGCTTGTCTTGTTTACAGGTTATCCATATTGCGCAGGTAGGCCTCCGCGCCGTAGCGCAGGCAGCGCTGGAGCCGCCGCTCCCCCCGTTTGATGGTGCGGGACACGGTGGACTTGTCCACCCCCATAAACTCGCCGATCTCCCGCATGTTTTTGCCCTCGGCGTAATACAGCAGCATCATCTGCCTCTGCTTGGCGGTGACATCCTCCCGCAGGGCGCGGATCAGGTTGCGTTTCAGGCGGCTGATCTCCTGGCTGTTGTCCGCTGCGATCTGGCGGCTGTACATGGCCATGTCGGCGGCATACAGCTTGCCCTTTCTATATCGTGTATTTGGCATTGCGCCGGTACCCCCTGTCGTAATAGCGCCCGGTGAACACGGCCAGCTCATTGGCCTCCCGCAGCATGGTGGACAGCATCCGGATCCGGTCCTGGAGCTGGCAGCGCTTGTCCGCGTTTGTGGTGCCCTCCAGTTTATGTTCCAGCTGGCAGATCCGCAGGTCCAGCGCGTGGGCGTGGGCCCGGTACTCCAGCGACAGTTCAGCTAATGTCATCACGATCCCTCCTCAGCTTGTAAATATCCAAAACACCGGGCGCACAGGCGCTTTCCCCGCCATATTTCGCCCCGGTCGCAGCAATACTGCTCCCCGCCGCATCGGGGACAGAGCCAGACCGGCGGCCTGGTCTGGGGGTCCCAAAATGGCGGGTCGAAAAAAATTTGTTTTTCTACTTGACATACCTCCTTTTCTCTGTTATAATAACGTCTGCTGTTGGACAGCCGCCATGTGCTGGTGTAGCTCAGCCGGTAGAGCAGCTGATTTGTAATCAGCAGGTCGGGGGTTCGAATCCGTCCACCAGCTCCAACAAAATACGGAGGAGTTCCCGAGTGGCCAAAGGGGGCAGACTGTAAATCTGTTGCGTTTCGCTTCGGTGGTTCGAATCCACCCTCCTCCACCAGAATTCCGGCTTTTCCGAAAGGAGAAGCCGGAATTCTTTTATTTCCGCCCTTTAGAATATCACAGATATAGAACATTAGTTCTATATCTGTGATTAGAATACTCTTTTCCATCGGAAATGTCAAGGGTCTATTCGAAAATTTGTTCTAGTTCAGGCCGGTTTAATGTACTATTACAGGTTGTAACCTCCCCCCAAAGGCCTTGGAAACAGTGAAACCACCGTCCCCTTTGCGGGGAAAAGAATGCCTTGGGGGCGGAACCTTTCGTTTTATCGCATGCAGGGGCGGCCGCCCCTACAGCTGGCAGCAAAAAACAGCTCCCCGGCCTACGCCGGGGAGCTGTTTGAGATTACAAATCAAAAATACTTCTTTACGCCTTCGGGGGCCAGGGACTCGTCGTCGCTGATGGTGATGGTGAACTTGATGTTGTGCCGCTCGGCAAACTTGTTCAGCCAGTCCAGGAACTTCTCGGTCTCGTGGCCGCACTCGCCGCCCACAATTTTGGTCAGGCTGTCAATAAAGATATGAGTAATGTCGTAATTGCCGGCGTACATACCGCTGATAAAGCCTTTCAGGGCGGTGTAATCGGCGATATCATACTCGCTGGCCTCTACCAGCCGGATGTGGTAATGGATGTCGAAGGTCAGCTTGTTGCCTTTCTCAATGCAGACCACATTGCCGTGCTCGGTCTGGACGGCGCTGTTAATCAACTCAATGACATTTTTGGTCTTGCCGGAGCCCTTCTTGCCCATGATAACGCGAATCATGTGTATCACTCCTTATTGATTTGACATTGGGGTTTCCCTCTGTTTATCTATACTCTACCATATAACGGCGTTTATTTCAACTAAAATAATTGTGAATTTTTTGAAACAGCAAAAAACGGCCGGTGGCCTGCCTGCCACCAGCCGTTCGGAGTTACTCGGAGTAGGGTTTATCTGTTTCGATATACATGCCGCGCTCTGCGGACCAGCCCACGTAGAAGTTGAGGGCCTTGCCCAGGTCGCGGAGTTTGAAGTAGTTGGAGCCGTTGATTTTATAGACCTCAGCCTCAATTTTCTGGCTGTCCACGTAGATGGCATCGTTGCTGGTCTCGGCACTTTGGTTTCCGCCGGTGGCGGCCCCCGCCAGGTCGCCGGTCTGCTTGGCATAGCCCTGGCCAGTGGTGGCGGTAACGGCGTTCTTGGTGCCGTCGTAGCCCACGGCAAACTGCTTTTCGGTCCCGTTGAGCAGGGCGGCCACGTCGCGAATCTTAAAGTAGTTGCTGTCGCCGATTTTGTACACTGTGGGGTTGGCAGCCGTGCCGTTGACCTCCAGCTTGTCGTTGGTGGGGGAGGCCGTCTCAGACTTGGCCGGCTGGGTCGGAGTGGTGGAGCCGGTGTAATGGATGTTGGCTTCAGTAAGGGACTCGTTGAACTCGCCAATTTGAATGGCCTTCCACTGTTCCTCCGTGCCACCGTAGTAGACGTCCTTCAGGCTGCTGTTCCAAAACGCGGCGTACTCAATACTGGTCACGCTGACCGGGATGGTCACCGTAGTCAGGGAACCGGGGTCGTCGCACCCAAAGGCCCACTCTCCAATGCTGGTGGCGCCGGAGGAAATGGTTACTTCTTTCAGGTTGTTACAGTTATAGAATGCATACTTCGTAACCTCGGTAATACTGCCCGGGATGGTTACTTTTGTCAGCGTGGGAAATTTTTGGAAGGCATACGCCCCGATACCAGTCACACTGGATGGAATTGTCCATTCACTTGTGCTTCGGTACACACGGGGCGAATATTGCCAAACATTGGGGTTTACCCCAGTCCCAGTTTCGGCGTTTCCTTGGACCCGGTTTAGAAGCGTATCGGTATAACAGGCTTTCCAGCCATCAATCAGCCGTGAGTCGTAGATTTCCTGTGTCTCATGCAGATTAAACTCTTCCCCCAATCTCTGGCTCAGTTGCTCCGTGAAATGTATAAATTCATGGACATAGAGAGTTGGAAGCCAAGAAACGTTTCCGTTCGGATAGTTCTCCAGACAATCCTCCCTATCTTTGAAATGAACACATGAGTAGCCTGTGCCATTCTCAAGCGCAGCGCCGGTTAGGCCCGCATAGGTTGTGCTGATGTTCAAGCTGATAATGGCAAACACATGGTCGTATTGGTCCAGATCAACTTTGTCCTTTAGGAGAATGTCCACTTCTTCTGGTGAAAACCATGACCCGCCTTCGTAGTCTCCCAATTTCGTAATAGGTGCGTCGATTTCCACCACATCCACATGGGCGCACATCAGCTCTACCTGGTTCATGTATTCTTCAAAGGCTTGGGCGTGGTCGTGGATAGCGTCAATTTCATCCTGGGGCATGGCATACTTTGTGTGCTGCTGTATACCGTCCTTGTCTTTACCGTCAGCATCCACATTTTCGAAGATGGCGAACAGGAAATACCAGTCAGGGAGGTCGGCCTCCGCTGCGGAAGCCGCCGCGGGCAGAAGCCCCAGGCACAGCACCAAGGCCAACACAAGGGATAGGATTTTCTTTTTCATATGGTGTTCCTCCTTCATAAAAAAGAGCAGGGAAACGAGTCCCTGCTCTTTTCAAAATTACAGCTTTGCCAGCAGCTCAGAGCGCAGCTCCTCGTAGCCGGGCTTGCCCAGCAGGGCGAACATGTTCTTCTTATACGCCTCCACGCCGGGCTGGTTGAAGGGGTTGACCTCCAGCAGGTGGCCGGATAGGCCGCAGACATACTCGAAGAAGTAGATCAGGAAGCCCACGCTCTTTTCGCTGATCTGGGGCAGCTCCAGCAGCACGTTGGGCACACCGCCGTCCACGTGGGCCAGGATGGTGCCCCGCATGGCCTGCTCCGCCACGAAGGACAGGGGCTTGCCGGACAGGAAGTTCAGGCCGTCTACGTTGGCGGGGTCGTTGGGAATCTTGTACTCGCCCTCGGGGGCAAAGGAGACCACCGTCTCAAACATGATCCGCTCGCCGTCCTGGATGAACTGGCCCATGGAGTGCAGGTCGGCGGTGAACTCCACGCTGGCGGGGAACAGGCCCTTGCCGTCCTTGCCCTCGCTCTCGCCGTAGAGCTGCTTCCACCACTCGGCGAAGAAGCGGAACCGGGGCTCGTAGCCGGCCAGCACCTCAATGCGCTTGCCCCCCTGATACAGCCCGTGGCGGGCGGCGGCATACTGCCAGGCGGGGTTGTCCAGGCCGCCCTGGCCCAGCTCCTCCATGGCCTGGCGGGCACCGGCCATCAGGGCCTCGATATCCACGCCGGCCACCGCAATGGGCAGCAGACCCACCGCAGTGAGCACCGAGAAGCGGCCGCCTACGTCGTCAGGCACCACGAATTCCTCATAACCCTCGGTGTCGGCCAGACCCTTCAAAGCGCCCCGGGCCTTGTCAGTGGTGGCGTAGATACGCTCCTTGGCCCCCTCCTTGCCGTACTTCTTCTCCAGCAGCTCCTTGAAAATGCGGAAGGAGACGGCGGGCTCAGTGGTGGTGCCCGACTTGGAGATGACGTTGACGGAGAAGTCACGGTCACCAATGAGGTCAATGAGCTCCAGCAGAGCGTCGGTGGACAGGCCGTTGCCGGCAAAGAAAACGTCGGGGGTGTCCTTCTTCTTCAGGTTGTAGTTGTTGGACTTGAGCACCTCGATCACAGCCCGGGCCCCCAGGTAGGAGCCGCCAATGCCAATGACCACCAGCACCTGGGACTGCTTCTGAATCTTCTTGGCCGCCGCCTGGATGCGGGCAAACTCCTCCTTGTCGTAGTCCCGGGGGAGGTAGACCCAACCGGTGAAGTCGCCGCCAGGCCCGGTGTGGGTGGCCAGCATCTCAGCCGCCTTGGCCAGCCGCTCCTCACGGGAGGTCAGATAGTCCTCCGGGATAAATCCGCTGAGTTTGGACAAATCAAGTTTTAACATGGAACATTCCTCCTAGTGAAAGAATTGCAGAAATGGGATAATAAGCGGTTTTATTATAGCACACTCTTTGGGACATTTCACCAGTAATTTTAAATTTCTTATCTTTCAAAAATTTTTTCTCAAATTTTAAAAAAGTCGGAATTTCCTATTGACAATCTTCCCCTCGGTGAGTATAATAATTTTTGCTGTTCGGACGATTAGCTCAGCTGGTAGAGCATCCGCTTGACGTGCGGGAGGTCACAGGTTCAAGTCCTGTATCGTCCACCATGAAAGCCGCTCTTTTCGAGAGAAAAGAGCGGCTTTTTATAACTCTTTCTACGGTTTTGAGCAGTGATATGCTATGTGGTCTTTCCGCTGACCACACAGAAAGCCACAGACAGGAAAAATTGCCCTCCGGGATAAGATTTCCCGGAGGGCACTGGACTGCGTTCAGTTCACCTTTTTCTGCGTGCGCAGATTGGCGATTTCCTGCTTCATCTGCATGATCAGCATTGCCAGCTTTTCCTCGCATTCCGCCTCGGTTGGGGCGTAGATGTTTCGTGCCATGCGCTTTCCATTGACTTTCGGGGAATAGCGCCCCTCCCAGAGATGGTCATTGATGTCTCCAGTGACGTGGGCGTAGGTGTCCAGGGTGAAGCTGGCCTTGGTGTGACCCAGAATACCGGACAAGGTTTTAGCGTCCACCCCGCCGGCCAGTGCATGGGTCGCGAATGTGTGACGGAGGTCGTGAAATCTGATGCTGGGCAGTCCGGCTTCCGTCAGAATCTTTTTCAGCTGCCGGTAAGCAGTGCCAGGGTTCATGGGCCGCTCCGGGTGGAGGAAGTCTGGGAAAACCCATTCGGTAAGCGCAAAGTGTTTTCTGGCTTCAAGCAGCTGCGCTGTGCTGCTGGGAAGCAGGATGGTCCGTTTCCCGGCGTAGGTCTTGGTATCCCCCGCTTCCAGCGTGCCGCCCTTTCCGGAGCGGATGGTGCGGCAGATTTTCAGTGTCCCGGCTTTGCTGTCGAAGTCCTCCCATTTGAGACCGCACAGCTCACCCCGGCGCAGACCTATAGTCAGTTCCGTGTAGAAGAAGTCGTGCCAGAGGGTATCCTTGCGAATCGCTGTCATGAGGGCGTCCAACTGTTCATTGTTGAGAATACGCTTCGACTTGTTTGATACCTTGGGTGGCATCACCTGACCGGCAGGATTGTCGGGCAGCAGACCTTCTGCTTCAGCTGTTTTCAGCGCGTGGTGAAGGATGGTATGAATGCCATGCACGGTGGTTGGCGAAAGTCCGGGGTGATTGCTTTTCCCCTTGGCGATCCGTCCATGTTCCAGGAGGAACGTATACAGATCGTTCAAATCGGATGGTGTAATCTTAGACAGTTGCTTTTGTCCCAAATAGGGATTGACGTGGTTGTTAATATCTCGCCGGTATCCCTCCAGGGTGTGACTGCGGATGGTTCCCACCATGCGCTCGCCCAGCCATTTGTCCAACCATTTTGAGAGAGACATTCTGCTCTGCTCTGTCAGCTCTACCCCCCGGTAGGCGTCAATGTTCTGGTGGAGCTTGGCGGTCAGTTCCTTTTGTGTGTCGGCATAGATGTACCGAAAGATAGACTCGCCGTTTTCCTTGTGACCCACCACGATGCGGCCCTCCCAGCGTCCGTCATCACGCTTGCGCACCATGCCGTCGCCCGACGGTCTGCGTTTTGCCATTTATTATTCACCTCCAGTCCGAATATCACCGTCGTCGTCATCCATACACTCCGCCATCAGCCTCACGCCTAACCGAAAGCCCAGAATGAAATTCTCGGCCGCTGTGATGCTGTCGATCTCATGCTGTGACCGGATGAGTTTTGTGAGAGCCTCTTGCCCAGTTTCCCCGAGCTGCTCCATGAGTTGTTTTTCACAGCTGGCGGCACGAGCTACCGCTTTTTCCATCTCTGAGCCGGGGGTCATCCTCTGCTCATTGGGTGTGATGTTGCCGTAGTAGAGATCTTCCAGGGTTTTTCTCATTTCAACCAACCTCCTTTGCAGCAACACACAGTTCCCAGGAGAAGTACACCTTGGAGCGGTTTGAGGTGGTGCGTCACACATGATCTGCAAACTGTGCTTTCACCACTGCGATTTATCTGAAGGACAGACCGGCTTCTGTCGTGCCAGGGTCCGCCGGGATGGGGCCATTGTTCCTCTGAACTATGGCAAGATGACCTGTCTGGCCCTGGACCCCATTGAGAAGAAACCCCTGCGACGATTTCACCCCGGCAGTCGGATATTGTCCGTGGGCAGCTTCGGATGCAACCTACGCTGTCCCTTTTGCCAGAACCACGAAATCTCCATGTCCAGGGACGGGGAGCTTGAAATGGCGGAGGTGTCCCCGGAGGCGCTGGCCGACAAGGCGCTGGAGCTGAAAGGCGACAGTAACATCGGGGTGGCCTACACCTACAACGAGCCGCTGATCGGTTATGAGTACGTCCGGGACTGCGCTGCCTTGGTGCATGAGCGGGGCATGGTCAATGTTCTGGTCACCAATGGTACCATCGAGGAGGCACCCTGGCGGGAACTGCTCCCACTCATCGACGCTGCCAATATTGACTTGAAGGGCTTTACTCCAGAGTGGTACCGGAGACTGGACGGCGATCTGGAGACGGTGAAGCGCACCATCTCCCTGGCGGCGAAACAGTGCCATGTGGAGGTGACCACGCTCCTGGTTCCCGGCGAGAACGACAGCGAGGAGGAGATTCGAAACCTGGCCCAGTGGCTGGCATCAGTAGACGGGGATATCCCCCTGCACCTGTCCCAGTTTTTTCCTCGTTATCAGATGATGGACAAGCCGCCCACTCCGGTGGAGCAAGTGTACAGGCTGGCCGATGTAGCGAGGGAGTACCTGTCCTTTGTCTATACAGGGAACTGTTGACAGTGTCAGTACTCCTTTGTCGATCGATGACAAATTGAACGGTATAAAAACTTGGCTCTGTTTCACAAGTATTCTTTAAGCCGTAGCCTCAATGGGACTGAATTTTAGTCTGCGCCCCATGAAGGGGCAAACGTGACGCTCGAAGTTTACGCGGTCGTTGTAGAAATTTCAATTCACGCCCCCGCGAGGGGGCAAACAAGTCCCTGCTTCCGTTGCCCTTGGTCAAAATCTGATTTCAATTCACGCCCCCGCGAGGGGGCAAACGGGTGCACGATCGCCCAAGAACAGGCGTGGAAGCTAATTTCAATTCACGCCCCCGCGAGGGGGCAAACTAGTGAGCGCACAGAACCGACAGCGCCTGTATTGATTTCAATTCACGCCCCCGCGAGGGGGCAAACGGGGACCGGCTGGCTACCTACCACCCCTTTGACAAATTTCAATTCACGCCCCCGCGAGGGGGCAAACTGCCGCCATATTATACTCTC
Source organism: Flintibacter muris (assembly GCF_943192995.1). Taxonomy (GTDB): domain Bacteria; phylum Bacillota; class Clostridia; order Oscillospirales; family Oscillospiraceae; genus Lawsonibacter; species Lawsonibacter muris. The sequence goes on from NZ_CALPCP010000018.1 coordinate 42,983, forward strand.
CTCTACATCCAAAAATTTCAATTCACGCCCCCGCGAGGGGGCAAACCCTACGCTTTCCGCTGGCTTCGGGACCGCAAATGATTTCAATTCACGCCCCCGCGAGGGGGCAAACAAAAGAATCCTTATGGATTTGCTGATTGTGTTGGAATTTCAATTCACGCCCCCGCGAGGGGGCAAACGAAATGGCGGGACTGTGAGGAACAGAAGGCTATGATTTCAATTCACGCCCCCGCGAGGGGGCAAACAAATCAGGTCTGTCCCACCTGTGGGGGAAGATAAAATTTCAATTCACGCCCCCGCGAGGGGGCAAACAGAAAAATCTTCTCTCTTCTGTCGGCGCGAAATATATTTCAATTCACGCCCCCGCGAGGGGGCAAACTGGACAAAAGCGGCAGTATGGGACCTGTGAAATATTTCAATTCACGCCCCCGCGAGGGGGCAAACCCGCAAAAGCTCTCGCATGTCGTCACCTCCTTAATTTCAATTCACGCCCCCGCGAGGGGGCAAACCTGAAGCTGGCCGGGGACTATGACAGTCATATGGATATTTCAATTCACGCCCCCGCGAGGGGGCAAACGCCGATGGCGGCGTTCTGCTGGGCCTGAGAGGCGATTTCAATTCACGCCCCCGCGAGGGGGCAAACGGAAAAGCCTGGGCGGGGGCGTAGTTCGGGGCTTATTTCAATTCACGCCCCCGCGAGGGGGCAAACCTTCTTGTCAAGCTTTTTTTTTTAATATTTATTATTTCAATTCACGCCCCCGCGAGGGGGCAAACCCGACGGGACAGAGAATTTTACCACTTTATTCCATTTCAATTCACGCCCCCGCGAGGGGGCAAACCGCAAAACTTCACAATATCTGGCGACCATCCACTCTTTCAATAGTAATAATTCACGAAAAAGCGCCGTGAAATTGCACATAATGTCACGTTCCAGGGCAGATAATGCGGTCTAATGCCGAAAAAGTGTGCGCCGATCTGCGGGCAAATTATGTAAGGAAATGACCAGCGCAAGATATTTCATAAAAGCATAGGCTCTCCAGACTGTAAAAGACCAGTGCGTCCGAGGGTATCGATTTTGTGTTGATAAGAATTTCCTAAGCGGTAGAATCGGACTGAATCCTGTTCCAAATCTATCGTTTCTGAAAGCTCCTGCTTTAATTTGACCAGATGAGCTGCGTCAACCAATACCTCAAACACAGAGTTTTGAACTCGGATCCCATGCCGTTCACAGATTTTGGCAACCTTTCGCAAGCGTTTTGCACCAGATGTCTGGGTTGTATTTACGTCATAGGTGATGACCAACAGCATAACTACCTCCAAACGAACGGCGGATAGCAGTCCAAGTCTCCGCGCAGGACTCTGGTAAACAGCATTGCCTGCGAGAATGGAATCATTCCGATTTGGATTTTTTCATTGAGAAACGGATGCTGCACTTCTTCCGCCTTCCGGCGCTGCCACGCAGTAAGAACAGTTCGCCGGCCTCTGTCGTTTAAATACACAGCTTCTTCATCTGTCTCGAAGTCCTGTTGGGAAAGTTGCCTTTTGTTGAACAGAGACAGCGTAAAGCGGTCACAAAGAGGAGCACGCAATTCCTCCAACAGATCCAATGCAAAGGAAGGCCGGCCTGGACGCAACGCATGAAGATAGCCGGTATTAGGGTCCAACCCAACAGATTCCAAAGCCGATTGAATTTCCCGGCTGAGTAGCGTATAGACAAAAGATAATACTGCATTCACTTCATTCCTGGGTGGTCGGCGGCTCCTTGTTTCAAAATGAAAACCACATGAATCAGAGAGCATTTGATCAAACTGCGAAAAATAGATCGTGGCGGCAGCCCCCTCTATCCCGCGCATAGAATCTACATCGGTTTGATCTCCTAAAAGTGCGGCAGTACTGCTGAGTTTTTCCGCTGCATGGTACAGCGATCGTGCGTTTTTCTGGTCAGATGTCGTACGGGCGCTGCGCATCAGTACTGCCTTGCTATTCCGGATTTTTGCCAGCAGCAGTGTCCTGACAAAATCGGCTGAGAAACCGGCATCGTCCAAAGTGGCATACTGTTTTTTGCGGAGCAGCACATTCCCGCTGACCGGCCCCATTACTCGTCCTAAAAAACGGCCGTGGGGCGAGAGAAATACAAGGCCGATTCCCCGTTCTCCACAGAACCCGATCAGTGGGGTGGACACTGTAACCTGGCTGAAGCATACGATTGATTCAATGGAGATCGCCGGTACAGATACTTTATCCTCACCGCCCACCCGGACACAGATTGTCTCATTCCGGAAAAACAGGTAGCTGTCCGGTGTGAGGATATAGAGCGTGTTCAGCAGTTTTTTCACAGCGGTTCCACCTCCTTTGCCTCCTGAGCAAGGATTTCACAATACCTTTGAGCAGAGGTTTTTACCTTTGGCATACAATACTCTTTTAAAGAGCACTTTTTGCATTTTCCTCCATATTCTGCCAGTGGAATGCAGAAAGAATCACGAATGGAACGAAGATCTTCCGCTGTCTTTTCTACAGTTGCTCGCAACTCATCTGTAAATAAGACCTCCAACCTTCTGTGAGCCGAGATAAAAAATAATGCACCGCTCGAAATATCCGTGTGAAACATCTCCTCCAGACACATAGCCTGGGCACAGAGCTGGATTTGATAGGACAACTCCTCCCGAACAGAACCGTGTTTATACTCGATCGGATAAAGCCGGACAGGAAACTTTGCCGCAGGAATGATACATCCATTTTCTGAATGGACTGCTTCAATACAGTCACATTTTCCTACCAGGCCAAGTGCGTCGGAAAAGACCATATATTCATATAGCTTTAATTGAGTTCCACGGCGCTCCACACGCTGAGTGTGGACATTCTTGTGCTCAGCGCGGCCCTTGGCTGTCTCTGCGTTTTCCTCCCAGACGCGCTCGTTCAGCAGCAGGGCGGCCCGGCGCAGGCAGTAATTGGCCTGAGCCAGCCAGGACAGCGGCAGATATTCCCGGTCATCCATGGCGGAACCAGATCTCGTCCGCTGGCAGCTCCCCCCAGGTTACAGGCCCGAAAGCATCCCGCTGAAAACCGATCTCCACCCCGGCAGGCAGCTTGTCCAGCTCTACCCACGCATCGTAGTCCTTGTAGCTCCTGGGATGCTCTATCTCCGCCTTCTTTTGGACATGGACCAGTTCAAACAGCCTGTGCGCAGGGGCGCAGCCCAGCCTGGCCTGCCGCACACGCTGATTTTCGTCTAAATCAGTGCCTGCATGCTTAAACAGGATCAGCGGAGAAACCACTGCCATCTCCCCCTTGCTGGCAGAGCGGTCATGCTCATACATATTTAAAATCGCTTCCCTCAGCGCCTGAAAATCCTCGTCGTCAAAGCCGGTTTCCGCAGCCAGGTTGGCACTGATAAAGCCCCGGACTTCATATAGGCCAAAGGGAATCAGCTGTTTCCGTCCCATCGTGCGCATACTGTCCGCTTCTGCCTTCTTCTCTGCTTCCTCATACTGCTCCACGGTTCCATCTTTGATATTGTCTGCGACAGCCATCCGGGTAATGGAAATGTCCAGGGGCAGAACAGGGTCCACACTCTTGCCAAAGGTGATTTGGACTGGTCCCCGGACTTGTCCCGCATTGGGACCGGTAGACATGACAGCACCGAACGTGCGCACATCATAGAACATTTCACAGGCCTTTTTCCGCCCGGCATAGACCGCATTGGTCTGCTTGGCACAGTCGTCTACGCCGGCGTTCCGCTTGGCCTGAGCGATAAAACGGTTGATATTGGTAGACTGTTGGATGATGATGTCCATACCGTCCTGACCAGCAAAGGCGGTCAGGATATAGTTGCGGATACGGCGCTTGGTGGCCACGTCGGTGATAAACCCCTGCCGGGTTTCCGGGTCGATGCGGGGCGTGTTTCCCATGTCCGGGTCCCCATTTGGATTCGCGTTGACACAGGAGACGTAGTATACAAATTCGTACCGGTTTTGGATTGACATAGCTTAATTCCCTCCCATTTCTTTTTTGGAACTGCTTTCTTTCCGGCATGCCTTGCGCTCTGCAATGTCCAGAGCAATTTTAGAACAGGTCTGCCGGTAACCCAGCGCAAAATAGGCCTGTTCCTCCAAAGTCAGCGTAACCGGAATGGTGTCTCCAATGGAGTCAGAAATCTGATTCAGCATAGTTTCATAGCGTTCCCGGATGGAGAAAGATATGATTTTACCCAAGTGGTAGTTGGACAGCCGCTGCAGCTGCCCTAATGCCAATGCGGGCGTCTGGCTCGCCGCATCATAATATCGGTCGATGATACTGGCGTTAACATCAGGCATTGCGGCACTTTGAATGGCACCATACACTGCAACCAGCGCACCGCAGTGATAAGCGGGGCTGGGATGGACCGCATTATATCCCATGGAAATCGTCTCCTTCTGATTCTTTTTTCGCTCCCTGCGCAGCAGCCAGACCTTTAGCCACTGACAGGCCAGTCCGTCCGGGATAGACTGGCCTTTGCCGTCCGGGTCGGTGTCCGCCATCCCGGAGCGAATATAGGCCAGGGCCCGGCTGGCCACGGCATCGGGCAATTCCGAATTGGAGAGAATCGCTCGAATGATGGCAGGAGTCAGGCCAGACAGTTCCTTGTCCAGACGCTGAAAGACCTTGTTGTCGTTCTTCTGCCTGGACAGCAACCGGATCAGCCGTGCCTTAAACTTTGCGGGCCGAATCCCCCCTGTTCCCCCGGAGTTGACCAGCTTTAAGTCCTCATTCCAGGCGGACAGGGCCTTTTGCAGAGCCTGATAACTGCCCCGCTCATAGTGGCGGAGCATAACCCGTCCGCCCGCACCGGAGAGCAGCAGAATAAAGTACTCATTGGGAAGTGCCGCCGCCCAGCTACCGCTGTCCAGGCTGGACACCAAAGTATCGGCCAGCGCGCGGGCCTCATTGGGGTCAGCCTCATCCTCCTCCATTGGTCCGCCGCCGAAAAAGGAGAACAATTCGTCCTCCTCCTGGGGAATCGGCTTGTCGTACCAGTGGACAAATTTCATCCCGGCCAGCACAGGGGCGTCCTGCAGCAGATCGTCCAAGGCCGCCTTGACTCCAGCAAAGGCCTCCTCAGACACGGGAGCGTTGGCCCCCTGCTTCAAGCCGTAGGAGCAGAAGGCGCTTTTATCAAAGCAGATCAAAGTGTCTCCGCTGGAGTGCCCGCCTACCACGCGTAATCCATTAACCGAGGGCAGAGTGGCGGGCGGGACAGTAGGCTGTCCGGTAATAAGACAAAGGCTTTGAACTCCGCTGGGAAGAAACTGCTTGCGGAACTCCGACCACCAGGATCGCACTGCACCGCTGTTCAGGATGGACTCCCCATCCACACAGAAAGAAATACGGTCAGAAGCTTTAACTTTCATGCGGTCCAGGGCCGCATTGATGGTCCGGACCGTCTCCGAATCCGCCAGCGCAGCAAGACAGACCTGGAGTGTGGATTCCTGCTGCCCGCCGTCGGCCAAAAGCTGACGGAAGTAGCCGCTTTTTGAGGTTGGGATATCTGGAAAGATTACAGAGCGTTTTTCCGCAAGAGGATTGCACTTGTCCGGACCGTTGGCCAGACTTCCGATATCAGGGCAAGGGAACGTCCCTCCCTCGGTCACATCCAAAAAGGTTCCCTTTGCGGACAGCCAGATGTAGGCCTTTACCGTCTTTTGCACAAAACCGGCGGGGAGGACCAGGTCGTTTTGACGGGCATAGTCATAAAGGGCTTTCAGCATGGCGATCCCCCCTTCAATACCTCTGGGCTGTCATAGGGCGGCACCTGAATCACGCCCTGCTTCATTACTGCATGGAACAAAGACAACTGGGGACGAGTTTTCTTCCGCACCTCATAATCGTGCAGATCGAAAACGTCATAGACCATCAGTCCGGCGTCCATGTCAACCGGGATCGGTTCTTTGATCCCGTCACTCTCCTCGAAATAAGCTACAAACTCCCGCAGACCCAAACTCGGCTGAAAATACGTCTTGCCGTTCCGAATCCGCCGCAGGGCCTGACGGCAGAGCTGCTCCGCTGTACCGGAAAAGGTCTCCCTGGGGACGATAGTGGCCGCAATGCGGTAGCGCACATCCCGCAAGGCGACTGTCTGCCGCTGGGTCCGGTCCTCATCGGTGTAGATGGGCTTGTCCCGCACCGTAGATTTGATCTCATTGCGTTTGAAGCTGATGTAGCGGATGGGGTTTAAAACCTCAATGCGGTTGATCTGCCAAAAAAATTCAGGGGGCTTAGAGTATATGGCTGACAGAATACCTCTAACCGCCGAAGGTGTAGGGAAGGGGTAGGACAGCCGTTCCACTTTGCCGCCGGCGGGGTCAGAAAAGCAGGCGAAATCTCCCCACACCTCCAGAATGATTTCTTCCAAACAATTCACCTCCGTTTATGTCCTGCCAATTGGCAGGACAACGATATTTTACATATTTCAATTCGCACAACCTCACGATTGCTAACTATGTTTTACATGACACATAATTATTTGTCAACCGATTTATAGCATGTAATCTTCGGGCTTTGTCTCTTGAAATTGAAGGCCCATGTCTGAGGTGTAACAGCTTTCGTGTCCTGTCAGAAGAAGATAATATCCGCTCGCCTCCACGCTTTGCCGCCGTCTGGGGAAAAACAGGGGTTCTCCGTGTAATTTAAGCATCGCTTCGTCAAAGGTAGCGACCGTAATGGGCGCTGCCTGCCTCATAAGCTCCGCTGTAACGCCGTCTGACCGAAGCTGGGAGGATATCTCCCGATACAATTCCTCCTCGCCAGCATAGGGGACAATTACCTGAATGCCTTGCTTGTCAATCAGACGGTAAGCATCTTCTACCTGAACATAGTCCTTTGCTTTCAGCCACTTGATAAGAGCTGGATCATCCTCTAAGTGCCGGAAAAGCCGGGTATAATACTCCGAAATATGCCCAGGATCATGAATATCTACCGGCCCGTTTGCCAGCATATTTTTGAGAACTGCCGCCCCTTTGCTATACCAGTCCCCCGGATAGAGCTTCCCGCTGTCCTCCGGTTCAAAGATTACGACTTGTCCTGGCTGCGGCAGTAAGCCATTCCGATTGCAGCGACCAGCGGCTTGGATGACAGCCTCCAGTGGGGCCAGCGCACGGTACATGACCGCAAAATCCAGATCCACTCCGGCCTCGATACACTGGGTTGCTACTACATGGCAGGGCAGCTTATCTTGCAAACGTTTCTTAATGATGCTAATGGTTCTGGTGCGGTGGGCTGGGCAGAGATCGGTGGTCAAATAAAACACAGAATTTTCTTCACACAGCAGTTTCAACAATTCGTACAGCGACCGGGCATGGCGGCGCAGATTGACCACCGCACATACGCTTTCCTGTTGAGACATTTCTTCCGCGATGATGGACAGCGGTACTGGCGCATCCAAGCGCCAAGTTACCTCGGTTCGACGAAGCCTTTGATACAGCTGAGGATGATCCGGCAAGATCTCCGCAGGATGCCAATTTAATTTGGGAAGTACCTCAAACGCTGGCTGAGTAGCGGTCGAAAATACCATGGAACAGCCGTAGTCTTTGCATAGGGTCTGAACCGCCTGCAGGGTGGCATGGATCAGATGAGAAGGGAGACTCTGAGCCTCATCGAACAAGATCACACTGTCTGCGATGCTGTGCAGCTTCCGGCAGTCGGTGGGACGGCGGGCAAACAGAGACTCAAAAAACTTGACCGATGTTGTGATGATAAAGGGGGCATCCCATCGGGCTGCTAACTCCCGCCCCGCTTCATCCAATTTGCTCTGACTGTGGTCTGACAGGATCTCCGGGATAATATTTTGATAGACGCTCTCGCTCTGCTCAGTCAGCGTCAGGAATGGAAGTACCAGAATAATACGTCGTTTGTGATAGCGGATGCAGTGCCGCAGGGCAAAGTGGAGTAAAGCCAAGGTTTTTCCAGTGCCGGTAGGGGCGGTCAAGTTGAAGATACCGGGAGGATTTTCTTCTCCGGCTGTGCCGCAGCGGTCATAGACCTGAGTCCGCAGCCGGTTCAGCTCTGGGTCCGACTTGGACTCAGCCTGTATCTGCTGACGGTAAACCTCCAAGCGTTCCAAAAGAAACTCAGGGCAGAGCAGGTGGGCATCCCGCTCCAGGATACCGGCAGAAGCACTGTAGTCAGCATCCACCAGACAGGAGAACAGCAGCCTGGTGTGGAGCATGGTTTCTACAGGTCCTTCCGGTGAGACATCCAGAAGAAGCGGGAGTGTAAAATCTGGAAAATCTCGGGCAAATGCCTGCATAGCCTGGGTAAACTCCGCTTTGCCTGACAAAGCGGCTTCTTTACCAGAGCGGCAGGTGACCGGACCGGCAAGAGAATTTTGCAAATCTGACTTCAGCTGTGTGAAGGATACCAGCCCGTCGTGATGACCATAAATCACTTCGACAGCGGTACGAAAGGCCGCCTTGTTTCTGGACAGTCCGTATAAAAAAGCAGCTCCACCGACTGCGTGGTCCACTCCAGAAGCCGTTCCTTTTAAAACATCCTGAAACCGCTGGCTGTATTTCCCGAAGTCGTGGAGCAGACCGCACAGACGGGCTTCCTCCGCTCTGTGAATTTCTGCACCGAATTGCTGTGCTAAATGAGACGTTTTTAATAAATGGCTCTGGTTGGTCTCCTGAAACCCATCCATATCAGGAGACTTTGCATAGTAAATTTGGTACATAATTTTATTCTCAGTCCTTTAATTTTGTAGTAGATACGATTTATAATACATTATTTGCTAAAGATAAACAAGATACTTGGGCTTGAAAGAAGAATTTTGATGCAATTGGTGAGTTTTTAATTTCCGGCCTTGAACGACCGAGACTGTGACGGTCTATATTCCATGCTGAGATTCACAAACAAAACAAGGGCAGACCTGACCATCAGTTCTGCCCTTGAAATAAATGAATAAAATTTTCTATTCGCGATTGATAGTTATACCTAAAGTGTTTTCGAGTTCAGACAAGACTTCATTAACCTTATCATATGTGCTTTTAATGGCATTATCATACACAAAAGTGTATTCTCGCTCAGTACCAATGTCAATTATTTTTTGTTTGAGATTGTCCACATTATCAACGAGTTCACCATCAAAATAGATATCTTTTTCCTCTATCCGAATTTCTGAATTTTTATTTTCTTTAGATAAATCTGATTTGGATGGTTTGTTTGTGCTTATAGAGCTTCCTGAGACTACACCATTACCGTCACCCGTTCCAGCCCCAAAACGCAAATTTGGTAGCACAAAGATAACTACACCAATAATTACAGCAATCACAGCAAGAGCGGAACCTATGATTCCCAATATTTTCCTCATGAAATAATGCCTCCACCAAAAAATGAATTACTTCAACTTGCCTTCGGATTCACTCGATATCTAAAATTCCCATTATTTGCTTGCGTTTCAGCGTCTCTAAGTGCTGTATCAACTATCTCAAAGTCCTTTATATATACTTTATCAGGATCATATGAAAAAACAATGCGCACTACAGTTGAGTTTGTATCAATATTTTGAGTATTCTCGGAAATAAACATTCGCAGATTTCGTTCAGCGCGGCTGCGATCAGTATCATTCCGGATCTCAATTCTATTTTCGCCATTTGGGTCAGCTACTTTGCCATAAGACAAATAGCGAATTGAGTTATTTGAATTATTGCTAGATAGTGTCTACATGAGTTAAGCGCGAATAGCAGCCCAAATAGCGATACAACGGACGTGTACCGCAGCAATAAAGGCATCAGAGGTCTTAGCATAACGAGTGGCAATACCTCTCCAACGTTTCAGGGTAAGGAAGCAGTTTTCTACCAAATGACGCAGTTTATAGAGATATTTATCATAGTCACGCTGTTCTTTGCGGTTCCTCTTGGGCGGAATCACAGGTTCCATTCCAGCCGAAACCGCATAGGCCAGGATATCATTTGTGTCATAGCCACGGTCTGCCAGCAAGATTTCCGCAGAAATACCCTCTATCAGGTGGACAGCTTCTTTGCAATCCGCTCGGGTACCTTCTGTAATAAGTACTCGGACTGGCATACCATTCGCATCCACGGCCAGATGTATTTTGGTGTTGAGCCCCCTTTTGTCCTGGTCATATCCTGATTGCCGCCCGTCGCCCCCGCCGCCTGGGGATGCACTTTGATGTGGCTGGCGTCGATCATCAGCCATTCATAATCCGGTTCGTCGATCAGAATTTCCAGAAGTTTTTCCCAAACACCTTTTCTGCGCCAACGGATGAACCGCTGATGAACGCTGCCCCACTTCCCATAATCGGGAGGCAAATCTCGCCAGGGCGCTCCGGTTCGCAATACCCAAAACACCGCATTGATAAATCGGCGGTTATCCTGGGCGATTCCTCCCCACTGGCCTCGTTGTCCTGGCAAATGGGGTTCCAGCAACGACCACACTTGATCGCTTATGTCGTGTCTGTGATAGGAAGCATCCATCTTTTCCTCTCCCGTCTTTTTTGATGCTTCCATTCTATCACAATTCCTCTACCTTGTGTAGACACTATCTAAGGGCAACATTAAGTATGATTATTTCATCATCTAAGGCTTGGTATGCCTCGAGTTTACTTTCTGCACTTTCAAGTCTTTGGAAGAGTTCATCAAGATTCCCTTCATCGAGCATCGCTAATGCTTCGGTAAGTTCCGCAGACAGTTCACTAATTTTACCAGCTTGTTCGATATTCTCCTGCTGAACTGCTCCAAGCTTGCTCTGTGCTTCAGAAACTAACTTACTGTTCTCATTCATCACCATGAAAATCATAATCATAATGACATCGAGCAGAGCCGTAAGTTCAATAACGATGTCCCGTTTCCTTCTGCGTCGCATACTGAATCCTCTTTTCCTCGTCGTGTTGATGAATCAGATAATCGGCATCATCAAGGGCACGTTCTAAGTCGGCTGAAAGCCATGAATCACCGATTTTGAACCCTATAGCACAAATTAGGCCTAACAAAGTTGTATTAAGAGCCGTCTCAAAATTGGCAGAGATAGCATCTGTACTAGACAAATTCATCAGGGAAATGACAGTACCCAAAATACCGAGTAATGGAAAAACAGCTGTAATGTTGATATACAATGTGTATTTTTTTGAAGCATCCTTTGAATACTTAATTAAATCGTCTACACAACCATCTGTGATATTCATATTCGCCTGTCGTCCAATACGTATATTAGCTTCTGGACGGTTGATTTCTACCAACTTTGCAATTGTGTGCTTTGTTCCGAACCATTCAAATATGTTGAAAAGAGCAAGGCCTACAATAATCCAGGAAACAGGTGAGGAAAAAATATTTATAATAGTTGCCATGCTAATCCTCCGTTCGACAGTTTTGTACATAGCAATTATATTACAAAAGCCGTGTTTGTCAACAAGGGGGCTGCGAAGTACGGAACTCGATTCGTAAAACCGAGGCCGCCTACCCGAAGATAGGCGGCCATGCAGTATCTTGGTTAATTAGTTTCCCTTTGCTGTCACCACGGGTTTTGCGACTGTCTGATAGCTGTCATTCTTGGCTTCGACGGTCAGTTCCACTTCTGTAATACTTTCCAGTTCTGTGATACCGTTTTCTTCCAGAGACGAACCCATCAATTCCACGTCCAGTATACCACTGCCGCCGGGAGCCACAGTTCTGCTGTAACAGATAAAGTCGGTCATATATCCGTTCACAGATATAGAATCGTAATCCACATCAAAGTCCAATACCTGATTCGTGCTATTTTCCACCAGTAGCAGGAGGTGGATATCATCACTGAGTTCGAAAGAGTCCGGCACCAAGCCTTTGGAGACAATATGGATCCCATCCTCCTGGTAAAGCTCTTCTCCGGAAGGATCGTAGGAGGCGTTCCCGCCCGGAACTGTCAAAGTCAGTGACTGCGGCACCACCAGCGTATCCCGGTCGCTGTCTTTTGGCTCAATGGTATATGTAACCTGTCCAAGAGCCTCCAGACCAAACGCCACCTGGTAGGATTCGTCCAGCATATTGGAGAGATTCATGGTGATGATTCGGCGTTTTCCTGCGCTGATCCAGTCGGTGGACCATGTACCGCTTTGAACACTCAGCCCGTTGAGGGCCACATCTCCCACAGCGATGTAAACTGTATCAGAGGTGGTGTTCTCCGCCTCCACCAGCAGGGCCTGTTTTCCACTGGAGTTGGTGACCAGCGTCTGCGAGACAACACGGATGCCTTTCTGATCGAAGACAACCTCCTCAGAATCGCAGTCCACAGTAGAGCCAAGAGCGGATATATTGTCGACAATGGATTGACGATAGGTATCCGCCTTATAGTCGTAGCTGTCAGCAATGGAGGTCCTCAGTTGCCGGGGTCCGGTCAGCAGATAGTCGTTGTATCGATCGGCAGTGATATGGAAGCCCAGCTCAATATCCGCAATATCACTGATACCCAGGAGGGTGAGTTCATCCACACTGAAGCTGACCGTCTCGTTGGATTTCTTCCCCGCCGCTATGTCGGCATTCAAATATCCGTCGTCCACCATGTAACCGTTGACCGAGTTGCAGCTGTACCCCAAGGTACCGCTGTAGAAAGACAGATTCTGGTCACTGTTGTTCTCAATGGCCAAGCTCAGCTTCACATCATAAGCTGTATATTTGAGTCCAGTGGCAGTGATTTTCACATCGCTTTCGTCCACCAGCACAGTTTCTTCCAAGGTAGCAGAGGGATCGAACTGGACGGGATCTCCGCCGGAAGGGCGGGCAGATACCGTGCCGGACTCAGATTTACCCGGCTGCCCTGACGAGGATATACCCTCAGGAGCAGTACCGCTGCAGGCGGAGAGCAGCATGACAGCTGCCAGCAGAATCGCAAATCTCTTTTTCATAACATTACCTCCATGTGTTTTATTTTGATGCATGGATCACTTTGATTAGATGGACGATTGGATCAGGCTGGCCCACTCCGCCGTTTTCCAGTTGAGCCGCAGCGCTTCCGCTCGGGCAAGCTGTGCTTCGGTGCGGACTTTCTTTTCTGTCAGCCGGACGATCTGCCGTTCCAGCTCCGTCTGCCAATGGCGGGAGGGAGCTTCGAGGATGGCTCGAATGCTCCGGACAGGGAAGTCCAGCTCCCGGCACAGAGACGCAAGCTGTACGTTCAGGATATCCTCATTGCTGTACAGCCAATAGCCGCTTTCCGATTTTTGCGAAGGTTGGACCAGTCTCTGTTCGATGAAATACTTCAGTTCCCGCTTTGGAATCCCTGTGAGTTTTTCCACCTCCCCGATGGTTTTTCCAGTGGCTTTCTTGCCGCTCATCTTTGATTTCTCCTTTTCAAATTTGATGCTAAGACCGGCCGATATCGGCTGTCAAGGTCGTTAGCGAGGATTTTTGGCAGTGCCTCCTTCATCAGGAGCCGTGTGAAATTTGCGAAGCCAAATCCTCATCAGAAGCGGTGTAATTTTTGCGAATTTGATAGGGAGAAGTTTAGGGGGAGGGGTATAAGACAGATCAGGACCACTTTACGCATTGTAAAGTGGTCCTGAATATGCGTGTATTCTCTTTGGAGACGGTGGTGCAATCCATAAGGGCGTATCAGCAAAGAACTTTTGCTGATACGCCCAAAAATGCTTGTATAAGATTCGGCGATAGGGTAAAATGGATATCCGATACATCTGTTGAGAATGGAGGGACATACCTTGGCAGTACCAACCAACATCAAGACCCTGCTTGCTGGAAATGCTGTTGAGTGGGCCAGGATTGAGTTTAAGGAGACCTGGGATGCCGAGGCGTCTCTCAAAACGATCTGCGCCTTTGCCAACGACATTGACAACTGGGGCGGCGGTTACCTCGTCATCGGTGTTGAGGAAAAAGACGGCAGGCCGGTTCATCCCTTGAAGGGCATTCCCGCAGACAAAATAGACGACTATCTGAAGGACATGCTCAACAAGTGCAAGCGTATACAGCCGGAGTATCTGCCCATCGTTGAAGTGGTAGACTACCAGGACAAGAAATTCATCGTAGTCTGGGCACCCGGTGGGTATCTGCGCCCCTACTCCTCTCCCAAGTCAATGGCTCGAGAGGAAAAGGAGCGTATCTGCTATATCCGGAAAATGTCCAGCCCGATCATGCCTTCTGAGGAAGAGAAACGGGACCTCTACAATCTGGCAAACAACGTCCCCTTTGACGACCGGATCAACCACGAGGCGGACATCGTCGATTTGAACCTCACGCTGATTCAAGCGTACCTCAAAGAGGTAGAGAGTTCCCTGTATGAGGAATCAAAGCACATGGAGTTTGTCGACCTGTGCCGGAGCATGAACATCGTCAACACCCTGCCGGAGTACACCAAGCCGAAAAATGTAGGGCTGATGTTCTTCAGCCTGGAGCCGGATCGTTTCTTTCCCTATGCTCAAATTGATGTGGTCCAGTTCCCGGAGGACTTGGGCGGGAATCAAATCATCGAAAAGACATTCAAGGGGCCGCTTCACCAGCAACTGCGGGAGGCGCTTCAATATATCCGAAACAGCGTGATTCAGGAGCAGGTGATCAAATTCCCAGACAGGGCAGAGGCGGAACGGTTCTTCAATTACCCCTACGCCGCCATTGAAGAGAGTCTCTGCAACGCGATATATCACAAGGGGTACGATGTGCGGGAGCCCATTGAGGTCCGCATCCTACCTGACCGTATTGAGATCGTCAGCCATCCGGGAGCAGATCGGTCCATCTCGGAGGAGGGCCTACGGACCTATCAGGTGTTCAACCGGAGGTACCGCAACCGTTGCATTGGGGATTTTCTGAAAGAAATGCACCTGACAGAGGGACGAAACACGGGATTCCGGAAGATCCTTAATGCCTTGGAGCGCAACGGTTCTCCCGCACCTATTTTTGAAACAGACCCTGAGCGACTGTCCTTCTGCACGACAATTTTCATTCACCCTCAGTTTCTGTCCCCAAATGGGACCAAAGATGGGACCAAAAGTGGGACCAAAAAAGCTACACCGAATCGCCGTACTGAGCGAGTGCAACTGGTCCTCTCTACGATTCAAGAAGATCCCCGGGTAACTGTGCGTGTGTTGGCCGAGGATCTTGGCATTTCCAAAAATACGATTTTACGAATTCTGAAAGAGTTGCAAGAGAATGGAACCATCAAGCGGGAAGGTTCCAGCCGGAAGGGCCGCTGGGTCGTGTTATAGTCTGACCACACAAACAGCCACAGACACTGCTGTAAATAACGGAGACTTCGTTTTTAGGAAGTGTCGGAAAGCAAGTGTTCTGGATTGGAAACGACTATAAACCATTAAAAATTATTACAAAAAACTCCCAAATTGGGTTGACGTGCGGGAGGTCACAGGTTCAAGTCCTGTATCGTCCACCACGAAAACCGCTCTTTTCGAGAGAAAAGAGCGGTTTTTCTTAACTTTTTCTGAGACTTTATGAAATCCTCGCCTTTCCGCTTTTGCGCTGACCACAGTTTCAGCCACAGACAGAGAAAAAATCGCCCTCCGGGAAACTCTTGTCCCAGAGGGCGTTGGACTATTTTCATCCGGCTTTGGCTTGGGCGTGCAGGTCAGCAATTTCCTCTTTCATCTGTGCAATTAGTTGGGCCAGCTTCTTCTCGCATTCCGCCTCGGTTGGGGCGTAGATGTTCCGGGCCATGCGTTTCCCGTTGACTTTCGGGGAGTAGCGCCCCTCCCATAGTTGGTCGCTGATCTGCGTGACGCATCCCGTCCCCGGTTTGCGATACTTTCCTTTGACGGCCTGGAAGGTGGTCCGGGCGGGCTTTTTCGGGACCGCCGGTTCCGACTGAGGTTCCACCCTTGCAATGGCCCGGTCAATTTTGGCCGCAGCCGACTGCCGCATCTCATCGGTGACGTGGGCGTACACGTTCAGCGTCGTGGCGCTGGAGACGTGGCCGATAACAGCGGACAGGGTCTTGATATCCATTCCATGTTCCAGTGCGTTGGTTGCAAATGTGTGTCTGAGGTCATGGAAGCGGACGTGCTTACAGCCTGCCCGCTCCAGGACGATGGCCAGCTTCTTTCGAACCGCTGCGGGGTCCAGAGGGGAATTTTCTTTTCTTGGCGAGGGGAACATCCACGGGGAATTGATGTTCTGCCGATAGTTTTTCAGAATCTCCAGGATGGGCGCCGGAAGGATGATGCTTCGGCTGGAGGACTTAGTCTTGGGCTGGGTGACTGCCAGCGATCCTTTTACCCTCTGCACCTGACGCTCCACCCGCAGCACCCCTGTCTGAAAGTCCAAATCATCCCACCGGAGGGCCAGCAGCTCCCCACGGCGCAGTCCGGTGGACAGTTCCAGCAGGAGCAGTTCGTAGCAGTCATTTTCTTTCGCCTGGATTAGCAGCCGC
Organism: Flintibacter muris; assembly: GCF_943192995.1. Classification (GTDB taxonomy): domain Bacteria; phylum Bacillota; class Clostridia; order Oscillospirales; family Oscillospiraceae; genus Lawsonibacter; species Lawsonibacter muris. The sequence continues at coordinate 59,330 of NZ_CALPCP010000018.1, forward strand.
TGCATCTCCTCCTGACTCAGCACCTGCATTTCCCTTGGGTGGGTCGTGGGCGCTTTGCAGGAGAGGGCAGGATTTTTCAGGATCAGCCCTTGGGTCATCGCCCTGTCCAGCGCTACCCGGCAGGTCACATGACAGCTTTTCACCATGCGGTCCGAGAGGCCGGGGCCGTACTCTTCTGTACGCAGGAGCCGCCCTCCCTGCTTGAGCCGGATATAGAACTGCTGGAGGTCGCCGGGGGTGAGTTTAACCAGCGGGATATGCCCCAACTCCGGGATGATGTGCTGGTAGATACGGTTTTCGTAGTCCGCCTGGGTCTTGGGGCGGATTGCCGGCTTGCACTCCGTCTGATACCAGCGGTCCATCCAGGCTCCGAAGGTCATGTCCGCCTTGGGCCGCTCCGGCTCAGCGCCTCGGATGCTGTCCCGCAGCGCCTTGAGTTTTGCCTCACACTCCCGTTTAGTCTTAGCCAGCACATTCTTTGTCTTGGGCAGACCTTTCTCATTGCGGCCAATGACGTATCGGCCCTCCCAGCGGCCATCCTTCCTCTTATGGATGCTGCCGTCCCCGCGGCTGCTCTTTCGCTTTGCCATAAGCTCACCTCCTTAGAGAATATCCTGTATGAAATCGCCCACGACCTGGGCGGCATGGCGCTGCATGTCTCCCGTGACGTGGGCGTAGGTATCCAGTGTGAAGCTGGCCTTGGTGTGTCCTAAGATACCGGACAGGGTCTTGGCGTCTACTCCTCCAGCCAGTGCATGGGTCGCGAATGTGTGACGAAGATCATGGAAGCGAATATCGGGCAATCCCGCCTCCGCCAGAAACTTCTTCAACTGCCGGTAGGCTCCCGCTGGATGGGTAGGTTTCTCAGGATTTAATAAATCGGGAAATATCCACTCCGTCAGTGCGGTTTCTTTCCTCTTTTTCAGAAGCTGGATCGTACTGTGGGGCAGCAGGATCGTCCGCTTTCCGGCGTAGGTTTTGGTGTCCCCCGCTTCCAGCGTGCCGCCCTTTCCGGAGCGGATGGTGCGGCAGATTTTCAGCGTCCCGGCTTTGCTGTCGAAGTCGGACCACTTGAGACCGCACAGCTCTCCCCGCCGCAGGCCTGTGGTCAGCTCGGTGTAGAAGAAGTCATGCCATAGGTTATCCCTGCGAATCGCTGTCATGAGGGTGTCCAACTGTTCATTGTTGAGAATACGCTTCGATTTGTTTGACACCTTGGGCGGCATCACCTGACCGGCAGGATTGGCGGGCAGCAGACCTTCAGAAAGCCACCAGCGCCGCTACCCTTGATGTAGGGACTTTTGACAATCAGTCTGGCCACTGGTCATCACCATCTTCATCATCTGGTCGCTCTCTGACCTTCTGCTCAAAGGTCAGCAGTCCATTAGTGGCCTTCACGTGCTTCACACTGTCTGAGCGCAGCTTCCGCAGGTAGTCCGCATCCAACTGAATGCAGTCGAGGACGGCGCTTATGCCCATGTCCATCTCGACTGACAGCTTGTAGAGGAGCCGGGCCAGCCTGTCTTCGAACATCCCCAGCCGCCCGTCGATAGCGGACTGAATCGCCGCGGGGAGCATTTCGTTCTGTTCCGCCTCAAGAAGATCCTGGTAGTGGGTGATAGCTTTTTCGATGAATTCGTTTTTGCTTCGACTGCCATCCAGACGATAGTCCCGTTCCAATCGGAACTCCGTGATTGGGGACAGCCGAATGGTCATTTTGTGCGTGTTTTCTGATTTTCCCATAATATCCTCCAAATTGTGTGTTTGGTGCCGGGGAAAGGCCGACCGCTCTAAGGACAAGGGCTGAAATGAGGTCAAACGCCCTTTTTCGTCTCTGGAATGAGGTCACTCTGCACCCCCGCAAACTGCCCGCACTGCGGGCAGAAGTGGCCAGCGGGGCGCCAACAAGGCGGCACGCTTTTATCCTGCTTCTCACCGTCCCCTCGTACACTGGCGTTCAACTGGCGCACAGCGGCTTGCACTGTTGGGACGGGTCAGGTGCTGCCGGAGCGGAGTCCGGGGCACACAGGGCCGCTCTGGGGTGACAGCGGTCGTATTCCGCTTGCCGTCGGAGGACACGTCTACGCTCCGTGTCCAACTCCAGGTGACGGAGCTGCCGCTGGTGGAACGCATCTACCACCAGCTTCATTGGTTGGATTGTATAGAGGTTGTTGCCCTTCCACTTCATCCCCCGCTTGTCGAAGTAGCTGCTGGACTCCACGGTGATGAGGCCCATCTCCAACAGCGTACCGATACTTTTCATTACGGTGTTCTTTGCCAGCCCTGTTGCGGTGGCGATGGTGTTGTAGCTTGGGTGGCAAGTGTGCGTCCGTCTGTCCTCGATCAGCAGCAGGTAGGCGTAGACCATAAACGCAGAGGGCGGAAGTCGTAGCAGAAACACCTCGTTGGGCAGAGTGAAAAATTTTTCGCTGGTGATGCACTGAACGTCCAGCGCAAGAGACCGTTCAGCCGTAACGAGTTCTTTGTCAACCAGAGCCTCCAGATATTTTTTCACTGTACTTGCCGTCATGTGGACGCCTGCTGCGATTACCTCCGGAGTGAGTGCGCTGGGAGCGCGGCGATAGCAGAGGTAGGAAAAAATTGTGAATTCAACCGGCTTGAGTTTGTACTCCCACACTGCGTTGGGTACGGCGAAACGATAGTGCCGCGGGTTACGGCGAGGCCACCCGATAGGCGTTGCTCGCCGCCTCATAGCTGCGACCCTCCAGTCGTGTTCTGCTCCACCCACTGGATGAACTTCTCCTTGGGCACCACCATCCTGTTGCCGATTTTCAGCACCGGGAAACCCGATTCATGCATCAGCTCGTAGCCACTGGATGGTGATACGCCCAACACCTTCGCCACCAGTTCCGCATTGAGGAACAGCGGCAGTTCACTGTAGTCTTTGAATTGAGATATTTTCATTTTGTTTCCTTTCTGTAATTTTGTTGTTGGCCACGCACCGTACACCTTCCAGCCCCAGGTCGTCTGCGGCGTTTTCACTCTGTTGGCACGCTCACTCCGCTACGGAGGTCTTGGCGCTGCTTATCTCAGGGAGTATGAACTCCGGTGGTGGGTATTCAGTTGTCGAGGTGCAGATGGTAGTTGACTATTCCTTTCAGATGTGATATAGTCTACTCACCGATGCGGCTATCGTAACACAGCAGAGCAATATTGTCAATAGATAAAAATAAAATGATAGTCTATTTTGCGAGAGGAGAAATTCGGATGGATTTTCCAAAACTGACTTTCCCGCTGACTGTGGACTTTGGTGATACAGAATATTGGGTTGGAGACCAGGGCCCATTTAAGTACGGCGCTGCGGTGACGGCGTTTTTCATCGGAGAGGATATTGGGCCTGTCTCCAACGACGGCATTCCTTTGATGCATGAGCTGGAGCATCAGCTCCAGACCTTCGGCAGTCATCTCCAGCCCTATGTGAGAGAACGTGCGATAGATTCAGACTCCTTTTTCTATCCCGAGGAGCAGTCCGTCAGCAATTCCATGTGCTTTGCCTTTCATGTTACAGGAACGAATACCGGAATTATGGCCGAGCGGTACACTTTTTCTTCTCTGCATGACTTCCTCTACGTGGAGTTGGGTAAGGCAATCCTTCGTGGCAACGCGCCCCGGCAGTGCCGTCTGTGCGGACGATGGTTCCTTCATGAGCAGGGAGACCGGGCGATGTACTGCGAGCGCATTGCGCCCGGCGAGGAGAGCAAGACCTGCCGGGAGGCAGGGGCGCGGGTGGTCTTTGAAAAGAAGATTCAGGACGAGGAAACCTGGAAGCTCTACAAACGGGCGTACAAAAAATACTACGCCCGCTATATGAAGGGGAACATGAGTGAGGCGGACTTCAAAGCTTGGGCAACACAGGCGGCGGCTGACCGGGATGCCGCGATCGAGCAGATCACGCCGGAGATCGACGCGGCGCTGAAAGCACAGATCATTGAGCAGCTGCGAGAGAAACTGAACCGTCAGTGAGCGCGGCCCTATCTTTGGAGACACAGGTGCAGTTTATTTTGGTAAGGAGGATTTGACATGTCTATTCTTGGAGCAGTGATTGTCCCTCACCCGCCGCTGATCATTCCCGCAGTGGGACGCGGGCGGGAGCAGGAGGTCCAGACCACCATCGACGCTTACCGGGCCGCCGCGAAACAGGCGGCGGACTGGGAGCCGGAGGTGCTGATCGTTACTTCGCCCCACCAGATCATGTATGCCGACTACTTCCACATCTCGCCGGGCCGGGGCGTCACCGGGGATATGTCCGCTTTTGGCGCATCTGAGACAAAGATGGTTGTGGAATACGACGCCCCGCTGCGGGACGAGATCGTCCGCTGTGGGGAAGCCGCCGGCCTCCAAGTCGGGACGCTGGGACAGCGGGACCCGTACCTGGACCATGGCACTTTCGTGCCGCTGTACTTTTTGCGGGAGGCCGGGGTGGACTGCCTCATCCTCCGCATTGGCCTGTCCGGATTTTCGCCACTGGACCACTATCGGCTGGGACAGTGTATTGCTCAGGCGGTGGAAAATCTGGGCCGCAGAGCGGTGTTCATCGCCAGCGGCGACCTGTCTCACAAGCTGAAGGACGACGGCCCCTACGGCTTTGCCCCGGAGGGACCGGAGTTCGACCGTCAGGTCACCGAGGCGATGGCCGCCGGAGACTTCCTGCGCTTTTTGACTATGGATCCGGCCCTCTGTGACCGGGCGGCGGAGTGTGGCCTGCGCTCCTTCCAGATCATGGCCGGTGCGCTGGACGGACGAGCTGTGGAATCGAAGCTCCTCAGCTATGAGGGCGTTACCGGTGTGGGCTACGGGGTGGCCACCTTCACTGTCACTGGTCGGGACGAGAACCGCCGGTTTGGTGCACAGTGCGCAGAACTGGAGCGCGCCCGTCTGGCGGAGAAAAAGGCCGCCGAGGACCCCTGGGTCAAATTGGCCCGGCTGTCCCTGGAGACCTTTGTGAAAACAGGAGAGCAACTGGAGCGGCTGCCGGAGGGCCTGCCTGACGAAATGACCGGCCAGGCCGCAGGGGCCTTTGTCTCCCTCCACGCCCACGGTCAGCTCCGGGGCTGCATCGGGACCACCGGGCCGACCACGGAAAGCGTGGCCTGGGAGATCGTGCAGAACGCCGTCTCCGCCTGCGCCCGGGACCCGCGCTTCCCGCCGGTGACTATTTCGGAGCTGGACAACCTGGAGTACAGCGTGGACGTATTGGGCCAGCCGGAGCTCATCTCCTCCCCAGACCAGTTGGATGTGAAAAAATATGGTGTGATTGTCTCCTGCGGCGGTCGCCGGGGGCTGCTGCTGCCCGACCTGGAGGGGGTGGACACGGTGGAGCGGCAGATCGACATTGCCCGGCAGAAGGGCGGCATCAGCTCCCGGGAAAAGTACACCCTGGAGCGGTTTGAGGTGGTGCGGCACACATGATCTGCGAATTGTGTTTTCACCGCTGCAACCTGTACGAGGGACAGACCAGCTTCTGTTGGGCCAGGACCTGTCGGGATGGAAAAATCGTCCCGCTGAACTACGGCAAGGTGGCCAGCCTGGCCCTGGACCCTATCGAGAAAAAGCCCCTGCGGCGGTTCCATCCCGGCAGCAAGATTCTGTCCGTGGGCAGCTTCGGATGCAATCTGCGCTGTCCCTTCTGCCAGAACCACGAGATCTCCATGTCCGGGGACGGGGAGCTTGAGACAGCGGAGGTTTCCCCGGAGGTACTGGCGGACAAGGCGTTGGAGCTACGGCCCTACGGCAACATCGGAGTGGCCTACACCTATAACGAGCCGCTGATCGGCTATGAGTACGTCCGGGATTGCACCGCCCTGGTCCGTGAGCGGGGAATGGTCAACGTGCTGGTCACCAACGGCACCATTGAGGAGGCCCCCTGGAGGGAGCTGCTTCCTTTGATCGACGCTGCCAACATCGACCTGAAGGGCTTTACCCCGGAGTGGTATGGTCGGCTGGGCGGCGATCTGGAAACGGTGAAGCGATCCATTGTCCTGGCGGCAGAGCGGTGCCATGTGGAGGTGACCACCCTCCTGATTCCCAACGAGAACGACAGCGAGGGGGAAATCAGGAACTTGGCCCGGTGGCTGGCGTCGATAGACCAGAGCATCCCGCTGCACCTGTCCCGGTTTTTCTCTCGTTATCGAATGTTGGACAAACCTCCTACGCCGGTGGAGCGGGTGTACCGGCTGGCCGATGTGGCGAGGGGGTACCTGTCCTTTGTCTATACGGGAAATTGTTAGTAGTAGCAGGTTGACAAAAATAAGAAATGTGCTACAATAGAGGTATCAATTGATACAATATACAGGGCGCGGGGTGATATTAGTGGGGGAAAGCAGAATTGAGAGCTATGAGGAAGTCAGCGCTTACTTGGCGAAACTTAAGTTGGCCTTAGGGAACGGAGCAATCATAAACTTTCAAAATGAGCGGAGTGTGGACGCGAATCGTAATGTTAAGTATACCAATAAATTTACCATGTCGGATTTGTTCCCGGACGAAGACCCTAATACGGTTTTGAAGCGGGAACTGCAGACGTTGACGGTAGCGAATTACATTAAAACGGTTCGAGACACAAGATTTCCGAATCGTAGTGAAATGCGGGAATTTGGGAAAACATATACTGGAGAAGCGGAGGTTTACATTAAGGTTCGGGTAGAACTGCTGAATGTAGCATGTGGGGGGAACCATACTGTTTTTGTGATGTCATTCCATTATGCGCAGACCCCATTCAGCGAAGAACGTTTCCCTTACGCCTGAGTTTGAGGATGGTTCGAGTAATTTTATGGAGGTGGCGGAGGTAAGAATATGGAAATTATTAAGAAAGAATACCGGTTGTGTCCTTGCTGTATGGAAGAGCATGAAGTTGAAACAGTAAGGGTATTAGAAACAAATATATTTAAAAATCAAAAAATACAATACGAAGCTACCTATGATTATTGTAGACAGGCGGATGAACTTTATGCGGTAGAAGGCATGATTTCCACCAATGATAATGTAATGAAAGATGCGTATCGGAAGCAGGTAGGATTACTGACCTCCCAAGAGATTTGCGAGATTCGCAGAAAGTATTCCATAGGGCAGACAGATTTGGCAACAATTTTGGGTTGGGGAGGAAAGACAATTACAAGATATGAAAGCCATCAAGTGCAGGACGTTGCCCATGATACCATATTGAGAAAAATTGACGATGATCCGGAGTGGTTTCTACAGTTATTGGATAAAAGCAAAGAAAAATTTGTCCCCCAGGTGTATCAAAAATATAAAAGTAAAGCTGAGTCAATTTTTCTTGAGTGTGGCGACCATTATCTGCAGAAAACCCTTCTTGCAGAATATGCGGAGATGAATGGAGATGCGATTTATTGCGGTGGTACGGAATTAAGTATACCTAAAATAAAAGACATAATACAGTTTTTTGCGGCATCGAAAGAAGTGATTGCACTTTATAAAGTGAAATTGATGAAAATGTTATGGTATGCAGATAATCTTGCCTATAAACGCTCGGAACGCTCTTTGACGGGGCTGGCGTATCAAAAACTTACGATGGGAGCAGTTCCTATCGGGCACAACATTATAATGGCGCTGGATGGTGTCGAGTATGAAGAAATTGATTTCCCCGATGATAGGATTGGCTATAAGTTTTTATCAAAAAAGGGTTATGAGTTCCAACACTTAACGGAAGAAGATATTTCGATTTTGAATGAAGTAATCAAAGTTTGTGGAAAAGATTCAAAAGATGAAATTGTTGCCCGTATGCATAAAGAAAAAGCATATCTTGAAACGGTGGAAAGAGATATCATTCATTATCAATACGCAAAAGAACTATCAATTTCTTAGATTGGAAGAAGGGAAGAGGAATATCCTCTTCCCTTTTATGTTACTAAATTTCCCCACAAATGAAACAATAGGTCACAATTCCTGAAATCGTTTCGCTAACTGCACAAAAGTTGAACTCGGCAGAACCTGTTTGGATGGGATAAACAAATAGCGCCATTCCTTATAGCCGTTTGCCTTGCCCCAGCGGGAGGCCGCCTTGCAGTACTGTACACCGCGTTTTTTCTTGGCGATCACATCAGGATCGTTCAGTTTATCCTCGCCCTTAACCTCAACCAGGTAGATGATCTGCACTGTTTCCACAACAAAATCCGGCTCATAGATGTGCCCGTGGTTATAGGTGATGTTGAACTCCTTGGGATGAGGGCGGAGCCAATTCAGGACGTCGTCGTCTGATTCTAGCACACGGGCAAGAGTCAATTCGCCCTCTTTGCTGTCAAACTTTGCTGTGGTGAAAACACCCCTTTTGATTCCGGTGAAAAGCACAGAGCGGATGTCCTCTGTAAAATCCTCATACAGACCAACCTTTTCTTTGAACTGGTAGCTCTGTTGCATGTTGTAGTTCCTGGTACCCACGACCTCCTCTTGGAGGAATCCGTTCTCACAGTAGAAATGCCGCATCATCTGCTGATAGATTTTGCTTCCAATATCCCGCTTGTACATCATGACGATGTTCTGCATCCCGTTTGTGCCATACGCTGTTTCATAATGGTCACAGAGCTGTGTAATCAGCTTGAACAGCAGAGCGGAGCATTTCATGTAGTCGATTTCCGGTTTATTGCGGAGCTGTTCCAGAATTACCTTCTTGGGGTTGTACCCCTCAAAATCAATGGCGTCACCCTTGATCCTCTGCCTGTCCTGCATATCCTCCAGGTTCTGAATGAGCAGTTCGTTCTTGATCGGCACGTGGGTAAACTCAGTCAGGTCTAAATCAAAATCGGCAAAGACATATTCCTCCACTCCAGCGTCCGTGATTTTGATACGGGGGATGGGAATAAATCCGGACTGTGCGGCGCGGTGGGTTTCCTCGGTCTGGTACAGCATCCAGGCGGTGAGGGGCATTTCGTTTTCCCGGAAAACATCTCCCAGATCCTTGTCCTCAGAGACTTTCTCCTTCACCTCTGCCACAATTTTCTGCGCCTGAGCGGGGGTTACGGTGTGCTCCAGGGCGGTTTGGATCTGTGCGGTGACGGCCTGCTGGATGAGCTCCACTGTAGTTTTCAGCAGAGCGTCAGCGGCGTCGGACTTCTGCATTCCGGTTTGCTGATAGGCGGTTTCCAGTGTCTTGTTCGGTTCCAGGTCAAGGGCAAGCTGGGTGTGTGTGACCTGCTCCGGGATGATCTCCTCTGCCTTGATGATGTTGCCCGCCTTGAAAATGGAGTCGCCCTTCTGTGCCTCGGCCAGAATGTCGGCAAACTTGTCGTGGGCGGTCAGCATGACCGCGTCTACATCCCGGTCGCCGGTGCGCGCCCCATAGGGCAGACGAAGACCCCGGCCCACCATCTGTTCCCGCAGGATTTTGGACGCCGCGGTACGCAGAGGCACAATGGTGTAGAGGTTGTCGACGTCCCAGCCCTCTTTCAGCATATTGACGTGGATGACGATTTCCACCGGGTTCTCCGGATTCTCCACATCCAGCAGCAGGCGGGTGTTGGCCTCGCTCTCCGCGCCCTTCTGCTTGGAGTGGACAACGATGGTCTTATTGCGGTAGGCTCCATCCCGGAACTCGTCGGAGCGGATGTAGTCCTCCACCCAGGCGGCGTGGGCAGTGTCCTTGCAGACCACCAGCATAAAAGGTTTTACTACCCGAACGGGCTTGTCTGGAGTGCTGCTGTTGGCGGCGTACAGCTCCAGCTTCCGCTTTGCGTTTTCGTGGCAGGTGATGCCGTCGGTCAGCATCAGCTTGTCCAGCGCCTCGTCGCCAAAATTATAGAAGTCAATGTCGGAGCGGGTCACGGCGAAGGGGGTGCGGGTATATCCGTCCTCAATGGCCTTGGACAGGGGATACTCATACACCACATTCTTGAACGGAACTTGCTTCGCTCCTTTGGTGACGAGAGGCGTGGCGGTAAGCTCTAGACCCAACAGCGGGTGGAGTTCGTTCAAGGCCTGGGCACCCTTTTCCGCCCGATAGTGGTGGGACTCGTCCATAATGAGCACCAGGTCCGGCAGGCTGGAAAGATACTGATAGAACGAGCTGCCAATGAACTCGTTCACCCGCCTCATGTTGGCCTCTTCCTTGTTAAATTTGTCGATGTTATAGACAAAAATATGGATATCCGATTCAAACAGGGAGATGGGTTTTTCTCTGTAATCGTCGTCTGTGATGATTTGGGGCAGGGCGGAGAAACAGCCCAGCCCTTTGAACACATATTTGGGGCTGTTGTTGTCGCTGAGATCTTTTTTCAGCTTCTCATAGATGGTGGTGTTGGGGGCGACAACAAAAAAATTCCTGATGTTGTGCTGGGTATACAGATAGGCGATAAAGGCCCCCATCAGCCGGGTTTTGCCTACCCCAGTAGCCAGGGCGAAGGTCAGGGAGAGAAACTCCCGCTCGAAATCGGAGCAGATGGGATACATAGCGTGGACGGCGCCCAGGGCCGCATTCAGATTCATATCCTTGCGCAGCTGCACACTGTTTACGATTTCCGCCAGGATTTTGAGAGATTCCTTCTGAGGCTTGCGCAGGGACATGACGCCGCTGATGTAGTCCGTGGTATACAGGGGAAAATCACTCCGCATCGTATTCCTCCTCGTCTTCATACACTGGGGGATGTACGATATTCAGGTTGTAGTCCGTTTTGCCAAACTCGCAGCGCTCCAGGAGCATTTGGGGTATTTTCTTCACAGTGATATGGTCATAGACCCTGTCCAACCCCTTGTCGTAGGAGCAGCAGGCGATAGTGAGATATTCGTCCTCCTCCATAGTGCTTTGGATGGAGTCCAGATAATCGCTGTTCAAATGGCGGGTGGTGACGAACAGATAGGACTTTTCACTGCCCGAGGACTGCTTCCAGAACAGCTTGCTGTCCGGATGGTAAGTAAAGCCCTCATGGAGCGCCACGCCCGCGGCCAGCATGTCCGCATCGTAATCCGGGTTGATGACCGCCTCCCCGAAGGCGTCCTCGTTGATGAGAGTGGGGGCCAGCTCGTAAAAACGATACCCGCCGCCCTTCTCCCATTTGGCGGACTTGGTGATCCCGCCCGGGTCCTCCCCGGCAATCACCTTGTCCAAACGCACCTTGCAGTGAGTGTATGCGTGACTGCCCATTTCAATCCCGATGTACCGGCGACCCATCTTGTGGGCAACGGCAGCGGTCGTGCCGGAGCCGAGGAAAGAGTCGAGAACCAAGTCGCCGGTGTTGGTGGCGATGTGAATAATGCGTTCAATCAGGCGTTCCGGTTTTGGAGAAGTAAAAGTATTATCTTTACCAAAGAGGAATTGACTTTCTTTTTTTCCTTCTTGTGAATGACCAACTTCATCATGTTCCCACCAAGACCATGGAACCATACCTGGCATTTCAGATAGAAATCTTTTTACCGAAGGAACCCCGTTACCATCCTTTCCATAGTACATTTTGTTTTCAGATTTGAATTGATTAAAACCATCTACTGTAACTCTCCAACAACGGCCAGCAGGTGGAGTTACAATTCTGCCAGACGGTAGTTGTATTTCATACATCTGGTTTGGTCGATAGCCAGGAGCTGTAAAATCAATGGCTTTCCACAACCCACGAGGATCATTATCTGGATTAGTAAATTGTTTGGTTTGGGCCTCAGTCAACGGTAAAAGGTTACGAGATTCCTTGAATATTTTGGGGTCTTTAGCATAACACAGTATGTATTCATGTGCATCACTGATTGCCGTTCGTATGTCTGGAGAATATCGTTTTTGCCAAACCATGCTTGTTATATATTGGTTTCGGCCGAATATTTCATCGCAAAGGACTTTCAAATAATCCCGCTCGTCATCATCAATGCTAATCCAAAGGCTGCCGTTCTCAGACAAAAGCCGCCACAAAATCTCCAGACGAGGCCGGATCAACTGTAACCACTGGCTGTGCTCCAGGTTATCGTCGTAGTGCTCAAACGCGGAGCCGGTATTATAGGGCGGATCGATGTAGATGCACTTTACCTGTCCGGCATACTTGCTCTCCAGTGCCTTCAGCGCCAGGAGGTTGTCCCCGTGGATGAGCATATTTTCCGTGTCCGGGTC
>NZ_CALPCP010000019.1 GCF_943192995.1 Flintibacter muris
TGACAAACTTGATGTTGTCTTTTTGGCCTTTGTCCATTTTGCGCTTATCGTTGATGCCCTTATGTGAACAGAGCCTAGGCTTTTTTTAACGAGTTTGATAATGCTTGTATAATGGCAAGTAACATAATAAAACCTCCGTCTAAAAAGAAAAAGCCGATAGCCGCTATATTTCAAGCGTGCTATCGGCTCTGCGTCTGTGCGTCTGGCTCTTTAATAACTGATATATTTAGGTGTTTTACATTGATTAGTGTTTCATGCTTGCATTTCGGGCAAAATTAGTGAATATTTCACGTTCTGAGAGCCATTGGTACGCTTTTGAGATCCATTTACATTTTGCCAAGCATGAGGATACTCAAATGGTGCTTCTGTATCAATGACAAGGGCTAACGCCTGCGCTAAAGCGCATCATTGACACAAAATCCCCATTTGAGTAAGGGCAGATAAGCAAAAGTAAGGGTGGATCTGTTCTGTGAACCATTGGAGCTATTCGAAAATATCGCTGGCTCCATTCGGGCATATGTATGGAGCTCTTGGCGTGAAATAATCAATTAGTGGAAATCGTTCAAGTACCGTATCTTCTCGTACTTTTAACCGTGTTTTATTACCACAGATGGGGCATAGTATCCAATTATCTAAATTCAATAACACCACCTCAATCCTCAACTGTAAATATTTCTTCGATTGAAACTCCAAAGACTTTCGCTATATTCCATGCGAGTACCAATGAGGGATTGTATTTTCCTTTTTCGAGATTGCCTATTGTTTCGCGACGAACTCCGACTTTAGAAGCAAGTTCTTCTTGTTTCATGTCAAAACGCACACGATATTCTTTTATCCTATTTTTAATCATTATCTGCCCCTTTTCGTTCTTTCCATTCCAAAATAATAAGTGCAAGAGTAAATGCAAAGATTGTAACTGCAAAACTCAATCCAAAGGACATAGGGACAGCTTTAGTTCCGTCGTAAACATAGGAACATACAAACATAAAAGGAACAAGAGAAATCATTTCTGACATAAATGCAAACGTAGCTGCTTTCTGGACATTAAGTCGAAAAAACTCATCGGGGATTACCCAAAAATATCGAATGTAATATGCAAATCCCAAAAATCCATATAACCCAGTATTCTCGGTACACCAACCTAAAATAGCTATTAGTGCCAAGAGAGATAAAAATCCTAAATAGTTGATTTTTTTCATAGTAGTTTTCCTCCTTTTTTTTGTGGTGTATTTCGCACTTTATGTTATAAATATACCACGTAAGAAGTTTCGTGTCAAGCGTTAATAAAGGTACTGGAAATAGAGGAAACATGAACAGGGGGGCGAATAGCTTATCCGTAACTAAACAACAAGTTAGAAAGCGTTATAATCTTTGCAGTTTGCAATTTTTTTCTTTCGCTTTTGTTTGGCATTTTAGAAACTTTTCCGTAGTAGGAGATAAGAAAAAATTTTTGAAAAAATTCTCTCAAAACTTCGGCAAAATTGCTCTGTGTGGTGTTGTAGGTATTGAGAGGAAAAGCAGTGGGTTTGGGAAACTTCCCAACAAGCAAAAATCGCCCGCTGTCGGCAGACAGAAAACGGACGATTTTACGGAAAGGGTACCTCTTTCCTATGCTTGCTCCGAAACTTATCACTTTAATAAACATAGAAAGGACGGGAAAGGAATGGAAAGGAAACGGAAAATCAAGGACGGGCATATCGTGGTGAAAAATCCGCTATATCAAGAAATGCCAAAACAGGAAGTAGCGATAAAATCCGGCAGGACGCTCTACCGCTTTACGGGAAGCTATGACGGGGAAAGGAGCCTGCCCCACAAGGTTCTGCGCCTTATGGGACAGGAAAAAGCAGAAAAAGATGTTGAAGAATAAACGGAAAGCCGCTATAATAGCTTCAAGCAATCCTGTATTGGCAGACTGCCCGCCGATGAAAGGAGCAGAAATTATGTTAAGGCAGTCTGACAAAATTACCGCCCTCTATTGCCGCTTATCACGCGATGACGAATTACAGGGCGACAGCAACAGCATTGTAAACCAAGAAAGCATTTGTCAAGGGGACTTTCACCCAAAAGATGAAAGTCCCCGATAAACTGGAAGTTAGTGTGCTTTTTTATAATAGGCGCGGAGAATAGGCTCCAGCTCCCGCCACTTGATCTCATACTCCTGGCGGTAGGTCTCTACGGTGCGGGAGGGGGTAATGAGCTGCTCCTTGCCCCGATACTTCATGGTGTAGGGCTTGAAGGCGCTGGAGTCCGGGTTCATGCCGTGCAGGCCGTCCAGAAGCTCTTTGCCCTCCTCCAGGTTGCGCAGGAGCGCGGATACGGTAGACAGGCCCTCCTCATTGGGCGGTATGAAGTCGTGGATGTCCGCCCCGTGCTTCAGCAGCTCGTCCAGCACCGCCTTGAGCATCTCTCGCAGTCGGCGCTGTTCCTCCCTGGCCGTTTCCACACGGTAGTCGGGATAGGAATCGTGAGCGAACTGGTCGTACTCCTCCAGGGCGTGCTGCCAGGCGGTGAGGCCGTAGGAGGTTTTCTGATTTGGGTCCATCCCCATGTCCAGCAGGCGGCGCAGTAGCAGAAAATACTGCTTGCTCCGCTCCGGACCGGGGCCCACGGTGTGCCTCGCCCGCATGAAGCACTGGCCCACGGCGTCATACCAGATGGGGGCGGAGAAATTGTTGCCGTAAGGGTTGACGGCATCCGCAAAGTTCACGTCCGCCCCCCGGTCCAGCAGCAGGTGGGCCACCTCCAGGTTGTCACTCTTGATGGCCACCATCAGAGGGGACTGACCATCGTCCTTTTTGGGCGGCGCTTTGGCAAGGCAGGAGATCAGGTCGGGCTTCTTGTCCAGAATGGCGGCGACTTCATCCACTTTCCCCTGCCGAATACAGACAAACAGCTTTTTCACAGCAAATCCTCCCCTCAAGTGTGACTATTCCGATTTGTCGAATTGACCTGCCCAAAGTATAGCACAAAGCCGGCCAGCGTTCAACCCTCATTGCAGGGCTTTCAGCAAAGTTGCAAGCAATGCAATCTTCCGTAAGATTGCGTATTTTGGCAGGAATCCCTTTCCGGTATTCCTGCCAAAATGCTTGTTGGTGACATATCCCCAAACCCCTGAGATCATCACCTGCGGTGATGGCTGCGCGTTCCGTTGGAACGCTGAAAAACAAAATCAGGAAGAAACTTATTGCCGTGACTTCTGCGTGTCCCTCTGCGGTTCCCGCCCGGTAGGAATATCCAGCAAATGCTCCACATTCGCCCGGACATTATGGAGCTCCTTCATATCAGCCCTGGCCTGCTTGTAAGAAGAATAGGCTTTCCGTTTCTGTTCCAGGAGCCCGGCGTATTCTTCCCGCAGAGATTTAACGGAGGGCAGCTTTGTGATCCCCAATCCGTCAAAGTGTTTCTTCGCCGCCTGGTGCAGCAGGATTTCCGTCTCATGCGCCGCACGGAATTTTTTGCTGTACCCGGCTTTCCGGTATTCCACATAGACTGTCCGTGTTTTGGCATAATTGACGATCTGTTTCTGCAGCTCCCCGTTGGCGGCCATCTGCGATTCCAGCTCCTTGATCTGTACCGACAGCGCATTAAAATTAGCAGTAGCAATATCTGATTTTTTCTGCAAATCCTCATAGTTCATATCGCCATGCTCTTTGAGCCAGATCACCGCCTGGGAGAGCTGTTTTAAGTTGAACACCTTCGCCCAGCGTTCATATCCCGGACCTTTGCCGGAACGGATTGCCGCCTCAATATCCACCAGAAGCCCGACTTTGGAAACCGGCCTTTGGGGAGAAATACGGCGCGGCTTTGCCGTCCGTGTGCCGGCAATCCGTTCTTTGATGGCCTGCTCGGTATAGTCGCCTTTCAGTGTGTCACACCGGGTATATCTATCATCAGGTGACAGGCGAAAACGAAGGTGCTTTCGCTCCCGGTTGACTTCAATCCCAGCCGCCTCCAGCTTTTTCAAAAGTTCTTCAAAGTCCTTCGGCTTTTCTTCCAGGGCTGCGTCGATTGCCTGTCGCAGCTGTTCCTGGTGGGAAGGCTGTTTCTGACTTCCCATCCATGTGCCGTAATGCTCCCGGCTGGGTTTCGGATTCTCCACAATGGAAAGCCCATGCTCCAGGCACAGCTTGTCATTCATGCGCCGGATCGCCCATGTAGAGCCCCAGAAGTTGCGGAATTTTTTCTGGCAGTCCAGCGTGGTAGAATTTATGATGATGTGGTTATGGACATGGTGTTTATCCACATGGGTACAGACAACAAAAGCATGGTTTCCCTTCGTCAGTTTCAATGCCAGCTCCCGGCCGATCTGGTTCGCTTCTTCCGGCGTGACCTCGCCGGGTTTGAACGCCTGCCGGAGATGGTAGGCAATCACATCATCCGCGCCCCGGTTTCTTCCGGTCAGGTTCGCATACTGGCGCTTGGATAAAAGGAACTCCGCATCAGCGGTCTGGGTGTCGCACTCATGGCCATAAATGAATTTCCCAAAATCGGTTTTCTGCGGATTCTTTACATAGTCAATGATGTCCGCTATGGCCGTGGAAATATCCCGGCCTTTCCCAACATGCAGCGGCATGAGCCGAGTGGTTGCCATATCTGTCACCCCCTTAATCCAATATTGGCCCTGTTACCGCTCCGGCTCCTTTTTTGCTTTCGTCCTGTCACTGTGCGCCTGCTGCCCGGCATTTTTATTCAGGCTGTCACGCACGGACGGTTTCTGCTCCTGGGCCGGCACACACTCCCGTCTGGCCTGGGAGAGAAACAGGTCGGTAAGTCCGGGATTGCAGCGGTCCACAACAAAGTAAACACTCCGGTCATATCCGAAACCGTCCTTATCCTCACAGACCGGAACCATCTGCGCCCATGCTTTGTTGTCCCGTGAAATGCGCCCGTCGTAATCTTTCTGCCGGACCGTGTTGGCAAGGACATAAAAAATCCGGCCATAATCAAACTGCTGTAATACCTGCTGCACACATGCCGGGCCTAAACGGTTATCCCGGTAGTTGTCCGCAATGGCCTGTTCGATTGCCTCCCTGCACGCAATGTTTGCTTTGTGGGAAGCGTGGTACTGATCCAGTTCCCCATGCTCATGCGCATAGGTGGCAGAATGAAAATAAATTGGCGTTGTATCTTTCAATGAAATCCCTCCAATCAAAAAGCTGCCGTAACAGACAGCCATAATTATAGAAAAAGGGCGGGGCTGCCAATGCGCCCCGCCGAAACTGTTTAACCAAATATAAAATCTTTCAGGGCGCCATTTACGCCGCCGATCATGCCGACCAGCCAGGCCGCCGCCATCGGCAGGCCGTATGGGCTGATAAGGAACGCGATCACCAGCCAGGACATTCCCGGCCAGAACCCGGCAGCGAAGAACAGCGCCAGCGCTGCCAGAAGAACAATCCCTGACAGAATCCCCAGCACAGCGCCGGAAATCACAACAAGAAATTTGCAGAACAAATAAAGAATCCCTGTAACTATTACAAAGGGAAGTGCCAGCAGTTTGCCAATCAGACGCATACGTGCGCCTCCTTTCCTAATCCCATGTCCGATTTTTCAGGACATCCAGGTATGCCCGAAGGGTATTTCAAAGAGAAGCATATTTACCCCTCCAGTAAAATTTTACCGTGCCGGCCTGCGGAAAGCAACGGCGGTTCTTCCTGTTTACGAAATGTTCGCAAATCCCCGCAGCAGCTTATCCATGCCGTCCCACAGGCTGTCCAGGCGGGTGCGCAGATCGTCCACGTCGGCAGAATAAACACTTCCGGTCTCATTGGCGCGTCTGGCATACTGGTTCAGGTTATTGGAGCAGATACGAAGGAGCCGTATCATTTCCTGGATGTCGCTCATATCCAGATGGATAATATAACCGTCAACCGCCATCTTGCGCAGATATGCGGACAGGTTGGTAATGCCGAGCTCCGCCATGCGTTCCCTTACCAGCTCCGCATCCTGCTCGGACATGACGAACTCTGTGCGGACGGATTTTTTATTATGCCCGCCCTTCATCGTTCCGGCTCCTTTTTCGGGGCAGGCGGTTTATGGGTGGGGGCGGTTGTCCGGGACTCTTTGAGCCTTCCGCGCAAGGTATTCTTTTTCAGGCCGTCAATATATTCTTTTATATTGCCATTTGTGGCATGGCAGGAGCGTTTGAGCCGTTCCCGTTTCAGGATTACGGCAAGCTCCCGCTCGTCCTTTGGCAGATCGGTCATCGACTTTGGGCTCCCATGTACCGGCATCAGCTCATTCATAAGCTGTCTCCGATCCTGATAAGGAAGCGTGATACTGGCTCCGTCCTCAAACACAACGGCCACTTTACCAATGGGGCAGGTCAGCAACTTTACCCGTTCCACATGAGCCCCATATTCAAGCGGGTATATATCGCCGACCACTTTTCCGTCTTGCACGTCTTTGATCGAGAGGGCATAGGCAAGAACCGGGTCTTTTGTCTGTTCATGGTAAAACTTCCACACATTATTTGCATGGCTGCCCTCCAGATAGACCTCCCATTCCCGCAGGGTATAGGTGCCGCACGGCCTCGACATCCAGAGAAGCCGCCGGTCCTCCGGTTCTCCCGATAGAGCCAGCTTTGGGATCAGCTCTTTATCCATATCAAAATCATCCTTGTAGTGTTGCGTGTGCAGCTCCATGATCTGCCCCAGGCTGTCCAGTATATCCACGCCCTCAAATCTTACCGCGCCCATCAGCGTTCCCTCTCTGCCATCAACGGCGCTGCCTGTTTTGCTTCATGCTCCGAACGTTCCGCCTTCAGCCGTTCCATCAGGGAAGGTTTCTCCGGCGTTTCCTCCAGCAGCGTCTCCGGGGCAAGCTCCCGGATTTCCTCGTAAGTCTGCCCGTCCGTCAGGTCGGGGCGCTCCGGCGGTTCGTTGTTGAGGCGTCCGTCCAGCATATTGTAATTGCCGGTCTGTCCTTCCTCGTAAAGCTCCGCATTACGCAGATAGCTCTCCGGCGCCTGGAAGGGCTGTCCGGCAAACATGATCTCCCTATGGGGCGTAAACTGTGAGAGCACGCCGTCCCGGAGCCTTGCAAATTCTTCATACTGGCCCAGGGTAAGGCCGCGCTCCAGCATTTCCGCCTGGGTATGCGCCCAGCCCTCCCCATAGAGAAAATAGTACATATCCGGCTGGTCGCAGACAAAGCACAGGGAGCCGTCCTGATTGTCATAATAAGACGCCTGCATATCCTGATAGTGGCAGCGTTCCTCACGTCCCAGGTACACCCGGTTATCTGCGCCCAGCATGGCGACCATGCCCGCATAGTTGCTGTGGACCGCAGAGCGGATTCCCACCAATGGGTCCGCCTCCGGCATGATCTGCCTGCCGGGAATCTCATTGCGCTTTTCCGCTGCGTCATTTCTCGGCGCCACTTCCTCATGGGCGCGGGCATCCAAATCCGGCTGTGCCGCACGTTTTTTAATTGCGCCCGGTTCCGGCTCTTTTTCCTCCACATAGTAGCGGACATTCGCCGTGGCATGGCGGCCGGCTTCGTCCGCATAATCCTGGGCGGCTTTTTCAGAATCAAATTCCAGAGGCTTTCCGTCCTCTTTGCACCAGCCCTCCGCACGTCCAAAAATGGAAGAGCCGCTGCGGACCGCCCACACGCCGTATACTTTTTCTTTTCCCATCCTGACCCTCCTTACCGTTCCTGCTGTTTCGGCGTTTTCTGCTTTTTGTCCGGTTCCGCCGTCTTTGTTTCTTTTATCTGCTGCCGGACCGAGGCCCTGTGCTCCGGCTCCCTTTCGGAATCCGTGATATTGACATACTCGCCGATGATGTTCAGCGCCTCATGGTAGCTGCCGGAAGCAAACACCCGGTCCGACATTTCTTTTGCCTGGTCCGCCATATCATTCCTGCGGAGGGTGCGGGCCGCAATCCCTACCAGGTTGAAAACATTCCCGTCCTGGCCGATCAACGCGCAGTCCGGTTTCTCCGGCTCCGGCGAAGGCTCACTGATAAAGCCGCCCAGACGGTTCGGTACAAAATCGGATAGCCAGGTACCCCCGAAATCCGCATGGGTCTGTAACCGCCAGATGGCAAGTTTCCCGATGTCCAGCTTTACATCCTCGAAAGGGTAGAGCAGGCAGGTAAGCTCCCCATACTGGAAAGCTGAAACGTCCTCAAATTTACTGCCGTCCTTCAAAATGCCCGCCTCGGTGAACATATCATTGATCCCGTCCACCCATTCCTTCAAATCCCCGCCGCAGCCCTGCAGGATCAGGCCGTCTTTGCCCTCCATGCCCCGCAGGTCATCAGTTGTGATCGTGTTGATATTCATAAAACCGCCTCCTATCGTTCCTGTTGATGGTTGGTTTTCTGCCGGGTGGCTTTGGCCTCCGGCTGTTTTTTTAGCTGCTTACGGACGGAAGGCTTTACTGCCGGCTGCCACATATCCGTTAAAATGGCAGAGGCCGGCTGTTCCCATTCCTTCCCGAATCCACGGATCACAGTCCCGTACATGATCCCGTTATCCGCAAACATTTTCAAAGTGTCAAAGGCCCGGTCAAATAATTCTATATTCCTTGCATCCACGCTGGGCGCAAAATGGATCACTCCTACAGGGTAATCCCCTCCGGTACCGACCCAGCCCCGGACAAATGCGTCATAACCCTTTGTAATGCCGGCAGCCGCAAGCTCACCGGCATGGCTGGAATCCAACAGACTTGTCACTGCATACTGCCGGCCTAAGACCAGCAGCCCTGTGTCCGGGTTATACATGAAGCGCCGGTTGTCAATCTGCTGTATGTCAATGGCCTGCGTCCATGTGTCGATCCGCATAATTTCCGGTATGACCGATATTTTTACTTTCTCGATAAACATCCCTCCCGATTTTTCTGTCTGTCCGCAACTTAGGGCTGTTTCAGGGCGCCGGAGTATTCTTATTCAGCCGCCCCTCAAACCGGGTTCTGTAATCCTTGAAAATCAAGCCTCTTTTTGGTTAAGTTGCGGACATATTACACCTGGTTCTGCCTGATCCGGCGCTTGCGTTCCCGCTCGGATTTCCGTCTGGCAAAGGCGCGGCAGGAATCCGAACAATATGCCTGGCTGGTGGTGGGAAGATACGCCCTGCCGCAGACCGGGCAGGTTTTCTGTTTCAGGGAAGTGTCCTCGCCCGTAAGGGCAGATTCCAGAGCCGGGTCCGTCGGCAGCACCGCCTCCCGAAAGTAGCGGCAGAAAGAGCCGGTCCACCATTTATGCAGCATATAACAGGGGCAGTCCAAAGGGCGGCAGAGCTTATCCTGGCTGTCATAATTGGCGCACAGCTCCGTCACCTGCCTTCGGACCGCCGCCCGTTCCTGCCTGGTTAATTCCCGTGAGGGCGGCCCGCTCATTTCCCCCTGCCTTTCTTCGCCGGGAATTCCAGCCTGAAATTTACATATTTTCCACCCGTGTCATCCAGCAGCACCACCGCGTCATATGTCTTTCCGGTCTTTCCGCTGTAAAGCCCGGACATGGAAACGCGGCCCTCTTTCAGAAGGGCCGCCGCAACAGGCTTTGTTATGGTTTTTTTCTTGCCGGAAAAGAACTTATTGTCTTTCCACAGCGCAAAGGAGCAGTCCCGGTTATCGCAGAAGAACCCTTTTTTGCCCTCATACACGGAAGTACCGCAGCGGGGGCAGGTACCGACAGCTTCACGCCCATTTCTTTTTGCGTCCGGGAACAGGCCCGAAAAACGTTCCTCCGGGGCATGGTGTTCCTTTACCAGCGCACGGCTCATATCCGCGATCTGCCCCATAAAAGTATCTGCGGCCAGCTCGCCGCGTTCCACCTGCTTTAACATGGATTCCCATTCCGCCGTCAGGACAGGAGATTTGATGTTATCCGGCAGCACCAGGATCAGGTTTCTGCCTTTCTCCGTGGGGATAAGCTGTTTCTTCCTGCGCTCCACAAAACCGGCAGATACCAGTTTCTCCAGTATGGCGGCACGGGTGGCCGGGGTGCCTAACCCCTTGCGCTCGGCGTCCTCCGGCATGTCCCCGGTACCGGCGGTCTCCATTGCCGCCAGAAGGGAATCCTCCGTATAGTGCTTCGGCGGGGATGTCTTGCCTTCCCGGACGCCAGCAGACACCTTTTCAAAGGTCTGGCCCTCCTGCAGCGGCGGCAGGGCAGCATCTTCACTTTCTTTTTCTTCCGTCTTAGACTGTTTCAGGCCCATGCGGTGAAGGCGTTCCACTTCCTTCCATCCTGTCTGCAGCACGGCTTTTCCCTTTGCCGTGAAGGAATGGCCCCGGCAGTCCAGAACCGCCGTTACCGCCTCAAACCGGTGGACCTGGGCCGTGGCAGAAAGGAGCCTTGCGGCGATCAGCGTCAGTACATCCCGCTCCCCGGAAGGAAGCTCCGATAAATCCGTCCGGGCAATCTCCACCGTAGGGATAATCGCGTGATGGTCGGTGACTTTGCTGCCATCCGTCACGCGGCCAATATCCGGTTCCCCGGCGCATCCCTTCCCAAAGGGCGTATTGCCCCGCAGCCAGAGGACCAGGGAAGCGGCGGTTGCCTGCATATCCTCCGTCAGATACTGGCTGTCCGTCCGGGGATAGGTCGCCAGTTTTTTCTCATAAAGCGACTGCACATAGTCAAGGGTCTGCTGAGCCGTATAACCATAAATGCGGTTACATTCCCGCTGTAAGGTTGTCAGATCGTACAGGCGGGGCGGCTGTACCGTCTTGGCCTGCTTTTCCACGGACAGCACCGAAGCGGCCTGCCCGTCACTTTCCATACGGATTTTTTCAGCCCCCGCCTTATCCGGCAGCTTTTCGCCGGAGGCAGTAAAGCCGCCGCAGGTGATTTCCGGCACATAAAAGGGTCTGCTTGTAAATGCCTGAATATCCGCCTCCCGCCGTACCAAAAGCGCCAGCGTTGGCGACATTACCCGCCCCACATTCAGCGTCGTGCCATACAGGACGGAGAAAAGCCGGGTGGCGTTAATGCCGATCAGCCAGTCAGCCCCGGCCCGGCAGACCGCCGCGTCATAGAGCTTATCGTAGTCGCTGCCAGGACGCAGGTGTTCAAAGCCGTCCCGGATTGCCGCATCCTCCATACTGGAAATCCAGAGGCGTTCCATTGGTTTGCTGCATCCGGCATATTGATAGACAAGGCGGAAGATCAGCTCGCCCTCACGTCCGGCGTCGGTACCACACACCACAGAATCCACCCGTTTGTCTTTCATCAGCCGGCACAGAAGGTCAAGCTGCTTTTTCTTATCCTTCGGCACTCCGTATTTCCATTCTTCCGGCAGGATCGGCAGATCGCCATAACGCCATCTGGCATACTGTTCCCCGTAAGCCTCCGGCTGCGCAAGCTCCAGAAGGTGCCCCACGCACCAGCTTACCAGATAGCCGCCGCCCTCCATGTAGCCGTCTTTTTTCTCATTTGCGCCCAGGACCGCCGCCAGCGATATGGCGACGGAGGGCTTTTCCGCAATTACTAACTTCAATTCCTGTAAACCTCCATTTCTTTGAAATAGAAAAGCCAGCATGGCAGCCGCCCTTTATAAGCCCGGTTCCTGCCGGGTTTTCTGACTTTCTCTGGGTTCCTTTGCCTCCTTTTCCCGGATCTTTGCTTTATTTGCGGAAAGCCGCTCCAAAAGCCCTTTTTCCTGTTTCCGCCCCAGGGTTTTCGCTGTCCGGTCATAATACTGCACCTTATCGGAGAGCAAATCCTCCGGCGCCACTTGGGAAGCATTCACTTCTTTTACCATATCCTCCAGTTCCTTTGCCTGCATATTCCCGTTATCCGGCACAATCAGGACTTCATGGATGGATGATGGAAGGACGTAAAAATCGGAACCGACCAGATCCCCGATTTTATCCAGTACGCCATCCCGCGCCAGGACCCCGGCGCCATCCAATCTGCTCTGGTTCGTCAGGACATACATAGGCACAGCGCCAGTTTCTATCGGTTCCGGTTGGTTAAACAGATTCGTAGGTTTAGCAGAAAACATAATCTCTGACATCACATCATCCATCGTATATAAGCAGACAGGGCTCCTGGCACTTTCTGCTGTAACTGCGTCATGGTGAAGCTGCTCCGGCGTAATCCCCCAAAGTCCCAGCATGTCATTTGTAATTATAGCCGAAGCTGTCCCTTCGCTGCCCTCCATGACCTGAATCCGGTAAGATGCCGCCAGTTCCCCACATGCAGTACAGGGTTTATCTTTCAGATATTCCTGATTCTTTTCCGGGTCGCACAGACGGATAGCAAGCAGCGGCCTGGCTGTTTCATAATCCTCCAATCCCTTCACGTCAATAGGAAGCTCCAAACTGCTCTCCATTTTTATCTGTGCGAGTTCTTTCATTATATCCTCCATCGGACGGCCTTTTCCAAACTGTTCCCCATAGTGCTCCAGATAAATGGTTGGCGTAACCGTTTCATCATCCCTTCGGATGATGAGCCCGGTAAGGGTCCGGTCATTCCCTTTTGTGACTTCTTTTAAGGAAATATCTGCATCCTGGTAGTCCGCCGGCAGATATTCCCGTATATGGTTTTTGATATATTCTGCAAATTCCTGGTTCATTCATTTCCCTCCCGTTTCCTGTTTTCTGGCCATTCATCTTCCTGCTTTCCGGCCTGTAAAAGACACATCAGCACGATGCCGGCAGACATTCCTCCGGTGAATGTAAGAAAGTGTGTAATCATGCTCCACATAAAAATCCTCCTAAAATTGGGTAAAGAAAAACGCCCACCGGAAAGTGAGCGTATCATCAAGTATCAGTTTTTTGTTATTTCATTTTCTTCTCGCTCCGGGTTGCCCTGGCAGGATAATCTCCCCAACCGGGATTTCCCGCAGCTCTTTCTTCATCTGGTGCGCAAACCGGATCGTCCTGACCGTGCCGCCTTTTTCCCTCCCGTCATACACGGCGATCACCCGGTCCGAATGTTCGGCCATGTAGCGGTTCCGGTGGGAATAGACGCTGGGGTGGTATTTTTCCTGCATGACAACAACATCCGCACAGGCCTCCAGCATTTCATAAGTCCGGCTCTTTTCCATCAGGCTGTCCAGGCGCTTTTGATAAGGGATAACCGCAACCAGCTCCAGCGCCGGATTTGTCTTTTTCTTTTCCAGTACGATCTCCGCGAAATACTGGTCCACACCATCCGCAAAGCCGCTCATAAAGCGGGTAAACCCGTCCGCAACGGCAGAATCGATTTCACGCCGCAGGGCCGTTTTTACACGGCCTATCTCTTTCTGCGGTAAATTCCTGTGCCCGGTGACAGAGCATGTCTTTCCTTCCATCTTCTTTTCCTCCATCCGATAGTTATTATTCTTTATTTCTCAAATTATAATAGATTTGTTTTAGCGTTTCAACGCAAATACCCTCTTTTATTTTGCGAATAAGGACAGGGCGTAAGGTACAATCTATTACGGAATAGGAGGTAATGGCAATGTATGAAAATTTCGTCCCGGAACGGCTGGCAAAGCTGCGGACTCAAAAAGGCGTGTCTGCACGCGATATGTCATTGTCATTGGGACAGGCAAATAACTACATTAACAACATTGAAAACAAAAAGTCCCTTCCCTCCATGCAGTCCTTCCTTTACATCTGTGAATATCTGGGCGTGACGCCCCAGGAATTTTTTGACGAGGGGAACCCGGCCCCGCAAGCCTTGCAGGAATTTATTGCAGAGGCAAAAAAACTGGATTCCAGGTCACTTTCTTATATCCTGGGGATTATGAAAGAACTCAATAACAGAAAATAAGCGGCCACGGTGCTGGCCGCTTTTTGCTGCCTTTCTTTTATTTTATCCTGCAATCCCCCCGATATGCCCAATCCCACTACCGGCGATAAGCCAAGAATCACTCCCGGAATGTCACTTTTTTATTTTCCTGTACTTCCAAATCCGCCTGCGCCGCGCTGCTCGCCAAGCTCTGTAACAAAATCCGCGATCACAACCGGAGTAATTACAAGCTGGCCCACGCGGGAGCCTTTGGAAAGCTCCTGGGTCTGGCTGCTTACATTGCTGATGATCGCGTGAATCTCCCCGCGGTAGCCGGAATCCACCGGCGGCAGCTCACAGACCAGCCCTTTTACTGCCATGCTGGTGCGTGGAAACACATAGCCCGCATATCCGTCCGGCACTTCAATCCCAAACCCAAGAGGGACCTTTGCGATCTCCCCCGGCTGTAACGTACAGTCATAGGGCATGTAAATATCCGCGCCGGCATCGTTCCCATGCGGACGGAAAGGGCGGCGGTCCTCCGGCACGCCAAAGTCGATCAGTTTGATCTTCATGCGCCGCCTCCTTCCAAAAGCGCCGGATAGTCCGTTTTCAGGATGTCTCCGGGCGTCATATCCGCTTTCAGCATGTTCCCGCAGGTCATTTTCCCCTCCAGGCATTTGTCCTGTTGGCAGAAGGGGCCTGTAAGATCAGGGGCAAACAGCGCTGGGCTTAAAGTATAAAGCTCCTGCCAGATTTTCAGGAGCACGATCCGGGTCTCGTCCGTATTGCGCCGGCATACCCGCTGGCCGATGATGTGTTTCCACTGATAGGGCGTGGCGCTGATAACCAGCACATTCCGAAGCCCCTGGGGCGTGGCATATCCCGCCGCATCATGGCCGATTCCCTCGGCGCACAGCTTTTCATAACAGTCCATGCCTTCGTGGCAGCTTTTTAAGTACAGTTCCCGGACCGCAGCCGTGGCGGTTATAATCTCATAAGGTATGGCAAAATCCGCCTGGCCTGCATAATTGCTGTACTGCAAAGACGCGCTCATAAACTTTACTTCGTTCTGGTGCCTGGTGATCTGTGAAAGGAACCGCCTGCTTGCCCCTACAACAGCAGCGGTGATCACTGCAAATTTCTGGACCGTCGGGTGGGGAAGGGCGCTGATGGCCGCCACAGTATCATCACTGAACGATTTTTCATAAAGGGCCATCAGATCGTCCATTGTGGCAATCCGGTGGCCCCTCTGGGTGAGCCGGGCAGCAAAGACCATGTTTTTCTCGGCCTCCCTGGCCGCCTGGCAGTTTAATATTTTTACTTCAATCCGTCTGATCGGTATGTCCCTCCTTTACAATGGCTTTCAGTAAGAACAGATAGTTGAGGCTGTCTGTGATCTTTTCCTCCCATGTGCTTATCCCGTAATCCGTATCATTGTCAAAGCACATGTCATACAGGGAAACGATATGCTTCGCCAGCATCCCGGCAAGGGCGCGCTCCGGCGTGGTGTGCTGCAAGGCTGCCGCCGCCTTAAAAGCCCCCAGCCGGTCCGTATCGTCCCCGGTATATTCCTTCGTTTTCTTTTGCAGTGTGTCGGCACAGAGCCGCACCTGCGCGTTAAATACGGCATTGACTTCCTGCTGTGTGATATGGCATCCCTCCTTTGAAAAATGGATTGTCCCGAATACTGTATAGAATCCGGGACAGTTTTACTAAAAGCAGAACAAAATACACATTATAGCTCTTATCCGCTGCATTTCAGGCGCTCGGCAGATAAATCCAGTCGTGCATCAGGCACACGCTGGGCTCGTCCTCCCTGGGGACCAGGTGGTAGGTACATTCCCCGTACACGGTCCGCTTGTCCTCGATCTCCATGCCATACGCCTTGTAGAAGCGGTATTCCAGGTTGGAAATGATACACCGCAGCGTCTGCAGCGCCTCCCGCTGTGAAGTCACGATCAGGTCCCGGTCAATGCTGCGCTTTAAGAACAGCAGGGATTTATAAAGCTGTACCTCCGTCCGGTAAGGGCGGTAATCCTCATGCTCCAGCCATCCGCTAAAGGCCACCGGCCCGCTCTGGACCACATCACGTTCCGGGTGGTAATACTCGTAGCAGTCCAGGTTTGCCGTATTCAGAAGATAGAGCATTTCCCGGACCTCATTCTCCGGCATATCATAGAACCGCAGAAGGGAGCGGTACAGATGGACGTAGCCGGGTATCGAAACAATGGTATTCACCATAGAAAAATCCTCCTAAATAGCAGGTGCGGGAGCAGAGCGCCCCCGCACTGGTTTCCAATATTCTTGTTAATCGTTTACAGCCGCCAGCTTTCCCATGACAATAAAGCGGCTCTTACTTCCGGGCGTACAGGTGGAAAGGGTCAGCACCTTGTCACTGGAAGTCACCGTAACATCGGTCTCAATGACAGACCGGTCCGCCATTTCAGAAAGCCATGTGGTGTAGGCCCCGTCATCCTTCCAGCTAAGCCTCCAGGGGGAGGTGTCGCTGCCGGATTCCGCCGGTTTCGCCTCAAATGCGGAGAAAACCTCCATCACATAACCGCCGTCAGGGGTGACAAGGTACATCTGCGGGTGCCCGTCATAATAGCTCTGTCCGCCATATTCATTCAGCGCGGCGAACATGGAGCCGTCCCGCATGTTGTGGCCGTAGATAATGGTATTGCGGTCTGAAAAATCCGCCTGATTCTCATAGTCTGCAAACAGGCAGCCCACCTTGTTATAGGTGCCGTCATACAGATGGCGCAGGTAATACTCGTTATTGTCTGTCTGCGTTACCGGATAGTTGATGGCCGTATCAGGAAGGTTGAGCCATCCGATGATGTCCGGCCCGTTTTCCCTGAGAGCCTCAAAATCAACAACAGGGAGGACCGTACTTGAATCCTCCCTGCCTGTTTCTTCCTCTGCCCCCGGTTCTTCCGGTTCCCCAGCCTGCTCCGGTACTTCCACATGTTTTGCCAGCCCGTTATAGGTTCCGGCACTCTCGGCATACTGGCTGAGGTCGCGGACGATCAGAAACCCGCTGCCAAGAGCCAGCAACCCGCAGAGGGAAATCACCGCAATGCCGGCAGCCTTTGTCCTGGCGGTATTTCTGCTGTGCTTTCCCTTTTTTAAATAGACCACGGCAAACAGCCCGCCGCCGATCACAGCCAGCGCCAGAAGCCCGCCATACAGGAAGATGAAATTATCATCCCCGGTCTGCGGTACCGCTTTGCCCGGATTGGACGGGACAGTCGGATTTGAAGGATTATCCGGGGTGGACGGTGTTTCCGGATTGTCCGGCGTTTCCGGTTTCTCCGGTTTTTCATTGAAGAACTGGACCGTTGCGGTTTCGTCCGCCTTGATCTCCACCGTGGCAGCGTCAGGAATGATATAGTCCCTGCTTGCCCGGTTGGAGATTTCCGTTACGGTATAAATGCCAACGCGCAGCCCTTTGACCTCGATCACGCCGGATTCCGGGGAGGTAAAGGTCTCACAGTAGGAGCCGTCCGCATTCTTGACCTCAAAAGCAAACCCATCCTTGCGCCCGTCGCTGGAATCCTTCGTGATTTTCAGGTTCCCGCGGTACGCCTCATTGGTAAAGCCGCGCCCGGCCTCGCCGTTTTCCACAACGGCCACCTGGCCGTCCTCGGTGATTTCAAAATAGTAGGCGTTTTCATCAATCTGGTAGCCCTCCGGCGCCTTGCTTTCTTTTACAAAATAGCCCTTTGCCAGAAGGCCCTCCGCCGTGTGGTAGCCCGCATCCGATTCTTTCAGTGTGCCAACCTTCGTATCTTCGGAATCAAATTCCTTATTGCCGTTGGCGTCCTCATACAGATCGAACACCGCGCCGGAGAGGAAACGCAGGAAGGTGTTGTTATCCTTGTCCTTTTTCTCCACAGAAGAAGGCTCGTCTACCGCTTCGGTTTTCATCACCTGCACGCTGCCCCGGATCAGGGTGTTTTCCACCTTAATCTCTATGCTCTGGCCGTCCACACCGATATAGATATGGTGCTGTTCGGGGCTTACCGTATAAAGCGCCGGAGAGGAAATTTCCTTTACGATCCAGTGGCCGTAAGGGATATTCTCAAAGGCAAAGCTGCCATCCTCGCCAGTAGTAACGGTAAGCAGCGCATTTTCCCCTGTAAATTCCTCGATATCGGGCTTAAACAATCCCATGACCGCGCCGGCCAGCTCCACATCCTCGCCGCCATCCGGGTTTTCGCCGGTTTTCACGCCGTCCACACGCCCGCGCAGCAGGTCATTGGGAACCGCCCCGCCCTCATTTACAAGAACCTGCACCAGCGCCGCCTCCTGGCCGGCATATTCAAAAACAACCGGATATTCCGTATCAGGGAGGATATAAGCGCTGTTTGTGGTGCGCTCCTTCACATAGTAGCTGCCAAAAGGCAGGTCGGAGGCAAAGGAAGCGCCATAGCCGCCCGCCTCATTCGGGTCAATGGAAACCACCTCCAGAAGCCCGCCTGCCGGGATCACGCTGCCGTCAAGGGCCGTCAGATCAGCGGAAGCATACAGCCCGAAAGAAATGTCTTTGTATTCCTCGTTCATGCCGAGTCCGAACAGCCCGTCCGTTTCCAGCGCTTTAGACAGGCTTACCGCCACCTTCTGGCGCTCGTCATAGAGGCCGGCCGCGGCCTGCGTCACTTCCACGGTTTCCCCCGCATAAGTAAGCTCCGCGTATTCCGGCTGGGTGTTTAAGACCATCCCCTCCGGCGCCTGGCGTTCCTCCAGACGGTAACGGCCCAGGTACAAAAGCCCGCTCTGTGCCGTTCCATCCTCCCCGGTGGTAAGGGTCTCCACGACGGCATCCTTTGCCGCCCTGAGCGTACCGTCGCCGGTATAAATATCTTCATCCGCGATCACGTCATAGACTGCGCCCGGAAGCCCCATGACCTCATACACCGGCTGGTACAGGCCGCCGTTCTCCTGGACGGAAGCGAATACCTCGCCGGTCTTGGTAATGGTAAGCTGCCCCTTCTGCGGCATATTGTGCTGTGTGACCGTGACAACCGACTCGCTGCCGTCAATGGTAAACGGCACCGGCTCACTGGAAAGCACATAACCGTAGGGCGCCGCCACCTCATACAATTCATAATCTCCGGTGTGCAGAGGCTCCGGCAGCATCAGCCAGCCTTCATCCGAAACATAGAAGGTATCAAGGGTTTCCGGGTTCGGGTAGTAGATTTCCTGGGTGACAAGTTCCCCGGTGGACAAATCCCTGATCTGGAAGCCGGTGCCCGTCATCGGGATAATATTGCCGGTCTCCGCGTCGCATTTCTCCACACGCAGCCTTGCGGTAATGGTACGGTTATTCAGGATATAGCTGTAAGTCTGTCCGTTAGAGGAAACAAAGACCGTAAAATCCGGGATAAATGCCTTCCCTTCCTCGCCGGAAACCTGGTGCACCGTGTAATGTCCGTAGGGGAGCATTTTGGAGGAAGCGAAGCCGTCCCCGTCCGTGGTGAGCAGGTCACGCTCGCTTTCCTTCGCTGCGTCATAGCTGCCAGCCGCTTTCAGATAGACCTCAAAAACTGCGCCGGCCTCCGGGCGCTCAATGACGCCCTCATTGGGCTCGTCCGTATTTTCATCCCCGGACACATCCGGGTCCAGGTCGTCCGTATGCTTCACAAGCTGGATGTTTCCGTAAATGACCGTTTCCGTGACCTGGTTCTCGGTGGTGTTCAGCTCCACTTCATAAAGCGTGGGGGAGGCGCCCACCTCATAGACCGTATCGTTTAAGAGGTAGCCGGTGCTCGGCTCAATCTCCCGCACGGTCCAGTTATCGCCGCAGACATAGTACCGGGTCATAAAGCTGCCGTCCGGCCCGGTAGTGTAGGTGTCTACCAGCTCGCCGTTGTTATAAATCCCGTAAACTGCCCCTGCAAGGGTGGCGTCGCCCTGGGCGGCGCCGGTATCTGCGTCACTCTTTACCACATGGACACGGAATTTTTTCAGGATATTGCTGAAATGCACCGTGGCGGTCTGGCCGCTTTCAATGGTGGCATACTGCGCGGAAGGGGTCACATAGCGGTCCACCGGCAGCTCCTTCACCAGATAGGTGCCGGGCAGCAGCTTTTCCTTGATCTGCCCGTTTTCCCCGGTAGTGACGGTTTCATCCACCTTGTTCCCCAGGATGTCCGTGCCGGAGATTTGGAAAGGAATCCCGGACACAATGCCGTCCTCGCTGGTCTTGACAATCTTTGCGGTGCCGTAGGTCTCGGTCTTGATCTTTACAAAGAAGGAGACCGGGTCGCTGGCGCCGGTCATCATGGTCTGGTAGCCCGGCCTCCCCCAGATCAGCATGTCGTTAGCAACCGGAATATCCTTTCGGAATTCAAAGGCGACAGGGTCCATGATCATGTTCTTGCTGGTGAACGTGTACTTGTTCCCGCTCCTTGTGGCGGAAACGCCGCTGCCTTTCAGGGTCTCCAGATCGATTTTCAGGTTATTGGTGTCCGTGACGGTCAGGGTATAGACTTTTTTCTCCGTGTCCCATTTCAGCTCCAGTTCCGGGGCTTCACTTTTCTTCGTGGAAGTAAAGGAAAGGACCGTGGAATGGGAGGCGACCTGTGAAAGAATCCAGTTGTAGGCCTTTTCCGCAGGACGTCCGGCAATCACGCTGAAATACTGGTCTGCATTTGCCTGGCCGTTCCCATGCCGGCTGTAAGGGTCGCTGCGGAGCTGCTGCTGGTATTCCCAGAGGATGATCTGCGTCGCCATTTTATAATCGTCCTCGTTAATGCCGGACACAGGGAGGGAAGCGCCGGGTTTCCAGCCGTAGATTGTCGTGAGGGTAATCCCCCGCCTTGCCTCGGAAGGGAGCAGGTTCAGGTAATTGCTGTTGGTGCCGCTTTCCGACGTATAGGTATTGTCGGAAGTGTTATAGGCAATACCGCTTTCCACGCAATAGACATGGTGGCTCACCCCGCCCGAATCTGTCAGCATGTAATGCCGGTAGGCGCTGCCGCCAGAGCTGGTGCGCACATCCATCGTCCCGTCAGAATTGTAAACAAGGTAGGTGTAAGGCGCCGGCGCATAATAATGCCGCCCGTCAGAACCGACGTACTGGTCTCCGAGCCAGGAGCTTGCCTTCTGGCCCACGGAGGCGGCGGACGCCTGGGAAGGGAACACCCCGCAGAGGCATACTGCGCAGAGCAGGAGCGCCAGGAGCCTTTTCAGGCCGTGCTTTTTCATATTTACCATAGAAATCCTCGCTTTCTTGTATTGGATTGGAATATAAAAGGACAGCTTTACTCGCTGTCCTCCTGTTCATCGTTGATCCTGTCCTCAAAATCGTCCTCGGAGAGATATTCCGTCCCGCCGTAAGCCTCGTCCGGGTCAAAGCCTTCGCCGTATCCGTCATCCTCGAAATCCTCGTCATCCTCCGCCTGCTGTTTCGGACGGACGATCTTCACATAATAGCCAACGCCTCCTGCTGCAAGCAGGGCAATGATAATAAAAATGATCGTGCCGGCGCTGCCCTTGTCTTTTTTTGGCTGCTCGGCCTGCGCGGGTTCCTCCGTTTCCGCAGGTTTTTCCTTCCCGGCACAGCCTTTCAGGTCATTCTTGCAGACCGGGCAGGCGGTATCAACTTCCCCGGCTGCGCATTTCTCCGTACAGGTGCAGACATCCTCTGCCGGGATCGCACTCATGGTGTCCTCGCTCTTTTCCGCCAGCGCCATCAGGTCAGCCTCGGTAACGCCGTTCAGGAAGTAGACGTTGTTGCCGTCCCGCTTTCCGTCAATAATCAGATAGAACACATTCCCGTCCTCGGAGGTGATGGTGTAAAACTGTTTATCCCCATCTTCCCCGGTGGCCGTATCTAACACCGTGCCGGTGCCCTCCGGGGTAAATGCGCCGTCCGGGATAGCGGAAGCGGATTCCGTTTCCTCCTGGGAATCGGGGCTGCCGCCGTTTGTGCCGGAGGCTGTATTACCGCCGCCATTGGCGCCCGTATTCGTACCTGTATTAGAACCGTTCCCGGAATTGCTGTTCCCGGCATTGCTGTTTGTGCTGCCAGGGGAAGCAGCCTGGGCCTGCACAGGTTTTGCCGCCGTGCCGCCCTGGTTCTGCTGTGTTGCAGCCGCAGGTTTTTCCGTGGGCGCCGGTTCCTCATAATAGGGATTCTCAAACTTCACGGTCTTTGAGCGGTTCCCGGCATAGTCCTGGGCGTACACGCTTACCTGCTTTTCCGTGCCGGCATAATCCTTTAAGGCAACGGAAGCCGCCCCATTGGTTAGGGAATTGATACGGTTCCCGTCCACAAAGACCGCCTCCACGCCGGAATTATCGTCGCTGCTTTCTATTTTCAGCGTGTTGCCGTCCAGGGAAGCCGTAAGTTCGGGCGGCGTGGTATCTTTGTCCCCGGCTGCATAAGCCGTCAGGGGCAAAGATATGGCGCTTATGACAAGCATAAGCGCCAGTAGCAGAGAGATTTTTTTAGTCCTCATTCTTATCCTCCTGTTTCTGCAGCGGGCCATCCCCGGACGGGGCGGACTGCTGCGATTTCAGAAATTCGGCCAGCTGCTGGGGTGTCAGATGGAAGCTGCGGGCAATCGCCACATAATCGGTATTCTCCAGCTCCGTTTTCTGCTTTTCCAGGTCGCGGAGCTTGGCCTGCATCTCCGCAATCTTTGTTTTTGTCTTGTCGATCTCTTTCTCCAGTTTCTCAATCTTAGGGTTCAATTTATTACCTCCAATCTGTCTTTTTGCAAAACAGTTTGATAATAATAAGCTCCATAATTACAATTAAGTTTGATAATTTACTCCAAAACTTAATATCACGAAGCCATGTTGCAGAAAAACAAAGAAGCAAAATAAGAACCATGCTCCTTTAAGTGCCACGAAATCTCCGTTTTTATCAACTTTAATTGTCATTTTCTTTGAGTTTTATCAATCATAATTGTTAATTCCTTTGTGAAGCCGTTTTTATCAAACAAAGTTGTAAATTATCAATCTTTATTGCAAAATTATCAAACTTAATTGTCACTGGACACCAATCTGTCAGGGCAGACGCCCGAATGTATAAAAATGCTGCTGCCAGTAGCTTGTGTTGATATTTGCGTAGGAGATCGGGTCCCCGCAGTGGATCATCATCCCGTTGCCCACATAGATTCCCACATGGCTTGCGCCGCTGGTATTGTAGGTGCCCTGGAAGAATATCAGGTCGCCGGGCCTTGCATCCGCGCTTGATACAGGCGTGCACACGCCTAAAAGCCCGTCTGCGGTAAGCCGTCCGAAGTTCCAGCCCACGCCGCAATGGTTGACTACCCAGGAAACATAGCCGGAACAGTCAAAGGAAGTGGAAGGGCTTGCGCCTCCCCATACATACGGATAGCCTAAATACTTTTCGGCCTCCGCGAGCATGGCGGCAAATTTTTCATCTGCAAGGGCCTCCGGCGGGACGTCATAGTCAAAATAGTTCCCTCCGCCGCCTGCGCCTGCCTCCGGTAAATGCCGCTCGCTGGTATCGCCGGTATCGGCAAAATACAACGGGTTCATATACTGGCCGTCAACCAGCACCTCCAGGTGCAGGTGCGGCCCGGTGGAATTTCCGGTGCTGCCGACCTTCGCGATCACATCCCCGGCCTTTACCTCCTGTCCGGCAGATACAAAAATCTGTGAACAGTGGCCGTATTTGGTGGTAAGGGAGCGCCCCTCATAAGCCTCGCCCTCAATGGCAACGCACAGGCCGTATCCGCCGGCTTCACCGGCCAGCGTGACCGTGCCGTCATGCCCGGCTAAAATCTCCGTGCCCTGGGGCATCCCGATGTCAACGCCGGTATGGTAGTTCTTTCCCCCGCTGATCGGGTGTACCCGGTAGCCGTAGTAGCTGGTGACATAGGGCAGCCAGTTCGTGCCAAATACATTTTTCACATACTGCCGGTTGCCTTTGGTCTGCAACAGAATCTCGCAGATTTCCTTCTGGTCTGGGTTCATGCGTGAGACAACCAGGTTTTCAAGCGGCGTAGAAGTAAGCGTTACATTCAGGATGTGCCACTCATAAGGCACTTCTTCCTCTGTTTCCTCGCCGGTCTCCGGGTCAACGCTGGTTTCTGTCCGGTAGCGGGTTTCCGTTTCTTCTGAAAAAGACAGGGAATACTGCCCGTTAAACAGCTCCCGGAGGACACCCTCGATCTGCGCATAGGTAAAATTCTGATAGGCAGAAGTGAGGTACCCCATTAAGACATAGGGATCATGCTCAATGGGGCCGATATTATAGCGGTACTCGTCATAGCCGGGCCGGTCCGATTCCACACGGTTAATCTGCATCTGCAGGTCCGTTTCCCACTCGGTATAAGCAAGCTCCGCATTGTTGATGTCCGCATCGTCCGCCAGATAGGTAGAGGCTGCAAGGCTGCCCAGCCCTCCGGCCCCCAGGTTGGAAAAGGAAGAAATCAGGGACGCGATCAGGAAAAATACCAAAAGGAGCAGGAGCACGATCCCGCATATGACCGGGTGGCGCCTGACGGCATGGACCACGCCGGCAGCGATCTTTTCCGTGGTAACGGCGGTGTCCTTTGCACGCTTTCCCGCTTTTTTCGCTTCTCTGGCTGCTTTGGCATACTGGCGTTTTATCTTTTGTTTCTGCCACATCCGGGCAAGAAGGTTTTTCTTCAGTTCCGGGCTGTCATGCAGGGTCTGCCGGTAGGCAAGCCGGGCATTGGCCCTGGCTGATCTCTGCTGTAATTTTGCCACCCTGCGGTACGGCGCCGTCTTATGCCTGTGATATGCCATACGCAGCCCCGATTCGCTTACAAGCTCGGTGCGGTGGGCCGCTTTAATGCCGACATTTTCATTCTCTGCCTGGTAAATCTTTTTATGGGCGTAACCCACCGCCATATTTGCGCCGGCCTTTACCGGGCGCATCGGAACGGGACCCTTGACATGGGCCCGCTGGGATTTCACCTCCTTTTCAAATTTCAGGCGCTTTTTGGCCTTGCCCGTATCGGGATCAGAAGATGTTTCCATCCGCAACTTACGGCGGGCAGGAAGGCGGTTTTCCGCCTGTTCCAGTTTTTCCGCTGTCCGTTCTGCCTTCCGTCGGGCTTTCGTGAGCTTCTTATCCGCTGTTTCCGGTGGGAGTTCGTCAGCGGTAAATTCCAGCTTGGAAGGCCGTTTTGGTTCTCCTTCGGCTGCCTCCGGCGGTTTCTCCTGAGGTTCCCCGGCTTTTGCCGCCTCCTGAAAGCGCTGTTGGTATTTATTACCATGCTGCCGTGTCCGGTTCCAGTGTCCTGCCTGGCCGGATTTTTCTTCCCCTTTCTGTGCCCCGGCTCCTTCCTGAAATAGTTTCCCATACCGGGAATCCGTACCTTTCGGACCGTGTTCTGCAAAAGCTGTCTGTCCGGGATTTTCCTGGCCGGAATCCGCCTGCCTGGGTTCTTCCTGCCTGAAATTCTGGTAAGCGGCATTGCGCCTCCCTGGGCTCTCCTGGCTGGAATCCGCCCGCCTGGGTTCTTCCTGCCTGAAATTCTGGTAAGCGACATTGCGCCTCCCTGGGCTCTCCTGGCTGAAATCTGCTTGTCTGGGTTCTTCCTGCTTGAAATTCTGGTAAGCGGCATTGCGCCTCCCTGGGCTCCCCTGGCTGAAATCCTCCTGCCTGGAATCCCTGTAAGCAGCATTGCCCTGTCCTTGGCTGCCCCGCCTGGTTTCTGGCACATATGGTTCTGATCCAGTTGGTTCCTGTCCGGGAAAAACCTGGGTAGGGGAATCCTGTGCTGCCGTATCACTGTTTTCGCAACCGGCAAATATATCTGATCCATAAGTTTCCGTCTGCACCGGCGCCGCCTGCCTGCGGTTCCTTGAAGTGCCGGAAGAAGGGGCGTCCCTTGCCCGGCGCAGGTCATAATCCGGCTCTCCCTGCCGGGCCGCCATGCGGTCCTCCCCGTGGGAATCCCGCGCCGGCATCCGGGCATCTTTCTGTTTCCTCTGAAAATTCCTGTCACGCGCCATTGCCCTCACCTCCAATCGCTTTCAGGGTATTTTTGTTTCCTCATGCCTTCGTCCCCGCCACTTCATCAGGCCGTGTTGTAAGTACGCTGTACAGCAGGGTATCCTTCGGAAAATGATCGACAAAGGGGATAATCACATTCCCGAAGAACAGAAGCCCCTCGCCGGGGCCGGAATGGGTCACATAGGAAAGCTGGTGCGGGGAAATCCCCAGCTGCTTCGCCAGAATCTGCCGGTCCCCCTGGGCCTGGTTCAGCATGTAGATAAAATCCGAGTTCTCAAAGATATTCTCGATCTCACGGGAGGCCAGCAGGTCCTTCACGTTCTGCGTCAGGCCGCTCGGTATGCCGCCCCATTTCCTGAACCGTTTCCAGATTTCCACGCTGAAACTTCCGGTCTGGCCTTTCAGAAGGAGATGGAATTCGTCAACATAGAACCAGGTCGTCTTATGCTTGGAGCGGTTGGCCGTGACACGGTTCCACACGGCGTCCTGCATAATCAAAAGGCCGATCTCTTTCAGGGCCTTGCCCAGAGACTTTAACTGGAAGCAGAGTACCCGGTGGTTGTTCATATCAATGTTGGACCTGTGATTGAATACATTCAGGGAGCCGTTCACGTAGATTTCCAGCGCCGTGGCGATATTCTGCGCCTCCGGCTCGGACTGTTTCAAAAGCAGCCCGTACAGGTCTCCCAGGACCGGCATATTCTCCGGGCGCGGGTCCTGCAGGTAATCCCGGTACACCAGCCTTGTGCAGCGGTCAATGATGGTCCTCTCAATCGGGGAAAGCCCCTCCTTGCCGCCGATCACCAGGTCGCACAGGGACAGGATAAAATCGCTTTTCAGCGTGATGGGGTTTTCATCATCCGAATAGTCCAGGTTAATGTCCATCGGATTGATATAGTTGGTGGAAGTCGGGGAAATGTCAATGACCTGCCCCTGGGAGCCGAACTGCTGTACTAAAGGCCCGTACTCATTTTCCGGGTCTGCAATGATGATGTCATCCTCCGTTAAAAGGAACACATTGACGATCTCACGCTTTGCCGAGAAAGACTTGCCGCTGCCCGGCGTGCCTAAGAACAGGCCGTTGGGGTTCTTTAAGTTCTTGCGGTTCGCCATGATCAGGTTGTTGCTTAAAGCGTTCAGGCCATAATAAAGCGCCTCGCCCTCCTGGAACAGCTCGCAGGTCGTGAACGGCACGAAAATGGCGGTGCTGCTGGTCGTAAGCCCACGCTCAATCTCAATCTGGTTCAACCCTAAGGCAAGAGAGGACATAAGGCCTTGTTCCTGCTGGAAGTCCAGACGTTTCAGGGCACAGTTATATTTCTGCGCAATACCGGAAGCAGAAAGGATGTCATTGAACAGCTTCTGCCGTTTGTGAGCGATATTCTCCACCAGCACCGTCACAAGAAACATGCGCTCATTCCGGCTCTGCAAATCCTGTAAAAGATTCTTTGCTTCTTCGCCGTAGGTGGCAAGGTCCGTAGGTATGATGTCCATGTCATACCCGGCGCGGACCGCTTTTTTCTGTTCCTCAATGGTCATTTTCTGCAAATCGGACATCTTGCGCTTGATGTTCTTGATCGCCTGGGCCTGGTCGATAGACTGGATATGCAGGTTTACTGTCACGGCATCGTCCAGGTCAAGCAGCTCCGCAAGCAGCCGGTCCGTCAGCTCCGGCGCTAAAATCTGCAAAAAGGACGCCGCCCCGGAATGGTCGGCTACCCGGAAGGTCTTTCCGTCATTCGAGAAGGACAGGCCGGAGGGCGCAATAAAATCTTTTGTGGACAGCCCGGTTTTCGGCAGGTCCGCCCAGGTAAAATGAAACTTTTCCTGCCCGTCTGGGTGGAGCTGGCTGTGAAGGAGCTCCAGGCGTTCCAGCCCGTCTAATGGCTTTGCCTGGGCTCCCAGGGCCTTGAAATTCGCCAGCACGTCGGCCTCGATCCGCTCCAGGCGCATCTTCGCGGTGCGAAGGTCGTCAGCCTCAATGCCAAAAGTGATATATTTCCGCTTGGTAAGACCGTTGTTGCCTTTTTGGAGCTGACCTTTCAGCATATCCCCATACTCCCTGCGGATTCCGTCATATTCGTCGCCACGGATGGGGATGTCAATACTGCGGGCGAAATCCTGCATGTTGGCCCGCTGGTTGACAAAGGTAAGCTGCACACGGATCGAAGCGTCAAAATAATTGAGGAAATCACAGTAGCCCTCAAAAATCTGCGCCTTGTCATCCGCCTGTGCGAGCTGGTAGTTAATGTCAAAAAACTGCACCGTCTTGGTGTAGAGCTTATCCGTCAGCCGGCAGATCCCATCCCGGTACATTTCCTTATAGGGAATGCTCTGCTGGACCGTCTGCGGGGCGTCCGATTTAAGCCCACTGAAAAAGCCGCCTTTCCTGGACGGCTTTATGCGGGAAGCATTACGCCCGCCTGTTTTTGCGTCTGCCCTGGCCTTTTTTGCCTGCCTGATGTTTCTTTGCAGGCGCTTTTCCTGGGCCTCCTGCTGTCTGGTTTTTGGCAATCCTCATAACCTCCTTCTCTGACATGGATTTATACAAATTTTCCGTCCGGTATGGCCGTTTCTTCGGCCAGAGCTTATAGCGGAGCCTGTTTTTCAGAAGTTTCTCCGCCGGCTGCCCATCCCGCTCATACATGGCGAAAAAGAAAAAGGGCATCATAAGCCCGATCATCATTAGCACCGCCGCCGAGTTACCGACAGCGCCGCGGGTAAGGAAGTATACCGGCAGCCCGACCAATGCGGCCAGGCTGAAACAGATAAGCTGGCGCTTCGTCAGGTTGAACGCCAGCTTGGTCTTGACTTTCGTTAAGTCTTTGGGTACGGGTACATAAGGCATGTAAATTCACCTCCATTCATGCTGTATCTCACTGGTTTTGTTCCTGCATCGTGACCGTGGATTCCACCTCATTGCCCCACACATCCCAGCCGGGGGTCTGCTGCCTTGCAAAAAGCTCTATCCTGGGCTGGTCGCCCATGAGC
The DNA here is from genome assembly GCF_943192995.1 of Flintibacter muris. GTDB lineage: Bacteria > Bacillota > Clostridia > Oscillospirales > Oscillospiraceae > Lawsonibacter > Lawsonibacter muris. The sequence continues at coordinate 28,636 of NZ_CALPCP010000019.1, forward strand.
TTCACAATCTTATCCCGTACCTCGTCCGGCTTCTTGCTGTGCTGCTCAATATGGGAGATTACAAACTGGTGGATTCCCGCGCACTGGCGTTTCGGGCGCCCGCGTGTCGCCAGAAGGCATACCTCCGCATTAGAGCGGGTCCAGAACCCCATCCCGTAAAACCAGGAATCTGCTTTCCGGTTCTGTTTGAGCCAGAGGAAAGCCAGCGTCTTATATTTGAACCCCCATGCTTCGATCACCCGGAACGCCTCATTAAGCTGTGGGAAGGTGGCCCATAGGAAAAGCGCACTGTCTTTGGCCGCAAGGTCTGCAACCGGCAGCGCGCATATTTCTTCCATGCTCATGGTGGGGTAGTGCTTTTCGGCCACCCCATTTCCGCGTTTCATATCATAGCGCCAGGGCGGGTCCGCGTACACGATGCCATATTTTCCGGCCTCCGCCATTACCGGGCCTGCTCATTCTTGGCCGGGGCGGATTTTGCCGGGGGCGTCTTAACCTTGCCGGCATTTTCTTTCAGGGCGCCGGCCAGGGAAGGCTTCTCCGCCGCTCCCTTTGTCGCTTCAAGGGTGGCCTGCAGGTTTTCAATCGCCTGGCCGTACCCTCCGATCAGGGCGTCATTAAGCTGCCTGCGGAAATCCGCCGTCACCGGCCAGCAGACATCCCTCCATTTTCCCTGCTTATCCTGGGTGGAGGGCATATTGACGTACAGGCCGTTCTCGCCGGAGCAGATACGGAAGCCGTCGATCTTGAAACAGTCCCCAATCGTCACATTGGCGAAAGCCAGAAGGTTCCCCATCGGGGCAATCGGGCGTACCGTTACATCCAGCTTCAAGCCCTCGCCCGCCTGGGCCTCCGGCTGCATGGTTTCATGGTTGGTCTTACTCATATAAAAAAATCCTCCTTCTTGTTAAAATAGGTCGGTTACACACTAATGCGAGTTAAAAATACTTTTGGATAGCGAGCCTGTCTTAAACAGGGCAAAGGCCAGCAGGACCGTATAGCCTGCCGTGCCCCAGATCGCGCCGTGGATGTCGCCGGAAGAAGGGATTGACTGGACCAGCGCCGCATAGATCGCGACGCAGACCATAATCAAAAACCCCTGGAAACCCAAAGCAAACAGGGAACGCAGGTAATTCGTCCCCATCTGCCCCCATTCACGGTTTGCCATTGTGGAAAACGGTATGGGTGCCAGGCTGACCGTGAGATATATTTCAATCATGCGGCCATACACAATGACAAAGATCACGATGGACAACACCCACATGCACAGGTTGATAATGTTGGTCTCCAGCCACAGGCCGATCAGTTCCCACATCCCCATTGCTTCAAGCTGCGTCTCCAGGTCGGCCAGCGCAGCGGTAACATCCATGCTCCCGTTTATCACGCCGGAACTTTGATTCACCACATGCTGGGCGACGTCAAACACCGCCATGACGATGGTAAAGCAGTTGGTGAGCAGGTATGTGGCAACAAAGGTTTTGAAAATCCACTTGAAGATGTTGAACGTATCAAAATCGTGCATGTTGTTCTTTTCGAGGATCATCTGGATCAATTCATAGACAAGAACAAAAGTCAGGATGATTCCCGCAATGGGAATGACGACGGTTTCAGAAAGATTCTGGATCATGCTGAACACGCCGCCATTCCACCCCTGCGGTGTCTGGCCTACCTGTGAGGCCACATCCGAGACCTGGCTGTTGACGGACTCAAAGATACTGGTGTATTGTCCTGTGATCGCTTCAATCAAGCCCTCTTTAATCCAGTCTGTTATCCATTCAAACAGACTGCCCATCGGCTATTAACCGAACAGGCCGGAGAGCAGCGGGATCAGCGTGGCACCCACCAGCGCAATACCTCCGCCAGCCATAAGCTGTTTCATCCGTTTTTGTTCACACCGGGTCGCTGCCCCGGCGCGGCCCCACTTCATAAAGAAGCGGACACCCCATGCTTTCACATGGGCGCAGACTATATCTTCACCCGCATGGAGCGGGGCAGGCTGCTTCGGGCCGCTCGGCCCTACTCCTGCAAAGGATAGTCGTTGAACCTTCCCCTGTTCGGGGCTTGGCTGCTGATCGCCCATTGTCCCGGCGTTTAGGTTCGCACCCTGCGCCATCCGTGCGTTTTTTTCTGCTTTCGCCACCGTCACATCCGGGCATGTTTCATCCCCATGTTTTGGTACGCACGGCTTTAGGGGTTTCCAGCAATTCAGCCTGTTGCCGTATGGACTTCCACCATACGCTGCACGGCAATTACTTGTCCGTGGAGGGCGTAGCTTACCCCTGCGACTTGGCTCCGGGATTGTCATTGCCGTAACCTTCCAGAAGGTTGATGACGCCCCATGCACCGAGGCCGGCGCCCAGAGCAATCACCAGAATTTTCAAAGTATCAATCGCACTTGCAAAAAAAGCCATATAAAAGTCCTCCTTTAATTTGAATAATCTTGATTTTGTGGTATGGCCGTATCTGGCCGGAAACGAAAAAACGCCCCAGTGCTTTAAGAAAATCTGCATAAAGCACTGGGGCGGCATAGTCCAGGATCATCCTGGAAAGGTATACAGTTGTCAGGGAGGGGCGCGAATCCTCAATAGAACCTCCTTTCCGGTGAAAAGAAAAAGCCCACCAAAGCCAGAGACTTTAACAGGCAGCTACATCATTATACAGCCGGCGCCTCCAAATCCTCCGCCGTGACCTCATAATTGCGGTACAGCTCCCCAGGGCTGACGGGCAGCCTGGTTGAGAGGAATTTTTCAATGTCAAAAGCATTTTTAGGGGCATAATCAGACAGGTATTTATAGTTCGGGTGTTTCGTAATATCATATTTGCGGGAGAGGAAGGGCCGGACGCCCCTGATCTGCAGGAGGCATTTCCCTCCGTCCATCACGGCCAGTTCGTCCATCGACATCAAATCCTTTCCCAATTTCTGAAAATTCTGTCCGTGGGATTCCTGGCTGCCTTTGGTGACGCTGGTGTTATACATATCGATGGTCTCTTTTCCCAGCAGGGAATTCCAGCTTTTCAGCGTGGTTTCCTCCTTGCCTCCCAGGAAAAGGGAAGCGTCACAATTCCCGATGATGGTGTCCATGTTGTCCTTATAAAGCGCCTTTAACTGGCTCTGCGCCTGCAGGACCAAACAGGCCGAAATCTCCCTGGAACGGATCGTCGCCATCAGCTTTTCCAGGTTCGGAATCTGCCCGATATTGGCGGCCTCGTCGATCAGGCACCGCACATGTACCGGCAGCCTGCCGCCATACTTGTCATCGGCACGCTCGCACAGCAGATTGAACAGCTGCGTATAGGCCATGCTGACAAGGAAATTGAACGTCGCATCCGTATCGCTGATGATAAAGAACAGCGCCGTTTTCCTGTCCCCGACCAGGTCAAGCTCCAGCTCGTCATACATGGTGATCTCCCGGACCTCCTTAATATCGAATGGCGCCAGTCTGGCGCCGCAGCTAATAAGTATGCTTTTCGCTGTCTTGCCCGCCGCTAATTTATATTTCTTATACTGGCGGAGGGCGAAGTGGTCCGGGTCTTTCTGCTCCAGCGCATCAAAGAGAAGGTCAACGGCATTTTTGAAACTTTCGTCATCCTCCCGGACCTCCATAGCGTTTATCATTTCTACCAGGGTGGAAAAATTCTGCTCGTTTGTCGGGGCCTCATAATAGATATAGCCGATCAGCGCCGTATACAGCAGGGTCTCGGCCTTGACCCAAAAATCGTCGCCGGATTTCCCTTCCCCTTTGGTGTTTGCAATCAGCACCGTTACCAGTTTCAGAATGTCCTTCTCATTGTGGATGTAGGCAAAAGGGTTATAGTGCATACTTTTTGAAAAGTTGATCGTATTGAATACCTTGATCTTATAAGGCTCATACACGGTTTTCCCATTCTTTCCCCTGACCGGTTTTCCGTCCTTGTCCAGTTTCGGAGTACCGCGGCTTAACAGCTTTCCCACTTCGATTAAGACCGTGCCTTTCGGATCGGTGACGACATACGAACTATGGAGCTGCATGAGGTTGGGTTTTATAAAAAATCTCGTCTTGCCGGAGCCGGAACCGCCGACTACCAGCACATTTTTATTGCGGGCATGGGCCGGGTTCTTCGGCCTGCCGGACATCATAAGTCCCTCGGTCTGCGTCAGGATAATGTTGTTTTCCGGTTTCGGGTCCATGAAAGGGGCAATGTCTGTTTTGTTCCCCCAACGGGCAGAGCCGTACTCCACATCTTTGCGGTACCTTTTTGCATTTTTTCCTTTCACATATACCGCCAGCCGCACGATAGCCGCCCCGCATAATCCCGCCAGCCAGTCCAGTGCCGCACCCGGCCACATGCTTTGAAATGCCAGCGAGAAACCTTCGGACAATCCTAACAATTTCTGTGAGGCGTCCGTTCCGGGGGCAAGGCGCACCGCCTCGCCCAGCTTCGCAAATACCAGAAGGAACAAAAGATAGGGCAGGTGGAGGATCACCTGCTTTTTTAAGGCATCCGTGTCTATCTTCATCGTTCCGGCCCTCCGTGTTCCTTGTTCTTTACCCGGTCACGGCCAAGAGCCTGCGCCAGCTCCTTGAATTTATGAAGCTGGGAGAGCAGCGACGGCCTGGCGCTCCGGGCAAGGTCTTTCTGGGTATATTCCTTAAAAGCTGCCGTCAGCGCGTCCGCCTGGTTCGCTTTGAAATAGACCGTCCATTTAGGCGGGTCAGTCCCCAGCTCTTTTTCAATATGGTATCGGACCTGGTGCTTCCTGGCGTACCGCTCAAAGGAGCGGATTCTGCCGGAGACTTCAATGGTGTTGGCTCCGGGGTCCTTACAGGTCAGCCGTTTCATGCTGTTCCTGCCGACTTTCGGGGTCGTGCGTTCCTGCTCCATCTTCTGGAGCACGGCGGCAATGGCAGAACGCAGCACCCGCCCGGACAGCTTCGCCGCCTGGATGGAGACCGATACGGTCCGCTGTTCCAAATCTTCCTGCATAAGCATCCTCCTTCCTGATAGAATCTGTAATTATAAATAGGAAATACCTGCTTAACGGGCGTCCCCGATCACCTGTTGGCGTGGGGCGTGCTCAAAGGCTTTTGCCGCCTGGTCCACCTGGATTTTCGCATGTTTCAAAAGCGTCTTAATGATGGTCGCCGGGTGGCTCTGTTCCTCTAAATGCGTCACCATATCCTTACAGCCCTCCGGGAGATATTCAGCCATATCCTTACAGGCATCGTCCAGGTCACCCATGAAGCCCCAGCAGCTATCTGACAGCTCGCCGTTTTTGTAAAGCTCAAAGCCGTAGCACTCGCCCCGCAGGTAGGAATCATAAGCGGCCACTTCGCTGCGCATCAGATCCTCCGCCTTTTTCCGAATGGCGCCGGTCATTTTTTCGTTGCCAAACTCCTTTAGAGCATCCTCTTTGGAAACATAAATCCATCCGACCTGCCCGCTGTCCCAGGGGTCATTGAAACTCGTGGTCTGCATGGCAAGGCCGCTGTGGTCCATCAGATAGAGGGGCAGCGTAATGTATTTTTCGGAGATCACCTTCAGCATGGCGTCATCAACCGCCCGTTCCTCCGTCTTTGGTCCGTGCCGGAACCGGCTGCTCACAATGTTTACCATGTGTTCATAGCGTTTCAGCCCCGCTTCATCATGCCCCACGGTATCTAAATACATCTCCCGCAGGAAATCGTCTTTATCCATGTAATTGTGGCTGTCGCCCAGCGCATAGCGGGAATGGAAGCAGGCCATTGTCCCAAAATGCTCGTCTACCTCACGGGGAGAGATTAAAATGTCGTCCGGCTGCACCATCAGCGCATACGGACCGTCAACCGCCATCAGCATAAGCCATCAACTCCTTTCCTGTTCCCTGGGCTTTTTATCCGGCGCTTTCGGCTCTGCCTGCGCCGCCTGTTTCCTCGCACTGTCAAGCTGTTCCCGCACGGAAACATCCCGCTTTGCCTCCGGCGTCCCTGCGCCGAAAAAATCCGGCAGCTCCTTAAAGCCGATACTGTCCACGTACCAGGCGGCATCCGCGCCATTCCCATGCAGGACTACCACATCAGAAACGGAAAGGGAATGGCCCTTAAAATCATCCGGGTGGTCGATATTGAACCGCCGGTAAATATCCTCCAGCGTTTCGCCCGGTTCCCGCTGCATGGCATAGACCATCCGGTAATTGTCCCGGTCCACGGAGAGCCCCCTGCTTTCCAGCCAGTCCAGGGACATAAAACGCAGGTTGTCTGTATTGTCCGATAAGTCAAGCTGGTAAATGGAATAAGCGCTGATTCCATACTCTTTTTCATAGGAAGAAATACGCTCCAGAAGCGGCGCCGTTTCTCCCTCCATGTGTTCCTCATGTTCAAATGCCGCCAGCCTCATGCGGATTTTCCCGGTATCTCCTGAAAGCAGCTCGTCCGCCATGCACTCTTTTTCCGCATGGGAATCCGGGTACAGGCCTGCATAGGCCCCGCTGTTCTGCCTGAAAAATTCATCCAGGTCGAAAGCCAGGTCCGTGGATTCGTCAAGCCTTATATCATCCCCGCCCGGTTCCTCCATGGCAGGGGCCGGCTGCTGCTTTTCCTCCGGCGGGAGGGGCTGCTTCACCGCAACGATCTCACCCGCCAGCCGGTAAAATTTCTCCGGGTATTTGAACTGTTCCTTATACTGCTCCATGAAATAATCGGGAAGGTCGGCAAAACTTTCCTCGCCGAGACCGGCTATGAAAAAGGTGCCTGCCATGATCTCGATCATCTCGCCGTCCTGGTTGTAGATCGCCCGGTTCAGGGGCAGCCCGTTTATTTTCCCTTCATCATTGCAGACAATCGCGACAGGCTCCGCATAAGGGTAGTAGCCCTCTATGCCTCCCCCGACTGCCTCCTGCATGGATTTGAGGCTCCCGTCCAGCTCGGCCTCATAAGGCGCTTTCCCCGGCTCTATCATCAACACTTTCAAATCTGCATATCCTCCTTCCTTTTAGTTGGCGCCTTCGCCTCTGCCGCAGCCTTTTCCTGCACCCTCGCCGCAGACAGCTTTCCCAGCACGGAAGGTTTCTCCAGCTTTTCAGGCATAGAAATGCCGCCCTCCGAAACATCGGCGGCGGTATGGTCTGTTTTTACCGGCTCCTGGCCCTCCACTGTATATCCGGGGAGAAGCACGCCATTGACCGTAAAACAGTTTTCATGCTCTTTCGGAATGGGCGGTGAAATCTCCGCGAACAGATGGGAATAGGCTTTCTTTCTCCCCTCCAGATACTTCTCGGCGGCGGCTTTGTCCGTGTAGCGTTTCTTATCCTGCCCTGCAAGGTGGATGTTGTAGCCTTTCCTGGGTGAATTGATATACAGGTCCCATGTTACATACCAGGCAGTCGGAACATCCTGTTTTGCCTCCCTGTTATATGTTGTCTGTTCCCTGATCTGGCAGAACATCTTATAAACCCGGTTGCTGATCTCCATCCAGTCCTTGTTGTTGGAAAAGGGCTGCCAACTGTTCCCGGTATGCTTTACCTCCGGGGTGCGTAAGTATGCCAGCGCCCGGTCAAGCCGCTGCGTGGCCGCCGCCTGCTGTTCCCATTGCTTCGCTGCCGCCACCACGATGTCATAGGCTTTCTTTTCTCCCTCAATGCTGTCCTGGCGCATGGCCTGTACCGTTTCTGCCCCCTGCGCAATCAACGCTGAAATATCTGTGTTCTCGCATGATACCGTGTGTTCCACCTGCAGCTTGTAGCCTTCCGACAGGTCCCCGGAGCGGTGCACCCGGTAATCTTTGTTTTCCTCCAATCCTTCCACCTCCTTAAATCTCCGGCGCATGGCTCTTTTTCGGTGCCGCCTGTGCCGGGGTAGTTTTTTCTGCCGGTTTCACCGCTGCAAGCTGCGCCATGACCGAAGGCCGGTCCGACGTAAATATGGAAATCTGTTCATTCTCCGCCAGCGGCTGCGCCGGAAGGGGCAGCGTTTCGTCCGAATGGGTCAGTATCTGCTCCCGTTTCAGGTCTGCCACGATCTCGTCAAATACCGCATTGATGGCTTTCCGTTCCGCACCCTCCGGGAAGGCTTTCAGGACTGCCATTTCCCCGCTTTTATCTGTCGCGAAAGTAACGGCACAATCCGCATGTCCCGCCAGATAATCAGAGCTGTAAGGCAGCTTATCCTTGATGTAACAGGCAAAGGCCCTGGCGGTCATCTCCGTGTTGCTGTCCCAATAGCCGCCGTCCTTTTCGCACTCCTTACCCATGCGCACGGAATTCCGGTAAAAATCGGTTTCCACCCGCCCGATCTGCGGCGCCTCCTGTGCCTGCATCCCGGACAGCATGTGCTCGAATATTTCCAGCCGTTCCCGCTCACTTTTGGGGATCACCCGCCCGGTGACAGACTTCTTGAAAGCGCTGATCTGCTCCACGGAACCGGCCTCGCCGGATAGAAACGACTCTTTAAGAACCGCGTAGGTTTTCATCTGTTCCTCATTGCCATGCCGTTTTAGGGAACCGAGCACCGCCGAATCCAGCCAGCCTGTCGCATTTTTCCGGGTTCGTTCTGTCTGCGCTTTGGTGCGGGCCGCGGCCTGCTCCGGCGTCTCCGGCTTATATTTCATGGTATCAATCAGCTTCTGGAACGGCGCATAGAGGCGGGGCTGTTCCGAGAGCATCCCATTCGCGCCCATCTTTGTACCCAGGTAATCGTCAAACCCGTGCCACCATTCATGGGCTAAAGAGCCGGCCCCGTGCATCTTCGTAAGGTTGATGACCTTCCGCAGCGGTTCATAATGGGCCGCCGCGTTGCCGCTGCCCCTGGCGCCGAAAGCGATGGCAAGCGTTCCCTGATAGGCAATATCTTTATCACTGATCTGCAAGGCCGACGCCAGATCCTTCAGCGCCTCAAATCCCATGTTGAGGGAAGCCTGCCGGTCATTCTGGTTCATCCAGTTCCCAAATTCACCGCCGCGGAACCCGAAGGCATCAAGGTAGTGCTGCCCGGTGATCTCCATGCCGTTTCTGTAATCCGGCCCGGTGCGCCGCACATGGGAGAGCTGGGGAGGCACAAACCGCGTCTTTCCGCTTTTGCTGCGCCCTTTTGCCAACGCCTGCACCCATTTCAGGGCGGCCTCCCGCGATTCAAAGTTTGTCTGCAAGATGGAATAGCCCTTCGTCACATAATAGGTGTCAGGTTTCCAGTCATTATTTTTGGAATAAGTATTCTTCCCGTCGTTGAAATGGATCGCATAGCCCTTCGGCACCTTCTGGTCTTTGGAAACGCCAAACTGTTCCTTCTGCGCTTTCTGTGTGAAGTTCCGCTCAAAATGCGCGGCAGAGTGAACCATCAGGGCATTGGACAGCTTGTTTGTAATGGCCGGGTTCTCCCGGCCCTTTTCCGTCGCCTGGTAATGGATGCCGCTGCCCCAGCCCTGCACCTGTTCCAGATATCCGTTTTCCACAAAGAAACGGTCATAGGCCTTCATTGCGTCCTCCACGGTGCGCACCTCCGAGACCGCGCTTTGCAGCTCCCGTACCGTCTGGATATATTCTTTTTGTCTTGCAAGGCGCTTTTCCGGCGTGTCGTCCCTGCGGTAATACTGCGGGGAGGCATTCAGCCCGTCCCTCGCCTTTTTGATAAAATAGACCACGCCAAGGGGAATCCCGTCATCAAGCATGGCCGTATAATCCGGTTTCTTCCAGATATTATCTTTTTTTACGAATTTCTCGGCTTCACGCTCATTCATGGCGTCCAGATCGTTCACATAGAGCCCCCGGTCCTTCCATAAATCTTTTTTTGCGCCGCCGATCTTTTCCCCAAAATCTTCATGCTGTATGTTGTCAGCCAATCATTATCACCTCCAGTCTGTCATAAAAAATCACCGCTCCGGGGAAGGGCGGCGTTCCTGTAATTTATCATGCTGCGGGCGTATTCCCATGATCCGGTCCGTCTCCCTGCGGACCAGCCGGTCAAGCGCACCCAAATCCTCCGGGGTAACGGCAAACTCCCGGTAATTCTCATACCAGAGCCCCGTGACCGCCGCAATCGGCAGTAGCTTTTCCGGCCCTCCGGGAAAAAGGCGGTAGACCGGACCGCCGTCAAGGAGCATCTGCTTCGCTGTCCCCAGGGGTATGCGGTACATATCTGTGTCCGGGTTCTGCGCCTCCTCCATATACTCCACATTCAGCCGTTCCTCCAAATCCTGGGGCATATAGGAAAATGCCTGCTCCTTCCACTGGCTGAACCGGTTAGAATAGCGGTACTGCCATTCCGTCACCTGCTCCGGCGCATAGAGGTAGCGCCAGGTTTTCAGGGCGTCCTTTTCGCACAGCTCCATTGACTCCCATTTTTCAATAGCTACCTCCGCCTTCGTGCCGTCCCGGTATTCCATGCTGACGCCGTAAGGGTAGAGGGTATTCCTTTCTATATCCTGCCGCAGCGTGTCAAGGCCCATCATCAGGACATCCCCATACAGCCGTCCGTCCTCTTTGCGCTCCGTGTGGAACAGGAAGGCCCTTGCGCCGGGATATTCCGTCATGGCAGCTGTCCGGTAAAGCTCCGCCGAAGGGCAGTAGGCAAGCAGCGCGTCCGAAAGCCACATGTGATTCTTCCCCATGACGGCAATGGAATCCGCCCCGGTATTCGTGGCAAGCGTGCGCAGGTTATATTCGCTGTCCCGCAGGAAATCCCCGGCCAGGATATGGAGCTCATAGGCAAATACGCCTAAATCCGTATCGCGGACTAAGTGAATCTGCGGAAGTGGTTCCTGTTTCAAGTTCATTTCCTCCCTTCGTTCTGTTTTTATCACCGGCTGCCCCTGTCATGGGACGCCTCCGGCTGGTGCTTTGCCGGCGCTGCCTTCGCCGCCTGCTCCCGCATGGCCTCCAGGACGGAGGGCCGGCGCTGTGCCTGCCGTTCCAGCCCTTCCAGGGCGGCGATTGCCTTTTCAGCCTGTTTCTTCATGGCGCCCATGCACGCACGGCTGGCACGGTAGGGAGCCTTGACATAGCGGGCAATCTCCCCGCCGGCCTTTGCCTGCTGCACCGGTTCCTTTCCCATCAGCGCCAGGCACATATTTTTTAGGTGCTTTCCTGCCTCATGGTACTCGGAAACGAAAGCATCGATCCTCTCCATTGCCCGGTTACTGGCCTGCTGGTGGTTTTCCGCCCCCTGACGTACCGCCTCTAACGCCGGTTTCAGGTGCAGGAAATTGGCGAGCCCGTTCAATGCAATCGTACCGCGTTCCTTGAAATCCTCCAGGATATGCCTGCATCCCTCAACAATCTTTCCCTTTAGCTCTGATAATTTCTGTTGCATGGAGGCAATATTGCCCTCCAGCGTCTTGCAGGTCTTTTGTAAGGAAGCTTTCAGGGAGCGGTCCTGCATTTTCTGCAGGTCCTCCCGCATGGCCTCCAACTCGCCGACCGCTATGGAAAGGCGGTTCTCCATCCCTGTGACAGATTCGATCAGTTTTGCGAAGTCCACATAGGCGGGGGAATCATTTTCCTTTAAGAACGCAAGCAGCGCCTTAACCTGCTCATTTTCCGCAATCGGCGTTCCCGTGCCGGAATCCGTATGTGTCCTTTCCTCCGCCATTTACAAATCTCTCCCCTCTGCCGGCGGCTGCCCTCCGGCAATCTTGCCGACAATCTCCGGACCGGTCTCGTAAATCTGCATGAGCCGCCTGGCCGTTCCGCTTGGCTGAGCGGCGCCGCTGGTCCAGAGCCGGACCGTGGAAGGGGCGACATTCATCAGGAGCGCAAAGCCTTTCTCGTTCATATCCAGTTTTTCCATCAGCGCCTTAACCATGTCAGGGCCGTAGTCCGGGCACCGGGCGGCTTCGGCGATCATCTGTAAAGCCGTGTTCTCTGTGTTCATCATTTCTTGAAATCCTCCTTGTCAAATCGAAACAGCCGCCTGTTTCCGGCGGCATTGCTGTTGATGTTCTTTCATCTGCGTTGTAACATGGAGCAGCATTTCGTTGTAGTCCTTTCCCATGCGGGGCGGGTTGACGCCCACCCGGATATGCCGGAACCGCTGATCTTCATGGAGCATTGCCTTGATCCTCCTGGCATTTTTAAGGCCGCCAAGGTCATTGTCCATGTAGAGGCTGACGCGCCGGATTTCCGGGTGGCGTTTCAAAAATGCAATCAGCGCCACATGGGAAGTGCCGCCCAGGGACAGCCGGTAGCCGTCCCATTTCCAGCCTTCTAACTCCTGCAGCGTGGCATGGGAGAGGGCGTCAATGGGCGCCTCAAATACCGCCACATGCCGGCTGCCCGGATTCCGGGGTGGATAGCAGAAGCTGTATTCCTTGTCGCTGCCGTAGACATCTTTCCTAAGGCTGCCGGCAATGCTCCGCATACAGGCAAACTTTGCTTTGCCGGCTTCATCCTTTCCCACAAACACACAGACCGGCTCGCCATGATGCCGCGCCTCATAGAACAGCCCGTCCCGGAAACACCGGCTGATCACATCCGGGCTGATCCCGCGCCGTTGCAGATAAGAAACGGCAGAAGTGGCGCACCGTCTGGCCCAGGGGAGGGAAAATGCTTTCTTCTCCGGTTCCTTATGCACACGCCCTGCCGCTGCCGTGCTCCGATAGGCCGGCGTCTGCTGGATTTCCCCGCCGACCAGCGTATGGACCGCATCCACCAGCCCGTAGCCCCGTATCTGGATCAGGTAATCCAGGGCGTTGATACTCCGGCCCCGGCTGTTCCAGTACCAGTACCTTTTCCCGGTCACATAGACCAGGCTGTCATGCTCCTTGTGGCGGTAATTCGGGCCGTCCCGTTTCAGCACCCCAGGCTCATGGAACTGCAGGTAGGCAAACAGGTCCGCCTCACGCGCCGCCCGAATCTGCTCCTTTGTTACGCCGGGCATGACACCGGCACAGGGATTCTTTTCATCGTGCCCCGCCTCCTTTCTGTGATGAAAAAAGACGCCAGAAGGCGCCTAACAGCCGTACAGGTCATGGTTGACCTCGGCGCGGTAATAGCTGTCCATTGTTGCCGGGGCATTATAGAGCGCCGCCAGCAGGTATGCCTTGATGTTCCCGACTTTCGTGGTGTTCCTGTCAATGCAGTCAAAGACATACTCCAGGTGGCCGGAATTGATTTTCAGGAAGCGGCCCTTTACCACCTCCCTGGGAAAATCATCCCCGGCGATACGGATATATGGACGTTTGGATAAAACCACTTCAAGCATAAGCTCCACCGTCTCGTCTAAGCGTTCTTTCCCATACCGGGAAACCATACAGCCATACTCAATATTTTCTTTCAGGATTTCACGGTAAGCGTCTGCCAGCTCTATCCGATCCATCCCATCCGAACGGCCTGCCGCCTCCGGCCCTGACGGATAGATTGATGGATGGGTCCTTGATATATCCGTTTTTGATTTTTTAGTTTTTAATGGATTAGTATTTAATTGTGCGGGATTTCCCTGTCCAGGTTCCCCCTGTTCAGGTTTTGCCTGTCCTGGATTTGCCTGTCTTGGATTTTCCCGTTTAGGTGAATCCCCCTGTTTTTCAGCATTTACAGGCTTTTCATGGATCGTATACTCGATGTCTCCGAGCTGCCCGTTCTCATAGCGGAGGCGCTGCCTGGTGAGGTACCCGTGCCGCTCCAGCTCTTTCAGGGCGGTAGTGATTGAATCCACGCCGTCCTTGCAGATATGGGCGAGCCCCTTTGTGGTATAGTCCCAATCTTCCGGCAGCGACAGCATGAGCGAGAGGAGCCCCTTTGCCTTTAAGGACAGTTCCGTATTGCGCAGATGGTGGTTGCACATGATCGTGAAGTCCTTTGTTTTTTCTACCCGGAATACAGCCATTTCAAAGCCTCCTTTCTCCGGTTATCCTGTTACAAGACGCGGTCCCTGCGGTCATAGTGGAGATGCCCGTCTGAGACCTTCGCATGGTTTTTCAGTTTGACTTCGCCCCGTTCCTGGCTGTCTAAGAATTTCTGATAGCCGGCATCCGTAAGGAACAGGCGCATCTTATCGCCCTTATCGCCGACAGGAGAATTATAAGACAGCACGTTGAAGATGATCATGTGCCGTACCTCTGGGGCAAAGCGTTCCAGAGCCATGATGTCATGCCCTTTCAATTTTTCCGCGCCGGATCGCTGCCTGGCCTCCGCAATCTTTTCCCCAATCGTCCGGGGCGGGTAGGGCAGGAGGTAATTCTTCTGGATATCCCGCACGATGTCCATGCACTCGTCATCCGTCAGGACGCGCAGCTTTGCCATCAGACTTTCCGCTGCCTTCCGCTGTTCAGGGTTCTTTGTGTACCGGGCAGCCATGTGGAGCTCGTTCAGGACTTTGTATTGATAGTCTCCCTCAACCTGAAACAGCAGCCGTTTTTCCATTTCGTTTAATTCCATGTGGATCTCCTTTCTTTTGAAAATGGGTATAAAAAAAGGGCGCCCACCTATAAAAGTGAAACGCCCACGGCAACCAGCGGTCAGGCAATACACCGGACCGCTGGCACTATTAAATTTTGTCGTTAATGAAACAGCCTCCTTTTTTCGATATTTTTCTCGTCAGATTTCAACTTGGAAAAGGAATTGAATAAATGACGGCAAACGCGTGGACCCCTTGAAAATAAAGGCTTTTTCCGTTTGTCGTTATTATACCGTAACGGCACACCTTCGCCACCATGTCCCTGGAGAACGGGATGGACGTAAAGACCCTGTCCGCCATCATTGGCCACGTCTCGTCGGCCACCACGCTGAACATCTACACCCACGTCACCGACGAGATGCAGAGGAATGCGGCCCGGAACATTGACCAGGGCATCGCCGGGGCGGAAGTGAAGGAAGAACCGGAACGTGAGGAATCCGCCCCGCCTGTGACCTTCACACCTTATCAGCCTGCCCACCGCAGGCCGGGGACGGGCTGCATCAGCCAAATCAATGACCACCTGTGGGAGGGCCGCTACTCGCCCAAGTGGATCGACGGCAAAAAACACGCCCGCAACATCTACGCCCACACCCGCGAGGAATGCGAGGCGAAACTGGCGGCGCTGATCGTCCAGATGAAGCGGGAGCTGGCGGAGCTGAAAGCAGCGCAGGCGGCAGGGGCACCCTTCAGACATTGAGCCGCCAAATACAAAGATAGGACAGTGAACCGAAAACGATTCGCTGTCCTCCCATAAAAGGAGCTTATGCAGACAATTCTAACAGAGCACAGAGAGATTTTGATTCTGTCATTATAATTTTATTTTCCTATTTTCTCTTCTGAAATTATGGTGTATACTAAGAGGCAGAAGGGGGTGCTGGTATGCCTCAAAGCTTAACGGATATACAGATGGTGCTTGCGCCTGTTTTCGCCGCTTATGGCATCTCGCGCGCCGTCCTGTTTGGTTCTGTAGCTAAAGGAACTTCCACAGAGAAGAGCGACCTGGACTTATTGGTGGACAGCAAATTACAGGGACTGAAGTTTGTGGGCTTTATGGAGGCCGTCCGTCAAGCGGTGGGAATGCCTGTGGACATTTTTGACGTGCGGCATATTGAGAAGGACTCAAAAATCGACCGTGAGATTTGTTCTACTGGGGTAACAATTTATGAGAAATGAAGTCATCCTCCAAAAGCTGTATAGTTATTCCGAAAAGCTGATGAACTATTGCCAGGGCTATACCTATGGGAGCTTTTCTGAGGATACAAAGCTGGCGGAGGCCTGTGTGTTTAATCTCAGTCAGATGGGAGAATTGTGCCGGATTGTGGATGCTGCTTTTGCAGAGTGTCATCCTGAAATACCCTGGCGTGAAATGAACGGCCTTCGAAATCGCATCGTCCACGATTATGAGGGAGTAAACCTTCGACTTGTGTGGGAGATTATCAGTGGAGATATTCCGGGTCTGAGGAACATCTTGAAGGAATTGCTGTAAGATGTGAAAGCAAGCAATTTGCCAGACCGCATATCTCTTTTTTTGACTGGAGGAATGAGGTCTTGCAGGAACAGCGGTTTACAAAACGGGATTGGGCCCTTTTCCGCAGTAAAATTGGCAGCTGGCAGGAAGTCTACATGGGCAGGCTATGCGATGAATACATAGAACTGCTGAGCGGCGATGGTGATCCGTCAGAAAAATTCTGGCAGCTTGATAAGCGGATAAGGAGTGACAAAAGAAATCCAGGCGTCCAGCTGGAGATGACCCGAACAAACTTTATCTACAACATCATTGCGCTTATCAATAATGACGTAATCAGCATAGAGGATCTGGAAGATTTCAGCGATGAACTGAAGGGAACTGTAAACGCCTTTCTTGAGCGGCAGAACTGGAACTACTCGGACGAAGACTGACATCAGGCAGGTAGCGCACAAGCCAACGGAACAAGGGGCGACGGGCTGAAAACAATCTGCCGCCCGAAAATTTTTTGAAGCCCGTCTGTGGTATTTCTGTGGTCAAAAGAAAAATCACCCCAGTTTTCACTGAGGTGATTTCTTATTTGGTGGACTCGAAGGGGATCGAACCCTCGACCTCTGCGATGCGAACGCAGCGCTCTCCCAGCTGAGCTACGAGCCCAAATCGACACTTTTTATACTAAAAAAGTTGGAGAATTTGGATTTCTAAAATATTCGATTTTCAGGGGAAAAGTCCAACGGATTGGACTGAAAAACGGGGCCACAAACCTGGGTCGGATGTGTCTCGCTATGGATGCGAACGCAGCGCTCTCCCAGCTGAGCTACGAGCCCAAATCAGCACTTTTCATGCGAAAAAAGTTGCGAATTTTGGATTTCTCAAATATTCAATTTTCAGGGGGAAGTCCAACAAATCGAACAGGAAAACGGGGAACAGAAAACCGGATCGGATGTGTCTCACTATGGATGCGAACCGTGCGCTCTCCCAGCTGAGCTACAGGCCCAAATCGGCACTTTTCATGCGAAAAAAGTTGCGAATTTTGGATTTCTCAAATATTCGATTTTCAGGGGAAAGTCCAACAAATCGGACAGGAAAACGGGGAACAGAAAATCGGGTCGGATGTGTCTCACTATGGATGCGAACGCAGCGCTCTCCCAGCTGAGCTACGAGCCCAAATCGGCGCTTTTTATACGAAAAAAGTTGCAGAATTTGGATTTCTAAAATATTCGATTTTCAGGGGAAAAGTCCAACGGATTGACTGAAAAACGGGGCCACAAACCTGGGTCGGATGTGTCTCGCTATGGATGCGAACGCAGCGCTCTCCCAGCTGAGCTACGAGCCCAAATCGACACTTTTTATACGAAAAAAGTTGCGAATTTTGGATTTTTGAAATATTCGATTTTCAGGGGAAAGTCCAGCAAATCGGACAGGAAAACGGGAAACAGAAAATCGGGTCGGATGTGTCTCACTATGGATGCGAACGCAGCGCTCTCCCAGCTGAGCTACGAGCCCAAATCGGCACTTTTCATGCGAAAAAAGTTGCGAATTTTGGATTTCTGGAATATTCGATTTTCAGGGGGAAGTCCAACAAATCGGACAGGAAAACGGGGAACAGAAAATCGGGTCGGATGTGTCTCACTATGGATGCGAACCGTGCGCTCTCCCAGCTGAGCTACAGGCCCAAATCGGCACTTTTTACGCGAAAAAAGTTGCGAATTTTGGATTTCTCAAATATTCGATTTTCAGGGGAAAGTCCAACAAATCGGACAAGAAAACGAGAAACGAAAAATCGGGTCGGATGTGTCTCACTATGGATGCGAACGCTGCGCTCTCCCAGCTGAGCTAATCGCCCGTATGGGTGGCACCTGAGTTACGTGCCACATTTTGTAGAATTAACTTTTTTGTGATGTGAACCGAATGGCAACCATCCGAGTTACGCCCCTGAAATGTGGGGCATATAACTGGCCCGCTTGCACTCCCAACTGCGCTAATCGCCCAAATATTCTTTTTGCTGGCCAACGCATAACTAACTTCTATGATTATATCAGATTTTTTGAAAATGTAAAGAGTATTTTTTATTTTCCTCAAAATGCTGAAGTAGTAGATTAAATGCAGAAAAGGATTTTCGTCCTTTTTCTGCATTATTTTTTACCAAATCGGGCACGGAAACGGTGAAAAGGGGTAATTCAAGATGAAAATGCTGACGCTGGAGGACAGAAAAGAACTTGAACGGATGTGGAGTGAGGACGCCGCGCCGGTCAAGGTGGCCGTTGCACTGGAAATTAGCCTGTGTACGGTGTACGCAGAATTGAAGCGGGGACAGACGACCGACGGCGAAGGTGAAGTGGTCCTCGATAAGAACTTCCGGCCTGCGTACAGCGCCGAGCGGGGCCAGACCGTGTACCAGCGGAACTTGCGGAACCGTGGACGCCGCCCCAAAAGGGTCGTTGAACAGAAGGAGGCAAAGCAAGCATGACCAACTTTGAGAAAATCGCGGAAACGCCGGAGGCGCTGGGCGAATTTCTGGCCGCGCTTTCTGTTGCAACCGGGCCGTGGGACAAGGATTTCTACAAGGCGTTCTGCGAGGGCTGCGACAAGAGCGATTGCAGGGCCTGCCCGCATGAGGAGGAGCGGAACAATCCGCTGTGGTGGCTGATGATGGGCGCGAAGCAGGGCGAAGTACTGGGGCTGTCCATCAACATCAAGGCGGCGTTCCCTGTCCTGTGGGGCCGGGAGTATTACACCGTGGCTGAGAAGATAAAGGATATGCTCACCATTGAAGAAGCGTCAAAATATTTCCGCATTGGGGAAAACGAACTGAGGAAACTTGCAGAGAAAAATTCCACGTCGGGCTAGGTGATCTTGAACGGCAACCGTATTCAGATCAAGAGGAAACAGTTGGAAAAGGTCATTGACACACTGGACGCGATTTAGCGAAAAAGATAGTGAAAAAGAGCCTTGAATATGCTACAATAAATGCAGGCTTAGGATTTCCGAACTCTGCGGATTGACTGAACCCGACCTTGATTTTGAAAACAGGATAATCAATGTAGACCACCAGCTTTTACGGAGCGCGGAAACAGGCTGCCCGAAAACAAATGTGAATTATGCTACCATGTTTCGGGGGCTTACAAAGAAATGCAACAAGAGCCACGAGGAAACCTTACCCAAAGTAATGACACCCCACCCCCTGCGCCATACGTTCTGCACCAACTTAGCCAATGCCGGCATGAACCCCAAAGCGTTACAGTACATCATGGGACACTCCAATATCACTATGACGCTGAACTACTACGCACACGCATCTTTCGCTTCCGCAAGGGCTGAAATGGAAAGGCTGATTGCAGCATAGCCACAGACGGATTTACTACTTCTTTTACTACCATTGAGAGGAAAAACCTAAAGTATATAAGACTTCTCCCCATATCTAAAATGCCGGGAAAGCCCGGAAATACGGGCTATACCGACATATAAGAACTTCTAAAGAGATAATTTAAATTCACCCATAATTTTAAGGTTTATTTAATGAAAGCTAAACGGTCCTTCAACCCGGCGGTGTTACACTATAGCAAACTTCAAAATTGCTGACACCGAAGCTGCAGGGGCGGCCTGTGACCGCCCTCAGAAACAAAT
Source organism: Flintibacter muris (assembly GCF_943192995.1). GTDB lineage: Bacteria > Bacillota > Clostridia > Oscillospirales > Oscillospiraceae > Lawsonibacter > Lawsonibacter muris. Next base: position 48,067 of record NZ_CALPCP010000019.1, read on the forward strand.
GGGCCTGCCTGTAACAGACGGGCGGCCAAAGGCCGCCCCTACGTGTGGCAGCAAATCTGATGATTGCTATCATCAACATAGAAGAAGCATAGCCCTATGGAAAGGAGCCGTCATAATGGAGATTACACTGGAGCTGGTAGAGCGCCTGAAAGAGAAGGCCAGCGTCAGCTACGCCCAGGCCAAGGAGGCCCTGGAGTACAGCGGCGGCAATCTGCTGGACGCACTGATCTATCTGGAGGAGAAGGGAGCTATTCCCCGGGAGGAGAGCGCCTACTACTCCACCAAGAGCGAAGTCCCCCCTCCCCCGCCACAGGCGGAGCCTCTGCCGGCGGAGCTGCCCGCCGGTGGAAAGAAAAAGAAGGCCTCCAAGCCCCCACGGGCAAAAAAAGAGAGCGGACGGAACTTTTTTACCACTCTGCGCCGCTGGCTCATTGACAACGAACTGGAAATCTGGCGCCATGGCCAGCCTATTACGGCTCTGCCTGTGCTGATTTTGCTGCTTCTGCTGTGCTGTGCCCCGTGGGTTACGATTCCGGTGCTTCTGCTGGGACTTTTTACCGGTTTCCGCTACCAGTTTTCCGGTCCGGACCTGGAGCAGGACAGCCTGAACGGCGTGATCGGCGGCCTGGCTGACACCGCTGCCGGCCTGGGCCGTCAGGTAATGGATGAGCTGCGGGCTCAGCATGACAAACATACCAAAGACAAGGAGTGAATCCCATGGCAGAGCGCATTCTTCTGGTAGAAGATGAAGAAAAGCTAGCCCGGATGGTGGAGATGGAGCTGAAATATGAGGGCTATGGGGTGGAAAAGGCCGCTGATGGCCGCAGGGGCCTGGAGCTGGCTCTGGGCGGCGGCTTCGACCTGGTCCTGCTGGACATCATGCTGCCCCAGCTGTCCGGGATGGAGGTGCTGCGCCGCCTGCGGCGGGAGAGCCAGATCCCTGTGATTATGTTAACCGCAAGGGACAGCGTAATGGACAAGGTGGCCGGACTGGACTCGGGGGCCGACGACTACATCACAAAGCCCTTTGCCATTGAGGAGCTGCTGGCCCGCATTCGGGCCGCCCTGCGCAATAAAAACGGCCAGGGAGAGGAGAACGTGCCCCTGGCGGTGGGGCCGCTGGTTATGGACGTGGAAAAGCACCAGGTCACCGTACGGGGCCGGAATGTGGAGCTGACCAAAAAGGAGTTTGACCTGCTGCGCTGTCTGCTGGAGAACAAGGACCGGGTGCTCACCCGAGAGACCCTGCTGGACGCAGTGTGGGGCTTTGATTTTGTGGGCGAGACCAACTCGGTGGACGTGTACATCCGCTTTCTCCGGAGCAAGCTGGACGACACCTTTGGACTCAAGCTCATCCACACCGTTCGGGGTGTGGGCTACGTCATCAAGGAGGAATCATGATGGTGATTGTATACCGTTCCAACACCGGCTTTACCAAAGAGTACGCCGAAATGCTGGGCAAGGCGGAAAAAATGAAGGTCTGCCCCCTTGCCGAAGCTCAGGGCAAGGTGGGACCTGGGGAGTCCGTCTTCTTCATGGGCCCCCTCATGGCGGGCCACATCTCCGGAATTGACCAGGCAATGAAAAAATTTGCCGTCAAGGGGGTGTGCGGCGTGGGCATGTCCCCCGCCTCCCAGCGGACCATGGACTCCATGGCCCGGGCCAACTACGTGGCCGGTGCCCCGCTGTTCTACCTTCAGGGCGGCTGGGCCCCTAAAAAGGTGGGCTGGCTGAAACGGCGGATGGTAAATATGGTCACCAAATCCACCCGGGAGGCCCTCCGGAGCAAGGGCAGCCGCCGCTCCCCCGAAGAGGAGGCCCAGTATCAAATGCTGGTCAAGGGCGGCAGCTTTGTGGCCTTTGAAAATCTGGAGGAGATCCGGGCGTGGTTGAGGGGCGCATAAAAGTCTCCCTTCGCAAAGGGAGGGGGACCGCCGCCGCAGGCGGTGGTGGAGGGTTTTCCAATCAGCGGTAAGCCTTGGTCCTTCGAAGAAAACCCTCAGTCACGGCTTCGCCGTGACAGCCCCCTTTGCGAAGGGGGCCTTTTTAGAGGAGGTAACCTGTCTATGCCCCGCAAACGTCACCGTTTTCAAACTCCGCCCCCGGCGGATCCCATTGCCGCCGCCCGGGATTCCTCCCTGGCCCTGCGGCTGAATGTGGGCTTTTTTCTGCGTCAGCTGGGTATCTTTGCTGCAATGGATTTGCTGCTGGTGGTGCTGGCCGTCTTTGGCATGTCCCTTTATGCGGAAAACCGGTGTGCCGAAGTGGTGGACATGGTCAACGTCCGGGGGGTGCCCTCCGAGGACGCCCTGGCCTGGATGGAGGCCAGCGACTACACCATCACCCCTCTGGACCGGGACCCCGAGGGGCTGGACTATACCGTAACCACCTGGCTGCCCACCTGCCGGCGGGAGACTGTAGACGGCCTGCGCACCTGGAACTTCAGCAGCTTTTATACGGTGGAAATGCACAACAACGGCCAGCCTTACGCCGTCACGGTGGATACCTCCGGCATCTTCACCGGCCTGTACTGGGCAGGGGTGGTGATTCTGGTCTGCCAGGGGCTGTCCCTGATTACCAACCTGTTCCGCAGCGGCCGCTCTATCCGCAAGGTACTGCGGCCCATTCAGGACCTGGCCGCCACGGCGGCCCGGCTCAACTCCATGACCCACATGTCCCGGCGGGAAATTGAGAGCCTGGCGGGGGAGCTGGACAAGATCGATGCCGCCCACCTGGACAGCCGTATCGACCTGCCTCCCACCCAGAAGGAGCTGCGCTCCCTGGCCCAGTCCATCAACGAGATGATGGACCGGGTGAACCAGGCCTACAGTGCCCAGATGCGCTTTGTCTCCGACGCCAGCCACGAGCTGCGCACCCCCATCGCTGTGATCCAGGGCTACGCCGCCCTGCTGGACCGGTGGGGCAAAACTGACCCAGAGGCTTTACAGGAGTCGATCGACGCCATCCGGGGGGAGGCCGCCTCTATGGAGCGGCTGGTGGAGCAGCTGCTCTTCCTGGCCCGGGGGGATAACGACTCCCAGCCGGTGAAAATGGAGCCGCTGGACCTCACCGACCTGGCCGGCGAGGTGCTGCGGGAGGAGGAGATGATCCACCCCGAGCGCATCTTCCTCCCCCGCTGGGGGGAGGACCCTGTCAGCATATATGCTGACCCCGGTCTGATGAAGCAGGTGCTGCGCATTCTGATGGACAACAGCCTGAAATACAGCCCCCCCGAGGGCCGGGTATATCTGCGGGTGTCCAGAAGCGGGGAGAATGTCCGGGTCACCGTCCAGGACGAGGGGATGGGCATCCCCCCGGAGGGAATTCCCCTTATCTTTGACCGGTTCTACCGCACCGATCTCTCCCGGGACAGGAAGACCGGCGGCACCGGCCTGGGGCTGTCTATCGCCAAGTGGATTGTGGAGCGCCACGGCGGCTGGTTTGAGGTGGTATCCCGCCCTGATGTGGGTACCCGCATCACCGTTGTTTTGCCTGCGCTCCGGGAGGAGGAAAAAGCGTCATGAAGCTGCGTTTTGCCGGAGAGGCAGATGTCCCCGCCCTGCGGGCCATCTATGAGCACTTCATCCCCACCAATATCACATTTGAGTATGTTCTGCCCAGCGGGGAGGAGTTTTCCCGGCGGATGGCCTCCGTTTTGGAGATGTATCCCTATTTGGCCGCCGTGGAAGGGGACACCGTTCTGGGCTACGCCTACGCCCACCGTATCGCGGAGCGGGCGGCTTATGGCTGGGGGGCGGAGCTGTCCATTTACCTCCGCCCCGGCGAGGAGGGAAGGGGGCTGGGCGCCCGGCTGTACCGGGCGCTGATGGAGCTGCTGCGGCTCCAGGGTGTACGGACGGCCTACGGCCTGGTGGCAAGCCCTAACCCCGCCAGCGAGGGGCTTCATTCCGCCCTGGGGTTCCGCCTGATGGGGGTACAGCGAAACGCGGGCTATAAAAACGGCCAGTGGATCGATTTGCTCTGGTTTGAAAAGGCCCTGGCCCCCTATGATCCGGAGCCAGGGCCGCTGGTCCCTGTGGGGGAACTGCCCCCAGAACAGGTCCAGGCTGTACTGGAATGTGGTTGACTTGGCCTTTACTGGCCGAAAATTTCTGCGGCCTGCCTCATATTCTCAATAATGGGGACTGAGAAGGGACACCGCTTTTCGCATGCGCCGCAGGCCACGCACTCCCTGGCGTGATGGGGGAGGACCGCGTAGTGCTCCCGCACCGTCTCAGGCAGCTGTCCCTGAGCCCTGGCCAGGTTGAGGAACTTGGTCACGTTTGCCACGTCGATACCCCGGGGACAGGGGGCGCAGTGGCCGCAGTACATGCAGTGGCCCTCCCAGCTGATTTTGGGCATGGCGGCAAAGGCGGCGGCGTAGTCCTTTTCGCTGTCGGGGGCATTCTCATAGGCGGCGCACTGGACAAGCTCCTCCACCGTCCGGGCTCCGGCCATGACACAGGCCACCCCGGGCCGGGTGAGGGCGTAGTGCAGACACTGGAAGGGAGTGAGCGCCACCCCGGCAGGGGAGTACTGGCTCAGCAGATCGCCGCCGCCAAAGGCCTTCATCACCGTGATACCCACCCCCCGGCGCTGGCAGCTCTCATACAGGGCCTGGCGCTGGGGGTCCATGTTTACCAGGGGCTTTTCATAGGCCGACTCCGCCCACAGCTGCTCCACATCCTCGTTGGCGGGCTGGAGGTCGTAACAGGGGTTGACGCTGAACATGAGCACATCAATAAGCCCGCTGTCCACCGCCGCCTGGCCCACCTCCGGGTTGTGGCTGGACAGGCCGATACAGCCGATCTTCCCTGCCTCTTTCAGCTCCTGGGCGTAGGCCATGATGGGACCGTTCACAATCTCCTCCCAGTCGGACAGGGCGTCGGAGTAGTGAATCATACCAATCTCAATCAAATCGGTGTTCAGCAGGCGGAGCATCTCCTCAAAGCCGGCCTTTACTTTACTGATGTCCCGGGTGCGCAGATACTGTCCCTTCTCCCAGACGGAGCACAGATGGGATTGCAGGACAAATTTGTCCCGCCGGCCCTCCATAGCACGGCCCAGATTGGCCCGGATCTCCGGGTTGGGGGTGTACAGGTCAATGCAGTTGACCCCCAGCACCTCCATTTTGTCCACAAATTCCTTCACCTGTTCATAGCTCTTGTCCACCAGACCCTCACAGCCCATGGCGATTTCGCTGACCTTCAGGCCGGTACGGCCCAATGTACGGTAATTCATGACCATCCTCCTAGATTTTAGTGGAACCATCTTATCACTTGAAGCCGGGTTTAAGTCAAGAGGGAGTTTCCCGATCTGTTGACGGTCAGAGCTGATGGTGCTATCATTATAGCGAGCTTCAAAATTGCGGCCAGCGGGCCGCCAAAGACGGCAGCCCCTGCAAATCATCTGTAGGGGCCGGCCCGTTTGTCTTGAACGTCCATTCAGTTCCAATGGATTAGGCGGTTTTCCAATAGACTGCTCTTTGTTATCTCCAAATTTTCATTTGTCGTTTTGAATATATCATGTGGAACGATGCGTTTTAATCTTTAAGTTCGTGAAGTCGTCTGCGCTCTCCCCCATCAGCACAAAAGGGCCGTCCATAGGGACGGCCCTTAATCCTATAATACCTTGGACAAAAACAGCTGAGTCCGGGGGTTCTGGGGGTGGTCGAAGAACTCCTTGGGGGCGTTCTGCTCCAGAATGTGGCCGCCGTCCATAAACAGCACCCGGCTGCCCACCTCACGGGCAAAGCCCATCTCGTGGGTGACCACCACCATGGTCATGCCGTCCCGGGCCAGCTCCTTCATCACGTCCAGCACCTCGCCCACCATTTCAGGGTCCAGGGCAGAGGTGGGCTCATCAAAGAGCATGACCTTGGGCTTCATAGCCAGGGCCCGGACAATGGCGATCCGCTGTTTCTGTCCGCCGGACAGCTGGTTGGGGTAGGCGTCCGCTTTGTCGGCCAGATCCACCCGCTGGAGCAGCTGGGACGCCGCCTTGTCGGCCTCCTCCTGCTTCATCAGCCCGGTGCGCACCGGGGCCAGGGTGATGTTCTTCCGGATGGTCATGTTGGGGAACAGGTTGAAGTGCTGAAACACCATGCCCATCTGCTGGCGGATCTTGTCGATCTTCACCTTGGGGTCGGTGATGACGGTGCCCTCAAAGGTGATGGTCCCCTTGGTGGGGGTCTCCAGAAGATTGAGGCAGCGCAGGAAGGTGGATTTGCCCGAACCGGAGGGACCAATCACCACCACCTTCTCCCCGGGGCTGATATGCTCGGAGATGTTGTCCAGCACCAGGTGGTCGCCGAAGGACTTGGACAGATTTTTAACGTCGATCACTTTCGCGCAGCCTCCTTTCCAGCCTCCCCTGGGCCCAGGTGAAGACGATCACAATGGCTAAGTACATCACGGCGATACCGATCAGAGGCGGCATGTAGTCGAAGGTCCGGCCGCCAATGCGGGAGGCGTGGTAGGTCAGCTCGGCCGCGCCAATGGCGCTGACCAGGGAGGTATCCTTAAACAGGGTGATGAATTCGTTGCCCAGGGAGGGGAGAATGTTCTTGAAGGCCTGGGGGATGACGATAAAGCGCATGGTGTCAAAGTAATTCAAGCCCAGGGAGCGCCCCGCCTCCGACTGACCAATGTCCACGCTCATCAGGCCGCCCCGGATGATCTCCGCCACATAGGCCCCTGAGTTGATGCCCAGGCCGATAAAGCCCACCATCACCTTATTCCGGCTGGTGGAGAAGATGACAAAGCTCCAGATGAGCAGTTGTACCATCATGGGGGTGCCCCGAATGACGGTGGTGTAGATGTTGCAGAAGACGTTGGCGATACCAAGCAGGAAATTCCGCCGTCCTGGGCGCTGCTGGTCGTGGGCGGTGCGGACTACGGCAATAACCAGCCCCAGACAGGTACCCAGAATCAGGGCGATCACAGTCATCTCCAAGGTGACGCCCAGACCCTGGAGGTAGAGCTTCCAGCGGTCTGCCTCCAGGAACGCGGTGTGGAACCGGTCGAGCGTACGATAGAACCATTGAAGCATAGCGAGGGCCTCCTTTCTTCCGATAGGGAAGAAGGGCGGCCCAAAAAGCCGCCCTTCCCTGGGTGTTTAGTCAGCGGTAATATACTTGTCCACGATCTGCTGGAAGGTGCCGTCGGCCTTCAGCTCAGCCACGGCCTGGTTGACTGCCTCACGCAGAGCGTCGTTGCCCTTGGCAAAGCCAATGGCGTAGTCCTCCACGACCCACTCGCCCTCCAGGATCTTCAATCCCTCAGTGGCGGCGACAAAGGACTTGGCGGGTTCGTTGTCGATAATAACCGCGTCAATCTGCCCGTTGGCCAGGGCCATGACAGCCAGGGAGCCGGTGTCGTAGGCGGTAACGTGGTCGGCACCGTAGCCGCCGTTTTCCGGGGTGTCGGAGGCGAAAATGTAGCCGGTGGTATCCGCCTGGCAGCCGATCATCTCGGCATTTTCCAGGTCGTCAATGGACTGGATGGGGGAATCCTCCTTCACAATGACCACCTGCACGCCGGTGGCGTAGCTGTCGGAGAAGTCCATAACCTCCAGGCGCTCGTCGGTGATGGTGATGCCCGCCATGGCAATGTCACTCTGTCCGGTCTGGACAGCGGTGAGGGCGGCGTTAAAGCCCATGTCGTCAATGACCAGCTCCAGGCCCAGCTTGTCGGCAATGGCGGCAGCCACCTCCACGTCAATGCCCTCAAAGCCGGTGCCGTTAAAGCCGCCGCCGTCGGCGGTCATCTCATAGGGAGGGAAGCCGGCCTCGGTGGACATGATCAGCTTGCCGGGCTGCACGGTGGTGAAGCCTCCGGAGGGGGTGGCGGAACTGGCGTCGCCGCCGTTCTGGGTGCTGGAAGAGGCAGGGGGATTGCTGGAAGCGGCGGGGGTGGAATTGGCGCTGTTATTCCCGCCGCCGCAGGCGGCCAGAGACAGGGACATGGCTGCGGCCATAGTCAAAGCAAGAATCTTTTTCATGTTAAAAACTCCTTTTCAAATGGGAACGATGTGATTTGCTCTCCCGAATGCTGTGGGAAATTATACACCGGCAGATATACATAGTCAATAGATAAGTATTCAAAAATGTGGTGATATATGTCAGTATTTTGGGTGAATCAAACATAAGTATGAAAAACGGTGGGACAGCGAAGAAAAAATATACAAAAAATCAGGATGAATATACAAAACATCCATGTCTGTATTCTGCGAAAAAGGGAACCATCTGGAAATATTTACGTCTATAACAGGGGAGCGGAAATCTTTAAAATTTCTTAAAAAAAGCCGGATCGACTTGCTTTTTTGAAAAAAATTGTTATTCTTATCTTTGACTGCTGCGGCGAGGCCGCATTGGAGGAACGAACATGAGAGCGCTTTTGTATGACGACACCTTCCCCAGGCTGGTGCGGGACTGGCGGGAAAATCCCGGCAAATGGCTGTCCCGGCTGGTTTTTCTGCTCGGCCCCTGGGTCTGCCTGTGGATGGTGGAGATTTTAAACGAGAACGACGTGTTTAACGACCTGGCCCCCTGGCAGGTGCTGATGAACATGGTGTTCTACTACTTTTTTTTCGCGGCTCTGCGGCTGATTCTGGGGCGAAACCGGCGCTCCGCCGCGGCGGGAACGGCGCTGGCCTTTCTCTTTGGACTGGTGAACCACTATGTACTTCGCTTTCGGGGCCGCATCCTCTTCCCGGCGGACGTCACCGGCTGGCGCACCGCCGCCAACGTGGCCAGCGGCTTTGACTACTCGGCGGACCAGTACATCACCCAGGCGGCCATTTTGTTTGTTTGCTATCTGTTTCTGGTGTTCTTTTGTGTTCCCCAGAGGAGGCGGGCCAAGATCCGCCTGCCTGCCGCCCTGCTGCTGTGGGCGGTGATGGCGGGCTACTGCTACGCCTTTTTCTGCACCGGCATGCTCCCCGCTCTGGATATCTATACCCAGCAGTGGGTCACCCAGCGCAACGGTTTTCTGCTCAACTTTTCTATCGCCCTGCGGTACTCCTCGGTGGACAAGCCTGAGGATTACTCCAGGGACCTGGTGCTGGAGCTGATGGAGGACTACCCCGGCGTGGAGGGTAATCCGGAAGGAAAGCCGGTGAATATTGTGGTGGTGATGAACGAGTCCTTTGGCGACCTGACAATCTTTGACAATCTGGACGCCTCAGAGGACCCCACCCCTTTCCTCCACTCCATGGAGGAGAACACCATCAAAGGCTGGATGTACTCCTCCGTCACCGGCGGCGGCACGGCCACCATTGAGTTTGAGTACCTCACCGGCTTTACCAGCCTGTTCCAGCCCCCGCACACTGTGGCCTACCAGCTGTATGTGGAGGAGGGCATGCCCTCCCTGGCTGCCCTGGCTTCCAGCCAGGGCTACGCCACAACGGCCTTTCACCCCTACAAATCCTCGGGCTGGAACCGGGTGATTGCCTATGACTACCTGAACTTTGACCGGCAGATGTATGAGGAGGACGTAGTGAACCCCTACATGATCCGCAGCTACATCTCCGACAAGTCGGATTATGAGATGATTTATCAGTCCACCCAGGTGGAGGACAGCAGCTTTTTCTTCACTGTCACCATGCAAAACCACAGCGGCTACACCCAGGGCTGGTACAATCTGCCCCGGACCATCCAGCTGCCCTCCAACCTGAAGGCGGCGGACTACAGCGCGGAGCAGTTTTTGGATCTGATGCGGGAGAGCGACAAGGCACTGGAAGAGCTGATCGGTTACTACAGCCAGTGTGAGGAGCCCACCCTGGTTGTCTTCTTTGGCGACCACCAGCCTCCCCTGGCCAATGCCTTCTATGAGGAGCTTTATGGGAAAAAGCTGTCGGAGCGCACCACCCAGGAGGTGATGCAGCAGTACGCTGTCCCCTTCTTTATCTGGGCCAATTACGACATTGAGGAGCGCCAGGATGTTGTCATCAGCCCCAATTTCCTGGGGGTGCTCACCGCCCAGACCGCCGGCCTGCCCCTTACAGGGTACATGGAGTTTTTGTCCGACCTGTACCAGGTCATGCCCGCCATCACCCCGGTGGGCTTTGTCACTGCCGACGGTGAATTTCTGTCCAAATCCGAACTCAGCCAGGAACAGCAGGAGTGGCTGTGGAAGTATGAGGTACTCAACTACTGCGGCATGGTGGACCTCTTTAATGAGGCCCGGCCCATGTTCTGTGTGGAATAAGAGAAAGCCCCGCCGGTGGGCGGGGCTTTTATCATGCTGTTTTTTTGCCGGGCTGGTTTCGCTTTGTCACATCATCCCGGAGAATCTGGTAGAAGGCGGCGGCCAGAGGAACGGCCAGCAGCATGCCGAATATGCCTAGCACGCCCCCGCCAATGGTGACGGCGGCCAGTACCCAGATACCGGGCAGTCCAATGGAGGAGCCCACCACTCTTGGATAGATCAGGTTGCCCTCCAACTGCTGGAGGACGGAGATAAACACCAGAAACAGCAGCGCTTGGATGGGGGAGACAGTAAAGATCATAAAGGCCCCCACCCCCGCACCGATATAGGCTCCGGCCACCGGAATCAGGGCGGTGAAGCCAATCAGAGCCCCCACCATAGAGGCGTAGGGGAAGCGGAACAGCAGCATCCCGCCCATGCACAGCAGTCCCAGGATGACCGCCTCGGTACACTGTCCCACCACAAAGCGGCGGAAGCAGTTGTCCAGCGTCTCCAAAAAGTAGAGCAGGTGGCTGTACCAGCCGGGTTTTAGATAGGTTTTCAGCACCAGGGAGCACTGTCGGGACAAATTCTCCTTGCCCATAAGCAGATAGATGGAAAAGATGATGCTGACAATGGCGGTGAAGGCGGTGGACACGGCGGCGGAGACGATAGACACCAGCGAGCCCATCACGCCCCCCAGGCCGGCCAGCAGAAAATTTACTGCCTTAACGGCCAGCTCCTGCCAGTTCACCGTGCCGTCAGGGGCAAAGAGCCCGGCCAGCTGGTCCTGGTTTTCATTGAGCTTGATGCTCAGCTGCTGGAGCAGGGGCACCAGCTCCTGGAGGAGGAGGGTGACACTCTGGAGCAGTTCGGGGAGGATCATCCTCACAATAAGGGCCACCAGGGCTGCCAGGCTTGCGTAGGCCAGCAGCAGGCACACCGGCCGGCGGCTCCTCACCACCAGCGGCTGTTGAGACTTGGGAAGGTACCACCTCTCGTACATGCTCATAAGGATGTTGACGGCGTAGGCGATAACCGACCCCAGAACCAGGGGAAAACCGGCTCTCACCGCCAGCGCCGCCAGGTTGGACAGCATGTCCCAGTAGTGGATGGCCAGATAGAGCCCAAACAGCACCGCACCCCACCGCAGCGGGGCCTTCCACTCCTGTTTCATTTACAGGCCCTCCATCATGTTTACCCGGATAAAGCCGTCTTCCACATTGGTCTCCGCGATAAACTGGGGAACGGCAGGAATCATCAGCTCCCGGGGGCCGCCCTTCACCACATAGACGTTGTTGGCGGGCAGGGTGAGCACGTCCTCAATTTTGCCCAGGACGGCGCCGGTGGCGGCGTCCCGCACCTCCAGGCCGTAGATGTCGGCCAGGAAAAAGGCCCCCTGGGGGAGGGTGACGTCCGCACGGTCGATATACAGGATGGCGTTGCGCAGGGACATGGCGCTGGGCACGTCGGTGGGGCCCTCAAATTTGATGATGACCATGTTCTTGTGGACCCTGGCCCGCTGGACATTCATAGGAAAGTGGGCCTGGTCCACATATAAGGTCTTGAACTGGCACAGGAACTCCGGCGAGTCCGCCCAGGGCTGGACCTTCACCTCTCCCATCAGGCCGTGGACGTTGGTGACCTTGCCCACCTCTAAATATTGTTTCAGCATGTGTGTTCCTCCATAAAATACTGGACATATCCCTTTTCATACCCGTATCTCAGCTCGTCCGCGTAAGGGGCAAGAAACCAGTCACTCGGGCTGAGAATCTGATAGCGGTCCTCCCCGGCGCGCTGGACATTTTTCATCCGGTCAAGGGCCTGGACGATCTGCCTGGGGGAGGGATTCCGCAGGCCGTCCGACCGGGGCTTTGAGATGCGGAAGGTCTTGAAAAAGTCCTTGATATCTTTGACTTGAAATTCCATGATGGAGTAATAGAAAAAGAAATCAATGATCGTTTCGATCTGGTCGCTGAAGGCATAGCAATGAAAATGCCGGGGCACCCGGCTGCGGGTGCTGTTGCAGAAGTAATTCAGCTCGGCCAGTTGTGTGTTTGACCAATTCATATGTCCTCCGAACGGTAAAAGAAAGGCGCAGGGAACCCCCTGCGCCCTTGGCTTAATCGACGATATCCACGCTGATGCGCTTGCCCGCCCGCTGGGCGGCGGAGCGCATCAGAATGCGGATTTCCTTGGCGATACGGCCCTGACGGCCGATCACCTTGCCCATGTCCTCCGGGGCGACCCGGAGCTCCAGGACGGTCTCGCCGTCGCCCTCGACCTCAGTGACAGACACCTGCTCGGGGTGCTCCACCAGGTTCTGGGCCACGTAGGTGAGAAGCTCTTTCATGAATGACCTCCAGCCATTACAGGGCGCCGGCTTTTTTCAGCAGGTCGCGGACGGTCTCGGTGGGCTGAGCGCCAGTCTTGATCCAGGCCTGGGCCCGGTCCACATCCACCTTCAGCTCGGTGGGATCGGTGGTGGGGTTGTAGAAGCCGATTTCCTCGATGAAACGGCCGTCACGGGGATAGCGGGAGTCAGCCACCACGATACGGTAGAAGGGGGCCTTCTTCGCGCCCATGCGGCGCAGTCTGATTTTAACCATGTATCTTCACCTCCAAATGAATTTGTTTGTTGATATGGAAAACACAGGATGTGTCTTGCCAATATTCCAAGGCTTCCCCCCTCAGGGGGAAGGCTTTTTAGAAGGGCATTCCGCCCATTCCCGGTATTCCCCGGCCTTTTTTGCCCATCATTTTCCGCAGATTCCTGGGCATTTTGCCGCCGGAGAACTGGCGGGTCAGCGTCTGGAGCATCTCAAACTGCTTGAGCAGGCGGTTTACATCTACAACCTGGGTACCCGAACCGGCGGCAACGCGCTTTTTCCGGCTGGAGTTGAGCAGCTTGGGGTCCTCCCGCTCGGCGGGGGTCATGGACAAAATGATGGCCTCCATCCGCTGCATAAGCTTCTCGTCCATGGTGGCCCCCTCCAGGTCGCTGGCCTTCACGCCGGGGAGCATCCCGGCGATCTCGGTGAGGGAGCCCATATTTTTCAGCTGCTTCATCTGTTCATAGAAGTCAGTGAGGGTAAACTTGTTCTTGCGCAGCTTTTCCTGGAGTTCCAGAGCCTTTTTCTGGTCAAAGCTCTGCTCCGCCTTTTCAATGAGGGAGAGCATGTCGCCCATGCCCAAAATGCGGCTGGCCATGCGGTCGGGGTGGAAGACCTCGATCTGGTCCAGCTTTTCCCCCACGCCCACAAACTTGATGGGCTTGCCGGTGACTGCCTTGATGGACAGGGCCGCACCGCCCCGGGCGTCGCCGTCCAGCTTGGTGAGGAGGACCCCGTCGATATCCAGCGCGTCGTCAAAGGCCTTGGCGGCGTTTACCGCGTCCTGGCCGATCATAGCGTCCACCACCAGCAGAATCTCGGTGGGCTCCACGGCGGCCTTGATGGAGCGCAGCTCGTCCATCAGCTCCTCGTCCACGTGGAGGCGGCCGGCGGTGTCCAGAAAGACCATGTCGTTGCCGTGCTTAGCAGCGTGCTCCACAGCGGCCCTGGCGATATCCACCGGGTTGGTCTGACCCATCTGGAAGACGGGGATATCCAGCTGTTTGCCCACCACCTCCAGCTGCTGGATGGCGGCGGGGCGGTAGATATCGCAGGCGGCCAGCAGGGGACGCTTGCCGTTTTGCTTTTTCATCAGACCGGCCAGCTTGGCGCCGTTGGTGGTCTTGCCCGCGCCCTGAAGGCCCACCATCATAACAACCGTGGGCGGCTTGGAGGAGATAGCCAGCTTGGCGGCGGAGCCGCCCATCAGCTGTGTGAGCTCCTGATTGACAATTTTAATAATCTGCTGGGCGGGGGACAGGGCCTCCAGCACGTCGGCCCCGACGGCCTTTTCGGTGACCTGGGAGACGAACTGCTTGACCACCTTGAAGCTGACGTCGGCCTCCAGAAGGGCCAGGCGGATCTCACGCATGGCCTCCTTCACGTCGGCCTCAGACAGCCGGCCTTTACCCCGCAGCTTTTTGAACGCGGCGGTCAGCTTTTCAGAAAGTCCTTCAAATGCCATAGCGCTACTCCTTCAGCAGGGTCTGCACCCCGTCCCGGAACCGGAGGGCCAGCGCCTCCAGCTCGGCGTTGTCCTGCTGGGCGGTGAGCTCCACCATGCGGCCGGCGTCTTGAAGCAGCTGCTCCAGCTGGCGGCGGGTGGAGTGGAACCGCTTAATCAGGCCGGTCTTGTCCTCCAGCTCGGTGAGGACGGCCTCCGCCCGGACGATTACATCCCGGACGCCCTGGCGGGTGATGCCGTAGTTTTCGGCAATCTCTCCCAGGGATAAATCCTCGTTATAATACAGATCGTAAAACTCTTTTTGGCGGTCTGTTAAGATGTCGCCGTAGAAGTCGAACAGCATTGCCATACGGTAGGCTTGGTTTTTCATCCAACAGACCTCCTCGCCAAAATGTAAAGCACATTAACTTTACATTTTTGGAGTGTACCACATTTTTTCCCGTTTGTCAAGCCAAAATACTTGCCGGAGCAAACCGGCGTTTTGGTATATTACGCCATAGCCGGGGGAAAACTGGAGGGAAAAGCCTCCCCCGCGTGGAGGGAGCCAAATCAATCAGGAGGTCTTCTCATGTCCACCACCCCCCACGTCCCCATGGACGACGTCCATCTGAAAAAATACGCCATCAATGCCGCCAAGGAGGCCAGGCTGGGCGAAAGCGTTTCCTGCCGCAGGCTGTCCAGAGAGCTGAGAGCCGGTCTGAAAACGGTGGGCCGGGCGCAGGAGGCGCTGAGCGATTGGAGCGCTGGCCACGCCTCCCTGCCCGGGGCGGCGGAGTGGCTGCTGGACAACCACTATATGGCCGTCCGGGAGGGAGAGCGGGCCAGAGAGGCGTTCAAGCGGGGCAGGCCCCTGCGCGGGACGGAGAAGGGGGACGCCCTTCTTCAAGTCTGCGCCCGGGGGGCTTTGTGGGCGGTGCCCGACCTGGACCAGAAGCGGATGGGACTGTATTTGGAGGCCTTCCAGTCGGTATGTCCGCTGACGGAGCGGGAGCTGTCCCTCTTCGTCCCCGCCCTGGCCGGGGCGCTGGTGGAGCGGCTGGCCCGGCTGTGCTCCGGCCTGGACGCCCTCAGAGAAGGCAAAGTTCCCCCCGAGGAGATGGCCCCCATCTTTGCCGCCCTGCGGGCCCTGTCCGGGGCGGAGTGGAGCGCCCTGCTGGAGGGGGCCAGCCAGGTGGAGCAAATCTTGCGGCGGGACCCCTCGGGCCACTACCCCCGCATGGATGAGGATACCCGCCGCCGCTACCGGCAGAAGGTGTGCCGTCTGGCCAAAAAGCAGGGCATGGAAGAGGGGGAGGCCGCCCGTCGCGCCCTGGAGCTGGCCGGTCAGGGGGAGGGACCAAGCCGTCACGTGGGCTGGTACCTCTACCGGGAGCCGATGGGGAAAAAGGAGCGGCCCCGCTCCGGGGTGAGCTATGGGGCGGCGGTGGTGGGGCTGTCTTTCATCGCCGCTCTGGCCCTGTGGCGGGCGGCGGGGACGCCCATCGCCGCGCTGCTGCTGATTTTGCCCCTGTCCGACATTGTGAAAAACGTGCTGGACTTTCTGCTGGTCCGCCTGGTCCCGCCCCGTCCGGTGCCCAAGATGGAGCTGGAGGGGGGGATTCCCAGGGAGGGGAGAAGCTTGTGTGTGGTAGTGTCTCTCCTCACCGGGGAGGACAGCGGCCCCAGGCTGGCCGCCTTGCTGGAGCGCTATCGCCTGGCCAACCGGGACGCTGGCCCCGAGCTGCGGCTGGGCGTCCTGGCCGACCTGCCTGACAGCTCCACCCCCATGGGGGAGGAGGGAACCGCTTGGATGGAGACCGCCCGCCAGGCGGTGGACGCCCTCAATGAGAAGTACGGCGGGGGGTTTTACCTGTTTTTCCGTACCCCGGCGTTCAGCCGGCTGGACGAGCGCTATATGGGCTGGGAGCGGAAGCGGGGGGCTCTCACCGAGCTGGTCCGTCTGTTGAAGGGAAAGCACACCGCTCTGGAGGTGAAATCCGGGGAAAAGGGCTGGCTGCGCCAGGTGAAGTATGTGATTACCCTGGACTCGGACACCAGTCTGAACGTGGGCACCGCCCGGGAGCTGACCGGAGCCATGCTCCACCCCCTGAACCGGCCGGTCATTGACCAGGAGCGCCGCATTGTTGCCGCCGGCCACGCCCTGTTCCAGCCCAGAGTGGCGGTGGAGCTGGAGGCGGCCAACAAGTCCTTCTTTTCCAGGGTGTTCGGCGGGCTGGGAGGCGTGGACCCCTACGGCTCCACCGCCAGCGATGTGTACCACGATCTCTTTGACCAGGGCACCTACACCGGAAAGGGCGTCTTTTCCGTGGACGCCTTCCACGCCTGTTTGGACAGCCGCTTTCCCGACAACGCCATTTTGTCCCACGATCTGCTGGAGGGCAGCTACCTGCGGGCAGGCCTGCTGGGGGAGGTGGAGCTCACCGACGGCTGCCCCTGGCAGGTGTATGGCTACTACGCCCGCCTCCACCGGTGGATTCGGGGGGACTGGCAGCTGCTCCCCTGGCTTTTGGGCCGGGTTCCGGATGGCAGGGGCGGCTGGGAGGACAATCCCCTGCCCCCGCTGGCCAAGTGGAAAATTTTTGACAATCTGCGCCGGTCTTTGTCCCCCGTCTTTACCCTGCTGACACTGGTACTGGGGATGTGCTTTTCAGGAATGGTCTTCGCCTGGGCGGGCGGTGTGGCGGTGGTGGCGGCCGCCTCCAACCTGCTGCTGTCCGGGGCGGAGCTGGCCGTGCGGCGCAGCGGCAGGCGGCGGCGGTACCACTCTACCGTGATCGCCGGACTGGCCGAGGCCATCTTGCAGACCGCCATCCAACTCATCTTCCTGCCCTATCAGGCCTATATCTCCCTCACCGCCATTTCCTCCTCCCTGTGGCGAATGACTGTCTCCCACAAAAATCTGCTGGCCTGGGTCACCGCCGCCCAGACGGAGAAGGGGAAGGGGAGTGTCTGGTTCTACTACAAGAAAGCCTGGTTTTCGGCGGCGGCGGGAGTGCTGGTGATGTTTCTGGCTCAGCTCCGGTTTGGAAAGGCGGTGGGTCTGGTCTGGCTGCTGGCCCCGGTACTGGCCTGGGCGGTGAGCCGCCCCTCCAAAAAGGGGAAGGCCCTGCCCCCCGCAGACCGGGCCTTCCTCCTCCACCAGGCCGCCTTGATCTGGCGATATTTTGACAAATTTCTCCGTCCTGAGGACGGTTACCTGCCCCCGGACAACTGGCAGGAGCAGCCTGGCCCCGCCCTGGCCCGGCGGACCTCACCCACCAACATTGGCATGGCCCTGCTGTCCGTTATGGCGGCGGCCGACCTGGATCTGCTGCCCCGCAAACGGGCGGTGGAGCTGATGGGTCATATTCTGGACACGGTGGAGGGGCTGGACAAGTGGAAGGGCCATCTGTACAACTGGTACGACACCTCCACCCGGGCTCCCCTCCACCCCCGGTATGTGTCCACTGTGGACAGCGGCAACCTGCGGGGCTGTCTCATTGCCCTGCGGGAGGGGCTGTACCAGTGGGGGGAGGATGTGTTGGCCCGGCGGGCGGAAAAGCTGTCCTGGGCCATGGACTGCGCCCCCCTCTTCGACTGGGAGCGGCGGCTGTTCTCTATCGGCTATGAGGTGGAGCGGGACAGGCTCACCGACGGCTGCTACGACCTGATGGCCAGCGAGGCCCGGCAGACCAGCTTTATCAGCGTGGCCCGGGGGGAGGTCCCCGCCCGGCACTGGCGGCGGCTGGGCCGGATGCTGCTGGGGGACAATGACTACTGCGGCATGGCCTCCTGGACGGGCACTATGTTTGAGTACTTCATGCCCAACCTCCTTATGCCCTGTGAGCCCAATTCCTTCCTGTATGAGACGCTGGCCTTTTGCGTCTACGCCCAAAAGCGCCGGGGGGACAAGACCAAACGGCCCTGGGGCATCTCGGAATCGGGCTTTTACGCCTTCGACCCAGGCATGAGCTACCAGTATAAGGCCCATGGGGTCCAGGCCCTGGGACTGAAGAGGGGGCTGGACACCGAGCTGGTGGTGTCCCCCTACTCCTCCTTTTTGGCCCTGCTGCTGGCCCCCCGCAGCGCCCTGCGCAATCTGCGCCGCCTGCGGGACATGGGGCTGGAGGGCCGGTACGGCCTGTATGAGGCGGTGGACTACACCCCCGCCCGCCTTACCGGCGGGGAAGACTACGAGGTAGTCCGCTCCTATATGTCCCACCATCTGGGGATGAGCCTGGTGGCCATTGACAACGCCCTGCGGGACAACGTGATGCAAAAGCGGTTTATGAAGGACTGCGACATGTCCGCCTATCGGGAGCTGCTTCAGGAGCGGGTGCCGGTGGGAGCTCCTGTCATGCGTCAGGAGGAGCGGGACTTTCCCCAAAAGCTCCGTCCCGCCGCCGGACCGGCCCTGGTCCGGGAGGGGGAGGGCTTTGGTCGGAAGTATCCTCAGTGCCACCTGGTGACCAACGGCAGCTACAGCCTGCTGGCCTGCGACAACGGCCTTACTGCTTCCCATCTGGGGGAGGCGGCTGTCACCCTGGCCAGGCCGGGGGAGTACCATGCCCCCGCCGGGGTGTCCGCCTTTTTCAGCGGGCCTGACGGCGTAGCGGGACTGACCCCCGCCCCCCTGTATCAGAGCGGGGGAACCTACCGCTGGGAGTTCTATGCCGGGGGAGCCTCCTGGTTTTTTGAGCGGGAGGGGCTGTCCGTCCGGACTGCCCTGTCCGTCCCCCGGCGGGAGAACGGGGAGCTGCGGCGGATTGAGCTGACCTGGAAGGGGAAAAAGCGGCTGGAGGGGGAGCTGCTCCTCTATCTGGAGCCTGTGCTGTGTCCCCAGCGGGACTTTGACGCCCACCCGGCCTTCTCCCGGCTGTTTTTGGAGTGCTCTCTGGAGGGGAATGGGGCCCTGTTCCGCCGCCGCCCCCGGGGGGAGGAGGAGAGCTTGTACCTGTGTGCCGCCTGGACGGGGGAGGGGACCTCCGCCGCCCTGGACCGCGCCGCCGCACTGGGCCGGGGCGGACTGCGGGCCCTGGCCCACCGTAAGCCGGGCCCGCTCAAGGCGGATGCGGGCTCTGACCCCTGCCTGATGGTGCGCATCCCCCTGTCGCTGTCTTCCGGGGAGCGGAAGACGGTGTCTCTCGCCCTGGCGCTGGGGGACAGTGCCTCCTCCGCCCAGGCGAAGGCCAGGCGGATCCTGGAGGCCAGGGAGGGGACATTTGCCTCTTTGGCCCCGATTGCCCAAAAGCTGGCCCTCAGCGAGCAGGAGGCCCTGGCCGCCTTTGACCTGCTGGCCCGTCTGGCGGCTGCGGAGGAGCGGAGGGACCGCCCGCCCCAGTCCGCCCTGTGGCCCTACGGTATTTCCGGGGACATGCCTATCGCCGCCGGTCAGCTGTCCAGAGAAGAGGAGGTAGAGGAAGCCGTTCTCTGGTGCCGCTGGCACCAGCTGCTCACCCGGGCGGGGTACCCCTTCGACCTGGTCCTCCTGCTGGAGGAGGGGGGCGACTACCGCCGGCCTCTTCGCTCCGGTTTGACAGAGGAGCTGAAAAAGCTGGAGGCAGAGTTTGCCCTGGGGGCCAAAGGGGGCATCCACCTGGCCGGCCCCTCCGCCGCCCCGGCGGTGCTGGCCTGGGCCAAGGCGGTGCTGCCCATAGAGGACGGCGGCCTGTCTGAAGAGATCGCCCCGCCGCCCTCGGTGAATCTGGCTCCCGGTCCCGCTCCCTGGACCATGGAGGGGGACGCCGTTACCATTCATACAGGGGAAAGGCTGCCGGCTGTGGGGTGGAGTCAGGTGTTATGTAACCCGGAGTTTGGCTGGCTCACCGACGAGACAGGGGCGGGTCTGCTGTGGTCCGGAGGCAACGCCCGGGAGGGCAAGCTCACCCCCTGGGCCAACGACCCGCTGACGGTTGGTGGACAGGAAAATATTATGGTAAATCTGAACGGCCGGGATATCTCCGTCTTTGCCGCCGGAGACGGCCTTGCCTGCACCGTCACCTACCGCCCCGGCTTTGCCCGGTGGGAGAAGAAGCTGGACGGCGGAGTTCTGACCACTGAGGGCTTTGTCCCCATAGAGGAAAACCGGCGTATCCTACGCTTTACCCTCACCGGGGTGGCCGGGCGGATTGTCTACCGCCTGGGGGAGGGGGAAGTTCTCTCCTCCGCCCTGTCCGACGGCCAGCCGGTGGCGCTGGTGACCAAGGAGAAGGGGGGCAAGCCCTGCTCCCGCTTCTTCCGGGAGGATTTTCAAAAGGAACAGGCGCAGACCCTGGCCTGGTGGCAGGGAACGGTGTCCGCCCTTACGGTCAAAACCCCCTCCGGGGCGCTGGACCGCTATCTCAACGGCTGGTGTCTGTATCAGGTGGCCGCCTGCCGCCTGATGGCCCGGACCAGCCAATACCAAAATGGTGGGGCCTTCGGCTTTCGGGACCAGCTCCAGGACGCGGCGGCACTGGTGTACACCTGGCCGGACCGGACAAGAGAGCAGCTCCTTCTGGCCGCCTCCCGGCAATTTGAGGAGGGGGACGTACAGCACTGGTGGCACCCGCCCCAGGGGGCCGGGGTGCGCACCCGCATCTCCGACGACCTGTTGTGGCTGCCCTGGGTGACATGCCGGTACTGCGCTGTCACAGGAGACTGGGCCCTTCTGGAGGAGGAGGTAGCATACCTCACCGCCAAGCCCCTGGAGCCAGGGGAGAAGGACCGGTATGAGCTCCCCCAGACGAGTGAGAAGCGGGACAGCCTCTACCGCCACGGCCTGGCTGCCATCCGGTACGCTCTGGGCCGGGGAACCGGTCCCCACGGCCTGGCCAAAATGGGGGGCGGCGACTGGAACGACGGTATGGACCGGGTGGGGGGCGAGTCGGTGTGGCTCACCTGGTTTTTGGCAGCGGTTTTGCAGGACTTTTCCGTCCTGTGCCGCCGGGCGGGGGAGGAGAATACCGCCCAGGACCTGCTGAAACAGGCGGACGCCCTGATTCAGGCCGCCCAGAACGCCTGGGACGAGGGCTGGTACCGCCGGGGATACTACGAGGACGGCACCCCCCTGGGTTCCGCCAAAAGCGACCAGTGCCAGATTGACTCTATCGCCCAGTCTTTTGCCGTCTTCCCCGGCGGGACCGACCGCCAGCGGGCGGACGAGGCGGTGTCCTCCGCCCTGGACCGGCTCTTCGACCGGGAGGCGGGCGTTGTGCGCCTCTTCGACCCGGCCTTTGACGGCGATGGGGAGAAGGACCCCGGCTATATCAAGGGCTACCCCGCCGGAGTGCGGGAAAACGGCGGACAATACACCCACGCCTCCGTCTGGCTGGCCATAGCCTGCTTCCGGCTGGACCGCCCGGCGGAGGGCTGGGCCATTCTGAACGCCCTCCTCCCGGAGGGCCATCCCGCCGAACTCTACCGGGCGGAGCCCTATGTTATTGCCGCCGACGTATCCTACGCCCCGGGCCGGGTGGGCCGGGCGGGGTGGTCCTGGTACACCGGGGCCGCCGGGTGGTACTGGCAGGCGGCTGTCCAGGAGCTGCTGGGCCTGAAGGTAACTGAGGGCCGCCTCACCGTGGAACCCAACCTCCCCCCGGACTGGCCGGGATACGAGGCCAAATGGAGGCTGCCCCAGGGGCGGCTGACGGTCGCAGTGAAACGTACCGGAAGCTATTCCGCCGCTCTGGACGGTAAAGCAGTAAAAGAGGGCGTCCTGCTGAAGGGATTGACCGGGGAGCACCGGCTGGAGGTCAGCATCTAATCAAAGGCCCCTTCACAAAGGGGGCTGTCAGCGAAGCTGACTGGGGGGCCAAGAAACTGATGCGCTTCAACAGGAGAAAACCCTCCGTCATTTGCATGGCAAATGACACCTCCCTTTGCGAAGGGAGGCCAGCTTGTCGAAAAAGTCTGCCTACCGGCAGACTTTTTCATGTAAAGATGATAAAATAGGGAATAAGGGGTGAGGAA
>NZ_CALPCP010000020.1 GCF_943192995.1 Flintibacter muris
TTATTTCCATTCTTGACTGAGTCGTTGCTTTTCATACTTGCAGTTTTTGTCGTTTACACAGATTTTTCGGCGGTCTCGTAGATTCCATGCCCATTATGCTTGCCCGGCGTGCAAATAGCACAGGCGCGAGGGTAGACCGGCCATTATGCAATAAATGCTTCAATTCTACCAGAAAAGAGTGATATCATGGCGTGAAATTGCACGTCTTCGCCCTGGCAAACTGCCTATCCCAATCGCGGTACAGATCAGCCAGGCATCTCTTTGTGATCTCTGGGCCGCACAGAGGATGGACTAGAGCTGCGCTCCAATCCACAACGGAACACTGTTTGCTGACCGTGCCTACACAGACGCCGCTTGGGTCAGATCCCTCAAGGAAACTCGAAATATCAGCATCATTGTGCTGCGCAAGAGGCGGGCAAACGATCCGCTGCGCTCCGGCAACTGTTTCAGCACAGGTGTCAGCCGCCGTCAGCCCATTGAATCCTTTTTTAACTGGATCAACGTTACATCAGGTATCCAGAACGCTTCTTTTATTCGGTCTTTCGACGGTTTGCTTTTCCATATCTTTGCTTCCCTCGCTTTTATTGCTATTTACTCTTTTTTCTACTATTGATTCGCATTTCCAAGTGTTTTGCCGTATTAAAGCTCATCCCTTGGTAGTAATTTGTAGTAATTGGGGTGGTTTGCTGTCAGGAAATGCGGTGTAATGCGCTGTTTCACTTTGTAAGAAGTTAGAGCTGAAGGCAAGCCACAGGAATCGCCCCCATAAAGTAACGAGTGACTTTGTTGAAGGTCACCAGAAGATGAGCTGAAAAACCGTGAGATATGTAGAAACTGTATGTCACCTCATAAATTAGCTTGACAAATTGGAAAAAGGGGGATATTATTTTACTATACAGAACAGCGTTCCAGGAGGCGGAATATGCAAGAGAAGCAGAATGGAGATTTTCCGAAGAAAGATTCTGTCCGTGCAGTTGATCGAATGCTGGACATTCTCCAAGTTTTTTCTTTTGAACAGAATGAGTTGAATTTGGCGCAGATTTGTGTACAGGCTGGTCTGCCTAAGACGACGACCTATCGGATCCTGACGACCTTGGAAAAACGGAATGTTGTGGTGCAGGACCCACATACAGGAAAATACCGGCTGGGGTATGAGGTAATAAAAATGGGCAGCATTGCCCGCACAGGCAACAGCTTACAGCGTGCGGCCCATGAAGATATGGAGAAGATTAGCCGGGAGACACAGCAGACCTGTAATCTCTATGTTCGGGACGGATTTGAGCGCCGGTGTGTCGATCAAGTAGAGGGAACACAGTATGTTAAGCGGTTTTCCTATTTGGGTGCCCGGCATCCGCTGTATTGTGGCGCCGGCAAGTTGCTTCTGGCCTACGCCGACCCTGACGTACAGAAGCAATATTTTGCAATAACAAAGTTCGAAAAATATACCGATCAAACCGTGACCGATCCAGAACAGCTCAAAGAGGAGTTGCGTCAGATATTGCGGGACGGATACTCTGTGACCAAGGGCGAGCGCGACCCAATGACAGCAATGGTTTCTGTACCATTGTATGACTATACCCAAAAGGTCGTAGCGTCAATCACCGTTTCTGGACCGGTTTACCTGTTTACCGATGAGAATATCAAGCTGTACTGCAGCAAACTGCTGCAGGCGTCAGAGAACATCTCACGGAAATTAGGGTACAGCCCTCCCAAGACGGGAGAATAATACGGCACTAATTTTAGATTGATTCTTCAAAGGGATGCCGCCCTTTGAAGAATCTTTATCGGAACTAAAACGGAATATAATTCCACTACATGGAACACAAGAGGGGGAATTAAAATATGGGGCTGACATTTGCGGAAAAAGTTCTAAGTAGAAAAGCCTATCAAGAGGTTCATGCAGGAGATTGTGTCATCGTCGATGTGGATGTCATGATGGCAAGCGATACGACTGGACCTATTGCGATCAAGGCATTTGAGAGTATGGGCGGAAAACAGTTGTTTCATAAAGACCGGACCGTATTTATTCTGGATCATGCTACTCCTTGCCCCAACGAACGGATTGCCGCACTGCACAAGCTAATCCGGGAGTTTTGCGGGGAACAGAAATGTGTGTTCTTTGATCAGAACCATGGGGTCTGCCATCAGGTTATGCTGGAAAAGGGCCTGGTGCATGAGGGAGACCTAGTGCTGGGAGGAGATTCTCATACCTGTTCCTATGGCTCGGTAGGCGCTTTTTCCACCGGTGTCGGCTCTACAGAGTTGGGAGGTGCTATGCTGACGGGGAAGACTTGGCTCATGGTGCCCCAGACCACACGCATCGAATTGAGCGGCAAACTGCCGGAGGGAGTTTATGCCAAGGATGTGGTCCTGAAGATTATTGGGGACTTAACCAGTGACGGTGTTACCTATAAATCAGTGGAGTTTGCCGGAGATGGCTTTGCCCGCTTTACCCAAGAGGAGGCGACCACAGTCTGTAATATGACCATCGAGATGGGCGGCAAAAACGGTGTGTTTCTCTCGGCACTTACAGACCCCGGCCTGATGCCTGATAAGGATGCCGTGTACGAGCAGGTGCTTTACTATGATGCTTCCGAAATGGTGCCTATGGTCTCCTGTCCGCACACAGTGGACAACGTGAAGCCAGTGACAGAGGCGGGGCCGGAGAAGGTGGATCTGGTCTATATCGGCAGCTGCACAAACGGGCGGCTGAGCGATTTGCAGGTTGTGGCACAGATCCTGAAAGGGAAGCATATTGCTCCCTCAGTTCGGCTTTTGGTCTGTCCAGCTTCCAATCAAGTGCTGATGCAGGCGATTGAGCATGGCTATATTCAAACAATCCTGGAGGCTGGCGGCACTATCAGCACACCAGGCTGCAGCCTGTGTGTCGGTACTCTGGGCGGGGTTCCTGGCGATGGAGAGAATGTGCTGTCCACCACAAATCGAAATTTTAAAGGCCGCATGGGCAACAGCAAAGCCAATGTGTTCCTGTCCTCACCCGCTACAGCGGCCTCCTCAGCGATTACCGGTGTTTTGACCGATCCAAGGGAGGTGATACAGAGGTGAGTAAAGCGTTGGTCTATGGGGACAACATCAATACTGACTTGGTGATTGCGGGGAAATATACAAAGACGCTAAACTTTGAGGAGTTGGCGGCGCATTGTATGGAGGACCTTGATCCTCAATTTTCCTGTCGGGTGAAACCGGGAGACGTATTGGTGGCAGGCAGAAACTTTGGCTGCGGTTCCTCCCGGGAACAGGCTCCACTGGCGATCAAATATGCCGGAATAAGTGCGGTGCTGGCCCAGTCCTTTGCCCGGATCTTTTATCGCAATGCAATCAATGTGGGGGTCCCAGCGCTGATCTGCAATACCTCGTCCATCCAGGACGGCGACGAGATTGAAGTGGATATGACCCAAGGGATCGTAACGGTGAACAAGACCCGGAAGATCAAATGCCAGT
This sequence comes from Flintibacter muris, assembly GCF_943192995.1. GTDB lineage: Bacteria > Bacillota > Clostridia > Oscillospirales > Oscillospiraceae > Lawsonibacter > Lawsonibacter muris. Next base: position 3,463 of record NZ_CALPCP010000020.1, read on the forward strand.
CCCTTTCGCCTATCATGCAAAGTATTCTTTCTGCTGGCGGATTGGTTCCGTTTTTGAAAGAAAAGGGGGATTTTGTGCTGGATTAAAATCGACAAATAAGGAGAGAAAGTAGTATGAATCGAACGACTCAACTCAAGCGCCTGATCCAGGCAAAGGAAATTCTGGTTATGCCAGGAGTTTATGATGCATTGAGTGCAAAAATTGCGGAAAAATGCGGTGTTAAGGCGGTACAAGTGACCGGCTATGGACTTGCAGGCGCTGGTCTAGCACTGCCGGATGTGGGCATCATGACGAAGACGCAGATGGTAGAGCAGGTCCGCAATATTTGCCGCTCGGTCAGTATTCCAGTTATGGCGGACGGGGATACTGGATTTGGAAATGCCATCAACCTCTATTATGCAGTGAAGGACTTTGAGGAGGCTGGTGCAGCCGGTGTCAATCTGGAGGACCAGTTTTTCCCCAAGCGCTGCGGCCATATGGGCGGCAAGCAGATTATCCCCTTTGAGGAGGCCGTAAAGAAGATTGAGGCCGCTGCCGCTGCCCGGACAGATAAGGATTTTGTCATCAATGCCCGTACAGATGCCATTGCGGTCAGCGGTGTGGATGAGGCGATCCGTCGGGGGAATGCCTTTGCCAAGGCGGGTGCGGACCTGATTTTTGTGGAAGCTCCCGAAAAGATAGACGACATCAAGCGGGTCATTCAGTCCATCGACGCACCAGTAAGTATTAATATGATCTATGCCAAGGGCTCCAAGACCCCTGCGGTTTCCATCAGGCAGTTGGAGGAGTGGGGTGCAGCCCGAGTCAGCGTGCCGGTTATGCCGCTGTTTGCCGCCGCCAGAGCGTTGGAAAAAGCCTACACTGCCGTGGTTAATGACGATGTGGCCTCAATGAACGATCAGATATTTGAGTTTGCAGAATTTACTGATCTGGTTGGCCTACCTTTTATCAAGGAGCTGGAGAAGCGCTTCCTGGACACAGCGGAACTGGATGCACGCTATCATTAACAAGTTGTTAGATCCTTTGCCAATACACATCAATATATTTGAAAAGGGGCGTTAAAAATGCAAAAATATGATTTGCTGATCAAGAACGGCGCAGTTGTCCTTGCGGATAAGGTGGAAAACTGTACGATTGCTGTCAAGGATGGTAAGATTGCCGCGATCAGCACTGCTGAGATCGCCGCTGAGGAAGCCCGGGAGGTGCTGGATGCCAAGGGGTTGACCGTTATGCCTGGTGCGGTGGACTGCCATACGCACTTCGGTATCTATGCACCGATGGACAAGGATGTCAACAGCGAGAGTAAAGCCGCACTGACCGGTGGTGTGACCACCATGATGAGCTATTTCCGCACCGGTGCACACTACATGAACAAGACGGGCCCTTACCATGAGATTTATAAAGAGGCCCTGGAGCAGGCTGCTGGAAACGCTTATTGCGACTATTGTTTCCATCTGGCTCCCATGGATAACCTGCAGGTGCAGGAGATGGAGTGGCTGGTGGAGCAGGGCGTGGTGACCTTTAAATACTTCATGTTCTACAAAGGGCTGAATTTGGGAGCAAACTCCACTGTTTCGCCTACCATGTCCGACTGCTATGACTTGGGCCACCTTTATAACATTATGGAAGAGGCGGCCCGACTGAACACCATGCTTAAGAACGAGCCAATTTCCGTCAGTGTCCACTGTGAGGACGACGAGGTGATCAAGGCCTTTATCAAGAAGGTGAACGATGCGGGACTGAAGGGCCTGCAGGCTTACAGCGAAGCGCGTCCTCCTATTGCGGAGCGAGTGGCAATCATGAAGGCGGGCACCGTAGCCAACGCCACAGGAGCCAAGCTCAATATTCTGCATATTACCAGCGCGGAGGCCCTTCAGGCTACACGGGATCTACTGAAAATCTATCCAAATATCAAGTTGCGCCGTGAGTGTACACTTCATGCTCTGGGCCTGACCTGGGAGATGCTGCAGGGCAACAACTGTGCTAAGGTCAACCCGCCCTTGCGCACGAAGGCCGACAACGAGGCGCTGTGGGAGGCGCTGAAGCAGGGCGAGATCAATTGGGTAGGCTCTGATCACGCTATGACTCCCAAGGCGTTGAAGTTGGACGACGATATGTGGGGCTCCTGCTGCGGCTTTGGCGGCACCTCCCTGGTGTACCCCTTTATGGTCTCCGAGGGCTTGAAGCATGGCCTGTCGCTGCCCCGCATCGCGGAACTGGTTTCCACCAATCCCGCAAAGGCCCATGCGGCTTGGCCGAAGAAGGGCAGCATGGAGGTAGGTGCAGACGCGGACTTTGCCCTGATCAATCTGGACCTAGAGAAGACTGTCCATGCCGGCGCGGACTTTTCCGCTCAGGAGTACAACGTGTTTGAGGGAATTAAGTTGAAGGGGTGGCCTGTCATTACCATCCTGCGCGGTAAAATAGTCTATAAGGATGGAAAGATTTTGGGCGAGCCCACCGGTGAATATGTTAAGCGTCCGTGCTGATTCTGCAGATGGGCCGCGCTGGTCCGGAACGCAGCGGTATAAAAAATTTATGAAGGAGAAAGAACAATGAAAAAGATGCTATCCTTGCTTTTGGTAGGCGGGATGTTCCTCTCTCTGGCAGCGTGCGGAGGTGGGAATGAAAAGACCACTCCTGGTCAAAACGGCGGCGGAAACACTTCTCAGAGTGCCGGGAGCGATTTCAAGTGGCCCAACATGGTTAAACTGAGTATCACCGGCAGTGGTACTACGGCCTACGCAGGCACCCTGGCCTGGTCCAACATTTTGGAAGGTACCGGAAACACCAAGGTCCGTCTGCTCCCTGAGGACTCCAACGCCACCAAATTTCAGCGGGTAAGAAACGGCGAGACGCTGATGACCTATGATACCATGGGCGACGTGGCCACCCTGATTGGTGCCAAATTCGGTTACGCCACCGAGACCGGCGGCCCTTACCAGGCTCGCTGGGTCTGGCCCGATTTTGCCTCCAACAGCGTAATGTTTGTCAGGGGCGACTCCAAAATCGAAAAGCCTACCGATATTACCAAAGATACCCCCATTGCCTGTACTATCGACTCTGCCATGGAAAACGTGAAAGCTTCCTTGGCTGCGGCAGCCGGTGTGGATGTAGACGAGATGAACTGGGTCTACTGCTCCTCTTACGGCGAGATGCCCAAGCTGGTTACTACTGGCGCGGCCGAACTGTGTGCTTATGTTACCCCCACCTCCAGCTCCATCATTGAGGCCTCTGCCGCACCCCAGGGCATCAAGGTTATGGACTTCAACCCTGAACTTTACCCCGAGTGGTGTGCAGCCTTCCAATCTAAACAGCCTGTGTACAGCTTCAATAAGATAGGCTTCGGCAACGAGGCGGCGATTGGCAAACACGGCTGGGGTTCCGACGGCGGTTGGATTACCTCTGAATCCGCTGATCAAGACCTAATCTATAATCTAGTCAAGTTCTTTGCTGAGTATCAGGACGAAATTCAAGGTTCTTTTGATACTTACTCCTACTACTGGTCCGTTGATTACGCCCGGGAAGTACTAGACCGTACCTATGTTCCCGTCGCTGAAGGTACTATCCGCTACTTTAAGGAAATTGGTAAGTGGACTGAGGCGGACGATGCCCGTCAGGAGTATAACATTAAGCTGATCGACAAATATATGACTGCCTACAGCGACTGTATTGCCCAGGCCCACACCGACGGTGTGAAAATTGATACACAAAACCAGGACTGGCTGGACTACTGGGAAGCCTATAAGGAGGCTCAGAACCTGCCCCCGGTGGTTATCATGTCCGATGCGGAGATCGCGGAGGCCCTGGCTGCCGGCTTCTAACCATCTAGAATATTGAACACCTACAAATAAGATGGGCGGAGCGCGTGCTTCGTGCTCCGCCCATCGTGTGCCTTTACGGGAAATTAGGAGGTCTTTCTGAATGGCTTTCGGAAAAAAGAAGCTGAATGAAGGAGAACTGGAGGAACTAAAGGACGAAAAGCGCAAGGCAGAGGCGGAGGAGGAAGTCAATAAGGATAACTCACGCCTGGCTGTTATGCCGCCGCTGGTACGCCATGGGTTCACCATCATCTCCATCATCGGCATCCTTATCGCGTGCTACTACATGATGCACTTTCGCTGGTTCGGTGTTATGTCCGCAACCACCTACTATTATACGATCTTCGCTGTATTTGGCTGCAGCGCATTTCTGCTGACCCCTGCGTCTAAAAAATATGAATCCTATATTCCCTGGTTTGACTATGTGTTGACGCTTCTGGCTTTGGCCATTCCCTTATACTTCGCAGTCCATGGCATTGAGATTAACATGGTCGGCTGGGTGCCTGCCCCTGATACATTCAAGCTGGTTATCGCAGTGGTCTACTCTTTGATGTTGCTGGAGATGGTCCGACGGGGTGCGGGCAGAGCATTCTTTGTAATCTGCGTCTTTTTTGGTCTGTATCCTCTGGTGTGCGAGCATCTGCCCGGTATGCTGGCCGGCATCGGGTTTGACATTAAGACACTGTTCAGTTACTACTGCTACGGTTCTGAAGGTATTGCCGGTCTGCCCGGTAACATCACCGGCACCATCCTGATTGGGTTCTTGATGTTTGCCAACCTACTGATCTGTTCCGGTGCCGGCCCCTTCTTTATTGACTTGGCCCAGGCGCTGTGCGGCAGGTACCGTGGCGGTACAGCCAAAGTGGCCGTGCTGACCTCCGCCTTTTTTGGGATGCTGTCTGGTTCGCCAATCTCTAATGTAGTCTCCTCTGGCTCCATTACAATCCCTGCTATGAAGAAGTCCGGCTATGACGCAGTTTACGCCGGCGGCATTGAGGCTGTGGCAGCTACCGGCGGCATCTTGATGCCTCCGGTTATGGGCTCGATCGTGTTCGTCATGGTGGCTATGTCTGGATTCACATATGCCCAGGTTATGGTGGCGGCCATATTCCCTGCCCTGTGTTACTATGGTGGTCTGCTGCTTCAAGTAGACGCTTATGCGGCCAACCATGGTATGAAGGGCCTACCCACAGACCAGTGTCCCAGCGTAAAGGAGACACTGAAGCGGGGCTGGTATGTGATCGTCGTTCTTATTTTCCTGTGCGTTGGGCTGGTCTACTTCCGTTGGGGCGAGGTTACCCCCTATTACGCCTCTGGTCTGCTAATCGCCCTGTCCTGGTTTGACCGGAATCCCAAGAACCGACTTACTCCCAAGAATTTGTATCACGCTTGTGCTCTGATCGGCAAAGCAATCACTCAAATCTGTGCCCTAATGCTGCCCTTCACCTTTACTATTGCTGGTCTGATCACCACTGGTATGGCTGCCTCTTTTGCCACCAGCATTACCCGTTTGGGCGGTGAGAGTATCATCTCTGTGGTGGCGCTGACCATTTTGGCCTGTTACCTTATGGGAATGATGGGCATGGATATTGTAGCCTATATGTTCTTTGCCGTGTCTGTCGCGCCTGCCCTGGTAGGTACCGGCCTGGACAAGATGGCAGTACACCTATTCCTGATCTACTATCCTCTGCTGGCTGTTATTACCCCGCCTGTAGCCACAGTGGCCTTCGTAGCGTCCTCTGTGGCTGGAGCTCCCGCTATGAAAACAGGTTGGAAGGCCTGTCAGTTGGGTTGCGTGGTCTACTTTCTGCCCCTCTACTTTCTGTACGAACCTGCAATCCTGCTCCAGGGCGGTAATTTGTTGCTGAGCCTGTACCATATGGCCTTTGTGGCGCTGGGCACCTTCATCCTGGCCAGTGGAATCGGCGGTTATATGATGAAGATGGGCAAGATGCATAGCCGGATAGAACAACTGCTCTTTGCTTTAGGAGGTATTCTGATCGCTTTCCCCCGGACAGATATCACATTAATTGGTGTGGCCTTTACCGTGGCTGCTTTCCTGGTCCACCGGATCAACAGCAAAAAGCTGTCTGGGGGCTCTGCACCTCAGACTGCATAGTTTGAAGAAAGGATGGGTGATACAAGATGGAGATTAACACTTTGGGAATGAAGCCTCGGGAAAATTGCTGCCCCCATGCGATCATTCAGAACTTTATCAATTTTGATTTTACTGTATCCAACATAGAGGCTGCCAAAAAGATGTTCCTGCCAGCCCCTCTGGAACCCAGAGCAGACGAGGACGGCGATATCATCCTGACCTGCGGATTTGTGGATTCTGCATTTCCTCCTATGCGGGAGGTGGAGGGGGAAACTCCTGACCCCAACACTACCGAGTTTTCTGAGTGTGCATTGGGCATGTCCTGTACGGTGAACGGAAAGCCCAATATTATGAATACCTGGATTTTGTTGGACCACTATGCTGGTGCCCTTCGCCGTGGGTTTAATCGCAGCGTGATTGATAATTTTTCACGCACTCGAAACCATCCTATGTTAGAGGGTGAGGAGCACATCAGCATTGGCAGCCGGATGTTTGCCACCTGTACCAACGACGGTTCTCTGTATGCGAGAGCCTCGCTGACTGTAAAAGAAATCCACGACGCCAACTGGCTGGATGAGCACTTTTTCGACTGGGGCCAGCTACGTTACTTGCCGGATATGGCCCATGGCGACGATGTTAAGCCCCTGATTCAGCAAGCCTCCCTGTACCATTTCCCGTCCAAGTTTGAGGTGAGCAAGGTCTATGTGGGCGATGGCAAGCTGGAATTTGGCGATACGCTGTACGGCCTATTCCAGGAGCTGGGCGAGATTAAGATCAAGCGGGCGTTCTTTGTCACCTTTGCCTATACCTACGGCAGCGAAGAATTCCTGTGCGATGCCAAGTGAGGAGGGAAGACAGTGCAGAATTTTAAATATGTACCCTATGAGCCTATTGTAGGCAACATCCGCAAGGTAGGTGAGACCGTCTTCCTTGCAGAGCTCAAGATTAACACGTCGGAATTTGCTTCCCGGGTTCCTGAGGGCTTTCAGGTGGTATCCGATAGGGCATATGTAGTGATGACAGAGGCATCCCTACGGGACGAGAAGAGCAAGGACTACCCCTTCATCAACCCAATCTATTCGCAATACTACTCCGCCGGGATTCTGGTGGATATAGAGGCCCGGGGCCATCGGGGTTGGACCTATGCAGTGCGCTACTTTGACAGGGATTGGGCCGTGATGGAGAGCCGTATCAAAGGCTTTGACGCATTCTATGCCAACATTCGGACCACCCGTTTCCCCACGGAAATGATGGATTTTTATTACATCCAGGAGGGTAGCCGATTAAAGGCGGTGGCCATTGACGAGGGAACTAAGCCCATCAGTCTATGTTTTGATGCGGACAAGCCTGTTGGAGAAATGAGTTTTGATTTCCTTTTTGCCAACCGGATCGGCCTTCGCAAGGTGATGCAGCTGGTGGAGGAGCGTAAGGGTGAAGCCATCTGTGATGATATCACTCAGGAGATTGTCACGGATATCCGCTATCGGGATGTCTGGCAGGGCCGAGATGTCAAGCTGGTCTTTAATGCAGAAGAGGTAGGCTCATTTGCTTACGAGGTTCAAAACACCTACTGGTTTATGATGGGCTACAATGCAAAGGGGATCAAAATTCTCTAAGACATCAAAAATAAAGAACGGAGTGAATGTTGAATGCCTGAACTGAATACAAAGGTAAATCCTGCGCCTGGCGAAAAATATGTTATGACGCAAAGCCTCATTATGGTTCCCTTCCGCGCAGACCCCAAGAAGCTTCAGGCGCGTATGCTGCCCAAGCCTCTTGAGCCGGTAGGCAAAGGTGATATCGGCTGGGTGTATATGGTGGATACCGCCATGCCTGGCCTGCGGGAAGTGGAGGACGGTGAACCGCCTGATCCCGACATGACTGAATTCCATGAGCTGGCCATTGGTATGCCTGCCATATACAATGGCTTCGAGTTTGGATATATGTCTCAGGTCTGTCTGGACCGCCAGACCGCCGGCCTGCGCCGCGGCATTCTGCGCAATATTACCTATACCCAGATGACGGATATCCAGCCTCTGCTGACCGGCCGCAGCGAGCTGAAGGCGGGGACAAAGCTCTATGGCATCTCCCACCGGCCCCATGGCGAGATGGTGTGCAAGCTGTCCATCGAACTGACCGAACCCTACGATTTTGACGCGCTTCCTGTGGGCTGTCGGAGATTTGCTCATGCCCGGTACCTGAAGGACCCGGCCAACCAAAATGAACCCTTTGTCAAGGATGTCCCCCTGTTCCAGTTTACCAACGGTCTAGACGGCGTAGACTGCTGGAGGGGAAAGACGACGCTGCAGTTCGGCGGCGATTACTATGGCAAGTGGCTGGACCTGGGGGAGATTGAGCCGCTGGACGGTTTCTTCTATAACTTTGGCTACTGCTATGGCAGCGATTCACAGGTAACGCCTGTTGACGAAAAGGGGGATTGGAAATGGTTTTGAACGAGGAGAAAGGAAGAGCCCGTCGACATGTTGCAGAGAACATTATTTCTTTCCGCCTAAAACTTGATCCCAAGATAATTGCTCAATATCTTCCTGCTCCCTTCGAAATGAATCGGGAGGGCGAACTTATGATCATGCTTGCGGATTACTATGGGCATGATGAGGACATGACAGAGCAGGCTGAAAAGGCCGCCAATTTTGTCTATCCCTACTTTACCACCATGCAGGAGGGGCTTATCAGCATTCCCTGTAAGTTTGAGGGTAGACCCGGCAACTATTTGACGAAGATTTGGCAGGATCGAGATTGGGCAGTCCAGCGCGGCCCCATGCTGGGCTATAACACGGAACTGGCTGAGGTCCACATCAATCGTTTCCCCGGCCGCCTGCGCAAACTGTATGCCCCTCATGTAGGCAGCAAGATTAAAGGTGTAGTTCGTCAGAATGGAGACAATCTAATCTCCGGCTGGATCGAACTTACCGAAAAGGTTGTGTATCCGGAAGAGGAATACATGGTCTGCTATGGTCGCCGCCAAGTGGAGGATATGCTGGACCCCACGGGTGAGAAGTTGATCGACGATATTCTGATCGAATATCACGATTCCGAAATCAAAGGGGATGTCTTCAAGGGACATGGCCATTTGAAGCTGGGCGGCTTTATGGAAAACTGGGATTACGAGATCATCGACGCTTATTACTTTGAAATAGGATTCTCCACCTCCGGATGGAAAGTTTTGAAGGATCTTAAGCAGAAGTGACCGTGCAGCGCAAGCATCATTTAACATGCGGGGGGCAGTGGGGACATCGCCCCCCGCACTTTTATCTGCCGGTCTGTGCCGGCCTGAGGTGGAAAATGAAAATAAAACATTCCAAGCTGTGGTATTGGCTTACTGTACTCTCGCTATTTTTAGTGATGATGTTCAACTGCGGTGTGGGCTATTATAGCCTTTCGCTGTTTGTAATGCCAATCACTAGGACCTTTGGGATCAGCAGCGGTGATTTTGCAGTGGTATATGTCTTTTACGGCATCGGCAGCGCCGCCGCCGCAATGAGTCTGTATAAACTGCTGAAGCGTATTTCTTTGAAGCAGATGATCATCTTTGGCGGCCTGATTAGCATGGTGGGCTATATTCTCTTTTCCGGTGCTCACAGTCTGGTTTATCTGTTTGCTGGCGGCATTCTTATTGGCGCCTCCACAGTGTTCTCGGGTACGGCGGCAGTGCAGTTGGTTATTGCGCGCTGGTTCTCCGACCGGCGCAGCCAGATCACTGGGCTGGTGGCATCTGCCAGTGGGATTGGCACGGCGATAGGAAGTCCCTTTGTAGGCTGGGTCATCCGCAGCGTGGGTTGGCGGACGGCGTGTTTCATGATTGGGGGGCTGGTCGCAATATTTGTGTGTGTCCAGGCTGTTTTCCTGCTGAGGGATGATCCTGGTCATGTGGGCCTGCAGCCTTACACATTGGGACATAAAAATGAAAATGTCAGTGATGATCCGGATTTGGAAGAGGGCGGAATCGCCCTGCAAGAGGGGATGAGGCGCCCCTACTTCTGGCTGTTTTTCGGGGGAATGATTGTGGTAGCAGTGGTCTATCAAATCATTTCTCTGTATCAGTCCACTATTTTAATTGAACGTGGCTTTTCAGAAGAACTGGCGGCAGCTTGCCTTTCGGTGTTCGCAGTGGTGGATATGTGCTGTAAGGCCAGTGCAGGCATGATTGCAGATCGGTTCGGCTTCCGACTGGTGACGCTGTACTGTGCGGTATGCACTGCGTCAGCCTTTATTGCAGTAAGGGTGGTGAACGGCACACCAGGGGCAATTCTGTTTTCGGCCCTGCTAGGCTTTTGGCCTACCATCTGTGTGCTGTATGGTGTGACAGCATCTATCTCCCTATTTGGGAAAAAGCATCTCTCAGAATATATAGGATTTACCCAGACGCTGATGTGCTGTTGTTCCCTGGTGGGTATGCCTGCGGTCCGTCACTTGTACAACACAGTAGGAACCTTTGGTGGGATCATGAACATTGCCATCGGATTTTTGATGGTCTTCTGTCTTATGATGGTTTTGATGCTGAGGAAGAAAAATCTATTTGGGATGGAGCTGGCTGAGCCGGCAAATATGGAGAAGGAGAAAACATGAGCGGACAAATATCCAAGATCTGGGAAGATATTCTCACAGAAGAAGACCGCATTGTTATCGAAAAGGGAAAATATGGACAGCCAAGAGGTTATGGGAAACGGCCGGTCCTGATGTGTATTGACCTGCAACCCAACTACATTGGCAGAGATGCACCCATTACAGAGCAGTTGGAAGAGTGGCCCTCTGGTGGAGGCGCAAAGGCGTGGGTAGGCGTTCGAAATATTATCTCTCTGCGGGATGCGGCGCGGGAGGCGGGAGTCCCGGTTTTCTATACCCGCAATGTCCAGAACAGGACTGCTCTGTTTGACAATTTTGCAGGAAAGCGGGTTCGGGATAACAGAAAATTTATAGATGGACACCCCTGTGCAGCTCTTCTAGACTGTGTGCAGCCATGGACAAAGGAGCTTGTAATCCCCAAAAGCTATGCCAGTGCTTTTTATGGTACCCCCTTGCAGAGCTACCTGACTACCTTGGGCATTGACACAGTTATTATTGTTGGCGGTTCCACCAGCGGCTGTTGCCGCGCTACGGCGGTAGACGCCGCGAGCCGGAGCTATCACCTGGTCTGTGTGGAGGATTGCCTTTTTGACCGAATCGTGGTCTCCCACAAAGCGGCATTGCTGGATATCTGGATGAAGTATGGGGATGTGGTGGACAGTGACAATGTCAAGGAATATTTTGCAAAGCTCAGAAATGGAGAAAATGGAGCAGCCCAATAAAGACGGATGTGTTTTGTGCTTGTGCCTCAATGTTACCAGCGGTAGCATCAGACGGGCGGTGGAGGCAGGCGCGAGGACCTTTTCAGAGGTGCAGCAGTATACCCACTGCGCCAAGAGCTGTGGAATGTGCGCCGATGGGATAAAAGCAGAGTTGACACGCCTGCTAGCAGAAGCTAAGAGGCAGCAGTGAGGATCGGAGGTAGCGGACATGTACAAAACTATCCTGTCACCAGTGAATTATGGCGGGATTATTTTGAAAAACAGGATCATTTTTGCCCCAAGCACTATGGGACTTTCCAGAGATGAATTTTTAGCAAAACTTCGACAGATTGCCAGGGGCGGCTGTGCCATGATTATCATTGGCGATGTGCCAGCAAGTCCATGGTCGACAGAGCCATCGCTGTATAAGGAAGAGGATCTGTCTTATTACAGCCAGATGACAGATACAGTCCACCAGGAGAACTGCAGGATCTGTGCACAGCTGTACCTGTCGGATTCAGTGGCGGAGGATGGAGCAGGAGGTATCCGGCTGGTCTCCAAAGAGGAGACGGGGGACTATGTGTCTCAGCTTTCTGCTACCCAGCTAAGCCGTTATGCGGCTATGTTCGGCGATGCTGCCCAGTTGGCCCAAAAAGCTGGCTTTGATATGGTCCAGATATTAGGCGACCGTATGCTGGGAAGCCTATGTTCCACTATTTTTAACCGGAGAAAAGATGAGTATGGGGGAGACATGAAAAGCAGGGCGCACTTTGTTCAGGAATGTGTCGGTGCAGTCCGCATCCGTCTGCCTCAACTGCCAGTAGACTATAAGCTGTGCGTCCGCCAAGAGAATCCCCATTATGGCAACGCAGGGGTTTTGCAGGAGGAGGTGCCCTATTATGTACAGGTCTTGGAGAAGGCCGGGGTGACAAGTTTTCATGTGACCCTTGCAAACCACTGTGCCTTGGGTGATGTGATTCCCTCAGCCAAGCACCCCTATTTTGGTGAAGAGGGGTGTTTTCTGCGCTATAGTGACATAGTCCGAAACTGTACCAGTTTACCAGTCTGCGGTGTAGGGGGATTGACAGATCCGGATTTTGTGGAGAAGCAGCTAACATCTGGAAGAATTGATTGTGCTGCTATGAGCCGACAGTTGATAGCAGACCCAGAGTGGGTCAACAAGATTCGCCAAGGCAGACCGGAGACCATTCAGCGCTGCCTTCGCTGTAATGGCAGGTGTATCCAGGGAATGATAGAACGTTCCAGTGTACATTGTATGTATGAGAAATAAAGTGTTATGAGGCTTAAGAATTCGTCCATATAAGGAATAACAGCTGTACATCGGTACGACAAAACAACGTTTGCAGAAATAAAAACCGGGTTTGCTTGCAGGTCTTTGATGATCTCCTTTGTGTTTGTTTCTTAAAATGTCTGGGGTATTTACCCGAGTGGCGTTTTCGTTCAAAGGGGAATAGTTCAGTTTACGGTATGCCGACAATAGGAGCGCACCGCCAGGAACGCGAACAGCGGTATCTCAATGATACAGGCCCCGATCATAGCATAGGGCGTCCAGACCGCCAGCCCGCCCAGGCTCAAAAACTTGAAGTCAGTGATGGCGTAAAGGATACTGGCCTGGATACTGGTGCCGCTGGCGGGGAGGATGCTGCACAACCAGGTGGACAGTGCCCCCGGCACCGTCATGGAGAGCACCACCGGCGCGATGCAGAACACCAGCCCGGAGGCCAGAGACGCCACGGTACTCCTGCATTTGGATGAGAGAAACAGGGTGAAGCTGACAGACGCCAGCACCGAGAGCAGACCGGCCACGGCAAACAGGCGCTGGAGCTCCCCGATATTCATGCCGGTCAGGGTCACGATGGAGTAGAGCATCTGGATGGAGGTCTTGGTACACTCCCAGCCGAACAGGCTATTGACCACCAGAATATGCACAACGGCGCAGATTACAAAGGCGGCCCCGCTAATGAACAAGGCGGCCAGCAACTTGGCAATCCCCAGCCTGGCCCGGCCATTCCGGGTACAGCGCAGAATATCATCCGCACCAGATTGATAATCGGCGGAGAACACCGGGGCGGCGATCACCACGCAGAACAGCAGTACCAGAAAGCCCATGATGTTCTGGTAGTCCAGGATAGTGGAACTCATGCCGGGATAGACCTCAAAGGGCTTTTCCACCTTCTGGTACATCTCAACGGCCTTGTGCTGAACGGCGGGGCTGTCCGGCTGCTCCATCGCCATCAGGGAGGCAATCCGGGCCTCGCAGACGGAATAGTAGTCGTCGATTTGTGCCGGGTCGATCTCCATGATGGTGGGGGCCATGCCGGTGTCCGGGTCGGCAAACGCCTCCTTGACGCCGTGGAGCAGCGGGGCGATGGGGAGGATCTCCTTTTCATAGACGCCCTCCGGCAGATCGTAGGACTCCGTGACGCCGTAGGACGTAAGGCAGGCTTGATAGATCTCCACGGCCTCCCGCACCCGCTCTGGGGTGACCATGCCGCTGGCGTCCGCCTGACGCTCCTTTTCGTAGGCGATGGAGGCCAGCCCGGTCAGGTTGATCTCGTTTCCAGCCTCGTCTGTATAGTTACTGTAGCAGTAGGTGGTTGGCAGGTAGGCCAGCAGGACGGAGAGGATCAATGCCAGCGCCAGCAAAATCCAGGTGAGCCTTGACTTCAAGACCCGTTTCAATTCCAACCGAAAGATTCTCATTTACCGATACCTCCTGTCATTTTCTCCGCTGCTTTCCGGGAACATCCACAAATACAGATCCTCCAGCCGGGGTGTTGCGGCGCTGGAAACGGCGTTGCGGGGCCGATCCGACAGATAGCGGATGGAGACGCTGCCATCGTTCTCGTTTCGCAGATTGGTGATCTGCAGCTTGCTCTCATACTCCGGCACCAGATCTGCCGGGATGGTGCAGCTCCACACCTTGCCCTCCACCAGCTTGACAAGTTCCTCCGTCGTCCCTGTCGTCAGCAGCTTGCCGCCCTTGATGATGGCGTGGCAGGTGGCGATATACTCCACGTCGGGGACGATGTGGGTGGAGATCAGCACGATCCGGTCATGGGCGAACTCCGACAGCAGATTGCGGAAGCGCACCCGCTCGCCGGGATCCAGGCCCCCGGTGGGTTCGTCCAGGATCAGCACCTCCGGGTCATTCAGCAGGGCCTGGGCGATCCCCACCCGGTGCCTCATGCCGCCGGAGAGCTTGGAAATCTTCTTGTTATAGACGTCCATCAGGGAGACCCGCTCCAGCAGCTCACGAATCCTCCACCAGCTCTGCCGCTCCGGAAGCCCCTTTAGGGCGGCCACATAGGCCAGGTAGTCCTTGACGGTGAACTCCGGGTGGAAGCCGAAGTCCTGGGGCAGAAACCCGAAAATGCTCCGGTACTGTTCCCCTAACTCCTGAATGGGAACACCGTCATACACCACCCGGCCGGAGGTGGGGGTCATAATCCCGGCAATCATCCGCATGAGGGTGGTCTTGCCCGCGCCGTTAGCCCCCAGCAGGCCCCAGACCCCCGGCGTCAGTTCCAGGCTGATGTCATTGACCGCTTTTTTGTCTTTGAATCGCTTGGAAACATGGTCGATCAGCAATTCCATGTGAAAACTCCTTCCGCTGATAAAAAGTAAGGCGCTCTTGCCTTGGCACTGTCATTGTACCAAAGGCAAGAACGCTGTTTTCTCGTTAGCACATACGGGGTTCCACTGTTTTTCTACGGACTTTCTCACGATTTTCTCACAGAGCGGTGATAGTCTCGGTATAGCCTGCTCCGGGTCGATCGTTTCCTCAATCCGCTCCCGGCCAACCTGTGCTAACCAGACCTTGATAGGTTCTGCCTTGGGGGAGGGCACAGACTGAATTATACGAAAAAGCTGCTGTATTGTTGCAACATCAGTTGCATATCGTTTTCCGTCCCTGGGAGATTTCAACTTCAGTTGGTGACAATTTGTCACCAACTGACTGCCTTCATCCTTCAGACGCTGCTTCAGCTTATTCCAATACTTGCGGGCAGTATTATAATTGCTCTGGTCAACAAGGACTTGGATTACATCAACAATTGAAAAATACCATTCTTCCTGATCCGCGTCCCACGCCGTCCGGATGGGTTGATCCTCAAACAGCTGGACAAGTTCCTGTTCACTCAAACGAACGCCTTTTGAGACTCAGCGTCGTAGTCCGCGATCAGATCGGCACAGGCGAGATTGAGCTGCTTGGGATTGTCCTCCAGAATATTGGACAATTCCGGTATCAGTTGAGTCAGTTTGACGGCTTTCCGAATTTCGTACTCGGTAACGCCGAAAAATTTTGTGACCAGTTTACGGGCATTATACCTTTGACGGCCATCAGCGGTTTGTGCCGAGCATTCGCTAAACTTTTGGCGATTCTCGCCAAGAGTTTCAGTGGTGTCAATGTACCACTGACCATGTCGGTTTTTTGTGTCCAGCAAATGCCCATGATATAGGCTCCGGTGCAGGCCAGGATGGTCACAAGGCTGTGATCCGTCCACTGGATGCTGAAGGGGTGTTCCATGGCCGCTGTCAGATTGGCAATGATCTCCGGCAGGCCGCCGCCCAGGGATTGGGCCAGCAGCAGCGCCGCCCAGACCACCAGGGGGTAGAAAAACAGATACCCCGCGATGCCCGTCTGCGATTGTTTTTTCAGTAGATCACCTCCTGGGAAATCAGAGGGCCGCTCCCGACAGAACAGCGGGGAGCGGCCCTATCATCGATCATCTGGCTTTGGTTCAATGCTTCACCGTCTTTTCATCGCCGGGATTCAGGCTGATTGTCTGCTCCCGGTCGGCGTTCCTGCTGGGCAGGTAGTAGGGGGCAGGCACGGACTTCTCCGTGATTTTGTAGGAGCCAGGAGCAACCCGCAGGGAAACGGCGCCATCCGCGCCGGTGGTGACGTCATGCCGCACGGCGGCGGAATAGTAAGAACCTATCGTCACCGGTGCGTTGTAGAGCGCCGTCAACAGATAGGCCCGGATATCATTGGTTTTTGTGGTAGTCTGTTTCAGCGCGTCAATCACATACTGGATGTGCTCGCTGTCAAGCTGGAGGAAGCGGTCTCTGACCGCCTCTGTGGGAATGTCGCTGCCGCCGATCCGTATGGCGGGGGCGGTGCTGCATACCGTGTCCAGCATCAGCTCCAGAAGGTCGTCTATGTCATCGTAGGGGTACTCCTTCCGCAGACGCTCGTAATCAATATTCGCTTTCAGATCTTTTCTTCGCTCGTATCGATCCATCTCCAAATCTTCTGCGGGGGGCTTTCGGGGGAGATGGATGGATCAGGCTGGATAAGCTCTGTCTGGATTCTCTTAGTATAATTAGGGTCGGGTTTTTAGACGGCTGCACGTCGATTTTTTCCACCTCTTGGCGTCGGAATTTCCGACTTCTGCACGTTGGAAAAATCGACCTGTGAAATGGGCGCGAAAGGCTCCGGGGGAGGCGGGGCCGGTTTGGGCGGCGCTGTCCGTGTAGTGAACCGCTTGACGTATATCTTCGTGGGCTTCCCCTGGCCCTGCTTGATGCGCTCAATCAGGCCGACGCCCTTCTTCGTGTCCAGCTCGGCCAGCAGCTTCATGGCCTTGTCCCGACCACAGGTCATATCCTCGCAGATTTCCTCCACGGTGTAGTAGATATAGACGCGCCAAGTGTCGCTGTCATTCCAATCATTCCGGGCGGACAGGCTCATGCGGTCCAGCAGCATCCCATACAGCAGCTTGGCGTCCGTGGAGACGTGCTTGAATTTCGGGTTGGTGATCAACTGGCGGGGGATTTTGAAATAGACAAATTCCTCCGATTCATCGCCGTAGAAATAATCTGACAGTATGATTTCCGGCATGGTCAGGGCCTCCTTTTGGGCAAAAGAAAAAGCACGATCTTTCAATCGTGCTTTCTCTCGGGTGTTAATTTGTGTCACATTGGCTTCATTTTGCGGTGACTGCCTGATGTTTTTGGGTCTTGTGCGTCATTCTTTATCAAACACACCCATTAGGCGCTCTTTTTTATGTTTTCTCCGGCATGGAGGAGGGATCGTCCACCACCCGCTTGCCGGCCAGATCCACATGGCTGTAGTAGATCAAGGTCAAAATGCTGCACACCAGCCATCCGGCGGGGTAGCCCAGGGCAATGGGCAGAATGGTGTTGGAGATAAAGTTTGCCATAATATAAAGGTATATCTGCCTGAATACCACAAAGGAGGCCAGCATGATATAGGTGGGCGGCTGGCTGATGCCTGCCCCGCGGAGGGAACCGGAGTAGACCTGGTTGACACAGATCAGTACATAACAGGGGCACATATGCCTCAGGAAGAGGGTGCCGTAGGCCACCACCTCAGGCTTGTCATTGAAGAAAGCCACCAGCCAGGGGGCGAAGATAATGGCAAAGGCTGAGATGGCCACCGTTATGCCTGCAGACAGGAAAAAGGCCGCCCGGGTGCCCTCCTTGGCCCGTTCCACCTGGCTGGTGCCCAGGTTCTGCCCTACAAAGGTGGTGGCCGCCAGGCCCAGGGACTGAACAGGGAGGATGATAAACTGGTCCAGCTTGCTGTAGGTGGTCCAGCCGGACATGCAGTCCAGACCAAAGAAGTTGATGTAGGACTGAACAAACACATTGGAGAAGGAGGTGATAGCCATTTGCAGGGCGGAGGGAACGCCAATCCGGATGATTTGCTGCAGGATGCGGAAGTCCACCCGCAGTTCCCTGAACCGCAGGCGGATGCAATCCTCACCGCTGCGGGCCAGCACAGTAAGAACCAGCGCCGCCGACACCCCCTGGGACAGAATGGTGGCAAGGGCCACGCCCTCCACCCCCATGTGAAAGCCGATGACAAAGATCAGATCCAGAGCGATATTCAGCAGGGCGGACACCACCAGGAAGTAAAAGGGCCGTTTGGAATCCCCCACCGCCCGGAGGATGCCAGAGCCCATATTGTACAGCAGCAGGCCTATGGCCCCGGCAAAGTAGATGGTCAGGTAGGTGGTGGCCTCCGGAACAGCCTCCGGGGCGGTTTTCATTAACCGGAGCATTACAGGGATGATGAGGATGCCCGCCACTGACAGCACAACCCCCAGCACCAGGGTCATGACAATGGAGGTGTGGACAGTTTTCCGTACCTGATCCTGCTTTTTGGCCCCGTAATACTGGGAGATGACCACCCCCGCGCCGCTGGCCAGCCCCATGAAGAAGCCAATGAGCATGACAATGATGGGGGTGACAGTGCCCACAGCGGAGTAGGCCGCATTGTTGACATACCGGCCCACCACCCACAGGTCCACAGTATTGTAGAACTGCTGGAACAGGTTGCCCAGCAGCAGCGGGACGGCGAAGCGGACCAGATGGCCCACCACATTGCCCTGGGTCATGTCCACAGAGCGGGCAGACCTCTTTGCCAGAGCGGACAAAATAATCAACCTCCTAAGTTTTGTTGTAGGGATGGCCCTCTCAAAAGCCTCCCTTCGCAAAGGGAGGGGGACCGCCGCCGAAGGCGGTGGTGGAGGGTTTTCCCAACAGTTACATACCGCGGTTTTTTGGGAAAACCCTCAGTCAGCTTCGCTGACAGCCCCCTTTGCGAAGGGGGCCTTATTTTGATGCAGGCTCAGTCTCCGTAGTCCAGCCCGGACAGATACCGCCGGGCCAGGTCGAAGGCGTGGCTGGCGGTCTGGGTGCGCAGCCGCTCCCGCATGGGGCGGTTGCCCAGGTTCAGGGCCCGGACGTGGGTGCCCATAGCGGTGGCAATGGCCACATACATGGTGCCCACCTCATTGTCCCAGTCGTCCCTGTCCGGCCCGGCCACGCCGGTGGAGGACAGAGCGATATCGCAGTCCAGTACCTTCCGGGCGCCCTCAGCCATGGCGGCGGCCACCTCTTTGGACACCGCGCCATACCGCTCCAGCATGTGGGCGGGCACACCCAGGACCTGTTCTTTAATCTCGTTGGTGTAGGACACAATGCCCCCCTTAAAGGCATGAGAGGCCCCAGGGACGTCGGTGAGCCGCTTGGCAATAAGCCCGCCTGTGCAGCTCTCGGCCACGCCCAGGGTGAGCCCCTTTGTTCTCATGGTCTCAATCACCACATATTCCAGAGAGGGCACGTCCACTCCATACACCTTGTCGTGGAAGAGCTTTTTAACCTGCTCTACCGTAGGCTTGAGGAGGGCCTGGGCCTCCTCGTCAGTGGCCGCCTTGGCGGTGACCCGCAGCTCACACTCCCCCTCCTTGGCGTAGGGGGCCAGGGTGGGGTTGGTCATGGCGTTCATCTGGTCCCGGAGCTGGGCCTCCATGGAGGACTCCCCAATGCCGAAGAGCTTGATGGTGTGGGAGGCAATCACCCCCTCGGACAGGGACAGTAAGTAGGGCTTGGCCCGGTATTGGAACATAGGCCGGCACTCACTGGGGGGGCCGGGGAGCATGATGACATGGACCCCCTCCGCCTCAAAGGCGCAGCCGGGGGCGGTGCCCCAGTCGTTTTCCAGAATGGTGCAGCCCTCGGGCAGCATGGCCTGCTGGAGGTTGTTGTCCGTCATGGGCCGGTTGATACGGTTGAAGTAGGAACGGATGCGCTGGGCTGAACCCTCGTCAAAGACCAGCTTTTTGCCAAAGGCCTCAGCCAGGACGTTTTTGGTCAGATCGTCACAGGTGGGGCCCAGGCCGCCGGTGGTGATGATGACGTCCGCCCGCTGCTTGGCCAGGGCGACGGCCTCCCGGGCCCGCTGGGGGTTGTCACCCACCACGGTATGCCAGAAGACATTCAGCCCCAGCTCGCTCAATCCCTGGGACAGCATCTGAGCGTCAGTGTTAGCGATGTTGCCTAAAAGCAGCTCGGTGCCCACAGAGAGGATTTCAACGGTATGAGACATAGAAAAGACCTCCAAATCGTTTTTAATTAGTAGTGGTAGAGAACATTATAGCACGCATTTCTGAAAAGGGATAGGCCATTTACCAGAAAGAGGAAGAAAAATTTGTACAATTTTTCTACTGTCCAGAGGATCAGAAAGGAAAAAAGAAGAGCGGACGCATTTTTTCTGACATTTAAAAGCAAATAACTTCGGCACTTTGCCTAAAAAAAGTGAAGAAAAAAGTGGTAAATCTCGAGATTGCACAAAAAACGGGGTGAATCGTAGATATTTCAATAAATTTGTGAAGTTTCTGCAATATTTCGACCATTTTACAGTTGAAATTTTTCTTGGTTTGGACTACAATGAAAGCCGCAAGAGCAAGGAGGGGCCCAAGTGCTGAATATCGTACTGGTCGAGCCGGAGATACCGCAAAATACCGGCAATATTGCCCGAACCTGCGCCGCTACCCGCAGCCGTCTCCATCTGGTAAAGCCCCTGGGCTTTGACATCAGTGAGAGGGCCGTGCGGCGGGCCGGGCTGGACTACTGGCATATGGTTGATCTGCACGTATACGACAGTCTGGACCACTTCTTTGCCATCAACCCCAGGCCGGATCTATGGCTGGCCACTACCAAGGCTCCCCGGGATTACACCCGGGCCCAGTACCGGGAGGGGTGCTGGCTGATGTTCGGCAAGGAGACCGCCGGTCTGCCCGAGGATCTGCGGGAGCGGTGGCAGGACCGGTGCGTCCGCATTCCCATGCGGCCTGACGCCCGGAGCCTGAACCTGGCCAACTCGGTGGCGGTTCTCACCTATGAGGCGCTGCGCCAGCAGGGATTCCCGGAGCTGTCCGGAGTGGGGGAGATGGCCCAAGAGCGGTAAGCACATTTTGTCACCTTTACCAAAAGAAGGGAGTCAAGAACATGAACTATAACAAAAAGACAGTTAAGGACATCGACGTCAAGGGCAAGAAGGTCCTGCTGCGCTGCGACTTCAACGTGCCCATGGCCAAGGACGGAAGCGGCGTTATCACCAACGACAAGCGCATCCGGGCCGCTCTGCCCACCATCCAGTATCTGCTGGACCAGGGCGCGGCGGTAATCGCCTGCTCCCACATGGGCAAGCCCAAGGGAGAGGTCAAGCCTGAGCTGTCTCTGAAGCCTGTGGCCGCCCGCCTGGGTGAGCTGCTGGGCAAGGACATTATCATGGCCGCCGACGTGGTGGGCCCCGACGCCCAGGCCAAGGCCGCCGCTCTCCAGGCCGGCCAGGTGCTGCTGCTGGAGAATACCCGTTTTGAGGCGGGCGAGACCAAGAACGATCCCGCCCTGGCCAAGGCCATGGCTGGCATGGCCGAGGTATATGTGTCCGACGCCTTTGGCGCTGTCCACCGCGCTCACGCCTCCACCGCCGGCGTGGCCGACTACCTGCCCGCCGTCAGCGGCTTCCTGATTCAAAAGGAGCTGGACTTTATCGGCGGCGCGCTGGCCAATCCCAAGCGTCCCCTGGTGGCCATCCTGGGCGGCTCCAAGGTTTCCTCCAAGATCGGCGTCATCAACAACCTGCTGGAGATTGCCGATACCATTATCATTGGCGGCGGCATGGCCTACACCTTCTCCGCCGCTCAGGGGGGCACTGTGGGTGACTCCCTGCTGGAGGAGGACTGGAAGGACTACTCCCTGGAGATGATCCAGAAGGCCAAGGACAAGGGCGTCAAGCTGCTGCTGCCCGTGGATACCGTCATTGCCGACGCCTTCGCCCCTGACGCCAACTCCAAGGTGGTCAAGGCCGGTGAGATTCCCGATGGCTGGGAGGGCCTGGATATTGGCCCCGAGACCATGAAGCTGTACTGCGATGCCGTGGCCGATGCCGGTACCGTTATCTGGAATGGCCCCATGGGTGTGTTTGAGTTTGACAAGTTTGCCGTGGGCACCAAGGCGGTGGCCGAGGCCCTGAGCAAGACCAACGCCATTACCATCATTGGCGGCGGCGACAGCGCGGCGGCTGTGCAGCAGCTGGGCTATGCCGACAAGATGACCCACATCTCCACCGGCGGCGGCGCCTCCCTGGAGTTTATGGAGGGCAAGGAGCTGCCTGGCGTGGCCTGCCTGCTGGACGCGTAATCTTTCGTTGTGAAATGGGGGATCACCCCCCTTTGCGAAATAATCTGGAAAAACAAATAGGAGTGATTTACCATGAATCGTCGTTACCGTAAGACAATTATCGCCGGCAACTGGAAAATGAACAACACCTTGTCCCAGACCAAGGCCTTTGCCGAGGAAATCAAGCCCATCATGCCCAAGGGCAAGTGGTGCAACGTGGTGCTGTGCGTCCCCGCGGTCAATATCCAGGCCGCTGTCCGTCTGTTCAAGGATTGCCACATTGCCATTGGTGCCGAGACCTGCCATGAGCTGGACCACGGCGCCTACACCGGCGAGATTACCGCCGCCATGATTAAGGAGGCAGGGGCCAAGTATGTCATCATCGGCCACTCCGAGCGCCGCCAGTACTACAACGAGACCGATTTCACTGTAAACAAGAAGGTCCACGCCGCCATTGAGGCCGGACTGATCCCCATCATCTGCGTGGGTGAGAGCCTGGAGCAGCGTGAGCTGGAGGTGACCATGGAGCTGATCGCCTACCAGGTGAAGTGCGCCCTGGCCGGCGTGGCCCCCGAGAAGGTGCGCCATGTGGTCATTGCCTATGAGCCCCTGTGGGCCATTGGCACTGGCAAGACGGCCACCGCCGAGCAGGCCGGTGAGGTGTGCCAGGCCATCCGCACCGTGATCCGCAAGCAGTATGGCGCTCATGTGGCCCGCTCCGTTACCATCCAGTACGGCGGTTCCATGAACGCTAAGAACGCCCAGGAGCTGCTGGCTCAGCCCGACGTGGACGGCGGCCTCATCGGCGGTGCCGCCTTGAAGCCCGCGGACTTCGTGAAGATTATCGAGGCTGCCAATCAGGAGTAATTTTCGTAGGGACGGGGGCGGCGAGTGACTTTGCCAACAGCGGCAAAGTCACCAAAGCGCCGTTCAGGGGCGCTGCCCCTGAAAACCCTGTGTCTGCGCCCTACGTCTCTGCGCCGGATTTGAGTCTCTTACCCGGCCTCCGGCCTTTGTCGGAGGTGCGGGACGCGCAGAGATGAGGTTTTCAGCAATAAAAGAAAGGGCTGTTTTATGAAAACACCTACTACTTTGATTATTATGGACGGATTTGGAGTGGAGAACCCCTCCGCAGGCAACGCGGTGGTTAACGCTCCCACCCCCAACCTGGACAAGTTTTTCTCCCAGTGCCCCCACAGCAAGCTGTCCGCCTCCGGGCTGGACGTGGGCCTGCCTGACGGCCAGATGGGCAACAGCGAGGTGGGCCACACCAATATCGGCGCGGGCCGGGTAGTGTTCCAGGATCTGCCCCACATCAGCCGGGACATTGAGAGCGGGGTCTTCTTTGAGAACCCCGCTTACCTGGAGGCCATGGACAACTGCCGGGAGTGGGGCTCCGCCCTGCACCTGATGGGCCTGCTGTCCGATGGCGGCGTCCACAGCCATATCACCCATCTGTTTGCTCTGTTGAAGATGGCCCAGGACCAGGGCCTGAAAAAGGTCTATGTCCACTGCTTCCTGGATGGCCGTGACGTGCCGCCCTCCTCGGGCAAGGGTTACGTGGAGCAGCTCCAGGCCAAGATACAGCAGCTGGGGATTGGTCAGATTGCCACTGTTATGGGCCGCTACTACGCCATGGACCGGGATAAGCGGTGGGACCGCCTCCAGAAGGCCTACGACGCCATTGTCTGCGGCCAGGCCCCCTTCGTGGCCGACGCCGCTGAGGCCGTCCAGGCCTCCTACGACGCAGGCATTACAGATGAGTTTGTAGTCCCTGTGGTGTGCGCCAAGGATGCCCACCTTCGGGACAACGACTCGGTGATTTTCTTCAACTTCCGCCCTGACCGGGCCCGGGAGATCACCCGCTGCCTGGTGGACGAGGACTTCAATGATATTGACCGCAAGACCGGCTTTATCCCCGTGGACTTTATCTGTACCACCGAGTACGACGCCACCATGCCCAATGTGACGGTGGCCTATCCCCGGCAGAAGCTGCAAAACATCTTTGGGGAGTACATCTCCAACCTGGGCCTGACCCAGCTGCGTATTGCCGAGACAGAGAAGTACGCCCATGTGACCTTCTTCTTCAACGGCGGCGTGGAGCAGGTCTTCCCGGGGGAGGACCGGTGCCTTATCAACTCCCCCAAGGTGGCCACCTACGACCTCCAGCCTGAGATGTCCGCCTATGAGGTCACCGAGGAGGCGGTAAAGCACATTCTCAGCGGCAGCTATGACGTGATTATCCTCAACTTTGCCAACTGTGATATGGTGGGCCACACCGGCGTGTATGAGGCCGCCTGCAAGGCGGTTTCCACTGTGGATGAGTGCGTGGCCAAGGTAGTGGAGGCCACCTCCAAGATGGGCGGCGTGTCTCTGATTACCGCCGACCACGGCAATGCCGAGCGGATGGTGGACACCGACGGCTCCCCCTTCACCGCCCACACCACCAATCTGGTGCCTTTCTGCATTGTGGGCGCCAATGTCACCTTGCGGGACGGTCGCCTGTGCGACATTGCCCCCACCATGCTAGACCTGATGGGCCTGGAAAAACCGGCCGAGATGGACGGACAGACCCTGATTGCCCAGTAAAATTTGTTGACCCGGCGGGTGGTCCCGCCTTACCCAAATGATATCCGACAATTTGAAAGGAGATCAAACACCATGAAGCAGATGATCGAAATCGTAGACGTAATCGGCCGCGAAATCCTGGATTCCCGCGGCAACCCCACCGTTGAGGTAGAGGTTTACCTGGAAGACGGCACCATGGGCCGCGCGGCTGTTCCCTCCGGCGCTTCCACCGGTATCTATGAGGCCTGTGAGCTCAGGGACGGTGACAAGAGCCGTTATCTGGGCAAGGGCGTGCTGAAGGCTGTGGAGAGCGTGAACACCGAGATCGCCGAGGCCCTCATCGGCACCAACGTGCTGGACCAGACCGCCATCGACAAGATGCTCATTGATCTGGACGGCACCGCCAACAAGGACCGCCTGGGTGCCAACGCCATTCTCGGCGCCTCCCTGGCCTGCGCCAAGGCTGCCGCCAACGCTCTGGGCACCTCCCTGTACAACTATATCGGCGGCGTCAACGCCAAGCAGCTGCCCGTCCCCATGATGAACATCCTCAACGGCGGCGCTCACGCCACCAACAACGTGGAGATCCAGGAGTTCATGATTATGCCTGTCTCCGCCCCCTCCTTCCGTGAGGCCCTGCGCCGCTGCGCTGAGGTCTTCCATCAGCTGAAAAAGACCCTGAAGGAGAACGGCACCCCCGCTGCCGGTGTGGGCGACGAGGGCGGCTACGCCCCTAACCTGAAAAAGGATGAGGACGCTCTGAAAGTGATTGTCCAGGCTATCGAGGAGGCCGGCTACAAGCCCGGCGAGGACTTCAAGATCGCTATCGACGCCGCCTCCTCCGAGTGGTGGAACGAGGAGGAGAAGTGCTATATCCAGCCCAAGAGCAACAAGAAGCTGACCCAGCAGCAGCTGGTGAATATGTGGAAGAAGTTCGCCGACACCTATCCCATCATCTCCCTGGAGGACGGCATGGCCGAGACCGACTGGGAAGGCTGGGCCATGCTGACCAAGGCCATCGGCGACAAGGTGCAGCTGGTGGGCGACGACCTGTTCGTTACCAACGTGTCCCGTCTGGCCACCGGCATTGAGAAGAAGGTGGGCAACGCCATCCTCATCAAGGTCAACCAGATCGGCACCCTGACCGAGACCCTGGACGCCATCCAGATGGCCAACCGGGCCGGCTATACCGCTATCGTGTCCCACCGCTCCGGCGAGACCGAGGACGCCACCATTGCCGATATCGCCGTAGCCCTCAACGCCGGCCAGATCAAGACCGGCGCCCCCAGCCGTACCGACCGTGTGGCCAAGTACAATCAGCTGCTCCGCATTGAGGAGGAGCTGGGCGACGTGGCTCAGTACCCCGGCATGAAGGCTTTCTTCAACCTGAAGTAAGTTTCCTGAAGCGCAGCAGGGCCGCCCAATGGGCGGCCCTGTTTTGTAAAGAATCCCTCCAACACATGCGGCAGTCGTCCACCTCCCTTTGCGAAGGGAGGCTTGGGAGCGCAGGGAAAAGAGATGTGCCAAGGTTCTCCAGATCATCAATAAAAAGAAGTAACCGTCCCAGCACTCCAAACTTGGACGGTTACATCTTTGTAACATAACGGAGAGTCCACCGTTTGCGGACGGCCACAGGCCGCCCCTGCATTTTAATTTGCGAATAGGATATTTTTATTATTTACAGAAAACCTATTGTCTTTCATGCGGGTATAAATTATAATTTTAGTGCGCGCTAAAGTGAGGTGAACCATGTGTCGCCAAGGACTGGAAGGCCGCCGAAAGGGGAGGCATCCCGTACTGTGACAATCAACATCCGGGTAACAGAGCAAGAAGCGCAGAGCATACAATACTGCGCTGATAAGTTAGGTACATCACGGATTGATGCTATCGTCAACGGGATCGAACTCCTAAAGGCTGAACTGGACAAAAAATAGAGTTTCGGCCCCCAAGCAAGGATCACCGAAACTCTAATACCATCACCCGGGAGGAATGGCAAATCTATTATGCCACAACTCCCGGTGAAAATCAAGGGAGGAAATATGGATTCAACACAGTTATACGATTTGGAGGAAGCGGTCCAGCATTTTTCAGATGGGTTGGGTGCGGTTAAGATCATGGTCATAGGTTTGGAGCAGATGAAGGATGCTAATGCAGGCGGACTTTATGCCATCTGGCGGTATCTGAATGGAGTTAACCAGGAGGTCTGCAAGCGATTAGATGTTTGTATGAAGACGGTATAGCAGAAGGGACTGCCCACATGGGCAGTCCCTTTTTCAAATCAAGGAAAAATCAGACCTCGGCTTCCTGGGTGTGGGCCTCTGCGGAGGCGGGTTCCAGCTCAAGGGTGCCGATTTCGGTAAAGAGGTCCTCCTCTTCACCCTCCTCGGCCTCAGAAATCTCGTCATCCTCGTCCACGCTGAAATCCAGGTTGACCTCCCGCTCAGGGGGGCGGCGGGACTGGGAAACCAGGTTGCCCTCGTCATCAATGACATCCGCCTGACGGTACTGAGCCAGGCCGGAGCCGGCGGGAATCAGTTTGCCGATAATGACGTTCTCCTTCAAGCCCAGGAGGTGGTCCACCTTGCCCTTGATGGCGGCCTCGGTGAGCACCTTAGTGGTCTCCTGGAAGGAGGCGGCGGACAGGAAGGACTCGGTGGCCAGGGAGGCCTTGGTAATACCCATCAGCAGCCGGGTGCAGGTGGGCAGGACCAGATTCTGGCCCAATTCGTCCTTCTCACCGGCGTCAATGCGGGCCTGAATGGCGTCCTGAGCATCCAGGAAGTCCACCAGGTCAATGGTGGAACCGGACAGCAGGTCAGAGCTGCCGGACTCCTCCACCCGCACCTTGCGCATCATCTGGCTGACAATGACCTCAATATGCTTGTCGTTGATGTCCACGCCCTGCTGACGGTAGGGCTTCTGGACCTCGCAGATCAGGTAATTGTGGCAGTCGGACAGGCCGCGGATACGCAGTACGTCGTGGGGGGACAGAACGCCGTCAGTAAGCTGATCGCCCTTGGATACCACGTCGCCCTCCTTTACCCGGATACCGGAGGAGTAGGGCAGGGCATAGGTGACCACCTCGCCGTCGTTAGCGGTGATGGTGACGTTGCACATGACGTTGCGCTTGGTCTCCTCCAGGGATATCCGGCCGCTGATTTCGGCCAGTTGGGCCATCTTTTTGGGCTTGCGGGCCTCGAACAGCTCCTCAACACGGGGAAGACCCTGGGTAATGTCGCCGCCGGCCACGCCGCCGGTGTGGAAGGTACGCATGGTCAGCTGGGTGCCCGGCTCGCCGATAGACTGTGCGGCGATAATGCCCACGGCCTCACCGGCGCCCACAGGCTCACCAATGGCCAGGTTGATGCCGTAGCATTTGGCGCACACGCCGCTGCGGGCGCGGCAGGTAAGGACGGAGCGAATCTTGACCTGCTTCAGGCCGTGAGCCTCCAGAGTAATGGCGTCGTCCTTGAGCAGCATGGTGTCCTTGGTGAAGAGAACCTCGCCGGTGGCGGGATCGACAATATCCTCGGTGGGGTAGCGGCCATGAATGCGCTCGGCAAAGGTCTCAATGACCTGGCCGTGCTCCTCAATCTCGCTGACCAGGATGCCATCGCGGGTGCCGCAGTCCTCCTCACGGATGATGACCTGCTGGGACACGTCCACCAGACGGCGGGTCAGATAGCCCGAGTCGGCGGTACGCAGGGCGGTGTCGGCCATACCCTTTCGGGCGCCTCTGGAGGAGATGAAGTACTCCAGAACAGACAAACCCTCACGGAAGTTGGCCTTGATGGGGATTTCAATGGTACGGCCGGCGGTATCAGCCATCAGGCCGCGCATGCCGGCCAGCTGACGAATCTGAGCCATAGAGCCGCGGGCACCGGAGTCGGCCATCATAAAGATGGGGTTGTACTGGTCCATAGACTCCTGAAGGGCATCGGTAACGTCCTTGGTGGTCTTCTCCCAAGCGGAGACAGTAAGGCGGTAGCGCTCGTCGTTGGTGATAAGGCCCCGGCGGTACTGCTTGTCAATGCGGACAATTTCCTTCTCCGTGTCGCCAATGAGCTCGTATTTCTTGGAGGGGACGGTCATATCAGCAATAGCCACGGTGAGGGAGCCCACGGTGGAGTAGTGATAGCCCAAGTCCTTGATGGCGTCCAGCATTCCGGCGGAGGTGGTAAAGCCGTGCTTGCTGATGCATTTGTCAATAATTTTGCCCAGCTGCTTCTTGCCAACCACAAAGTTGACCTCCGGGTCGAACATAGCCTCGGGATCGGTGCGGTCCACAAAGCCCAGATCCTGGGGGATGGCCTCGTTATAAATAAGGCGGCCCACAGTGGTCTTTACCAGCTTGTGGCGCGTCTCGCCGTCCACCTCCCGGTACAGGCGCACCTGGATGGGGGTGTGGAGGGTGACAATGCCAGCGTCATAGGCCAGCATGGCCTCGTCCTTGTCGGCAAAGGCGTGGTTGACGTCGCCCTCGTCCCGGCTGTAGGTCAGGTAGTAGGCGCCCAGAATCATGTCCTGAGAGGGGATGGTCACCGGGCCGCCGTCCTGGGGACGGAGCAGGTTGTTGGCCGACAGCATCAGCACCCGGGCCTCGGTCTGGGCCTCGGCGGACAGAGGGACGTGGACAGCCATCTGGTCGCCGTCAAAGTCGGCGTTGAAGGCGGTACACACCAGGGGGTGGAGCTTGATGGCCCGGCCCTCTACCAGCACAGGCTCAAAGGCCTGGATACCCAGACGGTGCAGGGTGGGGGCGCGGTTGAGCATGACGGGGTGGTCCTTGATGACAAATTCCAGGGCGTCCCACACGGCGGCCTCGCCCTTTTCCACCATCTTTTTGGCGGCTTTGATGTTGTTGGCCAGGCCGTCATCCACCAGCTTCTTCATGACGAAGGGCCGGAACAGCTCAATGGCCATTTCCTTGGGCAGACCGCACTGATAGATTTTCAGGGAGGGGCCCACCACAATAACCGAGCGGCCGGAGTAGTCCACCCGCTTGCCCAGCAGGTTCTGACGGAAGCGGCCCTGCTTGCCCTTGAGCATGTCGGACAGAGATTTGAGGGCCCGATTGTTGGCGCCGGTGACGGCCCGTCCCCGGCGGCCATTGTCAATGAGGGCGTCCACCGCCTCCTGGAGCATCCGCTTCTCGTTGCGGACAATGATGTCAGGGGCGTTGAGCTGGATCAGCCGATTCAAACGGTTGTTCCGGTTGATAACCCGGCGGTACAGGTCGTTCAGGTCGGAGGAGGCGTACCGTCCGCCGTCCAGGGGGACCATGGGCCGGATTTCCGGGGGGATGACAGGCAGAACGTCAATAATCATCCACTCAGGCTTGTTGCCGGAGATGCGGAAGGCGTCCACAACCTCCAGCCGCTTGATAATTTTGACCTTCTTCTGTCCGGAGGCGTCTTTCAGCTCCTTGCGCAGCTGTTCAGACAGCTCATCCAGATTGATCTGCTGGAGCAGTTTTTTCACAGCCTCGGCGCCCATACCGGCGTCAAAGTCGTCCTCGTACTTCTCCCGCATGTCCCGGTATTCCTTCTCGGACAGAATTTGGTTCTTGGACAGGGGGGAGAAGCCGGGGTCAATGACAATATAGGCGGCGAAGTACAGTACCTTCTCCAGAATACGGGGGCTGATGTCCAGCAGCAGGCCCATCCGGGAGGGGATGCCCTTAAAATACCAGATGTGGCTTACCGGGGCGGCCAGCTCAATGTGGCCCATCCGCTCCCGGCGGACCTTGGCCTTGGTGATCTCCACGCCGCAGCGGTCGCACACCTTGCCCTTGTAGCGGATCTTCTTATATTTGCCGCAGTTGCACTCCCAGTCCTTGGTGGGGCCAAAGATTTTTTCGCAGAACAGGCCCTCCTTCTCGGGCTTGAGGGTGCGGTAGTTGATGGTCTCCGGGCGCTTGACCTCGCCGAAGGACCACTCGCGAATCTGCTCGGGGGAGGCGATACCGATTCGGATCGCGTCAAACTCAGCGTAGCTCATGTTTTGATCTCCTCCCTATTTCAGTTATAGTCGTCTTCGGCAAAGAGGGCCTCGTCGGAGCTCTCCTCCTCGCCGACGGTAAGATCGTCGTCGTCACTTTCACCCTTGAAGCCGAAGCCCCCGGCGGAGGCAAAATCAGCGTCCGCCTGATAGCCGAAGTCGTCCTCACGGTCGTAGTAGTCGTCCCGGACGGGCTGGTAGCCGTCCTCGTCCTCATCCTTCAGCTCAATCTCACTGCCGTCTCTGTCCAGTACCTTCATGTCCAGACACAGGGATTGCAGCTCCTTAATCAGCACCTTAAAGGACTCAGGCACGCCGGGCTTGGGCACGTTCAGGCCTTTGACAATGGCCTCGTAGGTCTTCACACGTCCGGTGACGTCGTCGGACTTCACCGTCAAAATCTCCTGGAGGGTGTAGGCCGCGCCATAGGCCTCCAGAGCCCAAACCTCCATCTCGCCGAAGCGCTGGCCGCCGAACTGGGCCTTGCCGCCCAGAGGCTGCTGGGTGACCAGGGAATAGGGACCGGTAGCACGGGCATGGATCTTGTCGTCCACCAGATGGTGGAGCTTGAGGAAGTAGACGTAGCCTACCGTGACGGGGTTGTCAAACCGGCGGCCGGTGCGCCCGTCATACAGCCAGTTCTTGCCGTCCACAATGCGCAGCCGGCCCTCCTGCTGCCACTGGGCCACCTGCTTGGCGTCTGCCATCTCCTCAGGGGTGAGGGGGCGCATGGCCGGTGCGTCAGCGCCGCTGACAACGGCGGCCTTTTCGGCGGTTTCGCCCTCGTCACACAGATAGAGCTGCTTGCCAATCAGGGGCTCGTCACGGCCCACCGTCCGGGCCAGTCCGGCCAGCTTGAGGCAGTCCTGGATGTCAGATTCGTTGGCGCCGTTGAAGATGGGGGTGGCCACCTTCCAGCCCAGGGTCTTGGCGGCGTAGCCCAGATGGACCTCCAGCACCTGGCCGATATTCATACGGGAGGGCACGCCCAGGGGGTTCAGTACAATGTCCAGAGGGGTGCCATCGGGGAGGAAGGGCATATCCTCCTGAGGCAGAATGCGGGACACCACGCCCTTGTTGCCGTGGCGGCCGGCCATCTTGTCGCCCACGGAAATCTTCCGCTTCTGGGCGATATAGACCCGGACCACCTGATTGACGCCGGGGCCTAACTCGTCGCCGGCCTCCCGGGTGAAGACCTTCACGTCCACCACAATGCCAGCCTCGCCGTGGGGCACTTTCAGGGAGGTGTCACGGACCTCACGGGCCTTTTCACCAAAGATGGCCCGGAGTAGCTTCTCTTCAGCGGTGGCCTCAGCCTCACCCTTGGGGGTGACCTTGCCCACCAGGTAGTCGCCGGCCCGAATTTCCGCGCCCACCCGGATGATACCGTGCTCGTCCAGGTCTTTCAAGGCGTCGTCACCCACGTTGGGGATATCCCGGGTGATGGTCTCGGGGCCCAGCTTGGTGTCACGGGCCTCGGTCTCATACTCCTCAATGTGGATGGAGGTGAACACATCATCCTTCACCATCCGCTCGTTAAGGAGGATGGCGTCCTCGTAGTTGTAGCCCTCCCAGGTCATAAAGCCCATCAGGATATTCCGGCCCAGGGCGATCTCTCCCCGGTCGGTGGAGGGGCCGTCGGCCAGCACGTCCTGGAAGTCCACCCGCTGTCCGGCGTCTACAATGGGCCGCTGGTTGATGCAGGTGGTGTGGTTGGAACGCAGGTATTTGGTCAGGCGGTAATCCTTGGTGCCCAGCTTGGGGTCGTCGTAGGCCACGGTGATATACCGGGCGGACACCTTGGTCACAGTGCCCGGTCCCTCAGCCAGAATGGCTACCTCTGAGTCGATACAGTTCTTGTGCTCCTGGCCGGTGGCCACAATGGGGGCCTCGGGGCGGAGCAGGGGAACGGCCTGACGCTGCATGTTGGCGCCCATCAGGGCGCGGTTGGCGTCGTCGTTCTGGAGGAAGGGGATCATGGCGGTAGCCACCGACACCATCATCTTGGGGGATACGTCCACATAGTCCACCCGGTGTTTGTCCACGGAAATGGTCTCGTTGCGGTGGCGGCAGGTGACGCGTTCGTTGACCAGACGGCCCTCCTCATCCACCGGCTCGGTGGCCTGGGCAATGATATATTCGTCCTCTACGTCGGCGGTCATATAGGTGATCACGTCGGTGAGCTTGCCGGTCTCCTTATCCACCTTGCGGTAGGGGGCCTCAATAAAGCCGTATTTGTTGATGCGGGCGTAGGAGGCCAGGTAGGAGATCAGGCCGATATTGGGACCTTCGGGGGTTTCAATGGGGCACAGACGGCCATAGTGGGAGTAGTGGACGTCACGCACATCAAAGGAGGCGCGGTCACGGCTCAAACCGCCAGGGCCCAGGGCGGACAGACGGCGCTTGTGGGTCAGCTCGGCCAGGGGGTTGGTCTGATCCATGAACTGGGACAGGGGGGAGGAGCCAAAGAACTCCTTGATGGCGGCGGTGACAGGCCGGATGTTGATAAGGGACTGGGGGGTGACCACGTCCAGATCCTGGGTGGTCATACGCTCCCGGATGACACGCTCCATACGGCTGAAGCCAATGCGGAACTGATTTTGAATCAGCTCGCCCACGCAGCGCAGGCGGCGGTTGCCCAGATGGTCAATGTCGTCTGGGGTGCCAATGTTATTGGCCAGGCAGTTGAGGTAGTTGATGGAGGCCATGATGTCAGCCACAGTGATGTGGTTGGGAATCAGGTCCTCTTTGGAGCGGCGGATGGCGTCTTTTAGCTCATTGCCCTGATACTGGTCCAGCAGCTGGCACAGGACGGGGAAGGAGACCATCTCTTCAATCCCCACCTCAGCGGGGTCAAAGTCCACAAAGTCCTCCAGGCGGACCATATCGTTGGAGAACACGGTGACCAGCTTGCCGTCCACGTCCACAATGGCGCGGTTTACGCCCTTGCGGTCCAGTTCCTGGGCCCGATCACGGTTGAGAACCTCGCCCGCCTCGGCGATAATCTCGCCAGTGCGGGGGTCGGCAATGGGCTGGGCCAGCTTGCAGCCGGACAGCCGGGTCCACAGGGCCATCTTTTTGTTGAATTTATAGCGGCCCACAGTGGACAGATCATACCGCCGGTGGTCGAAGAAGGTGGCATTGATGAGGGTCTCGGCGGAGTCCAGCGTGGGGGGCTCGCCGGGACGCAGCTTGCGGTAGATTTCCAGCATGGCCTCCTCATAGGTTTTGCAGGCGTCCTTTTCCAGGGTGGCCAGAAGGCGCTCGTCCTCGCCAAACAGCTCAATCATCTCCGGATCAGTCCGGGGGCCCATGGCCCGGATGAGGCAGGTGATGGGCAGCTTGCGGTTCTTGTCAATGCGGACATAGAACACATCGCTCAGGTCGGTCTCATATTCCAGCCAGGCGCCCCGGCCGGGGATGACGGTGGTGGCGTAAGTTTTGTTGTCCGCCTTGTCCACCTCGCGGGTGTAGTACATGCCGGGGGAGCGGACGATCTGGGAGACAATGACACGCTCGGCACCGTTGATGACAAAGGTGCCGGAATTGGTCATGATGGGGAAGTCACCCATGAAGATCTCCTGCTCATTGATCTGGTTGTTCTGGGTGTTGCGCAGCTGTACGCGGACCTTGATGGGGGCGGCGTAGGTGGCGTCCCGGGCTTTGCACTCCTCCACGTCGTACTTGGGCTTCTCGTCCATGGAGAAGTCCACAAAGGACAGCTCCAGGTTGCCGCCGTAGTCTACAATGGAGCCCACATCCCGGAATACCTCTTTCAGGCCAACGTCCAAAAACCACTGGTAGGAGGTCTTCTGTACCTCCAGCAGGTTGGGCATCTCCAGGATTTCCTCGTACCGTGCGAAGCTCTTTCTCGGGGTCTTGCCGTACATTACGTCCTTGACGACCATGCTGAAAAATCAACTCGCTTTCTTCAGAATTGACGGTTGGTTGTCACATTTTTGGGCTGGATTTTGGAGAAACAGGGAAAAACTGCCGTCAGTTTGCACAATTCCGGCGAAAGGGGAGAGGGCGATACACGCGGATACGTGGATAAAATTGTGTTCTCCGCTCTTGTCAATCCACCGGGAGTGTGGTACACTGACACTGTGAATATGGAAAAGTGTCCGATTAAGAGTAAAAGGACACGAAAGCATTTTATTCTACCATAATTGGGATGGGCTGTCAAGGCCTATCCTGTTTTTTATACAAAAAAGTTCACCACCTGACGGCAGGCGGTGAACTTTTGCTTATGTATTCAAATTCAGACAATCCGGCGGCCGCCCACAAAACCGGTGGTATAATAGGCGTCGCTCATACGGCTGATGATGACACCCACCTTGGAGGTGGAGGCGTGGATAAACTGGTTGTTGCCGATGTACAGACCCACGTGGGTGGCCCGCTTGCTGGAGTTGCCCTTCTTAAAGATGACCAGGTCACCAGGCTGGAGCTCACCGCGGGAGACAGGAGTGCCATTATCCAGCTGATCGGAGGCGGAACGGTTCAGGCTATAGCCGAACTGCTTGTACACATAGGAGGTAAAGCCAGAGCAGTCAAAGCCGCTGGGGGAGGCACCGCCGTAAACATAGCGGTAGCCCAGAAACTGGAGGGCGTAGTCGGCAATCTCCTGGCCCTTGCTGGAGTTCTGGGCCTCGGCGGCATCCACTTCCCGTACATAGTCTCCGCAGACGTAGCCGGCCTCAATCTGGTACCAGCCGTCCAGCACGTCCAAAACCTCGGCAGTTCTGCCCACAGACAACTGGCCCACCCGGTCATAGTCGGTGCTGGGGCCGGTGCGGATGTTCAGGGGGCCCTGGAGGACCTTGATGTACATGGCGTCCGCAGGCTCGTCGGACTGGGCGGCGGGCTCAGCAGAGGTGGGTACGGGCTGGGCGGCCACGTCCTCGGTCACGATAAGGTAGTCAGCGGAGACATAGCCCTCGGTGCCCTTGTAGGAGACATGGTACCAGCCGGCGTCAGGCTGGTCGATCACTTCCACCTGGCTGTTGTGGGGCAGTTTGGTGAGCACGGAGCTGTCAGTGCTGGCCTGAGCGCGGAGCCGGAGGCTGCTGCCCTCAGTGTTGACGGTGCCGGTGGCGGCCAGGGCGGGGGAGACCATAGAGACGGCCAGGAGCAGGCTGGCGGTGAGGCGGGTAATAGTACGCTTGAGATTCATATTGACGTCCTCCTATTTCTATGACAAAGACGGTTATCAGCGGTACGGTATCAATTTTGTAACTTTTGTTACTTTCCGGCCAGCGCCCGGTCCAGCCAGACGGCGGCTACGTCCATTGCAGCGTACAGGCTGTCCTTTTCACTTTTCTTGACCACCCGGTCCCGGCTTTTCAGGTCCGGGTCGGTCAGCTGGAGCTGGACGGAGACCTTATCCGCCACAGACAGGCCGTCTACATCCTTGGAGGACTGAATTTGGAGCATAATAATGTATTTTTCGGCCATAGTTCCATAGTAAATAAACTTGTCTTTCCGACGCAGGGGGTGCCCCTTATAGGAAAGAGGAAGGTTTTCGTTTGCCATGATTTGCCTCCTCACAAAATAGTTACGAATCGGTTTTGGAAAACTGTAACCGAATTGTAACATAATTGTTACCGTTTGTCAAACCCTTTCCAGAAAATTCTCCAGGAAATTTTTGGCGGAAAAGGAGGACCGCCAAAGCGGTCCTCCTTTTCTTATGATACCTCCGGATGACGGCCCTCTGTGGACAGATAGGCGGGGCCGTTGCTCTGAACCTTGGCGAAGGCCCGTTTGCGGACGGCCAGCATCAGGAACAGAAAGTGAAACAGGGTAGTGACAATCCAGGAGATGGGGTAGGATACATACAGGCAGGCGGGAGTGGGGGAGAGGGGGAACACAGCCGCTACCCACACCAGCCGCAGAACGCAGGCGCCCATGATAGAGGTTATCATAGGGATTACCGAGCTGCCCAGTCCCCGCAGTATGCCCGCCAGTACCTCCATTGCGCCACATATAAAATAGGGGCGGGCGGTATACAGCATCCGCACCAGGGCCTGGCGGACCACCTCCGGTTCGCCTGGAGCGTAGATGCTTGCCAGGGGGGCGCCAAAGAA
Organism: Flintibacter muris; assembly: GCF_943192995.1. GTDB lineage: Bacteria > Bacillota > Clostridia > Oscillospirales > Oscillospiraceae > Lawsonibacter > Lawsonibacter muris. The sequence continues at coordinate 40,277 of NZ_CALPCP010000020.1, forward strand.
ATAGGCCAGATTGCCAAAGACCAGACCGAAAAGCATGGCGAAAGCCGCGCACTGCCAGGCCACTTTGTCCACCCGGTCACATTTGGCCGCGCCGTAGTTCTGGCCCACGAAGGAGATGGCCGCCTGATGGAAGGCGTTCATGGTGACATAGACGAAGTTCTCAATATTCGCCGCTGCCGCGCCGCCGGCCACCAGCGCGGAGTCATCAAAGGAGTTGATGGAGGACTGGATTACCACGTTGGACAGAGAGAACACCACACCCTGAAATCCGGCGGGCAGGCCTACGTTTAAAATCTGGATGACCACCTTCTTCTCAAAGCCCAGCTGTTTCAGGTCCAGATGGAGGGGGCCCTCCTCCTTCATCATACACCGCACAACCAGAACGGCGGAGATATACTGGGCAATGATGGTGGCCAGAGCCACGCCGGCCACGTCCAGATGGAAGCCAATGACAAAAACCAGGTTTAAAAGCACGTTGACCACGCCGGAAAGGGTGAGGAAATACAGCGGACGCTGGGTGTCCCCCTGGGCCCGGAGGATGGCTGCGCCGAAGTTATACACCAGATTGGCGGGCATCCCCAGAAAGTAGATGCGTAAGTACACAGTGGCCAGATCGATAACGTCGGTGGGGGAGGACATCCACTCCAGCAGGCAGCGGACCATGACCACGCCAAAGAGCATCATGGCCACGCCGCTGGCCAGCGCCATAGCCATGGCGGTGTGGACGCCCCGGCTCACGTTGTCATACCGCTTGGCCCCCAGGTCACGGGACACCACCACATTGGTGCCCACCGACAGGCCCACAAACAGGTTAATCAGCAGATTGATGAGCGAGGTGTTGGAGCCCACAGCGGCCAGGGCCTCTTTGCCGGCGAACCGGCCCACTACCACCACGTCTGCCGCGTTGAACAGCAGCTGAAGCAGGCTGGAGGCCATCAGCGGCAGGGCGAAGAACAAGATTTTGTCCGCCAGCGATCCATGACACATATCAATGCTGTGATTTTTTTTCACGGCCTGCAATTCCCCTTTAGAAGATACTTGCTTTCTATCAAAGCAACCCATCTTATCACAAAGCAGCGGGGCAGTCCAGACACAAAATGACTAAATGGAAGGGGAAAATGGGCCGGATCGTCTCTGATTGGCCGGTTATCCCAGATATTTGCCCAAAATGCTCAGGAACAGGCCGATATCAAGGGGCTTGGAGATGTGGGCGTCCATACCGTTTTTCAGGGCTGCCTCCTTGTCCTCCTCCATGGCATTTGCTGTCATGGCGATAATGGGCAGATCCTTTACGTCCTTCCGGGGCAGGGTGCGGATGGTACGGGTGGCCTCGTAGCCGTCCATAACCGGCATCTGCACATCCATCAAAATGGCGTCGTAGTAATGCTCCTCCGCCCGGCTGACCATCTCCACCGCGTCGGTGCCGTCTGGTGCGCACTCCACAGCAAAGCCGGTCTCCTCCAAAATGGCCTGGGCGATCTCCCGGTTGAGCTCGTTGTCCTCCACCAGCAGGATGCGCTTGCCGCTGAAATCCGCCTGAGTCCAGGAGATGGGCTCCTCCTTTTCAATCAGATTGTTGGCGGCCAGCAGGACGGATTTCAGATCAGACATGAACAGGGGCTTGGCACAGAAGGCGGTAACGCCGGCCCGCATAGCCTCCTCCTCAATATCCGTCCAGTCATAGGCGGTAAGGATGATGATAGGCGCTTCCTGGCCAATGGAGGCGCGAATGCGGCGGCAGGTCTCGATTCCGCTCAGCTCAGGCATCTGCCAGTCAATGATGTAGGTGTGATAGGAGTCCCCCTCGTTGTGGGCGCTCCGGGCCCGGTAGGCCGCCTCCTTGCCGGAGGTGGTCCACTCAGCCCGCATACCGATCTGCTTGAGCATGCGGACCACGCTCTCGCAGCTGTCGCAGTCGTCGTCCACCACAAGGGCCCGCAGGCCCTCAAGCTCCTTGATCTGGGCCGCGCTTTTCTCAATGTCCTGGAGCTTCAGGCTCAACGCTACCCGGAACTCGCTGCCCTTGCCCTTTTCGCTCTGAACGGTGATGGTGCCTCCCATCATCTCCACAATATTCTTGGTGATGGCCATACCCAGGCCAGTGCCCTGGATGCCTGTTTTGGTGGTGCTGGCCTCCCGTTCGAAGGGCTCAAAGATGTGCTCCACAAATTCAGACGACATGCCAATACCGTTGTCCTTGACGATAAATTCATAATCCCCATAGCCCCGGTGGAAGGTGGTCTGCTGGCGGATGCGGAAGCTTACCGTGCCGCCCGCCGGAGTGTACTTGACGGCGTTGGACAGCAGATTGACAAAGACCTGGCTCAGTTTCAGGGCGTCGGCAATTATGTCCTCATTGTTCACGTCAAAGGTGTCGATAAACAGCTCCAGCTGTTTGGCCTTTACCTGGGGCTGGATGATGTTGACCAGGTTGTGGGTGAGCTCGGAGATGTTGCACTCCTGTTCCTTGATCTGCACCTTACCGCTCTCAATGCGGCTCATGTCCAGAATGTCGTTAATCAGGCTGAGCAGGTGGTTGCTGGAGGACAGCACCTTTTGCAGGCAGTCCTGCACCTGCTGCTTGTTGTCGATATGGCTCACGGCAATGGTGGTAAAGCCGATAATGGCGTTCATAGGGGTGCGGATATCGTGGGACATATTGGACAGGAAGGTGGTCTTGGCGCTGTTGGCGTGCTGGGCCTGCATCAGGGCCTCCTGGAGGGCCTGGGTCTGTTCCCGCTGTCTCTGGACCTGTGCGGTAATATCCTTGGATACCACCATGACCATAATGTCTCCGGTCCGGTCGTCCCGGGTCATGATAAAGGACTGACGTACGCATATTGGCTGTTTGCCAGAGGTCCCGCTCCAGTAATCTACGGTGACCTCCGCCTCGCCCTGTTCAAAGCGCTCTCTCAGGTTCTCCAGGTTGACCACAGCGTTGTATTCCTCTAAAGATTCCTCCAGAATAAAGATTTTCCACTTTTCAAAGCACTCCGAAGCGGGGCAGGGAGCTTGGAGGCCGGATTTTTCCAGCAGAGAAATCTGCTGGCCGTTTACGGTGCATGTGATGTCGTGTTCAATCAGATCCTGGGTGAGATTGAACTCAAAGGTGGAGAAGGCGGAGGAGGTGATGGCGATTCGGTATTGCCGCTCCTTCCGGTTGGCCAGCAGCTCTTTTTCCTTCAGGCCGGTAATGTGGGCCTGACTCTCCTCCTCCAGCTGGCGGCGCTCCTTTTGTGCCCGAAACAGCAGAAACAGGATGTAGATAGCGAACAGGGCCACCAGAATGATTTGCAGTACCATCCCGATATGGTTGGCGTCCTGAATCATAGACTGAGTTACGCTCTGGGGGTAGGTCTGGACCAGCACATACTCGCTGTTGGGCACATGAATGACGCACAGATTGTCCGTCAAGCTGCCCGGAGCGCAGAGAAACCCTTCCTCTCCCTCGCCGCGGCGGAAGACCTCCCAGGCGCCGGCGGCAGTCTGGGCGTCAATGACGCCGGTTTCCAGCAGCATGTCGGGCAGAAGGCGGGTGTCATAGCTGCCAGAGGTGGAAGAGGCGACGACCTGCCCCTCGTGATTACAGAGGAAAACGGTGGCCTCCTCCCCAAAATAGCTGGTTTTCAGCATGCTCTGGAGATAGTCCTCGGCGAAGTACAGCCCCAGCAGCATGCCGAAGATCTCGTCCTGATGGCGCAGGGGGGCGTAGTACACCATGGTGACCTTGTCGGTAATCCGGGAGTCGAACACAATGGAGTTGCCGCTCTCTCCGCGCATGCCGTTGATAAAGTACTCACGGTCAGAGCTGTCGTTGGTGGAGCCGTCGGAGGCCAGATTGAGCCCCTCCGCGTTGGTGAAGCACAGGGCGTCAAAGTATGAGTTGCTCTCCAGCTCTTTCAGCATCTCCGCGCTGACACCGGGGTCGGACAGGGTTACGCCCAGCAGATAGCTGTAGTTGCGGACCCGCCGCACAGCGTTGGTGAGCTCGCCTTCAATCCGCAGGGCGGTCTGCCGGGCGGAGTCCATGGCGTAGTTGAGGCTGCGGTACTCGATCCGCTGGCTGTTCTGGGTGGAGTACCACCGAAACAGCAGACAGATCGCCGCCAATAGAATGAGAATAAACAGTACATTTTGCCAGGTCTTTTTTTTCTCGTTCATGAGAAATGACCTCCCTATGAGATTCATAAAGTCCATTTTAGCACTTGTTCCCCAAAAAGTATAGAGGGCATTTTATATTTTACCTATTCCCTCAAATAATTAGGGACAGAGCACAACGCTCTGTCCCTATAGCAATCATCAGCTTCACTGTCACAGGCCGCCCCTACGAGTTCGGTGCCGGCAATTTTGAAGGCGGTTATCAATATATTATCTATCCCGCTTTTTTAGACGCAGAATCAGAACCGCCGTCACGGCCGCTACAAGGGCCACAAGGCCGGCGGCGACGAGAAACAGCGGAGGTCCGGCGGCAACTGTGGCCCTTCCCCGCGCCTGGGCGGGAGAGGGGGAGACAAGGACCACTCCGGTGTCCAGCTCTGTGTTCATAGGGTCATCCAGGCAGACCCAGGCGTTCAGGTGCCCCATGTAGTAGCCCACATAGCCCCAGCGCTGGCCCCCTTCGTCGGTATAGATCTGGGTGAATACCTCTGAAAAGGGCTGGTATTCCACGGTTTCTTTCAGGGAGCTGTCCCAGACCGGGCCCCTGGGGTAGCTGTAGAGGACAGCCTCATGGAAATCTACCGCTGCCGGTCCCGTCTGGGCAATCTCTCCGGCGTGATCCTCCATAAACTGCTGGCTGTCGTAGATTAGGGACAGGTCGTCCATAGGGACCCAGCCCTCCACGCTGCTGCTGTCTACCCAGAGCAGATAGCCCCAGTCGGTTTGCTTTCCGGTCCAGGTGAACTGGATGATGCCCTGAAGCCCGTTGTCCAGGGTGGCCTTGTTCATCCCGCCGGGGGCGGTGAAGACAGTCACTGTGCCGTCATACCCGGCCAGCTGATAGCTGCGGTTGACATACGTGCACTCATCGCGGTGCTTTTCATAAAAGGAGTCCTCAGGTTCCCAGATGATATCGGCGGAGGCGGGCAGGACCAGGGCCGAAACCGCCAACAGGGCTAGAAACAGAGAAAAAAGCTTTTGTTTCATACAAATACCTCATTTCTTGATTACAGCAGCAGTCCGGTGAGGAAGGAAAGGGCGTTGGCGGACAGGGAGAAGACCCAGGGGTGGGAAATTTGACTGCGGCGGCGGTAAATCAGTCCCTCTGCGGCCACAGCGGCCAGCTCCAGCGCCAGGGTGAAAGCGGTCAAAATTTGGGGAAAGTACCAGGCGGCCCCGTGGTGGCACAAAACCACAATGGGGTTGGTGAGCAGATTGGCCAGCGCCACCGCGGGCAGGTCGTTCCGCTCCACCCGCCATATCAGGGCGAAGGCCAGCTCCAGCGCCAAAGTAAGGGCCAAAGAACCCGCCAGAGAGAGAAGCAGGCTCATGACAACCGCCCCCATCTCAGCCCCAGCACCAATAGGGCCAGTGAGCACAGGGCCCCCGCCGCGTAGCCGCTCCCTCCGCTGAGGAGGGTGGGCCAGCCCAGCCAGAGGGGCAGAAAGCCCAGAAACAGGGCAAAGGTGAGTGATCCAAAGGCGAAGCCCTTTTGGCGGGGGAGCAGCCGCGCCGCCGCCCACAGAGTAATGGGCATAGTCATATTAAAGAGGAAGACCGCTCCGGCCCCGGCGATGGGGGAGCCGCTGAGAAGAAACAGGACTGCCGACAGCCCCAGAGACAGCGCCGCCGCCGGGATCATCCCCAGTCTGTCTCCCAAAAATCCTCCCGCCGCCTTGCCCAGGACAAGGGCGCACACAAGCCCTATAGTCCAGCCCCCGGTCTTCCAGGGGAAGGTTAAAACCATCCCCAGATAGGAGCGCAGCACCACCACCCAAAAACAGCAAGCCAGGGCCCACAGGATATTTCGGTCCAGGGGCGGGTCCTCCAGGCTGTCGCCGATTTCTGTCCTCAGCAGGACAAAGCTCAGGGCGAAGAGAAGCAGTCCGACACCGGTGAGCCAGCCGGGAAAGGCGGACCGGCTGCCCAGCAGGGTACCAAAGAAGATGCCAAAGGCGCCCGGTGAGACGAAAACGCCCAGGGGCGCGGCCCTGTCGCCGCCGTCGTTCAGCACCTGGATGCCGCCGCCCACATGGAAGCAGGCGTTGCCCACACCCGCAATGACCGCCGCCAGGAAGGGGGGAAGGACCCACCCCAGCGCGGCCAGCCCGCAGCCCAGAGCCGCCGTCCGGCCCTTCCGTTCCCAGCGGTCGGCCAGCAGTCCGACAGGCATTTGCAGGGCAAAGGCACAGAAGTTATACAGCAGTACACACAGCGCCCACCCGCTCTGCCCGGACAGCCGGGAGAACATCAGCAGCGCACAGCTGAAATCCACCCAAAAGTGGCCCAGAGAGTAGGCGAGCAGCCGCAAGTGTTTTGGACACATTTCTTTCACCCCCTGCCAGCCCGATATTGCCCGCTCACTGATATAGACGCAAACGGATAGGGAAGGTTACAAAAAATTTTAGCAAGCTTTAAAATTGCTGGCACGGAGCTGAAGGGCGGCCTGCGGCCGCCCGCAGAAACAAGTGTCTGCATGTGACAGCAAGGATGGTGATCGCTGTCAAAACTTTTTTCAGCGGCCGGAAGCATGGGCGGCGTGCTCCAGAATTGCGCTCAGGATGCCATGGGCGGAAATTTCCGGAGCGGTGAGAAAGGGCTTTTGATATACCTGTCTCAGGGCCTCCCCCGTCACCTCCCCGATACAGACGCAGACCGCCTGCTGCGGGATCGCGCCGTAGGCCTGGATAAACTGCCTGACTCCTCCGGCACTGGCAAAGGTCAGATAATCGGCCTGTGCCAGCTGGGGCCCTGCCAGCTCCGCCGTCCGGGGGTCGGAGCGGAGATCGTAAAGAGGAATATCTTCCACATGATGGCACTGCGCCAATGTCTGAAACAGTTCTGGAGCGCCGCAGCGGGAGCGGAACAGAAGGATGTCCTCCCGCTCCGGATCGGCGGCATGGAGGAGGGCCTGGGCCAGATCCCGGCTGGTGTAGCGTTCCGGGCACAGGTCGGCCCGGATGCCATAACGCCACAGCTGCTGGCCGGTGGATTCCCCAATCACCGCGAACCGGCAGCCGTTCAGCTCCCGCAGATCGACCCCGGCTCGGGAGAGCTGTTGGAAAAACAGCCGCACTCCGTTGCCGCTGGTCAGCACAATCCAATGGCGCCCGGTGCGCAAGGTCCGCAGATCAAAGGCTGCTGGCAGTTCAACCACCTGGGTATGAAGGGCGTCAAACACCTGTGCGCCCTGGTCCTCCAGCGCCCGCCTCAGCTTTTGGGTTATGGCGGACGTCCCTGTCAGCCCCACGCGGACACCCTTCAGCGGGCGGTTCAGGGTGGGGGAGAGGTCAAGGGCGGACACGCCGCCCACCACAATAACCGCCGGAGACTGTACCCCGGCCTGCCGGGTGCGCTCCGCCAGGTTGGCGAGAGTGCCCCGCACTGTAACCGGTTTGGGGGCGCTGCCCCCGGAAATCACTGCGGCCGGTGTGTCTCCTGGCATCCCGGAGGAGGCCAGCCGACGGGTAAGCTGTTCCAGGCGGCTGAGCCCCATGAGAAAGACCAGTGTGCCAGGCAGGCGGGCCAGGTCGTCCAGACAGGGGGGGAGGCCATCCTGAGTTCCGGCGGTGTGGGCGGTGATGATGTGCAGGCTCTGGCTGATTCCCCGGTGGGTCACCGGAATTCCCCCCTCCGCGGGGATGGCGATGGCGGAAGAGACCCCCGGAATTTCCTCACAGGGAATTCCGGCGGAACGCAGGGCCAGCATCTCCTCCCCGCCCCGGCCAAAGACAAAGGGGTCTCCGCCCTTCAGGCGGACCACCCGCTTTCCGGACTGAGCCAGGGAAATCAGCGCGGCATTGATCTCCTCCTGAGACGCGGAGTGCCGCCCGGAACGCTTGCCCATGCAGCACTTTTCCGCATGGTCTGGAACCAGTGTCAGCAGTTCGCCGGCGATCAGGTCGTCATAGACCACTGCGTCACAGGAGCGCAGCAGCTCCGCACCCCGCAGAGTCAGCAGATCAAGCCCGCCGCAGCCCGCGCCCACCAGATAGACGCATCCTTGTCCTTTCATCTTGACTCTTCCTCCATAAAGCGATTCAAAAGCGCCGCAGTTTCCCCTTCGCTCAGCGGCCGACGGCGCTCCATGCAGTCCAAAAACAGTGATCTGAGAACTGCGCCGCGCTGAGCTTCTTCTGCGAACATGGTCCGTACCGCCCTTCGCTGCTTTTCCAGGTAGTTTAAAATTTGCTCCATATTGTCCGGTACTAAGGCTCCAAGCTGTTCCTTCAGCCAGATGGCCGCGCTGGGACTGGTACCTCCGGTGGAGATGCCGGCGGTCAGCTCCCCCCGCTTCACCAGAGCGGGGAACAGAAAGGTACACTCCGCCCGGCTGTCCACCACGTTGACCAGGATTCCTTTTTGTTGGCACAGTTTTGAAATGCTGTGATTCAGCTGGGGATTGTCCGTAGCCGCGATTGCGAAAAAATGCCCCTCCAGAAGGGCCGGGTCAAAGGGCTGACGGAGCAATGTCAGGGCGGGGAAGGCTTCAATCTCCGGGTGAAAGGCCGGGGAGACCACCGTTAGCTGGGGGCCATAGGGCAGCAGCTTTTGAATTTTCCGCAGCGCTGTCACGCCACCGCCTGCAATCAGACCCTTTTTTTGCCCCAGATCTATAAAAAATGGAAAGTAACTCACAGTGTCCCGCTCCTTTTCACAGCAGATAATGGGTTAAAAACTTAGGGATTCTGCACAAGCAGAACAACTGTCTCCACATGGGCCGTCCTGGGGAAGAGGTCAACGCCCTGGGCCTTGGCCGCATGGTAACCCAGTTGGGAGAAACGGTCCACATCCCGGGCCAGGGTGGCCGGGTCGCAGGAGACGTAGACGATCCGGTCCGGAGCCATGTCGGCGAGAATGGCGGGCACCTGGGGGGCCAGACCCTTCCGGGGCGGGTCTACAGAGATGACGTGGGGCCGAATGCCCTCTTCCGCCAGCCGCCGGGCCACCGTTCCTGCGTCGCCGCAGAAAAATTCCGCGTTGCTGATTCCGTTTCGGACAGCGTTTTCTTTGGCGTCCTGGATGGCCTGGGGGACAATCTCCGCCCCCACCACCCGCCTGGCCCGCCGGGCGAGGGCCAGGGAGATGGTGCCAATGCCGCAGTACAGGTCCAGAACGGTCTCCGTTCCGGTAAGCTGGGCAAAATCCAGAGCAATGGAGTACAGCCGCTGGGTCTGGGCGCGGTTGATCTGGAAGAAGGAGGGGACAGACAGACGGAAGGAGAGTTGACATAACTCCTCCTCCAGCCAGTCCCGGCCCCACAGAACAGCGTATGCTTCTCCCAGAATCACATTGGTGTCCCGGATGTTGGTGTTCAGGACAAGGCCAATCAGACCTGGGTCCGCCCGGCGCAGAGCTTGGATCAGTTCGCCGCCGAAGGGGAGTACGCCGCCATTGGCCACCACGCACACCAGACTCTCGTTCCGGCTGTTGGTGCGGATATACAGGTGGCGAACCAGGCCCTCTCCTGTGCCCTCGTTGTAGGCGGGGATGGAATATTCCTGCATCCAATCCTTGAAAGCCGACCGCAGGCGGGTGACGCTTTCGGGCTGGAGGGGGCAGTCCGGGGCGTCCAGTACGTCGTGGCTCCGGGGACGGTAGTAGCCCACCGACAGCCCCCGCTTTCCCTGGGACACCGGAAACTGTACCTTGTTCCGGTATCTGTCGGGGTGCTCCGCGCCCAGGACTGGGGGCAGGTCCAGCTTGACGTGGCCCACCCGCTCCAGAGCGTCGGCAATGCGCCGGCCCTTGGCCCGCAGTTCCTCCTCGTAGCTCATGTGGCGGAACTGACAGCCGCCGCATTTGCCATACTGGGGGCAGTCCGGCTGAATGCGCTCAGGGGAGGGGAGCAGCAGCTCCACCCCCCGGCCCCAGGCCACATTTTTGTTCACCTTCTCCAGCCGGACCCGCCACCGCTCTCCCTGGATGGTGTAAGGGGCAAAGACCACCCGCCCCTCCAGCCGGGCTACCCCCATCCCATCGGCGGTGTAGCCGGTGATGTCCAGGGTGTGGACGGTGTTTTTTCGGATGTCTGCCATGGAGCACTCCCCCTTTGAAATCAGGTTATCATACCATAAAAAATAAGAAACGTAAAGAGAGCACAAAAAGGTCCCGTTTTTTAGAATTAGAATAAACATCGCTTGACAATTGATTGAAAAATTGAGAACCTGTATTTATAGACGGTGTTCAACGCCTGTAAATACAGGTTCTGAGCATTCACTGATCTGAAAAGGGGAGCAAAACAGCCCCCTCTAAGAGGGGGCTGTCGCCGCCAAAGGCGGTGACGGGGGAGTCCGTCAAGGGGAAGTATATTTGATCGACGAACTCCCTCCGTCACGGGCGTTGCCCGTGCCACCTGCCTCAAAGAGGGAGGCTTTATTTCTTGGGGTCGAAATAATCCCTGGTGATCTTGGCCACCACACCGGACAGGGCCAGCAGGGCTACCAGGTTGGGGATGGCCATAGCGCCGTTGAGGGTGTCGGAGATGTCCCACATGAGCTGGCCGGAGCCAGTGGTGCCCACGATGCAAAACAGCACGAAGATGACCTTATAGGCAGAGACAAAGATCTTGTTGTCGTTGGAGATATAGCCCCAGCACCGCTCGCCGTAGTAGCTCCAGCTGAGGATGGTGGACAGGGCGAAGAAGACCAGGCTGATCTGGATGACCAGTCCGCCCAGAGTGCCGGGGAGGATGGAGTTGAAGGCGGCCACTGCGGCGGAGCCCTTGGTGCCGAAGGCCTCCAGGCCGCCGGCTGTGTCCAGCACGCCGGAGAGGATGACGGTGAGGGAGGTGATGGTGCAGATGACGATAGTGTCGATAAAGACCTCAAACACGCCCCAGATGGCCTGCTCGGCAGGCTCCTCGGTGGAGGAGGCGGCGTGGGCAATGGGGGCGGAGCCCAGACCGGCCTCGTTGGAGAACACGCCCCGGGCAAAGCCGTTCTTCATGGCCAGCATGATGGCGTAGCCAAAGATGCCGCCGCCCACCGCCTCAAGGCTGAAGGCGCTGGAGAAGATGGCCTGGAAGGCGGCGGGGATATCGGTGATGCGCAGAACAATGACGATAATACCGGCCAGAATATAGAAGATGGCCATAAAGGGGACCAGCAGGGAGGTGACCTGGCCAATGCGCTGCACGCCGCCCAGCACCACAACGCCCACCACTACCATAAGAATGATGCCGCTGACCAGGGGGTCCAGGCCGAACAGGCCGTTGAGAGAGCCCGCAATCTCGCTGGACTGGGCAATGTTGCCGATACCGAAGGAGGCCAGTCCGCCCAGGATGGCGAAGATGACGGCCAGCCACTTCCAGCTTTTGCCCAGGCCGTTCTCAATATAGTACATGGGGCCGCCCTTGTGGATGCCGTTAGCGTCGGTATTGCGGAACTTCATGGCCAGGGCAATCTCAGCGTACTTGGTACACATACCGAAGAAAGCGGATACCCACATCCAGAACACCGCACCGGGACCGCCGGCAAAGATGGCCCCGGTGACGCCGGCAATGTTGCCCGTGCCCACGGTGCCAGCCAGGGCGGTAGTCACCGCCTGGAAGGGGGTCAGGTTGCCGCCGTCTTTGGCCTGCTTTTTGCTGAACAGAGAACCGACGGTGTTTTTCATGATATAGCCGAACCAGCGCACCTGGATCCAGCCGGTGCGGAAGGTCAGGAACACGCCGGTACCCACCAGCAGCACCAGCATAATGGGGCCCCACACAAAGTCGTTGATCTTGCCGTTGACCAGCTCAACGATTGCCAAGAATTTTTCCATAAATTCCATGTACGTTCTCTCCTTTTTCTCCGGACAGACAAAAAACGGGCCGCGGAAATGCCCGCCGCCCAAAAGAAAAGCAATCCCGGCAGGGCACGCCCCGCCGTTCTGACTTTCCTCTGTCCTTTTGCCTGAGAGATTGGCGGGGGAATTTCTGCCCCGCGTTGCACCTTCGGCACCCGGTTTACGAGCTTCTCCAGAGTCACATCCACGCGCAGTCCTCATCCCCAACGGGACGCCTGAGAGTGTTATTCCTTCGGCAGGCCTTGGCCGTTTTCCTGTGCGCTTCGTCTGTCTGTATTCAATTACTCTGATACCATACCATAAAGGACGGGCGTTTGTCAACGTCTGACGGACAACAATACGCTGGATGTGGAATTTTCGGCTATTTAAACCAACAGAATAGAAATTTTTCCGCAGAAAGTTTACAATTTGCTCTTTTTTCTGGAAGAAGAGTGTGGTATACTGACTTGAATTATTGTTTTTGATGCCTTGTAGGCGTGACCACTGGGCACGCCGCTGATCTGGGTGCGGACGGCGCGCCGGGGTCGTCGCGCCCTGCCACCGGATTCTTCCGGCTGTTCAACGTATAAAAAACCGTTAAATTATAACCGAGAGGTGTTTGATACCATGAGCCTGTTTACCAAACTGTTTGGCACTTCCTCCCAGCGGGAGCTGAAGTCCATCTATCCCATTGCCGACAAGGTGGACGCCTTGGAGGAGGAGTACAAGGCCCTCACCGACGCCCAGCTCCAGGCCAAAACCCCGGAGCTGAAAGAGCGCCTGGCCAGGGGCGAGACCCTGGACGACATTCTCCCCGAGGCCTTTGCCGCCTGCCGGGAGGCGGCCTGGCGCGTCATTGGCCTGCGGCCCTACCGGGTGCAGGTGGTGGGCGGCATTGTGCTGCACCAGGGCCGCATTGCCGAGATGAAGACCGGCGAAGGAAAAACCCTGGTGGCCACCCTGCCCGCCTACCTCAACGCCCTGGCGGGGAAGGGGGTCCACATTGTCACCGTTAACGACTACCTGGCCAAGCGCGACTCGGAGTGGATGGGCAAGGTTTTCCGCTTCATGGGCCTGACGGTGGGCCTGGTGATCCACGGCGTGATGGGCGAGGAGAAGAAGGCCGCCTACCAGGCCGACATCACCTACGGCACCAACAACGAGTTCGGCTTTGACTACCTGCGGGACAACATGGCCATCTACTCCCAGGAGCTGGTCCAGCGGGGCCACGCCTTCGCCATTGTGGACGAGGTGGACTCCATCCTGATCGACGAGGCCCGCACCCCTCTGATTATTTCCGGCCAGGGGGAGAAGTCCACCCAGCTGTATACCATTGTGGACCAGTTCGTCTCCCGGCTGACCTGCCAGCGGGTGCGGAAGGTGGACGAGAAGGAAGAAGAGGACGTGGATATCGACGCCGACTACATTGTAGACGAGAAGGCCCGCACCGCCACCCTCACCGCCCGGGGCATTAAGAAGGCGGAGGAGGCCTTCCAGGTGGACAACCTGGCGGACATGGAGAACACCACCCTGTCCCACCACATCAACCAGGCCATCAAGGCCCGGGGCGTGATGAAGCGGGATATCGACTATGTGGTGAAGGACAGCCAGGTCATCATTGTGGACGAGTTCACCGGCCGGCTTATGTTCGGCCGGCGGTACAACGAGGGTTTGCACCAGGCTATCGAGGCCAAGGAGCATGTGGAGGTGGCCAACGAATCCAAGACCCTGGCCACCATCACCTTCCAGAACTACTTCCGCCTGTACGACAAGCTGTCCGGCATGACGGGCACCGCCCTCACCGAGGAGGAGGAGTTCGGCACCATCTACGAGCTGGACATTGTGGAAATTCCCACCAACAAGCCGCTGGCCCGTGTTGACCAGCCCGACGTGGTGTATAAAAATGTCCCCGGCAAGCTGAGGGCCATTGTGGAGCAGATTGAGGCCTGTCATGCCAAGGGCCAGCCCGTGCTGGTGGGCACCGTTTCCATCGAGAAGTCGGAGGAGCTGTCCGCCATTCTCAAGCGCAAGGGCATTAAGCACAATGTCCTCAACGCCAAGAACCACGAGAAGGAAGCGGAAATCGTGGCCCAGGCGGGCAAGTTCGGCGCGGTCACCGTGGCCACCAACATGGCGGGCCGCGGCACCGACATTATGCTGGGCGGCAACGCCGAGTTCCTGGCCAAGGCCGACCTGCGCAAGGCGGGCATGAGTGATGAGCTGATCGCCGAGGCCACCGGCTTTGCCGAGACGGACAACCAGGAGATCCTGGATGCCAGAAAGAAATTTTCCGAGGCGGAGGCCAGATATAAGACAGAAATCCAGGAGGAGGCCGACAAGGTCCGGGCGGCGGGCGGCCTGTTTATCCTGGGCACCGAGCGCCACGAGTCCCGCCGCATTGACAACCAGCTCCGGGGCCGCGCCGGACGTCAGGGCGACCCGGGTGAGACACGGTTTTTCCTCTCTCTGGAGGACGATATTATGCGCCTGTTCGGCTCTGAGCGGGTGTACAACCTGATGGAGAAGCTGGGTGTGGACGAGGATACCCCCATCGACGCCAAGATGCTGTCCGGGGCCATTGAGAACGCCCAGAAACAGGTGGAGTCGAGAAACTTCCAGACCCGTAAAAATGTCCTCCAGTACGACGATGTGATGAATACCCAGCGTGAGATCATCTACAAGCAGCGCCGTCAGGTGCTGAACGGGGAGGACATCCAGGCCTCCATCCAGAACATGCTGCGTACCATGATCGCCAATGCCATCCAGGGCCACATGGGGGAGCAGAAGCACATGGATGAGGAGTCCTTCCAGGAGGCCATCTCCCATTTCCGGTCCATGTTCATCCTGCCCGGTGAGCTCCACCCCACCACCGAGGAGCTGGCCCAGTACGACGCCGACGGCCTGATCCAGCTGGTGCTGGACAAGGCCCAGGAGGCCTATGCCCGCAAGGAGCAGGAGATCACGTCCCCCCTCATGCGGGAGCTGGAGCGGGTCATCATGCTCCGGGTGGTGGACGAGTACTGGATGGACAATATCGACGCCATGACTGAGCTGCGCCAGGGTATCGGCCTGCGGGCCTACGCCCAGAGTGACCCCGTAGTCGCCTATAAGGAGGAGGGCTACGAGATGTTCGAGAACATGGTGGCCGCCATCCAGGAGGAGACTCTCCGCCGGCTGTTCCTGGTCCGCCTGCGCAAGAACGAGGAGGTCAAGCGGGAGCGGGTGGCCAAGGTCACCAGCGAGAGCGGCGCCGGGGACGGCACAGTGAAGAAACAGCCCGTCCGTAAGGTAGTCAAAATTGGCCGCAACGACCCCTGCCCCTGCGGCTCCGGCCTGAAATGGAAGAAGTGTACCTGCCCCCAGTATCACCCGGAATCAAAGTAAAAAGAAGCGCCCCTCTTCCGTCCGTCAGGGCGGAGGAGGGGCGCTTGATCCATACAGGGGCCCCTACAGATTGCTCCCGGCAGCTTTGAATCCCGCTGTTCTCTTAGAACCTGTATTCACAGGCGTTGAACGCCGTCTGACCGGGTCTTTAACCGCCCTGCCGCGTTAAAAAATCTTGAAATACATCCAGTATTCCTGCGATTTTTTGCCTTGCAGGCTGGCAAAATCCCACGTCCATCCGGCATCCTCCGCCTGTGAATACAGGTTCTTAAAGTTTTGTGAAAATTTTCCCCAAGGGTGGCAAAGCGGGGGGAAATACGCTATAATAAAACTGTCAATACAAAACCAAAGAAAAAGAGGTCGATATTATGTCTACCAACCGCTATGAAAGTCCCCTGTCCTCCCGCTATGCCAGCGACGAGATGCAGTACATCTTTTCCCCGGACAAGAAATTTTCCACCTGGCGCAGGCTGTGGGTGGCCCTGGCCCGGGCTGAGATGGAGCTGGGCCTGCCCGTCACCCAGGAGCAGGTGGATGAGCTGGAGGCGCATATTACCGACATTGATTATGAAAAAGCCGCCCAGTGGGAGAAAAAGCTGCGCCATGATGTGATGGCCCACGTCCACACCTATGGCGAGCTGTGCCCCAAGGCCATGCCCATTATCCACCTGGGGGCTACCAGCTGCTATGTGGGGGACAACACCGACGTAATCCTCATGCGGGAGGGCCTGGAGCTGGTCCGGGACAAGATGGTCCGGGTGCTGGCCCATCTGAGTGAATTTGCCGGCGAGTATAAAGCCTTGCCAACCCTGGGCTTTACCCATTTTCAGGCGGCCCAGCTGGTCACCGTGGGCAAGCGGGCCGCCCTGTGGATGAACGAGCTGCTGATGGACCTGGAGGAGGTGGAGTACCGCATCTCCACCTTAAAGCTGCTGGGCTCCAAGGGCACCACCGGCACCCAGGCCTCCTTCCTGGAGCTGTTCGAGGGTGACCACGGGAAGGTGAAGCAGCTGGAGGAGAAGATTGCAAAGGAGATGGGCTATGAAGCCGTTGTTCCTGTGAGCGGACAGACCTACTCCCGGAAAATGGACTACAACGTGGTGTCTACCCTGGCCGGCATTGCCCAGTCCGCAAGCAAATTTGCTACCGACCTGCGGCTGCTGTGCCACCTGAAGGAGGTGGAGGAGCCTTTTGAAAAGAACCAGATCGGCTCCTCGGCCATGCCCTACAAGCGCAACCCCATGCGCTGTGAGCGCATCTGCTCCCTGGCCCGGTATGTCATTGTGGATGTGGGCAACCCCGCCGTCACCACCGCTACCCAGTGGTTTGAGCGCACTCTGGACGACTCCGCCAACAAGCGGCTGTCTGTCCCTGAGGCGTTTTTGGCGGTGGACGCCATCCTGAACATCTGGGCCAATGTGGCATCCGGGCTGTTGGTCCACCCAAAGGTGATTGAAAAGCACGTGCTGGAGGAGCTGCCCTTTATGGCCAGCGAGAACATCATGATGGACGCGGTCAAGCGGGGGGGGGACCGGCAGGAGCTCCATGAGCGCATCCGGGTGCTGTCCCAGGAGGCCGGTTACAATGTAAAGGAGCTGGGTCTGCCCAACAACCTGATTGACCTGATGGCCGCTGACCCCGCCTTCGGGATGACGAAGGAGGAGCTGTCCGCCCATCTGAACCCCAGCGCCTATATTGGCCGCTGTCCGGAGCAGGTGGAGGAATTTTTGAACACACAAATCGCTCCAGTGCTGAACAGGTACGCCAGCGCCCTGGAGCAAGGTGATACAGAACTGAACGTGTAAAAAAAGGAGTGGGCAAGCATGAAACGCAATGACAGGCACCCCTATTTGGCCGCCGGATTGACGGCCTTCGCAGTAATTGCGGCGTCGCTGTGTCTGTTTTTCCTGCTGTTCAATCTGGAGGCGGTGGCCCGCTTCCTGAACAGCCTGGCAAGCATCCTGCGGCCCATCTTCATGGGGGCGGTGATCGCCTTTCTGCTGCTGCCCGTCCAACGGGCCATCCTGCGCTTTCTTGTGGCCATTACCCCGGATAAGCGGATGGAGGAGCGCCACAGTTACAGCTTCCTCAACTTTGTGGCCATTGTGCTCAGCCTGCTGCTGGCCTTCTTCCTGATCTATCTGCTGCTGGCTATGGTCCTGCCCCAGGTGTATGAGAGCGTGGTGGGTCTGGTCAAGGCCATCCCAGACTACATTGTAAACGTTCAGAACTGGCTCCAGACCTTCTTTGAGGACAACCCGGATATTCAAGCCTCCGTCATATCTGTGTACAGCTCGGCGGCCACCTCCCTGGAGCAGTGGCTGAATTCTGACATTCTGCCCAACCTGGAGTCGGTGTCTACCTCCATTCAGTGGATGCGAACCACAATTTTGCCTAATCTCACCGGAGTGGTAGCCGGAGTGTCCGGAGTGGTGGTGGGTTTCCTGGTGCTGGTAAAGGATCTGCTCATTGCGGTGATTGTCTCCGTCTATCTGCTGGCACGGAAGGATATCTTTGCTGCCCAGAGCAAGAAGATGGTATACAGCCTTTTCCGTACCGACATCGCCGACCTGATTGTGGGGGAAGTGCGCAACGCCTACAAGATTATGAGCGGGTTTATCAACGGCAAGCTGCTGGACTCCCTCATCATCGGCGTCATATGTCTGGTCTGCTGCAATATCTTCAAGTTCCCCTACCCGGCCCTTATCGCTGTCATCATTGGCGTGACCAATATTATTCCTTTTTTCGGTCCTTTCATTGGAGCCGTTCCCTGCGGGCTGCTGATTTTCCTGTCCAGCCCTATTCAGGCGGTGTACTTTGCCATCTTCATTCTGGCCCTCCAGCAGTTTGACGGCAATATCCTGGGCCCAAAGATTTTGGGTGAAAGCACCGGCCTGGCCTCCTTCTGGGTGCTGTTCTCTATCCTGCTGTTCGGCGGACTGTTTGGCTTTGCCGGCATGGTGCTGGGCGTACCTGTCTTTGCCATGATCTACAGCGTGGTAAGCCGTCTGACAGCCTACGGCTTACGTTCCCACAATTTGCCGGTGGAGACAGAGGACTACATGGGCAAAACCGGACCAATGGCACGGTAAACGTATAGATATATTTAATAAAGGAGAAAAAGATATGGGCAATGAGGAAAAAATTCTGGAGATGCTGGAAAAGCTGAACGGGACTGTGGAAAAACATGGTGAAATGCTGGAAAAGCTGAACGGAACCGTGGAGAAGCAGGGCGGAATACTAGAAAAACACAGTGAAATGCTGGAGAAACAGGGTGAAACACTGGAGAAGCACAGTGAAATGCTGGAGAAACAGGGTGAAACACTGGAGAAGCACAGTGAAATGCTGGAGAAACACAGTGAAATGCTGGAGAAACACAGCAAAATACTGGAAAAACTTCAGCTTGATGTCTCTGGTATTAAAGTTCGGTTGGATGTTGAGGTGAAAACTCAGTTCAATTTACTGGCGGAAGGCCAGCAAGCGATTTTGGATCAGATAACACCCAAGGACCGTGTAGACGAGCTGGAGGCTGATGTGATCGTTTTAAAAACAGCGGTCAAAATGTTGTCACAAGAGGTGGCTGAACTTAAAAAAGCGCAATAATAAGAGCCTTTTCTTTTTATAGAAACAATTTGTGGGGGACTGTTGAGGAGGCGATAAAATGAGAGCAGTTGAACAATTAGATGTTTGCTACAGCAATGACGACGAAAAACGTTGTTCTGTATTTGCTGGCATCTGCCAGTCGCAGGAATTGTTTGAGCAATATTGGGAAAAAGATTATGAACTTCTGTGCAATGACTGTATTGGGTTTGAAATGGGAATTGATTTTGGCATTAATACCTATGACGAAGATTTTGCGGTTATGGTATTGCAGGAGGAGTTGACGGATCAAATTGATGAACTTGTGAAAGATGCGGAAGTATTTAATATTGACGCACTGAAAAGAATGTACCCTGACGGCTTGGACAGGCCCTACAACGCGATTATCATCTTGGACAGATTGATTTATGACGGAGCAGTTCAGGAAGTGCAGAATGAAAGGTTTGGTTTTTTCAAATTTTTAGGTGTGTTTGACAGCGATTGACCCCTTTAAATATGGTGGTAATTTCACTTTATGGAAAAGAAAACTGCCTTCGGTGCTTGTTGCACTGGAGGCAGTTTTGCGATCAGGTCTTTTCCAGCTTTGCCTTTCCGGAGATTTCTTCCATATGAATCTTCCATATGGCGGTGGCGGCAAGGCTGTTTTGAATGGCCGGCTCAAAGCCGTCCATGTGCTTCGGGGTTACCTTTTGGCACAGAGCCCGCAGGGCTTCAACTTTTTCAGCGGAGTCCTTTACCTCACTGGCAGTTCCGGTTACAATAACGGATTGAAAATAGGTGGTGTACATGGCGGGAGGCACAAAAGCGGGCCGGTCATCCCCTACAAAGGTGACGCATACCTGAGGGAAGCGGCGCAGCAGGTCGGTCTTACGGCCCTGGTGGGCGCAGTGGAAGTAGAGATCATCTCCCACCCGCACAAAAGACAGAGGGAGGCAGTAGGGGACGGGCTCCCCGGTGGAAAGGGCCATTATCCCATGGGTGCAGCGGTCAATAAGGGACACAGAGAAATCCCTGTTCTGAGCCCGGTCATTTCGTCTCATGGTGATCCTCCTTTGGCTGTTCCAGCAGTTTGATGATGTTCAGATAGAGGGCGGAGGGGTCATCTTGGAAGGTCTGGCTCCAGCGTTCCGCCTGTTCCCGGCTGGGGGAGAACAAGGTGAGGTGGAGCAGAGGAGAGGAATCGTCTTCCAGGGTAAGGCACAGGTTGACAGTTCCAGCCTCCCGGTCCATAATACAGGCGCGGACCTGAGACTCCCGCCGCAGAGCCTCATTTACCTGGGTCAGATTCATGTCACAGTGCAGACGCACCGACCGGGGCAGGCTGCTCTCACAGATCTGGCTGTTGCGCCGGCCCTTTTCCGTGATGGCATAGCGATCTTCCTCACGGGTCAACTGGCCGGTGGCCACCATGTGCTCCACTGCCTGGGTGAGAGAGAAATAATCTACCCCTGCGTCGCAGAGAGCCAGTTCAAACAGCTGTAAAAAGGTAATGGGGCCGGCAGCCCGGTCCATAATATAGAGGACCAGTAATTTTAAATCCAGATCGTCCTGGATGAATCCGATGGGAGGCATGGCGAGGGCTCCTTTCGCTCAGTTGATTGTCACCTCTATTATAGCCGCAAAGGGGAAAAAGGGCAAGAGAAAAACCATCTGTCCCGCACCAAAACCCGTCTGGTACATAAGATGTGTTGTAAGCAAAACCCCTAATGGGCGCTCGCCGCCCATGACCATCCAAATCTAGGAGGGAATTCTATGCCAGAAAAGGTCGTGCCCGGCCCCGTCAGCGACGATCGCAGTATCCGGGAGGCCGTGTGCATACACACGAAAAAGATTTTTGACTCATGCAGAGATAAGGACTGTGTGGAAGATTTACGCATTTATCCCACCCGTTGTTCTCAAGAGGTGATTGACCGGGCCCAGTCCATCAAGGCCGGAAGCGCCGAGCTGCTGTATGCGTACATTGATGTGGAGCCGGTCACCTTTAATCGGGGCTTCTATACCGTGGATGTGCGGTACTTCTACCGCATCACCGCTGACGCCTTTGTGGGCGCCACCCGCCCCGTTCAGGTCTGCGGCCTGGCGATGTTCAGCAAGCGGGTTGTGCTCTTTGGCAGCGAGAGCGGCTCCAAGAGCTTTACCTCCGAAAGCAACGAGAATCAGGTCCAATGTGTACCTCAGTCCAACTTGCCCACCGCGGTGGTGGAGGCCGTTGATCCTCTGATCCTGAACCTGAAGCTGGTGGATGTCTGTGAATGCCGTCCCTGTGACTGCGGTTGTGTGGATATCCCTATGGCAGTGGCCGCCTGTTTTGGCGACGAACTGGTAACCAGCGGCGATATGCACCGCTTATTCATCACTCTGGGTCAGTTCTCCATTATCCGTATGGAGCGGGACACTCAGCTGCTCATTCCCGCTTACGACTACTGCATTCCCACCAAGGATTGCAGCTGCGGCGAAGAAGGCTGCCAGGAGGACCCCTGCGACATGTTCCGTCAGGTCCAGTTCCCCGTGGACGAGTTTTTCCCGCCCAACACTATCACAACCACCAGCAGTGCCAACAGCTGCTGCTGCCGGTAACGCAAAAGGGGCCGCCCGAAGGGCGGCTCCTCTCATATTTCACTGAGCTTTTTTGAGTTCGGTGATCTCACTGCTATGCTGTCTGACTACATGGTAAACAACATCCAGCTTGTCTCTGGTATCCTCCGCCAGTTCCTTCACCTCGTCTAAAATGTCCAGACGCTCCACCAACCTGGAATGGCCCTCAGATAAAAGATTGAGCTGCGTTTGAATATCCACATCCAAGCGGATTTTAATGCTGGAGACATCCTG
Source organism: Flintibacter muris (assembly GCF_943192995.1). Lineage (GTDB taxonomy): Bacteria > Bacillota > Clostridia > Oscillospirales > Oscillospiraceae > Lawsonibacter > Lawsonibacter muris. Next base: position 62,018 of record NZ_CALPCP010000020.1, read on the forward strand.
CTTCAGACTGGAGACGTCCTCTTTTAATCCAGAGGCATCCTGCTTTAAGCCGGAGACATCCTGCTTTAAGCCGGAGACATCCTGCTTTAAGCCGGAGACATCCTGCTTTAAGCCGGAGACATCCTGCTTCAGACTGGAGACATCCTCTTTCATTCCAGAGAAATCTTCTTGAAGCTTTTCCAAAATCGCTAAGATCTTGTCTTCGTTGTTCATACTTTATTTCACCTCCCAATCGCCAGTTCATTAAATACATTATAGCATAAGGGTTCAAGCCATGCAACAGCAGTTTATTTGCTACATCAGTGGCGCGAACACCCGCAAAATGCTGCGGTAGAGCTGGAGGAGGATATTCAAATGTTTGAATTGACGCAGGGAACAGGGTTCGGAATGCCTGAGAGTTTCCTCAAAGTCGTGCCGGATATCCCGAATGCAGGGGGCCTCACACAGCCACACGCCGTCCTCGAAGTGGAGAAACAGACTGCGGTAGTCCAGATTGACGGTGCCAACGGTGGCAAAGCGGTCATCCACCACAAAATTTTTGGCGTGGATGAAGCCGGGGGTGTACTCATAGATTTTCACCCCTGCCTCCAGAAGGGGCGGGTAGTGAGCCCGGGTGACCTCAAAGACATACCGCTTGTCTGGGATATGGGGGGTAATGATGCGTACGTCCACTCCGGATTTGGCGGCGTTGCACAGAGCGGTATTGGTGGCCACGTCTATGACCAGGTAGGGAGTGGTGATATAGATATAATTCTTGGCCTTGGCGATCATATTAAGATAGACCGCCTGGCCCACCGCCTCCCGGTCCAGAGGTGTGTCGGTATAGGGCTGGACGTAGCCTGTCCAGGGGCGCACCGGGGCGGCGGGAGGGTGGAAGAGCTCAAAGTCCTCATCCCAATTAGCAATGTTGTCCCACATGGTGAGAAACATCACTGTCATAGACCATACAGCGTCCCCCTCCAGCAGGAGACCGCTGTCCTTCCAGCGGCCAAACCGCTCCCGCATGTTAATATATTCATCAGCCAAGTTGAGGCCGCCGGTAAAGCCCACCTTGCCGTCGATGATCAGCAGCTTACGGTGGTCCCGGTTGTTCAGCCGCAGGGACATCACCGGCATAAGGCGGTTGAATACCCGGCACTGGATACCCTTTTTGGTCAAAATCTCATCATAATCCCGGGGAAGGGTGAACATACAGCCAAAGTCGTCGTATATCACCCGGACCTCCACACCCTGGGCGGCTTTCCGCTCCAGAATGGCCAGAATACTGTCCCAAAAAATGCCGGGCTGGATGATAAAGTACTCCAAAAAGATATACTTTTCTGCCTTTTCCAGCTCGTCCAGCATTCTGGGGAAGGCGGCGTCCCCCAGGGGGAAGTACTCTGTTTCGGTGTTGGTGTAGGCGGGGCAGGCGGCACGCCGCTCCAGGTAGCTGGCCTGTCCGGAAGCGTCGCCTCCCAGAGGGAGGAGATCGTCGGCCTTAAAGTCCTCCTTTAAAGTGGCAAAGGACTTTTTCAGCATGCCCTGCATCCGCTTCTGGGTCCGTTTAGGGATATAGCCGCCTCCCACCAGAATGTAGAAGACGCCGCCAAAGATGGGAAAGGGCAAAATCAGCAGGAGCCAGGCGATTTTATAGCCCGGCTCCATTCGGCTGCCTACAATGGCAAGAGCGGCAGCCACACTGAGCGCAATACAGCACCAGTAGAAGATTTCGGTATAGGCGGAGAAGGAGAACACCATAACAACCAGCGCGGCGATCTGAGCCAGCAGGGCCAGCGACATGAGCACCGAACGGTGGAAGAGGATATAGAGAAATTTTTTCATGGTGTGTCACCTTCTGACGGTTACGTCTTATGCAGAGTGCAGAAAATATGTCCATCCTCAATTTCAATCAGCCCATAGCTGGACCGGGCGGGGCCGGGATTCATCATCCACAGGCCGTCCTCCAGCTGCTGGCACAGAGGGACGTGGGTGTGTCCGAAGAGGAGGATATCCGCCCCCACGGCCCGAGCGTCGGCAATAGCCATATCGTAGCCACTTTTAACGCCCCAGCGGTGCCCGTGGGAGAGAAGAATGGATTTGCCCTCCAGCTTGATATTTTTTTTGACGGGTACGGTAGTAAACCAGCCGTCGCAGTTGCCGGGGACCAGGCAGAAGGGAATTTTGGGGTAGTGTTCCGCCACCGTTTCGGCATCATCCATCATATCGCCCAGGTGGATGATCTGCTCAGGCTGGTGGCAGTTGATAGCGGCGTACATGCCGGACAGGGAGCGGTGGGAATCAGAGAAGACTAAAATTTTCAAGCAGTGTCACCTGGCCCTTTCTTCGCATATACTAAAATAGTCAACGGAAACAAGGAGGGAACAACCATGGAATTGTCGGAGAAAAATCGGGACGCTATCGCCCAGCTGGCCAAGTCCAGCGACGCCCAGAAGCTGATGGAGCTGTTGCAGCGGCAAGGCGGCCAGGTGAAGCAGGCGGCCCAGGCGGCCGCGGCGGGAGACCCCGCCCAGCTTATGACCATGATGGACCAGCTGATGCACAGCAAAGAGGGGGCTGAGCTGGTAAACCGCATTGACAGCCAGGCAAAAAAGGCGGGGCTGAAATAGATGACCCAAACCGCAGTCCGTTTGGCGGGTGCGGTTTGAACCGAAGCTTGTGACGACAAGGGAGGGAGCGCGCCATGGCGGAGTTTGAGGACAAACTGAATTCCATCCTGGGCAACCAGGCGGCCATGAATCAGATCATGGCTCTGGCCCGTTCCCTGTCCGGGGAGCAGCCGGCGCAGGAGGCGCCCCCTGCGCTGGAGAGCCCGTCAGAGGACGCTACATACGTGCCCGCAGCAGAGGAGCCCGCCCCTTCCGCCCCGGATTTGTCCGCCCTGATGGGGCAGATCGACCCCAGGATGCTCCAGATGGGGATGGACATCATCCGCCAGGTGCAAAGCACCGAGGACCGGAACGCCGCCCTTCTCAACGCCCTGCGTCCTTTTCTGAAAGAGGAGCGGAGGGCCCGGCTGGACCGGGCCCTGCAAATTGCCCGGATGACCAAGCTGGTCCGGGCGGCTCTGGGCGCCTTTGGGGGAAAGGAGGGGGAGCGTGTATAACCGCTACATCCCGGAGGACGTCTCCTACACCCGGATTGAGCCACCGCCCCGGCCTCAAAGCCCCGGTCCCGGGCCCCGCAATCAGCCGCCGCCCCTCCGCTTTTCTGATTTTCTAAAGGGCAGGGAGGGCCTTGCCGGCCTGATAGGAGGCCGGGAGGGCGGCGCCCTATCCGGCGTGCTGAAAAGCCTGCATCTGGACAATATCGACAGCGGTGATGTGCTGCTGCTGCTCATTATGCTGTATCTTCTGGCGGAGGGGGACGATCTGGAGCTGGTTATCGCCCTGGGGCTGACGCTGCTGATGGGGCTGGGGGAGGACAAGGAGGAATAATTTTATTCCCCCACTGTATGCAAAACCTCCCCGCCGGGCAGAGAAAAGCTCCCGTTTGAGGGGCAGGGGGATTGAACGGGGGAGTAGGCCATCATGCGGTAGACCAGCTGTCCGTTTTCCTCGCTTTCGGCGGAGACAAGTAGACCGTTGTCCACGCTGATCCAGAACCGCTGGAGCAGACCATGCTGGCCGCGCTGAACCTCCACCAGAATACAGGGCAGTTCACCCCGGAGCTCATAGCCGGCGGCGGCAATCTCCTCGGGCTCCAGCTCCAGCACCGTTTCATAGGTGGGGATGTGCTGGGCCAGATCGGAGGATTTTTCGTCTGCGGGGGCGGTTGCATACTGCTGAAAGCCGTCGTACCAGTAGTAGAGGGTGCCGTCTCCTGTGAGATCGTGGCGTACCGCCCCGGAGGGCAGGGTCTGGACGCTGTGGGTCCAGCCGCCGTCCGTCCAGACCTGAACCTGGGCGGTGGAGGAGCCCCCGTTCCAAAAGGTCTCCACGGTCAGCTCACGGTAGTAGCTGGAGGGACGGGCCAGGGTGGCCACCACCCCGGTGACGGTCTGGGTGGTTACATCCACCCGCTGGTAGTCCGGCCCCTGGACGGCGGAACCGGACAGGTCACCCAGACCGGCGCTGGAGGAGGGGAGGATAACATCCGGGGTGTTGGCGGCAAAGAGGACCCGTCCAAAGCTGGTGACAATGGCCACCACCATAAGGGCCACAATGGCGACAACAATCATAAGCCGGTTTTTTTGCTCCAAAAAACAACCTCCTTATGGGCTGAACGCCTCCGGGGGCGTCTCACGCAGGCCGAAGTGCCAGGCGATGGCGTCGGCAATGCGGCGGCAGGCCTGTCCGTCCCCGTAGGGGTTGGCGGCGTGGGCCATTTTGTCATATTCGCTCCGGTCGGACAGCAACTGGGAGGCCAGGCGGAAGATGGGCTCCTCCTCCACACCGGCCAGACGGACTGTTCCGGCAGCTACCGCTTCGGGCCGCTCTGTCTCCTTTCGCAGGACAAGCACCGGCTTGTCCAAGGCGGGGGCCTCCTCCTGGAGCCCGCCGGAGTCGGTCATCACCAGATGGCACCGGGCCATCAGGTTGTGCATCTCCCGCACGTCCAGAGGGGGGATGAGGTGGATGCGGGGGTGGTTGTCCAGATACTTATGGGCCGCCTCCTGTACCACAGGGGAGAGGTGGACGGGGTAGACCAGCTCTGTGTCGGGGAAAGCGTCGGCCAGCCGGCGCAGGGCGGTCATGATGTTGGTCATGGGCTGGCCGTAGTTTTCCCGCCGGTGGCAGGTGACCAGGATGACCTTTTTGTTTACATAATCCAGCTCATTGAGAACCGGCTCCGCAAAGGTAGAATCCTTGATGACTGTGGTGTGGAGGGCGTCAATGACAGTATTGCCTGTGATAAATACGTTTTTAGTGATGCTCTCCCGGGCCAGATTGTCCCGGTTGGCCGGGGTGGGGCAGAAGTGGAGGTCGGCGATAGAGCCCACCAGCTTCCGGTTGATCTCCTCCGGGTAGGGGGACCACTTGTCGTAGGTGCGCAGCCCGGCCTCCACATGGCCCACAGGGATCTTGTGGTAAAAGGCGGCCAGTGCCCCGGCAAAGGTGGTGGAGGTGTCTCCGTGGACCAGCACAAGGTCGGGCCTTGCCGCCTCCAGCACGCTGTCCATGCCGGTCAGACACTTGGATGTGATGGTGGACAAGGTTTGCCGGGGCTCCATGATGTCCAGGTCGTAGTCTGGCTTCAACTGAAAAATATCCAGCACCGAGTCCAGCATCTCCCGGTGCTGGGCGGTGACACAGCAGATGGCTTCAAATTCGGGGCGCCTTGCCAGCTCCAGGGCCAGGGGGGCCATTTTGATGGCCTCCGGGCGGGTGCCGAAGACGGTCATTACCTTTGCACTGTTCATTTGTCTGACTGGTCCTCCTCACCAAAATAGTTTCCGCTGTCCATAGGACGGCTCTGCCTGGGCTTGGCCACCCGGCTGCTTGCGCTGGATGGAGGCGGCTCACTGTTGTTGACCCGGTCCAGATACAGCTTGCCCGCCACCCCTCCGGCGGCGCACAGGGCCAGCAGGAACAGCATGGCCCGCACCACGCCTATGGTGGTGAGCACTACGGCGGACAGGCCCAGAATGGCGCTGATGATATAGAGCACCGCCACTGCCTGTTTTTGGGAGAAGCCCATGTCGATAAGCCGGTGGTGGATGTGGCCCCGGTCAGGGGACATGGGGGACTGGCCGTGGGACACCCGGCGCAGGATGGCAAAGCAGGTGTCAAAGATGGGCAGGCCCAGCATAAGGAAGGGGACGGCAAAGGAGATGATGGCGTAGAACTTGAACAGTCCCTGAATGGATACCACCGCCAAAATGAAGCCCAGGAAGGTGGAGCCGGTGTCCCCCATAAAAATTTTCGCGGGGTTCAGATTGTAGGGCAAAAACCCAATACAGGCTCCGGACAGAGCGGCCATGAGGATGGCCACGTCGGGCTCCTTCACCACGAGGGCGATGACCAGCAGAGTCATGGAGCTGATGGTGGACACGCCGCAGGCCAGGCCGTCCAGCCCGTCGATCAGGTTGACGGCGTTGGTGATGCCCACGATCCACAGCACCGTGATGGGGACGGCCAGCCAGCCCAGCTCCCAGTAGAGCTCGCTGCTGAAAATGTTGGGGTTGGACAAAAATTCAATGCAGTTGCCTTGGAGCACAGCAATGAGGGCGGCCAGAATCTGAACAATAAACTTGGGCATGGCGGGCAGGGCAAAAATGTCGTCCAAAATGCCCAGAATGACAATGACAACGCCGCCCAGCAGCATGCCCTGTAACTCGGGCGTGAGAGGCTGGAAGACCAGCACGCTGAGAATAAAGCCAAAAAAGATGGCCAGGCCGCCCATGCGGGGGATGGGGTGGTCATGCATGCGCCGGGCGTCTTTGGGGACATCCACCGCCCCTACCCGGAAGGCCAGGGATTTGACCACCGGCGTGGAGATCAGCGCCACCAGAGCGGCGGTAAACAGGGCGGCGGCGGCCAGCCCTATGGAAGGAAGCTGTATCATAGTAATGTTCCTCTTTTTATCTCGGGGTTAACGGGGGACAAAGCCCACCTTTTTGTAGACCTTGCGCAGGGTTTTGTTGGCCACATAACCGGCCTTTTCCGCCCCGGCTTTATATACGCCCTCCAGATAGGCCTTGTCGGCCAGCAGCCGCTCGGTCTCCTCCCGGATGGGGCGCAGGGCCTCTGCCACGGCTTCGCCCACAGCGGGCTTAAAGGCGCCGTATCCCTTGCCGTCGAACTCCGCCTCGATCTCATCAAAGCTCTTGCCAGTGACGGTGGCGTAGATCTGCACCAGGTTGGACACGCCGGGCTTTTCCTGGGGGGCGTAGCGGACGCAGCGCTCAGTGTCGCTGTCGGTAATGGCCCGCTTGAACTTGCGCATGATGTCCTCCGGCTTGTCCATGAGGATGACGCAGCCCTCCAGATTGGACTTGCTCATCTTGGAGGTGGGGTCGTTGAGGCTCATGATCCGGGCTCCCACTTTGGGGATGTGGGGGGCGGGGACCTTGAATACGTCGCCGTAAATGCCGTTGAACCGCTCGGCGATGTCCCGGCAGATCTCCACGTGCTGCTTCTGATCCTCCCCTACGGGGACGAAGTCGGGCTGATAGAGAAGGATGTCCGCCGCCATCAGGGCGGGGTAGGTGAACAGGCCGGCGTTGATGTTGTCCTTATGCTTGGCGGCCTTGTCCTTGAACTGGGTCATGCGGGACAGCTCACCGAACATGGTGTAGCAGTCCAGCACCCAGCCCAGCTGGGCGTGGGCGGGGACGTGGGACTGGATGAACAGGGTGCATTTTTCGGGGTCCAGGCCGCAGGCGATGTATTGGGCCAGCAGGGTCAGCACCCGGCGGCGCAGCTGGGCCGGGTCCTGGCGCACGGTGATGGTGTGCAGGTCGGCCAGGAAGAAGTAGCAGTCAAATTCCTCAATCATCTCCGGCCAGTGGCGCAGAGGGCCCAGGTAGTTGCCCAGGTGCAGGTCACCGCTGGGCTGGATGCCGGAGAGCATTACTTTCTTTTCGTCCATGTGTGTTGGCTCCTTACTCTCAGAGCGCGGTCCGCGCCCATAATAATATCACTGTATTGTACCACCAAAACGGAAGAAAGGCAACCGTTTTGGAGGACTTGACAGGATAAAAAAGGAATTGTTTCCAAATTAGACATAATATGCTATAATTAAGGAAAAGGAGGGCTTTCCGTGTCCTGGTATGTCTATATCCTCCGCTGCGGCGACGGCACTTTGTACACCGGAATTACCGACAATATTTCCCGCCGCCTGGCCGTCCACCGCTCCGGAAAGGGGGCCAAATATACCCGGGGAAGAGGTCCCCTGGAGCTGGCCTACACCGAGGAGGTCCCCGACAAGCCCGCCGCCCTGCGCCGGGAGTATCAGATCAAGCGGCTGACCCGGCAGGAGAAGGAGCAGCTGATCAGGAGAGCGTAAAGCCTCCCTTCGCAAAGGGAGGGGGACCGCCGCCGAAGGCGGTGGTGGAGGGTTTTCTCCTGTTAAAGCGCATTTGTCTCTGTTAAGAGCCCCCCAGTCAGCTTCGCTGACAGCCCCCTTTGCGAAGGGGGCCTTTTGGCGCGAAAACAGGACCGTCCGCGAAATACGGACGGTCCAGCTTTTGTCTAATCGAGTGTGTGGATACGCTCAATGGGCAATGTCAATAAGTTAGGAAAACGAGCCAAGATAGAAACAAAAAATATAAAAAACTATTGACAATAGGCGAAATTTG
>NZ_CALPCP010000021.1 GCF_943192995.1 Flintibacter muris
TCGCATACCTGCGTCTCTCATTTTTCTGTATCATACCCTCATTATAGCACCTTTTTATCTATTGGTACAGCTTCTGACATTTGTAGGGGCGGCCAGTGGCCGCCCCTACAGGTCTGGTATCAGCAATTTTGATGGCCGCTGTCATGACAGAGAAAAGCCCTTGTAAGTTTCACATATCTCGAATTCCATTATAGTACTCTCCGGGAAAGTATTTATTAAGACGTTTCATCAGCTGAATTCCATCAACAATCTCAATATCAAGATCACCTGCCATCTTTTTGCCATCTCTGGTGTAGGCGGAGGTTGTCACGCAGACTGCGTGGGTCGCCCCTCTTCTCATTTTTTCGGCATATAATCTCTGTATAGGGTCAGCGCCGACGTTGGAAGCCCAGCGCTTACACTGGAAAATATTATGCATCAATTTACCATGTTCGTATTTAGATGCAATAATATCAACACCCAGATCACCCGCCCCTCCCATCTTTACAACATTGTCATATCCCTCTCGTTTTAGCAGCCTTTGTACCAGAAGTTCAAAATCAGTACCGCTTAATGTTGAAATATCAACCGCATTTTCATTGGGTTTACAACCATCTTTTCGTTCTACATAATACTGTCCATCGATCTCACAGTAATTTAAGATTAAATTGCCAATGTCGCTTTGATGAGTTTTATCTTCTAAAATTTGTGTAATTGTTTTTGGATTGCCGTCACATAAGGAATTTACCAGTTCAAAGTAAATATCCTCCAATACAAACTTTCCTTTACGTTCCAAAAGCCGTCTAATAAAAATTGGAATTAAATCATACAATTTTGTATATAAATCCGTATTATCCTCAATGTCTAAATATAATTGATTGCTGTCAATTTGTATACAGCCGACATCTACCATAAAATATCGATGCAGCAGTTCATTTATTTTCTGTATATCCTGTTTACTGGCCAGATACGAATATTTTGACTTCAGGTCGTTGCAGACCAAGGTGACAGCACTTGATAGTGTCACATACTTTTTTGCCCGAATGAGGTAGTTGTACACTTTTTTTACAAGTAAAAATTCATAATTATCGCTGCCAATATACCAGTATCTATTCTTATCAGACAGTTTACAAAACGCGACGATCATTTCATTTATAAATGTGTTGATAAATGCTGACTGCTTTCTGAGCGTTGGATCCTTTTTTTCCACTCCAACCAGATAAGCATACTCAAAGCCGTTTTTTCGGGCTAAATTTACAATCTCAATATACGTTTTAAAATATTTCGCTTTTCCCAGCTTCATGGTAAAAAAGACAAGCCCGTTTTCTTTTAATACCCTATAAAAATGGGAAAACATAGTATCAATGTCCTTATAATAATTCTCAATATCTCCTTTTTCAGGTCTTGACTCTGCGTTAGTCAGGACAATTTCTTGCTTCAGCATGTCTTGTGTCAACGCATAGTTGGAATCATAAAACCGTTCTAACCAAATGCGGTATAATTGATTTCTCTCTAAATATGGAACCTGGTCAGTATATGGAAAATCAGTATAAATAATGTCAACCTTTAGATTGGGATGCTTCTGAATATACTCCGCATAGCCCTGATTGACAATGGTTACTTCTGAACTTGTCACCCCGATTTGTTTATCGCAATATACGGACTTGAACTTGCAAAAGCTTTTATACTTTTCCTCAAAGAGCAGCCAGACATTCATGTCCTGCGCCCCATGCCCCACCACATGGTATAGTATATCGGTACTGGACCCGTACATGGCAATTCTCGCAAGAGAGATCGATGCAACTAACACTTGTTCCAATACATCTTTTTCCCTGGACGGTTTCAGCTTATTGATTGCGTCCTGTAAGATCAATAGAGCGATTTTATTTCTCTGTGTAAAAATCCTGTCATACTGATCCGCCCCTGTGGAGGCGGTAATGTTAATCCTGCTGTTTACAATATACTGGTCTGTGGGGAATCTTTCTACATTTACTTTTTCCAGCTTAACGATTTTTTGATAATCACCATCATCAAATTTTTTAGTCCTCCTGCCGCATATTGGACATTTTTCTACAAGCTTGATGTTTTTCCCGTCAATGATTTCCCTGTTTTCTGAAGGGTTAAAATATCCTTCCTTCCCCTCTTCCGGGTCAAATAAAACTTTGCTGATATAATTTTTTCTGCCGCAGCATGATGTTTCGTATAATTCCATGATCTGTTCATATACATCTTTTTTTACTGTTTCAAACAATTCACTCAGCTGAAGCAAGTCCACTTTATTCATCAGCGCGCTTACGGCATTAAACGTGTAATTATCCAATTCGGTAGCATAGATCTTTTTTACTTTTCCCATCGCCGCATATACAAATGAACCGGAACCCATAAAAGGATCATATAGCACATCATCATGATGCCTTATTGTTTCGATCACTTTTTCAGCGATGTAAGGAGACTTTCTGCCTTTAAAATTAAAAGTTGTCCGCATTTCGCTGGGAACTGTATTAGGGACGGTTTCAATAGCTGTTTTAATTTTGTTTAGGCTATTTTGAATTTGTTCAGGTATCTGTTTTCTCATTTGCGTCGTCCCCCTTGATTAACTCATATGCCGGTATTCCGATTGCAGAGGCCATCTCATCCAATTTTTTTAATGGCGGCGTTTTAAAATTCCTTTCCCTGAAATAGGATTTTAGAGCATCAACACTGACAAAACAGCAAAATAACGCAGCCTTATCATTCCATGAAAACCGCCCCTCCTGCAAGAATTTTTCCTTCAAATTCCTGATGAATATCTCTCTGGAATTGTTTTTGGGACAGTCAATTTTTGCAAAAATCTCGCTGTCTTTTTGTATCAATGCATACGACCGGCACCCTATTCGGTCACCGATCTGGTCAAGCCGTTTAAGCGTTGGGCATCTTGTTTTATTTTGCCAGTGTTTTAGTGCGTCTTCTGTCACATCTAAAAATTCTGCCATCTGTTTATAGGTATCCAAACTGTGATAAGCCGCCAATCTGTTGATATTATTTAAAAATATGTCCTGGGAATCCATTTTGCATCTCCTGTTTCAATCATTCTTCTAATGTCCATCAAGCTGATATTCGCGGTCAAACGCCTTATATTGGGATAGTTTGCTTTTTTAGCTGCCAGCTTCTTAACCAATATATTTACAATGGCCTGGGGCCGGCATTCTGCAATTCTTTTTACAACAAATTCTCGCTTATTAACCTCTGCCAAAATAATTCCCGCGTCATTTAGATAGGAACTCAAAACATTGTCTGAGATATCTTGAAAAGTCCACCCTTGCCTTATACTAACCTTATACTCATACGTTCTTCCCTTTTTATCATATGCGTCATGCTTTTTCTGTTCCGGGTTAATGCTATGTCCCAATTCACAGGCAGTCAACAGCTCCCATAATTTATTGCTGGTTAAGATACCATCCACGTGGATTAACTTTTCAATTTCTCCTGCTGTGATAAATATCTCATTTAACGCTGTGCGATAGATTGAGCCACGGAAAGAATGCTCAAATCCTAATAACTGAATGTCGTGCTTATCAATGAATTCAAAATTCATTTGGTCGATGATTTGATTCGCGCTTATGTTTATCATCTGCCTGTGATTCATAATATTTAATGTTTTTTTACTTAAATATTGAGCAACTTCTGCGCCTGAGACAATATATATTGCTTCTATCTCTGGAATAACACTTTGATCGTCTATTACTGTGAAATAAACAGACTTAATGTGATACAACTTTCTAATTGTCCATGCTGTATAATCATTAAATGTCCATGTGTAATTAGAGCTGGATTTTTTATAGTGCTTATACTCATAATAATTGTCATATTTGTCATATGCATCGGGAGAATTAGCATGACCATTCACAATTGTATGCCCTAATTGATTGGCAATTAGCAGCTCATATATTTTGCTGTTGGTGTAAATATCAAATATACCATTATCATAAAAGAAATCACTTAGCTTTTTTAATTTTTCTATTAACTGCAATAAGTTCATACCAATCACCTCGTATCAATGATACGCCCTATATTACTCAGGTATGTGACTATCTGTCACTATCGAACACGCAATATGTGACTATCAGATTTTTTTGGTGACGATTAGGGCTTGCGCCATTCATCAACAAAAAAAGATTTGTTCCGGTGCGATATCAGCAGAGCTTAGACGGTCATCATATTGCAGGGGCGGTCTTTGACCGCCCCTACAGAACTGGTGTCAGCAATTTTGGACACATATAACAAGAACCCGGGTAGGACCCATTTTTTGCCTTGCAAAGCGCTGGGGGAAGTAGTACAATGGTGGCAATTACCGCTCTGTTCGGGCGATGAAAAGAGGAGTGTATTGTATGAAAGCAAAGAACCGTTTGGCAGCCGGACTGCTCTGCGCGGTTCTGGCCGCCGCGCTGATTGTGCCCGCCTCCGCCCACGGCTGTCACGGGAGAAGGGGCCGGGGGTATCATGGCGGATGCGCCCAAAATGTTCAAACCGAGATTACCCTTTGCGCCCATGAGGACTGCGTCCTTGCTGGCCGGCACAGCCACGACGGTGTGATCTACTGCGGCTATGCCCACGAGGATGGGGTCTGTAACGGCGCCTGCCGGGCTCTGTGTCCCCTGGAGGACTGCGCCTCCTCCGGCCGTCATTACCACGGCTATACCGTCTACTGCGGCGCCCAGCACGAGTGCGGCTTCTGTGACGGCTCCTGCCTCCAAGTCCCCTGAATTTCCCTGATATGAAAACCGGCCGGCCGCGTAGAGCGGCCGGCCGTTCGTTATGCTTCCAGTGCTTTGGCGTAGTCCTCCACCACTTGTCGGGCGGCACGGAGGGGGTCCTCCCCCTTGGCCAGGCGGAAGGAGAAGCGGGGGACCTCCCCGGGCATAAGGAGGAGGCGCTTGCTGTACTTCTCCTGGGCGCACAGGGCGGAGAAGGGCTCTAAGCGGAACTCGTCCAGGGTGAAGAGGAGCTTTCCGTCCTTCTGAGCCAGGTCGTTGATGCGGCACCGGGCAGCGTCCGCCCGGAGGAGGGCCACAGAGATCAGGTTGTTTACCGGCCTGGGGGGCTCGCCGTAGCGGTCAATAAGCTCGTCCACCAGCTCGTCGGCCTCCTCCTCACTTTTGACGGCGGCAATGCGGCGGTACAGGTCCATCCGCTGCTCCGGGGAGGGGACATACCGGTCGGGGATGGAGGCGGACACGCTGAGGTTGGCAGCGCACTCAGTGCGGGTGGGCAGGGGCTGGCCCTGCTCCAGCAGGACGGCCTCTTCCAGCAGCTTCAGGTACATGTCGTAGCCCACAGAGAGGAGGAAACCGCTCTGCTCCGGGCCCAGCACATTGCCCGCACCACGGATCTCCAGATCCCGCATGGCGATTTTGAAACCGGAGCCGAACTCGGCAAACTCCCGGATGGCCTCCAGCCGCTTGGAGGCCACCTCGCTGAGCACCTTGCCCCGGCGGTAGGTGAGGTAGGCAAAGGCCCGCCGGTTAGACCGGCCCACCCGGCCCCGGATCTGGTGGAGCTGGGCCAGCCCCAGCTTGTCGGCGTCCTCCATGATGAGGGTGTTCACGTTGGGCAGGTCAATGCCCGTCTCAATGATGGTGGTGCATACCAGTACGTTCAGTTCCCCGTCGGTCATCTGGGCCATCACGTCGTCAATGGCCTCCTGAGTCATCCGGCCGTGAGCCACTCCGATGGCGGCCTTTTCCCCCAGCAGCATCTGGATGCGGGCGGCGCATCGGTCAATGGTCTCGATCCGGTTGTGAAGGTAAAATACTTGCCCCCCTCGCCCCAGCTCCCGGCGCATGGCGTCGGAGAGCAGGTTCCAGTCGTGCTCCAGCACATAGGTCTGCACCGGCTGGCGGTCAGCGGGGGGCTCCTCCAGGGTGGACATGTCCCGGATGCCCGACAGAGCCATGTTCAGTGTCCGGGGAATGGGGGTGGCGGACAGAGTGAGCACATCCACCTGCTTAAAATTCTCCTTCAGCTTCTCCTTGTGCTGTACCCCAAACCGCTGCTCCTCGTCCACCACAAGAAGGCCCAGATCCTTAAAGCGGACGTCCTTGTTAAACAGCCGGTGGGTGCCGATCAGGATGTCCACCTCCCCGTTTTCCACCTTGCGCAGGGTCTCCTTCATCTGGGCGGGGGTGCGGAAGCGGGACACCACGTCGATATTGACGGGGTACTTCTGAAACCGGCGCAGGGCAGTGAGGTAGTGCTGCCGGGCCAGCATGGTGGTGGGTACCAGAATAGCCGCCTGCTTGTTGTCCAGCACACACTTCATCATGGCCCGGAAGGCCACCTCCGTCTTGCCGTAGCCCACGTCGCCGCACAGCAGCCGGTCCATGGGGGTGGGGCGCTCCATGTCCCGCTTGATTTCTCCAATGCACCGCAGCTGGTCGTCGGTTTCGGTGTATTCAAACTGCTCCTCAAACTCCCGCTGCCAGGGGGAGTCGGGGGCAAAGGCGTAACCAGGCTGGCGCTGGCGCTGGGCGTAGAGCTGGATCAGCCCCTTGGCCAGGTCCTGCACCGCCTTTTTGGCCTTCTTCTTGGCCTTATCCCACTCCTGGCCCCCCAGGCGGTTCAGCTTTTTGGTCTCGTTGGCGTTCTCCCCGCCGCCAATGTACTTGCTTACCAGGTCCAGCTGGGTGGCGGGGACGTAGAGCACGTCGGTGCCCGCGTAGGCGATTTTTACATAGTCCTTCTCAATGCCGTCCACCGGCATTTTCACCATACCCACATACCGTCCCACCCCGTGGTGCTCATGGACCACCAGGTCGCCGGGGGAGAGGTCGGCGTAGGACTTCAGCTTTTGCCGGTTGGTGGCCTCCTTCCTGGCCCGGGGCTTTTTGGCCGCGGCCTTCTCCCCCTCGGTGAGGACGGCCAGCTGGATGGAGGGATATTCCAGCCCGCTGGACAGCCCGCCCACCGTAATGACAATCTGGCCTGGCTGAGGCAGGGACTTGAGATGAAAGTCTACAGCGGCCTTTACCTTCTGTTCCCGGAGGAGGGTCTGCAAATCCAGGGCCCGCTGCTCCCCGGACACCAGCACCAAGGAGGAATATCCGCTGTTTTGGTAGTGGGTCAGGTCCTGCACCGCCGTCTCCAGGCTGGCCAGGAAGGAGGGCAGCTGTTTGGCGGTGACAGACAGCAGCACCTTGGGAGGGGTGGGGTAGTTGGAGGTGGTAAAGGAGTCCAGATAGACCAGCGGCCAGTCCTCCAGCCGCTGGAGGAGCTGAGGAAAGGTGAGGGCCAGCTCGCCGCAGGAGGGGTCCAGTTCCCCCTGCTCCAAAAGGGTTTTCACGTCCTCCTCCAGCTGCCACTGGCAGGACTTCGCCCGGTCGGCCACCCGGGCGCACTGGTCAAGGATGACGCAGGCATCAGGGGGCAGAAAGTCAACCCCCCCGGCAAGCTTTGGATAGATAAGGGCCAGATACCGGTCCAGGGCGGGGAAGGTCCGCCACTGGGCAATGGCCTCACCGTCCCGCTCCAGGGTTTCGGCCAGCTCCTTGTTCCCGTTTTGCAGGGCCTTGGCCGCTAGCCTGAACAGCTTTTTGCTCAGCCCAGCCAGACCGTCCGGGGCCAGCTGGGGCAGTACCTCGGCGGCAGGGAGGAGAAGGGCCTCGTCAATATTTTCCGTCCGCCGCTGGGTGGCCGGGTCGAAAACGCCCATGGCGTCCACCTCATCCCCGAAAAATTCCACCCGGACGGGGTTTTCCATCCCGGGGGAGAAGACGTCCAGAATGCCCCCCCGCAGGGCAAACTGGCCCACCCCCTCCACCTGCTCGCACCGGACGTACCCGGCAGCGGACAGGGTTTCCGCCAGCTCGTTCAGGTCATAGGCCCCGCCGGTTTTCAGCTCCCGGCAGCAGTTGTCCAAAATGCCCGGAGGGAGCGTCCGCTGGAGCAGGCCTTCCACCGTGGCCACCAGAAAGGGGAATTTGCCGTCAGTCAGCCCCTTCATCAGGGCCAGCCGCCGGTGCTCCCACTGTCGGGAGACGGAGGAGGCGTTGTGAAAGGTGAAATCCCGGGGCCCCAAAACCGGGACGCTCACCCCGACAAAGGCCCCCAGGTCCCGGGCCAGCTTTTCCCCCTCGCCCTCGTCAGAACAGACTACCACTACGGGTCTTTGGGCAATCAGGCCGATTCCGGCGGCCACATGGGCCCGGTGAATGGCCGACACCCCGGACAGGGCCGCAGGGGAGCGCCCCCCCTCCAGAGCGGAGAGGAGCTGTTGAAATTCGGGCAGACGGTTCAGCGTGGCGGTGAGCAGCTTCATAGAGAGCACCTCTTTCACAAAACAACGGGGCAATGCCCCTGCCCCCGGAGGGGGGAGGGGTGAAGCAGATTTATTCCTAAGTATACCGGCAGAAGGGCGTTTTCGTCAAGGGGGATTTTGACAGAAAAATAGTTGACAAAAGCAACTGAATGGGGTGGACTGTCATTGACAAAGACAGGCTGCGGGAGACGGCCATGACCTTTTGCCGGGAGAAGGGCCGCACAGATTAAAGCCGGCGCGCCATCTTTACGGCAGGCACGGCTTTTCCATGACGGAGACAAAGCCGAATGAGGAGTGGGCGGACTACCCGCTTTTGGAGGAAAATGGGAGTACCACAGCGCCTGATTCCGCAAAAGAGCCCCAACCCGGACCCCATATCAACGGGGCGCCGGGCTGGGGTTTTGTTGTATTTTTGGCGGGAGGGTCAAGTAATCTCATAGTCTCGGCCAAATTTCAGCTCGCCAAAATTGATGCGGCTGCCGGAAGGGGGGCGGCGGGGGCCGTCATCCTCGTCGTAGTCCTCCTCCCCGTCGGGGGGGAACTCCTCATCCGGGGGAAAGCCGTCGTCCATAGGTTCACCGGCGGGGAACTCGGCGGTGTCGGAGAGATCCCGGGTGTCCTCCCCGGCCGCCTTGGAGCGCAAATTTTCAGCGGTGGCGGCCTCCATGGCCTGGGCCAGCAGACGCTGGACATTGTCGTCAATCTCGTCGGCCTTCTCCTGCACCGGGTCTATGGCGGGCTTGACCTCGGGGGGGCAGAGGTCCTCCAGCCGGGACAGGTACTCCGCCTCCTGGGCATGGAGCTGACGCACCTTTTCCACAAAGGCAGCGGTCTCCTCCTGGGCCTTTTTCAGGCGGTACTCCTCGGTTTCCAGCTCACGGGCCAGCTCCTCCCTGCGGGCGACGGCGTCCTTCTCCGTCTGAGCCAGCATCCGGTCCTTTTTCTGCTCGGCCTCCTTCACCAGGTCGTCCGCCATCCGCTGGGCGGCCAGCAGAGCCTTGCGCATGGCCTCCTCGGTGGAACGGTACTCCTCCACCTTGTCCACCAGCACCTTCATCTTGTTTTTCAGCACCGCGTTCTCGTTATAAAGCGCGGAGTAGTCCCCGGTGAGGATGTCCAGAAATTCATCCACCTGGGCCATGTTATAGCCGCCGAAGGACGCCTTCTGAAAGGCGCGCTCGGATACCTCCTGTGGTGTGAGCATAGTTGTCCCTCCTGCTCGTTTTATAGTCTAATCCCACTCAAAATACTGCTCCAGCACAACAACCTCCCCGTTCTCCCAGGTTATAGTGGTGACCAGCGCCCCCATGCCGTCCGCGTGGGCAGAGCCCCACACGTACTGCCATAGGGTAACGCCCTCCCCAGCCTGCTCCGCATGGTAAAAGCCATCGATATTCCCGGGGGCCACGGGCCATTCCAGTACGCCATCCTCATTGTAGATGGGCTCAAAGGTGTAGTCGTGGCCGTGCTCCCGGTTGCGCTCCTCCTGCTTTTCCAGCCACTCCATCAGGTCCAGGGTTTCGGTATATCCCGTCTCCAAAACGGTGAGCTGAGCGAGCATTGTCTCTTCATCCAGGGTGGCCTCAATGTGATATCCGCACTCCGGGATGGGCAGAAAAACTGGTTTCCCGCTCTGAAAGGCGGTGGCGTACACATCAATCCCGCCCGCCCCGCCCTGGGACATGTTGTCAAAGGCCAAAATCAAAACAGGTTGGCCCCTTTGGCCCTCTGCCCAAAAGGAAACGCTGTAATCGCCGTCCAGGGGGAAATATTGGGGGTAGAGGAGCTTTCCGTCGTTGCTGTCCCGGCCAAGGGGGAGCTCATAGACGGTATCCTCCACCGTCACCAGCAGAGTATAGGGGTGAAGGCCGTTGGCGCTTTCAAACAACTTGTCGGGCTCGACTTCATTGCCGAAGTAGGCCTTTTCCGCCCGCAGCTGCACCAGCTCGTCCACGCCGTCTCCATCCATGTCAACGGACCAGCTCTCCACCACCATGGGGTAGGGGGAGGCGGGGTCGTCCACAAAGCCCTCCGCCAGCTTGTCCGCCGCCGGTTCGGCGGCAGAGACAGAGGGCTGCTGAGGCAGGGACTGGTCCGGCTGAACAGCGGTCTCCCCGGCGGCGCACCCGGCCAGCAGGGCGGCAAGAAGAAGGGGAAGGGTTCTCTTTCTCATAGAACACTCCATTTTGTGCAGGGGGCGGACCTTGGCCGCCTGTGGACCTTTCGGGATAGTGTTCCTGCGGGCGGCAAAAGGCCGACCCTACAGGGAAATGTACATTACAAAATGAGATATACTTCTTTAAAAATACAGTCCGTTATTCTCCAGCTCGTCAATCAGGTCCCCCAGGATGTCCACGTTGTAGGGGGTGATGATGTAGGTGGAGATGGCCACCTTCTTGATTTTGCCCTCCTGGGCGTAGGACACACCGGCCAGAAAGTCCAGCAGGCGGCGGGCGATCTCGCCGTTGGTGGACTCCAGGTTGAGCACCACGGTGCGTTTCTCCCGCAGGTGGTCGGCGATGGAGGATGCGTCCTCAAACCGCTCGGGCTTGACCAGCACCACCTGAAGCTGGGTGGCCGCCCGGATGTTGACCACCTTGTTGGCCCGGCGCTCATCCTCAACGGGAGGGGGGCTGTAGCTGCTGTAGCCGCCCCCGTAGCCGCTGTCCCGGGGAGCGCGCTCTACCCGCTCACGGCGCTCTACCGGACGGGGGGAGACGTCAAAGTCATCATAATCGTCTTCATCCTCGTCCTCGTAGGGATGAGCCAGCCGCTTAAACTCGTCAAAAATTCCCATTCGTAGATCCTCTTTTCTCCAAATAAATGAAACATGGGCAGATAGCCGCTCAGTGGGCGGAACCCGCTAAAGGGGGGCGGGGTCCGAAGAGGGCAGTGCCCACCCGAACCAGGGTGGCACCCTCGGCGATGGCGTCCTCATAGTCGCCGCTCATGCCCATAGACAGGCAGTCCACAATAGTATGATTATCCGACATTTTCCCAATTATGTCAACAAGAAAATGGCGCATTTGGGCAAAATATTTTCGGTTCTCCCCCGAAACCGTTGAAACAGGCGGGATTGCCATCAATCCCCGCAGGCGGACGTGGGGGCAGCCGAGGGCGGCCTTAGCCAGGGTTGGCAGATTTTCAGGCAGCACGCCCCCCTTGCTCTCCTCCCGGGCCACGTTTACCTCCAGGAGGATGTCCTGCACAATGTCCAGCTTTTGGGCCTGTCCGTCAATGGCCCGGAGCAGCCGCTCCGAGTCCACCGAGTGGATCAGCGCCACCCTGCCCACCACCTGCTTGACCTTGTTGGTCTGGAGGTGTCCAATGAAGTGGACCTCCGCCCCGGCGTAGGCGTCCGACTCCAGGTGGGCGGCCAGCTCCTGCACCCGGTTCTCGCCGCATACCCGAATGCCGGCGGCGATGGCAGCGCGGATGGCGTCGTCCGTCTGCACCTTGGTGGCGGCGCAGAGGGAGACGGATGCGGGGTCCCGCCCGGCGGCAATGGCGGCGGCGGATATCTTTTCCTGTACGGCTTTTACATTTTGGGTCAGATCCATAGGAATTCCTTCTCTCTCTATCGAAATGGGGGCGGGAGCCCCGCCCCTTATCTTGCCTCCAGCAGCAGTCCGTCCTGGAGGCCGGTGGCCTGGGTGATGATGGTGTCCCCGTCCCGCAGCACCTTGCGGCCGGTGCCCACGGGGTGGACCACGTAGTAGTCTGAGCCCTCGTGGACAATGGACACCTCCCGCATCTCGCTGCGGCCGTTGATAAAGGCGTAGACCACCAGCCGGTTGGTGGAAACAGTCTCCCCCGTCTCCTGATTTTCCTGCTGCTCCTCGATCAGGTGGAGGGCCTCCTTGGGGATGCGCAGGCCGGACCAGCTCTCAAAGATGAGCTCCACGGTCTGGTGGCGCAGCAGGGTGGTGAGGGTGAGGTAGCGGTTGGAGGAGAAGACCACTAGGGTCTTGCCCTCCTCGGTGGGGCCAATGCGGTCCACATTCATGTCCACGTCCCGGTTCAGCTCGCCGGAAAAGCGGAGTGTGGCGGTGTCCCCCTCGTCCAGCCGTTCTGCCGCCTCCTGGGGCAGGTTGGCGGCAAAATACCAGGTGTCGGAGGTAATCAGCTTGCCCATGGAGCCGCCGTCCTCTCCGGCGGGGTTGTCAATGAGCTCCTGGAGGGAGGAGGGGGTAAGCTGGTAGACGCTCTCCGGGGTGAGCCGGGACTCATAGCCGTCCACCAGACTGGAGAACACCCCCGGCACCGGGGCGGTGACCCGGGTGGTGGCCCAGGCGGACTGGCGGGTGAGGAGATCCAGGTCTGCCCGGAGCTGGCGCAGCCGGGCGGACAGGTCGGCGGAGGTCAGGCCGTCGCCATAGGTGTAGCCCCGCTTGAGCACGCTGCTTTTAACCCCCATCACCTGGGTGCGCAGCTGGGTAAAGTCCCCCTGAGCATAGGAGGAGCGCAGCTCCACCACCGCCTGGAGGATGTCCTCGTCCAGCCGGGCGGCGGACTCCAGGCTGCCGGACTGGGCAATGGCCTCCTCCAGCAGCTGGATGTCCATCTCCATCTCCTCAATCTGGGCCTGGCTGGCCTGGGCGGCGCTGTTCTGGTAGACAAGGGCCACCTGCTGGCCCTTGCCCACCTTTTCTCCCTCCGCCCGGGTAATCTCCAGGATGCCGTTCTGGGTGGGGAGGAGCAGGGCGTCCCGCACCACCAGGCCGTCGGCGGCCACGCCGTCATTGGCGGTGTAGGCGTAGACCCGGGTGGTGCGGTAGGGCTCGCTGAGGGCGTTGAACACATAGTAGGCAAAGTACAAGGTCACAGCGGCGGCCATGGCCAGGATGACAAAGGTAATCATGGATTTTCCTTGCTTCATAGGATTCTCTCTTTCTGTGCATAATCCAAGGCTCCCTCTTGAGGAGCTGTCAGCTTCCTGTAAAAACTCCCTCCGTCACAGCTTCACCGTGCCGTCTCCCTCAGAGAGGGAGGCTGTTCATTCTCCCTCCCCCTCTGTCAGCGGCAGGGGGCGCTCCGGGACAATGGTGGAGATAGCGTGCTTATAGATGACCTGCTGCTTGCCCTCGCTGGTGAGGACAACGGTAAATGCGTCAAAGCCGGTGATATAGCCCCGCATCTGAAAGCCGTTCATCAAAAACATGGTAACTTGCCGCCGCTCCCGGCGGGCCTGGGTGAGGAAAATGTCCTGGAGGTTGTTGGTTTTCTGCATATGTAGCACTCCTTTTTTATTTAAGAGCGGGGCCAAAGACCTGTCCGCCCTTGAGTGCCACTATCATATACCAATTTCTTCCAGATATGCTGTCGAACGGTGTAGGACGTCCGCAAAATTTGGTTCAGCGCCCCACAAAAGGGGTTTGGCCTGCCTGTTGCGCCTGAACCAGGTGAGCTGGCGCTTGGCATACTGCCGGGAGTGCAGCTTTATCTGGTCGGCGGCGTCCGCCGCCGCCGCGTCTCCGGAGATAACCGGAACCATCTCCTTGTAGCCAATGGCCTGCATGGCGGTACACCGCGCCGGAACGCCGCTGTTCAGCAGGGCCCGCACCTCCTCCACCAGACCAGCCGCCATCATCCGGTCCACCCGCCGGTCAATCCGCCGCCACATATCCTCCCGGCGCTGAAAGTCCAGGTTGAGGGTGAGGGCGGTATACCGGGGCGGGAGGGCGAGGGTCTCCCTGTTGTGCTGGGTGATGGTCTTTCCTGTGGACAGCCACACCTCCAAGGCCCGGACAATCCGCTTGCCGTCGTTGGGGTGGAGCCGGGCGGCGGACTCCGGGTCGGCCTGAGCCAGCTGGTTCAGCAGGGCCCGCCCCCCCTCTTGGGCGTACCGCTCCTCCAGCTCCCCGCGCAGGGGGCTCTCCTCCTCAAAGGCGGCGAAGGTCCGCCCGGAGAGGAGGGAGTCGATATACAGCCCCGTCCCCCCGGCCAGAATGGGCAGCCTGCCCCGGGCCAGAATGCCGTCCACACAGCGGGAGGCCATGTCCACATACCGGGCCACGGAGAAGTCCTCCCACGGGTCGGCCACGTCGATCATGTGGTGGGGGATGTTCCCCATCTCCTCCGCTGTGGGCTTGGCGGTTCCTATGTCCATGCGGCGGTATATCTGCATGGAGTCGGCGGATACCACCTCGCCGCTGTACCGCTTGGCCAGCTCCACCGCCAGCCAGGTTTTCCCTGAGGCAGTGGGGCCGGTGATAACTAAAATTTTGGTGGGCACGGTATCACCTCCAATGCTTCTGCCCTTTTACCCTCCGTGTTGATAAAGGCTTATAAACTTTTTTCGTCAAAATGACTGAATGGACAGTTGATCATACTGAGCTATTGCCAGATAAACTGAAATTTCAGATTTGGATGTTTATGCTAAGATACTTACAACAATAGCAAACGTACAAACTAACAATACTCCCACACCAAACACGACTATCACTTTCTTTGCCTTTTTATCTCCGTTAACAGCCGTATCTATTCTATCAGCCAATAACACACACACGATAGATGCTATCATTAACGGCACAGAAATTAACAACACAGAAATGTTTACCATACTTTTCCTCCCAACAACCTCCAATTATTGTCAGTGTCCGGCTCCATCAATACAAAAGGCAAAGGGGACAATGCTTCTGCGGGGTTCCGTCTGGGGGGCCGGCTGATGCTGGAGGCCCTCACGCCCGTTTAAACTGCTTTTCCAGCTCTTTTTTGGTCAGCTCAATGGCCACCGGCCTGCCGTGGGGGCAGTATTTTACCTGTCCGGACATGACGGCCCCGGCCACCCGTTCCAGCTCCTGGGGGGCGCTGTGCCAGCCCCCCTTGATGGCTGCCTTACAGGCCATGGTGTGGAGCAGATGGTCCCTTGCGGCGGCGGGGTCGGCGGAGCCTGCCGCCAGCAGCTTTTGGGACAGCTCCTCCAGGGCGGCAGGGATGTCCCCGGCGTCCACATCAAAGGGGGCCTGACGCACCGCCAGGTCGGTCCCCAGCTCGTCAGCCTCAAAGCCAAACTCCTCCAGCAGCTCCCGGTGGGCCAGCAGGACCTCCCGCTGCTGGGGGGCCAGCCGGCAAATCACCGGGGCGAGCAGGGTCTGGGCCATGGGATCGTAGCCCTCCGCCTTCATCCGGTCAAAGTTCATCCGCTCGTGGGCGGCGTGCTTGTCAATAAAATAGACCGTCTCCCCCCGCTCCACAATGATGTAGGTGTTGAGCACCTCACCGGCCACCCGCCAGTCCGGCTCCTCATGGGGGAGGAGACTCTGCTCCTCCGCCCCGCCCGCAGGCGATAAAGGCTCCTTTTGAAAGGAGCTGTCAGCGGCATGGCCGCCGACTGAGGATTGTATTTCGCCGTCAGGCGAAATGTGCGTAACGGATAAGTCTTTGGAGACCGGGGTTACTCCGTATATTTCGCTTTGCGACGTGCAATCCTCCGCCCCAGCGTGCGCACTGGGGCACCTCCTTTCAAAAGGAGGCTTTGTCCGCTGCGGCGGGGACGAGGAGGCTGGCGGCGTATAGGTGCTGTCATGCACCCGCACCACGGCAGAAGCGGGTACCCCCGGCGCCCTTCTTACGGGGGAGCTGTCGCCGCCAACGGCGGTGACTGATGGGGCGCCCTCTATGCGCAGCTGATATTCCGTCACCGTGCCCTGGCTGCGCACGCCGGGAAGCTGGGTGTTTTTCAGCACCGCCTGGGGGTAGGAGGTGTCCCCCTCCAGGGCGGAGAGGACGGCGTGGTACACAGCGGAGAACACCGCCCGCTCGCCGCCGAATTTCACCTCGGTCTTGGCGGGGTGAACGTTTACATCCACAGCGTTGAGCTTTGTCCGCAAATGGAGGACGCAGCCGGGGAATTTGCCCACCATCTTCTGATTCTTGTAGGCCTCCTCCAAAGCGGCCATCATCAGGGGGGATTTTACCTGGCGGCCGTTGACAAAGAAGAACTGCCAGCTCCGGCTGGCCCGGCAGCAGGCGGGCATGGACACAAAACCGGTGACGGTCATGTCCTCCCCGCTGGCCTTTACCTCCCGAAAGCCCAGGGCCAGCTCCCGGCCCAGCACGGCGTAGACGGCGCTTTTCAGCTGGCCGTCCCCAGGGGTAAGCAGCTCCTGCTTGCCGTCCCGGATAAACTTTACCGACACCTCCGGGTGGGACAGGGCCACCCGCTGGACCACCGCAAAGACGGCAGCGCCCTCGGCGGCATCTTTTTTCATAAACTTGAGCCGGGCGGGGGTGTTGAAAAACAGGTCCCGCACCACCATGGTGGTGCCCAGGGGACAGCCCGCCTCCTCCACCACGCCGGGGGCGCCCCCCTCCAGGGAGAGGGACGCGCCCAGCTCCCCGTCCGCCGTCCGGGTCAGCACCTCAATCCGGGACACGGCGGCGATGGCGGCCAGGGCTTCCCCCCGAAAGCCCAGGGTGCCGATGGCCTCCAGGTCGTACTCGGTGCGCAGCTTGCTGGTGGCGTGGCGGAGAAAGGCGGTTTTCAGCTCAGAGGGCGGGATGCCCTTCCCGTCATCGGTCACCCGGAGAAAGGTCAGCCCGCCGTGGCTGATCTCCACCGCCACCGTGGACGCCCCGGCATCAATGGCGTTTTCCATCAGCTCTTTGGCCACCGAGGCGGGCCGCTCCACCACCTCCCCGGCGGCGATCAGGTCGGCCACATGAGGGTCTAATACTTGGATGTTTGACATAGATGTGCTCGCTTTCTTTATGATAGGCCCTGCGCTGTCTGCGGGCGGCCACAGGCCGCCCCTACATTGAGCCCCTGTATTGCAGCGACCCCGGGTCCACCCAGGCCTGCCCGGGCCGGTCCTGGTCCAGGAAAATTCTGGCGGTGGAGCCCGCCGGCTCCTCCCACAGATAGGTGCTGCGGACGGTGTAGGTCTGCCCCTCGTAGCGGTATTCGCACAGGACGGTCCAGGGGTGGCGCTTGCGGGTGCCCACGCTGCCGTAGCTGACAGTGACGTGACAGGTGGAGTTGACCACCCGCCCCTGTACCGGGAATCCGCCCCGGCGCAGCCACTCCCGCCGCCGGCCCTGAAGCTGGGCAATCCATAGGCAGGGCATGGCGGCAAACAGCAGCAGCAGTCCCGTCACCCCCAGCATCCAGGGCTCCCCGCTGCGCATAGGGATGGCAATCACATACCCCAGCCCGAAGAGCAGCGCGAAGAAGACAGCCAGCGCGGACAGCACAATGGTAACAATCTCCAACCGGCTGGCCGGGCGGCGCAGGTCCATGAAGTAGTGGGTGTAGAGGTACATGGCGGATTACCCCCTAACGTGGAAACCTAAATTTTCATCTCATATTGCAGGGAATCCGGGTCTAACCAGGCTTGTTTGGGATTTAGAGGGTCCAGATAGACAATGGGCTGGCGGCCGGTTTCCCGGGGCGGCCGCCAGAGAAATTCACTGCGGAGGAAGTAGGTCCGCCCCTCCCAGCGGTAAATGCACATGACTGACCAGGGACTGCGCTTACGAAAGCCGTCACTGCCGAAGCTGACATACCAGTGGCGGCGGGTGGCCTCCGGGATCAACTGGCCCTGAACGGCCAGACCCCCTGATTTCAGGCGGTCCCAGCTGCGTTCCTTCTGCCGGGCCCACAGCAGCAGGCCTGCACCAAACACCAGCAGAGGCAGCCCAAAAAGGGCAAAGTCCTGGGCGCCGCCATTGCGCACGGGGATAGCGAGGATGCTCCCCGCCAGCCCCAGCAGGGTGAACACCCCGCCCAAAATCAGCAGAATCCAGCCCAGCAGGGCCTCATAGATGCGGGGCGGTTTTATCATGGTATCCTCCTTTTGCGCCCGCAGGCGGCAGGCCCCTTTTGAAAGGGGCTGTCAGCCGTAAGGCTGACTGGGGATTGTGTTTCGCGAAGCGAAACATACGAAGTAAACAAAGCTTGCAAAGACCTGGCTTGCTCTGCACATTTCGCCTGACGGCGAAATACAATCCTCCGCCCCAGTGTGCGCACTGGGGCGCCTCCTTTCAAAAGGAGGCTTTTTCGCTGCGGCGGCACGGGGACTATCCTCCGTTCAGGTCCTGTTTCAGCTCGGCCAGAAGGTTGAGCGCCTCAATGGGGGAGAGGATGTTCACGTCGGTCATGCGCAGCTTTTTCAAAACGGTCTCCCCGCCCAGCTGCGTAAGGGACAGCTGATCTGCAGGGGCGTCCTGCGGCCGTCCGCCGCTTACAGGGGCGTTCCCTGACTCCAGCTCCTCCAGAATCTCCCTGGCCCGTTTGACCACCCGGTCGGCCACTCCGGCCAGCCGGGCCACCTCCACGCCGTAGCTCTGGTCCGCCCCGCCCCGGACAATTTTCCGCAGGAAAATCACCTCAGAGCCCCGCTTTTTGGCGGCGATATTGTAGTTTTTCACCCCGGGGACGGTCCCCTCCAGGGCGGTAAGCTCGTGGTAGTGGGTGGCGAAGAGGGTTTTGCACCCCAGCCGCTTCTTGTCGGCGCAGTGCTCCAGCACCGCCCGGGCAATGGCCATGCCGTCGTAGGTGGAGGTCCCACGGCCGATCTCGTCCAGGATGAGCAGCGACTTGCGGGTGGCGCTGCTGAGCAGAGCGGCCACCTCTGTCATCTCCACCATAAAGGTGGACTGGCCGGAGGCCAGGTCGTCGCTGGCCCCGATACGGGTAAACACCCGATCCACCACTCCGACGCGGGCGGAGCGGGCGGGGACAAAGGAGCCCATTTGGGCCATGAGAACGATCAGGGCCACCTGGCGCATGTAGGTGGACTTGCCCGCCATGTTGGGCCCGGTGATGATGGCGGCCAGGTCGTCCTTTTCGTCCATGTGGGTGTCATTGGGGACGAAGGGGGTGGTTTTCAGCATCTTTTCCACCACGGGGTGGCGGCCCTCCACAATGGTGAGGGTGTCGGAGGAGTCCACCTGGGGCATGCAGTAGTTGTTGGCGGCGGCCACCGCGGCGAAGGAGCACAGCACGTCCACCTGGGCCACGGCAGCGGCGGTCTTCTGCAGCTGGTCCACCTGGTCACACACGGCCTGCTTCAGCTGGCAGAACAGCTGGTACTCCAGGGCGGTCACCTGGTCCCGGGCGGACAAGATGGCGTGCTCCAGCTCCTTCAGCTCGGGGGAGATGTACCGCTCGGCGTTAACGGTGGTCTGCTTCCGGGTCCAGTGGTCGGGGACCAGCCCGGTCTGGGACTTGGCCACCTCGATATAATATCCAAACACCTTGTTGGAGGTGATTTTCATGTTTTTGATGCCGGTCTGCTCCTTGGTTTTTACCTCCATGTCGATGATGCGCCCGTTGGCGTTGGTGAGCAGGTCCCGCAGCTCGTCCACCTTTTCGTTGTAGCCAGGGCGGATAAAGTCCCCCTCCCGCACGGAGAAGGGCAGAGCCTTTTCCTCCTCGTCCCGCAGTCCCCGGTCCAGCAGGTCCCGCAGCTGGGGCAGGTCGTCCAGCTCCTCCCGCAGCTGCTGGAGCAGGGGGGAGGGGCAGTGGGAGAGCAGCTCCCGGATATGGGGCAGCTTTCCCAGCCCGGCGGACAGGGCGGCCAGGTCCCGGCACCCGGCGGAGCCGTAGACCACCCGTCCGGCCAGCCGCTCCAGGTCGGTGACCTCCCGCAGGGCCAGGGACAGCTCCTCCCGGGTGATGGCGTCCTCCACCAGGTCGGCCACCCCCTGCTGCCGCCGGGCAATCCGGGCCGGGGAGAGGAGGGGCCGCTCCATCCATCCCCGGAGCAGCCGCCCGCCCATGGCGGTTTTGGTCTTGTCCAGCACCCACAGCAGCGACCCCTTCTTCTCCTTGCCCCGCATGGTGGCGGTGAGCTCCAGGGTCTGCCGGGCGGTGAGGTCCAGCTCCATGAACTGGCCGGCGGAGTAGTAGGAAAAGTGGGAGATATGGCTCAGATCGGTCTTTTGGGTCTCATACAGATAGGCCAGCAGCCCCCCGGCGGCCTGGATTGCGGCCTCGTCCCCGGCGGGGATTTGCTCCAATCCGGTTTTAAACTGCTTCTCCGCCAGAGGCCGGGCGGTCTCTATGCGGAACCTGGCCTCGCCGCCGTTTTCACACAGACAGCCCAGCCGCTCCTTGAGAAAGGCGGCCAGCCCCTCCCGGCTCCAGGCCTCTGAGGACAGCACCGCCTCGGCGGGATGGAACCGGGCCAGCTCGTTTTGCAGATGGCCAAAGCCCTCCTCATTTGCAGGGAAGGAGGAACCGTATACCTCGCCGGTAGAGATGTCGCACAGGCACAGGCCGCAGGCGGCGCAGCCGGCGTAGACGGCGCAGATGTAGTTGTTTTTGCCCTCCTCCAGCATGGAGGAGGCGATCACCGTACCGGGAGTAATCACCCGGATGATGTCCCGGTCCACCAGCCCCTTGGCCTGGGCCGGGTCTTCGGTCTGCTCGCAGATGGCCACCTTGTAGCCCTTGGAGATGAGCCGGGCGATGTAGCTGTCACAGGAGTGGTAGGGCACGCCGCACATGGGGGTGCGCTGGTCCGGGGGCTTGTTCCGGTCCCGGGTGGTGAGGGTCAGGTCCAGCTCCTTGGACACCAGCTTGGCGTCGTCATGGAACATCTCGTAAAAGTCCCCCAGCCGGAAGAACAAAATACTGTCCGGGTTCTGGGCCTTGATGTCCAGATATTGCTGCATCATGGGGGTGATCTCCGGCATGGGAATGTACCTTCTTTCTCTCCAAACGCCGCACACCAGGCGGCACGTTTGCCTTAACGGTGATGTTGATATTTATGTTGACGATTACGTTAATGCAGCTCTAATTGCACGAAAATGTGCAACTATTGCGGTCGTCAGGTTCGCGGCCATCTGTAGGGGCGGTGACAGTGATTTGAAAGCCGGCTGCAAGGTACAAGCTCACACCAGCTCCCCGAACAGCGACCACTTGTTGGCCCCGGTGATTTTCACCTGTCGGAACTGGCCCAGGGCGGAGGGGTCCCCCGCCACCCGGACCAGCCGGTTGCCCGGGGTGCGGGCGGTGAGGCCGTACCGAATGTCGTCAGACAGCCCGTCAATGAGGCAGCGAAGGGTTTTGCCCACATAGGCGGCGTGCTTCTCCTCGGAGATGGCGTCCTGAAGGGCGGTGAGGCGGTTGAAATTGGCCAGCTTCTCCTCCCGGGGCATGGGGTCGCCCATTTTGGCGGCGGGGGTGCCCTGGCGGGGGGAGTAGATGAAGGTGAACAGGGCGTCGAAGCGGACCTCCTCCAGTACCTTTAAGGTGTCCTCAAACTCCTCGGTGGTCTCCCCGGGGAAGCCCACAATAATGTCGGAGGTGAGAACGATATCGGGGATGAGGGCCTTGAGGGCCTTGATCTTTTCCAGATATTCCGCCCGGGTGTGGCGGCGGTTCATCACCTTCAGGATGCGGTCGTTCCCCGCCTGAAAGGGCAGATGGAGCACCGGGGCCACCTTTTGGCACCGGGCCATGGTCTCAAAGAGCTTTTGGGTGGCGTCCTTGGGGTGGGAGGTCATAAACCGGATAAGAAAGTCCCCCGGGATGGCGTTCACTTCCTCCAGCAGGGTGGAAAAGTCCATGGGCTCAGCCAGGTCCTTGCCGTAGGAGTTCACGTTCTGACCCAGCAGGGTGATGTCTTTGTACCCCTCCTCCACCAGCTGGCGGACCTCGGCCAAAATGTCCTCCGGCCTGCGGGACCGCTCCCGCCCCCTGACATAGGGGACAATGCAGTAGGAGCAGAAGTTGTTGCAGCCGTACATGATGGACACCCAGGCCTTGACGCTGTCCTGACGCACCACCGGAAGGCCCTCGGCGATAGAGCCGGCCTCGTCAGGGGTCTGGAAGATCCGCCCGCGCTGGGTGAGCAGGGTGTGGACCATCTCAGGAAACTTCCAAAGGGCGTGGGGGCCGAAGACCAAGTCCACATGGCGGTAAGACTCCCGCAGCTTTTGGGCCGCGTGGGGCTGCTGCACCATGCACCCGCACAGGCAGATGAGCTGTTCCGGATGCCGCCGCTTTACGTGGACCAGGGCGCCCACGTTGCCGAACACCCGCTGCTCGGCGTGCTCCCGGATGGCGCAGGTGTTGATGACAACGATCCGGGCCTGTTCCTCGTCTTGGGTAAAGCCAAAGCCCATTTGCTCCAGACAGCCCCGGATGCGCTCGGAGTCGGCTTCGTTCTGCTGGCAGCCGTAGGTGTCCACAAAGGCCAGGGGTCTGTCCGGCCACTGGGCGGTCAGCCGGGCCACCGCCCGGCAGAAGGCCAGCTGTTTTTCAATATCAGCGGGGGAAATGACAGTGGTGCGATCCATAAAAACCTCCAGAGCGTATTCAGGCGCTATTTTAACTGATACATTATACTATTTTTTTTCGGGAAAGACAAGCGCTTTGTGGCCTTGGGCACAGGAAGGCAGGCGTTGGCCTTGGAACCTGTCATGAAAAATTCATGGAATATTTCATTTTCAAACCTGTCTTGTTGTGCTATAATGGCAATACTGATTAAAACTGGGGTTGTGCGCCCAGAAAACAAGCGGGGAGGAAAGAGATATGAGGAACAAAGTGGTGGTCAGCATAGGCGGAAAGGACTACACCATGGTTGCGGCGGAGGATGAGGGCTATGTCCGCCGGTGCGCGGCGCTGGTGGACAAGCACCTGGCTGAGGTGTCCGCCGGAGGCAGGCTGTCCCAGGCCGACGCGGCGGTGCTGGCCGCCATGAATATCGCCGATTTGCTGTTCAAGGAGCAGGAGACCTCAGAAAATCTGCGCCGCCAGGTGAAGGAGAACCTGGAGGAGGCCAACAGCCTGAAGCTGGAGCTGTCTGAGGCCAAGCGGGAGATTTTCAAGCTGGGAACCAGAAAGTAACGCTCCGTCCGGAGCGGCAAATTGTCAAAAAAGCCTCCCTCTTTGAGGGAGGCGGCACGGTGAAGCCGTGACGGAGGGAGTTTATAGCAATCGTCAGAATTGCCGCCACTTGCAGGGGCGGCCTTTGGCCGCCTGTCCGTCACAGACAGAGCTATTTGGTTCTGCGGGCGGCATAAACCGCAACAGGAGGGATATTATGGAGCTTCTCGCCCCCGCCGGGTCTATGGAGGCGGTTAAGGCCGCCGTCCAGAACGGGGCCGACGCCGTCTATTTTGGATATGGAGACTTCAACGCCCGCCGCGGAGCCCGGAATTTTACCCGGGAGGAGGCCGCGGCGGCGGTTTCGTACTGCCATCTCCGGGGGTGCAAGGTCAACCTCACCCTGAATACCCTGCTGACCGACCGGGAGCTGCCCGGGGCCGCCGAGTTGGCCGCCCACGCCAGCGATATTGGGGTAGATGCGGTGATTGTCCAGGACCTGGGGGCGGCGCGGATGCTGCGCCAGTCTGTCCCCGACCTGCCCATCCACGGCTCCACCCAGATGAGCGTCCACTCTCTGGACGGGGTAAAGCTGTGTGCCGGGCTGGGGATGAGCCGGGTGGTGCTGGGCCGGGAGCTGAGCCGGGAGCAGATTGCCTACATCTGCCAGAATGCCCCCATTGAAATTGAGGTCTTCGGCCATGGGGCGCTGTGTATGTGCTGGTCGGGGCAGTGCTTTTTCTCCAGCGTGATCGGCGGGCGCAGCGGCAACCGGGGGATGTGCGCCCAGCCCTGCCGCCTGAACTACGGCTGGGGCGGCAAGGCCAACGAGTACCCCCTGTCCCTAAAGGACCTGTCCCTGGCCGGGCATTTAAAGGCACTGCAAAACATGGGGGTGGCCTGCCTCAAGCTGGAGGGGCGGATGAAGCGGCCCGAGTATGTGGCCATTGTCACCGGGATATACGCCAGGGCCCTGCGGGAGGACCGGGAACCCACCCCGGAGGAGATGGAGCTGTTAAAGCAGGCCTTCTCCCGCCAGGGCTTTACCGATGGCTATTACATGGGCCAAAAGGGCCAATCGATGTTCGGCACCCGCCAGGAGGAGAAGGAGCCCCGTGAGCTGTATGCCCAGGCCCGCTCCACCTATGAGAACAACGTGGAAAACCGGAAGGAGCCGGTGCGGATGTACGCCCTGATCCAGTCCGGCCAGCCCGCCCAGGCGGCGGCGGAGGACCGGGAGGGCCGGGTGGTCCGGGTGGAGGGCCCCGTCCCGGAGACGGCCCGGAGCCTCCCCCTCACCCGGGAGAAGGTGGAAAGCCAGCTCCGGCGCACCGGAGGCACCCCCTTCCTGTGTGAGAGGGCCACCGCCAGGGTGGGGGACAACCTGTCTCTGCCCCTGTCCGCCCTCAACGACCTGCGCCGCCGCTGTGTGGAGGAGCTGGTCACAGAGCGGCAGAAGCCCCCCCGGCGGCGCAGGGAGAAGTACCAGCCCGGCGTGCGGTATGAAAATCAGGGGGAGGCGCCGGTATTTACCCTGTCACTGCGCGCGGCCTCTCAGCTCAGCGCCGAGCTGATCCGGCTGAAACCCGCTTTGATCTACCTCCCCGCGGACCAGGGGGCTGCCCACCCGGAGGCGGTGAAGCGCTGCCTGGGTGAGGGGGTGGCCATGGCCGTCTCCCTGCCCCGCATCTGCACCGACAAGGAGCTGCCCCGGCTGGAGCAGGACCTGGCCGTTCTGCGGGAGCTGGGCGTGGAGCAGGCCCTGGCCGGAAACTGGGGAATGGTCCGCCGGGCCGGACAGCTGGGCTTTGCCGTCCGGGGGGACTACGGCCTGGGGGTGTACAACAGCCAGACCATGAAGGAGCTGAAACGGCTGGGCCTTGTGGGGGCCACCGTCTCCTTTGAGATGAAATTCCCCCAGATCCGGGATATTTCAAAGACGCTCCCCACCGAATTTATCGCCTATGGCCGCCTGCCCCTGATGATTACCGAGAACTGCATCATCCACAACCACTTCGGGCGGCACACCTGCGGCAATGTGAACCTGCTTACCGACCGCAAGGGGGAGCGGTTCCCCGTGGTAAAGGCCTGGGGGTGCCGCAATGAGATTCTCAACTCCAAAAAGCTGTTTCTGGCCGACAAGCAGAGGGACTGGCAGAAGCTGGGCCTGTGGGGAGCCCGGCTGATGTTCACCACCGAAAACGCCCTGGAGTGCGTCCAGGTGCTGGAGCGGTACTTAAACCGGGGCAGATACCAGCCCAACGATTTTACCAGAGGGCTGTACTATAGGGACGTGGAGTAGACATAAGGCCCCCTTCGCAAAGGGGGGGGCTCCCGGCGAAGCCGGGTGGGGGGCTCCTGACAAGAAGATACACTTCAGCAGGGGAAAACCCTCCGTCATTTGCTTCGCAAATGCCACCTCCCTTTGCGAAGGGAGGCTTTGTCTGCGTGACTGGAAGGAGGTGCATCCATGCTCAGCCGTCAAACACTGTTCTGGCTCAGCCGTGCCTACGACCTGCCCGGCTCGGACGGGCGCTTTCTCCGGGCCGTCCGGGACAACTGCGCCTACCATATCAAACATTGCCCGGAGTACCGGGCCGTCTGTCAGGCGGAGGGCTTTTCCCCGGACCAGGTCCAGACCGTGGACGATCTGGCCAAGCTCCCCGTTCTGCCCACTCTGTTTTTCAAGCGGCACCATGTATCCTCCATGCCCCGGTGGAGGCTCTCCTTTGAGGTGACCTCCTCAGGCACCAGCGGCAGCTTCAGCCGGGTGGGATTTGACTGGGGCTGCGTCCTGGCGGAGGTCCCCATGGTGCTGCGGCTGGGATTTTACCACAAGCTGGTGTCCCCCAGACCGGCCAACTACGTGATTTTAGGCTATAAGCCGGGCAGGCAGGACAAGATGGGGGTGGCCCGGACCATGTTCGGCCTGACCCACTTCGCCCCGCCCCTCAGCCGCTTCTACGCTCTGCGCTGGAAGGACGGCGGATACGTCCCCGACCTGGAGGGGGCGGCGAGGCGACTGGCCCGGTGCGCCCGCTCCCCCTTCCCGGCGCGTATTGTGGCCTTTCCCTCCTACCTCTGGTTCGGCATGCAGCAGATAGAGGAACTGGGGCTGTCGATGCGCCTGCCCAGAGGCTCAAAAATCCTCCTGGCCGGGGGCTGGAAGCAGCACTACGCCCAGGAGGTGGACAAGCCCCGCCTCTACGCCCTGGCGGAGCGGGTGCTGGGGGTGAAAGAGGAGGATATCCACGAATTTTTCGGCGCGGTGGAGCACCCCGTCTTTTTCAACACTTGCAAAAAGCACCACTTCCACATCCCGGCCTATTCCCGGGTTATCATCCGGGATGTGCGCACTCTGGAACCCCTGCCCATGGGGGAGGTGGGGCTGGTCAACCTGATTACCCCCCTTATCAACGCCACCCCGGTAACCAGCGTGATGACCGACGACTTGGGGTATCTCACCCCCGGGGAGGACTGCGGCTGCGGGCTGACTGCGCCCTTCCTCACCATTTTGGGCCGGGCGGGACTGAACGATATCACCACCTGCGCTGCCGGAGCCGCCGAGCTGCTGGGAAAGGGGGAAATGCCATGATATTCGCCGGCGGAAAAATTCTCCCCGACTCAGAGCTGAACCCCGTCCTGGGCTGTCTGGAGGAGGAGATCGTCCATACCCTCAGCGGCCCGCCCCTGGAGCGGGAAACCGTTTTGAGTGCCCTGGACGCTCTGGGCCGGGAGCTGGACAGCGGGGCGCTGGACTCCCTCATTGTCCAATACGCCCCGCCGGGGGCCCGGGAGGAGCTGGAGCGGGTCCGCCCCCAGATCAGCCGCAAGGCTCTGGAGGCCCGGCTGGAGCTGGAGCTGGGCGGTCTCAGCGGCCCCCGGCCCTTTGGCTGCTCAGAGGTGAGGCCTCTGGGGGTTCTGCTCCACGTAGCCCCAGGGAATATGGCGGGCCTGCCCGCCTTCACCGCTGTGGAGGGCCTGCTCACCGGCAACCTCAACCTGGTCAAGCTCCCCCGTGGGGACAGAGGGCTCACCCTGGCGGTGTTCCAAAAGCTGACGGAGCTGGAGCCCAGGCTGGCCCCTTATCTGTACGCCTTTGACCTGTCCTCCAAATACTCCGGGACCCTCAAGGCCCTGGCTGCTCTGGCGGACGGCGTTGTCACCTGGGGCGGAGACGGGGCGGTGTCCGCCCTGCGGGGGCTGGCCCCAACCGGATGTAAGCTCATCGAGTGGGGCCACCGGCTCAGCTTTGCCTACCTGTCAAGCTGGGAGGGACTGGACCTGTCCGGGCTGGCGGAGCATGTTGTCCGCACCGGCGGACTGCTGTGCTCCTCCTGTCAGGTGATTTTCCTTGACGCGGACTATCTGTCCCTGGCGGAGCAGTTTTGCAAGCAGTTTCTCCCTGTGTTGGAAAAGGCCGCGGCCTCCCACTATAAAACCCCCGGCCAGGCGGCCCAGGCCGCCCTCTATGCCAGGGAGACGGCATTGGAACAGATTGTGGACCGGGCGGGCTCCAGTGACCTGAACTTTCCCGGCTGGTGCTGCTCCCTCACGCTGCGCCGGGACATGAACCTGGAGCTGTCCCACCTCCACGGCAGCGTGCTGGTGAAGCGCCTGCCCCGGAAGGAGATCATTTCTGCCCTGCGGCAGCAGAGGGGGCGGCTCCAGACGGCGGGACTGCTGTGCCCTCCCCCGGAGCGGGAGGAGCTGACCGCCCTGCTGGCCCGGGCGGGGGTCAACCGGATCACAAGCCCCGGCCATATGTCGGACACCTTCCCCGGCGAGGCCCATGACGGAGAGTACCCCCTGCGCCGGTATGTGCGGGTGGTGGACATAGAAAACGGATAAATTTTTGAGGAGTTTACAATATGGACTTGAAAATCAAGGCAGTTTCCCCTAAAATCGGAACAGAAATCCCTCTGCCCTTTTACGCCACCCCCGGCTCGGCGGCCATGGACCTCCACGCCTGCCTGGACGAGGCGGCAGTCATCCCCGCCGGGGGGCGGAGGATGATCCCCACCGGGTTGGCTGTCGCCCTGCCCTCCCCCGACTACGTGGCCCTGGTCTACGCCCGCAGCGGACTGGGCATCAAGCACGGTGTGGCCCCCGCCAACTGCGTGGGGGTGATCGACAGTGATTACAGGGGTGAAATCATAGTGGGTCTTCAAAACTCTGGGGAATCAGATTTTACCGTCCAGCCGGGGGACCGTATCGCCCAGCTGATGATCGCCCCGGTGATTCAGGCCAACATCCAAATGGTGGACGAGTTGGACGATACCGCCCGGGGAGCGGGAGGCTTCGGCTCCACGGGGGCGTAAAAATGACCGGCTGCGTGTAGGGCGCGCCCTACAGATCGACGGGGACGTTAAGGAGGAAACTGTATGTTCGGATTGTTTAAACGAAAGGGCGAGGAGCCGGAGGAGAAGACGCGGGAGACAAAGCCGCTCCAGAACACCGAGAACCGGCAGTTCCGTGAGCTTGCCGCCCAGTTTCAGCCGGAGGAGTTAACTATACTGGCGGTGACCGGGGCCAACGGCTTTAACGGGGGCAAGGCGGGCAAGGACAAGCTGTGGTGGGCCGCTATCGGCCTGACGGCCTGGATGGAGGAGGACAGTCCCGACATCCACCAGGGGGAGTTCACCCTGTCCACCATTGCGGACGACCAGCTGCTGGAGCACCTGCGCCGCCGGGCCAGGCCGGACCTTATCATCAAGTTCAGGGGCCGCGTATCGAAGGACGGCAAGCGCCTGCTGCTGCTGGACCTGCCCGAGCCGGCCTTTGACCCCGACCTGAAGACCATTCTGGAGGAACAGAAAAAGCCTGTCACCTTCTGGGAGGAGGGGTTGGGCACCTTTACCCTGAACCGGCAGGTGGACTGGTTTGAGACGGAGCTGGACTGGCTGGGGACGGAGATTTCCCTTACCATTGACATGGACGAGGACCGGGCAAACTGCGTGGCAAACGCCCGGCAGCTGCTGGGCGCGGCGGCGGACTGGGATCAGAGAATCCGGGCATTTGCCGCCGGCGAGCTGGTGGGGCTGGCCAACGACTGGAGCCAGGAGATGGACGATGACGGGGAGACGGCGGAGATCAGCAAAGAACAGTTTATGGAGCGGATGGAGCTGGAGTCCATCGAGGTCCGGGCGGACGGCTCCTTTGAGTTCTGGTTCGCCGACGGCGAGCTGTTCTACGGCCACTCCATCCGGGTCACCGGCGACCTGGAGCACGGCCCGGACGAGGCCCATATGGAGGGATAGCACATGCGGGACAAATGGATGGCCCCTGAGTGGCTGGCCTGCCCGGAAATTCCCCAGTACTCCATCGGCTGGCGGATGGGCTACGGCGAGGACTACGGCTGCCGGCTGTGGGACTGGCTGCAAACCCTGTCCGACAAGGAGCGGGCGGAGTATGAGCGGCTATTCCCCTACCCCGTCTTTTGGGACAGTCTGTCCGTGGAGGAGGACGACGAGGAGGGGGACCCCTCCCTGTATTACGACAGGAACGATTACCTCCTCCGCTTCTGGCGGCCCGACGGCCAGCCCGCCTATAACCGGGAACAGCTGGCAGCGGAGCTCGCCGCTGGAAAGCGGGTGAAGTGGGTCCACTTCTGGGGCCACACCCCGGAGAGGGATGGCCACATCACCGAGACCTGCCTGAGCCAGTGGTGGATGGCGGAGTTCCGG
This sequence comes from Flintibacter muris, assembly GCF_943192995.1. Classification (GTDB taxonomy): domain Bacteria; phylum Bacillota; class Clostridia; order Oscillospirales; family Oscillospiraceae; genus Lawsonibacter; species Lawsonibacter muris. Next base: position 29,738 of record NZ_CALPCP010000021.1, read on the forward strand.
GTGGAAACCCAGCCTTACTGCTGCATGGAGCAGTACATGATGGCTGAGAAGGCCCGGCTGTTCGGAGACAGGGAGACGCTGGAAAAAATTCTGGAGGCCACCGTCCAGGGGAAGATCAAGGCCCTGGGCCGGGAGGTCAAAAACTTTGACCAGGCTGAGTGGGACAAGTGCAAATACACCATTGTTTTAACGGGAAACTTTCAAAAATTCCTGCAAAATCCGGAATTGAAGGACTTTTTGCTGCGCACCGGGGACAAAATCCTGGTGGAGGCCAGCCCCCGGGACCGCATCTGGGGCATTGGCATGGGCAAGGCCAACGAAAACGCCCAAAACCCCGCCGCCTGGCGGGGGAAGAACCTGCTGGGCTTTGCCCTGATGGAGGTCCGGGACGAGCTGCGCCGGGTGTGCGCCAATGAGGACAAAATCGATTGGAGCCTGTAGGGGCGGATATCATCCCAGCGCCGCCAGCATCAGGCGGGCCCCCAGGAGAAAGCCTGAGCGGTAGTACTGAAAGCTCTTCTGCTGTTTCCACTCTCCGTGCAGAGCAAAAAGCCGGTCGAAAAATTCCGTGCCAAATACCGCTTCCACCTTGTCCAGCTCCATGAAAAGCTGAGTGCGTAATTGTTGTTGCGTTTCGTCCTGTTTAGGAGTAATATCGTATTCACCGCTGAATATTTGATACAGAATGCTTTCCATTTTTGATACCTCCGAAATATCTCTTTAAGAGAAGTTCTCTGAAAGAGATTATACTATCCGTATAAAAGTCTGTCAAGAGGTGTTCTCATGTTTTCTAAGAGCTTGTTTGGGCAGCGCATTTTAGAACAGCGAAAAAAACATAACGAGACGCAGACCACTCTTGCGGAGCTTTTAGGTGTGAAAAGCAATCACATCAGCGGAATTGAGTGTGGTAAGCGTACCACCACCGCCGAGCGCATCGCTTTGATTTGTGAGCACTACGGCGTCTCCGCCGACTATCTGTTGGGGCTGACTGACGATCCGGAGCCGAAATACAAGGCAGGCGGCTGAGGTTTGCGAAAAAAGCCTCCTTTTGAAAGGAGGTGCCCCAGTGCGCACACTGGGGCGGAGGATTGTATTTCGCCGCAGGCGAAATGTGCGAAGCAAACAAGTCCAGCAAACCTGATTTACTTCGTATATTTTGCTTTGCAAAATGCAATCCTCAGTCAGCCTGCGGCTGACAGCTCTTTTCAAAAGGAGCCTTTTCTGCCGCCTGCGGGCGGGACGAGAGAGCTGATAATGAGGTGTTTGGATGAAAATCGTCCTTGCTTCCCAATCTCCCCGGCGGAAGGAGCTGCTGGAGCGGATGGGGATTTCCGATTTTGAGGTCATACCGGCCCAAGGGGAGGAGATCGCCACCCGCACCCTCACCCCCGACCAGATGGTAGAGGAGCTGTCCCGGCGCAAATGCGCCGAGGTGGCCGCTTCCCGGCCCGGCGACCTGGTAATCGCCGCCGATACGCTGGTGGCGGTCAACAACCGGGTGCTGGGCAAGCCCCGCAGCGAGGAGGGGGCGGCCCGCATGCTGGCCGCTCTGTCCGGCCGGCTGCACATGGTGTACACCGGTGTGACGGTCTCTCTGGAGGGGAAGACGCTGACCCAGCATGAGGTGACCTCCGTCCGCTTCCGCACCCTGACCCAGGCGGACATCATCCGCTATATCGCCACCGGCGAGCCCATGGACAAGGCCGGGGCCTACGGGATACAGGGCTATGGCTGTGTACTGGTGGAGGGCATTTCGGGGGATTATTATAATGTCATGGGCCTGCCGGTGTGCCGGCTGGCGAGGATGCTGACCCGGTTCGGGGTGAACACCCTGGCCATGGCCGCGGAAAAGGAGCAAAAAACGTGAAGGATTTTCTCCGGCAAAACGGAATACTGCTGCTGGTGATCGCCTTTTTGCTGTCTATTCTCATTGGAGCACTCTCCTTTGTGATGGGCGGCCAGGCCGACCCCCTGTCCAACATTGTCAACACCGTCACCGCCCCGGTGCGCGGGGGGATTGCCGCCGCCGCCGACTGGGCGGAGGGGGTGTACGCCTATGTCTTCCGCTACGGGGAGATGGAGCAGGAGCTCACCGACCTGCGGGCTCAGGTGCGGGAGTTGGAGGAAAAGGTGCGCCAGGGGGAGGAGGCCAGCCGGGAGAACGAGCAGCTCCGGGAGCTGCTGGAGCTGAAGGAGCGGCGGCGCAGCTTTAAGCTGGAGACCGCCAAGGTCACCGCCCGGTCCAACTACAACTGGGAGTCTATCCTTACCCTGAGCAAGGGGACCAAGGACGGCATTGAGGCCGGGGACTGCGTCATCACTGAGACGGGAGTTCTGGTGGGCGTTGTGGACCAGGTGGGGATAAACTGGTCCACCGTCTCCACCATCATCAACACCGACACCGAGATCGGCGGAATTGTCACCCGTACCTTCTCCGCCGGCGTGCTGGAAGGGGAGTTTTCCCTGATGAATCAGGGAAAGCTGAAGCTGAACTACCTGCCTGAGGGGGCCCAGCTGGTGTCCGGGGACGAGGTGCTCACCTCCGGCCGGGGGGATATGTTCCCCTCCGGATTGCCGGTGGGCCATGTGGAGGGTGTGTTTACCGACCCCTCAGGCCAGACCCGCTACGCCGTCATCCAGCCCTCCGTGGCTCTGGACTCCCTCATTGAGGTGTTTGTCATCAAGGATTTTGATATTGCTGAGTAAATAGAACAATCATCCGATTTTCCGCCAATGCAGGGACAGCCTGCGGCCGCCCCCGCAGGATATAGCCGCCCCCTTTATGGGGGAGCTGGCCGCAAAGCGGTCGGAGGGGCCCTTGCGTGGAAGGAGCTTTTATGACGCGCAGAGATTTTATCCACAAATGGTTGGTCTACGCCCTGGGGCTGCTGCCCGTGTGGCTGCTGGACGCCTATATCCTGCCCCGCTACCCGCTGTGGGGAGTGGCGCCCATGCTGCTGCCCCTGACGGTAGCGGCGGTGGCCGTGCTGGAGGGGGCCTACTCGGGCACCGGCTTTGGCATGGCGGTGGGGCTGCTGTGGGAGCTGGCCTACCCCGGCGGCTTTGGGGGTCTGGTGTTTTACTTGGCCCTGTCCGGAATGGCCATGGGCTCGGTGGCGCAGTACGCCCTGAGCCAGTCCTTCCCTGGCTGCCTCATCTGTTCCGCCGGGGTTCTGGGTCTGCTGGACTGCCTGCGGGTGGTCCGGATGCTGTTTATCAACGCCGCCGGCCTGGCTGACCTGCTCCAGGTGACCATTCCTGAGTTTCTCTGGTCTTTGGCCTGGACCCCCCTGGTCTGGCTGCTCTTCCGGGCCATCTACAACCGGGTGGGCGGAACCCGTCTGGCATAGACATAAAGGAGACGCTATGGATTCCAAACAATTTCACCGCCGGGTGTGGGTGATGGTGCTGCTGCTGGCGCTGATGGTCACCGGTATGGGGGCCGCCCTGTATGACTTGCAGATCAACAACGGCGACAGCTACTATCTGGCGACCCAGAAGAAAATTGCCGAGACGCAGACCGTAGAAGCCGCCCGGGGCCAGATTCTGGACCGGAACGGCCAGGTGCTGGTGTCCAACAAGGTAATCTATGAGGTCAGACTGAATACCAAGCTGATGGGGAACGACCAGAAGCGGAATGGGATCCTCCTGTCCCTCATCCAGGCTGCCCGGGCGGAGGGGGTGACATGGACCGACAACCTGCCCATTACCGAGACGGTCCCCTTCTCCTTCACCACCGCTCAGCCCTACTTTACCATCCAGCGGGAGGAGGACGGCACCATTACAAAGACCCTCACCCGGCTGGGCAGGCTGGCTGTCAGTATGAAGTGGATTGAAGATCCAACCAAGGAGCCCGAGGAGGAAGAGCCGGCCGCCCCCAAGGAGCTCAGCCTGAAAGATAAAATCAAGGCCTTTTTCGGCCTGGCCCCCAAGACGGAGGAGACCCCCGAAAAGGAGGAGGGCCCCCAGCCCCTCCCCACCGCCGAGCAGCTGCTGGGCAAGATGTGCGCCAGCTTCGGAATCGCGGGTGAGGGGGCGGTGGACAAAAAGCAGGCCGAAAAAAACGGCCAGACAGTCCCCGACCTGAACATTGGCAGCATGCCCAAGTCAGACGCCCGGGCCATGGCCGGGGTGCTCTATGAGCTGTACCTCCGCTCCCGTGAGGTCTATATCGCCACCGAGTATATCTTTGCCTCCGACGTGGATATCGACTTTATTTCCCGGGTGAAGGAGCTGGACCTGGCCGGGGTGGAGATTGAGGCTACCACCATGCGCCAGTACCACACCAAATATGCCGCCCACCTGCTGGGCCGCACCGCCCAGATGGACCGAAACGAGTGGGCCTACTACAAAACGGTGGATGAAGACGGCGACGGCGTGGGCGACTACCAGATGAACGACGTGGTGGGCAAGGAGGGGGCCGAGCTGGCCTTTGAGAGCCTGCTCCGGGGCAAATCGGGCACCCGGCAGGTGGAGCGGAACACCAAGGGCAAGATTGTGGACGCCACCTGGACCACCGAGCCTGAGCCGGGGAACAATGTGATCCTCACCCTGGACATAGGCCTCCAGGCCTATGTGGAAAATCTGCTGGCCGAGTCCGTCCCCAAGCTGCAAAGCGAGGAGACGGAGGGGGCCGCCTGCGTGGTGCTGGACGTGAAGACCGCCGAGGTGCTGGTGGCAGCCAACTACCCCACCTTCGACCTGGCCAACTACGCCTCCGAGCTGCGGGAGAAGGCGGAGGACCCCCTCAAGCCCTTCCTCAACCGGGCGCTGAACGGCCTGTATCCCCCCGGCTCCACCTTTAAGATGATTACCGCGATCGCCGGACTGGAAGAGGGCATCATCACCCCCAAGACCAAGATCAAGGACGAGGGCCGGTACACCTACTGGACCGATGTCAACCCGCCCCAGTGCTGGATTTACCGCCAGTACCGGAGCAACCACGGCATGGTGGACGTGGCTAAGGCCATTGAGGTGTCCTGCAACTACTTTATGTTTGAGGTAGGCCGCCAGCTGGGCATTGAACGGCTGGACGAGTACGCCGCCCGCTTCGGCCTGGGGGAGAAGTCCGGCATCGAGCTGGGAGAGGCGGCCGGCGTGGTGGCCGGTCCGGAATACACCGAGAGCCATGGGGATACCTGGTATGAGGGCAGCATTACCTCGGTGGCCATTGGCCAGGAGAGCACCCAGGTCACCCCTCTCCAGCTGGCCAACTATATCGCCACCCTGGTCAACGGCGGCACCCGCCACGCCGCCCACATGCTGAAAGAGACCAAATCCAGCGATTTTTCCCAGGTGACCTACCAGTATGAGCTCCAGGTGCTGGACGAGATTGAAATCAAGGACGAGAATCTGACCGCGGTGAAGGAGGGCATGCTGGCCATGGCCCAGAGCAACCGGGCCTTCCAGAGCCTGCCCTTCAAGGCGGGGGCCAAGACGGGCTCCGCCCAGATCAGCGCCCAGACCGAGTCCAACGCCGTGTTTGTCTGCTTTGCCCCCTACGACGACCCGGAGATCGTGGTGGCCATGGCCGTGGAGCACGGCGGCAGCGGCGGCGAACTGGCCTCCATGGCCGCCGACGTACTGAGCTACTACTTCTCCTCCAAGGAAACCCGGGAGGAGATCCCCACGGAAAACACCTTAATCCGGTAGCGAAACACAAAAGACTCCCTCTCTGAGGGAGCCTCCACAAAATAGAAGGAGATGTATCAATTATGGCAGAATGCACACATGACTGCTCCAGCTGCTCCGCTGACTGCGGTTCCCGGGACCTGCGGGTGCCCGCCAATTCCATGTCCAGCGTCAAACAGGTAATCGCCGTGGTCAGCGGCAAGGGGGGCGTGGGCAAGAGCACGGTCACCGCTTCTCTGGCGGCGGCCATGGCCCAAAAGGGCCGCAAGGTGGCCGTTCTGGACGCCGACATCACTGGACCCTCCATCCCCACCGCCTTTGGTATTCACCAGCGGGCCACCGGTTCCGACGCAGGTATCGACCCCGCCGTGACCGCCGGAGGGATTAAGCTGATGTCCCTCAACCTCCTCTCCGCCAACGAGACCGACCCGGTGATCTGGCGGGGCCCGGTGATCGCCGGGGTGGTCACCCAGTTCTGGCAGGAGGTCATCTGGGGGGATATCGACTATATGTTTGTGGACATGCCTCCCGGCACCGGCGACGTGCCCCTTACGGTGTTCCAGTCTCTCCCTGTGGACGGGGTGATTGTGGTCACCTCCCCCCAGGACCTAGTGTCTATGATTGTGGCCAAAGCGGTGAATATGGCCAAGATGATGGACATTCCCGTGCTGGGTCTGGTGGAGAACTACAGCTATTTCCAGTGCCCTGACTGCGGCAGGCAGCACGCCATTTTTGGTGAAAGCCATATCGAAAAGGTGGCTGCAGAGCTGGATGTCCCAGTCCTGGCCCGGCTGCCCATCAACCCCGCCCTGGCCGCCGCCTTCGACGCCGGGAAAATCGAGGCCTTCCCCACCAACTATATGGCCGAACTGGCCGAAAAGCTGGACAGCTGAAAAAACATCCCGCCCGCTTGCTATAGGAAACTCTATCTTTTTTGCAGGCGGCCACAGGCCGGCCCTACAAGTGGCAGCAATTTTGACGATTGCTATAGAGGATATTGCGGAGTATATTGAAGAGAAATGAATTCCCCGGCTCCGCCGGGGAATTTTTCTGCCCTTGGACAGGCAAATCCCTTGAAAATGTCCTCATGGTAGGATACAATATCCAGGAAGAGGAAGGGGATGTATATGGACAAGAGAACATTGGAGGAGCTGTCCCCCGGCCAGAGCGGGACAATTTTGTCCATTGGCAATAAATCGGGGACGGTAAAGCGCCGGCTGGTGGACATGGGCCTCACCCCGGGCACCGAGGTGAGGGTGACCAAAATCGCCCCCCTGGGCGACCCCATTGAGGTCAATCTGCGGGGGTATCAGCTGTCCCTGCGGAAGGAGGACGCCGGGCAGATTGTCATGGGCCAGCCCCGGCCCAGGGGGTCCGGCGCGGCCCGGGCGGCCATGACCCGCCATACTCCCGACCCGGAAACCGCCCGCCGTCAGCTCCACGACCATGAGCACGAGCTGGCCGAGCACGCCGGACGCTACGACCCCGCCGCCCATGACAGGCGGGCCATGCGGGTGGCCCTGGCGGGCAATCCCAACTGCGGCAAGACCACCCTGTTCAACGCCCTCACCGGCTCCAACCAGTACGTGGGCAACTGGCCCGGCGTCACTGTGGAGAAAAAGGAGGGCACCGCCCACATTGGAGACCGGGAGGTAACCGTGGTAGACCTGCCGGGCATCTACTCCCTGTCCCCCTACTCCATGGAGGAGATTGTGTCCCGGGATTTTATTATCGGCGAGGCTCCCGACTGCGTCATTGACATTGTGGACGCCACCAATCTGGAGCGCAACCTCTACCTCACCGCCCAGCTGCTGGAGCTGGAGCGGCCCACGGTGGTGGCCCTCAACTTTATGGACGAGGTGGAAAAGCGGGGAGATAAAATTGATGTAGACCGGCTGTCCAAGGAGCTGGGCGTCCCTGTGGTGCCCATTACCGCCCGCACCGGCGAGGGCATTGAGCAGCTGCTGCACACCGCCCATCGGCAGATGCACCTGGGGGTGACCATCGAGCCCGACGACCTCTATGACGACTATACTCACGACATCCACCACCGCATGGGTAAGCTGCTCCACGACTACGCCTACGCCGCCAACCTCCCCGCCCACTGGGCGGCCATCAAGCTGCTGGAGGGGGACGCCATTGTGGAAAAGGCCCTGGACCTCCCCCCGGAGGTAAAGAGGCAGCTGGACGCGCTGGTGGCCGAATACGAGAACTCCAGCGACCTGGGCGATCGGGAGACCCTCATTGCCGACAGCCGCTACCAGTACATCCAGCGGGTGGTGGGAGTATCGGTGGTCAAGGGGGACGTGTCCGGGGAGCTCACCTTCAGCGAGAAGATCGACAGGGTGGTCACCCACCGCCTCTGGGCCATCCCGCTGTTCCTGTGCACCATGCTGGTGATGTTTGTAATTACCTTCGGCCCCTTCGGCGCCTGGCTGTCTGACGGCGTGGGGGCGGGGATGGACGCTCTGTCCGCTTGGCTGGCCCCCGCCCTGGAGGGGATAGGGGTGTCCGCCGTGGTCATCTCCCTGATCTGCGACGGCATCATAGCCGGGGTGGGGGGCGTGCTCACCTTTCTGCCCCAGATTGCCCTGCTGTTCTTTTTTCTCTCTCTGCTGGAGGATTCGGGCTATATGTCCCGGGCCGCCTTTATCATGGACCGGGCCCTGCGCCGGTTCGGACTGTCCGGCAAGGCGTTTATCCCCATGCTTATGGGCTTTGGCTGCTCTGTCCCCGCCATTATGGGAGCCCGGACTATGGAGAACGAGAAGGACCGGCGGATGACCATCCTGCTGGTGCCCTTTATGTCCTGCTCCGCCAAGCTGCCCGTCTACGGTCTGATCTCCGCCGCCTTTTTCGGCCCCTGGGCGGGGCTGGTGGTCTTTGGGCTGTATATTGTGGGGATGATTGTGGGCATTCTCTCGGGTCTGTTCTTTAAAAAGACCCTCTTTGCCGGAGAGCCCGCCCCCTTTGTGCTGGAGCTTCCCCCCTACCGCCTGCCCTCCCTGGGCAATATGCTCACCCATGTGTGGCAGAAGGTGAAGGGGTTTCTGGTCAAGGCCGGAACGCTGATTCTGCTCATGTCCATGGTACTGTGGCTGCTCCAGTCCTTCGACTTCTCTCTGCACATGGTGGAAGACGCCTCCTGCAGCATGCTGGGGACCCTGGGCGGAGTAATCGCCCCTGTGTTCGCCCCTTGCGGCTTTGGGCACTGGCAGGCCGCCGTGGCTTTGCTCACCGGGCTGGTGGCCAAGGAGATGGTGGTCTCCTCTTTGTCCATGTTCTATGGCTTCTCCCTCACCGCCGCCAGTGGGGAAGTGGCCGCCGCCATGGCCGGCTTCACCCCCCTGTCCGCCTTTTCCATGCTGGTGTTTATCCTGCTGTACGTCCCCTGCGTGGCCGCCGTGTCCACCCTGTTCAAGGAGATGAACTCCTCCAAGTGGGCCTGGTTTTCTATCGCCTGGCAGATGGGCTGCGCCTATGCGGTGTCGTTTTTAGTGTATCAAATTGGAGGGCTGTTTCTGTGATGAGCGGCTTTGATGGAGGCCATTATGAAGATTGAACATGTGGCAATGTATGTAAATGAACTGGAACGGGCCAGGGACTTTTTCATAACCTATTTTGGGGCGGAATCCAATGCGGGCTACCACAATCAAAACACCGGTTTGCGGTCCTGCTTTCTGTCCTTCCGGGAGGGAGCCAGGCTGGAGCTGATGAACAGGCCGAGCATGGAGGACCTGGAAAAGCCCTATACCAGAACGGGCCTGATTCACCTTGCCTTCAGCGTCGGGAGCAGGGAGAAGGTGGAGGAGCTGACCGCCCGGCTCAAAAAGGATGGCTTTGAAGTGCTGAGCGGCCCCCGCACCACCGGCGATGGATATTATGAGAGCTGTATTGTGGGGATTGAAGGCAACCAGATTGAGATCACAGTTTAACCTTGCTCCTTGTGCCGGAACGGGATATAGCGTTGGCAGGCACTGTGGGTATAGTCATCTGTGGGGTGCAGCTTGTCGTGACGCCGGGTTCCATCCCCGTTGTGGAACGGGCCCTGAAAAAGAATTTTGATAAAAACGGGAAAAGAAAAACAGAAACGGACTGATTTCTATGATAAAACTCATTTCTCTGGATCTGGACGGCACCTTGCTCACACCGGAGGGGACTGTCACCGCCGCCGCCAGGGCGGCCATTGCCAAGGCCCGGGCGGCGGGGGTGCGGGTGGTCATCAACACGGGCCGGCCCGTTCAGGAGGGTGTCTTCTTCGCCAAAGAGGCCGGGTGTGACCTGCTGACCTCCGGGGCCGGGGGCGGACTGGTGGCGGACGGCGAAACCGGACAGATTATCCGCTGCTGGGGCGTGCCGGAGCCCTCCGCCCGGCGGGCGCTGGAGCTGTGTCTGAGCTGGGACACCCAGCTGATTGTCTACGCCGGGGAGAAGTTTATGGTAAACGCGGCCTATAAGAAGCTGATGGAGACCTTTTATCCCTTCCCCGTCTTCCACGAGGCGGTGATTGTAACGGAGGATTTTTGGGCCTATATGGAGTCCCACAACCTCCCCCTGGTCAAAATTCACGGGGAGATCGGACCCGGGGGCTGCCCTACAGAGCAGCTGGCCGCCCTGCCTGGCGTGACCCTCACCTCCTCCTCCAGCCACGACTTTGAGCTCACTGCCGACAGCGCAGACAAGGGAACAGCTCTGGGGGTAATCGCCGGGCGGTATAACATCCCCCTGAACCAGTGCGCCGCCGTGGGGGACAGCGAGAACGATATGAGCGCCTTTGGCGTGGTGGGGCTACCCATAGCCATGGACAACGCCCCGGAAAAGGTAAAGGCCGCCGCCGCCCGGATCGCACCCTCCAACGCAGAGGACGGCGTGGCCTGGGCCATTTTGAGCTGTTTGGAATAAAATCCCCCAATAAAAAGAGACGCCTCCCGGCGTCTCTCTTCCTTTATGCTCTGGGGTAAGGTTCCCGCACATTTGTCAATCCTAGAAGATAGTCAATGCTGGTGTTATAGAAAAGTGCCAGTTGCTTGAGTGTGTTGATTGGAATATTCAAATTGCCCAGCTCATAATCAGAATAGGTTGTCTGATGAACTTGCAGGATTTTGGACATTTCCGCTTGAGACAGGTCTTTATCTTCCAGCAGTCCTCGCAGATGCTCCAACAACATCATCACCCCAGAATATTATGCTTCAGCGAGATTTTTTGAGTTTACATTTATGGGAATAACCCTTAAAACAAAAGTGAGGTGATTGATATGAGGCAAGGCCCCAAAAAATTGTTAGTGTTCGGATGCCGCTGTGCTTATATGAGCAGGTAAAAGAACTGGCGGAGGAGAGCAGGCTATGTCCGTTAGGTGCTCATACAATATCTGCGGCAGCTGGAAAACGCTCCGGAAACGCTGAATTGGAAGATCTGAAAAAGCATAGTGTGGGAGGGCTTTTTGTTGGGATGGGAAGGGTTTGAAAAGAGCGTCCCGGTGGTTCGGGACGCTCTTTTATAATACAAACAGTTATTTCAACTTCCAAATATCCTCATTGTACTGCTCGATGGTCCGGTCGGAGGAGAAATACCCCGACTTGGCGATATTGACCAGCATCTTTTTTGCCCAGGCCCGGCGGTCGCCGTAGTCCCGCAGGCAGCGGTCCTTAACTGTGATGTATTCCTCTACATCCAGCAGGGCCATAAACCAGTCCTTGGTCTTCATGTCCTTCCAAAGGGCGGACAGCTCTGCAGGGTCGCCGATTGCCAGCAGCTCGGGGGAGATGATAAAGTCCACCAGCCCCTCCACCGCCGGGCGGTGGTAGCAGTCCAGGGGGCGGTAGGCCCGGCCGTCAGGCTCGCTGCCCTTGTACAGGCCGATTACCGTGTCGCTGTTGCGGCCAAAGGTGTAGATGTTGTCCTCCCCCACCAGCTGGGCGATCTCCACATTGGCGCCGTCCATGGTGCCCAGGGTGACCGCACCGTTGGCCATGAACTTCATGTTGCCGGTGCCGCTGGCCTCCTTGGAGGCCAGGGAAATCTGCTCAGAGATGTCGCAGGCGGGGATAAGCCGCTCGGCCCAGGTGACATTGTAGTTCTCCACCATGGCCACCCGCAGCCAGGGCCGGACCTGGGGGTCCTGCTCGATAAGCTTTTGCAGGCAGAGGATCAGGTGGATGATCCGCTTGGCCATGATATAGGCGGGGGCCGCCTTGGCGCCGAACAGCACGGTGACAGGCCGCTCAGGCAGCTTTCCCTTCTTGATCTCCAGATACTTGTGGATGACATACAGGGCGTTCATCTGCTGCCGCTTGTACTCGTGGAGGCGCTTGACCTGAATATCGAAGACCGACTGGGGGTCCAGCTCAATGTGCTGAACGGCCCACAGGATGCGGCACAGGTGGTTCTTGTTGTGCTGCTTCACCTCCAGCAGCCGGTCCAGAACGGCTTCGTCCTCCTGGAAGTCCAGCAGCTTTTCCAGCTTGCGGGCGTCCTGCCGCCAGTCGGGGCCGATACAACTGTCAATCAGGGCGGTGAGCTTGGGGTCGCAGGCCTCCAGCCAGCGGCGGAAGGTGACGCCGTTGGTCTTATTGTTGAACTTTTCGGGGTAGAGGTCGTAGAAGGGCTTGAGCTCGGAGTTTTTCAGAATCTCCGTGTGGAGGGCGGCCACGCCGTTGACGGAAAAGCCGCAGTGGATGTCCATATGGGCCATGTGTACCCGGTTCTGGCCGTCAATGATGGCCACCTTGGGGTCGGGATGGGCCTGCTTCATGCGGCGGTCCAGCTCTTGGATGACGGGCACCAGCCCGGGGACCACCTTCTCAATAAAGGCCAGGGGCCACTTCTCCAGGGCCTCGGCCAGGATGGTGTGGTTGGTGTAGGCGCAGGTGCGGCGGACCTGCTCAAAGGCGTTGTCAAAGGACATGCCCCGCTCTGTCAGCAGGCGGATGAGCTCCGGAATGACCATGGAGGGGTGGGTGTCGTTAATCTGGACCACCACATGGTCGGCCAGGGTATTCAGGGCATACCCCTTGGACTCCAGTTCCGACAGGATGAGCTGGGCCCCGGCAGACACCATAAAGTACTGCTGGTACACCCGGAGCAGCCGGCCGGCGTCGTCGCTGTCGTCAGGGTAGAGGAAGGAGGTCAAGCGGTGGGCGATATCCCCCTTGTCAAAGTCGATCCCCACCCAAGGGGCATCGGCGGGCTGGGCCACGTCAAAGAGGTGGAGCCGGTTGGCGTACTGGTTGTTGGCCCCAGGGATGACGATATCGTAGAGCACCGCCTTCAGATCAAAGCCGCCGAAGGGGACGTCGAAGCTGACCCCGGTGGGAATCAGCCAGCTGTCCGCCTTAATCCAGGGGTCGGGGACCTCGGTCTGGCGGCCGTGGTCAAACTTCTGCCGGAACAGGCCGTAGTGATAGTTCAGGCCCACACCGTCACCAGGCAGGCCCAGGGCGGCGATAGAGTCCAGGAAGCAGGCGGCCAGACGGCCCAGCCCGCCGTTGCCCAGGGAGGGCTCGGGCTCCATAGACTCGATAATCCCCAGGTCCCGGCCCAGGTCAGCCAGCAGCTCCTTGACCTCGCCGTGCAGCCCCAGGGCCAGCAGATTGTTGCTGAGCAGCTTGCCCATCAGGAATTCGGCGGAAAAGTAGTAGAGCTTCCGTCCGCCTGCGGGGGCGGGACGGTCCTGGGCCAGACGGCGGGTGAGAATCAGCAGGGCCTCGTAGAGCTGGCGGTCGTCACACTGATCGGGAGCGCAGCCAAAGCGCGCCTGTGTGGTCTGGAAGAGTTGTTCTTTCAGTTGCATAGATATATCTCCTTAATTCGTTGGGGTTCAGGGACGCTCTCTCGTCCCCCTGTGGGGAAAGGCCCCCTTTGCAAAGGGGGCTCCCGGCGAAGCCGGGTGGGGGGGTCTCCCGAAGGGGAATCGATATATTTCATCGGGGAAAACCCTCCGTCACCGCCTGCGGCGGTGACACCTCCCTTTGCGAAGGGAGGCTTTTGACACGGCTGAGACCGCTATTTTCTCTTCGTCTTGGGCGGATGGGGCAGCCGCTGATATACCTCCATCTCCCGGCGCAGGTGTTTGGAGAGCTTTTCGTCATAGGTGCCGGGCAGGGCCCGCCACTGCCAATTATTCCCTAATGTAGAGGGAGTATTCATCCTGGCCTGGCCGCCCAGCCCCAGCAGGTCCTGGAACTGCATAATCGCCAGGTCGGCAGGGGAGGCCCAGGCCGAGCGCATCATCCCCCAGTGGTAGCCCTCCCGCTTGGACAGGCGCAGATAGGCCTTGGCATAGGATACCTCCTTTTTGGAGGCGGAGGCCATCCAGCCCTGGATGGTATCGTTGTCGTGGGTGCCGGCGTACACCACACAGTGGGCGGGGTAGCGGTGGGGCAGGTAGTCGCTCTCCACGTCCCGGCTGCCAAAGGCGAACTCCAGCACCCTCATCCCGGGGTAGCCCGAGTCTTTGAGCAGCTTGTGTACCGAGGGGGTGAGAAAGCCTAAATCCTCGGCAATGATGTCCTTTTTTCCCAGGGCCTTGTTCACCGTTTTGAAAAAGGCGATACCCGGCCCAGGCTTCCAGCGGCCATTGCGGGCGGTCTTATCCCCATAGGGGATAGCGTAGTAGGAGTCAAACCCCCGGAAGTGGTCAATGCGCAGGGTGTCGTACAGCTGGAACTGGAAGGAGATGCGCTGCAGCCACCAGGCGTAGCCGTCCTCCTTCATTCTCTCCCAGTCGAAGAGGGGGTTGCCCCACAGCTGGCCGTCGGCAGTAAAGGCGTCGGGGGGACAGCCGGCCACCTCGGTGGGCAGGCCGTCCTCGTCCAGCTGAAACAGGGGCCGGTTGGCCCACACGTCGGCGCTGTCCAGCGCCACATAGATGGGCAGATCCCCCAGGACGGATATGCCCTTTTGATTGATATAGCCTTTCAGCTCCTGCCACTGGCGGAAGAAGAGATACTGTACCGCCTTCCAAAAGGCGATATCCTCCGCAAGCTCCTTGCCCGCGCGGTCCATGGCCTCCTTCCGGCGCAGGCGCATCCCCTCGGGCCACTGGTGCCAGGGGATGCCGCCGTATTTTCCCTTCAGGGCCATAAAAAAGGCGTAGTCCTCCAGCCACTCCCCCTGTTCCTGGCAGAAGACGGCAAAATCAGGCCGCTCCTGGGCTAAAAGGCGGCCGCAGGCCTTGCGGAGCACGGGGTAGCGGGTGACGTACATCAGTCCGTAGTCCACCCGCTCAGGGTCGCCGCCCCAGTTCAGGTCCTGGTACTCCCCAGGCTCCAGAAGGCCCTCCTCCGCCAGCAGATCCAAGTCGATAAAATAGGGGTTGCCGGCAAAGGAGGAGAAGGACTGATAGGGAGAGTCGCCATAGCTGGTGGGCCCCAGAGGCAGGACCTGCCAGCAGCTCTGGCCGCCGGCGGCCAGAAAATCCGCAAACTTTCGCGCCTGCGCGCCCAGCGTGCCGATCCCGTAGGGGGAGGGCAGGGAGGACACGGGCATCAGGATTCCCGCTTTTCTCACATTGGAATCCCCTTTCTTGTAAATTTTGGATGATTATGCCATCAAATACAGGCAGGGCAATTTTAGCACATTTAAAGCGGGAACGCAAGTGCCATAGAAGCGGCCAGCTTCTTGACCGGGAAAATTCCCTGCAAAATTTATCAGGGCAAAGCATTTTAAATAAATGAGAGATATATTCTATGTTTATTGCAATATTCGGCATATTATGGTAGAATAAAAAACTCCCTCAGCCCGAGGGGACTGAAGGCGTGCTGTTGCATATTGGCGGTTTACCGTTTGTGCCTCATCGGGTATTGCGATACTTATGTACCTGGCTGCCATAACTATATAGAGCCAACCGTCAGTAACAGCGGTTTTCTGTTTGTATGATACCGTGTGCAGTGTCTCTGTCAAGTAATTTTTGACAAAGGCTTTCAGCAGCAGCGGCGGTGCCGCCGCATTATAAAAAAGGAGTACGCCATGGGCTACCGTATTTTGAGCAAATACCGCACCGAACTGATGGGCGTTGCCATCCTCTGGGTCATGCTGTTTCACTCCTTCGACCTGGATATGGGCCACCCTCTGCTGGAGTGGTTCCGGGCCGCCGGCTTTGGCGGGGTGGACATTTTTATTCTGCTGTCCTCCATGGGGCTGGTGATGTCCCTGTCCAGGCGGGAGCAGAGCTACTCCCAATTCATGGCCCGGCGGGCGGCCCGGATACTTCCGGCCTATTATCTGGTGATGATCCCCTATACTCTGTTTGTCCTGCTCACCCGGGGCGGGCACTGGAGCGCCCTGATTTGGAACGCCGCCCTGCTGTACTACTGGGTCCGCCCCCTGGGGGCTTTTAACTGGTATGTGGCCGGGTCTATGACCTTTTACGCCGTCACTCCCGCCTGCTTCCGCCGGCTGCGCTGCAGCAAACATCGGGAACTGCTCACTGGCCTGGGCACCCTGCTGGGCCTGCTGGCCGGCCGGGTGCTGATGATCGATGGTTTTTGGTACTCCATGGATGTATTTTTCCGCATTCCCATCTTTTTCCTGGGCCTGCTGCTGGGCTTTTACGTGCTGGAGGATCGGAGGCTGGGGGCCAGGGATCTTCTGTTCTGGTGCTTCTGGCTGGGGCTGGGCGTTGCCTACCTGATGTACATGGGCAAGGGTCCCTACGCCGATTACCACCCGCTTTGCTATCTGTTTCTGTTTACCACGGTGCCTATGTGCTTTGTGATCTGCTGGTGCTTTGAACGCCTGCCCCTGGGCTGGCTCCAGGCCTTTTTTCGGCTGCTGGGCGGGCACAGCCTGGAAATTTATCTGCTCAACGTCAGCCTGTTTTCCGAGGTGGAGCTGCTGCGCCGGCTGGTCCGCTTCGGCCCAAGCAACCGGCTGTATTTTCTGCTGTCCTACGCCGCCAACATCTTTCTGGCTCTGCTGCTCCGCCGGGCGGTGGAATGGCTGCGCAAGGCCTGGCTGAATGTCAGGAAACAACGGGCAGCTTAGACCGCCCCCTGTTTCGTCCACGGAAATCCATTTTCAGACCATCCTGCCGCACTTGCAGGGCGGAACAACTCGGCCCGCCGTTGGCTGGCAGTTTTTCCAACGCCGCGCCCAACAGCGCCAAAATTGATTTCCCTGTATTTCGTCAAACAACAGTTGCGAATTGTTTGGTGATATTTTATAATAGGCAGGTAGGAAACAACCATCGGCAAGGAGGATATTCTATGCTGTTAAACGTATTAGCCGTGGGCGACGTGGTGGGCGAGGGGGGGCAGGACATTCTGTCCCGCCGCCTGCCCGGCCTGCGTGAGGAGACGGGGGCCCACTTCACCGTGGTCAACGGGGAAAACGCCTCCGGGGTGGGCATCACCCCCGCCCAGGCCCGGCGGATTCTGGAGGCCGGGGCCGACGTAATTACCCTGGGCAACCACACCTGGAACCGTATCCAGATCGGGGCCTTTCTGGACAAGGACGAGCGCATTCTCCGTCCCGCCAACTACGCCGGGCGGGTGCCGGGCCGGGGCTTTGGCGTCTATCAGTGCCAGGGACTGCGGCTGGGGGTGCTGAACATCATGGGCCGGGTGGACCTGAACTCCAACCTGGACAGCCCCTTTAAAGCGGCCAATTTCTATGTCAACCGGGGGGAGTTTGACCTGCTCCTGGTGGACTTCCATGCCGAGGCCACCAGCGAAAAGGGGGCCATGGGCTGGCATCTGGACGGCCGGGCGGCGGCGGTATGGGGGACCCACACCCACGTCCCCACAGCGGACTGCCGGGTCCTGCCCCAGGGCACCGGCTTTGTCACCGACCTGGGGATGACCGGGCCGGTCAACTCTGTGCTGGGCATCAAGCCGGAAAACTCCCTTAACCTCTTTTTAGGCGGCCTGCCCCGGCGGTATGAGGAGGCCGAGGGAAACTGCAAGCTTAACGCCTGCCTGTTCACCATTGATACCGGCAAAAAGAGGTGTGTCGCCGTCCGCCGGGCGGACATTGAGGAGTAGGCAATCTGGTAGCAAAGAGGTAGCATTATGTTAAAAATCATCCACGGGGCTGACTTCCACCTGGACAGCCCCTTTGCCGGGCTGAGCCCGCAGCGGGCCGTCCAGCGGCGGGGGGAGCAGCGGGAGCTGCTGGAGCGTCTGGCCGGGCTGGCCCGGGAGAAAAACGCCGATCTGGTGCTGCTGGCGGGGGACCTGCTGGACTCGGAGCGGGTCTTCCGTGAGACCGCCCAGGCCCTATGCTCCGCCCTGGCGGCCATCCCCTGCCCGGTGTTCATCTCGCCGGGCAACCACGACTTTTACAGCCCCAGATCCATCTGGACCACCCTGGACTGGCCGGAAAACGTACATATTTTTTCCTCTGAAGAGCTGGAGCAGGTCAGCCTGCCCGGCTGTACCCTGTGGGGAAGGGCCTTCACCGGCCCCCATCAGGACGCCTGCCCCCTGGACGGCCTGAACGTCCCGGAGGACGGCAAGCTCCACATCGCCTGTCTCCACGGCTGCGTAGGGCCTCAAAACAGCTACGGCCCCATCTCGCCTTTGGATATCGCCTCCAGCGGGCTGGACTACCTGGCCCTGGGCCATGTCCACCAGGCCAGCGGCCTGCAAAAAGAGGGAAACACTTTCTGGGCCTACCCCGGCTGTCCCGAGGGGCGGGGCTTTGACGAGCTGGGGGAGAAGGGCGTGCTGTATCTGGAGGCGGAGCCGGGAAAGATAAACGCCCGGTTTATCCCCCTGGCCAAGTACCGGTACGAGATTTTTTCCGCGGATATTACCGGGCCGGAGGGCGCGCTGTCCGCCATTTTAGAGGTTCTGCCCGGAAAAACCAGCGACCTTATCTGCCGCGTTGTTCTGACCGGCGAGGGCGAAGCCCCTAACCTGACAAAATTGCACCAGCTCCTGTCCTCTGAATTTTACGGCCTGACCCTGATTGACCACACCCGCCTGCCCGAAGACCTGTGGGCCCGGCGGGAGGAGGACGCCCTCACAGGGCTGTTCCTGCGGATCATGTGGGAAAAGTGCCGGGAGGAACCGGACAATCCCCTCTGGCAGATGGCCGCCCGGTATGGGCTGGCCGCCCTGGAAGGAGGTGAGGAGGCGTGAAAATCAAATCCATGACCGCCACCTTTGGCCGGCTGGAAAAGGCCCGGCTGGAGCCGGGGCCCGGCCTCACCCTGATCCACGCCCCCAACGAGGGGGGCAAATCCACCTGGGCCGCCTTCTGGCGGACTATGCTCTACGGCATTGACACCCGAGACCGGGATAAAAAAGGCTACCTGGCCGACAAAAACCGCTACCAGCCCTGGTCCGGCGCCCCCATGGAGGGAGAGATCACGCTGGAGTATGAGGGCAGGGATATCACCATCCGCCGGGGTCCCCGAGGAAACAGTCCCTTCGGGTTCTTCTCCGCCGTCTACACCGGCACTCAGGAGCCCGTCCCCGGCCTCACCGCCTCCAACTGCGGCGAGCTGCTCACCGGTGTGGGCGCGGAGGTCTTTTCCCGCTCCGCCTTTCTGGGGGACGGAAACCTGTCCCTCACCACCGCCCCTGAGCTGGAGCGGCGCATTGCCGCCCTGGTCAGCTCAGGGGAGGAGGATGTGTCCTTCTCCCAGGCCATGGGGCGGCTGAAGGAGTGGAAAAACCGGCGGCAGGTCAACAAAAGCGTGGGGGAGATCCCCAAGCTGGAGGGGGAGCTGTCTCAGGTCCGGGAGGCGCTGGAGCAGCTGGAGGATATCTCCGCCCAGGTGACCCGGCTGGAGGGGGAACAGGCCGCCCTGGCCCGGGAGCGGGAGGAGCTGTCCCGCCAAATGGAGGCCCACCGGGCCGCCGTCCGGCAAAAGCTGGACCTGCGGTATGCCCAGGCCGAGGAGGAGTATCAGGCCGCACGGACACAGCTGTCCAACCTGGAGGCGGAATGGGCCGCACGTCCCCTCCCTCATCGGGAGGAGCTGAAAAAGGCCCAGGGGGAGCTGCAATACCTCAAGGTTCTGGAGGAGGAGATCAAGCAGGGCTCCGCCGCCCTGGAGGAGTCCAAACAGTCCGCCGCCCTGGCCCAAGAGGCCGCCAAGGACGAACGCTTTACCGGCCTGTCCGGAGAGGAGGCGGTCACCAAGGCAGGAGAAGACGCGGCCGCCTATCACGCGGCTATTAAGAGAGCGGCTGGGCTTCGCAAGCGCTTTTTTCTGTTTCATGCCACGTTTATTTCGGTGTCTGCCTATTTCCTTTTCTCAAGCTGGTATACCTTCCGTCAGACCAATCTTATTCTCCCCATACTGGCTGTCTATGCTTTGCTGACCTGTCTGTCCTTTCTGTGCCTGCGTTCCTCCTCCAAGATACGAAAGCAGGCCGGGGAATTGCTGGCCCAATACGGCGTTCAGACTCCGGAGGAGCTCACCGCCCAGGCGCTTAGCTATCGGGACCTGTGTCAGGCGGCCGGCAAGGCCGTCCACGAGGTGGAGGTCATCCAAAACGCCGTTGCCGAGCGGGAGACCAAGCTGGAGGCCACCCAGCAGCAGCTGCTGGACTTTGTCCACCAGTTTGCCCCGGAGGCCAGCGACATGTTCGGCTGCTCGGCAGCCCTGTCCCGGGCGCTGAACGTGGACCACGACCTGGCCCTGGCCCGGGACCGGACGGAGGAGCGCCGCCGCCGTCTGGACGACCTGACCGCCCAGGGGGCCGGGCGCGGAGAGGACCCCGGCGTCCAGCTGCCCGTCCCCGAGGCGGGGACGGAGGAGACCGCCCAGGCCCTGGCCCGAACTGCCCAGCAACTGGAACAGGTCACTGCCCAGCTCAACCAGGCCCAGGGCACCCTCCAGGCCATGGGCGACCCCGCCGCCCTGTCCGCCCAGGCGGAGGAGCTGGAGGGGCGCCTGGAGCGCCGCAGGCTGGAGTTTGACGCCCTCGCCGCCGCTATGGACGCCCTCACCCAGGCAAATTCCCAGCTCCAGGAGCGGTTTTCCCCGGAGCTGAACCGGCTCACCGGCCAGTACATGGCCCGGCTCACCCGCGAGAAGTACCCGGCGGTATCCCTTACCCGGGAGCTGGAGGGCTTTGTCCGGGAGGGAGACGGGGTGCTGCCCCGCTCCGCCCTGTACCTGTCCCGGGGGACGGCGGACCAGCTCTATCTGGCCCTCCGGCTGGCGGTATGCCGGCTGTGCCTGCCCGAAAAGCCCCCCATCCTGCTGGACGACGCCCTGACCTCCTTTGACGATTCCCGCCTGGAGGGGGCACTGGAACTGCTGTGGGAGCTGTCCGGTGAGCAGCAGCTGCTCCTGTTCTCCTGCCAGAAGCGGGAGGGGGAGGTGCTGGCCGATATGCCTGGGGTGAAGAAGATTGAGCTGTTGTGAACAAGATTCAGCAGACTTGATTTACTTCGTAATATTTTGCTTCGCAAAACGCAATTCTCAGCCAGCCTGCGGCTGACAGCCCCAAGGAAATCAATTTTTAATCAGTCCAGCCGTATTTGCAGGGCGGGACGACTCGGCCCGCCGCTGGTTAGTAGCTTTTCCCGACGGCGCGCCGGGGTCGTCGTGCCCTGCAGCGCCAAAATTGATTTCCCTGCCCCAGCTCTGTTCCTGTTGCATTTTTCATTCAAACCGGTTATAATACCAACCACGACACAAGGAAACGAGGTGCCCCAATGGACGAATACAACAACCCGGTTCGGAGACCCCCGTGGCTTCAGTCCCCGGAGGAGGAGATTGAGGAACAGGAGGAGCCCCGCCGTCCTGGGGCGGAGGTGTACGACTGGCTCCAGCTCTTTTTGGGCTGTGTTATCGCCGCGGTAGTGCTGTTCAACTGCGTGGCCCGGCTCACCCGGGTGGACGGCTCCTCTATGGACAACACCCTCCGGCACGGTGAGGTTATGCTGATCTGGTCTCTGGGCTACACCCCGAAGCAGGGGGACATTGTGGTACTGAACAAGACCTCTGTTATCCTCCAGGGCTGGAGCGAGCCCAGGGCCATTGTCAAGCGGGTTGTCGCCACCGGAGGACAGACTGTGGACATCGACTACGCCGCCGGGGTCGTCTATGTGGACGGCCAGCCTTTGGACGAGCCCTACCTTCCGGAGGAGATGCACCTGCCCTACGGCCCCACCATGCAGGGGACCCATTGGGAGGTTCCCGAGGGCTCTGTCTTTGTCCTGGGGGACAACCGCAACAACTCCACCGACAGCCGGGACGTTCAGCTTGGACCCATCAACACCGACTATATCCTGGGCAAGGCGGTTTTCGCCCTGTGGCCTCTGGACCGCTTTGGTATTGTATAGCATCTGTCCGCTGAAACAGCGCGCTCCCGGCCAAAAAGGCGGCTGGGGGCGCTGTTTTTGTATTTTATCTTGAAACGGGCTATATTCCTGTGCTATAATAGAAAAGTTAACATGTGGATCGTGCGCTCCGCGTCCAGCGGAGCGTGCAGGACAGGGCGGGAGGTGACCACCGGTGAAATACAAGCAGTGGCGGGTGGCCGCTCCCTGTCCGGAGGGGCAGTGGGCCCTGGAGCGGACCGGCCTGCCCCCGCTGCTGGCCGGACTGCTGGCCGCCCGGGGGGTGACCCGCCCGGAGGCCGCCCGAAGGCTGCTCTCCCCCAACAGTGAGCCCATTCCCGACCCCATGCTGCTGAAAGATATGGACAGGGCCGCCCGGCGGGTGCGGCTGGCTTTGGAGCAGGGGGAGCTGATCGCCGTCTATGGCGATTATGATGTGGACGGCATCACCGCCACCTGTCTGCTCACCCAGTTTCTCACTGCCCGGGGGGGACACGTTGTCCCCTACATCCCCAGCCGCCTGGGAGAGGGCTACGGCCTGAATCTGGAGGCAGTCCACACCCTGTCCGGGCAGGGCGTGGCTCTGGTGATTACTGTAGACTGCGGCATCACCGCTGTGGACGAGACCGCCCTGGCCAACAACCTGGGCATGGACGTGGTCATCACCGACCACCACGCCTGTAAGGAGACCCTCCCCCCCGCGGCGGCGGTAGTGGACCCCCACCGGCCCGACTGCCCCTACCCCTTTAAGGGGCTGGCCGGAGTGGGCGTGGCCCTGATGCTGGCCCTGGCTGTGGCCGGTCCCCAGGAGGGGCGGGCCGTATTTGATGAATTCTGCGACCTGGCCGCCGTGGGCACGGTGGCCGACGTGATGCCCATGACCGGGGCCAACCGGGCCATTGTCAGCCTGGGGCTGACCAGGCTGGACCCGCCCCGGCGGGTGGGATTTGCCAGCCTGCTGCGGTGCTCAGGGCTGGAGGACAAGCCGGTGACCTCCGTTTCTGTGGGCTATACCCTGGCCCCCCGGATCAACGCCTCCGGACGGATGGGCATGGCCGAGGTGGCGGTGGAGCTGTTCCTTACAAACGACCCTGCCCGAGCCGACGAGCTGGCCGCCCGGCTGTGCGAGCTGAACCGGGAGCGCCAGGGCATTGAGGGAGACATTTTTCAGCAGTGCGTCTGCCACCTGGAGCAGGCGCCCCAGGAGGGGGCCATTGTACTGGCCGGAAGCCAGTGGCACCAGGGGGTGGTGGGTATTGTGGCCTCCCGCCTGGCCGAAAAATATGCTCGCCCCTGCTTTATGATCTGCCTGGACGGCGGCATGGGCAAGGGCTCCTGCCGCTCCTGGGGGGACATCAACCTCTTTGAGCTGCTCACCTCCTGCGACCACCTGCTGGAAAACTTCGGCGGTCACGCCCTGGCCGCCGGCTTTACGGTCAAAGAGGAAAATATCCCCGCCCTGGCCCTGGCCCTGCGCCAGGCAGTGGCGGACAGCTGCCACGGTGAGGCCCTGCCCTCGGTGCTGGAGGTGGACATGGCCGTTGCCCCCCAGCATCTGACGGTGGAGGCGGTGAAGGCGCTGGATCTGCTGGAGCCCTGCGGCACAGGCAATCCCAGGCCGGTGTTCCTGCTTCAGGGCGCCCAGGTGCACACTATGTCCCAGGTGGGCCGGGGCAGGCATTTAAAGCTGAGGCTGGACAGCCGGGGGGTGGCCCTGGATGCCATCTACTTCTCCAGCCAGGGCTCCGAGCTTGGGCTGTACCCCGGGTGCCGGGTGGATGTGGTCTTCTACCCCCAGATCAATGACTTCCGGGGTGTGCGCACCGTCCAGCTCCAGGTGGTGGACCTGCGGCTGGCCCCCTCCCGGGCCCAGCTGGAACAGGCTATCTATGACAAATACAGCCGGGGAGACCCCCTCACCTGTGAGGAGGCCCGGTTTCTGCTCCCCAGCCGGGGGGACTTTGTGGGGCTGTACCGGTGGCTGGAAAGGCAGTCCACTGCCTCCACCGTGGTGGAGGACACACCGGCCCGTATCGCCCGGTCGGTGGCCCGGGCCACCCGGCAGCGGGAGGTGCCCGCCCGCACCATGCTCTGCCTGGAGGTGCTGGAGGAGCGGGGATTGATCAACCTGAACCGCCGCACCGACCGCATCCAGATCACCCTGCGCCATGTGGAGCATAAGGTGGATTTAGAGGCATCAGAGATCATAAAACGCCTGCGCCGGATTTTGGAAAACGGCGTGTAGGGGGCGGCGCTCCGCCGCCCCGCCTGAGCAAAACCGCTGTCTCGCGGCGCGCCGAGGCCGTCGCGCCCTACAGATAACACCCAAATACCGAGGTGACATTATGGACCCCATTTTGGAACGCTATCATTCGCTGGAAAAAAAGGTATTCAACTACATGCCAAGCCTGGATACCCAGAAGCTGTTTGACGCCTTTACCTATGCGGATGCCGCCCACCACGGGCAGCTGCGCAAAAGCGGCGAGCCCTATATTATCCACCCCATCGCCGTGGCCGAGATTGTGGCCGACCTGGAGCTGGACCTGGACTCGGTGGTGGCCGCCCTGCTCCACGACTGCATTGAGGATACCGCCTCCACCCACGAGGAGATCGCAAAGAAGTTCAACCCCACCGTGGCCGAGCTGGTGGAGGGGGTGACCAAGCTGACTAAGATGCAGTTTGTCACCAAGGAAGAGGAGCAGATGGAGAATCTGCGCAAGATGCTCATGGCCATGAGCCGGGACATCCGGGTGATTCTCATCAAGGTGTGCGACCGGCTGCACAATATGCGCACCATGGAGTACCAGTCCCCACGCAAGCAGCGGGAGAAATCTCTGGAGACCATGGAGATTTACGCCCCCATTGCTCACCGTTTAGGTATGCAGAAGATCAAGTGGGAGCTGGAGGACCTGTCCCTGCGCTATCTGGACCCGGTGGGCTACAAGGAGATTGAGGAGGAGCTCACCGAGCGCTCCTCCGCCCACGAGGAATTTCTGGCCGGTATCCAGCAGCGCATTGAGCAGCGCCTGTCCCAGGAGGGGCTCCACTGCACCATCTACGGCCGGGTAAAGCACATCTACTCCATATACCGCAAAATGTTCGCCCAGAACAAAACCCTGGACGAGATTTTTGATCTGTACGCCTTTCGGGTGATTGTCAGTGACATCCCGGAGTGCTACAACGTATTGGGCTGTATCCACGACATGTTCAAGCCGGTACTGGGCCGCTTTAAGGACTATATCGGCACCCCAAAGCCCAACATGTACCAGTCTCTCCACACCACCGTGATCGGCAGGGAGGGCATCCCCTTTGAGGTGCAGATCCGCACCTGGGAGATGCACCAGACCGCCGAATACGGCATTGCCGCCCACTGGAAGTACAAGCAGGGGATGGCCAACAGGAATCTGGGCACCGAGCATGAGTTCGAGTGGGTGCGCAAGCTGCTGGAGGGACAGCAGGACACCGACGCGGAGGAGTTCGTCTCCACTTTGAAGGTGGACCTGTTCGCCGACGAGGTCTTTGTCTTCACCCCCAACGGCGACGTGAAAAGCCTGCCCGCCGGCGCCACCCCTATCGATTTTGCCTACAACATCCACTCCGCCATAGGCAACACTATGGTGGGTGCCCGGGTCAACGGGCGGATGGTGCCCTACGACTACCAGCTGTCCAACGGTGACATTGTGGAGGTGCTCACCTCCAAAGGCGCCAAGGGCCCCAGCCGGGACTGGCTCAAGCTGTGCAAGTCCAACGAGGCCCGGAATAAAATACGCCAGTGGTTTAAGAAGGAGCGGCGGGAGGAGAATATCGCCACCGGCCGGGCCGCCTTCGACGCGGAGCTGAAGCACGCCAAGATGACTCTGGCCGCCGTCACCTCTGAGGAGGTCCTGCCCCACATCCTTCACAAGCTGCGCTGCGGCACCTTGGATGAGCTGTACGCCTCTATCGGCTACGGGGGGACCACAGCCTCCAAGTCGGTGGCCCGTATCCGGGAGGAGATGCAGCGGCTGGGCCGGCTCCAGGCGGAAAAGGCGGCCGCCGCCGCCCGCACCCTGGAGGAGAGCGTCATTATGCCCGGCAGCGCCGCCGCTGGCAGCACTCACGGACCTGTAAAACCCAAACACTCCGACTCGGGCATCATTGTAGAGGGTCTGGGCAACTGCCTGGTAAAATTCGCCAAGTGCTGCACCCCTGTCCCCGGCGATCCGGTAATTGGCTTTATCACCCGGGGCTATGGCGTGTCCGTCCACCGGGCGGACTGCCCCAACGCCCACCCGGACCGGCGCAAGCCCGACGAGAGCGACCGCTGGATCAAGGTGTCCTGGGCGGACAGCAAGCTGCCCAATTACAAGACGTCTCTGGAACTGTCCGCCAAGGACCGGGACAACCTGACCCTGGACGTGGCCATGGCCCTGTCCACCGCCAAGGTAAAGGTGTCCGCCCTGTCCGCCCGCTCCATGCCGGACGGCCACGCCACCATCTCCATGGTGGTGGAGGTAAAGGACAAGGATGAGCTGGAGGGCGTTGTCAACAAGCTGAACAATATCCAGGGCGTGTACCACGTGGCGAGAGCTTCGGGGAAATAGGGAAAAGGCCCCCTTCGCAAAGGGGGCTGTCAGCGAAGCTGACTGGGGATTTTCCTAACGAAAACAGATGCGCTGTGATAGGAGAAAACCCTCCGTCACCGCCTTCGACGGCGCCACCTCCCTTTGCGAAGGGAGGCTTTTGGACGCAAACTCACAAGCATTATACTCGATAGAAGGACGTGATTCCATGCGTGCGGTCGTTACCCGGGTCAGCTCCGCCTCTGTCACCATCGGCGGCAGGGTGGAGGGAGCCATTGACAGGGGCTTTCTGGTCCTGCTGGGGGTGGGCCCCCAGGACAACGAGGCTGTCTGTGACAAGCTGGCGGAAAAAATCTGCAATCTGCGGATATTTGAGGACGAAAATGAAAAAATGAACCTGAACCTGGAGCAGGTTGGGGGATCGCTGCTGGTGGTGTCCCAGTTCACCCTGTACGCCGACACCTCCTCCCGCCGCCCCGGCTTCTCCCACGCTGCCAAGCCCGATTTGGCCGTCCCGCTGTATGAGCGGTTTATGGAGCAGTGCCGCCAGCGGGGTTTTACTGTGGAGCACGGCCAGTTCGGAGCGGATATGCAGGTGGCCTCGGTCAACGACGGGCCGGTGACCATCCTCTTTGATACGGACAAGTAGGGCATGACCACTGGGTACGCCGCCCTGCGCCGACAGACAAATAGCGCATCGAGGTCGTCGCGCCCTGCAAATAAACCAAGGAGGTTGTTCCCATGCTGTTTTTCAAGAAGAAATCCGATGCCAGCCAGCCTCATTCGGACTGGCCCTGGAGGCTGGAGCTGTCTGGCTATCCCAGCAGTCAGCTCAGCTGGGAGATCATTGTCTCAGAGCTGCGGAAGCTCAATTTGGAGGATGTGGACAGCTTTCTGATTCTGGAGCAGAGAGATCCCAAAAATCCCAAGGAGTACTGGTATATCCAAAGCGCCTTGGCCAAGGCGGGGCCCTTCCAGGGGCAGTATATTGTGGGCGTGGGCTGGTCCGCGCCGGAACACAACCAGATGTGGGAGCTGTGTGTGCCCCAGGTGGAGCAGGCAATCGGGTATTTTGAGGACGCCTACAAGAAAAAGCATGTCGACCTCACCGGATTTGAGGATCAGTCGGACATGCTTCCATAAAATGAATGAAAAGCGAGGGTTTTCTTATGAAGATCAGCATGATGCAGGTGGGCCCTATTGGTACCAACTGCTATATTCTGGAGGACGAAACCGCCAAAAAGGCCGCCGTCATTGACCCCGGCGACGAGGCGGACCGCATTTTGGTCCAGCTGAACCAGATGGATATTCAGGTGGAGTATATCCTCCTCACCCACGGCCACTACGACCACACCACCGCCGTGCCCGAGCTGCATAAGGCCCTGCCTGAAGCCAAAATCTACATCCACCAGGCCGACGCCAACGGGGCGGGCAGCCGTCTGTTCCCCCTGGCGGGGCAGGTGGATGACCTGCTGCTCTATGATGAGGGAGACACCCTCCCTCTGGGGGCGCTCACCATTGAGGTACTCCACACCCCCGGACATTCCCCCGGCTCTGTCACCCTCAAGGCGGGTGACGCCCTGTTCACCGGGGACACCCTCTTCGCCGGCGACTGCGGCCGCACTGACCTGCGGGGAGGCAGCTGGGAAGAAATCCTGGCCTCCCTGGGCCGCCTGGGCAGGCTGGAGGGCAGCTTTCACGTCCTCCCCGGCCATGGCGACACCTCCGACTTGGACACCGAGCGGAAAATCAACCCCTACCTGAAACAGGGGATGGAGCTGAAGTAAATCCCCCCCGCCCCCCTTTAACCAGGGGGGCTTCAAAAGGCGCAGCGCAAAGGCCCCCTTCGCAAGGGGGGCTCCCGGCGAAGCCGGGGGGTCCTACATGAAAACAGATGCGTTTTCGATTGGGGAAAACCCTCCGTCACCGCTTTCGGCGGTGCCACCTCCCTTTGCGAAGGGAGGCTTTTCGGTGCGGCACTGCACCCCCAGCCCCTTAAGAACCTCCTGGCGCAGGCCCGGGCCGAAGAGGCAGTAGGCCCGGGCCTCACAGGAGAGATGGCTGGTGAGGGCGAATTCAAATTCGTTGTAGCACTCATAGCCGATGAGATCCAGCAGTTTCACCGCGGCTCTGTTACATTCCTGCTCCGCCTGGACATACTCCGGGATTGTATTGCAGAATTTCGCGATTTCGGCGGGAATTTACAGGTTGCCAAAGAATAAAGTATGTAGTATAGTTTGGTCCATAGTGATTCCTCCATTCCCAAAGTTGTTCTTCGTGTCTGCATTATGCAACGAAGACCAGCTCCATGCCAAGGGGTTTTTATGATTACTTTACCTGAAAGATTAAAACTGCTCCGCAAAGAGAGACATATGACGCAGATTCAACTTGCTGAGCTGCTTAATCAAGCTCCCCACGCCTATCAGTACTATGAGGCAGGGGCGAACTTCCCTGAACTCCCCAAGCTGATTGCGTTGGCTGACTTCTACAACGTCAGCCTGGACTATCTCATTGGCCGCAGCGAAACAAGGGAGCGTCAGCCATGAAGCTTTACTTTGAGATCTCCAACTTCCCCTGGTCGCCAGAGCGGTATCACTACGCAGCGGAACAGATGATGCTGACTTTGTTCCCGGGGGAGCGGCCCGAGTACCCGGCCGGGCCTCTGCCGGGGGACATGGGCGGCGAAAAAAACGCGGCGGTGTTTACCCTCCACCGGGGGAAGAAGCTGACCAATCTCAGTGTTCTGGTTTTCCGGTCCCAGGGATATTATAACGGTGTGAGCCGTTTCCCCTCCCAGGAGCTGGACCGCCCCCCTGAGGAGGTCTACCACACCGTTCAGCACGCTCTGAAAATCGCCTTTTATAAGGCGGGCACCGCCCTGCTGGGGGCGCAGCCTCCCTGGGGGGCCCTTACGGGGGTCCGCCCGGTAAAGCTGCCCACCCGGTCCCTGCTGGCCGGGAACACCCCAAGGCAGGCCCAGAAGGAGCTGGAGAAGGAGTATTTCGTCTCCCCCGCCCGGGCAAAGCTGGCGGTGGACTGCGCCCAGGCCAGCGTGGCGGCGCAGAAGTCCCTGCTTCCCCAGGAGGTCTCCCTCTATATCGGTATCCCCTTCTGCCCCACCCGGTGTGTCTACTGCTCCTTCGTCTCAGCCGACGTGGGCCGGACGCTGAAGCTGGTGGAGCCCTATCTGGACAGCCTGCTCCGGGAGGTGGAGGAGACCGGCCGGGTGCTGAGAGAGACGGGGTTGACCGTCCGCTCCTTCTACATGGGGGGCGGCACCCCCACCACCCTGTCCGCAAACCAGATGGACCGGCTGCTGTCCAAGTGCGAGGAATGCCTCCCCCTGGAGGGCTGCACCGAGTACACTGTAGAGGCAGGGCGGCCTGACACCATCACCATAGACAAGCTGGAGACCCTGGCCCGGCATAAAATCGGGCGCATCTCCATTAACCCCCAGACCCTGGAGGAGCATGTGCTGGAGGCGATTGGGCGAAAGCACTCCTCTGATAACATCCGGGCGGCCTATGAGCTGACTCGCCGTGTGGGCTTTGACTGTGTCAACATGGACCTGATTGCCGGCCTGCCCCAGGACTCCTTCGACGGCTTCCGCCGCTCTCTGGAGAGGGTGTTGGCTATGGCTCCGGAGAATATCACCGTCCACACTCTGGCGCTGAAAAAGGGATCTTCCCTGATGGAGCAGGGAGGTTGCCTCCCCACCGGAGAGAAGACGGCTGAAATGCTGGATTTTTCCCGGGAGACATTGACAACAGAGGGTTATATCCCGTATTATTTATACCGTCAGAAGTACATGTCCGGCTCGCTGGAGAATGTGGGCTGGGCCAAGCCGGGCACCGAGAGCCTGTACAACATTATCATGATGGAGGAGCTGCACACCGTCGTCTCCCTGGGGGCGGGCGGAGTGACCAAGCTCATTGGCGGCGGCGGAAAAATCCTCCGCCTCACCAACCCCAAATACCCCCAGGACTATCTGTCCGGACTGGACAAGGTGCTGGGACAGAAGCAGGAAATTCGGAGTTTTTATCTGTAGGAATAACGGGGCCTTTAAAGAGGAGTGAGCTATTATGGCATACCAATTACAGGAGATCAACCGGCGTGTCCGGACCGACGTGACTGAATTTCTGGCCGAGTGTGACGAAAACTACGCCCAGCGGGTGTCGCTGGCGGCAGACAAGATTCTGTCCAACCTGGAGCGAAGCCCAATCGTGCTGCTTTCCGGGCCCTCCGGCTCCGGAAAGACCACAACGGCCATGAAGATTGCCGAGGAGCTCCAGCGCCGTGGGGTAAACTCCCGCGCGGTGGCCATGGACAACTACTTTCTCACCGTGAACCCCCAAACCGCGCCCCGCACACCGGAGGGGGCAATCGACTATGAGTCCCCCCTGTGCATGGACACGGAGCTGCTGGGCCAGCACTTCACCGCCCTGTCCCGGGGGGAGGAGATTCTTATTCCCAGGTTTGAGTTCGCCCGGCAGATGCGCAACGACAGCCTGGGCACCCCCCTCAGGCTGGAGAAGAACGAGATTGCCATTTTCGAGGGCATCCACGCCCTGAATGACAACATAGCAGGCCGCCACCCGGAGGCCACCAAGTTGTACATCTCCGCCCGCTCCAACGTGAACGAGGGCGCCGCTCTCCGCTTTAAGGGCACCTGGATGCGGCTGACCCGCCGGGCTGTCCGGGACTACAGCTTCCGGGGTCAGGAGGTGGCCCAGACCCTAGCCATGTGGGCCAATGTCCGCCGGGGAGAAAAGCTGTACATTTCCCCCTTCAAGGGCAAGGCCGACATTGTCTTCGACTCCTCCCTGCCCTACGAGGTACCGGTGATGAAAAACTACGCCGTCCCCATTCTCAAAAGCGTCCCTGAGGACAACGAGCGCCATGACGAACTGCTGGACCTGATTGCTTCCTTTGAACACTTTGAGGCCATCGACCCCGCGCTGGTGGCCAAAGACTCCCTTCTTCGGGAATTCATCGGCGGCGGAAGCTATAAATACCACTGATTTTATCCTGAACTCGGAGTGATACCAATGCCATATTTGCCTACCTACGATTCCCGCGACCTCCGCTACAAAACCCCTTACGGCGCGGTGGCCACGGGGACGCAGGTGCAGTTTACCCTCCGTCCCCCCCGGACCGAGACCTTTTCCCATGCCAGCATAACAGCCCGCTTTGAAAGCCGCCATGACGAGACGGTTATTATGAAGATGCCCTGGCAGGGCCATGAGCTGGGCCAGGACCTGTTCTCCGCGGAGCTGGACACCACCGGCTACGTGGGCCTGATCTGGTACTCCTTCCGCCTGGTCAAGCTGAACGGCGGCAAGCAGGAGCTGGGCCCCTATCAGCTCACCGTCTACAACGGGGACGAGACCGTCCCAGACTGGTTCGGCCAGGGGGTCACCTACCAGATCTTTCCTGACCGTTTTCGCCGCAGCCGAGTTCCGGACCCGGAGGGACTGGTGGGGGGCCGTTGGGTCCACCAGAGCTGGGAGGAGTTCCCCGAATACCGCCCCGACGACCGGGGAGAGGTGCGCAACCGGGACTTCTTCGGCGGAGATTTTCAGGGCGTAATTGAAAAGCTGGACTATTTAAAGAGCCTGGGAGTGGAAACCCTCTACTTCAACCCCATCTTTGAGGCGGCGGAGAACCACCGCTACGGCACCGCCGACTACAGCCGGGTGGACCCCATGCTGGGCACCAATGATGACTTCTCCCGGCTGTGCGCCGAGGCCCACAAGCAGGGGATGCGGGTGATTCTGGACGGCGTGTTCAACCACACCGGCTTTGTCAGCCGTTACTTTAACGGCGACGGCTTTTATCCGGAGACGGGGGCCTATCAGAGCTGGGACTCCCCCTATCACTCCTGGTTTCACTTTACCCAGTGGCCCCAGAAGTACGACAGCTGGTGGGGCATCTACTCCCTGCCCGCCGTCAACGAAAACGACCCGGGCTACCGGGACTTTATCTTCGCCGGAGAGGACAGTGTGGTCCGCCGCTGGCTCCGGGCCGGGGCAGACGGCTGGCGGCTGGATGTGGCCGACGAGCTGCCCGACGACTTTGTCCACGGCATTCATGAGGCCGCCCGGGCGGAGAAGCCGGACGCAGTAGTCATTGGCGAGGTTTGGGAGGACGGCTCCACCAAGGTGGCCTACGGCGTGCGCCGCAAGCACATTCTGGGCGGCCACTGCGACGGGCTGATGAACTATCCCCTCCGCTCCGCCATTCTGTCCTTTTTCCAGGGGGGCGGAGGCGAGGGCTTTGTCAAGGTGATGGAGACCATTCGGGAAAATTATCCCCATTTCGCCTTCTACTCCGCCATGAATTCCCTGGACACCCACGACACCCCCCGGCTGATTACCCTTCTGGGGGCAGGGGGCGAGTACCGGGACCAGACCAAGGAGTGGCGGGCCCAGTACAGGCTGTCCCCCAAGCAGCGGGCCAGGGGCAGGGCCCTGCTGAAGGCCGCCGCCCTGCTGATGTTCTGCTTTCCCGGCTCCCCCACGGTGTACTATGGGGATGAGGTGGGCATGGAGGGCTTTGAAGACCCCTTCAACCGCCAGACCTACCCCTGGGGGCACGAGGATATGGACCTTCTGGAGTGGTACCGCGCCCTGGGCCGGCTGCGCAGGCGGCACCAGGCCCTGCGCCGGGGCTCCATCCGGTATCTCTGCGGCAAGGGGCCCCTGCTGGCCTTTATCCGGGAGACGGAAGGGGAACGGCTACTGTGCGTGTTCAATTCGGGCAGTAATGAACACACCTTTCTTGTGGAGGAGGGCCGGCCTCAGCTTATTCTGGGCCAGGCCGGCTTCCTTCGGGCGGAGGACGACGGCACATATACACTCCTCCTCCCGCCCCGGTCGGGCTCGGTGTTCTCTGTGGACAGCAGCGGGCTTCAAAATGGATGATACGAACAGGGGCGGCCTTGGGCCGCCCCATATATGTCACAAATTTCCAACTAAAGGAGGATGTTTCATGCAGCGTCAAAGCACATTCGTTCTGGCCCAGATGGCCTCCGACGGATTGCCTGAAAGGAATCTGGAGAAAGCCCAAAAGGCGGCCGCAAAGGCGGCTGGGCTCTATCACCCCGACGTGATCGTATTTCCTGAGCTGTATATGAGCTTTTTCCCTGTGGGAACCAGCCGTGAAATCGCCCTGAGCACCGCCCAGCCTCTGGACGGCCCCTTTGTCACCGGAATGCGTAAGCTGGCAAAGGAGTATGGCGTCTGGGTGATTTTTGGCATGAACGAAGCCGTGGAGGACCCCGCTGACCCCCGCAGCTACAATACCACCGTTGTGGTCAACGCCGAGGGCGAGCTTGTCTCCCACTACCGCAAAACCCATCTCTACGACGCCTTTGGTTACCGGGAATCCGACACCAACAAGCCCGGCGGCCGGCTCTTTGAGCCCATTGATACCCCCTTTGGCAGGCTCGGACTGTTCGTCTGCTATGAGGTGCGCTTTCCTGAGGTGGCCCGCTATCAGCGCTCCAAAGGCGCGGACATTATCGTTATGCCCACCGCTTGGGCGGCAGGCAAGCTGAAAAGCCTGCATTTCCGCACCCTGGTTACCGCCCGTGCCATTGAGAATACCGTTTATATGCTGGCGTGCAATCAGTGCGGTGCGGGCAGTACAGGGGAGAGTGTGGCGGTGGACCCTATGGGCGTTCCAGCGGCCAGCGCCGGCGAGGCGGAGGACCTTGTGCCGGTCTATGTGGATCTGGACCGTGTCGAGGCCGTCCGCGCCAGGCTGCCCGCCTACAAGGACCGCAGGCCGGAGCTCTACACCATTTAACGCCCCAGGCGGCAAAGCACCACACCATATTGCATGCGTTTTGTAAAAACAAGGGAGCCAAAACCAATTAGGCTTTGGCTCCCTTGTTTCAGCTTTCGAGATACAATCCTCACCACAAAGGAAGCCCAGCGCAGCGGGTTCGATTGGGAAAGGAGGAGCAAAAAACGGAACACAATTTTCAGGCGACCTCAGAAAGAGGCCGCCTGAAAATGGAGTGGAGCGGATTTCGCTCCGACGTAGAATAAGTGGTTAAAATCGATTTTTGCACTCAGGGATATCCATCGCTCTTTTCCATAAATCACTGCCATTTTTGTCATTGAATGTGCTTTTGAATGTCTTCAATAGGGGTAGTTGCTTCTCCAACTCCGTTGGCAGATTGTTGGTGATCCGATGCTCACTGACACCAATCGGTTTGCTTATCTCTGCGCCGCAAGGTTTTCCAGATATGACAAGTCCCACTTTTCGATAAAATTGTTTGAAAAGCAGGACTCATTCAACTTTTTAAGACTCCATCTTTTCCCAGAAAACCCCATTTCAGAAACCCATTGATTTACAAGAGATGCATATAAAAACCAGCCTTGATTCTTGATAAAGCAGTTCTATAATCAAGGCTGGTTCATCCATAAGCTTGATTTCTAGATTTCTCCAGCCAGCTCTAGTTCGCTCAGAATTGCTTCACATTGATTGATTCGTTTTATTACATTATCCACGTTGCGAGACACATTACCCTTGGCAATTTGTTCTACACGAATCTGATAGCAGAGTTTATAATAGTCTTGGGCATACTTTACCCGCTTGCCTCTCTTCCATCCAGGAAGGTTTTGTTTATCAGACATCTCAAGATAGATTTCGCCCAACCGAAAATAAGTCGTTGACAAATCAAGACTAGCGGCTGCCTGCTCTTTCTCTCGAATTCTGCGGGCACGATTATAATATCGAATTGCCAAATATGCGTTGCCAATTAACCGGTAATAATCTCCTGTGTTATTGTAAGAGCTGGCCAGATGTAACTCATTTCCTGATTCCAGGAAAAATTTGTTTGCTTGAAAATGACATCCTTCCGCTTGCCTTAAAATGTTGTTTAAAACTTGTTTGTCAACGCCTTTTTTAACCCCATTTTCATACATTCCATGCAGACAAAGCGCTAAACTTTCATTTGTTTCCGCACGAGTACGGCCTTTGACATTAGGAAGTAATAGGGCTTTTTGATAAAAAGTATAGGCCCGTTTGTCACTATAGTTTTGCCTTGAATAATAGATATAACCTTTTTGGTTGTAGGCCAAGGCCAATTGATCAGTTGCAATGCTCAATTTTTCTAGTGTTGAAATTGCTGGTGTAATATAACGCAATCCTTGTGTGTAGTTTCCGGTTACGGA
The DNA here is from genome assembly GCF_943192995.1 of Flintibacter muris. Taxonomy (GTDB): domain Bacteria; phylum Bacillota; class Clostridia; order Oscillospirales; family Oscillospiraceae; genus Lawsonibacter; species Lawsonibacter muris. The sequence continues at coordinate 65,361 of NZ_CALPCP010000021.1, forward strand.
GTATGCAGTGGCAATATTATACTGCAAACTGGCAATCTCCAACGTGTAATTATACCGAAACCGTTTGACAACCTGTTCAGCATAAGGGATCCATTCCATGATCTTTAAAATTGGGATTTTATTTTGATACTCTGTTTTCTTTATTATAGCGTTAATCAGCGCTCCGCTATCCTCATACTTTAACGGACAAAGTCGACGTACAAGAGCGATTAACTCTTTAAAGCTTTCATGATCCAAAGCCTGCTGCTCCAGTTTGATAAAATCTGTGACAGGCTTTGACTGTGTTTTGACCGTATTCGTATATTCTGTATCCAGCGAATGAAGAAGGTCAGCATCGGACTCTATATCTGCCTGATTTAAGACAGCGTCAGCTATGATACCTGCGTAGCATTCAACATTGTACAAAAAGTTTTAATTAAGTTTTCTATCATGATGTTCTCCTTATACCGCAGATTATGAATGACAATTTGTGCTTATCTAGCATATATTCAGTAGAGATGAGCAAAACGCAGCTTTGGTAAAATCAAGATACATGATATATGGATTTCTTATGCCAGAGGATACTATATATTGTGTCTCTTGATACGCAGATTGGAGTTTTGCTCATGGCTAATATATTCAGATAAAGGGAGGCGGTAAAAGTTAAATATTCAGCGGCGTTGGACCGGATTGGGATTTTATTTTTGCGCATGTCTCCCCAAACACCTTATCACATTTTCTTGAGGGGCCAACGTCCTTTGCTGTTGCTTCTGCAGTTATGTACGTTACCCTGGCAGGCTGTTTTAATCAGCTTCGGCCGAATGACTGGAACCGTGCGGAGTTTTCTTCACGTTCTGTTGCTCATCTGCGTTACCATCAAACGGCACAGGAAACGCCCGTGCGTTGGACAGGAAAAGATTGAAAAAATTCCTGCGGCTTACTGCTATCAACCAGGGGCATACAACGTCACTGGTTGACGTAGCCCTTTCTTCCGCAGATGGGACAGGGGGGTCGGCTGCACTTTGAATCCAGCACTTTTTCTGCGCTTGCCAGGAAATATGTTAACTGACAAACTAATTGTACCTGTGATACTTCCATCACTATTGACTTCATAGCTGCTATTTGATGTATCTGGCAACGATGCAAGCCACCCTTCTTGACCGTTGGAGTCCCATGAAATACTAAAGTCCGATGCATTCATTAAAATAGTCGGGTTATATGCGGCATTACGCTCTACCTGCATTTCTTTAAGTGTTAACAAAACACCAATCAAAGATAAAAATGTAAGTATAACCATGACTATTTGAATTTTGTCGGAGATTGAAATCGGGATTTTTTTACTTACAAGCGCTCCGCCGTTGCGGGGTATCTGTTTGCCGTGTTTTTACTTGGCATAAAATGCTATCTCCCATTCAGATAATTATCATGTAGCCATAACAGAAAAACTTTCTTCTCTTCTTGTGTCACATGCAGCCGGATAGCCTTATCTTCAGAAGGCTGAACACTATTGTTCTGCTTCACTTCTCCACCTTAATCTATTCTAAGTCGCTTTTATTGACCGCATAGAATAACTCTCTGCTTACAATCGCTGGGTGGTGTTCATGAATCAGAAATTTATCAAACTCACCTTTATTCTTAATCTGTCTGCCAGAAAACAAATCTTTCACGAAAGTTTTCTGCAACAGGACATCCCCCACATATTTTTCATTTCTCAGCAGCTTGCTGATGGTCTCCCGGCTCCAGTGGGGTTTTCCGGTAGGTGAAACAATTTTGTTCTCATACAACCAATTTGAAATTGTTCCAAGGCTGTATCCGGCGGCTCTCATCTCGAACATTCTCCGAACGATTTCAGCGTCAGGCTCATCAATGACCAACCTTCCATCATCCCCACGCTTGTAACCGAAACACACGAACTTAGCGTAACCAGAGGTTCCTCTCTCAAAACCTCTCTTGATCCCCCATTTGATATTCCGGCTCATGTCCTCGCTTTCAGCTTGGGCCAAGGCACAGTAAGCGGTCAGCAGGATTTGTATTCGCTGTTCGTTCAGCCACATATCCTCCTGCTCAAAATAGACTTCTACGCCTAAACCGCGCAAATCCCGCAGTGAACGCAGCATGTACAGCGTATTGCGTCCGAACCGGCTGATAGATTTTGTCAGGATCAGGTCAATTTTCTTTCTTCGGCACTTTTCTATCATCCGGCGGAACTCAGGCCGCTCTTTCAAATTCAGACCCGTGGCTCTTTCCAAAAATATTCTAGCATTTTCCCAATGGGGGTTTCCTGAGATCAGCTGTGAATAGTGCCGCTCCTGCAATTCGATACTGCTGGTCTGCTCCTCCAACTCTGTGCTGACCCGGCAATAGGCCGCTACACGAAGATGACGCAGTTCTGTCGGACGATGATCTTGCGTGGGAGGAATCTCGGTCACCTTTCGCATTCGCACAGCCTCCCGCAGTTCTGCAGTTTTCTTTATTATATCAAAACGAGAGCTTCATGGCAACCTGATTCTGGGGTTCTTTGGAACGACATAGCTTCTCCTGCTGTACTGCCATGAACATCTCATCAGAAATAATGGCCTCATGGGAGCCGGTATAGAGATACCGTTCCATGAGGCCATTGTTTTCAATTTGAACCGCGCCAGTGCTGATTGTCTTCTGGAGCAATACCCGTCCGGTATATTTCTCATTGGAAAGCAGTTTGTCGATAGCTTCCCGGTTCCATTTGGGCTTTCCAGTGGGAGAGGGAATACCTTGCTGCTCCAGCCCAGTAGCAATCTTCCCAAGGCTGTCACCAGCAAGATACCGTTCAAATATCCAGCGTACTACTTTATACTAATCACCAATAAAAGCATTTAAAATCCAAATTCTCCCTGTAATGTGAGAGATGAGCTCAGGCAGGAGGGAGCAAATGGTAAGGCAGAGACGATCCACAACCTTATCCAAAGAAGGAAAGACTTCGTTTTTAAAGCCTCGTTTCCTAATTTCTTTCCAAATCTGTTCAATGGGATTCATTTCCGGCGTATAGGGAGGAATGTAAAAAAGGACAATATTTTCTGGGATGTCCATCATTTTCGATTTGTGCCAGGCAGCACCATCACAGCAAAGCAGAACGATATCGTCAGGGAATTGGTTGGACAATTCCCTCAAAAACAGATTCATACACACCGTATTACAGTAGGGCATGATCAGGAAGCAGGATTCATTATATTTTCCTCCTACAAATAGAAATGCCGCAGTGAAACCACTGCGGCGCAACGGGTTTGCGGTGTTCTAATATAAAAAGTGACAGACTACCCCCTTGGTGTAGCCTGTCAACTTATCATGGTGACCCAGCGGGGACTCGAACCCCGGACCCACGGCTTAAAAGGCAGTTGCTCTACCGGCTGAGCTACTGGGTCACATAAGAGAATGGGGCGTATTGGGCCGCCTACGGCGGCTGGCAGGGATGGCTGGACTCGAACCAGCGGATGAGGGAGTCAAAGTCCCTTGCCTTACCACTTGGCTACACCCCTGTGTATGGGGAAAGACTTGAGGCCGGAGCAGAAGCTCCGGCCCTGCCGCCTCAATGTGGGGTGGGTAAAGGGACTCGAACCCTCGACACCCGGAACCACAATCCGGTGCTCTAACCAACTGAGCTACACCCACCATATTACTGATGCCCCGGCCACACCTTAACTGGCTGGTACGCCTGAAGGGACTCGAACCCCCGGCCCGCTGCTTAGAAGGCAGCTGCTCTATCCACCTGAGCTACAGGCGCATTTGGAGCGGGTGATGGGAATCGAACCCACGCGACCAGCTTGGAAGGCTGGGATTCTACCATTGAACTACACCCGCATGGACGGTGCGCCCCTTACATCAGCCTATGAATATTATCATATTTTCAAGCGCCTGTCAATGGCTTTGTGCAAATTTTTGTATGTTGGCAGGCGTTAATATTAGGTTACACAAGGTCAAACGACCGAGTGTAACCTAATTTTTTTATACATACGACCGTCA
>NZ_CALPCP010000022.1 GCF_943192995.1 Flintibacter muris
CCTCTGATGACGCCAGGTGCAAACTCAGAAAACTATACCCTATCATCTTCTAATTCCTAACTTGGTAGAGTACTAGGGACACATTTGTGGAAGTGCCGGACGAGATTGCCGCTGTTATGGAAGAATGTCGGCTCTATGAGAACCGGCAGGAGGGCAGGAAAAGTCAGAGGGCCGCAAAAAAGCGAAAAGCGCACAAAAAAGCGCACAGACGCAGAAAGCAAGGCCGAAAGCCCTTGATACACCAGAAAGAAAGGTGTACAGCACAGTACCGATCAGCAGTAGTATTCCAAGCCCCTGCGCCAGCGCTAGGACAGAGAGCAAAAAGCCGACCCCGATCACGACCACATCCTTCGGTTCCCACAGCCAAGCTTGGCTTTCGCTCTCAAGTTGTCTGGATAGATATACATTTGAACCTACTCAGGCCAGGTGGATCATATAGCGGTTGGATATCCACTATACTCCTGATAAGATGCACTGGCAGATCAACATATAGGTTCTGAACAGAAATTCAATTGTTCCGCTGTCCGTTGGAGATTCTCCTCTAATGATACCAGATGCAAGCTCAGAAAGCTATATCCTGTTATCTTCTAATTCCTGACTTGGCAGACTACTAGTCAAAGAAACTCAGCTGCCGGTCCTTATAACTTCGGGTAGCGGCGGAGATGATATGGCGCATCTCATACAGCACTCCTAGTTCCAGGCACCGCCTGGAGAATAACTCCCACAGTTCTCTGGTCTGGGGGCTGGGACAGTAGTAGCGGGTTCCATACCGTTTCCGGTACCGCTCCCCTAACCCCTGTTCAGGAAAGGCTCGGTCCAGGCCACTGAGAAAGTAGTCTCGCTGGCCATCCCGCATGGTAACACCAAAGGCAGCGTAGACAAACTTTGCCCCTGCCCGGGCGGCGCAGTCCACCACAGATAGTACATTTTCCCGAAAATCTTCCACAAAGGGCAGCACAGGCATGAGGAGCACTCCGGCAAACACGCCCGCTCTGGACAGCTGTTCCAGTGCCTCCAGCCTCTGGCTGGGCGGAGGCGCGTGAGGTTCCAGCTTTGCGGCCAAGACGTCGTCGGTGGTGGTAACGGTCAGCTTACAGATTACTGGAGAATGCTCCTGAATGGACTGGTACAGATCGATATCCCGGGCAATCAAGCCGCTTTTGGTGGCTACGGCCACGCCGCACTGGTAGGCGTCGATGAGCTCCAAGGCATGGCGGGTGAGCTGGAGCTCCCGTTCAAAGGGATTGTAGGGATCACTCATGGAGCCCATAGTAATAAAGGCAGGCTTTGCTTTCCGGGCCAGGTCGTCCCGTAGAATACGCAGAGCGTCCGCCTTAGCTGTCACACGGTCAAAATCCGGGTTCTGATAGCAGGAACTTCGGCTGTCACAGTACAGGCAGCCGTGGCAGCAGCCCCGGTACAGGTTCATGGTGTGGTCGGTACCGAACCACTCCGTCGATTTATTCCGGTGGAGCAAGTGTTTAGCGGGAATATAGTCCATATTACCTCACCTCTCCCCAATTTTACCAGCAACAGCCAAGGGTGTCAAGAAAAATAGAACAAAAGTTTGACTTTTCTGGTTCGCCGTTATATAATAAACCTGTTGATTAGGAGGTGCGAGCGGTGGACCGGGTCATTTTCCATTGCGATTTGAACAGCTTTTATGCCTCGGTGGAGCTGCTGTCCCATCCGGAGCTGCGTCATCTTCCGGTGGCGGTGTGCGGAGACCCGGCCAGCCGGCATGGGATCATTCTGGCCAAGAACGAGCCTGCCAAGGCCTTCCAGGTAAAGACCGCCGAGACCATCTGGCAGGCCAAGCGGAAATGCCCTAATCTTGTCCTCCTCCCTGCCCACCATGGAGTTTATCAGGAGTACTCCAAAAAGGTCAACGCCCTGTATCAGGAGTTCACCGATCTGGTGGAGCCCTTCGGGATTGACGAGAGCTGGCTGGATGTCACCGGCACCCTTCACCTCTTCGGCGGGGACGCGGTGGCTCTGGCCAACCAGCTGCGGGACGAAATTCGCAGCCGTTTTGGCCTGACTATCTCAGTGGGGGTATCCTTCAACAAGGTCTTTGCCAAGTTGGGCAGCGACTACAAAAAACCGGACGCCACCACCCTCATTACCAGGGAAAATTTTCCTGAAATTGTCTGGCCCCTCCCTGTCACCGATCTGCTCTATGTGGGCCGGGCAGCGGCTCAGACCTTTGAAAAATTCGGTATCCGCACCATTGGCGATCTGGCTGTCTTTGACAGGGAACATCTTTTTGATCTTTTGGGGAAAAACGGCGCACAGCTCCACGATTTCGCCAGCGGCGCGGACAAATCTCCTGTAGCTCCCGCCAACCAGTACACCCCTCCAAAGTCAGTGGGCAACGGCTACACCTTTCCCAAAAATCTCCAGGGCCGGGACGAGATCAAGGCGGGTATTGCCCAGCTGGCTGACCAGGTGGCGGTCCGCCTTCGCAAGCACTGCATGAAGTGTCAAGGAATATCCCTTGCCATACGAAGCCCCGAGTTTCGGGACATCAGCCGGCAAACCCGGCTGGACCCGCCCACCGATCTGGCCCGGGAATTGACTCAGGCAGCAGTGGAATTGGCGGACAGCTGCTGGAACATGTCTAATCCAGTTCGAGCGCTCACAGTAACGGCCATTTATTTGATTCCCTCTGAGGAGGCGGGGGCTCAGCTGGACCTCTTCTCCACCGCTCAGGATGAGAAACGCCGCCGCCTGGAGAAGCTGGAGGGCACCTTGGATGCCATCCGGGCCAAGTACGGCCCTGGAGCTATTGCCCCCGCCTCCACCCCTCGAGACCCTAAACAGGAACATCACGCCCCGCCGCCAGGTGGAGGAATGTGATGACGGCTTCCCTTTTTGTAAAAAGGGAGAAACTCTTTTACAAGCGCAGTGGAAAAAGAGAGCATAAGCGAAGAAGACAGCCGCATAATCTGGGGCATGGAGGTGTTGTCCATGCCCCTGTCTTTTTTTGATTTTTTAGGTCAATTAAGTGAGAATCCCGCTCTGTCTGGTACTGTTTTGCTGACTTTAGCCGTTCTGCTGGTCAACGGCTGGACAGACGCGCCCAACGCCATTGCCGGGGCGGTGGTGACGGGTGCCCTCCCCTTTCGGCCAGCGGTAGTGCTGGCGGCAGTATGCAACTTTTTAGGGGTGCTGTGCGTCACTTCGGTGAATACCTCGGTGGCGGAGACTGTCTACTCTATCGCCTTCTTCGGCGGCGGACCCAGAGCCGCCCTTACCGCCCTGTGTGCGGCCATGGCGGCGATTGTCCTTTGGGCGTGGCTGGCGTGGATGTTCGGCATTCCCACCAGTGAGAGCCACGCCCTGGTGGCTGGTATTTCCGGGGCGGCAGTGGCGCTGGAGGGCTCCTTCTCCTGCATCCGCTGGGACTGCTGGGCCAAGGTGGGACTGGGGCTTATTTTGTCCTCTGCCGCCGGATTTTGGGCGGGACGGACCGTCTACTGCCGTCTGAGCTCTGTAAAGCTATCTGACCATACACTTCTTCTGGCGCAGCTTCCCGGAGCGGCGGCAGCCTCCTTTCTTCACGGTGCGCAGGACGGACAGAAGTTTATTGGCGTCTTTCTTCTTGGGACCGCCCTGGCCCAGGGCCGGACGGATGAGGGTACCTTTCTGATCCCCCTATGGCTGATGGCCCTGTGCGCTGTTTTTATGGCCCTGGGCACTCTGATGGGGGGCAAAAAGATTATTGACACCGTAGGCCGGGACATGGTAACTCTGGGTCCCCGGGAGGGCCTGGCCGCCGATCTGGGCAACATTGCCTGCCTGCTGGGGGCCACTCTTTTTGGATTGCCTGTCTCCACCACCCATACCCGCACCTCCGCCCTCCTGGGGGTGGGGTCCGCCGGAAATTCCCGTCCGGACTGGCACGTCGCCGACAAGATTGCCCTGGCCTGGCTGCTCACCTTCCCCGGGTGCATGACCATTGGGTATTGGACGGCAAAAGTATTTTTGGCAATATAATATCTCTTCCGCAAACGGGAGTGTCCCTTTCGCAGATTTTACCTAGGGGTGGCCTGTGGCCGTCCGCAAAAGAGATGGCCTTTCCTATACAAGCGGGCGGCCGCAGGCCGCCCCTACAGAGCACACCAATATCCTGATGATTACTATAAAATGCGCATTAGGACTGCCTTGACAAAGGGGCATTAACGCAGAGAGGCACCCCCAAGTTCTCCTGCGCATAGTCTATTCTGGAAGCAACCGTACAGGTAACCCGCCTGCGAATCTTCCAGAAAGGGTTCTTACATCGTGTTACAGGCACTTACTTGGGCCGCCGGGGGCACAGGCTTTACTGCCCTGCTCACCGCCGCTGGGGCCGCTGTGGTCTTTTTGTTCCGCAAGAAAAATTCTCTCACCCTCCACCGGGTGATGCTGGGCTTTGCTGCCGGGGTGATGATCGCCGCCAGCATGTGGTCGCTGCTTATTCCCGCCATCGAGAAGGCCGAGGAGCTGGGCATGGCAGGCTGGCTGCCCGCCGCTGGGGGCTCCATTCTTGGTATCGTTTTTTTGCTGCTGATGGACTTTCTTCTCCCCCACTTCGGGCCGGAGTCCTTCCACCGGGGGGCCTCTCCCAGCCGTACGGCGCTGCTGGTGCTGGCAGTTACCCTCCACAACATCCCTGAGGGCATGGCAGTGGGCGTCTCCTTCGCCCTGGCAGCCCAGAGCGGGGACGCCGCCCTGCTCACCGCCTCCACCGCTCTGGCCATTGGAATCGGCATCCAGAACTTCCCCGAGGGCGCGGCCATCTCCCTGCCCTTGTATCAGGAGGGGATGAGCAAGGGAAAGGCGTTCCTCATTGGGGCCGCCTCCGGGATTGTGGAGCCCATTTTTGCTTTGCTCACTGTGCTGGTAGCCGGAACAGTCCAGCTGGTTCTCCCCTGGCTGCTGTCCTTTGCCGCTGGAGCCATGCTGTATGTGGTGGTGGAGGAATTGATTCCCGAGGCCAACCTCTCCCAGGGCGGCCACTCCGGCACCCTGGGCGTGATGGCGGGCTTTCTGCTTATGATGATTCTGGATGTGGCATTAGGTTGACAAAAGGCCGCCCTTCGGGCGGCCTTTTGTGTGTCAAAAAACTCGTGCTCATCCTTTTAGGCTCCCTCAGGTAGGGAGCTGTCGCCGCCGCAGGCGGTGACTAAGGGAGTAACATGAAGGAATTTTACAACTTTTCCCGTGAAAACTCCCTCCGTCACGGCTTCGCCGTGCCACTTTCCTCAAAGAGGGAGGCTTTTTTCTCACCTGTTCAGTCAGTTGCTAAAAGGGTACTGGTAACCCCTTTACATCTCTTTACGAATCTGCCGCAGTGCGTTCTTCTCCAGCCGGGATACTTGGGCTTGGGAGATGCCGATTTCGGCGGACACCTCCATCTGGGTCTTACCTTGAAAAAAACGCATGGCAAGAATTTTTCGTTCCCGCTGGGTGAGGTGGCCCACCGCCTCCTTCAAGGCAATACGCTCCACCCACATTTCATCGTTGTTCTTGTTGTCCTTCACCTGGTCCATGACGCAGATGGTATCCCCGCTGTCGGAGTACACCGGCTCATAGAGGGATACCGGCTCCAGAATGGCGTCCAGGGAAAAGACTACGTCCTCCCGCTTGAGGTCCAGAATTTTGGCAATCTCCTCAATGCTGGGTTCCCGCTGGTGCTGGGCCATGTAGGCCTCCTTGGCCTGGAGGACCTTGTAGGCCGTATCCCGCATGGCCCGGGACACCCGCATGGTACTGTTGTCCCGGAGGTAACGTCGGATCTCCCCCACAATCATGGGTACACCGTAGGTAGAAAATTTTACGTCCAAATCGGTGTTGAAATTGTCAATGGCCTTGATTAAGCCGATACACCCCACCTGAAACAGGTCGTCGGCGTTCTCGCCCCGGTTGGCAAAGCGCTGGATGACCGACAGCACCAGGCGCAGGTTGCCGGCGATCAGCTCCTCCCGCGCCTGCATGTCCCCCGCCTTGGTCCGGAGAAGCAGTTCCTGCATCTCGCTGCTTTTCAGCACCTTCAGCTTGGCGGTGTTCACCCCGCATATCTCTACTTTGTGCTGCATGATAAAGACCTCCCGCCCGGATTACTGATAATTCCAGTATCTCCGGTGGGAGGTCTTTCATACGGCTTTTGCTGCCTCTAAATTTTTTATCGTTGGACTGTTTTCGATGGATTTTTCCGGCTTTTCAGTCACTGACCGCTTTTCCACAGCCGCACCAGCTCAACAGGATGCTGGGTCCGCCGGGCCACTTCCTCATCACTCATGCCCTGGGCCACATAGCGCAGGCCCACCGAGCGCATGGATTCGCCGATCTCAATCAGGTTGCCGTCCAGGTCGAAGAACCGGAGCACCCGCTGTCCCCAGGGGTACTCTTTCACGTCGTGGACCAGCTCCACCCCCGACTCCTTCACCCTGGCAGCGTCGGCGTCCAGATCCTCGGTCTCAAAGTAGAGCTCTCCGTTCCAGGGCTTCCACCGGACGTTGTCCTCCGGAAAGCCCACCAGTCCGGCAAACCCCTCCTGGAGGGCGAAGCCCCCCTCAAAGGTCACATTAGTCCCATGGTCCAGAATAATTTTCTGTCCCAAAACTTCCTGATAGAAAGTCTTTGCCTCCTCAATAGACCGCACCGCAAACAGGGATGAACAGTATTTCATAACAGAATACCTCCTTTTTTCAGATGAAAACAGGATACCCTAAAATTTCAGCGGTTCATTGTAAAAATCGGACAACTCCGCCCGGTAGGTCCCCGGCGTCACGCCGCACACGGAGCGGAAGTCGTGAATAAAGTGGGCCTGATCGAAATAACCCAGCTCCTGGGCCAGATGGGTTAGTGAGACCTCTCCCGGTTTTCGCATCAGCCGGGCGGCGGTATTGACCCGCAAAATACGCTGCAGCCCCTTGGGTGACAGCCCGCACCGCTCCCGAAAGAGCCGGGTCAGGTGCCGGGAGCTGTATCCGGTCTCGCCCGCTAGCGACTCCGGGCTCTGTCTATCCGCCATATACCGGGCCAGCAGCTTGGAAAACGAGGCGCTGCCCCTCAGCCGGGCCTGGAGTTCCCTGTCCACCGCCTCCACAAACCCGTCCAGGTCTTCTCTGCGCTGCCAGCAGTCCTGGACCACCCGGTCCAGCTCCCCCTCTCCCTGGTCCAGAGGGATGACCAGGTCCGCCAGCTCCCAAAGGGGCATTGCCGTAAAGGCGGACAGTCCGCCGGGGCGGAACTCCACAAAAAAGCGCAGCGGGCATACCCCCAGGTCGTTGTCCACCCGCACCGCCCGGCTGGAAGGGCCATACAGCAGCCCCTCCAGCTCCCCGCCTTTTAGCGTAAAGGTCAAGCAACCGCTGGCATCCGGAAAGATGGTCAGCGGCAAAAAGTCCTGGGTGGGAGCGGACGTCCCCTCCCCCAGACACAGTGTATAGTGGGCCACAAAGGGCCGAAGAGGCGGTGAGGGCCAGAGATACAGATGGGTAGAGGTCTGCGCGGCCAGATTTTGCAGGCGGTTCTGATAGGTCAATGCCACTGCGCTCCCTCCTCAGAGGTTATACAGGCTGGCCTGGATGTGCTCCTCGTCCATAACCTCAAGTCCGGCCTCGTCCAGCAGTCTGGCAGCCACGCCCCAGCCCGTTTTGACAGTATGGGTGAAGGTGCCGTCATAGATTTCCCCACAGCCGCATGAGGGGGACCTGGCCTTTAAAATAGCCACGGTACAGCCCTTTTCCCTGGCGATAGCCACCGCCCGCTCCGCTCCGGCCCGGTAGGCGGCGGTGACGTCCTGGCCGTCCTGGGTCAAAACCCGCCCGTCGGGCTGAATTTCCGCCGGGGAACGGGGGACGTCCAGTCCCCCCAGCACCTCGGGACAGACGGGGATCAGGTTGTGCCCCGCCCGGTGCAGCTCAATAATTTGACGGTCCAGACGGCTGGCCCCGTCATAGCGGCAGGGCTCCCCCAAAAAGCAGTGGCTGACTAAAATGTTCATACTACTTCTCCTTTGGTTTTTTCTTTAGTTTCAGGACAACTCCCTCAGTTTTTGCCGCTTTTTTCAGTATTTCAACTGCGGCGGCGGCTCTTTGCTTTATAGGGCTTTCTGTTGGAACCGCCGCTTTTATCTCTTCAACCCCACGGCGCAAACTTTCCAGCTCCAGCAGATAGACAGCCAGACTATAAAAGCTTTTCCGCCTTCCGTCGTTCCAGCCGTCCAGCAGCCAGTCCAGAATGGCCCGCCGCTCCTGCAGCTGGGTTATGTAAACCTCAAGCCCCAGCTTCTCCGCCTGTTCCAAATCCTGGACCATCCGGCTGTGGGGAATAAAGGAATCATACTCCATCCTTTTCTCATACCGCCCACAGGGAAATTGCCCGCACCGGGAGCAGAACTCTCCCACACCCTTTTCCAATGCGCACCGGGCAATGGCACAGCTCTGGTTGCCCGTTCCTCCTCCACAGCCTGGACAGTACCCGCCCAGGTGCATGGGACACAGCAGACAGTTCAAACCGCACTGAGAAAACTGCGGATGTTCTCTGCAAAAGCCTTTCATGGTCCCCTCCTGACAAAAAACGGCCCGCCGGTGGGCGGGCCGCTGATGATATGGCTCAGTTGTTCAGATAGTACCGGACCACAGTTTGAAGCAGCTCATCCCGATCCACCTTGCGGATGAGGGCCCGAGCGTTGTTATGGTTGGTGATATAGGTGGGGTCCTCGGAAAGGATATATCCCACGATCTGGTTGATCGGATTGTATCCCTTCTCCTGCAAGGCCTGATAGACTGTAGTCAAAATGGCCTTGATCTCCATATCCCGCTGGTCGCCCAGACTGAATCTGCGGGTGAAGTCCATCTCCTCCATAGTAGCACCTCCCATACGAACAGTTTCGCTCTGTGCATAGTGTACTCCAAAACTTTGTCGATGTAAAGAGCTTTGCAAAAATTTAATACAAATGAAATATTTCTATCCCTCTGTCATGGCGGCGGCGGACACCTGGAACAGAGCCGACAGGGCCGCCAGGTAAAACACATACTGTACGCCCCAGGTATTCCAGATCAGTCCCATAATGGGAGAGGCGATAATGGCCATGATGTGATCCACACTCAGCCCCACAGACAGAGTGCGTGTCACTTCGGAGGGGTCCAGAGCAATGGCGCGCATCATGTAGGAGTGGACCATGTTGAACTGCTCAAAAAGGACGCACAGCACATAGGCCGCAAAAACCAGCCAGGTCAGGCCGTCTCCCAGGTTGAAGGAACCGGCGGCCAGTATTCCGGCCAACAGGCCCATCACCGAGAAGGAAACCGCGATATAGACCGCCTCCGCCCACAGCATCCTTTTTACTCCCAGCTGATCCAGCATTTTCCCGATTACCGGGGCGGCCAGCGTACCCGCACAGTGAACCACAATGGTGAGCAGGGCCACCGTATCCGCCCCCTGCCCCAGCAAATTGATGATGACCCAGGGGGCAAAGACAATTTTGATCCGCTTTTGACAGCCATAGGCCAGAGTGACCATATAGTAGGGCATGTACCGCCTGCGAAACAGCAGCTTGTGGTTCCTGACGGTGTCCTTTGGGGGCATGGACATGGCCAGCACCGCCAGCAGAACCACTGCCCCAGCGGTGGCAATTCCGCCAATGGCAAAGGGCAGAATGGTTTTGGTCCCAAAGCTGAAAAAGCCTGTCCGGAAGCCAAAAAACACCATCACCGCCGCCGCCATATTGAACAGGGTTGTAACCCCCTTGAACCTGCCCAGGGTGGCCCCCACCTGCCCTTTCTCCGCCAGGTCCATGGAGACAGCGTCGTTGAGAGGCATAAACAGGTGCATACCCAAGGAGTGGATGAACATAAATACCAGCATCACCCCATAGCTGGGGGACATCCAGCCCATCACAATAAACCCCACCAGCACCAGGGCCTGGGCCGCAACAGACAGCCACAGGTTGCCCAGAAAGCCTAAAGCGGCCACCAGCACCATGCACAGAATACCAGGGCTCTCCCGGGGAATTTCGATAAATCCCCGCTGGACAGAATTGATGTGGAAAACCTCATTAAAATAATTGGACAGGATATTATTGCCCAGGCCGTTGGCCAGCGCGGTAAGAGCCAGCACCGCCAGGAATATTTTTACGGCCCACTGTCGCTTCTGTTCGGTCATGTTTTGTACGCTCTCTCCTTTATGGTTCCCTAAAACGCGATGCTCTGATATCCGATCCCGGCGATCTCCTCGTCTAAAAGCTGAATACCCACTCCGTTATTATTCGGGTCCTCGGCCCAGTCTCGGCTGAACAGTAGGTAGAGACAGCGTTTTCCATCGTAAACGTTCCGCATAATGCCGTCCGACGGGAGCGCCACCGTCTCCAGGGTTACCCATTTGCACATCTCCTCCACCGTCTCGATCTCGGGCCACCAGGCGGCGAACTCCTTCGGGTCGTCGGGGCCGTAAGCGAAGCGCTCCTCCTCGTTGTAGTAACGGATGACTTTCTGCATCACAGCCTCCTGCAGACCCGGCCATTTTTCCAGGAAAGAATGATAAGCTTCATGCTGCAACTCCGAAACCTCTGTCTGCTCTCCGAAACTGGAATCGACTATCAGGTTCAGCTGTCTCTCCTCCCCGAAAAAGTCCAGATTTATATGGCCATTCCAGTAAAAACCGTCAAAGTCCAGTTCTCCAAATACTTGATCTGTCATCACAGCGTATCCTCCTCCGCCCGGTCCAGGGCATCCTCCATGTCAAAGGGGGGCGTATCCTCTGCGGGCGCGGGGGCAGGGGGTGTGAAGGAGTCGCCGGGGGTAGTGATGCCCTGGCGGTATTTCAGTTCCTGCCACTGCTCTTTGGTAATCAGCAGCTGACGGGGTTTGCTGCCCTCAAAGGGCCCAACAATGCCCTTCTCCTCCAGCTGGTCCACCAGACGGGCGGCCCGGGCGTAGCCCAGCTTCAGCCGGCGCTGAAGCATGGACACAGAGGCCTGGCCCGTTTCCACCACCACCTCAGCGGCGGCATCGATCAGCTCGTCATACTCACTGTCCACATCCTCGGGTGCGGAGCCGCCCACACCTTTGGCCCCTTTCTCCTTCTCAGCGGCGTTGTGCTCAATCTCCTGCATGACGGAGTCGTCATACTGGGCGGCGCCGCTGTTCTGCTTGACAAAGTTCACCACAGCGGCCACCTCCGGGTCAGAGATGAAACAGCCCTGAACCCGGGTGGGCTTGCCGCTGCCCAGAGGAGCGAAGAGCATATCGCCCCGGCCCACCAGCTTTTCTGCGCCCATGGTGTCCAAAATAATGCGGGACTCCATAGCGGAGGCCACGGCAAAGGCAATTCTGGAGGGGATATTAGCCTTCATCAGGCCGGTAATCACGTCAGCGGAGGGCCGCTGGGTGGCGATAACCAGGTGCATACCGGCGGCGCGGCCCATCTGGGCCACCCGGCAGATGGACTCCTCCACCTCTTTGGCGGCCACCAGCATCAAATCGGCCAGCTCGTCGATCAGCACCACAATGGATGGCATCTTGTCCACGCTTCCGGTACGCTCAGCGTAGGCATTATACTCCTCCAGTTTGCGCACACCCACTTCGGAAAAGGTGCGGTAGCGCTTCATCATCTCGGTGACGGCCCACTGGAGAGCCCCGGCGGCCTTTTTAGGGTCGGTAACCACGGGGATCAGCAGGTGGGGAATGCCGTTATAAATGCCCAGCTCCACCATTTTGGGGTCCACCATAATCAGGCGGACCTCCTCCGGGGTGGATTTGTAGAGCAGAGAGGTGATAATGGTGTTGGTACACACAGATTTGCCGGAACCGGTGGTACCGGCAATAAGCAGATGGGGCAGCTTGCCGATATCGCCGATAATAGCCTGGCCGCTGATGTCCTTGCCCACGGCGAAGGAGGTGTTAGACCGGCTGGCGGCAAAGGCGGAGGACCCGATTACTGAGCGGATGCTCACCGGGGAGACCACCTTGTTGGGCACCTCAATACCCACTACGGAAATCTTGTCTGGGATGGGGGCAATACGCACGCCGGCAGCTCCCAGGGCCAAGGCAATGTCGTCGGCCAGATTGGTCAGCTTATTCAGCTTGACCCCCTGCTCCAGCTCCAGCTCATACCGGGTAACTGAGGGGCCCCGAACCACATTGATAATGTTGGCGCTGATGCCAAAGGAACGGATGGTGTCCCCCAGCCGCTGGCGGTTGGCGTTGAGCTCGCCCAGGGCCTCGCCGCCAATCTCCCCGGCGCTCTCCCGCAGGAGGGACAGGGGCGGATACTGATAGGGCGGCGTCTCCTGGCTCATGGCCTGCTGGATCTCCGCTCCCAGTTGGGCGGCCTCGCTGGCAGCCTCCTGGGCTGTCACTTTGGTCAGGGCGGGCTCCGGAGCGGGAGACACGGGGGGCGGCACCGGCGCGGGGGGCTCTTTCAAGGGTATATTGGGACGGCTGACAGCCGCCTGCTCTATGGGCTCCAAAATTGTTTTTGTCTCCACCGGCTCCACGCTTGTATGCTGTGGACGGATTACTTCTACAGGGAGCTCCAGTGGAGCCGCCGGGACCGCAAGCGAAGGCGGCGTAATGGGCTCCGGTTTGGAAATGGTGGGAAATTCCACTTCCACCACTTTGGTCGCCGGCTCCTCCTGGAACACCGGCTCCACTTCCTCCTCCTTCACCGGTTTCTCCTCCTGGGGACGGAGCAGCTGGTCGGGGGTGGGCACCCGAGGGCTGCGGTTGAAAAACCCCCGCTTCTTGGGCGGAGGGGCTTCTCTTTCCGTAATGGGGCCGTTCTCCATTGGAATATCAATGTTGGAGCGGGCTACAGTACGGGCCGGAACCGGCTCCTCATAGCGCTCCCGCTTCCCCCGGCTCTCACTGCGGCTGCGGCGGACGGGCTCAGGTTCCAGTTCGTAGTCGGGGCGGTTGAAGACCCAGTCGGCTACGTCCACAATGGAACGGTCAAAGGCGGCCAGCCCCACAAAGACCCCGGTGATGACAAAGACAATCGTGGCCCCCAGCGCGGTAAACAGGGACACAAAGCTCTGGGCAATGATGCCGCCCAGCGCCCCTCCAGACTGTAAAGCCTTTCCACTTTCCATCAGCTCTCCCCAAAGGGCCATCCCCCACTCCATGGGTTCGATCATCATCCCGTGGAACAAACAGGAGAAGATCAGAGGCAGTGCCAGGGCACAGCCCAGCCTCAGCCGCACGGGACGGCCCCGGTGAAAGCCCAGAATATAGGCCCCCAGCAGCAGCGCAGGAGGCGTAACCAAAAATCCGTAACCCAGCAGTCCTTTCAGCAGGGAGCAGAACCAGCTGATAAAAATAGCCTCCATGTTAAAATAGCCCAAGGCGGAGAAAACAGCCAGCAGCAAACAGACCAGCGCTCCCACCTCCCGGCGGACAGGCCTTTGCGCAGCCTGCTGACGGCTCTTTGTCCCGCTTTTGGACCGGCTGCCGCTGCCAGTTCGGGAGGAGGTCCGCCCTCCGCCGGACGCACTTCCCCCTGTTCTCTTTTGTGTTGCCATATGTCAATCGTTCCTTTCAGGTTACCTAAGGCTTCCCCCCTCAGGGGAAGCCTTTTATGCTGCCGCCGGGACAAAGGTCCAGTTCATAATGTTCAGCAGGATAAACAGCGCACCCGCCCCCCAGCAGTAGAAGGCAAAAGCACCGAAACGGCCCCGGCTGGCCAGCAGCTGGACCAGACGGATGGAAAAATAACCCACCACAGCAGCGACCGCCATGCCCAGCAGATATTTTGGGACGTTCTCCATGGGAACGCCCTCTTCCAGCTCCATCACATCCAGCACCTTCAGCAGTGTGGCCCCCAGCACGGCGGGCAGAGACATGAGAAAGGAGTATCGAACGGCAAATTTCCGGTCAAAGCCCCGGAGCATACCGGCGGAGATGGTACATCCAGACCGGGACAGTCCCGGAATCGTGGCGCAGCCCTGGGCCACACCTACCAGCAGTACATCCAGCAGGGTGGCATTCCGAACCGTCTTGCGCCCGGAGGCCATCTGATCAGAGAGGAACAGGATACAGCCGGTAACCAGCAGCGCCCCGCACACAAAGAAGGGGTTATTGCCGAAGGCCTCCACCTTGTCCTGGATGGGCAGCACCAAAAACAGAGGCAGCGTGCCTACGATAATCAACAGCACCATCCTCCTGGCCTCAGGCGGATTGCCCCGGTAAGACCGGTGGGAGAACAGGTCCCCAAAGAAGGAAAAGAACTCTACAATCATCTCCCAGATATCTCGCCAGTAGACCACGCACACTGCCAGCAGGGTGGCAAAGTGGAGCAGGACGTTAAACAGCTGATCGGGCTCAGGCATGCCAAAGAAGTGCTGGAACAGAGTCAGGTGCCCTGAGCTGGAGATGGGCAGAAATTCTGCCACCCCCTGAACAAAGCCCAGGACGGCGGACATAAAATAGGTCAAAATTATGTACCCCCTCAATGGGACAAATGCCCATAAAATCACTAATTACTATATTAGCACAAGGCGGAGAAAAATACCAGCATTTTATTTTTAACAGAGGCGGCCGCTGACCGCCTCTGTGCGTCAAAAAACTCGTGTTCGTCCTTCTTGGCTCCCTCCGTGAGGGAGCTGTCGCCGCCGCAGGCGGTGACTGAGGGAGGCTTTTTTGACAGTCTCAGGCAGCCAATGTCCGCCTCTACTTCTTGTTCTCCTCAATCATCTCGTGCAGGCAATTCAGAGCGTCGGACAGTCCGCCGATACGGTCAATCAGTCCCAGCTCCACCGCCTCCTCGCCGTAGATGACGCTGCCCACGTCGGCGGCCAGCTCTCCGGTCTGGAGCATCAGCTTTGTAAAGGCTTCTCGCTTCACATTGCTGTTGGCTGTTACAAACTGCAAGATCCGCTCCTGGATACGCTCAAAATAGTAGAAGGTCTGGGGCACGCCAATGACCAGACCGTTCAGCCGCACTGGATGGATAGTCATAGCCGCCGATGGGGCAATGAAGGATTTTTTTGCCGACACCGCCAGCGGCACCCCGATGGAATGGCTCCCCCCCAGCACCAGCGAGACGGTGGGCTTGGACATGGAGGCGATCACCTCTGAGATGGCAAGCCCGGCCTCTACGTCTCCCCCGCCGTTGTTCAGCAGGATAAGCAGGCCGTCCACCTCCTCACTGCCCTCGATGGTGGCCAGCAGGGGCAGGACGTGCTCATACTTGGTGCTCTTGCTGGTGGGAGGCAGAAGCTGGTGGCCTTCAATCTGTCCCACAATAGTCAGCACATAGATGGTCCCCCGCTCTGTGCGGATGAGCGAGGACCCCAGGTCTATAATGGGCTGGATGTCCCCCTCCTGGGGCAGCTGGTTTTGCTCTTCATCCATGGATATTCCCTCCTTTTTGAACTCAAACTTGCTGACACCGGCTCTGCAGGGGCGGCCTGTGGCCGCCCGCAGAACCAAGTGGCAGCAATTCTGACGATTACTATAGTCTGCGCTGAAAGGAGGTTTTTTACACCAAAACTGACGCTCTACTTTTCGTAGGTTGCCTTTTTCGCCGTCTTGCGCTAGACTTGGGACAATGAAAGGAGCGATTTTATGGACAACGAACACTTTGGGGCATTTATCGCCCAGCTGAGAAAGGAACTGGGCCTGACCCAGAAGGAGCTGGCCGACCGGCTGAATGTCACCGACAAGGCGGTCTCAAAATGGGAGACAGGCAAA
This sequence comes from Flintibacter muris, assembly GCF_943192995.1. Taxonomy (GTDB): domain Bacteria; phylum Bacillota; class Clostridia; order Oscillospirales; family Oscillospiraceae; genus Lawsonibacter; species Lawsonibacter muris. Next base: position 15,681 of record NZ_CALPCP010000022.1, read on the forward strand.
GGATTTCCTGATGTAAAATTACTGGAGCCGCTGGCCCAAGCCCTGGGGGTGTCGCTGGTGGAGCTGATGCAGGGGAAACGTCAGGAGGCGGACACTCTCACCGTGGCCGAGGCGGGGGTGGTGGTCTCCCAGGCCATGGGGCAGTCAGAAAAAAACACAGCCCGGCGGTACTTAAAAATATTCCGCTGGTGCTTGACGGCGGTCTGTGCCTTATGTTTGGTTTGGCTTTGTCCCCAAATAACTCAAACAGTCATTTTGTGGAAATATCTTCACAGCTTTGCCCCCTCCGGAGCTACTGAAATCGGTGTTATCGGAGGCGCCGACGGTCCCACCGCCATCATTACCGCATCCCACCCCACAAACTCTCTCCCCCTTGATCTGTTTTTACTGGTCGGCATCCCCCTCCTCCTGCTGATTACTTGTATCGTCTTGGCTGTCAAGGTCTGGCGGCTGGAGAAGAAATTGAAATAAAACACAGGGCCTGCCGGCTGGCGGGCCCTGCTGCCTTTCAGGGTTCTTATGACTTCTCTCGCGAGGCTTTTATATCATTTCAAAAATTGCCTTCATACCCTTAAAGGTCATATAGCAGTCCAGCTTGCCCACTGTCTCAAAGGGGGCGTGCATAGACAGGACGGGGACCCCGGCGTCCAGAGTGTCAATGTTTCGCTGGGCCATATAGGCGGCCACAGTGCCGCCGCCGCCGGCGTCTACCTTGCCCAGCTCCGCCATCTGCCAGACCACATTGGCGCTGTCCAGAACGCGGCGTACCCTGGCCACCAGCTCGGCGGAGGCGTCGGAGGCCCCGGACTTGCCCCGCGCCCCGGTGTACTTGCACAGGCCCATACCATAGTTGACAAAGGCGCTGTTGCGCTTTTCATAGACTTCGGCAAAATTGGGGTCGTAGGCCGCCGTTACGTCGGCGGACAAGCAGAAGGACTTTTCAAAACACACCCGCAGAGGGACGCCCTGGGCCTGGCACAGGTCCTCCATAAAGGTGTCAAAGGCGGCGGACTTCATGCCAGTGACGCCCTCGGAGCCGATCTCCTCCTTGTCGGCCAGCATACACACGGCGGTGTACTCCGGGTCGTTGAGCTGGAGAATGGCGGTCAGGGTGGCATAGGCGCACACCCGGTCGTCGTGGCCATAGGAACCAATAAGGGAGCGGTCAAAGCCGATGTCCCGGGCGTTGAAGGCCGGGACGGCGCACAGCTCGGCGGAGATAAAATCCTCTTCGGTAATGCCGTACTTCCGGTTGAGCAGCTCCAGGGCGGCCAGCTTTACCCGCTCCTTGCCCTCGTCGTCCTCCAGAGGACGGCTGCCCACCAGAATGTTCAGGCTTTCCGCCGGGATCGCCTCCCCCAGGGGCTTTTTGGACTGCTCCACCCCCAGGTGGGGCAGCAGGTCGCCAATGGTGAACAAGGGGTCGTCAGGCCCGTTGCCCACTGACACCCGGACCGTCTGCCCGCTTTTCAGGGCCACCACCCCGTGGAGCTCCAGGGGAATGGTCACCCACTGGTACTTGCGGATACCGCCGTAGTAGTGGGTCTTGAGGTAGGCCAGCTCATCCGTTTCGTAAAGGGGATTCTGCTTCAGGTCCAGGCGGGGGGAGTCAATGTGTGCCGCGCCGATATTGGCCCCTTCGGCCAGGGATTTTTTCCCAATGACTGCCAAGGTGATGGCTTTGCCCCGGTTAATCCGATAGACCTTATCCCCCGCTTTCAGCTCCGTCCCGCGGACATAGGGCCGGAATCCGGCCTTCTCCGCCAGGGTGATGGTCCGGTCCACGCACTCCCGCTCAGTCTTGCCCGCGTCCAGGAATTGCTTGTAGCCGGTACAGTAGGCCTCCATGGCCTCCAGCTCACCCTCGATCAGCCGGTCGTAGCCGTTCTTTTTCTCATAGAGCAGCGCACGGCGCAGCTGCTCCCCCCTGGTCTGTTCCTTCTTTTCCTCGCTCATATGATAACCTCCTTCAAAAATTCCCGCACCTGTTGGGAGAATTCCTCTGCCGTGGGGCAGTTATTGATTAAAGTATGGTCGCAGTGTTGGGAAAAATACTCATCCGGTTTTTGCGCTCTCACTCTGGCCCAGGCGTAGTCCTCCGAAATGCCCTCCCGGGCCATGATGCGGCGCACCCGGACCTCGGGTGGGGCCAGGACAGCCACTGACAGTTGACATAACTCTTTTAAAGGGCTCTCCAGCAGGGCAATAGCGTCCACAGCTACCAGCCCTCTGCCTTGCTTCCGGTACGTCTCAATCTGCTCCCGGGTTTGGGATACTACCGCTTTCCAGGCAATGGCGTTGAGGGTCTCCAGCTTCTTTGAATCATGAAAGACCACCGCCCCCAGCTTTTTCCGGTCAATGGCCCCTGTTTCGTCCCGGATCGGGCCAAACTCCTGTTCCAATCTATTCTGTAAAGCAAGATCGCTTTCCAGCAATTCGTGATACACCGCGTCGCAGTCAATGACCGCGCCGCCCAGCTTCTCCACCTCCCGCAGCAGGGTGGTCTTCCCCGCCCCGGTGGGGCCGGTAATGCCCAAAATCGTCATAGCCATTCCTTTCTTAAAAGTGGTCGTATCCCTCTGCTGTCCACTTCCGTCTCCACAGACGGTTGGTCAGCCGCCGGGCCTGGACCAGGTTCCAAATCGGGACCAGCAGGGTAAACCATGGTTCGGCTCGGTCCTCCTCTTCCGTCAGTCTCCAGGCACGCAGGAACAGCACCGCCTGTATCAGGTACAGGCCCAGCAGTCCCAGCAGAAAGCCTACCGTGCCATTGTAGTCCAGCAGGTTGTTCCTTGCCGCGATCAAACCGCCAATGATGAGGGAGAATAGAATTCCAATGGTCCCCATAAACAGTATCCCCCCGCCCAGCAGAGCTGGCCACAGGAGCAGGAACACATTGATCTCACTCCCCCGCTCCAGCAGCGCCAGTCCCTGCTCCCAGCCGGGCCGCTGGTCATTCTGCTCTCTCGCCAGCAGGATGTACCCGGCCAACAGGAGCAATGCCAAAAACTGGGCACTCACCTCCGCCGGGGGCTGGCCGGCCTTTGACCGGAACAGCACATCCATCGCCCCACACAGAACAGGAAACAGCGCCGCCGCCAGAATCCGCCACTCCGGCTTCCGCACAGAGATCCATCCCAAAAGGTCCAACACTATCAGGGCCAGCCACAGCGCCGTCAACCCCCAGGCTGTCATGCCCAGGTCATACGCCGCCAAGACAACGCAGCATTCCAGAATCTCACTCAGCAGCGCGGCCACCGTATGTGCCACTAAATAGATCAGACAGAGTATGTTTTCCATACTCCCACCCCCTTCTGTACTCCCAGCATAGCGGAAGGGAGCAAGACACGCAAGGGGTTTTGGACAGTCGGTCCATTTTGGGGGATAACTGGTCAGGCCTCCACAATATGGAAGCCCGCCGCCTTGCTCAAACGGTTGACCACCGCCAGCCCCATACCGCCGGTATCGGGACACTGGGCCCAGATATGCTTCACCCCGTTGTCGTCCATGGCCCGCAGGGCTCGAAACAGCCGCCGGGCGTGCTCAAAGCTGTCCAGTGAGCCCCCCAGCCGCTCCACGGGGTGGTCCTGGAACCAGTGGGCAAACTCATCAAAACAGATTACTCCCTCCCAGTAGCTGTCGGTCATATGGTCCAGAATATACTGGGCAGTGCGCTGGGACTCCCCCCGAACCACGGTGACTGGAGCCTTGGGCGCGTAGTGGCGGTACTTCATACCGGGGGCTCTGGGACGCTCCCCCTCCTCCAAAGGACGGTCAAGAGAGGGGTCCAGGTCCACCTCATCCAGCACATCCAGCAGCTCCTCCAGCGGGACCCCTCCGGGGCGGAGCAGGCGGGGCGGCGTACAGGTCAGGTCTATGATGGTGGACTCCACCCCCACCTGACAGTCGCCGCCGTCCAGAATGGCGTCGATTCTGCCGTCCATGTCATCCACCATGTGCTTGACAGTGGTGGGACTGGGCCGGCCCGAAATATTTCCGGAGGGGGCGGCAATGGGCACCCCCGCCGCCTCAATCACAGCCCGGCACATGGAGTGGGCTGGGCACCGCATGCCCACAGTATCCATTCCAGCCGTCACCACATCAGGAATCAGGCGCGGGCCGAAGTGGGTCGCAGAACAGACCGGTCCCTTCTTCAGCTCTCTCAGCTCCGCCTCGGTCCGCTTCTTGCACCGGAGAATCATGGTCAGCGGCCCAGGCCAAAAGCGTCTGGCCAGCTGCCAGGCCGCCTCTGGGATGTCCTCACAGTATACCTCCAGCCAGGAGGCCTCTGGGATGTGGAGAATCAGCGGGTTGTCCTGAGGACGGCCCTTGGCCTGGAAAATGCACTGGACCGCCATAGGGTTCAGCCCATTGGCCCCCAAGCCGTATACCGTCTCGGTGGGGATGCCCACCAGACCGCCGGCCCGGATGATCTCAGCGGCCTTTTCAATCTCATTCGGTTCGAGAAGCCGTGTTTTCATGGCTTTCGCCTCCTTGCTGCCTTCGGCCCAGCCAAAGCCAAAATGTCAGAAAAATCAGAGAAGCCATGGCATACAGTCCTCCGGCAAGGTGCCATTTGAACTGCTGGTCCTCTAATGTATACATCACACAATCCGCATATGGACTTGTCTCTGAAATCAGATAGGGCCAGAGCTCCTTGGCCTCTCTGGCTGTTTGGAAACAATTCCATGCCAGCCAGGCCAGGAGCAAACACCCTGCCCACGCGGCGGCTGAAAACGCCGCTTTGGTTATCTTATGCCTCATTGTCCCAAAATCAGGTCCCCCAGCTCCTCCGGGGTTGCGGCCAGGTGAACGGCCCCCTCTTCCTCCAGCTCGGCCCGGCTCCGGAAGCCCCAGAGCACCCCGCAGCTGGTAAGTCCGCCGTTTTTGGCAGTGCGGATATCCACATTGCTGTCCCCCACAAAGAGGGTGTTTTCCGCCTCTGCCCCCATCTCCTCCATCAGTCTGCGCAGCAAAGTGGGGTCGGGCTTGGTGGGTACGCCCTCAACAGCCCCCTGGGTAAAGTCAAACATGTTGGGGAAGTAGCCCTCAATGATGTCCGGCACCAGGCTGTGGGCCTTGTTGGACAGCACCGCGACGGAAACCCCCGCCACCTTCAGCCGCTCCAACAGCGCCCGGATACCGGGGTAAGGGGCGGTTTTGTCCTCTTTGTGGACGTTGTAATAGGGCATAAACTCATCCAGTATGGCCTGGATTCCCTCTGGAGTACGCCAGTCCTCCGGGGCAAAGCGGGCGGCCAGCTTGGCCATGCCGTTGCCCACGTAGCGTTTATACTCCTCCACCGAGTGGGTAGGCCAGCCGTGATTGCGGCACACCCAGTTGCCGGCGTCCGCCAAGTCGTCAATGGTATTCAGGATGGTGCCGTCTAAATCAAAAACAACATATTTATACATGAAAATCCCCCTGTATCACTCACTCGTACACGCCGATCTCCATGCAGCCGATCTCCACGGTGGTGTCCCGGGGGAACTGGGCCCGCTGGAGGTAGGCCTTTACCGCCACCTGGGCGTGTTTGGGATTGGCCCGCTCGTCCTCCAGGTCCAGGTCGATGCGCCCGGCCTCGCCGCCGCAGACAGAGCCCACGTCCTCCAGCACCTCGTTCAGCTCCCCGATTACGTCGTGGAGGTCTTTTCCCTCGGGAAGGGATTTGTAGTGGATATACATTTCCATAAAAATTGCTCCTTTGTTTTAATTCTGCTCCTTGAGCAGCTCCGCCTGGTGGTCGGCGGCCAGGGCGTCAATGATCTCGTCCAGCGTCCCGTCCATCACCTGGTCAATTTTGTACAGTGTAAGACCGATACGGTGGTCAGTCACCCGGCCCTGGGGGAAATTGTAGGTGCGGATGCGCTCGTTCCGCATGCCGGAGCCCACCTGACTGCGCCGCTCAGCGGTATATTGGGAGGATATTTTCTCCTGCTCCGCCTCATACAGCCGGGAGGCCAAAATGCGCATAGCCTTGTCCCGGTTCTGGAACTGGCTGCGCTCCTGCTGGCACTCCACCACCGTCCCCGTGGGCTTATGGATAAGGCGCACGGCGGAGGATGTTTTATTCACGTGCTGTCCCCCCGCACCGGAGGAGCGGAACACCTGCATCTCAATATCCGCCGGGTTGAGCTGGACGTCCGCCGTCTCCATCTCGGGCAGGACGGCCACTGTCACCGTAGAGGTGTGGACCCGGCCCCCCGACTCCGTTTCAGGCACCCGCTGCACCCGGTGAACTCCGCTTTCAAACTTGAACCGGGACCAGGCGCCCTCCCCCTCGACTGTAAAAACAATCTCTTTCACGCCGCCCAGCTCTGTCTCGCTGGCGGAATCCACCACGGTGTGCCAGCGCTTGGACTCGGCATACATGGAGTACATCCGGTACAGGGAGTGGGCAAACAGGGCGGCCTCCTCCCCGCCCACCCCGGCGCGGATCTCCACAATGACATTTTTACCGTCGTTAGGATCTCGGGGCAAAAGCAGAATTTGCAGCTCCTTCTCCAGCCGGGGCAGGTCAGTAACCGCCTGCTGGTACTCCTCCTGGGCCAGCTCCCGCATCTCCGGGTCGGCCATCAGCTCCTGAGCCTGATCCCGGGCCTCCAGGGTCTGCCGGTAGGCCCGGTAGACGTCCACCAGAGGCTGGAGCTCCGCCTGCTCCTTATTCAGCCGGGCCACCAGCTCCGGATCGTTGTAAGTCTCCGACGCCCCCAGCCGGGCTTCAATCTGGCTGTATTTCGCCTCAATGGCGTTCAGCTTGTCCAGCATGGACAGCCCTCCTTGTAAAGCTCTCTCGTCCCGCCCGCAGGCGGAAAAGCCTCCTTTTGAAAGGAGGTGCCCCAGTGCGCACACTGGGGCGGAGGATTGTATTTTGGCGAAGCCAAACTGTATGAAATAAACAAGGTTTGCAATCTCTTGTTTGCTTCGCACATTTCGCCTGCGGCGAAATACAATCCCCACCGCCCTTCGGGCGGAGCCCCTTTCCAAAGGGGCCTTTCGTGGTGCCCTCTAGGGTGTGTCCGTCCGACCGGTGAGATAATCTAGACTGACACCGAAGAAGTCAGCGATACTTACAAGATTACTCATCTTTGGCTCAGATTTTCCATATTCATAATCCTGATAGATACGAGAGGATACACCGATTTCTTTCGCAACTGCAATTTGAGATACGCCCCTGTCCTTTCGCAGTTGAAGCAAGCGTTCAGAGAAAACAGACATTTTAACTACACCCTCTTGATGGTGAAGTCTTCTTCGTGTATTATAATGATGCGAAGAGAACTTTGCAACCCGATTTGGAGGTACTAACTATGGATTCCTTACTTTGAAGCCCTCTAACCTATGCGTACAAATATTGCTTTGACATTTACTCCCTGCGTGACAAGGAGGAGCGGCTGGAAAATGAGAAAATGATACGCATTGCCAAAGATGAGCTAAATGTCCGCGGCATGAACGATGCGATGGAGCGCATTGAGGCCGGTTATTCCGTCTTAGCCTGCCTGGATCGGCGCAGCGCCTTTTGGGCCGGGCTGTCCATTGGCCTGGAACTGAGCCGGCTTTAGCGGTCGAAGACAAAGGACTTCACCAGCGCCAGCGGTTCCCGGATGTACATTTTCAGCCGGGAGGGCAGATGGCTGGAGGGGGCGGCCAGAGTGGAGACATTTTCAAATCCCGCCCTTCCGGCCAGCATTTTGGCCCGGGTGAGGTGAAAGCCGTTGGAGACGATCACCACACCGTCTTTGATATCAAAGCCCGCCTCTTCCAAGTGCTGCGCCGACCAGCGCAGATTCTGGTTGGTATTGTGGGATTGGGTCTCTAAAATGATGTTTTCCCGGGAAAAACCGTGGTCAGCCAGATAGTCGGCCATTCCCTGGGCCTCGGTGGTGGGCTCATTCTCCCCCTGGCCGCCTGACACTACCACAAGCATATCCGGATGGCCGTACAGATACTCCAGCGCCTTGTCCAGCCGGTCCTGCAACATAATGGAGGGGCCCCAGTCGTAGAGCTGACAGCCTAAAATCACCATCACCTTGGGGTCGCCGTTGATATCGTCCCGGGCGCCGCCCAGCACCTGTCCCAGCAGGAGCGCAAAGACCGCCGCACCTGTCAGCACCAGAACAAAGACCGCCTTCATAAGGCCTGTAAAGCGTTTTCCCTTGTAGCTGTTTACCTCCACCTTGGGCCGTTTGTGCGCTTTCTGTATCATCCCCGCGCCTCCTCCAGATCCGCTGCCAGCCCCTCCCACACCGTGTAGAGGTGGGCCAGCTCATCCTCCAGGGCCTCCCGCTGCTGGTAAAGCTCCTGAAGCTTTAAATAGTCCGCCGACGCCTCCTGAATGGCCTGCTCCAGATCGTACATCCGCTCCTCGGCGGCAGCCACCGCCCGTTCGGCGGCGTTGACCTCCTTTTCCAGGTTCTTGGTACCGCCGGGGCGCTTGGGCTTGTCCTTTTTCTCTGGGGGCGCATTTTTCACAGACGGCGCGCCGGGGCCGTCACGCCCCGCAAGCTTTCCCCGCTCCCTGGCCGCCTGATACTCCTGATAGGTGCCTTTAAAATCGGTAATCTTCCCATCCTCCAGCATCCAGATGCGGGTAGCGAAGCGGTCAATAAAATACCGGTCATGGGAGACAAAAAGCAGATTGCCCTCATACTCCTCCACCGCCTCCTCAATCCACTCCCGGCTCTGGATATCCAGGTGGTTGGTGGGCTCATCCAGAATGAGGAGGTTAATTTTGCTGTCCATGAGCATACACAGACGCAGCCGGGACTGTTCTCCGCCGGACAGGGCGGACACCGGCTTGAACACGTCCTCACCGCGGAACTTGAAGGCGGCCAGACGGTCCCGGGCGGTCTGCGCGGTGCAGTCCAGGTCGTAGAGCATGGTATCCACCAAGTTGCGCTCCGGATGGTCAAAGTGGATGATCTGCGGCAGGTAACCTACCTTTACAGTAGGCCCCTTTCTAAGCTTACCGGCGTCCGGTTCCTCCTCCCCCATCAGAATTTTAATGAGGGTGGACTTGCCGGTTCCGTTGTCCCCCAGCAGGGCAATGCGCTCGCCGCCCTCCACCTCCAAGTTGACGTCCGCAAACAGCTTTCGTTCTCCAAAGGACTTTTCCAGCCCCTTGATGGACAGCACCTCGTCGCCCCGAAACTCCCGTTCGCCAAACCGGACGGACATTTTGCGGTCCTTTTTGGGCTTGTCTGTCTGACGGATACGCTCAATCCGCTTTTCCATAGACTGGGCCCGCTTGAAAATTTTGTCGTTGCCTGAGTAGGCCCAAATGCGCAGCTGCTCAGCGGCCTTTTCCAGCTGCTGGATTTTAGCCTGCTCCTTCTCGTACTGGCGCAGCTTTTCCTCGTACCGCCGCTCCTTCTCCACCGCATAGAAGCTGTAATTTCCGGAATAAAACTCCGCTCTACCCTCCTGAATCTCCACCACCCGCCGGACTACCTTGTCCAAAAAGTAGCGGTCGTGGGAGACGGCCAGAACGGTGCCCTTGAACTTTTCCAGATACTCCTCCAGCCACTCGGTGGCCCGCAGATCCAAGTGGTTGGTGGGCTCATCCAACAGCAGAATGTCGGTGTCCTCCAAGATGAGCCGGGCCAGGTTGACCCGGGTTTTCTCCCCGCCGGACAGCTTGTCAAAGAGCCGTTCCCGCATAGCCGGCGGGATAGAAAGGCCGTTGCACACTTTGTTCTTGCTGGTATCTGTCTCGTAGCCGCCCCCGGACTGAAAGGCGGCAGACAGCCTGTCATATCTGGACAGCAATGCGGAATCACTTTCCCCATCTGCCATCCGCTGGGACAGCTGCGAAAGCTCTTCCTCCAGCCTGTGAAGGGGCTCAAAAGCGGTGTCCAGCACGTCCTCCACAGTGCAGTCCGCCGGGTAGACGGGAATCTGAGAAATCAGCCCCACCCGCCGTCCAGGGGCGATCACAACGTCTCCCTCGTCCGGGTGGACCACGCCGGTGAGGATGCGCAGCAGAGTGGTCTTGCCGCAGCCGTTGGGGCCCAACAGGCCCACCCGCTCGCCGGTATCCACCTGGAAGGTGAGCCCGTCCAGTATTTTTTTGCCGACTTCGAACTCTTTTACGACGCCGGATACAGATATATCTATCATTGCTTGGGTCCTCGCTTGTTTTCAATCGTTCTATATGGTACAATATTCTCATTTCATATCAGAAATGAGGTTTTTTTATGGATGCCATTCGTTGGGAAAAGGGTGTGCTCTATTTGCTGGATCAGACCCGTCTGCCTCTAACCGAATATTGGCTGCGTTACACCGACTACCGTGAGGTGGCCCAGGCCATCCGTACCATGATCGTCAGAGGCGCGCCCGCCATTGGGGTGACGGCGGCTTACGCCATGGTCCTGGCCGCTCAGGAAAATGCCTGTAAAGAAGATTTCCTTGCCACCATGTCCCAAGCCAAGCAGGTTTTGGCCAACAGCCGTCCTACGGCGGTCAATCTGTTTTGGGCTTTGGACCGGATGGAGCGGTGCTGGACCGCCTGCGGGTCCAACCTGGCCCGGCTGGAGGAGGAGGCCCGGACCATTCATCTGGAGGACATCCAAATGAACACCAGCCTGGGCAAAGCGGGGGCAGAGCTGGTGCCCGACCGCGCCAGCATCCTTACCCACTGCAACGCCGGAGCTCTGGCCACCGGGGGCTACGGGACGGCCCTGGGGGTCATCCGCGCAGCCCACGCTCAGGACAAAGTGTCTATGGTGTACGCCGACGAGACCCGCCCCCTCCTTCAGGGAGCCAGGCTCACCGCCTATGAGCTGGTTCAGGATCAAATCCCCGTCACCCTCATCTGCGACGATATGGCCGGCTATCTCATGGCCCAGGGCAAAGTGGACCTGGTCATTGTGGGCTGCGACCGCATGGCCGCCAACGGGGACTTTGCCAATAAGATCGGCACCTACTCCCTGGCCATACTTGCCAAACACCACAACATTCCCTTTTACACCGCCCTGCCCTCCTCCACCATTGATATGAGCATCCCGGACGGCTCCCACATCCCGGTGGAGCAGCGGGACGGAGACGAAGTGGCCTGCTTCGCCAGGGGCCGGACCGGGCCCGCCGGGGTGCGGACCTGGAATCCCTCCTTCGACGTGACCCCCCACCAGCTGCTCACCGCCGCCATTACCGAGCGCGGGGTGCTCTATCCCCCCTTCATCGAGAGCCTGGCCTAGGGGCAGTAGACCGTACAGCCAAAGCCCTCCATGATCCGTAGGATGGCTGTGCGGTCCTCCTGTGACACATTGGTGCAGTAAATTGACAGCATCTTATCCTCATAGCCAAAGAGCCTGACCTCCTCGGTATGCCAAGGCTCCTCCGCATGGACCTTTTGAAAGATGGGCAGCTCCCGGCATTTTCGCTGGTCCCATTCTGAAAACTGCTCCTCAAATTGGGACACAATCTCCTCTACTGGAAGAAGCTCCACCGCCTTGACCTTGGCGCAGGTCTTGACATAACGCAGCTTCTCATAGAGAGTCTTGAACTCCATACTTACATTCGGCTTCAGCTTCCAAAATACCAGTTCAATTTCCTCAGACTCCGGCAAATCACCGTGGAAAAAGTAATAGGCTGTCTCGTCCAGAGAGGCGCGGCTCCAATACTCAAAACACCAGCTCCCCACCTCCTCCGCATCCCAATCCCGACCGGTGAGGCGGCACATCTCCGCCGCCTGTTCCTCCAACAGCGGATTTTCTTCCACAGGACCATAGTAATCCGAAATACGGTTGATGAGCTCTTTCACCGCTTCATAGTGCTCTGGCAGCATGTCTGTCACCCTTTCTCTACGCCTCCACTGTCAGCTCCAACAGCTTTGTGGTCAGTTCCTCCAGCTTCATCCCCCGGGAACCTTTCAGCAGAATGGTGCTGTCGGGACACACCACCTGGGGCAGGACCTCCTTGGCCTCCTCCCTGGTAGTACAGTGGATCACCTGAGCGACCCCTGCGTCTCTGGCCCCTTCGGCGATATGCCTGGCCAGCTCACCCACTGCCACCAGACAGTGGATGCCCACAGAACCCAGATACTCCCCTACTCCAGCGTGGAGGGCGGGGGCGAAGGGGCCCAGCTCCAGCATGTCGCCCAAAATGGCCACTTTACGGCTGCCCCGGCTGTCGGCCAGTACACTGATGGCCGCCCGCATGGACTGGGGGTTGGCGTTGTAGGTGTCATCTAAAATGGTGATGCCACCACCCCGGCGCAGTACGTTCATCCGCATCCGGGTGGGCACAAACTGGCTCAGCCCCTCCTCAATCTGGTCAGGGGTCAGGCCGAACCGCTCCCCTACCGCCGCAGCAATGAGGGCGGGGTAAATCATATGCTCCCCCAGAGCGGGAATTTTTACCTCCCGATCCATGTGGGGGGTGGTCAGGCGGCAGTGGATATGGCTGACGCCGTCACCGCCGACGGCCTGGGCCCGGCAGTCACACCCCTCCCCCTGGCCGCAGAAGACGGCGGGAACAGGGGTATTTCCCCTTAGCGCGGACAGCAGCTCGTCGTCCCCGTTGAGGACCAGCAGGCCGTCCTTTTTCACATGGGGCAGCAGCTCACACTTGGCCTTGAAGATATTTTCCCGACTGCCCAGCCGCTCAATGTGGGCATCGCCAATGTTGGTAATAACCCCTACATCCGGTTTAACAATGTCCGCCAGATAGTCGATCTCGCCAAACCGGTCCATCCCCATCTCCAGCACGGCAATCTGATGGCTGGAATCCAGCTCCAGCAGGGTCAGGGGCAGCCCCACGTTGTTGTTGTGGTTGCCCTCGGTTTTGAGCACCTTGTACTTCACACCCAATACCGCGGCCAGCATATCCTTGGCGGTGGTCTTGCCCACGCTGCCTGTCACCCCAATGAAGGGGATTTCAAACCGGTTTTTATACCATGCGGCCAGGTCCCTCAGCGCCTTTTGGGTATCGTCCACCTTTACATAGAATTTTCCCGGCAGAAAGCTGTCCCGCTGGTGGGCGGTGATACAGCCGATAGCCCCTCCCTCCAGGGCGGCGTTGATATAGGCGTGGCCGTCGAAGCGCTCCCCAACCAGGGGCAGGAACAGAACGCCGGGATGGATGGACCGGCTGTCCGTCTCCACCTTGGCAATGGGGGTATCTAAATTGTCAAATTCCCCCAGCAGACGGCCATTGACCGCCTCCAACAGCTGGGCCAGGGTGATTGTTTCCATTTACAGTCCTTCCTTCCGGGCCTCCAAAGATTTTTGGATGATGGTTTCACACAGCTTGCCGTAGTCGAGCCCCGCCGCCGCTGCCTCCTGGGGTACCAGACTGGTGGGGGTCATGCCGGGCAGGGTGTTGATCTCCAGGAAATAGGGCGTGCCGTCCGGGGTGACGATAAAGTCAGCCCGGGCGTAGACAGACAAACCAATGGCACGGAACACGGCCAGGGCCGCATTGCCGATAGCCTTCTCCCACTCCTTGGGAATGCGGGAGGGGCAGACTTCAAGGGCCGCGCCGGGCTGATATTTATTGGCGTAGTCGTAAAAGCCCACCTTTGGGATGATCTCGATAGAGGGCAGGGCCTGGTCCCCCAGCACCGCCACCTGGATCTCACGGCCTTTGATGTACTCCTCAATCACCGTGCGCCCCCCCAGCTTGACGCTCTCGGCCAAGGCACTTTTCAGCTCCTCTTTATTTTGGGCAATGTACACTCCGATAGAGGAGCCGCTGTCAATGGGCTTTACCACCACAGGCAGCTTGATTCTTTCAATCAGCTCCTCCATATTTTCCTCAGTGACGGTGACCGTCTCCCACTTGGGCGTGGTCACCAGACCGGCCACCAGCCGCTTGGTCAGGTCCTTATCCATGGCGATAGCGGAGCCCAGACAGCCCGAACCGGTGTAGGGCACGCCCATCAGGTCCAGAGTGGCCTGAATGCGGCCGTCCTCGCCGCAGGCGCCGTGGAGGGCCAGATAGACCACATCCGCCTTGGCGCACATCTCCAAAACGCCGGGACCAATGGCGGAGGGGTCCTCCCCGCCCCGGCGGGCCTTGATCTCCTCCAGGTTGGGGGCCTCCCGGGCCACCTGCTTAAAGCTTTCCGGAATGGGCGCTACATACAGATTGTCGCCGGACAGAGCCCCGTCCAGTCCAAAAAACATATCCATCAGCGCCACCTGGTGCCCCCGGTCCCGCAGAGCCTTGCACACCATAGCCCCCGAGGACAGGGAGACATTGCGCTCCGGGCTCAGTCCGCCCGCCAAAACCAAAACTTTCATCCTTGTTACCTCACTTCACAGTACGCGGATACGTCTCATAACGCCTCCGCTGATTTGGGCATACCAACTTCATTTTATCATTAGTTAAGATATTCTAACACATTCGCCGGTAATACTCAACCCGAAGAAGAAAATTTTTCCCGCTTTTATTTGACATCACTCCAATTTTCCTGTATGATGGTTGGGCAGTAAGCTGGACAGCCGCGCGGACGGGCCGAAAGGCCCGCCTGTGAGGAAAGTCCGGGCTCCGCAGGGCAAGGATAACGGGTAACACCCGCCGGGGGCGACCCTAGGACAAGTGCAACAGAGATATACCGCCGCATCCTTCCTCACGAGGGAAAGGTGTAAAACAAGCAAACTCCCGACTAACTGTGGAGTTTCGTTTTCGCTGGGTGCGGTAAGGGTGGAAAGGTGAGGTAAGAGCTCACCCGATGGCGTGTAAAAGCGCCCATCGCTGTAAACTCTATCCGGAGCAACGCCGTGGAGGGACATACAGGCCGGCCCGGCCGTTCCAGGGAGGCGGCTAGAGCGTGTCAGCAATGGCGCGTCGAGATAGATGGCTGTCTTAAAAGACAGAACCCGGCTTACAGGCTTACTGCAACCATAGAAAAAACCGCCGTCCCAAAGGGGCGGCGGTCCTGTTTATGCCTGAACGCTGATTTCCGGCTCTGGTGCCGGCTGTGCTGAGGCGGCGGCATACTGCTGGACGGCGCTCTCCAGCGAAGTCTGTGTGCTCTCCGTCAGCTCCCGCATCTGCTCCCTCAGCTCCAGCTTGGTGGCGGCAACATGGTCCTGAAGGCGGTTGTCAACCTCCGCCTCACGCAGATAGCCCGACTCACGGATCATCCGTTGAGCCTGCTTATTTTTCAGCTGCTGGCGCAGGCGCTTGGCCTCCCGGGTACGCTTTTCCTTCTCCAGCCTGGCTTGACGCTTGGCGGTCATCTTCTCCTGGGAAATCTCCCGTTTTTTCCGGCCCGCCCGGTTTACCGCCTTTTGCAGCTGGTTAATGGCGGCCTGGATGCGGTCGGCGTTTTCGCTGTCGCTGCGTTTGGCGGTCCGCAGCTGGGCAATCTGACGCCGGGCGTAGCCTGATGCGGCGTCTACCTCCCCCGTACTTCTGGCCCGGGCCAGCTTGGAGTAAGCAATCATAGCGCAGTCACCATAACGGCGGCTGTTCTTGGGCAGCTGGAACATTTTTTCCCGCTCCGCCGCTTTCTCCCGGGCCTCCTTCATCATCTGCGTCAGATCGGGCTGGCTGTCCTGCTCCTCCCTGAGGGCCTCGGCCAGGGACTTCTGCTCCGCCTGGGCAGTTGAGTTCTGTTCCGACGCGGCCTGACTTAGATACCAGGTTCCCGCTCCAACGCCCGAAATACCCATACCGCTCACAGCGCTCCCCTCCCCTTCTGGATGTCTGATATGTTAATGAGACTGTCAATAAAGCCTCCCTCCTTGAGGGAGATGGCACGGCGGAGCCGTGACGGAGGGAGTTTTTGCGGGAAAAGTTGTAGATTTTCGCTGCCTTACTCCCTCAGTCACCGCCTGCGGCGGTGACAGCTCCCTCTCTGAGGGAGCCTGATATTCCAAATAGAAGTTTTTTGACACGCTGATGTTAATATCGACCAAATCATGGGTGGAAATAAGAACCTTTTCTGAATTATTTTTCAGATTCCGGGCACTCCATCTTTGCGGGCAGCTTTATCTTCTGAATCAGCCCGATCATCTGTCCGGACAGGATTACCGTTACCACCGACCAGCCGATTCTGTTCAGGGGGATATAGCTGACGGACAGGGCCAGCACAAGGAAATCGGACAGCAGGTAGACCCACTGGATATTCCAATGGGTCACATGGGAGACGCACATGGCCAGGGCGTCATCCCCGCCGGTGGCGCCCCCGACCCGGACGCATACCCCGGCCCCCACGCCTACAAAAACGGCTCCCACCACCGACGCGGCCAGCGGCATATCAGCCAGCTGGGTCCACAGGGGCGGAAACTGCTCAAACACCTTGTAGGCCGCGGAAAAGCCCGCCGCAGCAACAGCGGAGTAACCGATAAACTCCCGCCCCAGCAGCCGCCAGCCCATGGCGTAGCACAAAACGTTCATCACAAATCCGGACACCGCCGGCGAAATATGCAGCCAGTGCTCCAGCAGCAGAGTCATCCCCAGCACGCCCCCCTCTGTCACCCCGGAGAAGGAGTGGACATGGTACAGCCCAAAGGCCAAAAAGGCGCTGCTCAGCACAACAGCCACACAAGATATGGGTTTCAGCTTCAATTCATAACAATCCTCATTTCATTTTTATCGCAGCTGCGCGTCTCCCTTTTCGCCCACGGGAACCGGCATGATGCGGCATTTGATATTTTTGCTCCGCAGGGCTGAACACAGCCGCAGGGCCTCCGCACGGGTCAGGTTGGACAATGGACCGATTTCTTTTCGCAGATAGCCCTTTGCACAGTAGGCCGCCACTTCTGCCTCTGCCTGCTCCTTGGACAAGTGGAACTCCATCATCAAAAAACGTGTCAATGTAACTTATCACTTCCCGGCAGTTTGGCCTTTAAGACATTTACACCGTAGTAAAATTTCAGTTGGGTTGATGTGGTTTTGCATTTGGGGCAAACGGCCTCTTTTTGGGTACAGAAGGTGCGGATGGCATAGGCAGATTCTCCGCAAACCGGTTGCTTCCGTTCCGGGAAACGTGATAATGACTGCGGTATTCTCCCGCCCCCAGGAACTGGGTGAAGGTCTCCATGGTGACCTCCTTGGGCACGGGCCGGGCCAGTTCCTGCTTCTTCTCAAATTCCTTAATCGCTTTCTTGGGGAACCTCCAGCCCTCCATCCCCAGCAGCTTGGCGGCCTGCTCCAGATACCAGGCCCAGAATTTCAGCTCCGCCGCCTTCTGCTCGCCCGGACTGGCCCCCTCGTCCTGCCCTAACCAGGCAAGGGAGGCGCACCAGGCCGTGTCCCAGTGGAAAAGGACAGCCTGCCGGTTTCTGCGGTCTCCTGGACTGCCCGCTCAAATGCGTCCATCTTTCCTTCCTCCTATAAAAAACGGGGGCCGAAAACAGCCCCCGCATCTTTAATCCTGATCCCAGTTGTGGTAGACGTTCTGCACGTCGTCGTTTTCCTCCAGCAGGTCGATCAGCTTTTCCATGTTTTTGATGTCGCCCTCGTCGGTGAGCTTGACATAGTTCTGGGGGACCATCTGCACACCGGCCTCCAGGAAGGTGTAGCCCTTGGCCTCCAGGGCCTCGGTGACAGAGGCAAAGGAGTCGGGATCGGTGTAGACCTCAAAGACATCATCATCAGCCTGCATATCGTCAGCGCCGGCGTCCAGGGCGTCCATCATAACGGTATCCTCGTCCAGATCCTCAGACTCAATGACGATCACGCCCTTTCGATCGAAGGACCAGGACACACAGCCGGTGGCCCCCAGGCCCTTGCCGTACTTGTCCAGCAGATGGCGCACCTCGGGAGCGGTGCGGTTGCGGTTATCGGTGAGGGCCTCCACAATGACAGCCACGCCGTTGGGGCCGTAGCCCTCGTAAACTACATTCTCAAAGCTGTCGGTGTTGCCGGAGCCCAGCGCCTTGTCAATGGTACGCTTGATGTTGTCGTTGGGCATGTTGGCCGCCTTGGCCTTGGCAATGACGGTAGCCAGGCGGGAGTTGTTGGCCGGGTCGCCGCTGCCGCCGGTCTTCACCGCCACAATCATCTCACGGGCGATTTTGGTAAAAATCTGGGAGCGCTTGGCGTCCGCTGCGCCCTTGGTCTTTTGTATGTTGTGCCACTTGGAATGTCCGGACATGAATATCTTCCCCTTTTTGTGTAATAGGCGGAGGTATTATACCATTGTTTTATTCGGTTTGCAACCCCCGGGCAGGTTTTTTCCACGGAAATCAATTTTGACTCCGCCGGGCGCGGCGACCCCGGCGCACCCTTGAGCAAAATCTGCCAGCCAGCGGCGGGCCGGGTCGTCCCGCCCTGCAAATTAGGCTGGATTTTCTCAAATTTGATTTCCGTAAAACTTTTTTATCCCAGCGCCGCCACGGCCTCCTCAATGGCCGTCTCCTCCGCCTGCATGGCCTTGAGGGTCAAATCCAGCAGCTTGTCCAGCTCCCAGCCCAGCAGCTCCGCCCCGTTGGCAATCACGTCACGGGAACAGCCGGCGGCAAATTTTTTGTCCTTAAACTTCTTTTTCAGGGACTTCAGCTCCATATCCGCCACACTTTTGGAGGGCCGCATCAGAGCCGCCGCGCCAATCAGGCCGGTGAGCTCGTCGCTGGCGTAGAGGACCTTCTCCATCTCATGCTCCGGCTTGATGTCCACCCGCAGGCCCCAGCCGTGGCTGGCGGTGGCCCGGATGGTGCGCTCATCCACCCCGGCCTGCTTCATCAGCTCCTGAGACTTCTCACAGTGCTCCTCGGGCCACATCTCAAAGTCCAGATCGTGGAGCAGGCCCACGACAGACCAGAAGTCCGCCTCCTCCCCGTAGCCCAGCTCCCGGGCATACCAGCCCATAACATGTTCCACTGTGATGGCGTGGCGCAGATGGAAGGGCTCTTTGTTGTATTGGGTCAGCAGGTTCCAGGCCTGCTCGCGGGTTATGGACATATGTTATCTTCCTTTCTGTAGGGGCGGCCTGCGGCCGCCCAAAATAATATTGCAGGGCATGCAAAAGACGGGCGGCCACAGGCCGCCCCTACACATTATGCACACAATCAGGTTGTTTTGTCAATAGGCCACCACAACTCCGCCGTCGTAGGCGTAGACGCTGGTGATGCCCCCCGCCTCGGTAATAAGGATGTGGGCAAACTTGCACTTGGCCTCCACCATAGCCTTTACCTGAAAGGCACGCTCCAGGCAGTTACAGTGGCAGATGGCCAGGGTGCGGCCCACATGGCTGGCGTCGGCGGCAATTCTGTCCACCATCTTGGTCAGGGCCTGCTTCACTGTCAGGGCCTGGCCCAGCTTACAGATCTCCCCCTCGGGAGTGGCGCCCATAAACAGCTTGATTTTCAGCGCGCCGGTTATCACCGCCTGGAGCTTGGTGAGCCGGCCGTTTTTCCGCAGATTTTCCAGAGATTCCAGCACAAACATGGTCTGCATCTGGTAGATGAACTGTTCCACCTCAGTCACCACCCGCTTAAAGGGCATCCCGGCGGAGGCCAGCCGGTGGATGGCCATAGCCACCAGCAGCTCCCCGGAGGCGGCGGAGCAGGAGTTGAACACATGGACGTTGACTTCAGGGTCTTCCTCCTCCAGCAGGAGGCGGGCCTGTTCAGCGCTGTTGTGGGAGCCACTGAGCAGGGCGGACAGGGTCACCACATACACGTCGTCCGCCCCCCGGAAGGCGTCCAGATAGGCCTGGGGGGAAGGACAGGCGGTGGAGGGAGCGTCCTCGCTCTGGCGCATGGACCACAGCAGGTCGGCCTGGTCAAAGGTCTCGTCGTCCACAAAAGTACTGCCGTTGGAGTAGATGGTAAGGGGCACCTTGACAAAGGCCGGGTCTTTCAGCATGGCGGGGGTCAGGTCGCAGCAGCTGTCCACTACAATTTTAAAACTCATGTGTTTCATCTCCAGACGTGGTCTTTTAAATTAGATTTCACCAATTAGTTTACCATAGGTTTAGAGAGATGTAAAGAGGAAATTATCCGCCCCCAGAGGAAGGCAGCCACTAATATTAGTTTGCAGGGTACAAGCACCGTTAGCTTGCTACCATGCAAACTAATTTTGTATACCCTTTTACATTCTTTATGCCAAGAGAACATTTGTCAAGGGGGTTTTCACCATAAAGATGAAATCCCCCGACAATTTTAAAACTTAGAGTTGTTCAATTAAGCGGTACATTTTTTCAACATAGAGATCTGGGTGATTTATACTGATGTCGCCATGATAGAAACCGGGGAATACTTCCAAAGATGAATTTCGAATTGTCTGATGGATTATTTCAGCAGACTTTTTCATAATATCTTGTTCCTTGGAGCCGACCAAAATCAGTGCTTTTGTACAACAGTTTGCAAGACTGTGCTTCATCTGATAGTTGGCATTTGCCATAAGAAATGAAATCATGTCCGCTTTTGAAATCGCAGAGCTATCTCTATAGTACTCATCAAAAAAGGTAGGCTGAATGTGTAATGCTGCAAATTGCATCTTTGCGAACCAACGCTTTTTTATGAGAGGGTAACAAAATGAAAATGTTAGCTTTATTAATTGTGCGGTTGCTCTCATCGGCAAAATCAAGCTACTTTCTATCATGGCATATTGGCAAATGTCTTTTCGTTGTGATAAAACTTCTACGAGTATCTGCCCACCAAGGGATAGTCCGCCGATCAGAAAGACCTTTCCGCCCAAATGCTCATCAATGTATCCGATGATATGCTGTGCAGCATCTTCGATTGTTGTAAAACCACAGTCGCTACCATTGTGTCCGTCCAATATTGGAAGCAAAATGTGATATTTTTCTTTGAGGAGCATGGCTTCTTCTTTATAATTCCATGGAGCTAATCCGCCGCCATGTAAAAAGAGGATGGTCTTATCATGGTTGATACCATATTCTAAAAATTGCATTTGTGCTCCTCCATAATTCCCGATTTGTCGAATAGGCATAGACTAAGTATACTATCATTACATGCGACTTTCAGCTATCATTTTTAGGTGTTGATAGTAGTAGCAAGCAATGCCCCGGTATATACCCGGCGCAGCTTGTTGGTGGCCGATGATCCCCAAGCCCCCAGTGATCGGCGCGGCTGCGTCCGATGCACAAGTCGCCGTTGGCGTCTACTGGTATATACCGGCAGGGCAGGACACCCTGGCGGAGCCGCCCCCGGAGGGCGCACGGCTGCCGTCAGGCAGTACCACCGCTGGCCCCTGGCCGGTGGTGAGTAAGTGCGCTCTTCGAGAGGGCCGACAAAGGGAACAGAGCACCCAGGTCATCCCCGGACGCTCCCCCTTCGGTTCCCTCCTGCTGGTCGATCACCGCCTTTCCGGCCTGTGTCATTCTGCCACAAATGAACCGTCAGCCAATGTGTATTTGGGTGGTGAAACCACCCTTTACACAATACATCTCAGAAAAGAGGTGAAAACAACATGGCGGGCTAGGGCTTCTTCCAGGGCCTCTCCCGCCTTTACCGTTTTGGGTCCGCCCGGTTTGCCAAACAGCAGCCAAACACCTTCGCTTGACAGACAGTTATCATTCAGCCAAGCCCGAAGCTGCGCTCTGTCCGCAAATATCATAATATCGCTCATTTACTCCTCCTCCAGCTCCTTTAACAGCTTCTGGTCCTCCTTGGAGGACAAATCCAGCTTTTCGTACAAATCGGGCCGGCGCTGTCTGGTGCGGAGGATGGACTGCTTTCTTCTCCACTGCTCCACCTTGGCGTGGTTGCCTGACAGAAGGATGGAGGGCACCGCCCGTCCGTGCCACACCTCTGGGCGGGAGTACTGGGGGGCCTCCAGCATCCCGTTCCAGTGGCTTTCGTTCTCGTAGCAGGAGGGGTCGGACAGTACCCCGGGCACCAGGCGGCACACCGCGTCGGCCACCGCCATAGCGGGAATCTCACCGCCGGTCATGACGAAGTCGCCAATGGAAATTTCCTCGTCCACGCACTCCTCAATAAACCGCTCGTCGATACCCTCGTAGTGGCCGCAGACCAGAATCAGCCGCTGGTAATCGTCCTTCAGCCGCCGGGCGTCCCGCTGGGTAAAGGTTTTTCCCGCCGGAGACATGTAGATGGTATGCACCCTCTCCCCCGCCTCATCACAGATGTGTTCCCAGCAGCGGAACAGCGGATCAGCCTGCATCACCGCACCCCGTCCCCCGCCGTAGGGGTAGTTGTCCACCTGCTTCTGCTTGTTTACGGTGTAGTCCCTGATCTGGTGGCACTCCACCCGGATATACCCCCGCTCCTGGCCCCGGCCCAAAACAGATTCGCACAGCATATCCCCCACTACATCGGGAAATAATGTCATAATGTCAATACGGTACATGCTTGTCCCGCCTTTCTCATTGTCTACGGCAATATTATACGGGATTTGCCTCTTCTTTTCAACGGATTCCGGGCAAATCAGAAAATTTCCTTCTATCCGCGACTTCCTCTCGCATTTTGGAAAAAAATATGCTATGATTGTTAAGAAAGAAAGCCTCCCTCTCTGAGGGAGGTGTCACGGCAAAGCCGTGACGGAGGGAGTTTGGCAAGCGGAACGGCTCCGTTCGACGTACTCCCTCAGTCACCGCCTGCGGCGGCGGCAGCTCCCTCAAAGAGGGATCCCTAATTGATACGAAAGCGAGGTTTTTCTATGTACTGTACCCGCAAGGTCACGGAAGACCTGATCTGGATCGGCGCCAACGACCGCCAGCACCCCATCTTTGAGGCGGCCCACCCCGTCCCCCGGGGGATGTCCTACAACTCCTACCTGCTGCTGGACGAGAAGACCGTCCTCTTTGACACAGTGGACCGCTCTGTTCAGACCCAGTTCCTGGAAAATCTGGACCACGCCCTGGACGGCCGGAAGCTGGACTATATCTTTGTCCACCACATGGAGCCCGACCACGCCGCTACCCTGGGAGACCTTGTACTCCGTCACCCTGAGGCGAAGATTGTCTGCAACGGCAAGGCCATCAACATGATCCGCCAGTTCCACGCCACTGACCCCTCCGGGGCCATCCTGGTGGGTGAGGGGGACACCCTTTGTACCGGCAAGCACAACTTCACCTTTGTGGCCGCCCCCATGGTCCACTGGCCTGAAGTGGTGGTCAGCTACGACTCCACCGACAAGATTCTCTTCTCCGCTGACGGCTTCGGCTCCTTTGGCGCGCTGAACGGCGTTCTTTTCGCCGATGAGGTGGACTGGGAGCGGGACTGGCTGGACGAGGCCCGCCGGTACTACACCAATATCGTGGGCAAGTACGGCCCCCAGGTGATGGCCCTGCTGGGCAAGGCGTCCAAGCTGGACATCCAGATGATCTGTCCCCTCCACGGTCCTGTGTGGCGCAAAGACTTTAACCAGATTATTGACCGGTACGTCAAGTGGGCCTCTTACGAGCCTGAAGTTGACGGCGTGGTCATCCCCTTCGCCTCCATCTATGGCCACACCGAGACCGCCGCCAACATCCTGGCCTGCCGCCTGGCCGAGTTGGGTATACCTGTCCAGATGCACGACGTGTCCGTCACCCATTACTCCTATGTGCTGTCCGACTGCTTTAAATACAGCCATATTGTCTTTGCCTGCCCCACTTACAACAACGGAATTTTCGATCCTATGGAGCACCTGCTCCGGGACCTGGCACACCACAATCTGCAAAACCGCAAGGCGGCCCTCATCCAAAACGGCTCCTGGGCCCCCGCCAGCGGCAAGCTGATGTCAGAAATCCTGTCCGGGATGAAGAATGTAGAGCTCATTGAGGCCCCTGTCACCCTCAAGTCCGCCCTGGCTCCCGGCCAGGAAGGTGAACTGGAGGGGCTGGCAAAAGCCCTGGCCGCCTCCGTGAAGGGCGAAGAGCCTGCTCCCGAGGAGGAGCCCGCACAGAATAAGCCCCAGGGCTTTGTCTGCAAAATCTGCGGTTTTATCTATGAGGGAGACACCCTCCCTGAGGATTACGTCTGCCCCATCTGCCGCCGTCCTGCCAGCGATTTCGAGCCCGTCCAATAACATCCGGCCATAGGAAACCGGCGCACCTCAGGCATTCCCGGGGTGCGCCAGTCTTTTATTTCCCTCTTACAAAACAGGCTCCGCCAGTTCGCCTGTACAGCCCTGTCTAATCAGGCTGTGAAAGGCCTCCCAGGCCCGGGGCGGAATTTCCTGCGGAATCTGATATCCCTTCCGGACGTAGACCTCCATACGCTGAAAATCTCCTACGATAATATCAATGGCCGCCTGCTCCGTCAAACCCTGGTCCATGGAATTTTGAATATGCTCCTCCAGTGTAATTTGGGGTGAGGTAAAAATGGCATTGGCCTCCGGCCAATAGACCCCCATGGCAGCATACAGCCGCCGTGTCATGAAGGGCTTATGGACGCAGATAATCTGCCCCTGAGCCAGCCCCGCCCGCTCCAGTGTCTCCCGGGTAAACAGAATATTTTCCGCTGAGTTGGTGGAACGGTTCTCCAAAAGAATCGCCGTTTCCGGCACGCCATGCTCTACAGCGATGGCCGCAAAGCGCTCCGCCTCTGTCTGGCTCCAGCGGCCCAGGGTGTTGCGGCCCAATCCCCCGGTAAACAGCACCTTGGGGGCATAGCCGTCCCGGTAGAGCCGGGCGCACCGGAGCGGGATGGTGTCATTGATACAGCCAAACCCCACAATGCAGTCCGCCGGCCGGAGCTCCATGTCCACACGCATATAGTCCCAAATTACCTTTAACTCCTGATAGACAGTTTCCGTCAAGCAAATGACCTCCTAAACCGCGCCAAACCCTTGGGCCGCAGCTTGTTTGTGGGGATTATAGCAGTGGGAAAAACAAATGTCAAGGGGTGGCCTGCGGCCGCCCGCAGGGTCTGTTAAAAACGGGCGGCCAAAGGCCGCCCCTACATAAAATTTGCGATCGGGACCTCTCCTGGTCATCTCCCCGGAAGCTGGGGAGCCATGGTGCGGGTGTGACGGATTTCCTCCCATACGGTGGTCTTTTTCCAGAAGCTGACAGCCGTGATGGGCAGCCAAGTGAGGAGGAACAGCCAATAGGTACACAGTCCCTTCCACAGGCGGCGGTCCCATTTTCCCTCCAGCGTGACGACCACCCCGGCGGCCACAGTGGCGGTCAGCGCAGCCCAGGCGATATTGCCAAGAACTCCCGCCAGTGCCAACACCAGCGCCTGGAGCAGGGTCCGTCCCCCCAGCGCAGAGGTGAGGGCGGTACAGGCCAGCCCCGCCAGGGCGGCCAGCTGGTAGGCTGGCAGCAGAAGGGTGACCTCAAAGTCGAACATGGTCAGTCGGGGCCGGTTTGCCTGCTCCTCCCCCAGGGCGGGCAGACAGCGCTGGGCCACCTGAAGGGTGCCGCTGGTCCAGCGGCGGCGCTGCTTGATGGACTGCTCCCAGGTGAGGGGCTGCTCGTCATAGGTGACGGCCTTGGGCACATAGGCCACCTTCTCCCCTGCCAGGATGGCCTGGGCGGTGATTTCCAGGTCTTCGCTGATGGTCTCGGTGTGCCAGCCGCCCAGCTTGTCCAGCAGCTTCTGGGTTACCATAAAGCCTGTGCCCCCGATCATGGCGGACACACCCATTCCCGCCTTGCCCCCGTTGTGGAAGCGGTCCATCATCCAGTAGTAGATGGAGGAACAGCCGGACACGGCGGTGTCGTAGGGATTTTTGCTGTCCCGATAGCCCTGGGCCGCCTGAGCTCCGGCCAGACGGGCATTGTTCATCTCCGCCAGAAAGCGGCGGTCTACCACATTGTCCGCGTCAAAGACCAGCCAGGCGTCATACCGCCGGCCCCGCAGACGGTTATAGGCAAAGCGGAGGACCTCCCCCTTGCTCTTCACCGGTACAGTACACTCCAGCACTCTGGCCCCGAAATTCCGGGCCGCCAGGGCGGTGTTGTCGGTACAGTTGTTGGGGATGACCCACACGTCATACAGCTCCGCCGGGTAGTCCTGGGTAAGCAGACTGTTGATGAGGGAACCGATGACCAGCTCCTCATTCCGGGCGGCTATCAGCACCGCGAACCTTGTCCGGGCCGGATGAAATCCATAGTTCTTTGGCTTTCTCACACAGGCCAGCCCTGAAACCAGATACCACAGGCCCCAAAGCCCCATCAATACTCCCATTGTGCCCGTCAGGGCCAGCGCGGCCGGAAACATCCAATCCATACCCGCTCCTCCTCTCGTCAATCTGTCCATAAGGATAACAGACCTTCTTTAAGGACAAAGTGGGAGTATAATTAAGATTTCATGAAGGTTTCCTTAATGCGCCAGTCTCCGACAGAAGTTTACATTTTCTTCATTTGACAAAAACGGCAAAATCTGCTATACTATATTTAGTAAATATGCCGTATTTTTCCATTTTACCTCATACCCGGATGTCATCTTTCGGGCCGATTCCCTTCGGCCCTTCTTTTTTATTACCTGAATGGAAACCGACGGCAAGCCGGCGTCAAGGCGCCCCGGAAAAGGAGGTTACATTGCTACGATTCGATCACGTCAGTCTCACCTATGGAACCCAGAAAATTCTCAATGATATTTCATTTGAGATTCCGGAGGGTCAGTTCGCCGTTTTCATTGGTCCCTCCGGATGCGGCAAAACCACCACCTTGAAGATGATTAACCGCCTGATTCAGCCAGACAGCGGCCATATCTACTTAGGTGACAAGGACATTGCCGCTATCGACCGCTATGAGCTGCGGCGGCACACCGGCTACGTCATCCAGCAGATCGGCCTGTTCCCCAACATGACGGTGGCCCAAAACATCTGCGTGGTGCCCAAGCTGCTGAAATGGCCCAAGGACAAGTGCGATCAGATTGTCCACGACCTGCTGGACATGGTGGATATGCCCTATGACCAGTATGCCCACAAGTACCCTGGGGAGATGTCCGGAGGCCAGCAGCAGCGCATTGGTATTCTGCGGGCCCTGGCCGCCTCTCCCCCGGTAGTCCTGATGGATGAGCCCTTCAGCGCCCTGGACCCCATGACCCGCCGCTCCCTCCAGCTGGAGGTAAAGACCCTCCAGCAGAAGCTGAACAAGACCATCATCTTTGTCACCCACGATATGGAGGAGGCTCTGGACCTGGCCGACATCATCATCTTCATGAATCAGGGGGAGATTGTCCAGATCGCGCCCCCGGAGGAGATGCTGGAAAACCCGGCCACCGATCAGATCAAGGAATTTTTGGGCAAGCACCAAACCGCCCCCGACCCCGCCAGCCTGACAGTGGACCAGTTCATGCGCACAGGGATCATCACCGTTAAGGAGAACCGGGGTGTGAACGAGTGTGTCAGCCGGATGCAGCACCACAACGTGGACACCCTTCTTGTTGTGGACGAGCAGCGCCGGTATCAGGGCACGGTGTCCATTGCCGACATCCGCCTCACCGGCCATGTGGTAAAGACCATTGGGCCGCTGGTGCGGTGTACCACTCCCACCGTCCACGTGGGGGACAACGCCAAGGAGTGCTTTGAGCAGCTGATCTCCAGCGGCTTCCCCTATCTGGTGGTGCTGAAGGAGGACGAGACGGTGGCGGGCATTGTCACCAAAACCAGCATGGCCTCCGCCATGGCGGAACAGCTGTGGGGGTGATGGGATGAATGAACTGCTGCTGTCCATTCTCCGGGCCGCCACTGTCCACACCGGCTACACCCTGGTGTGCGTGGCTATCGGCTTTGCGCTGGGGCTTTTCCTGGGCATCTGCCTGTCACGGCTGCCTACGCTGTCCAAATACCTCATTCCCCTGCTGTCTATTTTGAACACGGTGCCCGGTATTGTTTTTATCGGCGTGCTGGTCATTATGATTGGCATGACCCCCGCCACCGTTATTATCGCCCTGTCCATCTATGCCATGTTCCCGGTGCTGAAAAACACCGTCACCGGGCTGGACGGGGTGGATGCCCAGTATAAGGAGGCCGCCCGGGGCTGCGGCATGAACCACTACCAGCGCCTGGTCCAGGTAGAACTGCCTCTGGCCATGCCCACCATCATTGGTGGACTGCGGCTGTCCACGGTGTACACCGTCAGCTGGGCGGTGCTGGCCGCCATGATCGGCCAGGGCGGTCTGGGCGACTTTGTCTACAAGGGGGTCAGCTCCAACAACAACGCCCTCATTCTCCAAGGGGCCATCCCCGCCGCCATTCTGGCTCTGGTACTGGGCGGACTGGTGGATACCCTTCAAAAGCGGGTGGTCCCCCGGGGCCTGCGGAAAGGCGGGGCCGGGAAATGAGTGCTGCTATGATTTGGGGCCATCTATCCCTGGTGCTTTCTGCGCTGATTTTGGCCATTGTTGTTGGAGTCCCCCTGGGCCTGCTGGCCTATCTGTTCCCCAAGGTAGGAAAAGTTCTGCTTTGGGTGGTGGATCTGATTCAGACCATTCCCGCGCTGGCCCTGCTGGGTGTCATCATGGTGGTGGCCGGGCCGGGCTCCCCCACCGCCATGACCGGTCTGGCCCTCTATTCCCTGCTGCCTATCGCCCGTAACTGCTCCCTTGGCCTGTCCCAGGTGCCGGACCATTTAAAAGAGGCCGCTGCCGGTATGGGGATGAGCAAGGCTTACCGCCTGTTTCATGTAGACATCCCTCTGGCCACCCCTATGCTGGTTACCGGTATCCGCATTGCCGCAGTCAACGCCATTGGCACCGCTGTCTTTGCCTCCTTTGTAGGGGGCGGAGGGCTGGGCGGACTGTTCTACACCGCCATCCGCCAGCGGGACATGGGCATGATTGTTCTGGGCACCGCCGTCCTCATGGGCATGGCCCTGGTGCTGGACGCGGGGCTGGGCTGGGTGGAGCGGCGGCTGTCCGGAACCCGGCAAAACAAGCTTCCTCTCCCGGTAAAGGCCATTGGCGGCGGTATTCTGGCTTTGGCCAGTGTGGCGCTGGTGGTGTCCATGCTCCTGCCCAGCCGCACCGAGGGCCAGCTCACCCTTTACGACGGTGACTACTCCGAGGTCAAACTGATGCACGCCATGGTGGAGCAGTTGGTGGAGGATAAAACCGGCCTGGAGGTGGTCATTTTAGACCAGATGACCCAGGTAAACAACCACAACGAGCTGAAAGGGAGCAATCCAAGCTGTGATTTGATGTTCAGCTACGACGGCACCGTCCTGACCACCTTCCTGGGGTTGGACACCGGCGACATTCCCCAGGGCGAAACCCTCTACGACTATGTCAACGACACCGTTCGGGAGCGGGAGGGCCTGCGGCTGCTGGGCAAGGTAGGGCTGAACAACACCTACTCCATTGGTGTCACCCAGTCCGTGATTGACCGGTACGGCGTGACAAAGGTCTCCGACCTTGTTCCTATCGCCGGGGAGCTGGACTTTGGCGCGGAGCACGAGTTCTACACCGAGGAGGGCAGCATGAAATATCAGCCCTTTGTGGACTTCTACGGCCTGAACTTCCGTTCCGCCAAGCCGGTGGACGTGGTGCTCAAGTACAACGCTGTAGAGGGAGGGGCCTTTGATGTAATGGTGGTCTACGCCACCGACGGCCTGAACAAGCGGGCCGGCCTCACCATCCTGGAGGACGACCTGGGCTTCTTCCCTGAGTACTACGGGGCCTTTCTGGTGCGGGAGGACCTGTTCCAGGACTTCTACGACGCGGCCCCTAACCTGGAGCAGGTGCTGGAACTCCTCACCGGCCAAGTGAGCAGCGAGGACATGGTGGAATTGACCTACGCCGTGGACGTGGACGGTCGGGCCGTAAATGAGGTGGCCCATGAATTTTTGGTATCTAAAGGGCTTTTGACCACATAGGACATCCCCTTCCCCGCATACCTTTAATCAAACCGATTCCCGCCCCGCCGGGCGGGAATTTATTTTAGGGGGAATAGGCATGGACACCAGAATTGCGGAACTGCGGTACAAAGAGGTCATCAGCGTGGAAGACGGCACCCGCTACGGTTACGTGGGGGACATGGAGATCGACCTGGAATCCGGCCAGGTCCGGGCCCTGGTGGTCCCTGGCCGGCGGCGCTTCTTCGGTCTTTTCGGCCGGGAGGAGGATAAGGTCATCCCCTGGGGGGCGGTGAAACGCTTCGGGGAGGATATTATTTTGGTGGAGAAGTGACCAAAACGGGACGGCCCAGCCGTCCCGCTTTCTTATTGCTCCATGACCCACAGGTCGCCGGGAACAAACTTTACTGTGTATTTCTTCCCCTGCTCCCCGCAGTTCAGGCAGATACCCTCCAGATCGACGGGCTTATCCCACTCTATATTAATGTGGGCTGAGGGAAGCATGCTGTACTTTATGCTTCCATAGGCCGGAAACACCATGAGCGCTTCACCGACCTTTTTACTCCCATTATAAACCTTGTGTAGATGAAAAAGATGCTGCCCAAAAACAATAAAATAAAATCACGCAATATTGCACAAAACGCAATATCACAGCAGGAAAGGTGGAGAAAAAGTTGAATTTTCCAAAACGACCTCCCGTTTCAAAAAATTTACGCGCCGGAGATGCAAAATCCGCCTTTTACAGACGGAGCAAACTCGCTATCCGCCTATCCCCAGAGTGACCGGAAAAGTCCGGCAGCTCTGGGATTTTGCTTTTCTCGCCACTGTTACATATGTAGACTTGTTCACCGGGCGGGTCACCCGCGGCCCGAAAAAGGGCATGGTGCGCTCCTTCCCTCTGTGCGGGAAGTGCGCCGTCCAGCGTGACTGCAAGATCCGGCCCATCCAGCGGTATCAAAAAAACCTGCCGCCCGGAACGGTCCAATACATCGGCATCGCCCAGGACGAGCAGGAACGGCTGCTGCGGCTGGAGAGCGGCAGGCAGGTGTCTCTGCTGGCAAAATACAATTTCACAGAACAGGACGCATGGCAGCTCTGCGAGAAAGCGGGGCTGCTTTCGCCTGTCTACGCCTTCACCGACCGGGGCGGCTGCTGGTTCTGCCCCAATGCCAAGTTGCCGGAACTGCGCCACCTCTACGACCACCACCCGGACCTGTGGGCCAGGATGCTGGAATTACAGGCTATCCCCAATAAAGCAACAGAGAAATTCAACCGCACCCAGAAGTTCTCCGACATCGATGTCCTGTTCCGGCAGGAGGACGGCAAAGCTGCTCTCAGACAGGCGGCATAGCCGGGGATTGTTGGTATTGCTGGGGATTGACAGCGGATTTTTGTTGGGTATCGTGAATGGCTTTCTCTCTCTGGTTTGGGTATCGTTGTGGCTGTGCCAACAGCGCGAAAGGAGATGCATACCATGTCCACATCGAACTGACGCCGGCGCAGTACCAGCGGCTGGTGGCCCAGGCCAAGCAGTGCGGCCTCTCCCGGAGGGCCTACCTCGTCCGGCTTATTGAGGAAGTTCCACTCCCGGTAAAGCCTATCCAAGAGATCAAGGACCTTCGTTGGGAAGTCCACAAAATCGGTGTAAACATCAACCAGATCGCCCGCAGTGTCAACGCCGGGATTGCCAGGGCCGAGGACGCCAAGCGGGGGCTATACCTGCTGGATCAGGTCTACGAGTTGATGTATCAGATCGCTAAAAAATAGCGTTACAGCACCATCAACAGCGTTCCGGCCCCAATCAGGATACAGCCCAAAATGGACTTGGGCGTGAACTGCTCATGCAGAATGACAGCCGCCAGGATCATGGTAATCACAACACTCAGCTTGTCGATGGGTATCACCTTGGATGCCTCACCAATTTGCAGGGCCTTATAGTAACACAGCCAGGAGGCTCCCGTGGCAATACCGGACAGGATCAGGAACAGCCAACTCCGCCTGCTGATCTCTGCAATGCCGCCCTGCGTGTTCGTGATGAACACCATCCCCCAGGACATCAGCAGCACAACGAAGGTGCGGATGGCTGTCGCAAGGTTGGAGTTTACCCCCTCAATGCCGATCTTGGCTAAAATCGAGGTCAGCGCCGCAAATATGGACGAGCCTAAC
The DNA here is from genome assembly GCF_943192995.1 of Flintibacter muris. Taxonomy (GTDB): domain Bacteria; phylum Bacillota; class Clostridia; order Oscillospirales; family Oscillospiraceae; genus Lawsonibacter; species Lawsonibacter muris. The sequence continues at coordinate 47,455 of NZ_CALPCP010000022.1, forward strand.
GCAAATAAAAACCACATATTTTTCTCCTAAAGTTTATTGGGATCATTATACCACAGGAGTCAGGAACATGGCTATCACAAAAATCCTGGCCCGGAAGGGCCGACTGGACGTGGGCATCAACTACGTCCTCAACGGGGACAAGACCCAGGAGCGCGTCCTCACCGCCCACCTCAACTGCGACCCAGGCCGGGAGTGCCGCCAGATGCTGGATACCAAGCGGGCCTATGGCAAGGAAGATGGTGTGCAGTATTACCACATCATCCAGTCCTTCAAGCCGGGGGAGGTCACCCCGGAGCAGGCATTGGAGATCGCCGCAGAGTTTGCGAAGGAGCATCTGCCGGGGTACGAGACGGTGATCGGGGTCCATGTGGACAGGGAGCATATCCACGCCCACCTGGTCTTCAACTCTGTGAACGCGGACACCGGCGAGAAGTACCACAGCAACACCCAGAGCTACTACCAGCAGATCCGGGCCACCTCGGACCGGCTGTGCCGGGAGCATGGGCTGTCCATCATCATGGAGGGTGAGTCCGCCCAGGCGGTCAGCTACATCGAGTGGCTCCGCCAGTCCAGGGGCCAGCCCACCTTCCGCTCCATGCTGGAGGCGGACCTGCGGACGGCCATTGAGGACGCCAACGACCTGGGCCACTTCTTTATGCTCATGGAACACATGGGGTGGGAGATCAGCCACGGGAATCGCCTGGGCTTCCGGCTGCGGGGACAGGATCGGTTCATGTACCCCGGACGGAAAAATGGGCTGTTCACCGAGGACGGTATCCGGGCGGCCATCCAGAGCGGCCTGGAGGACATCGAGGCCGGACGCAGGCCCGCCGTCATTTACCGGCCAGCCTACAAGCCCTACAAAAAATATCCGAAATATACCGGAATTATGGCGCTGTATGTCCACTACCTCTACGTCCTGGGCAAGATCGGGCAGCGGCGGTATCCACCCCGGATGACGCCCCAGCTTCGGCAGGAGGTGATGCAGGCGGAGCGATACCGGGAGCAATTTGACTTCCTCCGGGAGAATGGCATTGCCACCCAGGGGGACATGGCGGCATTCCAGTCCCGCACAGAGGACGCGCTGGCCACCCTGACCAAGCAGCGTACGATCCTCAACGTGCGGAAAAAGAAACGGAAAAAGCTGTACAACGCCCTGGCGGATGTGTCCGCTCTGGCCCAGGCCAAACAGCTCTACGAGGACGGCCTGTCCGGGATGGAGGCGGAGTACGCCCGGTACATGGATGCGGTGGCTGTGCTGGAACAGTGCGGCATCCCCAGAGAACGGCTCTCTGCGGAAAAGGCGGAAATTTACGAACAGGTGGCGGAGGTCAACCGGCAGATCCGGGCGGAGCGAAAGAAGCTGGCCCTCTGCCGTGACATTTTAGACAGGCTGCCCCAGATGGAACATGACATCAATAAAATCGAAGAACACACCAAGGAGGTGGAACGAGATGAACGTAGGAGGCGGTGAGGCCGCTGACCAGATGGTGCGCATGATGCTCTCCGGTACGGAGGTGATGGTGCGGCTGTCCGGCTCGGCCCTGAAGAATATGCTGGCCCTGACCATGGCGCTGGCCAGTAACCGCAAAGTCCTCTCCGGCAAGGTGAACATGGGCAAGATGCTGCGGGAGACGCGGGATCTGCGCCGGTTCCCCATGACCCCGGAGCAGTACAAACAGTTTAAGAAGCTGGCGAAAAAGCACAAGCTGTTGTTCTCGGTGATCCGTGACAAGGATGACAAGGGCAGGGTGCTGGATGTGATCCTGCCGGTGACAGAACTGGAACGGGCCAACGCCATTTTTGAGCGCATCCTCTACACCCTGCCCCCGGAGCCGGAGCGCAGGCCCGCCAAGCCGCTCCAGAGGGGGTATGAGGTATTTCATGAACGGCAGGCCCCGGAACGTGATGCCCCGGAGCAGGTGCAGGTCAGGCGGCAGGAGCGCAGGCCCCAGGAGGCCACTGTAAGGCCAGCGCCGCCACAGCAAGAGGTATCCCAGCGGTCCCCAGACCAGGGCCGCCAGCAGGCCCCTGTGGCCCAGCGTCAGGAGAACAAGGGAAAAAACGGTTCTCGGTCGGAACGAGACTCGCACGTTACAAAAATCAACTCCTCTATGCCCAAAGAGAGCGGCGCTTCGAGGGGGACGAGTGAGCGTCCCTCCATTGCGGCGCGTCTGGAGGCGCATCGGGCGCAGGTGAGGAGACCGTCCGCTCCGGCCAGAGAAAAAGCAAAATCTGTTGCGAAAAACAGGCCCAAAACAAGATAAAAAAGATACTCCCCACCAACCACCGCGCAACGGGATCAAAGTCCCACTCAAAAAGCACTCTTGGGCTGGAGGGAAGTACTAACAGGTATCGTAGCACAGGCCCGGAGGATCTGTCAATATGCAGATTCTTCGGGCTGCTGTATTTTTTGGAGGTGAGGAAGATCTGAATCAACCATCCCGGACGGGTAAACTCGCCGTTTACCTATTTCTCTATATTCCCGTGGTCTGGGCGGCGCTGCTGCTGGCTCAGTCCCTGGGCGGCGGCCTGCCCGACATCATTGCCAACCTGACGGCAGCGATGGAACACCCCTTCCGCATACAGTGGACGAATCACAGCCTTGTGACCATCCTGGTCTGTACCGGGGCGTACATCATGGGGATATGCCTCTACGCCGACCAGCAGGGCCGAACCCGTGACGGCGAGGAACACGGCTCCGCCGCCTGGGCCTCCCCCCGGCAGGTCAACGCCATGTTCGCTCAGAAACAGAACAAGCTGCTGACCAAAAACGTCCGCCTGGGGCTGGATACCCACAAGCACCGCCGCTCCCTGAACGTGCTGGTCATAGGCGGTTCCGGCGCAGGCAAGAGCCGAACCTATGTGAAGCCGAATATCCTCGAAGCCAATACCAATTATGTCATTACCGACCCGAAATCAGAGGTTTTGCTGGCCACAGGTGGATATTTGAAAAGCAAAGGTTATGACATCCGCGTGCTGAATCTGGTCAATCTGGAGCAGTCGGACGGCTATAATCCCTTCCGCTACATCCGGGACGAAAAGGACGCTCTCCGGCTGGTAAACAACCTGATTCAAGCGACTACGCCTAAAAACAGTCACAATTCCGACCCGTTTTGGGAGAAATCAGAGACAGCTCTGCTCCAGGCCATCATCCTCATGCTGTGGCAGGAGGCTCCGGAATACGAACAGAACTTCTCCATGGTCATGCGGGTGCTGGAGTACGCCGAGGTCAAGGAGGAGGACGAGGAGTACGTCTCGCCCCTGGATCTGCTCTTCCAGGCCATTGAGCGGGAGAAGCCGGACAGTGTGGCGGTGAGGCAGTACAAAGTCTTCAAAATGGCTGCCGGCAAGACCTCAAAAAGCATACTCGTGTCCACCGCCGTCCGGCTGGCCCCCTTCAACCTGCCCCAGATCAAGGCCATAACAGACCGGGATGATATGGACCTCTACACCCTGGGGGAGCAGAAGTGCGCGCTCTATGCCGTCATACCCGACAACGACCAGAGCTTTAACTTTTTAGTGAGCCTGCTCTACGCCCAGGCGTTCCAGGCCCTCTACTACAGCGCGGACCAGATCCACCACGGAACCCTGCCCTGCCACGTCCACTTTATATTGGATGAGTTCGCCGCCATGCCCCTCCCAGGCTTCACCCGTGAGCTGGCCACCATGCGCTCCCGCAACATTTCGGCAAGCACCATTATTCAGAATATGGCGCAAATCAAGGAACTTTTTAAGGACAGTTGGGAGACAATTCCGGGCAATAGTGACACAATTCTGTACTTGGGCGGCAACGAATCGTCCACCCACAAGTACATCTCAGAGGCCCTTGGGAAAGCCACGATTGACACCCGAACTCACGGTCAGACCAAGGGCAAATCCGGATCGTACTCCACCAATTTTCAAATGAGCGGCCGCGAATTGTTGACTCCTGATGAGGTGCGTGGGCTGGACAACCGCTACGCCATCCTGTTCATCCGGGGTGCCAAGCCGGTGATGGATTTGAAGTACGAGCTGACCGATCACCCTGCCATCCGTTACACCGTTGACGGCGGTGGGCCGCCTTACATCCACCATCAGGAAAAGCCTGAGCTGAAGTTCCAGGGGGAACCGCTGTTCGCCCCGGAAACCGAACCATCTGATGAAGAAAAGGAGACTGCAACCTATGAAGATCATGAAGAAATCCCAGAAGCCCCTGAACACCCTGGAGCGCCAGAAGAAGATTGAGCGCCGCGCCAAGCGGGCCTACGCTCTCTTCGCCTGTCTGGTGCTGTCCATGGCCGTCATGATCGTCCCCGCCTTCGCCGCGGACGATCCCCTCCAGATCGTGGAGAACCTGAGTGAGTTCATCTTTTCCCTGATCCGGGCCATCGGCCTGATCCTGCTGGGCTTCGGCATCCTCCAGCTGGGCCTGTCCCTCAAGAGCCACGACCCCTCCCAGCGGGCCAACGGTATGCTCACCATCGCCGGCGGTATCGTGATCACCTTTACCCGTGAGATCCTCACCCTCATCACTGGCGGATGAGGAAAATAGCAGCAGGAGGGCGCATCCGCGCCCTCCGCCTTTTAGGGGAGGTGATCGACCATATTTGAACGATTGATCAGCGGCGACGCCGTGGAACAGCTCCGAACACTGGATGCGGAGAGTGTCCACACCTGTGTTACTTCGCCGCCCTATTTTGGACTGCGGGACTATGGGATAAAGGGGCAGATCGGATTAGAGCCAACGCCCCAGGAGTATCTGGAACGGCTTGTCCAGGTGTTTCGGGAGTTGCGGCGGGCACTGCGGAAGGACGGGACCCTGTGGCTCGTCATAGGCGACAGCTACTGCCGGAAAAACTGTAGAAGCCTCAAAAACAAGGACTTGCTGGGCATTCCCTGGGCACTGGCCATGGCCCTGCGGACGGACGGCTGGTATTTGCGGCAGGACATTATCTGGCACAAGCCCAACGCCATGCCGGAGGGGGTGCGGGACCGCTGCACCAGAAGCCACGAATATATCTTCCTGTTGTCCAAATCAGCGCGATACTATTTTGACGCCGATGCCATCCGGGAATCCTTCATCACACCCACCCGTTCGGGAGAACGCCGGAGTTATCCGTCAGGCTGTGCCTCCAGCTTTGATCTGGATGCCGGACACCTTCCGCAAAGGGGGAACTTTGCCGGACTTCCCCTCAACCCGCTGGGCCGGAACAAGCGGGATGTCTGGACAGTCCCCAGCAGCAGCTTCCAGGGGGCGCACTTCGCGGTGTTCCCGGAGAAGCTGGCGGAACCCTGCATCCTGGCGGGAAGCCCCTTGGCGGCACGGTGCTGGACCCCTTCATGGGCAGCGGTACAACCGGCGCTGTGGCGAAACGCCTGGGCCGGAGTTTTATCGGGATCGACCTATCCCCGGACTACTGCGCCATGGCCGCGAAACGAATTTCGGACGCAAAGGAGGTGGTGTGAGTGGGAAGCGGAAACTGGATCGTGGACAACCTGAACTCCGCCCTGGGGACCTGGAATGGGAAGCTGGCAGAGATCTGGCAGCTCCTCAGTACCACCCCGGAGGAGTTCAAGGGCGGCGGAGTCTGGACAGTCATGCAGGATATCAACGGCGCACTCCAAGCCATCGGCTGCGCCCTGCTGGTGCTGTTCTTCGTCATGGGCATTGTCAAGACCTGCGGCAGCTTTACGGAATTAAAGAAGCCTGAGATGGTGTTCAAGTGCTTTATCCGTTTTGTACTGGCGCAGGCGGCGGTGACCCACGGCATGGAGCTGATGACGGCGCTGTTCAAGGTGGCCCAGGGGATGATCTCCACCATCATGACGGCCTCCGGGCTGTCGGCGCTCACCGACACCACCCTCCCCGCCGAGATGGTAACCATCATCGAGGACGTGGGCTTCCTGGAGAGCATCCCCCTCTGGGCCATTACCCTGCTGGGATCGCTGTTCATTTGGGTATTGTCTTTGATTATGATTTTAACCGTTTACTCCCGGTTTTTCAAGCTCTATCTCGCCACGGCCATCGCGCCCATCCCCATGGCCAGCTTTGCGGGACAGCCCTCCAGCAGTATTGGCGTGGCCTTTCTCAAGAGCTACGCCGCAATCTGTCTGGAGGGCTGTATCATCGTGTTAGCCTGTGTGATCTTCTCGGCCTTTGCCTCCACACCGCCCGCCATCGCGGACGATACCCTGGCGGCGGCCACCATCGTGTGGAACTATGTGGGCGAACTGATCTTCAATATGCTGGTGCTGGTGGGCTGCATCAAAATGAACGATAGGCTGATCCGGGAGCTGATGGGGCTGGGCTGACAAATCAAGAAATACGGTTACTTTTTCCTGTTCAATTTCAAGGAAATTCCTTTTTCATCGGCAGCTTTTTGGAACAGTGACGCTGCATACACGGCACGCTCTTTCACGGTTGGCAGATCAGATGCCATAAGCTGATCAACGACACTTTGCACATCGGAAAGCTCCAGCAGATTGACTGCCAGACAAAAGAGCGTTTTCCTGCGCCCGTCATTGCAGGAAGAAAGCAGATACTCCAGCAACTGCACCTTCTCCCCCTGTTCGGCATTATAGCGCTCAGCTCCGATATCCCGCAGTTTTTCCATATCGGCTTTTTGCCTCCGTGCGGTGATAAAGGAGTCGTATTCGCCAATCTTCTCGTACTTTTCGCAAGGATACTGAGGGCACTCGCAACAATACTCCATGCCCCCATGTTCCAAACTGCATCGGGCAATTTTGCAGGATTGGTTTCCATTGCCGCATCCGCCGCAATGTCCACCCAATCGCATGGTGCATAGTCCGCAGTTAAGTCCGCACAGGGAAAATAATAGATTTTTTCGGCTGAAACCCTTCACTAATCCGCCTCCTCACCCTTAAATAAGCTGCCTTATTGTAGCACAGGAGAGCGATAAAATCAACGCCACAGTCCTTGGGTGTCAATGGCATACTCGCCGGCGGCCCTGGCTTGCCGGACGCGGTAGGCCAGCAGGTCTGCCATGGCCCGTTCCTCCCGCCAATCCTCCAGCAGTTCCCAGAGGCGGCGGAGCAGCGTCACCACCCAGGACAGGGCAGTGAGGCCGATCAGGGCGAAAAAGATGCCGTCCGCCAAAGCTGCGTGGGCCTGATACCAGCCGTGGAACGCTGTGAGCATCAGTGCTGCATAGAGCATGGGGACACCCAGCCGGAGCTTCAGGGCCAGACAGAACAGGATAGGCAGCAACATCAAGCCAAATCCAAATATAAACAGCGTCATGTGACAGACCTCCCTTTTTCTGGTTTGTCGCATCTTACCATAGGCAGGCGGACCTTGCAACGGTCTGTCTGCCGATTCTTTCATTCTGGAGGTGATCACCCATAGAAGTCCGCATCAACAAAGAAGTCCGGGACTACCAGGAGAGCCTGTTCTTCGGGCTGTCCCTGCGGCAGTTCCTGTTCGCCCTGCTGGCTGTGCTGGTGGCGGTGGGGCTGTATTTCGGCCTGCGCAATGTGGTGGGCAGCGGGGAGATCGGCTGGATCTGCGTCCTGGCCGCCTTCCCCTTCGCCCTCTGCGGCTTTTTCACCTACAACGGCATGACCTTTGAGAAATTTCTCCTCGCCGTCATCCGCTTGGAGTTGCTGTACCCCAGAAAGCTGGTGTTCCGGGCGGAGAATCTGTACGCCCAGGCGATGGAGCATTCCACAGTAAAGGAGGCACTGAAGATTGATTAAAACCTTGCAAAATACGCTGAAGCAGGACCGGGAGGGCTTCGTCCTCCCCAAGTCCGTGCAGGACGCCATCCCCATCCACCGCCTCTGGCCGGATGGGATTTTTCAGTTCGGGAGCAAATTCTCCAAGACCATCCGCTTCTCGGATATCAACTATGCGATTGCTTCAAAAGAAGATAAGACGTCCATGTTCCTGGGTTACTCGGAGCTGCTCAACGCCCTGGACACCGGTTCCACCACCAAGCTGACCATCAACAACAAGCGGCTCAACCGCCAGGACTTCGAGCAGAAGATCCTGCTGCCCCGTCAGGACGATTACCTGGACGGCTACCGGGCCGAGTACAACGCCATGCTCATGGACAAGGTGACGGACAGCTCCAACAGCGTGGTACAGGAGCGGTATATCACCCTCTCCGTCCACCGCAAGAGCATCGAGGAGGCCCGCGCCTTCTTCGACCGGGTGACGGCGGATGTGACCACCCGTCTGAGCCACCTGGACGCCCACAGCGAGGAGCTGGACGCGGTGGAGCGCCTGCGGGTGCTGCACGACTTCTACCGCACCGGCGAGGAGACGGAGTTCCATGTGGATCTGCGGGATTTGATGCGGAAGGGCCACAGCTTCAAGGACTCCATCTGCCCGGACAGCCTGGAGTTCAAGAAGGACTATTTTGTCATGGGGGACAAGTTTGGCCGGGTGCTGTTCCTCAAGGAGTACGCCAGCTATATCAAGGACAGCATGATTTCCGAGCTGACGGCACTGAACCGCACCATGATGCTGTCCATTGACGTGATCCCCGTCCCCACGGATGAGGCCGTCCGGGAGATGCAGAACCGGCTCCTCGGTGTTGAGACCAACGTGACCAACTGGCAGCGGCGGCAGAACAGCAACAACAATTTCTCCGCCGTTGTTCCTTACGATTTGGAACAGCAGCGGAAAGAAACCCGTGAGATGCTGGACGATCTCACCACCCGCGATCAGCGGATGATGTTCGCCGTGGTGACCTTGGTGCATCTGGCGGACAGCAAAGAGGAGTTGGACAGCGACACGGATGCCCTCCAGTCCGCCGCCCGGAAGCACCTGTGCCAACTGGCCACGCTGAACTGGCAGCAGGCGGACGGGCTGGTGACCGCCCTGCCCCTGGGCCTGCGGCGGATCGACGCCCTGCGGACGCTCACCACCGAGGCTCTGGCCGTTCTCATGCCCTTTAAGGCCCAGGAGGTACGGGACCAGGGCGGTGTGTACTACGGGCAGAACGTCATCAGCAAGAACCTCATCATCGCCAACCGGAAGGAACTGCTCAACGGCAACGGCTTTGTGTTGGGCGTGTCCGGCTCCGGCAAGTCCTTCACCGCCAAGCGGGAGATGGTGGCCCTGGCGCTCTCCACGGACGATGACATCATCGTCATAGATCCTGAAAGCGAGTACCGGCCCCTCATCGAAGGGCTGGGCGGCGAGGTGATCAGCATTTCCGCCACCTCGCCCAACCACATCAACGCCATGGACATGGAGCAGGGCTACGGGGACGGCGAGAATCCTGTTGTGCTGAAGTCCGAGTTCCTGCTGTCCCTGTGTGAGCAGCTCATGGGCGACCGGCTGCTGTCCGCCAAGGAGAAGTCCATCATCGACCGCTGCACCGCTAACGTCTATCACAGCTACATCAAGGGCGGCTACCAGGGCAAAGCCCCCACCCTCCAGGACTTCCACGCCGAACTGCTCCGCCAGTCTGAGCCGGAGGCGCGGGATGTGGCACTGGCAATCGAGCTGTTCACCGAGGGCAGCCTCAACACCTTCGCCAAGCCCACCAACGTGGACACGGACGCCAGAATCCTCTGCTACGACATCCGGGATCTGGGCAAGCAGCTCCTTCCGGTAGGGATGCTGGTGGTGCTGGACAGCGTGTTTAACCGGGTGATCCGCAACCGGGCACTGGGCCGGAACACCTGGGTCTATATCGATGAAATCTACCTTCTTTTCCAGCACGAATACAGCGCTAATTTCCTGTTTACCCTCTGGAAGCGTGTCAGAAAGTACGGGGCCTGCTGTACCGGCCTCACTCAAAACGTGGACGATCTGCTCCAGTCCCACACCGCCCGGACCATGCTGGCCAACAGCGAGTTCCTGGTCATGCTGAACCAGGCGGCCACCGACCGGGCGGAGCTGGCGCGGCTGCTGAACATCTCGGACAACCAGCTCTCCTACATCACCAACGTGGACTTCGGGCGCGGCCTCATCAAGTGCGGCAGCGCCATCGTGCCGTTTATGGACAATTTCCCCAAGAACCGGCTCTACCGCTTGATGACCACCAAGCTGAGTGAGACCAACGTCGCCTGAATTTCCGGTTTTATTTTCTGTTATTCGTATGCCAGGGACACCAAATCATGTGGTCATCCACCATCCCAACAGCCTGCATAAACGAATAGACAATGGTGGACCCCACAAATTTGAAGCCCCGCTTTTTCAAGTCCTTGCTGATCTGATCGGACAACGGGGTGGATGTAGGCAGCTCCGCCATGCTGTGTGGGGCGTTGATGATAGGTGTGTGATTGACATAGGCCCAGATGAATCGGTCGAAACTGCCGTATTCTTTTTGAATTTCAAGGAATGCTTTTGCGTTGCCAATAGCTGCGTTGATCTTGCCCCGGTGTCGGATAATCCCGGTGTTCGCCATAAGGGCTTCGATCTTTGCGTCATCATACAGCGCGACCTTTGGGGGATCGAAGTTGTCAAAAGCGGCACGAAAGGCTTCCCGTTTTTTCAGCACGGTGATCCATGCCAGTCCGGCCTGCATCCCCTCCAAGATCAGCATCTCAAACAGCTTATTATCATCGTGGAGGGGCTGGCCCCACTCGTTGTCGTGGTAATCAATATATATTTGGTCGGGGCCGGCCCATTCACATCTGCGAATCTGTTCCATGAACGCTCCCTCCTTTGGGAGACAGTGTAGCATAAAATGCCGAAAAATGCAAAGTGAGGTGATAGAGTATCGCAAAAGTCAAAGAAAAACGCACAATAAAGGGCAAATTAAAAGAAAAAGCTAAAGCTGCGCCGAAACAACTTATTCGCCGTGGGCTGGATGATGGTACGGAACGCCTGCGGGGCCAGTTCCGTGAGGCCGCCCAGCGTGGACAGGCCAGCGACTACGGCGGCGACCGGATTGAGGATGCCGCCGTCCGTGGGGCCTATCAGGCGCGGCGCGGTGTGGAAGCTCTGCTGAAGAAGAAAAAGTCCGCCAAGGGCCAGGAGGCGAACGGGGAGCCGCGCACTGCCGCAGACCCACCTACGCAGGAGATACCGGCAGATCCGCCATCGCCGGCGGCCCCAGGGGAGCAGCATTCGCCCCATGAGCCGCCCCCACGGGAACGTCCCCGGATCAAAACACGGGAAGCGGTTTCCGCCAGGGAGGATGTCTCCGGCGCAGGGCGGGCTGAGAGCGGCAGGGCTGTGCCATCCCCTGGGGAGCGGATGAAGCAGGGGCAGATCAAAACCAGGGAGTCCGCTGTACATGATGATCCCCGCCCGGATGTTTCGCCTGCGCCGCAGGCTGCACCGGAGCCACCCCAGGTCAGAACGAGGGAGACTGCTGTCCATGATATTCCTGCGGATGCGGAATCGGCCCCACGGGTGAGATCGGAGCTGCCGAAGATCAAGACGAGGGATGCTGTCACCAGCGCCCCCTCTGGCGACAGCACCGCTCCTCCTGCTGGACATAGGCCGGGGGCGCCTGACCGATTGGCCATCAAGACCAGAGAAGCCTGCATTCAAGGCCAGCCTGCGCCGGAGCAGCCGCCCCAGGCGCTTGTGCAGGGCAGGCAGGAGTTTGTGCGGGAGCGCGGCCGTGCCGCAGCTATGAAGCGGGCGGAGGGCCAGCGGATGGCGAATGGTGGGGAGACTGCATCCCCTCCCACTCCGTCCCGGCGCAGGTATGCTGGCGGGCAGGGTCAACACACTCCGGCCCAGGCTGTGCGCAGGCCGCCGAGTCCGGGAGAACCGGACACCCGGCCTGTGCGGGAGGGTGGACGGACCATCATCAAAACGGCCCGCTCCGGGAGAAAGACCACGGAGCGCACCATCCGTCAGACTATCAAAACGGTAGATCGTTCCTCCAGAAAGGCCATCAAGACCACCCAGCGGACGGCGAAAACTGCCCAGCAGACGGTCAAAACGGCCCAAAAGTCTGCCCAGGCTACCGTAAAGGCCACCCAGCGGGCCGTACAGACCGCCCGTGCCACAGCAAAAGCGGCGGCGGCCACCGCCAAGGCCACGGCGAAAGCCACCGTGGCGGCGATAAAAGCGGCCATTGCGGCCATGCAGGAGCTGATCGCCGCCATCGCTGCCGGGGGCTGGGTGGTACTCGTGGTTGTGCTGGTGATCTGCATGATCGGCCTGCTCATCGCCTCGCCCTTCGGCATCTTTTTCTCGGACGGCGGAGGTTCCCCGGATGCGGTATCCCCCACCGCGGTGATCGCCCAGATCAACAGCGAGTACGCGGACAGGCTGTCCGCCCTCCAAACCGGGGGAACCTATGACCGGGTGGAGATCCAGGGCGGCCCGCCTTCCTGGCCGGATGTGTTTGCGGTGTTTGCCGCCAAGACTGCCGGAGGGGCGGACGGAGCGCAGGTGTCCGTCCTGGACACGGCTACAGTGGAGAAACTGCGGACGGTGTTCTGGGATATGACCAAGATCACCACGGCGGAGTCGGAGGTAGAGCATCCCGCCGAGGGCGATACCGCCGCCTGGACGGAGAAGGTACTGACCATCACGGTCACGCCCAGGACGCCGGACGATATGCGGGTGTTTTATGCGTTCACGGATCAGCAGAATGCCGCCCTGGACGAGCTGCTGGCAGCGGCAAACCGGGAGATGTGGAATACCCTCCTCTACGGCTCCAGCGGCGAGATCGTGGCCGTGGCGCTGTCCCAGGTGGGCAACGTGGGCGGCCAGCCCTACTGGAGCTGGTACGGCTTCAACAGCCGGGTGGAGTGGTGCGCCTGCTTCGTGAGCTGGTGCGCCAACGAGTGCGGCTACATTGACGCTGGAGTGATTCCCAAGTTCGCCGGCTGCACAGGCGGCTCTAATTGGTTTAAAGACCGGGGCCAGTGGCAGGATGGCGACTATGAGCCGCGCCCCGGAGACCTGATATTTTTTGATTGGGACAACAAAGGCTCCTCCGGGCCGCAGGACGATGTTCCCGACCATGTGGGCATCGTGGAACGGGTGGAGAATGGCGTGGTCTACACCGTGGAGGGCAATACAAGCGATAGCTGTCGCCAGCGCAGCTACAGTGTGGGCCATTACGAGATCTGGGGCTATGGCTGTCCCATTTACAACTAAACAGTAAAACCTTGTCAATCGCAAGCGGCGGAGAAGCATTTTCTCCGCCGCTCAATTTTTATAAGGAGTGAAATACTATGGCAGTTTTTCGCGTGGAGCGTACCAACAATTACACCGTTATGAGCAATTACCACCTGCGGGATAAGACCATATCCTTCAAGGCCAAGGGCCTGCTGTCCATGATGCTCAGTCTCCCGGAAAATTGGGATTATACACTGGCTGGCCTCGCCCGGATCAGCCTGGAGGGCAAGGACGCCATCCGGGCCGCCGTGGTGGAACTGGAGAAAGCTGGGTATGTCCAGCGCCGCCAGACCACCGACAAGGCCGGGAAGTTTGGAAGCAACGAGTACATTATCCGGGAGTACCCTGCCTCTCACGAGCCGCCCCCGGAAAAGCCGTCATCGGCCCAGCCGTTGCCGGAAAACCCGACAACGGAGAATCCGTCTACGGGTTCCACGCAGACGGGAAATCCAACGCAAATAAATAAAGACCCAGTAAAAAAAGAGAAAAAAATAACTGACTCAGTAAGTACAGAATCTTTTCCTTTCCCTTCATCCCCTCCCACCACCTCCACGCCTGCGGCGGCAGAGCCGCCTGAAGCGAAGGGAAGGAAGGGTCGCAGGAGCAGCGGGATGAGTCAGGGCGAGATGGACGCCTATCGGGGAGTGATCCGGGAGAACATCGGCTATGACGATTTCGTGCGGGAGCGCCCCTATGACGCTGGCCAGCTGGACGAGATGGTGGAGTTAATGGTGGAGGCGGTCTGCTCCAAAAAGAAAAACCTCCGAGTGGCGGGGAACGACTTCCCCCAGGCTGTGGTGAAGTCCCGACTGCTGAAGCTGGACAGCGAACACATCCGCTTCGTGTTCGACTGCCTCCGGGAGAACACCACCCAGGTGCGGAACATGAAGCAGTACCTGCTGGCGGTGCTGTACAACGCCCCGGCCACGATTGAGAATCACTACGCCGCCCAGGTCAACCATGACCTCTACGGCGGTGAGGCGGCATAGGGGACAAAACAGCGCCCTGCCGGTGGCAAGGCGTTGCTCTCATTTCGTTGGGGGCAGGGTGGCGTTCAGCAGATCCCCCGCTCGGACACCCAGAGCGTCCGCAATGTTGTATAGCACTTCCAGGGAAAAGGGACGCACGATGTTGGGGGCCTCGATGGAACTCAGATGGGAACGGCTGATCTTCGCCTTCTCCGCCAGCTTCTCCTGGGACATCCCCTGCATTTTTCGCAGGCTGGCGATCATCAGGCCAAGTTCGATAAACCTGTCCCGATTGCTGAAGTCCACTTCCTTCTTGCTCATCCACGGCATCCCCCTGTGATTAGGATGCCTTTATTATAAAATTTTTGCGCCTCGTTATCCGCTCTTGTTATCGGGCTATTGACTAATATATTGAGCAATCATATAATTAAGAGGGCGCACGTTTATTAGAATCAACCTGAACCGGGTACGCTACCAGGGACCAATTTTGTGAAAGGTCGTATCGATATGATTTATACGGAAAAAGTACGGAAAGAACTGGACGCTATCCTCAAAGCATTTGAGAATTACATTGATGGGCAGAACTATTTTGATATAGTCTACTCCAAGAAAATCGGCTATGTCTGGATTGTGGTTGATGAACCCGGCGCGGCAGGCGCGGAGCAACTTGACACGCCGGAGGCCATGCTGGACAACCTGTTTAATGACATCATCAACGATGTTGTTGCCCCTCGTTCCACCACCCATCTTAATGAGGCGCACACCATGACGGAGAGCGAAGAAGCCGAGTGCCGCCGCAAAATCACTGCCATTTTGGAAACGATTGAGGGCGGCGGGGCCGAGTACCTGGAATACCTGGACGAGTATATCAAGGACTACCGGGAACGCTACGCCGGGGACGGTGGATCGTGTTAGAAAACTGCTGTGCGTTCACCGGACACCGTCCGCATAAATTTCCCTGGAAGTATAATGCGATAGATAAATACGCTTTATCTTGTTAAAACGCTGTCCAAAAGCCGCACCGAAATCATGGATGCCGCATTTTTCTCCACCGAGTTGAGGATAAAACCGGCCAAGTCGCAGGCGTAGAAATCTCCTATCGTTTCCAGCCCCCGTTCAAGGATACAGCGGTTGAGGGCGGCATAACCTGCGGAGATGTCCCAACGGCCCCGGCAGCAGAGGTACAGATAATTCCCAGCGGGCTTCTCCTTATAATAAGGGAAGTCCGCTTTTTCTTTGATTCGGGTATAGAGGTGGCTGATGGCCCCTGGCCCACCCTGCTCCCCCGGCTGGTGGATGGCCCCCAGCTGGAAGTCGGTCTGTATCCCGTATTGGCTGCACAGCGCCCGACACCGCTCCAGCACAACGATCAATGCTTCATCCTCGCTGGCCTCCGGGGTCATCAGCCCCTCCAATTCCCTAACGGGGAGGGCCAGCAGATGCTCCCGCTCAAACCAGGCGGTCCGGGGGATCATGTCCGGCCTCGACTCAAACTCCAGGCTGTGCAGGGCGCCGAACAGCACAAAGTCCATGTGCTCCAGCTTCTGCCGCTCCGCTTCCAGGCGGACCCGCTGTTCCCGCAGCAGCTCCAGCGTTTTGGCGGTGTTCTGTCCCTGGAGACAGCGGCGGATCTCCTCCAGGGGTGTGCCCGTCTGGCGGAAGATGGAGATGGCGTAAAAATCGTAGAACTGCTCCACGTCGTAGTAAAAATAGCCGTTGTCCCCCTGATGGGCTGGGAGGAGCAGTCCCACGTCTTTGTAGTGGCGCAGAGTTTCCTTGGTTGTACCGCACAGGGCGGCGAAAGCCCCGGAGGTCAGCCATCCTTTTTTTCTCTCCATAAAAATTTCCTCCAAAAATTAAAAATACCCCTTGACTGCGTGGCGGCCACACGGTTTATGATACCCCCTGTCAGAAATAATTGCAAGTCCACTGGACAACAATATGAGAAAACAGGAGGTTTTTGATATGGATTTTGGATGCAGCAGCTTTACCTGGAGGACAGAGGACGGACGGCACCTTTTGGGACGGACCTACGACCAATTCGGAGACCTGACGGCCAACCGGGTCATCAGTGTTCCACAGGGGATGCCCTGTGTCCCTGGACTTCACGGGGAGGGGGCGGCTTCCGGCGAATACAGTTACACCGGTATGGCGGTGCTTGGCTTCGGGGAGCCTATTCTGGTGGACGGGGTAAACTCCGCTGGCTTGATGGGGGCCCTGCTCCATTTCCCGGAGTATGCGGTCTATGAGGAAAGTGCCGGCCCGGGCAGAACAGCCGTCCATCCAGGCCGTCTACTGGCTTGGCTGTTCAGTCAGTGCGCCAGCGTGGAGGAGACCGTGGAGGCTTTGAAGGGAACTGCTTTGGTGGACGAGCCCATCCAGGGAAAACCCCTGCCCGCCCACTATATCCTCAGCGATAAAACCGGCGAGGCCGTCATCATCGAGCCGGAGGAGGGTGGCCTGTCCATCCACCGGGAGACCATCGGCGTGCTGACCAACAGCCCGGACTACCGCTGGCAGCGAACCAACCTCCGCAACTTCGTGGGGGTTACCAATCTACCCAAGGCCCCCCAGACTATCGCCGGGCATGAGATCCGGGAGTTCGGGGAGCGCCTGGGCGGCGGTTCCGGCCTGCCGGGGGACTATTCCTCTCCTTCCCGCTTTGTCCGCTTGGCTTTTATGAAGGAGCTTGCCGTTCCCGGGAAGGACGAGCTGGACGGGGTATCCCGGATGTTCCGGGCCTTTGCCCCGGTGGACATCCCCGAGGGACTGGCAAAAGCCGATCCAAATTACGACGTGTACGAGCAGACCCTGTGTACCAGTGTCATGTGTGCCGAGAGCGGCGTGTACTACTTTGCCCCTGCCCAGAACCGGCGCATTTCCGCTGTCCGGCTCCCGGAGGCAGGGACGGAAATGCAGTATTTCGACCTGGGAGACGGACAGGACATTGACTGGAGGAATTAGGACATTATGGACAAACTGGACTCTTATCACCTGCCGGTCACGGGCCGGAACATCCTGAAATTCGCATTTCCAACCATCGTCATGACGGTGTTCAACACCTTCTACACCATGGTGGATGGGCTGTTTGTCTCTAACCTGATTGGCATGGAGGCCCTGTCCGCCATCAACCTCACCGCCCCGGCCATCGCCCTGATTACGGCCATCTCTGGTATGCTGGCCACCGGCGGCAGCGCCGTGGTCATGAAGAAAATGGGGGAGCACAAGGAACAGGAGGCCCGGCAGGATTTTACCCTGCTGATTCTCACCAATGCCGTAGTGGGCGCGGTGATGATGGTCCTAGGCTACACCCTGATGGACACCCTGCTGGGTACTATGGGCCTGTCCCCTGCGGTATTCGGCTACTGCCACACCTATTTGAGCAACTACCTGCTGTTCACCATTCCTATCTTGCTCATGTATAACTTTTCCCTCTACCTGATTGCCGCCGACAAGTCCACCCTATCCCTGATCTGCACCGTGGCGGGGGGTGTGACCAACATCATTCTGGACTATGTCTTGATTGCCCTGTTCGATCTGGGCATCCAGGGGGCGGCCATCGCCACCGGCCTGGGCTACTCCATCACCGCTGTGGTGGGCTTCCTGGTGTTCCGGAAGAAGGACAGCCTGCTCCACTTTGAAAGGCCGGTGTTCCGGGGCGGGGTGCTGTTCCACGCCTCCACCAACGGTATGTCGGAGTTGGCGACCTCCTTGGTGTCTGGCATTACCACCCTGCTGTTCAACCTGGCGATGCTGAAGTACATAGGAGAGGACGGCGTGGCGGCTATCACCATCATCATGTATGTACTTATGTTCGTCAGCGCCCTGTTTATCGGCTACTCCTACGGCGTGGCCCCCATGATTTCCTACTACCACGGGGAGCAGAACCACGAAAAACTGAAGAAGCTGGTGGGATTCAGCGTCAAATTCATCGTCGGGGCATCCGTCCTCTGTACGGTTATTTCCATTCTGGCGACCATTCCACTGGTGGGCATCTTCACCCGGCTGGACAGCCCAGTGTATAAGCTGGCGGTGACGGGCAATCGTCTGTGCTCCATCGCTCTGCTGTTCGTGGGGCTGAATGTCTTTGCCAGCGGTATGTTTACCGCTCTGTCCAATGGGGTGGTATCCGCCGTGCTGGCCTTTTCCCGGTCCTTCCTGTTCACCGTTGCCAGCATTCAGATCATGCCTGTCCTGCTGGGGGGCGTCACCGGCGTGTGGCTGGCGACGCCTGTGGCCGAGCTGCTGGGGACGGTCATGGCGGCAGCATTGCTGCTGAAATACCGGAAGCGGTACGGGTATTGAGCAAATTTTTGGGGTCAAGAGCATTTCATGACACATCCGCGACATTTCATGACATCGGGGGTTGTATCCCTGGTCCTCTTTTGCTAATCTGATAGATTGATAGAAAAACGTGGTGGTGAACATGATAAAAATTGCGATCTGCGACGATGAACCCATGATGGCCCAGGAGCTTGCCGGCCATCTTGCGGAGTATATGAAAGAAAAATCAATCACCGCTTACGACCTCAGCAGTTTTCCCGATGGCCGCGCCCTGCTGGATGCGGTTGATCGCTTTGATGTGATTTTTCTGGACATCCAGATGGAGCATCTGGACGGGATGGAGACGGCCAAGCTGCTGCGCCAGCGGGGAGATCACAGCCTGCTGGTCTTTGTGACGGTGCTGAAAGAGCTCGTTTTCGACGCTTTCCAGGTAGAGGCATACGACTATCTGCTCAAGCCCCTGGACAGCGCCCGCTTCAAACAGACAATGAATCGGGTGCTCCGCTCCCTGAAACAGAGGACAGCCGAGGACATCGTGATTCAGAGGGGAACCGGCTGCGAGGTGGTTCTTCTCTCGGACATTGTGTACTGCGAGGTATTGGGCCGGAAAATCTACCTCCACAAAAGTGACGGGACAGTGAGCGACTACTATGACAAGCTGGAGGATCTGGAGCGGCGGGTGGACGGGCGCTTTTTCAAGTGCCACCGCAGCTTCTTGGTCAATCTGGACTATGTGCGGGGGTGTCAGGACGGGCAGGTCCTGCTGTTCCAAGGGGAGCGTATCCCCGCCTCCCGGCTGCGGGAGCGGGAGCTGACCCAGGCCCTTTTGCGGCATATGAAGGAGAGGGTGATCTGACGTGGACTATTTCGCCTTGCTTATGGACAGCCTCTGTCTCCTTGTGGGACATGGGGTGATGCATATGGTCTTTATCAGCCGCCTTACCGGGAAGAAACTGAAAAAATGGTACTTTGCCGTTTATTTTCTCCTCCTGGGTATGATTCAGTTTCTCTCGGACAGACTCGCCCTTGACGGGACGCTCCCCGTTGCCGTGGGCGTGCTGGCGCTCTACGGACTCAGCCGCTACGGGATGGGAAATCAGCGGTCTGTGTCCTGGCTGGCCGCCGTGCTGTCCTACTACATTTCACAGCTCTCCTTCGGGATCATCAACTCGGTGGAGGCGGCGCTCTTTCCCCGCTTCATCGGGAGTCCGCTGTTTTATCTCCTGTTTTTGGCGGCACAGCTCCTGTTCTTTGTGCTGTGCGCTGGCTGCTATTATGCTGTGCTGAAGCTCCTGGCCTGGACGGAGGACAGTCAAACGCCTTATATCGGACTTCTGCTGTTTCCGGGTCTGTTCTTCTTTGCCGCGGAGCTCTATATTCTCCATACCGCCTACAGCATTTTTGCCCCTATCATTTCTCTGGAGGAGGTCGGCAGGCACAGTACGCTGCTGCTCCTGCAAGTCATGGGGCTGGCGGCACTGCTGTGTACCCTGTATGCCTACCGCCAGCTCTGCAAGGGTTTTCAGGCCCAGGCGGAACTGCAATCGCTGACCCAGGCGGCCCATGAGCAAAAGGTTTATATTGCGGAGGCCCAGGCGCGCTACGAGCAGACGAAATCCTTTCGCCACGACATCAAAAACCATCTATCCGTCCTGGACGGCCTGCTCCGGAGCGGGAAGCTGGAGGAGGGCAGGGAGTATCTGAAAAAGCTGGAGGCCGTCTCGGAGTCTCTGTCCTTCCCCTATCAGACCGGCAACCCGGTGGTGGATATTCTGTTGGGGGAGAAGCTGGGACTGGCGAAGGAGATCGCGGCAGAGGTGTCCCTGGTCCTGCCAAAGCCATGTGGGATTGACGATTTTGACCTGTGTGTGCTCTTCGCTAACGCCCTGGACAACGCCATCGCCGCCTGCCGCGCAAACGATGGGGCCAAGGCCATCCGCATCAGCGGGAAGCAGCAGGGAGATTTCTACATGCTGACCTTTGAGAACACCTGCTCGGACGAACCCCTGCCCCCGGCGGGCACCGGACTTTCCAACATCAAAGCGGTGGCGGAAAAGTACCACGGGGCGCTATTGACGGAGAAAAACGGACGGCAGTATTATCTGAGTGTGTTGCTGAATATTTCGCCCTGTAATTCTTAATTTAAGGGGGATCATTTATGCGTCATGTGTATGTTCGTGGAATGATTAGCGCAATCTGGCTGATCGTAGCGGCTGCAAGTGGTGTATCTGGTAAACCAAAGGACGCTGCCCGCTACGCTGTTCTGTGCATTTTGTTTTTGTATTCCACATATACAGCTTGGAAAAAGGCAAAAAAAGACGGCAAGAAGAAGGAAATTGATGATGGAAACGATACTTTATGTTGAAGATGATCTGAGTCTGATTGATGGCCTGGAATACACACTGGAAACCAACGGTTATTCGGTTGACAACGCCCGGACGGTCAAGCAGGCGCTGGCATTATTCAATAGCAAATCCTAAAATGCCGGAGGGCAGCGGTTTTTTGCCGCTCCCTTCGGCATTTCCTTTACATCAGGGCAGCACACGCTGTCCGGATGCTTCTATGGCTATTATTTAATTTTTCAAAATTTTGAGCACTTCGGACATTTCTGTGACATTTGCGTTTTACAATGACCTCACCAAAGGAAGCGAGGTGCGGTTTATGCGAAAAATTCTGCTGGTTGACGACAACAGCGCCATCGCACAAGAACTGGCAAAGCTGTTGAAACGCAGAGGTTATGGGGTGCAAATAGCGGCTACCGTGGCTGGGGCCAAGGAGGTCATTGAAAAGGAGCCGCCTCTTTTTATCAGCTCCGATCTTGATTTGCCGGATGGCTCCGGCCTGGAGCTGTTGGACATGGTTCGGGCCGCTGACGCTGATCTTCCATTCCTAATTGCATCCTGCCACGCCTCAAGCCACTATGAAGCGGAGGCTGTGCGGCGGGGCGTCACGCTTTGTCTGGATAAAACGAGAATCAGAACCTGTATTCACAAGCGTTTGAGCAGAGTATTGAAATGCGAAATTATGACCATAGCAACGCTTGACAATGGTAAACACACCATTGAATAAGACGCTGGGGGCAAGAAATTAGATTTTCCACTCAAAAGAAACGCGCTCGGCGGTGGCTTGGACCTGGGAGAGAATGATGTCGGCCACCTGCCGCCGGTCATCAAAGTCGATGTTGTCCCAATTCCCCAGGTGGGAGGACAAATACTCGATCTTTTGCGGGGAGACGCTTTCCGCGTTCAGCGCGGCAATCTCCTTTATCAGCCCTTGACGGCGGGTGTCCAGCTCCTCAATCTTCCCGTTGGCGTAGGACATCAAAACCGCGCTGGCCCCGGTCAGGGTGTTCAACAGCTTCTCAATCTCGTCCTCCACCTGGGCCAGCTCCACATTCAAAGCGGTCAGCCTGGGGTTGACTGTCTCGGCCTTGGCGGTCAACGTCTGAA
>NZ_CALPCP010000023.1 GCF_943192995.1 Flintibacter muris
CCCTCCTGCCTGAGCTCATCTCTCACATTACAGGGAGAATTTGGATTTTAAATGCTTTTATTGGTGATTAGTATAAAAAGAAATCCGCCGCCCACAGTCTGCTGGTTACCCAGACAGACCCGTGGGCAGCTTTTTCATTATCCGATCTGTTCACATTGGTGATTATGCTTGGTTTGCCTCTGGTTCCTTAGTGGTAATGGTAATAGCTTTCTCCATGCCTTTCGGCTATGCTTGCGTTGCAATCAGCGGAAAGGAAAATAACACCATGCCAGCTACTCGTATGTGTCTCCCGCCCGAACAGAAACAAAAAAACCGCTGAACCCCTTGAATCACAAGGCTTTCAGCGATTTTTCTTTGGCAGCCGGAGAAGGATTCGAATTATAAAACAGCCGTTTTTATTCGGTAAATCCCGTAAAACAGTGTAAGTTCAGTATTGAAGAAAAAATAGATGTTTTAATTATAGTAAATTGCTGTAAAGGGTAGAGAAGCGGCTAAAGGGTCAATTAAAGGGTCAAAGGTGTCCCATAAACCGGACATCAAATCCCGCTCCAGAGGAGAGTCCATTCGTGGCATGGTGCTTTTGCCCCCCAGTTTGGGGGAGTACTTAATTTTCAGCAGACCCCAGATTTGGGGGCAGTTCATCAGCGGATTTTTGCTCCCCAGTTTAGGGGAGGTTACCAGCGCTTTGTCCGGCAAGCTACTTCCCTCGGTATTTCGGGGCTATGGGTGCGATATCGCACAGCGCAGATTTGCGCTCTCCAAAATTGGATTGTCGCAACTTCTTGCGATATTGCCGCCGAGGGGGAAAATCCCCCCAGTCAACCCGGCCAATTTTGGCCGGGTTGGACTTTCGGACATTTTTGTCCAATAGGGGGCAACTTTGACCATCCGACCATCACCGCCGGGGGGCTGTCCATTCTTTCCACAGGGCGGGGTATCAGAAGTGAGATTTGTGAGGACATAAAAAGAGTGAGGGGTCCTGCAAATTTGCAACACCCTCTACGCCTCCTCTGAGGCCCCTTCTGGAGCGGGACAATAAAGAGGACCGGGGTGTTCCCCCAGCCCTCTGCCAAACTTGCTACCCCATAGCCGTCTACCGTAACAATCCCCGGATAAACCTGAGAATCAGGTCAAGGTCCCGATCAACGGCCTTCTCCAACAGTTCGATGATCTCCTTCTTCATTTTCCAATCCCCTCCTTTTCGGCCTGTTGGACCACGCTGGCAATCTCATTGATAATCTCTTGGTCAGTCCTTCCCGTGAAGCGTTCCGGGAAAGTCTCTCGGGCCTCTTGTGCGGCGATAGCGGCTAGAACATTATATACTTTCCTGGGATGCTTACATCTATTCAAAATATTGTTAAACTTCCCATTATTGCCCACCCTGCTCCACCTCCTCTACCGTTATCTGGAAAATGTCGAGGTTAGACGCAAGCAGCACCGTCAGGGCGCTTAAAACCTTCTCCGGGTGCTTGCATTGAGCCAGCTCCTGGGCCACCTTCCACGCGTTCGGGCATTTGTCCTTCATGCGCACACACCCTCCCCATAAAGCAAGCTGGCCGTTGCCCTCTTTCCGGGTGGCGCATACTTGCACTTCTCCACCCTGATCAATGTCTTTTGGCCTGTGATGGTATCAGCTTCTTTGATAGCCTCATACCCATGCGTCTCCAACCGCAGGGACGAATAATAGGCAATATTTTTAATCAGGAGGACTATAAATGGCAAATGAAATCAGCAAAACCCCGACCCAGGCGAAGCTCCAGGTGATCCCGCTGTCCAAAATCCATGAGTTTGATGCTGAACAGTTTCCCTGTTGACCAGCTGAAGGTGGCCGACGACGGCCAGAAGATGGGGGGTATCTCCCGGTCTGACCTGATTGCCACTGGCCGGCTGCTGACCCTGGAGTGCAATGGTCGGGCCACCAACTCCATCCGGGGGGACAAGGGCTACACCCCAAAGCTGGATGAGATCGGCTATGCCAACCTGTCCACCGGGCACCGGAAAAAACTTCTGATGTTCTGCGCCGCCCGGGCCTATGCTGTACAGGGCAAGCCCGCCCCCGAGAATGTGGAGCAGGTGAAGAACGACCTGTCCCTGTGCCGTAACCAGACCTTCCTTGCCACCCTGGCCGGGATTGTGCAGGAGGTCATCACTCCTGTTCTTCCATACGTCATTTCCAATGTGGCGGGACGGCTGATGGAGTCTACTACCGTCCCCCTGGGGCAGACCAAGGAGGTTACGGTGCACTCCAACGATTGGTTCGTGTTTGAGGACTCCAGCTGGGGTGCCTCCCGGTCGGCCTCCCTCAATCACCTCTACGATGATACCGTGACGCTGAACCCTCGTCCCTCCTCCTGCCGAGTACAGATCAAGTGGTTTCAGCTGGTGGCTAATGACAATGATATTGGCTACTTCTATAACGCCATTCTTGCGGGCTACTACAACAAGAACATGGGCAACTTCACCCAGGCGGTGAATGAGATCAGCACTAACACCATCTATCTGCCCGCATACCTGAAGTTTATCACCTACAACTCCGCCAATTGGGCCAGCGCTATTATGGGCGTATCCGCCGCCAATCGCCTGCACCGCAATCAGCTGGTGGCCTACGGCACCTATGCTGCCCTGCAGCAGGTGCTTCCCAAGGGCACTCCCTCTGACGCCGCCCTCACTTACGGCCTGGGCCAGGAGTGGATGCGCAACGGATTCCTGGGCGTTGTGGGCGGCGTGCCCCTGTTCGAGATCGAGCAGTCCCTTCTTCCTGGCACGGTGAATACCACCGGCCAGATGATGTTCCCCAGCGACACCATCATTATCGCGGGCCGTGCTGGGAGCGCCTACGCCCCCATCTACACCGCCTTCGCTGACGGTTCTCCCCTGGTGGTGGAGATGAATCCCACTGACACTGGCGATATGTCCATTTACATCGACTGTACTGCTGTGATGGACACCAAGGTGGTCATGGGCAGCAAGATTGCCGTGATAACCAACGTGGGTTCCACTGGCGGTTAAGGAGGAATAAATATGGCGAGACAGAAGAAGAACGTTGAGATTAAGGATACCCACCTCAGTCAGCCTACGGCTGACAGCTCCCCTTCTGTGGGGGAGCCTTTGGAGGTGTGGGGCGATAAGGACACCGCTGCCATTGTGGAGGGTGAGAATCCCCCCGCCGCTGCAGCAACTCTCCCCTCCTTAGGAAGGGGGGCTTTAGAGGAGAACGAGCTGGATGCTCTGCGCCGCCGGGTAGCAGAGCTGGAGGCGGTCGCCCGTCCTGCCGCCCCTGACGGCGTGGTGGAACTGACATTCCTGGCGGCAGTATCTCAGAACAACGTCTGTTCTCTGGGGGACTACGGGTCCCTCAACGGTGTAGGTGGGTACATCGAGATTCCCCGCAAGGAGTTCGGCGGTAAGTTCATGACCCCTGTGATTCGATCCCTGCTGAAGGACCGGAGTCTGATTGTCTGCTCCGGGCTGAACGAGGAGGAGCGGCGGCGCTATGGTGTGGATTACCGGGAGGGTGAGCTACTGGACACGAGCGCCTTTGATCGGCTGCTGGATATGCCCCTGTCCGAGCTGAAAACCCTATTCTCTAAGCTCTGCCCGGAGCATAAGGAGTTTGCCGCTACCCGGTTTATCACCGCCTATGAGAAGGGCGACAACCGGGTGTCCCGGGAGAAGGTCGAACCCCTGAACAACCTCTCTAAAGAGATCATTCCTGGGGGTATGTTCAGGCCCATTCTGGAGGGTATGAACAAAGACTAAAAAGGAGGAACATTTCCCGTGACTGGCTGGAGTGAAATCATCTGCGACTACGCCATGCTGTTTATCAACGACGACCGCATGACAGACAAGCTGAAAAACAATTCGGCGCGATTTTTCCGGGAAATGTCCCTCTATATGCGTTCGGCCATCCCCCGGTTCAACCGGCCCCCGGAGATCATTCTGTGGTTGAAAAGGGGGACGGAACCGAAATATGATTCCTTCCTCTGGACTGTTCCGGAAGGGGAGCCAGGACCGGCGACAATCCCCACCGGGATGACTGGTTATGAGCTGTGCAGCGGGGTGATTCGGAAGGAGGACCGGTATGGAAACCCCATTGAGACTTCTGTGGATGTACAGTATGACCCGGAAACCGGGGAGGTAACTGTTGCAGAGACCGTCCCTGGTACGGTATATGATTTTGACTTTTATACCGACGGCTATTTTGAAAACGAGCTGACCCCGGAGATGAAGCGGCTTTTGGGGCTGTGCGTACAGTCAGTATGGGAGAACCGCTTTACCTCGGCGTGGCTGCCCCGAGAAGCTAAGGTGACAGACCGGAGTTTTACCCCGCCCAACGAGGCCAACTGGACCCGGGCGCAGGAGGAGAAGCGGCGGAGCCTGGCGGCCACCCTGAACGAGGAATTACGGCAGTACGAATATAACTGTGCCTATATGCGGACCGTTGGAGGCGTGAGGGGTACGTTCTTATAGACGAGACGAGAGGAGGGGTACGAAATGGAGAATCATTATTTCCGTTTGGATGGATATTATGCGGCGGAAGCTGGTGGCAGACAGATCACCCTTTGGCAGTGCGACGACGAGACCGGGAGAAGCAAATGCCAGCAAAACGAAAAGCTGTACCCAGGAGACAGGATCATGGTGCTTGATCCCTACGCTGTATATGCGATCAATTCACAGGGATTGGCGGTGAAGACAAAGTGAATGGGTTTTCTCCGTTAAATCACATCATTGCGACTGAGGCATTTGGGCCCAAAGAAAGTGGCGGCAGCGGTGGTGGGGTTGTCCCCAGCATCCGGGCCACCGCCGAAACGTTGCCAGCAGGGAGCGAGGCGACCGTAATCCGTACTGGAAGTGATGCCAACCCTATATTCAATTTCGGGATTCCCAAGGGAGATCCAGGCACACAAGGCCCGCAAGGACCAAAAGGAGACCAGGGCCTGCGAGGAGAGGCCGGACCTGCTGGCCCTCAGGGCCCCGAAGGACCTCCAGGAGCAGACGGGGCACCTGGCCCGAAGGGAGACCCCGGCCCAACCGGCCCGGAAGGGCCGCAGGGAGAACAAGGGCCCGCTGGCCCACAAGGGGAACCCGGACCACAGGGCCCGCCCGGTCCCCAGGGCGAAAAAGGGGAACCTGGAGAACAGGGGCCTCCTGGCCCTCCTGGCAGCGGGACCGCTCTGATTGCCGGTGATGGCCTGTCCAAAGACGGCGACACCCTCAACGTGGACAATCCCGTGCGCGGCATCCTCACTCAGGCGGAGTTCGACGCACTATCAGACGCAGAGAAATCCAAGGGGACATACATTGTAGATGATGGGAGCGCCGAAAGCCCAGGCGGGAGTTCCGACGGGGACGTCTACTCCACCGAAGAAATCAAGATAGGCACTTGGATCAACGGCAAGCCGATTTATAGACTGGTTGTTCAGGGGCGAACCGGGACAGTTAATAATGGTGGAGTTTCTATATTAGACGGCTTTGTATCAAAATACAATGTCGAATGGGTGATAAGACAATATGGCTCTATCCAAGCAGCTTATGGATGGATGAATGTACCTTGTTCTGATGGTGATTGGACCATGAATTTTTTTGTGTGGAATGGGGATTTGAACTACAAAAATGTCAGCTCCATCTTGAATAGAGCTCCGTTTTATTGCGTAGTCGAATACACCAAAACCACCGACCCGGAGGTGAGCGCATGAAAATTGTTTCCAACGGGAAAATACTCGAAATCCCGTCCTGCTCCTCGCAGGATATCTACTCCCTGGAGGAGCAGGTGGTGGGACAGTGGATTGATGGCCGTCCGATTTATCGGCGCATCTACATCACAAGACTTGCTTCTGGCAGCGGTTCAGCGGAAAGAGCGACTGTCCTCGAATCCGGCATAACAGAATCTATAGATTCTGTTATTAACTTTAGAGGTATAGTGCGTTATTCCGACTCTGTATATATTGCGTTACCCTATCCATTAGATGTTTCTTATTTATCCCAAGCCTTAATTGAGCCAGAAAATAAAATACAAATATACCATAATGCCGCTTACTTTGACAACGCTAAAGTCTTAGTATTTCTTGAGTTTACCAAAGCTACCGACCAGCCCACCATTGAACTGCCCGCCGAGCTGACAGAATTCCTGACGCAGACCGCTTACAAGGCGGCGCCCCAGTCAGCGGCAAGTGCGGAGCTGACCGCAGGAATTAAAACCGAGGAGGTGTAAGCATTGAGTGATGCTGTGATTGTAGCCATCATTGGCCTGGCGGGCTCCGGGGCCGGGGCGTTTGGGGGTATCTTGATCTCCTCCAAGCTGACCCAGTACAGGCTGGAGCAGCTGGAGAAACGGGTGCAGGCCCACAACAACCTGATTGAGCGCACCTACAAGCTGGAGGAGCGGACCGAGGTCCAGGAGGAGAAGATCAAGGTGGCCAACCGCCGGATCAGCGACCTGGAGAACATCAACAAACCATAACAGGAGGAGCATACATATGACAAAGATCGATTGGAAACGGAAGCTGAGCAGCCGGAAGCTGTGGGCGGCGGCAGCGGGGATCGTCACCGGGCTGGCCATGGTCTTCGGGCTGGACGAGGGGACTATGGCCCAAGTATCTGGGGCTGTGGTGTCGGCGGCGTCGGTGATCGCCTACATCATTACCGAGGGCAAGGTGGACGCAGAGAGTGTCAAGAAGGCCGTGGAGGACGTTCAGAGTGCGGCAGGGGCGGTGCGGGATGAATAAGCGGCCTGTCAGTTACCTCCAGACGGACAAGCGCTGGAAAGCGCTGCCCTACCAGGTAAAAGGGGAGAGCGCCACTATCGGCGGTTCCGGATGCGGCCCCACGGCGGCAGCTATGGCCATTGAGACGCTTACCGGTCAGACCTTTACCCCGGTGGATGCCTGCAAATGGTCGGTGGACCACGGCTACAAGGCACTGAACCAGGGCACCTACTACAGCTACTTCGTCCCTCAATTCAAGGCTTTCGGGATCGACTGCAAGCAGCTGCTGGGCTCCAGCCTCCACAATAAGCCGGACCACCCCGTCCACGACCAGGTGAAGGGGTATCTGGAGGAGGGTTACTACGCTGTCGCTCTGATGGGGCCCGGTACCTGGACCAGCGGTGGGCACTACATCCTGCTGTGGGCCTGGGATGATAAGGTGCGGATCAACGACCCTGCCAGTACCAAGGACAAGCGGCTCAACGGCGACCCGGAGACCTTCAAGCGGGAGGTCAAGCAGTACTGGCTCATTGACGCCAGGGAGTACAACAAAGGAGATGATGATGTGGATCAGGAGAAATTCAATCAGATGTTCGCGACAGCGATGCAGCAGTACCGGCAGACCCTGCGGGACAACGACTGCGGGGACTGGAGCGAGGCGGCCCGGAAGTTTGTGGTAGAGCGGGGCATTTTTGCCGGCGGCGACCCTGGCCCTGACGGCCAGCCCAACTACATGTGGGAGGACCTGCTCACCCGGGAACAGGCCGCCCAGCTGCTGTACGCCTTCGCGATTAAGTGCGGCTTGGTATGAGAGGGAGACGGCAGGCCGGAGTCCAGCGGGAACAGGAATTCTCGAAGCGGCTGATCTCCGATATCCGGGCGCTGCTATGGGTGGTGACAGTGGGCGGGCTGCTTCTGGCTGCCTACTGCATCCGCACCGGCTACACCGGGGCCCTGCCCTGGCTTACCGCCATGGTGGGGCTGCCCTGGACTGCCCACGGTGTGGTGTGCTCCAACTACCTGAGCATGGCCAAGTCTGACCACAGGCGCGGAGGCATTACCTATGAGGCGGCCAAGGCCGCAGGATTTGGACAAGAGAGCGAGAACAGCCCGAGGATTTGAGGGAGGGCGGAAAATTGTCCATTGAGAACACCATGAAAAATGCCATGTTGCTGTCTCCATCTTCTCAATTAGCCGGAAACGGACCTCTGCAGAAGGAGACCGGTCAGTTGAAGCTCTGGATGGATGACCCGGCCCGACGAATATTGGAAAAGATGGCTCCCTACGCCACAGACTTCTTTGGGGCTCAGGTGCAGGGGCTGGACCCCGACGATTTTTGGGGGACAGGGTGGTATGAGATACGGGCGGCCGATATCTTTCCCTCAGCCTCTATTTCCGAAAATTCCCGGCATAATGACTGGAAAACCATCACTTTCCGCCGACGGGATATCGACTACATCCCCACCGGGGCCAAAGTATGGTTCTGGAAAAACTGCTGGTTAGCCTACAACCCGGATAATATCGGCGGGGCGTATTCCACCGCCATAGTCCGCCGGTGCAACCGGAACTGGACACGCTACGACTACTATGGGAACATTTTAAGCGAACCCTTTGTGGTAGAGCGGGCCGCCACGAGGGCAAATGCAAACGAGTACAACATCTATCAGGGCCTTCCGGACCACTACAACAACTGCGTGATGCAGTATAACCCCGAGACAATGGGGCTGAAAGAAAACGACCGGATCGCCATGGGACGGGCTGTGTACGCTGTGCGGGGCCTGAGCGACTACATTTTGGAATTTTCCACAGACGAAAGTTCCGTACGGCTGCTGTACTTCTCTCTCTATTTCCAACAGCCCACCGAGCGGGACGACTTGGTGCTGGGAATTGCCGATGGGAAAACCTTTTCGTGGGTAATATCGGTGGATGGCCCAAGAGAGATGAGGGAGGGACAGACTGCGCAGTTTACCCCCTCCTCTCTACGCTGTGGGCAGACCCCGGATAGGGAGGTGTCCTACTTGTGGGAGAGCTTGTCCCCTGAGCTGACAGTGGATAAGGACGGAAATGTGGCCGCTGTATCCCTCGGAGAGGGAACAGTTCGCTGCAGCCTGGAGCAAAATCCAGGGATATATACCGATATCCCTATCACTGTGACTGCCTGGAATTCCCTTGTATGGGCGTGTACAGTGCCCGGTTCCTTGCCCATCTACCAGAACCTGACCCTGGTTGTGGAGAGCGGTGAGGACGTGGCATGGAACTTTGAGGGACCGGAGGGGCTGTATCAAGCCGTTTTGGATGGAAAAGCCGCAACTCTGACTGCCTATTTTCCCAGTGATATCCCCTTGACGGTTACAGTCACAGATGGGAAGAATACTCTGACTACCAAAATAAAATTAACTGCGAGGTAAGATGATGATTAACAGGCCAGTTTGCCCTAAGGGGCAGAGAAAAAACGGTTCCCCCTGTATCTTCTGCCAGGATGGGAGCTACTGCGCCCATCAGTATTATTGCTCCGACACCCGGAGATATGAGAATACAGGATATCAGGGGTGCAGGAAGTTCAAGCCTCCCTCCGCAAGGGGAGGTGGCATCCGTGAAGCGGATGACGGAGGATTTTCTCCTGCTGAAATGCAGCGGTCCCTACAGAGGAAAACCCTCAGTCAGGCTACGGCGGACAGCCCCCTTTGTGAAGGGGGCCTTACAGAAGAAAAAACGAAGGAGGTCAAATCCAGTGGAGCAAAGAAAACTAACCGCAGAAAGCCTCGAAAAGGCTGAGACCTACATTCCCCTGGCCCGGAAATACGCCATTGTCCAGATTCTCACCCCCGGGTGCATAGAACAGACCGAGAGTGGTTTTTGGAGAGAGAATATTGTTGGGCGGGCACTGGTGGAGGAGTATATCCTTCAAGGCTTCTGCTGGCACAAGATCGACACTTCCGGGCTTGATAAGGAAAAACCGGAGTTCCAGTTCACCTTGGAGGATTACGACAGGCTCCATGAAGGGCGGCCCGACAACCAGGATTTCTGGGAGATGTTGCAACTGCTCGACAAAGAGATTACCGCACGACTCGCCGAGAAGAACGATCCCTTCAATCGATTTCAGGAGTCCATGCGCCTGGGGCTGACCCCCGAGGTGGTGCAAGAGCTGCAGAAAGCGTTGGAAGGGGCGAAGAAAACCACAGAGGAGGCTGAGGAGGATTGATCTCTCCCACATATCCCTATCAGCGGGATGAGCGGTATATGACCCTGCGGGGTGCGGAGCATATCCCCCGGCAGATTTGCCAATACCTGTTGGATTTACCCCTCCCTGGCTATGACCCGCCGAAGGACAACGACTACCCCCGGGTAAGGCTGATGAAGTACCTCTTCTACGACGATGGGGACCCGTTGTCCCAACCTCTCCCGACACCGCAGCAAAAACGGGACGTGGTGTTTGACCCCATGCGACAGACCGATCCGCCCAGTGAAAAACTCTACCGTATCTTCCCCCAGGCCTACATTGCCCAGACAGAGTATGTGGGCAAGACCCTTCTGAGAATGTACATGGGGCCGGGTGTGGGCCGAGTGGTTCACCGCTGCGAACTGTCCATTATATTTGAGTGCATGACCAACGTGATCTATGAGGGAGCGGCTGGAACAGCCCTTTCCCGGGTGTGGGCGATGGAGTGTGCACTGATGGAGGCCCTAAACGGAGTGAACATCAACGGTGTGGGCACCCTGTACTACGACCACAACCAAAATCCCAACTGCGGTTCCTGGGCCATCGACGACCGGGGGACTAATGTGGGACGGCAGCTGATTTTGGGACTGACCTGGGGGGCGAGCTGATGAATTGGGCCGATACGATTTTAGGCAAGCCGGAGGAGTGGAACGGCCTGACCATCTATCCCGTCCTGATGAGGGACTACCCCCTCTTCTTGACAGCAAAGGAAAGTATCACCGCTCTTCAGCAGAGCTGGCCCTTTCCCTGGTCCACGGTGCCCTACCTAGAGGGGCTGATCGGTATGGGTCTCTTTCCAAGACTGTGTGCCATGCTGAAATTGTCCCTTCGGCTACCGGATGAAGACAATCTCCCCATTTACCTTGTAACAGAATCTCCCCACCCCTTTGACAAGGGGGGTAGTGAGAAGATCACTTCTCTTCTGGTCGTTCAGGGGGAGAAACGGGTGGAGATTACCAAAAAGAACTTTGGCTCCCTGAGGGAGCTGCTGGCCCTGCAAAACGGCCTGGAACTGCCCGACGAGCGGGCCAATTTGGAGCTTTTGGAGGCGCAGCAGGATCTTTCTTCCGGGGGCCCGCCCCTCAAAGCGGACCTGGAGGATTTGATTGCCTCTGTGGCGCTGAAAAGCCATAGCGGCCCCAATGACATCCTGGGATGGACGGTACGCCGGTTCCAGAGAATGGAACGGGCCATTGACAGAAGTGAGGGATTCTGTATGGCAAACATCACCCTGGCCGCTGGCGGGAAGTTCAAGGGCGGCAACCCCTATCCTTCTTGGAAATTTGACCGGGAGGAAGGCCTTGTGGGCGTGGAGTCCCTGAGTGCCCTGTCCGGACGGCTATCAGACTCTGTTAAACAGAAATAGGACCTTGTTGACCCAGCGAAAGCTATAACATAATGATAAAAGGAAAGGAATGATTTTCTTGATTAAAGCAAACCTGAACAACCGACCCCTGTACGCCAAAGGTACCATGGACGTAAAGTGCTTTGACCCGGGCACCAACGACCTGGTCTACTACAGCAACAAAATGAGCACCAGCCAGCTTCAGAGCACCGTGAACCTGGGGGCCATCAACGCTGGGATCGGCAATCCGGTGGTCATCCAGATTCCCGACACCCCCTCTTTGACCATGAACCTGACCGCCGCTGACTTCTCCCTGACGGGCCGTGCCCTGGCTGTGGGCGGCAACGTGACCTACAATGGCGTGGTGCCTGTAGACGAGGTGGTGGAGGCCGCCGGGACATCCCTGATTGTCTCCCAGACCCCTGTGGCTCCTCTGGGCGGGTGCGAGATCGTGTGTTATGTGGGCAACGACGGAACTGCCTATACCATCGACCCCACTACAATGCAGATTCAGGACTTCACTGCCACAGCGGGGGAGAAGTACTGTGTCCACTACTACACCGTGAACGCCGGGGCCCAGCAGTTCTCTGTGGAGACCCTGATGAACCCCGCCGTTGTACGGACGTTGATCTCCATCCCGGTGTACGCCACCGAGAGCAAGGAGGCCAACCCCATGAACGGCTCCCGGGTAGGAACCCTGTACATTACCATTCCCCGGATGCAGTTCAACGGCGATGTCTCCACCGAAGGCAGCCAGACTACGCCGGCCACTACCGTGATGAATGGAACCGCCCTGAGCTACGACGAGGCCTGTGAGGCAGGTATCCAGTGCGGCAATTCCGCTTCCCCCAAGCTGGCCTACATGGTGCTGGAACTCTATGGTTCCGCCGAGCAGTTTGCCACCGGGCTGGCCGTCGTGGGCGGCGGCGAGATCGATGTGGCCGTGGGCGCCACCGTCCCCATCCCTGTGAAGTATGTGATGGACGACGGCTCCTTAGGCACGCCCCTGATGACCGACCTCACCTTTGTTTCCGGCACCCCCGCCGTAGCCACTGTGAGCGGCCAGGGCGTGGTGACCGGCGTGGCGGCGGGTACCTCCGATGTGACCATCACCTCCAACGGCTCTAAGAAGCTGACCACTACGGCTAAGGTGACTGTCACCGGCGGTACCCCGGCTCCCGTACCCACCGCCGATGTGACCTTTACTATGACCAACCCTGCCCCTGATGCCAGCAACACCATCACCGGCGGCGGCGCAGACAGGGCCGTGGCGGTAAATGTGGCCAATGGCACTACCAGTGTGGTGCTGGAGGTATCCTTGGTCTCTGGGCAGAGTGCGGCTGTGGGCGGGACCGACGCCTCCGATGTGACCGTTGGCGGCACCGCCACCACGCCCACCTACACCGTGGATACCACCGGCGGCAGCAAGTCTTTCACCCTGACTGTGTCTGAGACAAACAAGAG
Source organism: Flintibacter muris (assembly GCF_943192995.1). GTDB lineage: Bacteria > Bacillota > Clostridia > Oscillospirales > Oscillospiraceae > Lawsonibacter > Lawsonibacter muris. Next base: position 12,734 of record NZ_CALPCP010000023.1, read on the forward strand.
CGATATCGTGTATACCATTACCGTGACAGCGGCGTGAGCTAAGAGACGAGGCGAGGGGAACGGTACTGTTCCCCCGCCTCTCCCAGGGCCTGGCCGCAGACCTTGGGAGAGGCGATATGATGAGCTTTGTTGACAAATACAAAACCTTTCTGTCGAAGGTGTCCCAAGCGGCGGCAGATTCCCTGGAACATGAGGTAGCCAACGAGGTGCGGGCTACCATGATTATAAAAGCCCTTGACGAGGTATATTCCTACGATGCCAGCCCTATGGCAATGGATAGCCGAAGGATGGAGGCGGGGGGCCTGGGGGATTGGGACCAAATCAGGGCAGAAGTGAAAGAAGAAGAGAACTTTGCTGCACTGGAGGTTTGGAACACCGCGCCCTTCCAGGACGGACGGCTCTACGGCGTGTCACTGGCCCATGTGGTGGAAACAGGGGCCGCCAGCTTCCGCCAGCCTTACCCTCGCCCCTTCACCGCCAAAACACAGGCGGAGGTTTTGTCCTCCGGGCGGGCTTATCAGGCACTCAAGAAGGGGTTAACACGAAACGGATTTTAGGAGGAGATCATGGCGCTATATCAGCCGACAAATATATTCCCATCTTCCTTCGCCGGGCAGGGAGGCGGGACAGTGGATGCCAGCCAGCCACTGACAGTGTCCTGGCAGGTAAATGGAAACTCCGCCATGACGGGGTATCAGATTGACATCTTTCAGAATACTGTTTCATCCACACGGGTCTACACCTCCGGCGTGGTGAACATCTCTCCCTTCTGGGGAGTGAGTTCCACAGGAGATACGAAGTATTACAGTGTGACAATCCCAAACCCGAACCTGGTGAACGGGTTTGCCGATGGGTACAAGCTGCAGATCACCCAGTATTGGAACGGCGGGAGCATCCAGCAGATCTCCCCCTCCTACTTCATTACCCGGGCGGCTCCAACCCTGAACATTCAGAGTTTTATAAATCCCATTTCCGGGCGGATGGCCAGCTTTACCGCCAACTATACGCAGGCTCAGGGAGACGGGCTGGACTGGTTCCGGTGGCTGCTATGTGAGGCGGGCCATGAAAACGAACCCTTGGAGGATTCCGGGAACATCTACGGCTCCGGAGAGATCAAAGTCAGCTATGATGGGCTGTTTACGGGCACCGATTATCGGGTCCGGTGTATGATCCAGACGGAGAACGGTGTAGAGGCGGATACCGGGTGGGTGGATTTTACCGTTGAGTACCAGGTGTCTGACATGCTGGGCTATGTGGACGCCTGCCGCCACCCAATTGAGGGGATTACCCTCCGGTGGCCGCTGGTGTCTTACATCCCCGGGACGGCTTCTGGTCCCTATGCCATCCAGGACGGAGTGCTGGATCTCCCAGCTGGGTCTTCAGTGACCTGGAACCAAAAGAATGGGGGAGAGCTGGACATCGGCGCTCCATGGACCCTGGCCTGGTCCGGGTATCTCCCGGCCGCAGGGACCGCCCCGGTGTTGACCGTAGTACCTGGGCTAACCTTTTCAGTGACACCCTCTTCGGTACGGCTGGAGCTGAACGGGATAGCTCTCTGGTCAAACTCCATGTCGGGGATTGAACCGGATTGGCCCATGCGCCTTGTGATAACGCCCAGAGAAATGCACTTCTACCACATCGTCTCCCAAGGAGGTCTTCTCCCCACCACGCAGTTGTCTCCCGGAAACAGTCTGTTTCCCAGCGGCGGGAGCTACTCTTGGAGGAAGATTACTTACCCCTTGACCTGGGTGCAGCCGGACATTACCGCACTGACTCTTCACGGAGAACAGCGGTGCCAGTGGCTTACAGTGATGGCCGGGGAGGTCTCCGGGGCGTTGCTGAATGATCTGCTGACCAACATGACCTACGAGCCAGCCTGGACACTGGACACCCGCTTTATGGCCGGGTTTTATCAGGGTCTGAACGGGGGAAATATCGCTCCTGTAGGAGATACTGTGACAGGTGTGGCTCTGTACCGGAGGAAGGAGGGGGAGAGTCGGCTCCGACTGGTGGCCAATCTGGATATCGGCACGTCGACGCTGGTGGACGAAGGATTTCGTAATCAGGAGACCTACATCTATTATCTGTTTGTCCTGGGGGCCAGGACCTACGTATCCGCCCCGCTGATCTCCAACCCCATCACCCCCATGTTCTGGAACTGGACGGTGATGAAGACCGAATTGGATAACAAAACCTACCATGTGAAGGAGGTCCATGTCTTCCGAAACTCAGTAAATACGGACTCCATCACCAACAACAACGCCCCACAGCTCTTACAGAACTTTACCCCCTATCCCAACCGGCAGCCCAGCTCTTTCAATTACCAGAGCTCCACACTGACAGGGTATATCGGACAGGTAGATTTTGAAAAGAACCGATATTTTGACACAGTGGAACAGGCGGACGCCCTGCGGGCGCTGTCCGTAAGTACAGACCCCAAGTTCCTCCGGGACCGGAAGGGGAACCTGTGGAAAATTGAGACCGGGGCGGCGGTATCCTTCCAGACGGGAGACAACCAGGTCCCGCAGCCCTACTTTGGGACCTTCCCCTGGGTGGAGACAGGGGACGCGGAGGGTATGTCCATCATCAGTGGCCCGGGGGACTGGAACGGCGGAACGGGGCAAAAGCAGGAGACAGACCGGGCGGCCATTGTGGTGACGGCCCCCGCTGGGGCCCTTGTGACTATCACCGCAAACGGTTCTGTGGTCCTCTCTCAGACCTGGATCGGGCCCGTGGTGTATTATCCCCCCGCCTACGGAAATTACGCCGTGAGCGCAGTTCTGGGGGCAGATTCTGACCAGAAGACCATCACGGTAAACGACGACCTAACCTACTATGCCGGGCTGGTGTTCACAGGGCCAATCATTCTGACCGCAATCGGACCCTCCGGGGCCAGCGTAACGGTGACCGGGAACGGGTTTATTCAGACGAAGGTAATTCAATGAAAAACTGCCCTCCGGGTGGAGGGCAGTGAGTTACGAATCAGTTTTTAAGAGAAGTACTTTTTCGTGACCAAGGACAAAACCAAAATCGATCGTGTTGCATCTGCCCCGTTTCTTGACCTTGTTTACCCTGCATATCGAGTAGCAGCAAATATTATTGAAAATAAATTATCTACAGCAAAAAAATTTTTACATTGGGGGTAAAAGTATGGGAACAGTGAGTTTTGAAGTGCCGGGGCCTGGAATCTATCAGGTGACATGCGACCCCAGGTTGGAGCCGCTGGCCAACAGCGGAACGGCGGGAGAGGTTCTGGCGGGGAAACAGTTTTATAGTGAGAAGAACGCTCCTGTGACCGGGACGATGCCAAACAATCCGCCCCAGCAGGTGAGCGTGGCAGGCGGGGAAAGCTACACTATTCCCCAAGGCTACCACGACGGCACAGGGAAGGTGACGGGGACTGGAACGGTTCTTCCTGCGCTGACGAACCCCGGAACTGCAGGGGACCTTTTGAAGGACAAGGAACTAATCGACCAAAGCGGCAACGTGGTGACTGGGACGCTGGATCCAGTCTCCCCCACCTACGCCGGTTTGCTGGTGGTGACAGTGGAATCCGGGGCGGTGGTGACCGCCACAGATGGGATTACCACCCTGACAGAGACTTCTACTGGGATGGCCACCTTCCACCTGCCCAATGGCGGCACATGGACGATATCCGCCACGCTGAACGGAAACCAATCCGCCGCCACGGAAGTGGAGGTACAGGAAAATTTTAGCTTGGCCCTCTCCGCCGGGGCCACTCAAACCGTGAACATCCCCACGCAGTATGAGGCGGAATTGTCCTTTATCCCGACTTACACTGTAACGCTGACTATCGACCCCACTGGAAGTGGAACTGTGACCGGAGCGGGGGAGTATCAGGAGGGTACGCGGGCCACCGTTACCGCTAATCCCGGGGATGGGTACGAGTTTGCAGCGTGGAAGGAACCTGAAGGGTCAAGGCTCCCAACCGGCTACACGGAACTGGAATATATCCAGGCGACTGCGGGGTTTACTTACATTGATACAGGGAAGACCTTATCCTCAAAAGCAAAATATGTTGTCGATATAGAGGTTACTATGAAAGGAGGAACTTCCTACCCTAAATTTGTTATTTGGGCAGAAGATACAACCGCTGGGCTACTTTATCAGGCGGGAAACGGAGTACAATTCGTGATTCGGAACAACGGCACCACATTGACAAATATAAACCCCGATCCTGACACAACAGTCCCGAAGCGGCACAGAGCAGATATAGACCTTCAAAATGGGACTTTTTCGCTTGATGGAACTATTTATAGCATTACTGTGCCGACTGATTTCGCTTCGACACCCTCTGTTTTATTGTTGGGGGGCGCACATGCTAACTATTCCCTTTACGGCAAGCTCTATTCTTTTGAAAATTACGAAGAAGGCGTTCTTGTTCAAAAGATGGTTCCCTGCTCCGACCCTTCCGGCGTTATTGGTCTATACGACCTTGTGGATGGTATATTCTACGCCAATGCAGGAGCCGATACTTTTACTGCTGGCCCGGAAGTAAGTGGCGATATTACTGTCAGCGAGGAATCTGAGTATACCTTCACTGTGACAGGAGACCGAAAACTGGTGGCGGTGTTTGCAAAAACCTCTAGACTGCCCGAAGGGTACACGGAAGTGGAGTATATCAGTAATCCAAACCTTACCTACATTGAAAATTTGAACATTCCGGGCCAAAACTCTAACAATCTTTACAGCTCAAAAAGATTTGAATTTTCTGTTAAATTTTTAGATTTTGCCGATTCAAGTGAAGACACCATTACTGGGCGGTACTATTACTATAGACCAACCTCTGGATCTGCAACTCAGAATAATTACCGTGTATATCGTTCTGAAAACATTTTAACTGTTTATGGGGGCGGTGACTACAAAATAACCTCCCCATATTCAGTTACGCAGGATAAATCTTCAATAATTATTGATCTTCCAAAAAAGAAGTTTGTTTTTAATGGCGCAGATTTGGTTCTTAATTTGGGTATAGCTACAATTGGGGCTAGAAATACATATCCGCTATTTGCAAGACATTATTATTACAGATACAGTGCAACCAGCATTACACAAAGATTTGATTCCCAATCAAACTTTGAATTTTACGAATTAAAAGTATATGAATCGACTTCTAATGAAATAAATGACTTGCTTTGCCACTATGTACCATGTATTAACCCGGATGGAGAGGTCGGGCTTTATGACATTGTGAGAGATTTGTTTTTCACACACGCAGACACTGACAAAGTGTTTGTCGCTGGCCCCGCCATATAAAGTCAAAGAAAAGCCGCCCGGAAGGGCGGCCCAATGGAGATATTCGTAATGAGTCCACGTGGTACATTACCACGCCTCCTCTGGATCGTATGGAACACAGCCATCTAGAGGCTCCGCTTCAGCCTTCTCAATGCTGCTTTCCACATCATGAATTGAGCACAGATGCATGGTTTCCAGCAGGCTGTTGTAATCAGATTCACTGATGATAACCGCATTTCTATTCTTTGTTGTTACATTCACCACATCGCCATAGGTCACTGCCTGATCCACAAAACCAAACACATTTTTCCGAAAAACAGTAATATTGGTATTCGTCATTACAGCCACCTTCATCACCAATAGATGCGCATTATAGCGTACACCATACCACCTGTCAAGGATTTTAAGGAGGAGATAGCTACGACCGACCGGGAACGCTGGGCAGCGTACTTAAACGCCCTGGAGGGGCCGTTTCTCAAACTGGCACGGCTGGACTTTCTACAACCAGACGGCTCCCTGGCCTTCTCTATTGACAATAACCACAAAAACCGCCGCGCCGGGGCGTTTATCCAGGAGGGGGAGCTGACAGTCAACCTCCAGAACGGCCAGAGGAGGCAGGCCGCCATTACCCTGTCCAACCTGGATGGGGAGTATGACTTCAATGTGAACAAGGTGTGGTTCGGCCAGCAGATACGACTGATGGAAGGGCTGGTCCTTCCAGACGGGACAGACTACTACCTCCCACAGGGGGTTTTCTACGTGAAGGATCCAGAGGAGACCTTTGAGCCGGGACGGAAGACGGCCCGGTACACCCTGGCGGACAAGTGGGCCTATCTGGACGGGACGCTGTTCGGCAACCTGGAAGGGACATACCAGATCAGCCGGGGGGAGAACCTGTTCAACGCAGTGACCACGCTGCTCCAGAAGGGGAGGGGGAACGGACAGCCCATTGACAACGTGCCCCCGGTGTTCACCACCTATTACAACGACCGCACCGTCACTCTGCCCGACGGTACCACCGCGAGCTGGCTCACGGCCCCTTACACCTATCGGTGCGAGAGTGAGAACGGCACCTATGCAGAGGTGCTGCTGGAGGTGAACAAGATGCTGGTGGGCTGGATGGGCTACGACCAGGCGGGACATTTCCGGGTAGACGCCGCCTATGAGGACATTTTGGACACGGACAAGCCGGTGCAGTATCAGCTCTCCCCGGAGCGGACCACCTTTCTGGGGTGTACCTACACCATAAAGAACACCGAGGTTTACAATGATATTATCGTCCGGGGGACGGCCCTGAAAGAGAACGAGCCTATCCCCACGGGGAGAGCCATAAACGCCGACCCGAGAAGCGATACCAATGTGAATATTCTGGGCTACAGGACCCAGCGGCGGAGCGAGACGGCCTATTACGCAGATGGGCAATGCCAGGAGCTGGCGGAGTTTTATCTGAAACGGAACACGGTGCTGCAGAAGTCGGTCACCGTGCAGACCAGCCAGATTTTTCACCTAACGGAGAACAACCTGGTCACCATCCAGCGCACAGACAAGCCCGGTTCTCCCGTGGAGCGGCATCTGCTCACCGGCTTCTCCCGCCCTATTGGTCAAACCGGGGCTATGCAGCTCAATTGTACCTCAGTGAATGACTTCCCCCTGGCCACGGCGGCGCCTATGCCAGGAGAATGAAAGGAGAAAAATTATGCCTATTGTAAACGGAAAATACAAAAATCCGGGATGGATTGATAACGCCCGTCCGCCCATCAGCGCTCAAAACTTGAACGATATCAGTGATACGCTGGAAAAGCTGGATCAGGGCGGGGGAGGAACGACCGGTGTAACCAGTTTCAACGGGCGCACAGGGGTAGTAAATCCTCAAAGCGGGGACTATACCGCAGCAATGGTTGGAGCGAGACCGTCTACATGGCTGCCCACCCCCGCAGAAATAAATGCAGTTCCTGCCTATCGTACAATCAATGGGAAAGCGCTCACGGCAAACATCACTCTGTCAGCCTCCGATGTTGGAACCGCACCTATTACTATCAACTCCACTGACCTTACTGCCGGGTCCAGTTCGCTGGCTACCGGAGCGGTCTACCTTGTGTATGAATGAGGAGGGTGCGTAATGGCAAAAAACGCCTATGTTGGTGTGGCTGGGAAGGCCCGGAAGGTCAAAGAAATTTATGTTGGAGTAAATGGTAAGGCCCGAAGAGTGGTAAAAGGCTATGTAGGGGTGAACGGCGTAGCACGACAATTTTGGCCAAACGGGAAGACCCTCTCTGCGTGGCAAAAAAGCACATTGCCGGCAACCGATAATTGGACGGGAGTTGCCTATGGGAATGGAAGGTTTGTTGCGGTGAGTGCATCACAAAGGGCTGCGTACACATCAAACGCAGTGTCTTGGACAAATGGTACACTTCCACTTGATGCAGGGGATGTTCCGTGGGATATCACCTTCGGCAACGGTAAATTTGTTGTTGCCGCAAGGGGGGGCACCGGCGCATACAGCTCAAACGGCAGTTCTTGGACAAAAACGACTGTCCCAATCGGCAACTGGATGTGTATTGCCTACGGCGGCGGAAAATATGTCATGCTGGGGCAATCTGGGAGTGCAGCATACAGCGCAGATGGCATTACGTGGCAGAAAGCTGATCTTCCTTTCTCAGGATCGTTTTTTAGTGTTGTATACGGAGAAGGAAAATTTGTTGCTGTAAATACAGACGGAGCGGCTGTCGAAAGTGTGGATGGAGTTAACTGGAGTAGAGCCGCTTCTGTTCCTACCGGCCTTCGAGCTATCGCCTATGGAAATGGCATGTTCCTGGCTGGCGGACCAGCAAACGGGGTGCTGTTCTGGAGCAAAGATGGTGGAAAAACTTGGAATAATAATTTTATAATTAAACCTGCAGCATCTGTCTGGGGAATCGCCTATGGAGACAGCTTATTTGTCGCAGTTGGGAACCAAATGTCCACCGGGTCTGCGTCACAGGAATCTGTAAGCACCACCGATGCTCAGACTTGGACTGCGTATAAACTTCCGGAACAGCAAAACTGGACCCGCGCTGCGTATGGAGATGGACGGTTTGTTGTAGTGTCTGGGTATTTCACTCCGGCTAATGCTGCTGCCTATGCGCTGGTTAATTAAGAGGAACTGACGATGCTGAAAACAAACATAATCACCAGAACCTATCAGATCATACTACGCACCCCCTCGGGTGCGACAGCGAGAGCTAGTGTTGACGCAGAGAGCCCAGAGTCCGCACGACTCAAGGCCCCGTGCCCACACGGCTGGGAGCTGCTGGAGGTGGTCCCGATATGAACGGTCAAGACGAGGTTAGGGCTATTCAGAAGGCCCTGGAACCGTGGATTCGGAAGATTATCCAGGACGCCACAAAAAACTGCGTGAGACGGAAAACCGTCACCGTTGCTACCCCGCCCAACGGGACCACAATGGGGGTGAAGGAGCCCTACGACGACGCCGTGATGGACTTGCCCTATGTGTCCACCATGTCTGGCGCAAAAGCGGGGGACACCGTGACTATTGAGTGGCTATATGGGCTGAGTAATGCGGTGGTGGTGAAATAATATCTTTCAAAAATCGATTTTTTCTGCAAAGATTAAAGTACAAGAAAAGCGGTTGCCACCAAGATGCAGCAACCGCTTTTTTTAAATCGTTATATCGTCTAGATAGCCCCAGTCTAACACACCGTCGCCATCAAATTTTCTGTCCCCTATAATTAAGTCTATATCTTCGCGGCTCATTGAATTTCCAAGATAAACCAGGACACTGCTGTCATTCCAACAGTCCCAAAATTCCTCTAATCTATCAGGTTCAAGTGAACTTAGGGGAGATGGGAACGACCTTACTCTCTTCGTATAGTTTGCCTGATTATTTTTAAACGGTCCTTTATAACACATGTATTTTGTGTCTTCCTCTCGAACAATTTGCCAAGCGTTCCCGGTTGAATCATTGCACAAACCATTGACAAAATTTCCTGAATAGAGTAATTTGACCGATCCATCTTCAAAGTAGTGAATCATATAGGCGTTTCCGGTTATATCATTAAAGTACCCATCAGCAGTGTTACCATAATAATAAGCAATCTTTTTGCCGCAAATTATTTCACGAAATCCATCTGCCGTAAGTACATCATCTTCTGTAGCACTACTCAAATCAAAGTCTTTGAAATAATCGTCCTCTTTGGCGTAAAGCCAAGTTTCACCCGTACTAAAGCTTTCTTCGCTCAATCGATCCGCATATGCCCAAACTATTTTTTCAGAACTCATTTTATAATAAAAGACCTGCTTGCAACTGAGCAACTTACCATTCAAATAAATCGCATCAGTAATCAATTCCAGTTTATTGTCTCTATAGGTATTTATAATACAATTTCCGTCCCAGCGCCCATTTTCATTGATATATCCATAAAAAACTACCTCTTGCCCCCCGCTTTCATATGGCAAAAGAATCTTGTGGTTTGCCAAGTCACTTACTTTTAACTCCTGCCCCGATTCAGAGCTGCGAGCTACAACGGTATTAGATAGAAGTTGGACAACTGGTGCTTTGCCTGGTAAGTCTGGTGCATTCAAGGTTCGAGAAACTTCATAGGAAAATTCCTGAGATGCTGCCGCATTTATTATTGTGCCGTTTGCAGAAGCTTTTATTTCATAGAGTTCTTCCCAAAAAGCCGCATCAGTATTGCCAAGCTCCTTAACCGTCTCTCTCATTTCTTCACTGAATGACTTTAAATTCTCTGATAAATCTTCAACTCTATCTCCAAAGTTTTCCACTTGCACTGGTAGGGTATAAAAATTAGACAATCCTAAGGTAATTACTAAGGACAATAGAATACCACCTATAGTACATATCAATGCCAACATCGGTTTGCTGATATCCCACCACGCTTTGCCCTTACTATCCCCCTTTTCATCAGTCTGAACCGATTTGTTGCCTTCTTCCATAAAACTATAGCCCCTCTCTTTTTTTAATGGCGCATAGATTCCCGGTTTTAAAAGTAAAAAGGACATCATACTGCAACCTCATTTTATATCAATTTCATTTTTTGTCAAACCATATTTTACCAAAATTGGGTGTCAAAATAAGAGAAAAAATAGGACTTGATTTAGCAAATTACGACAAAATTTTTCTATATGTATTCTCTTTATTTACTTTTATATCCAATCGTTGTATATTTAATAAATAATATCTCGAGATTTGGAGTGTCATCCTGATTCGAGAAGGTAAAAAAAACACCATCCGGTTATTTAGAGGGATGGTGTTAGATTAACCTTTAATCTGGCTTGCCGAAGGCCACGGCCATAACCGCGTTGGCGCTGCGGATGGGGGCGGTGTCTGGGGCCACCAGGGAGGCGTAGCGCTCTGTGGTTTCGATTTTGCTGTGTCCGAGAAGTGTCTGCACCTCCCGCATGGAGACGCCGCAGGACACCCACCAAGAAGCCGCCGAGTGGCGCAGCGCGTGGGGAGAGATGTCCTTCCGCCCCGTCATAGCCTCCACATAGGCTGTTATGTTGTACTGGGCTGTACGTTTGTTCAGGAGCTTATAGCCCCCCTTCTTCAAGGCGTTCACAAACAGCGGCATACCCTCCGGGCAGGCTTTGCGCTGATGGTCCATGTACTGCTTTACCGCCTCCTGGGCTATGGCGGGGAAGGGCACCAGACGGCGCTTGTCTCCTTTACCGTGGCGAACCACAGCCTTGCCGCTCTCCCAGTCCAGGTCCTCCGGGGTGAGGGTCAGCAGCTCTGCCAGCCGAAGCCCGGAGGCAAGAGTCAGAATGGTCATTGCCCGGGCCCGGAGATACACCCGACCGCTGATGACCTCCGGGATGTAGTCAGGCCGGAGAATCCGCTGAATATCGTCGTGGGTCAGCAGATTGTCGTAGGGCTGGTATTTCTCCTGGCCGACAAACAGGGTGGGAACTGGATTTTCCCCCGTGACCATGCGGGCCTGCAGCATAAAGGAGATGGCACTGCGGATTTGCCGCATATACTGGGTGATGGTGTTGGGCTCCAGGCCGAACATGGACCGGCGGTACTCCAGGACCATTTCCGGGGTCAGCTCCTGGCCGGGGTATTCCTTTGACATAAAGTCAATGAAAAAGCTCAGGGCGTAACACTTCAGTTCCTTTGTGTTAGGTGATTTGTCGTCATAAAAGCCCAGGTACGCCGGGACGGCGGCGGCAATTTGCTCTATGGTCATAGGGAGCTCCTTTCTTTCTGCATCTGTGCGGGTGGTTCTCAGTATGAAAAATTTTTCTATTGTTTAGAATGGATAGATGGTTTACTTGTGTCCAAAAATAGAGTATACTAGAAGATAGAAGGAGGCGAGCGCTATGTTAAGCGAAGTTCAGCAGTTAATTGACGCCTCGGAAGTTGTTGGGTTTTTAAGATCGGCGGCAGCTTGATATTTCCTATTCCTAGAGGCAGTGGATTCACAGCGCACTTGGCAAAATTTGATTTTTTAGGGAAATGAGCTATCAAGCCTTGAATTAAGCCAATATCGTGGTATAATGCAAGGAAAGTGGAGGTGATACCATGGTAAAAATTGTTGACGTGGCGGCGTATGTTGTCCAGCGATACAGCGAGTTAACCAAAGAACGCCTTGACGAGATGAAATTGCATAAGCTGCTCTATTTTATTCAGCGAGAATCTTTCGCAATCACGGGTCAGCCGGCATTTGATGGTGACTTCGAGGGCTGGAAATTCGGCCCGGTAAGTCGGGATGTACGAAACCATTACTGTGAGGGAGAAATGGTATGCCCAATGAAAGAAGTTCCGGATGAAATTCAATATATTGCAAACAATGTCATCCTCGAATACGGATCTTTAGCTTCGTGGAAACTCAGTGAGCTTTCCCATCAAGAGACGTCTTGGAGGAATGCAAGGATTGGCCTGAGAGCAGGAGAAAACGGAAGCAGGAAAATAAAGCTTGAGGATATTCGAGAGGATGCAAAGAAAGTGCGTCCTTACGACCATGTTTGGGATATGTACTACGATGAATTTGATGATGCTCAAGAGGAGGTTGTCGATCCTTGATTGGGAAAGTCTACCTCTCCAGAGTCGATTATTTTGATTTAAGGACCAATTGCATCCAAAGGAAAACAAGGCCGGTTTTAGTGGTCGGAGGCCCAAATGATAATGACTATACTGTCCTTCCTATTTCGACCATTACCCTGCGCCAGAATGTGAATTCCTATTATGATATTCTTATTCCTCCGCAGGAAAGGGCAGCATTAAGTTTAAATGCTGAATGCTTTATCAGGGTACATAAACAAATGCCGCTTCATAAAGGTGCTATGTTCAGAGAGATTGGGGATATGAAAAACGATACTCCCAATCTATACTTAGAGGCTGTTTCAAAAATGGAGGAATTTCAGAAGAATATCGTCGATTATGTTCTCTAAAAATTTCCCCTCCCCCGCAGGTTTTCCCCTGCGGGGGGCTTCTTTTTTTTGCGATTTTCAAGCTGCATATATGTCAAAGGGGCGGCGGTTGACTCCCCCTGTGCCGATGGGTTTCCCGCGACACTCCACACCTGCATCTTTTCCTGATTTATGCAGGTATGGAGTGTTTCGGCCCGTACCCAGCGGGCCATCGTCAGGCGGGTGGTTCACAATCAGCGATTTCAGACTACTACGGAGGCATTTCGGTTTGCTTTGGCGCGGTCTATTGTCTCCGTGAGGACGCGGACCAGATATGCTGCTCTTGTGTTTCCAGGCAACCGTATACCGGTTTTGTAGTTGCTCAGCAGAACTCTGTTGACTCCTGTAATCTCAGCTAATTGTGTTGTGGTAAAGCCATATTCTTTGATAGCCTCGTTAATAAGCTGTCCGACGGCATACGGCGACGGGTACAGCTGCGGATTAATGGACTCGACCCGGGGTATTGAGAACCCACCTTGCTCCAGGAAATTCAACACATAGGGCAGCCGTTCATTCTTACAGTTTGACACGATAAGAGCGGCTTTCAGGTAGTCATCTGTGGTCAAGGCCCTCTGCTCCACTGCATAGGCATCCAGGGAAAGCTCCTGCTCCTGAATACACTCCCGCATCCTCTCAAAGGCGGTTATATAAGCAGCGGTGAACAATACGCCTTTCTCCCCGGTCATCTTGTTCGCCACCATGTCGCAGCCCTTCTTGGTCAGCAGGTAACAGGGGCGGGCCTCGCCTTTGCTGTCCTGGTAAGTGGATGGGATGAAGAAGTCACTCGGCCCAAATTTGGACTCAGTGGAAACGGGTCCAAATTTGGACTGGTTAGAATTTTCCATCACATCAATGTACCCTTGGATATCCCGCAGAAGGTGCTTGTGCTGCTTCTCCACCATCCGAGCCACTTCTCGACTATCCACCACCTCAGTATTTCCGTGGAGGAACACTTGCAGCTCGTTCATACCACCGATCTCCTTTCCGCCTTAGCGGCCCGGTAACCTTTGGCTTTTCCGTACTCAAAGAGCAGACATAGGGCACTGAACATATCGGTCTGAGAAAATTTCCACACTTCGTCCAGCTCACCCAGGCAGAAACAGTATTTGTCGTGCAGATCAGCAGGTAATTCTGTTCGCTCTATGTACCGCTGCATTTTTTCGATTTCACTCATGATTTTTCCTCCTTATTGATTTTGCTGGGGTTGGTGTTATTGTACACGCTCATGGACAAAATGACAAGGGTCATTTTGTCCAAACTTGTGTACACTTGTTTGTGCAATATTGTACTTGCGTTTGGACAGAGGAAATGCTACACTAAATAAAAAAGTGGGGTGATAGAATTGTCTATATCCATGGAAAGGGTTAAAAGCCTAATGGAGGAGAAAGGGCTGAAAAAGTGGGACCTCCGCCAGATGGGTATAAATGGAACAGTTTTAGATAAGGTGTTGTCAGGGCCGCTTACAAAGAGCAGACGGGTCGATACAGAAACAATCAATAAATTATGTACTATTTTAAACTGTCAACCTGGCGATATTATGGAATATGTACCCGACAACAGTGATTATTGAAGATAAATTTCCTAACAGAGGTGTGAAGTATGGGTTTTAAAGATTTTTTCAAGCTAGATGGAGACCAATGGGGATTATCGGGAGAACATTTGGAGGGGTTGAATGGTGTTGCTTATAACGCTCATATAGCCCTTAGGACTTGGCCGGACAAGAGACACGTTGTTTTGAAGTGCCAAGAAGAAATAATCCTCCCTTTTAACCAAATCGTTCAAGTAAACTTTATTCCTTGGGAAAAGACTATTACTAAAGCTCTAAGTCCTCTCGCTGAGGGTATTGTAGGAGGCCTGATTGGCGGCGAAACGATGGCTGTAGTCAGTGCCATTGACGCAAAGGGGCGCACCCGTGCGGAGAAAGTGAAGGTCCCACATGCTTTAGAGATTCAGTATCATCCGAAAGGGGATTCTAGAACGGTTAAAAGTGTCGTAATGGCCCCGACCGTTAAGAGCACAGCAAAAGAATGGGTGGAAACACTGAGAAAATATGCTAATCTCCCAGAGCCCCGATACATCACTCCTCAGCCCAAGGGCCCAACCTACTTATAGTAAAAGGAACCGTTACATCTGCGTAACGGTTCCTTTTATATCTGAAGATGTTCCAGGACCTCCAGGGCAAGGGTTTGGTTCTCCCCGGTCATCTTGTTCGCCACCATGTCGCAGCCCTTCTTGGTCAAGAGGTAACAGGGCTGCTCTTTGTTCTGACTGTTGATGTAGGTGTGCGGAATGAAGAAATCGGACTGGGAGAAATCTCCCTGTCCTAAATATTCGCAGTAGGACCGGATCGACTTCATCAGATCATTGTGGGGGCGGTCCACCATCCGAGCCACTTCTCGACTGTCCACCACCTCAGTATTTCCGTGGAGGAACACTTGCAGCTTGTTCATACCACCGCTCTCCTCTCCGCCTTAGCGGCCCGGTAACCTTTGGCTTTTCCGTACTCAAAGAGCAGACATAGGGCACTGAACATATCGGTCTGAGAAAATTTCCACACTTCGTCCAGCTCGCCCAAGCAGAAGCAGTATTTGTCGTGCAGATCAGCAGGTAATTCCGTTCGCTCTATGTACCGCTGCATTTTTTCGATTTCACTCATGATTTTTCCTCCTTATTGATTTTGCTGGGGTTGGTGTTATTGTACACTTTTTAATTTCGGATGTCAATATATAAATTTCTTTTTTTATTTATTTTTCTTTTTGTTGTTGACATAGTACATTTTACAGTGTATATTATAAAAGTAAGGAAGGGGGTGGCTTTATGCCTCTCAGTATGGGTGAAAAGATCAAAGTTATTTTAGGTCGCCGTGGAATTACATTAGGCGAGTTGGCAGAAAAAACCGGACAGTCTCGTCAAAATCTCTCAAATAAAATGGGTCGAGATAATTTTTCTGAAAAAGAACTATTGGAAATTGCAAAAGCACTTGATTGCACATATCATGCAGGATTTACCATGAATGATACTGGAGAGGAAGTCTAAATTTTCCTTGAGTTCTCAGGCTGTGCGTGGTAAAATTAATCATCATCTATGGGAAAAGGTGATTATTTTGGGAATTAAAGACTTTTTCAAAATAAGCGGAGACCAGTGGGGCCTTCCATCCGACCATTTAGAGGGACTTGGAGGAGCCTCTCTCCAAGAGCGTATTCGTGTTTTCACTGACAAAAATAGTGAATGGGTAGAGTTTGAGGTCCAAAAAAATAAGACCATTCTTCCATTCAGCCAAATCGTTCAAGTAAACTTTATTCCTTGGGAAAAGACTATTACTAAAGCCCTAAATCCTCTTGCCGAGGGTATTGTAGGAGGCCTGATTGGCGGCGAAACGATGGCTGTAGTCAGCGCCATCGACGCAAAGGGGCGCACCCGTGCGGAGAAAGTTAAGGTCCCACATGCTTTAGAGATTCAATATCATCCGAAGGGGGATTTCAGAACGGTTAAAAGCATTATTTTGGACCCGGTTGTTAAAAGTATGGCAAAAGAATGGGTGGAAACACTGAGAAAATATGCTAATCTCCCAGAGCCCCGATACATCACTCCTCAGCCCAAGGGCCCAACCTACTTATAGTAAAAGGAACCGTTACATAAGAAAGATTGCAAAACTGTTTAGCCAAAAATGAAATTTTATCTTGCACTGCCTGCAAAGTTGTGGTATAATGTCCTAACAATTAAATGCTGTTTCCTACCCTGAATTGACAGGGATAGAAGGGCCAATTGAGGTCATAGGTCGAGTTTAGAACACTCGGTCTATGACCTCTTTTTTAATTTAAGAAAGGAAAGGAATAGTATGGCAGCAGAAGAAATTGTAAAATTGAAAGTAACCACAGAGGGAGACCAGGCGGCACTTCAAAACCTGACCAAGCTTGACCGGCTGATTGCAAAAATCAACGGGCAGAAGATAAACATCAGCTTCTCCCAGGGGATGAATGAGGCGGCCACCGCCGCAGAGGCCCGGGAGAAATCCTACCAAGAGGCGCAGAAGACCCAACAGGCCATTGAGAAGACCGCTCAGGCGGAGGCCCGGCAGGCCACGGCGGACAGCCAGGAAAAGCTGAAAGAGAGCTACAGCAAGATCGGGGCCATCATCCTGCGGTCTGTCACCCAGAATATCCAAAAGGCCACCAAGGAGCTAAAGGCCATGAATGCGGAAATGGTGTCCATCCAAAAGGTGACAGGAGCCACGGACGCGGAGATGGAGCGTTTGAAGGATAACGCCTTTGAGGTAGCCGGGGCGCTGGGGTCCACCCCCTCCGACTACCTGGCCTCTGTGACCAAGTGGGCTCAGGCGGGCTATGGGGCCCTGTCCGACCAGTTGGGCGAGCTGTCCGCCAAGACGCAGGTGGTGGGCGACGTGAACGAGGAGACCGCCAACAAATTCCTGCTGGCGGTGGACGCAGCCTACAAGTACAAGGGCAATATCGACGCCCTGACCCGGGTTCTGGACGGAGCCAATGAGATATCCAATAGCCGCCCTGGAGAAGAACAATATTGGCGGAGCCAACAACGGGAAAATCTTCGACCTGGAGAGCCAAATCTGGGGAGACAAGGACTCCATCCGGGATTTGCAGCAAGGCCTTTGGGACGAGCTGGAGCGGGCCTTTGACGACATCTTTGACAAAGCCCAGGGGGATATTGACGCCATCGGGGACGAAATCGACGAGATACAGGACCGGATGGACGATATCAACGATATCCTGGAGCAGTACGACAAGGAGCTGGAGGGAATCCTCAAACCCATCAACGATACCCTGGAGAAGCTCAACGACCAGCTGGAGGCGGAGAAAAAGCGGTTGGAGGCCCTGACAGATCCTCTGAATGAGCGGAAGGACGCCCTGGAGGATCAAATCAAAGGCTACTACACCCTCAACCCAGATGGCTCTATGGGACCCTATATCAAGGGGCTGGACGACCACATTGAGGAGATTCAGGACCAGATCGACAAGGCCAACGAGGAGTTGGACCGGGTAAACGACGCCTGGAACGAGCAGAAAGACCGGGAGGAGGAGGCCTTGGCCCTCCAGAAAAAGCAGCTGGCCGTGGAGGAGGCTCAAAAGGCCGTGGAGGAGGCTCTGCTGGCCCTCCAGACCGCCCGGAACGAGAGGAATGTCTATACCCTCAAGGACGGCGTGTGGGCCTGGAGATCAGACGAGGAGGCCGTAGCGAAAGCCGAAAAGGCCCTGGCCGATGCGGAGAAGGCCAAGGAGGAGGCGGAGAAGGAGCTTCAAGACTACAAGGAGGAACAGGCCCACAAGCAGATTGTCAAACGGCTGGAGGAACAGATCAGGGCCCTGGAGGAGCAGAAGAAGCTGCTGGACAAGCAGAAGGACCTTATTAACAAGCAGATCGACGCCATCAGCAAGCAGATAGCCGCCTATGAGAAGGAGAGCAAGGCCAGGCAGGACTACATCCAGAATCTGATTAACCAAAAGGAGGAGGAGAAAAAAGCCTGGGAGGACCACTATGAGGCCCTGAAGGAGCAGTACAGCCAGCAGCTTGATGCCCTTGAGGCGGAGAAAAAAGCCGCCGAAGAGCGGAAAAAGCTGGCTGAAAAGCAGTACGACGACTGGATGGACACCTGGAAGGATATCCAGAAGAGCATTGAGACGCCCGCTCGGGACCTGAGCGAGATTCTGAATGATATTGCCCGGTACGGCACCCCCGCTATGGCTGACCAGGTGGACCGGGTGACCGAATTGCTCCGGGATTTGGGTTACGCCATTGAGGATGTAACAAACGGTGGAGGATTTGACCCAGACGACGGGGGGAATGGCGGCTCTGGAGGACAGGAAGGTATGAGCCGCCAGGAGATCATCGACCAAATGATCGCCAATGCCTACGCCTGGGAAGCTGCCACCAGCAAGGCAGAACGGGACCGGCTGATGGCAGAAAACCAGCGTCTGGGGGCTATGATCGGAGCCAACTATGACCCGGCCTCTGGAAAATGGGATATCTTTGACTACTCCGACGGCCAGATCACCGCGAGGCCTTGGGCTTATTGGGATGACTACAGCGGCCGGGGAGTCAGTTCTCCTTCGCTGTATAGTTTGGAAAATGATGATTACAGCAGATATAAGAGAGAATATGGACTGCTGTCTACCAGCGACCTGGCCCCTGTCAGGCCCGCTGTGGCCCCGGGCTATAACCCGGTAACCAACACCTATGATGACCACAGTATCACAGTGAACGGGGTGACCATCGGAACTTCTATGCTCCAAAGGCCCTTGAGTGAGACCCTGGGACTGATTGGACTGAATATGGGGAATTGAAAACGCCAGGCACTAAAAAAGTTCCACCACCTTTTCCACCACCTAACTGCACTTGAATAGCTGTTTTTGAGCAATTCATAGGTTGATAGGCAAATAGCAAACCCGCCGAAAGTCCTTGATTTCCAAGGCTTTCGGCGGGTTTTTCTGTGGCAGCCGGAGAAGGATTCGAACCCTCACAAACAGAGTCAGAGTCTGTCGTGCTACCCTTACACAATCCGGCTATTTACACTACTCTCACAGGGACAAGTGCTATTATAGCAAATGTTTCAAAATTGTCAAGAGGTAATTACAACTTTTTTCTTAATAACAACCTAAAAAATGCTGACACCGAACATGCAGAGGCGGCCAAAGGCCGCCCCTGCACATGGCAGCAAATTTGATGATTGCTATAGTATTCCACAGGCGCAGCCGACAGCCCCGCCTGTTCCAGAGAACGGTCCACCGCCTCTGCCGTCAGCCGCGCATCTGAAGGGATGTGCAGGGCGATAACTGATTCCCCCTCCAGCCGGTCAAACTCATACTCCAACACTCCAAGGCGGAAAATCTGCATACTGGTCTGGCGGTAGGCCCACCAGCCCCGGTCAAAGTACATCTGCCCGGTTTCCTGCTCGCATTCTGCAAGAAATCGGGGAAAGCACTTCATAGTATCGATATAAATCTGGATTGGAATATGCTGGTCTTGATAGCGCTGATGTGTACGCTGGACGCACTCCAGGTAACAAAGCAGCAGTTTGAAATGACTGGGGCTGTCGGAAAGGAGTTTGTTCAGCTCCTGGCAGGTGGAAGGGGCAGTGTCTGCGTTTAGCAGCCGCTCCAGATACGGCTCGGTCTGTTCCCAGGATATTTCGCGGGCAGCCCGCTCCAGCTGGTTGATAATGTTGGGTTGCAAGCCAATCAGCTCATATAGATGTTTTAATTCCATACTCTCCATATGCTCAAAAAGAGCGTCCCCCACCGGGGACGCTCTTAACGTTCAAATCAGGCCAGAGCCTTTTTGGCAGTGTCAGTAAGCTGGGTAAAAGCGGCCTTGTCATTGACAGCCATCTCAGCCAGCATCTTGCGGTTGATGATGATACCAGCCTTTTTCAGACCGTTCATAAAGGTAGAGTAGTTCATGCCGTTCATCTTGCAGGCGGCATTGATACGAGTAATCCACAGCTTGCGGAAGTCACGCTTCTTCAGCTTGCGGCCGGTGTAGGCGTACACGCCGGACTTCATCACAGCCTGATTGGCCATCTTGAAGTGCTTGGACTTGGACCCCCAGTAGCCCTTGGCCATTTTCAGGATCTTGTTTCTTCTCTTGCGCGTCATCATCGCGCCTTTCACTCTTGCCATTGTTCGTTCCCTCCCTCTGTCTTACTTGTACAGGATCATGCGCTTGACAGCGGCCTCGTTGGTCTTGTCAGCGATGGTGGTGCCGCGCAGGGCCCGCTTCAGCTTGGTGGTTTTGCCGTGGCCGTTGAGCAGGTGGCGCTTCTTGGTCATGGCCCGCTTGACCTTGCCGGTGCCGGTCAGAGAGAAACGCTTTTTGGCGCCGCTGTGCGTCTTGATCTTGATTTTCTTCGCCATAACAGTTTGAACTCCTTTACTTACTTTTTGTCTGCTTGGGTGAAAGGAAGATGGACATGTGCCGGCCCTCCAGCTTGGGGGACTTGTCCATCACGGCGATCTCGCCGCATTCCTCCGCGAACTTGAGGAGCAGATCCTGGCCGATGTTGGTGTGGGCCATCTCGCGTCCGCGGAAGCGGACGGTGACCTTGCACCGGTTGCCCTCGGACAGGAACTTTTGAGCGTTGCGCAGCTTCACATTGAAGTCGTTGACATCGATGCTGGGAGACATGCGGATCTCCTTGATCTCCACCACCCGCTGATTCTTGCGGGCTTCCTTCTCGCGCTTGGTCTGCTCGAACCGGTACTTGCCGTAGTCCATGAGCTTGCACACGGGGGGGACGGCATTGGGGGAAATTTTCACCAGATCCAGACTCCGCTCCTCAGCCAGGCGCAGAGCCTCCTGGGAGGACATAATGCCCAGCTGCTCACCGGATTCAGAGATCAGGCGTACCTCTTTATCCCGGATATCTTCATTGGTTTGATGACCTGTGTTAGCGATGGGAAAGCACCTCCAAACAAAATAAAATGTGGGCTGCCGATATGGCCCCCACATCACAACAAAACAACACCGGAATACCCGGCGGTGTTACTCCATGTTAACCCTTTGGCTCTGGCCTGGGGTGAGGACGGGGAACCGTACCTGCTTTCTTGTGCAAAGCACATTATAGCACCGGGAGATACCCTTGTCAAGGACGAATTCCAAGTTTTTTTGCTTTTGTTGATTTACTATAGTTTGCGCTTTCGCTCCAACTCCAGTTGCTGCTGTCCACCGCGTCAGCGGTTTAATTCAAAAATTGTTTGTACCTGCTTGACACAATGGGACGATCTTGGCCGGGTGGTAATCCCCAAGGAGATTCGCCGCACCATGCGCATTCGTGAGGGCGACCCGTCGCTGATAACATTGGAGCCATGGGAGCGGTTCTGCGGGGGGATGCTGGAGCTGGGGAGGCGGATGGGGTTTGGTACATAAGGGCAAAAACTCGTCAGAAAAATCACACGATTTTTCTGACGAGTTTTTAATAAAGTCACTTGCTGTTTTGTCAGAAAAATGGTATAATTTTTCTGACGAGGTGAGACTATGAGCAGACCGGATTATCAAAAGAGGATTGAGGCGCGGATCGCTTCGTTCCCCGAAGGAAGCACGTTTATCACATCAGATTTCCTGGATATTGCCGATACGCAGGTGGTAAACAAGGCGTTATCCCGCATGACGGAGACGGGAAGCATCCGACGTATCCTGCGGGGGGTCTACGACCGCCCCCGGTATAGCGAACTGCTTCAAGAATGGGCGGCGCCCAAAGTGGAGGAGGTGGCCAAAGCCATTGCCCGGAATTTTGGGTGGACCATCGTTCCCTGCGGCGACACGGCGCTGAATCTGCTGGGACTGTCTACCCAGGTCCCGGCGGTGTGGTCTTATATCAGCAATGGGCCATATCGGAGTTATCAGATTAGCAAGACGGACCTGGAATTCAAGCATACGGCAAATCGGGACATCGACAGGCTCTCGCCGGTGTCTGCGCTTGTGGTCCAAGCCCTGAAAGCGTTGGGGAAAGAAAATATCGGAGCCCCCGAGAAGAGAAAGCTGTCTGCCGCACTGACAGAGGAAAAAAAGGCGTGTTTACTGGAGGAAACCCAGCACAGCACAGCCTGGATATTTGAAACTGTGAAGGAAATTTGCGAATTGGAGAAAGCGGAATGAAACATATCAGTAGAATTCCTGTTTCCGAGCGGGAGATATTGTTCCGAAATACTGCGGAAAAGTGCGGAATGAGTCCAGGCATTGTGGAAAAGGACTTCTGGGTCTGCTGGACGCTGGACTACCTGTTCCACGACTGCCCCTGGGCAGAGCATCTGGCCTTTAAGGGCGGTACCAGCCTGTCCAAATGCTTCGGGCTGATCCAGCGATTTTCCGAGGACATCGATTTGATCCTGGATTGGCGGCTGCTGGGGTATGAAAAGGACGAGCCTTGGGCGGAGCGGAGTAAGACCCGGCAGGACAAATTCAACAAGGAAGCCAATGCCCGGACGGAGGAATTTTTGCGGGAGACCTTCTTACCGCAATTGCAGGCGGACTTTGGGAAGCTGTTGAATGACGGGTTTTCCCTCTATATCGAAGAGGACGATCCTCAGACGGTGTGCTTCGGCTATCCCAAGTCGTTTCAGGAGGGCAGTATCTTACCGGTGGTTCGGCTGGAGATCGGCGCACTGGCGGCCTGGACGCCCGCAAAACAAGTGGAAGTCGCCAGCTACGCCGCCCAGCAGTATCCCCAGGTGTTCGAGCATCCCACAACATCTATCCTCGCCGTGGCTCCGGAGCGTACCTTTTGGGAAAAGGTGACCATCCTGCACAAGGAGGCCTTCCGTACCAACGGGAGATTCCCCGCCCGCTATTCCCGGCACTACTATGACCTGTGGTGCATGGACAAATCCCCGGTCAAGTCCGCGGCGTATGGGGATCTGGCGTTGCTGGAGCGGGTGGTGCGGTTCAAGGAGCGGTTCTACCCGGCGGGTTCGGCCCACTATGAGCTGGCAAAACCGGGTACGATGCGGCTGCTGCCGCCAACGGACTGCCTGCCCCTCCTGCGGGAGGATTACGAGCATATGAAGAATATGATCTTTGGGGAAACGCCGGAATTTGAGGAAATCATGGAGTGCATGGAGCGGATGGAGGAGAAAATCAGTGGACTGGAATCTTGGAGTGAAGAGTTTTGAGCTTCAATAGAAACTTGTAAGTGCATTCCAATGTTTGATTCTCTACTGGACAAAAATGTGAATTTCCGTAGTTTTGCCCCGTAAATCCGGGACAGCATCTTATGCCAATTCCGCTGGTGGAGCAGGGGCTAATCACGCTCTCTGTCGGAGGAGCCCAGAGATCCTAAGCAAAGGTATAACAGCAACACAATCGATATTGGAGACGATAACGCTACAGGATCTTTCTGCAGTAAACACTCCGCAGAGCATTTTATCCACAATTCAGCAAAAGACGAGAAGCAGACTGCGCCGCAGCCTACCTCTCGTCTTTTGCTTCCGCCTAAAACTGTATATGCCCCCAACACTTCCAATCAAATGCCTGCGTTTCTCTTAAAAGGAGTCCATAATCTTCTGCACAGCATACGGCTTTGCGTATTTCAGGCAGCCATTACTGATATAAATCTTACCCGCGTTAGCCGGCTCTGCCCACATGGCAGGGTATACGACCAATCTCTTTTTCTGAAGTCCATGGGACAGAATAACCCCTTCCGCATCCTGCCACACCCTGCACCCCGAGTCCTCCAGAATGCGCCTCAACGGAGACAGATAGCTCTTCTGCGCCTCTGGCGAGAGCTCATTTGCAAGACTGCCGTCTATTCCCCATTTCAAGAGATCCAGTGCCGCAAAGCGGTCCAGCATGCCATGAACAAATTGGTTTCTATAATGTTTCAAGCAGTTGTGACAGGAAGACTGACAATCACAATCATTTAGCAAAAGCTCCGTCTTTCTAAGCAGCTTTCCGATTTCCCTTGCCACCCTGACAGCATACCCCGCACCACTGGAAAGGTTATCGTACAAATAAATATCCGCAAAGAAACCGGATGTGTTCGCTCGCAGTCGATATCCTGTAACCAGCTCCGAGAACTCGATGTCCAGCTCTTTGCTGGCCGCCAAACGCAGCGCCTCTGCCAAAGATTGCGCCGCCCGCTCCAGCCATGGGTTGTCCTTTCTGCGCGTGTCAATTCTGCGCGGATCCAGCGCAAATTCTAAAACAAGCATGTCCGTGATAAAATCATAGCCCAAATTTACATTGACGGTATTGATATGGCCGCAGGGAGCTTGGGCATATGCTGAACGATAGGGCCGGCCCACTTCCTTTCCTTTAACCCGGAAGACGCTCCGATCGCGCCCAGGCATAGCTGCACCGCAATCCGCACAAACCGCAAAGCCTTGGTCGGAGGGGCCGCGGTTCATCATGATAATCCGCTGATTCGCACGAGATGCCAAACGAATATGGGCGCAGTGATTGACCGGATGCATCTCATCTCCGTCCGGCAGGGTGGAATAGAAGGGTGGCTGTGCATAGGAGTATTCCTCTGTCAATTGCGCATTTTGGATCGATGTAGCATTCCGCGGCGCAAATCCCCAGGGACGCAACATCTGCCGGTCACGCTCCAAATTTTTGCTGCCGCAGAAGGGACATATCTGCACAGAGTCCTCTTCCAGGCCAAACCAGTTGCAGTCCCGGCAAACCAACACATTCTTCAGGTAGTTTCCATCTTCCATAAAGGCGCGCGCCGGACTCAGCGCCCGGCCCTTACGGCGCTCACTGCCAGGATAGTACAGTCCACCGATCTGATAGGTCTGCTTATCCACCACAATGGAACGCCCCGGCGCATACTCGCTGATAGCCATGTCCAGACCACGGTCCGGTTGATAGGCCAATCGCTTGTAGGAACTCTCAGGATCAAAAATATATGTGCTGATCACATTTTTGGGGAAAGAGTATGTGGGAATGGCCCCATCCTCATAGAGCGCGTCCAACAGAGACTTTGCATTTGCCAAACTACCATCTTCCCGAACGCCAAACAACTCAGGGTGCTGGTCACATTTCGCTTTCATTTGCGAAAATGCCTTTGATAAGACATCGAACAGCGTCGCGGGATCAATCTTTGCGCCATGAGGCACCAGGATACTGTCCTCTGCAAAACTGCCGCTATGAGCAAATGCCAAGAAATCCTCCAGATACTCATCTAAAAACCGGGCAGCCGGCAGCGTGTCCAGACTTGTAGGATCGTCAGCTCGCCTTTGCATTCCTAAGAACTCCTGGAGCAGAACCATACTCAAATGCCGCTGGAGCAGCTTTTCACTTGTAATGTCAATCCAGGGCCTGCGCGGGTCCCCTCGGAACATCGGCGTTGGATCCCGGAAGTACAGCGTATCGTGCGGACCGTCCTCGCAGAAGGTTATGATTGTAGAGAGGCTGGATCCTCTTCGCCCCGCACGGCCAGCGCGCTGCTGGTAGTTCTCCCGCATTGGCGGAACATTCCGCAGTCCTACCGCCACCAGAGAGCCGATATCAATACCTACTTCCATGGTTGTTGTGCTGCTCAAAATATCGATCGGCGTCTCATCCGCTCTATCAGACGAGTTTCCCTTTTGCCCGTTGCTGTTGTCATGGATCTGGATCAAATCCTGAAAGCGAAGCTCATATTGCTCTGTGCGGGACCAATATTCATCCCGCTGGTCTTTATGGGAAAGCTGGGCCGTGTGTTCCTCTGTATCAATGATCCGAATGGGCTTTCCTTCCAGAGCATCCTCCACGGGCTTGCGCCAAAAGTGCAGCGCGTCGTATTCCTGTCCTGTCATGGGATGGATTTCCCCTCCGTGACAGCAAGGGCACTGCCCCTTAAGCAGGTAGGGTGTGATCTCCGTACATTTCTCGCACCGATACCAGGTGTGATCCATGCCGAAGCGCGGGCGGATCTGCGTCATGTCCACATAGAGCTTTCCATTATCAGGCCGTGCGCACTCCAGAAAGCGCTCTCTAAGAACGCGCTTCCAAATATCCGCCACAGGATCCTTTTTCTCCCATCCCATGATCTTTCGGATATTTTCAGAAAAATCCCAGTCCTTGTCAAGCCCGTATCCGCCGTAAAGCGGGCGAACCTCCATACGCACATTATCATCAATGGTGTGGCCCAAGGCAGTCGCCTTATCGCAAATGGAGATGATCCAGGCATTGAACAGTTCCAGGAATTCCTCCTCTGAAACAGTAACACCCTGTTCTTTCAGATCCTCCATAGCGTTATCCAATGCGTCCTCCGTGGGCTCCAACCAGCTAACAGCCGAATCGTAGAGCGTGTTGTACCCGCCGCAGAACATGCGTAGCAGGGCTTCCTGCATTTGGATCGGTGCATTATTCAGCGTCAGCTCCGGTATATACGTCCTTCCGCGTCGAGTCTTGCGCTCGCAGTCCTTTTTTACCTTCTCACAGTCGTCTACAAATTTGGAGCGGTCAGTCCCATAGAAGATCCGCAGCTCTTGACGTGCGGCGGACAAAACGAAGTAACCGTAAAACCGGTCCATGGATGCTTCGCTCCCGGCATGCTCCATTTCGTTAATGGCCAAGGCGAACAGCTGACGGATTGCTGTATCATCGGACGCCTCAGACATGTCCCGTGCCAATCTGGCTGCTCTTTGGCGGCTATCTGAGAAAAGCAGGACCTTACGTCCCTGGTTCGGAAGATGTACCGGGTCCTGATCCTTCCCGGGAACCGGGGGCTGTTCTTGAAACTGCGTTTTAATCAGATTGAAGAAAGACTGGTTGCCTCTGGTGCTAAAGGAGGTCAACTGTGTGCTGGAGAGCAGATGATCACAGTGAGGACACTTGTACCAGGTGTAAACGCCGGGCCGCCCGGAGGTCCTGAAGTCGGAATAGTACAGCTTGCGGATACCGGGTTTTCCCGCCTGTGCATCGTCCCGGAGGTAGAGGAATCCGCTCTTGACGTCCAAATAACAGGGCTTGATCGCAGATTTTCCCTGTCCTTTGATTGGCGGTGTGCCCTCGGGCGGAAGATACAGATGGACCTCCTTCATGCGTTGGTCGATGATCTGTCCGGGATAGCGCCAAAGATATGTGCTGCCGTCCGCGTTAGTGACATTCTCTATAATGTAACCTTTAAAGAACAGTGCGCCGCAGCGGCGATCATTGTAAAGCTCATAGACGGTGGAACCGCACTCCGGGCAGACCAGATCCTTGTCTGTCAGGAAAATCTCCCCCAGCGTCAGTCCACCCTCCGTGTGGGAATGGGGACACTCCGGGTTGGCACAGGCATAAACGCCCTTGATCCCCTTAAACAACATGTGCATCCGGGCAGGAAACAACACGGCGTTTTTCTCATTTCGGGCCAAGGGAATCATTGCCAACAATACGCTGACAGCTGTCAATGCCTCCTCTTCTGTGGCCTCCGTGAAAATGTTTCGCGCCAGCTCCAGCAGGGAGATAGCCGCTCCACGGCACTGGCGGATCATCTCATAAAATGGACGGTAGGAAATCAGATGAGCGTACATCCAAGCATATGCCGTCTCTGCCTTGGAAAATGGTGCAGGTGTGTCTGGAACACTGGCCCAGAAGCGATTCAGCGCTGCCAGACGCCCCTCCTCCGTCTCCTCAAACTCTGCCGCTGTGCAGGAGAGGAACCGATCAATGGGAATGTCGTATTTCATCTTCCCCTCGATCTTCTCCAACGTTCCGGTAAAGAACCGAAAGCTGTCCGCAGAGTCCGCCGCAGTCAACTCCTGGGCAAAGCGCTTGATAAAAGCCCTGTCCTCTTCACTGCGATTAGGCATACTGGCTGTTGTCAGAATAAACTGGACTCGCTGGCGGGAAATACCCAGCTTATAGAAGAGGCGGCGAATCAAAAGGGCCACTTCCCCACCGGCAGAACCCTTGTACATATGGGCCTCATCAATGATGAATAGCAGCTTGTGGGACGGGTCGCTGTCCAGCCACGCCTTGGTGCTTTCCCAAATTTTCTCCTCCCGGGGCCGAAACAGCATATACTCCAGCATGGAGTAGTTGGTAATCAGGATATCCGGGCAAAATTGCTGCATCTCAAAACGTGTGATCAGCTCTGCGTCCTCCGGGTCAGGCACATGACGGCTGTCATGGAGTCTCTGCAGGAAAGCTTCCATGTCTGCCTTGGCCGGGATTCTTCCCTCCCGTGTCAATACCTCAAAATAGGCCCACTCGCTTTCCGTCTGCGGGAAGGACATCCGTGCCAGCGTTTTTTCCAGCATATGATCTTGGGCGCTCTGAGGCGCTACCCCCGGGTAAGGCGTCCGACCGGTATACATTCCAAACTGAGGGCGCCTGGAGTTCTTCCCACAGGTGTCCCGGAAGATCCGCACAAATTCGCCCTTCGCATCCCCAATTAGGCGCCGCAGCCTGCCCACCTGATCGGAGACCAGGGCGTTCATGGGATACATGACGATGATCCGCACACCTCGAATATCCCACGTCTGTGGAGAATCATGGGCCTCAGCCGTCAGTTTGGCCAGCAGCGGCCACATGAAGCACTCTGTCTTACCGGAACCCGTGCCAGTGGACACGAGCAGGTCATTCCCGGCAGCAGCCGCGTCCAGGGCCTCCAACTGATGACGGAAAGGGGATGGATATACGCCCAGTCCCGTCTGGGAAAGCTGAACAAAAAAGTCCTCCTGCCACCGGGGCAAGTTTTTTAGTGTACGAAGGCCATCCGGTACGCTTTCATAGGCGGGAGAGGACTCAATAAAGGGCTTTTGATACAGCAACCCCTCTTCATCCAGCCGACTGCCAACTGTGGAAAGCAGTAGCGGTGACTTCCCGAAATACTGGGCCTTGATGTAATCCTCCAGCTCCGAACGAAGCTGCTTATGAATGGAATTGGCTCCATTTGACATATGATCATTCCTCTGTAAATTGATAGCCGATCTGCTCCAAGACACCCTTTACGACCTGAAATGCTTCAAGGCTGAACACGCCTCTATAATTGCTGGAAAAGCTGGAAAGAGACAAGGGCCAGCTGTAAAGTCTGATCCAATAGAGTTCTGCCGGCGGAAAAAACGGTACAAATACAGCTTGGACGATCGTTCCATCG
Source organism: Flintibacter muris (assembly GCF_943192995.1). Taxonomy (GTDB): domain Bacteria; phylum Bacillota; class Clostridia; order Oscillospirales; family Oscillospiraceae; genus Lawsonibacter; species Lawsonibacter muris. The sequence continues at coordinate 41,961 of NZ_CALPCP010000023.1, forward strand.
ACTCTGTATCGAATTGCCGGCAGTTGAGCGTAATGTGCCAGACAGGCATGCACAACGGTGCAAAACGACATACCGTCGTAAAAAGGATCATTGACCAGCCAGTGTGGAAGCTGACTGCCCAGGAGCTGTCCATTCTCTATGCGGTACAGATAATACAGCCGTCCACCCGGCTGCCCCAACCGGGCAATGGACACGTCGATGCCTTTGGAAGGTGTACGATTCCATCGAAACAGGGTCGTATGGGACAAATACTCCGCGCTCTCCCCCGCATACAGCGGTGACCAAGCGGCATTGGATACCAGCGCTGACCAGAGCGCAGAGAGCGTGCCCTCCTGCAGACCAAACATCTCCTCCACGGATGGATAGAGGACCGCTCCTTCAAAGGCGCTGCTCTCTGGCCAATATGCACCCAAACCGCTGATATACTGCTGCCTTTCCAAGGGCATTCCCCGTTCAAGCTGCACACCGTCCTTCCTGGCCATACCGGGCGCTGCTGATGTAATCCGATAGGCGGTGTGGTAGATGCAGCCGGTTTTCAGAAAAATATCGTAGCTCTCGTCGCATAGAGTCTTCGGTTCTGCTGCAAAAAAAGTATGGAGTTCCGGATACAACGCCAGATAACTGTCCAGGATCTCGCGGATCCTTCCCTTGAAGTGCGCAATGGATATGGGCTCACCGACTTCAGGGGTCACTTCGTCTTCCTCAAGGTCATCTGACAGACTGGCCAGGGCCATCCGCCCGAGCAGACTATATACTACCCGCGCCTTCCATCGCTCATCGGACTCCTTGCCGCCTCGCACAATATGGTATGTGTTGGCAATCGTATCCAGCAGCTTGTTATACTTGTTCATTGCGTTTCACCCAAAAATGCGCGAATCAATGCTTGCGTGTCCTTGGAAAGGCCTCCTTCATCTTCCGTACCCTCCAAAATTGCATCTGCTTTCCCTGTGACGTATGCGTAGGGCAGTGCACCGAACAATACATCATAGTCTGGCTCATCCCGGCCCAAGAGCGCCTTCATATCCGCCAACATCTGTTGCAGCTGGTTCCGCAGCATTGCTGGCATAGGAAGCTTCTTTGCCAAATGGAGCTTCTTCTGTGGCTTTGTACGGTCATATCCTCGGAAATCCGCACCAAAACAGCCGCCTACATATTTGCCGGATGCGGGCTGATCCACAAACAGCTCCGTCAATACCGGTACTACATAGTTGTATAACCCTTTGGGCTCAATCAACAAGTCCTCCGCAAAGGGGTGTACCGCAAGGATCAGCTTGTCTTTTTGTGCGGTGAAATCTGGGATATGACTGATCCACCCGGTATTGATCGGGTCCAGCAAAACAATGACCCGGCCCTCATCGTTCATACATTGCTCCGTTGCATCTGGATCATATGCACCTTCACAGCGGAGGATCGATGCGGTTCTGCCAAACAAGGCTGCAGACAGGGCATCAGCAATGCCACGGCCATTGGGCCCCGCTAACAGCAGAGGCGTCCGCAAAACATAAGCCACATATAAAAATGCGGCTAGCATGGATGTGCGTCCCTCTATAACGCCGGCCTCTTCCAGCCCATCCTGGAGTGTGCATATTGCATCCCAGTCTTCGTGGTGTTCGCTGCTGTCTGCATCCAGCTTTTTGCCTGGCATGAATTGATCCTGAGCTGCAGGTACATTTGGTGCGGCAGCCGCAGAGCCATGGAACGCCATCTCGCAAATAAACTCCGCCGCCTTTTCCCGAGCCGCTGCGATGCGTGCAGCAACCTGCTCCTCCACATCCGCAGCTAGCTGCTGCTGTTGGTCAATCTCTGCCGCCAAGGCGTCCCGGCGCTTCTCCAACTGCTGCTGTTCCATAACTAACAGGTCACACTGTTTTCTCTGCTGCTGGGCTTTGAGCGTTATCTGTGCAAGATCCTCCTGAGCCTGAGCCAGCTGTTTCTCATGTTCCTGCCGCCACTTCTCCTCATTCAAAGACCGGCATCTCTCTATCAGTTCAGGACTGCACTCCACGGCGGCGCAAAGAAGCCTGCTCTCCACGTCCGTCCCTTGTAAATAGGTTTCAGCACATTGAACAAATTTATCAGCATAGCTCTTGGCCTCCTCCAGGGAGCAGCCGCAGGACGCTGCGATCTCCTGGTAAAGATCTGTTGCAGGCAGCTCCTGGAGGAATGCCCGAAATTCCCTTGCCTCCCGAATAGTCCCGCGCTCCTTCAGCTTCGCAATGGGAGAGCGCTGGAGGATAAGCTCCTTCACCGTCTCCAAAGGATCCCGGATCGGTAATAGCTTACTGGGCATCCCCAGATGAATCCGGCAGAAAAAGCTCCAGTCCCGGACTTTTACGATCTCTTGCTCGCAGAATTTATACAGAGGAAGTTTTGTGACGCTTGACTTCAATTTAGCAGTCCCGTTTTCCTCTACAATATCAGACTTCCGGCAAAGCAAGCCGATATATTCACTGTCAGCAGAAACGGCATATAGCGCTCTCTCCCCATCAGGGATATGGGCAATCCCTTGGCACAAATATTCTTTCAAATCCTCCATGGTCTGGCAATTGGGCACCACAATGATCTGGATAGGCGCGTGACTTGGCAAAAATGCAGAAACAATGTAATCAAGCCTATCCGGATTATAATTGGGCTCCGTTCTCCACGCCCAAATTCCGATGTAATTTTCCTGTTTAGAACGATCTTTCGTATATAGAATGTCCCTTTGGGGAAATCCGTTTTGCTTCTGCGTCTGAATGGAGCCATCCACAATATCAGCCATTCGGTACAATTCCAAGCTGTTTCCACTGGGTATTCCCACACGACACAGAGATGTAAAGGGGAGATCATCATCTACAGGAATTTCGGTAGAAGTATCTGCATAGGAAGCCAGCCTTTGAAAATCGGCCAGTTTTTGCTCACTTTCTTCGTATTGCTTCTGTACAGCGGCACATTGTGCCCGGAGTTTCTCGCAGGCTTCCCCTTCCTGTGTCAATTTTTTCTGAATTTTAGCAATTTCACCTCTAAGATGCTCCAGCTCCGCTGATGAGTCTCCGTTTCGCGTAGCTTCTGCCTCTGCTGCATCTGCAAGCTTCTCTCTTGCTTCAATCTCAACAATTGCGCTTTGCACCAATGCGGCATACTCCGGAGAATACGCATCGCCGGAAAGTCTAAAGTATAGATCCAAGTGTTCGTGAAAATCACTTTTCGGCAAGGCATGGATCAGTGCTGTATGTATATCTTCCCCGGCATCCGCAAAAAGAGAGATTTGCTTGTTCAAGATATTAAGAAGTGCCTGGACGGATGAATTCAACAGATCTGATATAAACGGATCATTTCCACGATTGACGACGATCCGCTTGATCTCTGCAAGAGGCACCTTCTCCGGGCGGAACTTGGACAATTTGTTGAAGTTTTTGGGAGCCATTTTGAAGCAGTCTCTAAAATGTTTCAGTGGGATCAAATCGCAAAGCACACACAGCTCTTCGTTCGTTAATCTCGAAATATAGTCCACTATAATCTCTCCTCTATCTTATGGCCTTGCGCATCAGGAAACTTTTCAACTCTTGACAAGCCAGTGCCGGAACGCTGCCCGCTCTGATTTTCTGATACATCCATAACTTGACTTGAGGATAACCTTCCAACTGCGATGCCATCGCTCCCCACGTATGGGGCATGGGAACCAGAGGGCCTCCGGCGCCTCTCAGTCGTTGCAGAAGTCGTTCCTCATCCGCTTCCGGAAGGGTTTCTCGCTGATACTGAATGCTCCAGACACGATCCAATCCCTCCATCACATTGAGCTCACAGCCAAATCGCAGGGTGCTGAATTCGCTTATTTCGTTAGCCTTCAAACGCCGCTTCTCTACGATTTGACCGTTTTGCTTGAGGATGGCCAGGCCGTCATATTGAGTGCACACACGTAAGATCCCCTTGGGCGGCAGCGTATTTGCCAGCCCGGGCGGAATTGTTTGATCCAAAAAATCTGTTACAGTGACCGCGGGCAAGGGCTCTGTATAGTGCAGAGGCTCCTGCCAAAGATAGGTGTACTTCAAGCGCCTCCAAAAGTCGCCTGTGGAGAGCTGATAGGCATGGCCCACGGAGATCAACTGCTGGCGATCCCTACAGGAGATATATTCAACTGCCCCACCAGATTCTGCAGGATAATGCTGCTGTACGGCCCTCGGATAGCTCTTCGTGGTGACATCACCCCGAATATGAAAAACCACTTTCTTGCTGTTGTGGTGGATCGCATAGGGCCCTTTTCGATAAATTGGCCAAATCGGCTGCACGGAGACTGGCTGATCCGTCAAGCGGCAGTGAAGTTCTAAAAAGAACTTTGCCGCATCATCATCGAATGTTTTTGCAAATATCCTGTACAAGTGCCAGTGCCGCCCGGAAGTCGATTTGGTAAGAATGCGTTCTAAAGAAATGGCTCTACAAGGGCTGGTCATTGTACTGCTTTGTAACAAGTAATAGGATTTTCCTACTTGTACATCCGCGTCATATGGGAGCTTCTTTCGCGTTTTTCCATCAAACAGTGTACCCTTGGGGTCAATTCCCCGTATGCGCTCCGGCCAGCAGGAAAAAACAGAACTCTTTCCGTAATTGAGTTTGATTTGATACTCTGAATATGGCGTTCCCCCGATGGAAACATAGGCGATCCGATTTGCGTCCAGGTGCTCCCGCAAATCGTATTGGAAGCCCCGCTCCGCTCCCTTTACCGGGACGATCTGAATCGTCGCCCCCCGCAGATCCCCTAAAAATGCGTCAGGAACTCCCAACAAGCCAATTTCCAGTTCAAAATCCGTGGGAAACTCCGATGGCAGCAACTTGAGCCGGATGGGAAGATCGTGTTTTCCGCTGTAGCTGTCGATGTATACGTTAGCTCCTTGGGTCCGTTCAGGACAAGGTTTATCCGCCTCTGGGGTATGCCCAAAATGTCGCACCTGTGCGCCTGACCTGCTGAAATAGACATATTGGTGGCAAAGTGCGCACATAAATATCCCGCTTTTGGCCGGAATGGCATCCGGGAATATCTCCGCCGCCTCAAACGGTGTAACCCCTCTCCATTTGTGGTCCGAAAGTATGCAGACGTGTGTAAGCGAAGGCATCTGTCCACCTCCTTCTTTGCCGGAACGATACAGTTATGCAAAATTGATAGAATTTTGTATTTATTTTACCGCATTATTGGCGGAAATGCAACTGGTTTCCCCATATTACTACAAAGGTCATGTGCATGACAAATCTCAGTCGCATATGCACTACAAGAAACATTGATCGTGTCGTCAGCAAAGAGTTTTAGCTGCCAAGCGACAATCAAGCAAAATAAGAGAAACCACACGCAGGGATCATTGCGTGTGGTTTCTCTTATTTTCCGCCTCACAAAAAAAGCCCCGCCTGATATGTAACTATGACCCGATGCCCTGATGTCGTCCGGTTTATTCGTTCAAATCTTATTAGTTTGTGTAGGCATCGTCTTCTTAAAGAACAGGGAAAACAATCTCCACTAAGGCTCCTCCTCCGCTTCTGCCTCTTCTGTCAAAGAGATCTCCGCCGCCGCCTGAAGCACCCGTGCCAGCAGCTCCGTCTCAGCATCCCGCTCTCCAGAGGTCAACTCCTCCAGTTTCCGGGCAGAGACCTCCAAGTCTTCGGGTGCATCCGCCCGATACCTGTCATGGAGGCTTGTGTGTCCGCCCCGGGCATGGAGGATCTGGCTCTCGGCAGTGACGGTTTCCCAGGCGGGATCGGCCTCCCGGAGGTCCAGAAGGGCGATGTCCGCGAAGCGGCCCCCGGGAACAAAATCCATATCCCGCTTGATGCAATTCCGCCAAGGCGTCTCATCCGGCGGGGGCAGTTCGGTCCGCTCCGCCTCATAGGGCGTCAGCTCCCCCTGGAGATCAATGTGCCGCAGAAACTCCCCGGCAGAGATGCGCCCCGCCTGATAGTCCCGCTTCGCCTCCCGCGCAAGCTCCAGCCAGGCGGCGTACTGGTCCCGGTCAAAGGGAATCAGGCGGCTCTCCGCGCCGGGCGGTGCCAGCTCCAGCCGGTTGGCCCGCTCCTCCAGTCTGCGCCGCAGGCGCTCGTAGGCAGCCAGCGCCCCGTCGGTATCGGCCCGGAACCTCCGCATATTCCTGGGTCCAATTTCCTTGCACGGCCTTCTGTCCGCCGCGTCATAGCAGTACCGGGACTCGGCCTCCGTCCTGGGGATAAAATACCGCCAGCAATTCTCACACCGCGCGATCCGCTGTCTGCTCTGCTGAAAATAGAGGGACAGCTCCGCAAGGCACAGATCGTACAGATCCGACAGAGCGTACTCTCTGGTCTGCCCCACAGGAGCGGCCTCCTCCCTGGCTGGCAAAAAGCGGACAGAAAAACTGCGGTCTACAATGCCGGGCCAGGTAGCCTCCAGCGCCCGGAACCGGTCCTGCTGTGTGCCGCGCTCAAAGTCCGCAAAGGCAATCTCGAATATATTTCTCATACGGTTTTGCAGAAAATAGGGCCTCCGAAGAGCCGTCAGGACGGCGAAGGCCTTGCGGGAGGCAAAGATCGGTTCACCATCGTCCGTCATTTCCTCGGCAAGCGCAGCATGATGCTGGACATCCCAGTATGCGGCGGGAGCAGCCGCATGGAGTTGTTCCGCCAGAGGAACGGCCTGTGCGGCGAAGTCCTCGTAGTCAGCATAGAGCACCTCGTCCCGCTCCTCAAATACGCAGTGTTCCTCCCACAGTCCTTCTACCCGGGAGCGGTAATCAGAGAAGTCAAACTCCACGAAGTCCATCAATGCCTCCGCGGGGGACTGCCGGGGCAGGCGGGTCTCCTGGCCGTCCGTCCAAGTCAAAATGATCTCCACGGGATTCCCGGTATCTGTCAGCAGATAGATGCCGGGCTTTCTTTTTTTGTCCAAAGCGCGCACCTCTTCCGTCGCAGGAACTTTCCGAAAAAATTGGAGAGTTCCTTTCCTATGTAAGTTTTTTTCTCTGTGATTCTATCATGAAAGAGGCCGAAGGGGAACCGTTTCTTTGGGGACCGCGGTTCGGCCAAGGGAAGGAGGTGAACGATATGAGAGACGATTTGAAGCTGATCTCCATGGAGGATGTACAGGCAGAGGAAGTGCAGTGGCTGTGGTATCCCTACATCCCGCTGGGAAAGCTGACCATCGTCCAAGGCGACCCCGGCGAGGGCAAGACCACTTTCGTGCTGGCAGTGGTGGCGGCGCTGACCCGGGGCGAGGCTCTGCCGGAGAGCGAACAGGCACGGGCCCCCATGAGCGTGATCTACCAGACGGCGGAGGACGGTCTGGCGGATACCATCAAGCCGAGGCTGGAGGCCTCCGGTGCCGATTGCGCCCGGGTGCTGGTCATCGACGAGAGCAAACGGGAGCTGACGCTTTGTGATGACCGGCTGGAGCGGGCGGTGCATCGGACCGGAGCGCGGCTCATCGTCCTGGATCCCATTCAGGCGTACCTGGGGGACGGTGTGGATATGCACCGGGCCAACGAAGTGCGTCCGGTTCTGAAATGCGTGGCGGCCATGGCGGAGCGGACAGGCTGTGCGGTGATCCTTATCGGCCACATGAACAAGGCCCAGGGATTGAAGTCCGGCTACCGTGGTCTGGGTTCCATCGACTTTCGTGCGGCGGCCCGGAGTGTGCTGGTGGTGGGGCGGCTCAAGGAAGATCCCACTGTCCGGATTGTGGCCCAGGACAAGAACAGTCTGGCCCCGGAAGGGAAGTCTATTGCGTTCCAACTGGATGGGGAGCGGGGCTTTCAGTGGAAGGGGTTATGCGAGCTCACGGTGGACGATGTGCTGGGCGGCGGCGGAAAGCTCCAGACAAAGGCCACCCAGATGGAGGAGGAGCTGCGGCAGATGCTCACGGAAACCGTACCGGCGGAGACGGTCCTGCGCCGGGCAAAGGAGCTGGGCGTATCGGAGCGTACGCTGATGACCGCCAAGAAGAACCTGGGCGTCCTCTCGGAAAGGCGGGGCGGTCAATGGTACTGGAAGCTGCCCGCGCAAGACTGTAAGGCTGTAGAGGACTAAGAACATTGCAGACTTGCAGCCTTCTGTAAATCAATTTCATCGGCGGGGGCTGGGGTACGGAAAATCCTCCCTTTAGGGAGGGCAAGCAGAGCCTTCGTCCGACTTTGTCGGACTTGGCGGCGCCGGAAACGGCGTGATGCGGGCAGAAGCCCGCACCCACTTGGGGAGAACACGGAGACGGAGGTACAGCATGAGTGCGAAAAAAGAACGGCGGATCACACTGCGGCTCACGCCGGAGCAGTACGAGAGTATCCGGGCCAAAGCGGAGACGGCACAGATGTCCACCGGGGCCTACGTCCGGGCGGCGGCCCTGCGGCACCGTGTGGTAGTCATCGATGGACTGCCGGAACTCACCCATGAGCTCAAGGGTATTGGCCGCAGCGTCAACCAGCTGGCGGTGCTGTGCAATATGGGGAAGCTCCGCGAGGTCCACCTGGGAGAGACCTGGCAGGCCCTGGGGGAGATCTACAGCAAGCTCCGGGAACTGACGGAACGGGAGACGCACTGATGGCTACGGTGACCTTCATCCGCTATGAAAAACAATCCGCAGGGGCGCTGCATGGAGTGGCGCAGTATGTCTCCCAGCGTGAGAAAACTGTGGAGAATAGCCGCTGGCTGGTGGACGGGCAAAACTGCGCGCCCCAGCTGGCCGCCCAGGAGTTTACCGCCACCCGGCAGATGCACCGGAAGGACAGCCCTGTCTGGTTCTACCACTATGTTCAGTCCTTCCACCCGGCGGAGCCGGTTACCGGTGCGCTGGCGCACAAGATCGCGCGGGAGTTCGCGGAGCGGGCCTGGCCGGACAGCGAGGTGCTCATCGCCACCCACATTGACGCCGCCCACATCCACACACACTTCCTGGTCAACGCCGTGTGCTATGAGACCGGGAAGATGCTGCGGCAGGGCCCCAGTACCCTGCGTACCCTCCGCCCCCTCTCCGACAAGCTGTGCATGAAGTACGGCCTCTCCGTTCTTCCAAAAGAACAGCGCAAGGAAAGCTCTATGGGCATGAGCGCCAGGGAGTACCGCTCCGCCGCCAAGGGAGAGAGTTGGAAGTTTCAACTGATGAACACCGTCGACCTGTGTATGAGGAGCGCGAAAACGAGGACCGAGTTCATCAATGAGATGGAGCGGCGGGGGTATCAAGTACGGTGGGAGGAGAACCGAAAAGCCATCACCTATACCACGCCAAAGGGAAAGAAGTGCCGGGACGACCGGCTCCACGAGGACAAATACCGGAAGGAGGTTATGGAGCATGAATTCAGAATCCGGGAAGAGATGCTCCGTCGAAGAATTGAAGGAGAGGAACCTGCCGCCGGAGGTACATCCCTCGACGGAGGAGTGGGACAACTTGCTGGCGATTCTCAGCGCTCTGTACCGCCTGACAGCGGCACAGGCCGATGGAATGGCGAAGCCCAGTTGTCCCGCCCTGGGGGAACTGCGAATGCAGACAGAGGCGCTGGTGCGGGAAACGGTGGCAATCCGTCAGTTGCTGGAGCGGAGAGAACAGGCTGGGAAGAAGAACGGGGGCAGGCGTTTGCGCCTGCCCCGAGTAACCTTGCCCCGGCCCAGTCTGGCATGGCTCTGGGCCATCCCGATCTCGCTGGGGCTGTTGGTACTCTGGTTCAGTGTGGTCGCCGTATGGAACAATCTGCTGAGGCCGTTCCTCCAACTGATCCGGTGACCGCGCACAGCGACCGCAAAGCCCTCGCCAAGGAGAGGGAGAAGAAGATCGCCCTGGGCCACAAGCAGGATGACCACGAAGAGCAGAACATAACCCTGTCTATGTGAATAAACCCGTAGAAACAGCGGAAAATACTGGCAGGGAGAAAGGAGTGTGATGCGGCGTTGGAGATTCATGTCAGGGACGGCAGCAAGCTGGTGGAGGTCTGGCTCACCAATTCCGAAAAGCGGGACGCGAAGCTGCGGGAACGACTCAAGCTGCTGTACCGGGAGTACAAGGAGAAGGACTACCTGGTGGCGGTGTTTGAGTCGGGAACGCAGGATCTGACGGAGCTGACCAGCGGCTTGCTCTGCGACCACCGCCGGCGCAGCGCCCAGCGGGAAGTGACGCTGGAGCGGCAGGGGGGGATGGTCATGGGGCTGTGACTCCAGCTGACAACTGACAACCCACGCGGGCTGACCGGGCTGAATGGCCGCGGCCCCCTCGCCCGCGTTTTCTGAGGTTGGGGCGTTTCCTGCCCTGGCCTCTTTTTGATATTGCCTTGTGCGAAGAGATGTGATACAATATTATCTAAAATCAGAAGAATAAATAGAATCAAGATGGACAAAAAGGGTGAAGCAAATGATCGAAAAATTTCACATCGCCGGTTACTGCCGCATCTCAGTAGATGAAGAGCTGGACCGGGACAACACATCCATCGAGAACCAGAAAGCCATCATTGAGGACTTCGTGAGGCAAAAATTTCCCGACTCCACCCCGACCTTTTATGAGGACCGGGACAAGTCCGGATACACCTTTGACCAGCGGCCCGGCTACCAGAAAATGCGCCGGGAACTGATGGACCACCGAAAGGACATCCTCATCATCAAGGACTTCTCCCGCTTCTCCCGCAGGAACAGCCGGGGGTTGGTGGAGTTGGAGGACCTGCGGGACGCAGGCGTTCGGATCATCTCCATCGGGGACAACATCGACTTCCCCAACGATGATGACTGGCTGAAAATTCAGTTCCAGTTCCTCATCAACGAGATGCCTGTCACCGACACCAGTAAGAAGGTGAAATCTGTCATCAAGCGCCGCCAACAGGACGGCAAGTGGCTCTGCGCTGCCCCCTACGGCTACATCATCAACCCCCGACAGGAGTTCGAGATCGTCCCTACCGAGGCGGAGATCGTCCGGCGGATTTTCCAGCTCTACATCGACGGCTGGGGGTATAAAAAAATCGCCAACTACCTCACCGATCAAGGCGTTCCCACCCCGCGGATGACCGAGCGGGAGCGGAAGGAGGCGGCGGGCAAGGAGTACAAGCGCGGCGTACGGCCGGAGTGGGCCATTGTCACGGTGCAGGGCATCATCGACAACGACTTCTACATCGGCACCCTCCGCCAGGGCAAATACACCCGGAAAAAGATCAACGGCAGGGACGTGAGGCGGGACGAGCTGGAGCACATCGTCATTGAGCACCACCACCAGACCATCATCGACTACCGCACTTTCGCCACAGCGAAAGCCCTGCGGGAGAGCCGCTCCACCGCCCACTATCGGGGGCAGAAGAAGTACGACAACACCTACTCCGGCTTCCTGGAGTGCGGCGACTGCGGCTCCCCCATGTTTGCCATGAGCCGCCGGGACATCAAGGACGCCTACCGCTGCGGAACCTACCACCGCCGGGGGCTGAAGGGCTGTACCAGCCACCACATCCGGGTGGACAAGCTGGACGAACTGGTGAAGCTCTATGTGCAAAAGGTAAAAGATAACTCCGCCGCCATGCTGGACCGGCTGAACGCCGACCTGGCCAGGGAGCAGGAGGACGTGGCGGAGACCCAGCGGGCGGCGGAGAACCTGGAGGCCACGCTCCTGGACCTCCAGGAGGAGCTGAAAGCCACCAAGCGCCAGCGGATCCGGGATGTGATGAAGCACCCGGAGCAGGAGGCCACCCTGGACGAGACCTACGACGAGCTGGAGAGCGACCTGGTGCGGCGGATGGAGGGTGTCCAGCACCAGATCGACCTGACCCAGGACAAGAAAAACACGATTATCCGGGTAAACCGGGTTGCAAAAACCGCCCTGGAGGTCTTTGATGACATTCTGAACAAGCCCAAGCTGGACCGGAACGACCTCCAGCTGATGATTCAGAAGATCAAGGTCTATGAGGACCACATTGAGGTGCTGCTGAAAACGGACATTGACAGCATCTTGAGAAGCGGAGAACTGCCCGCAGGAGCGGACGTCCTCGGCGGTTTGTCACCGGCGGAAAAAGCAGTTGCGGCAATGGGGCCCGCCTCCATTCCCCTGGAAGTTCCAAAGAGCCCCTATGAGATACAAATTACCCAGGAATCCGACCGCCACCGGGGCAAAGTTTTCACTGTCAAGGTTATCGGTGAGGGCGACCCCCTGGAGATATACACCGACAAGGAAGGCGGTGTCATTTTTAAAAAGTATTCCCTGATGGGCGGGCTGGTGGACTTTGCCGGCCAGCTGTGCGAAACCCTGAACCGCACCACCGGCCAGGTGACAGTGATCACCGACCGGGACAGCTGTATCGCCGTGGCGGGCGTCCCCCGACGGGAGCTGGCGGAAAAGGCCATCTCCCCCGAGATGGAGCGGCTGATGGAGGGCCGGCAGGTCTATCAGTACAAGCCGGGGGAGGAGACCATCCCCCTGTGCGCCGACAGCGAGAAGTACTCCCTGGCCACCGCCGCCCCCATTCTGTCTGAGGGGGATGTGCTGGGCTGCGTCCTCTTCGCGGGCACCGCCGGCAAGCTCACCGGCGGAGAGGTGGAATACAAGCTGGTGCAGTCCATTGCCGGCTTTTTGGGGCGGCATATGGAGAGCTGAATGGTGAAATACCCGAAACCGGGGGCGGCTTGCGCTGTTCCCTGACAGAAGTATCTACGATTTGGGAAGTTTCCTGGCAGGAATTGCGATGAGATTTTCTGTTGGAGGCTTTGCCCTTATCCAAAAGATCCTCACTCTTAAGATGGAAGCCGCTTCTGAATAGAAGCGGCTTTCGTCTTTGCGGTACATGGCCAGATCAAGTTCAAGCAAGTACATCAATTATCAAGGCGCAAAAATCTCCACTGTTATTTAGCTAAAGATTTATGGCTGTACTAAAGCGAATTTCAAACGGGATACATTTGTATTTACCGAGCCAGGCTCTGGAAATGAGTGAGGACGGGGTTGACGCCGGTCTTTTTGCCGTTCTCGTAGGTATAGAAGCCCGCGCCGCTCTTGCGGCCCAGGAAGCCGGAGACCACCAGCTTGCGCAGCAGCAGGGAGGGGGCATATTTGGAGCCGATTTCCTTTTCCATGGTGGTCATCACGTCCAGCAGAATGTCCAGGCCAATCATGTCGGCCAGCTCCAGGGGGCCCATGGGATGGTTGCAGCCCAGCTTCATTCCGTTGTCCATCTCCTCCACTGAGCCGATGTAGGAGCCCACAATCACACAGGCCTCGTTGAGCATAGGCAGCAGGGCCCGGTTGACGATAAAGCCCGGCTTGTCGTCAGCCTGGATAAGGGTCTTGCCCATCTTCTCGCCCACCTCTTTTACGGCGTCCAGCACCTCCTGGGTAGTGAGCAGGCCGAAGATAACCTCACACAGCTTCATCCGGGGCACGGGGGAGAAAAAGTGCATACCCACCACCTGGGAGGGCCGCTTGGTAGCGGCGGCCAGGGCGGTCAGGGAGATGGAGGAGGTGTTGGAGGCAAAAATGGTATGCTGGGGGCAGATATCCTCCAGGGAGGCGAAGACCGCCTGTTTGGCCTTCAGGTCCTCGATAATGGCCTCAATGACCAGGTCAGCCTGCCGGGCGCCCTCCAGGGTGACGTCGTAGGTGAGACGGGCCAGGGCGGCGTCCCGGTCCTCCGCGGTCATGCGGCCCTTCTCCACATCACGGTTCAGGGCCTTTTCAATGTTGGCCTTGGCCCGGTCCAGGGCCTCCTGCCGCTGGTCGTTCAGGGTGACGGTGTAGCCGCTGGTAACAGCGTTCTGGGCGATACCGCTGCCCATCAGGCCGGCGCCTACCACAAAAATGTTCTGGATAGCCATAGTTCTTTCTCCTTTTCATTCAATTCTAATCGGTTTTCCGGCCAACCCCCGCCCTTCCAGCTGCGGTGACAGCCTTGATTGGGCCTATCATAGCACATCAATCAACGCAAGTCTCAGCGTAAATGGGCTTAAAATCTGCGGATATTAACCTTATACTTATTGTATTTCTTGCTCTACTTGATAAACCGGCTGGCTGCCTGCAACAGAACGCACCACTTTTCTGCGGGCGGCCACAGGCCGCCCCTGCGGGTCCGGTGCCAACAATTTTGGAGGTTGCTATAGAAACGCGCCTTCCCCCTTTTGGGGGAAGGCGCATAGATTGTCAACAAAGCCTCCCTCTTTGAGGCAGCCCAAATGGAAATCTTCAAAACCTGTTCAGCGCGGCGGAGCCGTCGTCCTGGCCCTTCACAATAGAGCGGACCTGGGCCCAGTAGCCGAAGTCCTTGTTTACCTGGACATAGAACCGGTCCCCCACCTTCCTCCCCATCAGGGCGGAGCCCATGGGGCTCTCCTTGCTGATCAGGCCGTGGCTCACATTCTGCCGTACGGTGGTTACCACCTGCCAGGTTTCCTCCTCCTCGTCCTCCTCCAGCCAGATAGTCACCTTGTCATACAGGCCCACCGTGTCATTGTCGGAGCTGTCCTCAATGATCCGGGCGGTTTTAATCATGTTTTCCAGATAGCGGATGCGGCTTTCATTCTTGTTTTTCTCCTGCTTGGCCGCCTTGTACTCAAAATTTTCGCTTAGATCGCCAAAGCCCCGGGCGATTTTGACTTCCTCCAGCAGCTGAGGCCGGAGGGTGATGCGGCGGTAGTCCAGCTCCTCCCGCATTTTTTTAATGTCGGTCTTTGTCAATTCGTTGTGCATTTGAGTTCTCCTGTTCCATGCAGAGTCTATGCCTCCCCCTTTATGGGGGAGGTGGCCGCGAAGCGGCCGGAGGGGGAGTTCCAGGTCACATCCCACCTCAGTCAGCCTTCGGCTGACAGCGCCCTCACAAGGAGGAGGCGTTTCCCTTTTACGCCTCCCAACCGGCCAGATAGGCTTTCTGGTCCTCAGTCAACTCGTCAATGGACAGGCCCATGGCGGCCAGCTTCACCCGCGCGATCTGGTCGTCGATCTCGTCAGGGACGATATAGACCTTTTTCTCCAGGCCCTCCTGATGCTTGACCAGCCACTCCAGGGACAGGGCCTGGACGGCGAAGGACATGTCCATAATCTCGGCGGGGTGGCCGTTGCCTCCGGCCAGGTTGACCAGCCGGCCTTCGGCCAGCACATTCAGTACCCGGCCGTCGGGCAGCTTAAAGCCCTCGATATTCTGGCGGCGGGGGAAGGTTTCAATGGACATAGCCCGCAGCGCGGCTACGTCCACCTCGCAGTCGAAGTGGCCGGAGTTGCACAGCACGGCGTTATTCTTCATCATCTTAAAGTGCCGCTCCACAATCACGTCCTTGCAGCCGGTGGCGGTGACAAAGATATCGCCGATTTTTGCCGCCTCGTCCATGGACATCACTCGGAAATTTTCCATGGTGGCGTCCAGGGCCTTGAAGGGGTCAACCTCGGTGACCACTACGTTGGCCCCCATCCCCTTGGCCCGCATGGCAATACCCTTGCCGCACCAGCCGTAGCCGGCCACCACCACCGTTTTGCCCGCCACGATCAGGTTGGTGGTGTGCATGATGGCGTCCCAGGTGGACTGGCCGGTGCCGTATTTGTTGTCATAGTAGTGCTTGGCCTTGGCGTCGTTGACGGCCATCATGGGGCAGGGCAGAATGCCCTCCCGCTCCCGGGCGTGGAGGCGGTGGATGCCGGTGGTGGTCTCCTCACAGCCGCCGATGAGCCGGTCGCCGTACTGGGCGCACTTGCCGCCCAGCAGATTAATCAGGTCACCGCCGTCGTCCACGATCAGGTGGGGGCGGCACTTCAGGGTCTCCACCAGCAGATTTTCATACTCCTCCATGTTCACTCCGTGAACGCCGTAGGTGGCCACGCCGGAGTCAGCCACGGCGGCGGCCACATCGTCCTGGGTGGACAGGGGGTTGCAGCCCGTCAGGTGGACCTCGGCGCCCCCCTCCCGGAGGACCAGCCCCAGGTTGGCGGTCTTGGCCTCCAGATGGACAGACACAGCGATGGTCAGCCCTGCAAAGGGCTTTTCCCGGCGGAAGCGCTCCTCAATACCGCTGAGGGCAGGCATAAAGTCCCGCACCCACTGGATTTTCTGGTGGCCCGAGGGGGCCAGGGACATATCTTTGACAATACTCATGGTAATCCTCCTTGTTTGATAATCCCTTTTGTAGTGGGAAATTGGTATCATTTCTATCTTAGCACAATTTGTCATCCAGGAAAAGAAAAATTTTGCAAAGAGCATATATGATAGCAATAGGACACTTCTCTATAGCACAGAAATCAATTTTCGAAAACCCCGCCGTATTTGTAGGGCGGGACGACTCGGCCCGCCGCTGATTGGCAGCTTTTGTGGACGGCGCGCCCTACAGTGCCAAAATTGATTTCCCTGCTGCTATAGAACTTGTTCTTGCCCTTTCTCCAAATATCCGCTATAATGGAGGCACCATCCAAATAACAAGGAGGAATTTTCCTATGGCTTTTGTAGAACTGGAGAAGAAGGGCGCGGTTGGTGTTATCACCATGAACCGGCCTGAGGCCCTGAACGCACTGAACAAGCAGACACTGGAGGACCTGAACACCGTGCTGGACCAGGTGGAGAATGACCCTGAGATCCTGGTGGCCATTGTCACCGGGGCTGGACGGTCCTTTGTGGCCGGAGCGGATATCGGCCAGATGTCCGGCTTTACCGCCGTGGAGGGCAAGGCCTTCGGCGCTTATGGCAACGGGGTCTTTCTGAAGCTGGAAAACCTGACCAAGCCCACCATCGCCGCCGTCAACGGCTTTGCTTTGGGAGGCGGCTGCGAGCTGTCTATGGCCTGCGACATCCGTCTGGCCAGCGACAAGGCCAAGTTTGGCCAGCCCGAGGTAGGCCTGGGCATCACCCCCGGCTTTGGCGGCACCCAGCGTCTGGCCCGGATTGTGGGAGTGTCCAACGCCATGGAACTGATTCTCACCGCCAAAACCATCAAGGCAGAGGAGGCTGAGCGCATTGGCCTGGTCAGCCACGTCTACCCCGCTGAGGAGCTGATGGACAAGGCCCTTGAGCTGGCCAACGCCATCGCCGCCAACGCTCAGGTGGCGGTGCGGCAGTCCAAGGCGGCCATCCGCCGGGGGATGCAGACCGATATGGCCACCGGCGCCGCCTTTGAGGCTGAGGCTTTTGGCCTGTGCTTTGCCACTGAGGACCAGAAGGACGCTATGAAGGCCTTTGTCAACAAAGAGAAGGTCACCGCCTTTAAAAACCGCTAAAATAGAAAAGCCGCCGGCGGGTTTCCGCCGGCGGCTTGCTGTGGAGATGATTGTCATGGACCTTACCGTCCTGTTTTCCAATCTGGTAGGGCTGTTCCTGTTGATCGGAGTGGGCTTTTTCGCTGTCCGGGCCAAGCTGCTCCCCGTTGAAATATCCAAGCCCTTGAGCACCCTGCTGATGAAAATTACCGTCCCCGCCACCATTATTACATCCATGCTCCGTCCCTTCGACCCGGGCTTTATGCGCCTGGGACTGTCCATAGTTGCGGTGGGTATGGTCATGTTTCCGCTGTTCAGCGTGCTGTCTCTGGGGCTGTCAAAGCTGCTGCGGGTGCCCCAGGGGCGGCGGGGAATGTGGTGCTGCTGCGCCACCTTCTGCAACAACGGCTTTATGGGCTTTCCGGTGGCGCTGGCCCTTTTCGGAGAGGAGGGGCTGGCGCTGACGGTAATGCTGTCCATCCCTTTCAACCTGCTGATGTACAGCGTGGGGGCCAAAATGGTATGTATGGACTGCGACGGCCAGACTAAGCCGCTCTCCTGGGGACGGGCTATTTTGAATCTGGTCAATTTGTCCATGGCAGTGGGATTGCTGCTGTATATCACCCAATTCCAGCTGCCCCAGGCTATCCTCGCTCCGCTGGGGTACCTGTCCGATGCCACCACTCCGCTGTCCATGATTGTAACGGGGATCAATCTGTCCCAGGGCAGACTGTCTGACGTAGTGCGGGACCGGGACGCTTTGACCTCCTCCTTGGCGCGGCTGCTGGTTTTCCCTGTGCTGGCCTGGGCACTGATGAGGCTGGCGCCCGGACTGGACGCTCTGGTGGTGGGGGCGGTCTGTGCGTAGTCGGCCTCCACGGTGGGGAACAGCTGGGCTGCCAGGGCGTAATCCTTGGTCCGGAGGGCCTCGGTGAGCTCGTGGCTGGACTGGTACAGCTTGGTAAAGCTGAGGTTTTGGGAGACACCCTTCAAGGTGTGGGCGGCACGGAAGGCCTCGTCGTAGTTTTCCGCCTTCAGGGAGTCCTCCAGCAGCTGGAAGGAGGGGTCGGACAGGAACTTGCCCACAAACCGCTGTACCAGCGACTCACTGTACAGGCGGCCCAACACCTCCTGATAGTCGCCCCCCAGGGCGGCGTAGCACTCTTGAATGGTCATTGAATGTCCTCCTTTTCCTCACGTTCTGCTATCTTTCCGATGGCTCCGGTATATTCGGGGGGCTCCTCAGAGGACCACATGGCCCGGCAGATCAGGTGGACGGGGCGGAGCCGGCCGTCCAGCCGGAGGTCGCAGTCAAATTCTACCACCGGCTGATCGGGCGTGGTGGACTGCAATAGCTGAGCCAGCTCAGCCAGCTGGTCCGGATTGGCCATTTCCTGCACCTGCTTGTTGTGATAGGGGTCCGTGGTGGTCTCCTCCAGGCCCAGGCGCTCTATGCCCAGGGGGGAGAGGGTAAGTATAGAGGGGTTGGATGTATATTCAAACAGAATCTGCTGGGATATGGAGATAAAGAAGTGGTTGATTGTCCGCTCCTGCTCCAGGATACGCAGGGTGTGGTCGGTGGTGGACAGCTCCTCATACTGTGCCAGCTCCACCGCAGTGTTCTCCATCACCCGCTGGTCGCCTCGGGTGATGGTGTCTACAGCCATCTCCTGCTGGATGATATCGCTGCTCTCCACCAGACACTCCAGCAGAAGGGGCTGGAAGGCGCCGCACTCCCCGTTGAGGATCATGGACAGGGCCTTTTCATGGGAGTGGGCCGGCTTATACACCCGGACGCTGGTCAGCGCGTCGTACACATCGGCCAGGGAGACCACCTGGGCGGAGATGGGGATATCCTCGCCCACCAGCCTGTCGGGATAGCCCCGGCCGTCGTACCGCTCGTGGTGCCAGCGGCAGATCTCGTAGGCGTATTTCACCAGCGGCTCATCCTGGAAGGGGACGCCCTTCATCATGTCCGCACCCATCTGGGAATGCTGCTTCATAATGGCGAACTCCTCGTCGGTAAACTTGCCCGGCTTGTTGAGGATTTCGCTGGGGATGCAGATTTTGCCCACATCGTGCAGGGTGGAGGCGTTGCTGATCAGATTGATGGTCTCACGGTCCAGCTTGTATTTGTCCGTTTTGCGCATCAGGCTTTTCAGCAGGATCTCTGTCATGGTCTGGATGTGGAGCACATGCAGGCCGCTCTCCTCATTGCGGAACTCCACAATGTGGCTGAGGATGGAGATCATCAGGTTGCTGACCTTTTCCTTTTGATAGATCTGCTCGTTTACCATTGCTGCCAGCCGGCGCTGCTTGGCGTAGAGCATAATGGTATTGATGGTACGCCGCCGCACGGTTTCAATGTTGAACGGGCGCCTGATAAAGTCGATCACGCCCATATCATAGGCCTGCTTGAGGAGGGTGGAATCGTTCTCCGCCGTAATCATAATGACAGGCACGCTGTCGATCCAGTTGTACTTCTGCATGTCGTCCAGCACACCGAAGCCGTCTTTATAGGGCATGTTGAAATCCAGCAGAAGCAGAGAAATCTCGTGCTCCCTCTGCTGGAGAATAGTTACCGCCTGCTCGCCGTCCTCGGCCTCGATGACATCGTAGGTGTCCTCCAGAATGGCGCGCAGAAGATCACGGTTGATTTCCGCGTCGTCGGCAATCAAAATAGTGTAGCGCTGTTCTCTTTTTGGCGTCATAGGGCTCACTCCCCCTCTGTAGGTATTTTGTTCTGGGCGACTTTGCGCTCGGCCATCAGTTTGGTCAAGGTAGTACACAGCTGTTCAATATTGATGGGCTTGGCCAGGTGGGCGTCCATGCCCACCTGGGTGGTGCGGGTGATGTCTTCGGCAAAGGCGTTGGCCGTCAGGGCAATGATGGGCACCTGCCGGGTGTCGGGCCGGTCCAGGGCCCGGATGGCCTGGGTGGCCTGGCAGCCGTCCATATCGGGCATCTGCATATCCATCAAAACCGCGTCGAAGAAGAAGGGATCAGACGCCTGGAATGCCTCCAGCGCCTTTCGCCCGTCCTCCGCGGGGGTTACATCAGCCCCCCGCATTTTCAGCAGCTCGGTGGCAATCTCCATGTTCAGCAGATTGTCCTCAGCCAGCAGGATGCGCTTTCCCTCCAAAGGAATCAGCTCCTGGGGCTCGTGTTCCGGTTCGGAGAGGGGGAATTCACTGGCGTCGAAGGGGATGGTCACCGAGAAGGTAGTCCCCCGGCCCAGGGCGCTGCTTACAGCGATCTGCCCGCCCATGCGGGTGACCAAATTTTTCACAATGGGCATGCCCAGGCCGGTGCCCATTACCTCCTTGGCCCCAAAGCGGACCTCCCGCTCATAGGGGTCGAAGAGCTTTGGCAAAAAGTCCTCGGACATACCGGCACCGGTGTCCTCCACTACAAAGAGGTAGTTGTTCCGCTTGCCCTCGTCCATCTGGCGCAGGGTGACGCTCAGACTGTCCCCCTCCCGGGTAAATTTCATGGAGTTGGACACCAGATTATTGATAATCTGGCCCAGCCGGGCAGGGTCGCCCTTGACCAGCTGGTTTTTGACGTCTACGGACACCTGGAAATTCTTATTCTGGGTCTTTGCCTGAGTCAGGAAGGGGGACAGGCAGGTGTTCAGGGTCTGCACCAAGTCGAAGGGCTTGATCTCCATGGAGACGTTACCCTGTTCCAGGCGGGAAATTTCCAGAATATCGTTGATGAGGGCCAGCAGCTGCTGGCTGGCGGCGCCAATTTTGTTCAGATAATCCCTGACCTTCTCCGGCTCGCAGTCAGACTGCAGGGCCAGGCCGGTCATCCCAATGATGATATTCAGGGGGGTGCGCATGTCGTGGCTCATCACCGAGAAGAACTGCTGCTGAGATTTTTCGCTCTGCTCCGCAGCGGACAGGGCCCCTTTCAGCAGCCGCACCTGCCGCTGCTGCTCCTCCTTCTCATTTTCCACATCCCGGAAGCAAATTACCGCCTCGTTGGGGATCTTCTTCGGGTCGGTGAGCATACGTACGCTGATCCAGCGCTCCTCATCACCAGACTTCCGCAAAAACTCACCGCCGAAGTCCCGGGTGTCCTGGTGCACCAGCCGTCTGATATTTTTCAGGGAGAAGTTGTTGGCAAACTCTTCGCCCGTCCACTCGTCCAGCTGAGAGAGGATAATACGCAGCAGGTCGTCATAGCGGCCCAACTCCTCCCCCAGCTCCTGGATAACAAAGTCAGAGCCCTTGGTCATCTCGTAGATGCCGGTTTCAACATTGACACGGTAGATGGCGTAGTACATATCGCCCAGCACCTGCACCGTTTCGGAGGTGCGCTTGGCGGTCCGGCTGAGCTTGCGGTCCCGCAGCCACATGGCCACGGCAATCAGCACAATCAGCCCCAGACCAACGCCGTAATACACCAGGATATTCTGTACACCCTGGAGCAGCGTGTCATAGGGGACGGTGAGGATACACAGCCAGCCGTTATCGGTGTGCTGGTAATACAGTCCCCGGGTCAGATGCTGCATGCCCACAATCTCGTTATCCTTGCCGTCCAGCTCGCCCCGGTTGACCCGGTCGAAGAGATTTTTGGTATAGACCTGCAGATCACTCTCATCGGCCTGGAAGGGTATATTATAATACAGCAGATTGCCCTGTTTGTCCAGCACATAATAGGCGCCGCCCACTGGCAGCTCCTGCACGGTGTGGTTGGCCCGGAAGTGGCTCAAAGGCACGTCAAATGCCACTGCGTTGTCGCTTCCGGCGGCGGAAACGGCAACGGTGACCGCCATCTGCCCGTCATAGGCGTCGCTGGCATAGGCGTCGGTATAAATAACCTTGCCCTCTGCCGCCATGGCCTGCTGATACCAAGGCTGAGTTTTGAAATCGCAATCCCGACTGCGAATCCCGCCTGCGGAGATGACCTGTCCGTCCCGCACGGCGTAGATATCCAGACTGCTGGCACTGATCAGGGTGGTGCTCTTTTCAAAAAAATCCACCAGCCATTCTTCAAACTCGGCCGCAGTTGCTCCCTGTCCGTCCATGTCCTCCAGATAATACATGGCCATAGTCAGGATACGGTCATATTCGCTGAGCTGGTTGTTCTCGTCGTTGGAATAGCTGGTTACCAGGTTTTTGCCCATGGTTCTGGCGTTGTCCAGCAGCAGCTGCTGGCTGACAATCATCCCCACCGCCGCCACCGCAACAAACAGACCCAATGCCCAGAGGACCCGCCAGCTGCTCCATTGACTGAGAGCGCGGTGGCCCTTGTTGTGTCGCATTTCGTTTCACTCCTTCATCAAACAGGACCTTGAACGGTTTACAGACGTCCCCCCAGATCATAGGGGCAGACAGTCGCTCAGGCTATAGTATAGCATATCGATTCTATGTTGTCAAAAGATTCACGCTGTTATTTTGCCGAAAATAACTCTGCCCCAGGCACTTGCCAAAGGAGTGAAAAGGCATTATAATAGGGAAGTCTTGACACAGGACCGGCCCGATTTTACGCCGGACCGACGATTTTTCACGATTTGGAGAGGATCAATATGGAACGCACCACTATCGCCGCCATTTTTAACCACCAGGAGCGCCTGGACGGCCAGAACGTCACCGTGATGGGCTGGGCCCGGACCATCCGGGACATGAAAACTTTCGGTTTTATTGAGCTCAACGACGGCTCCTGCTTTAAAAACCTTCAAGTGGTTATGGATGCCAACGTTTTGGACAACTATAAGGAGATCGCCGGGCAGAACGTGGGGGCCGCCCTTGTCGTTCAGGGGACGGTGGTGCTTACCCCCGGGGCCAAGCAGCCCCTGGAGGTGAAGGCCGCCTCCATCGCCGTGGAGGGTCCCTCCGCCCCTGAGTACCCCCTTCAGAAAAAGCGCCACAGTGTGGAGTTTCTGCGCACTATTCAGCACCTGCGGCCCAGGACCAACCTGTTCTCTGCCGCCTTCCGTGTGCGCTCGGTGGCTGCCCACGCCGTCCACTGCTTCTTCCAGGACCGGGGCTTTGTCTATGTCCACACCCCCATCATCACTGGCTCTGACTGTGAGGGGGCCGGGGAGATGTTCCAGGTGACCACCCTGGACCTGAACAATCCCCCCCGCACTCCCAACGGTGACGTGGACTACACCAAGGACTTTTTCGGCAAGCAGACCAGCCTCACCGTCTCTGGCCAGCTCAACGCCGAGAACTTTGCCATGGCCTTTGGCAATGTGTACACCTTCGGCCCCACCTTCCGGGCGGAGAACTCCAACACCCAGCGCCATGCCGCCGAGTTCTGGATGATTGAGCCGGAGATGGCCTTTGCCGACCTCACCGACTATATGGACACCGCCGAGGCTATGATTAAGCATATCATTACCACCGTGCTGGACAAGTGCCCCGACGAGATCGCCTTCTTCAACTCCTTTGTGGACAAGGGCCTGAAGGAGCGGTTGGAGCATGTGGCCTCCTCTGACTTTGCCCGGGTGAGTTACACCGAGGCGGTGGAAATTTTGAAGAAAAACAATGACAAGTTTGACTTTAAGGTAGAATGGGGCACCGACCTCCAGACCGAGCACGAGCGCTACCTCACCGAGCAGGTGTATAAGCGCCCTGTCTTTGTTACCGATTACCCCAAGGAGATCAAGGCCTTCTATATGCGCCTCAACGACGACGGCAAGACCGTGGCCGCCGCCGACTGTCTGGTCCCCGGCATTGGGGAGATTATCGGCGGCTCCCAGCGTGAGGAGCGGCTGGAGCTGCTGGAGAGCCGGATCAAGGAGCTGGGTATGAACCCGGAGGACTACTGGTGGTACTGCGACCTGCGGCGCTACGGCTCCTGCCGCCACGCGGGCTATGGCATGGGCTTTGAGCGGATGGTGATGTACCTCACCGGCATCAACAACATCCGGGACACTCTGCCCCACCCCCGCACCGTGGGCAACGCGGAGTTTTAAGGAGAAACATCATGTCTTTGCCAGCGAAAAAAGATCGCTACACCTATACGGACTACTTGCAGCGGGAAGGCCCGGAGCGCTTTGAACTGATCGACGGGAAGGCTGTGATGCTGGCTGGCTGTTTTATCGAGCTGAGCAAGGTGCTTCCCACATGAGCAGAAGATCAGAGCTGGAGACCATCCCCGGCGTGGGACCCAACATGGCCCGGCACCTGGAACGGATCGGCTGTCCCACTCTGGAGCTCCTCCGGGTCCAGGACCCGGAGGAGCTCTACCGCCGGGACTGCCTGTCCCAGGGCTGTCAGGTGGACCGCTGCGTGCTGTATGTCTACCGGCTAGCAGTCTACTACGCCAAGCACGGCCAATGTCCGCCAGATAAACCCAACTGGTGGGATTGGAAGGATTGACGGTAACCCTTGACACAGTTAGATGGGTACCTATAAAGCAGTGTACGAGACATCTGCCTTTCGGCTCAGGTCTCTACCTCTTCCAGCAGTTCAACAGCATGGACTGAATCATGGTCATTCCCCGCAGACAGCATGAATTTAACCGGATTTCCCAGCCCATCCACAATGGCATGCAGTTTTGTATTCAACCCGCCTCTGGTTCGCCCGATTGCCTTATCCGCCGTTTTTTCTCCCTCCATTGGCACTTTTGTGAATCTTGATGCAAGTAGAGTCCAAACTCAGGTTTTCCATATCCGCATCTGCGGACAATGCACGAAATACGGCTTCCAATGTGCCATCGTCCCGCCATTTGGCAAATCGGGCGTACACAGACTGCCAGGGGCCATACGCCTCCGGCAGTTCTCGCCACTGGGCTCCACTACGGGCGATCCAGAGCATCCCATTGAGCATTTTCCTATCATCTTTCCGAGGACGGCCCCGCTGCCCTGTCCTTTCTGCCGGAAGTATCGCTTTCACGCGTTCCCATTGTTCTTTTGTCAATTCATACCGTTTCATATACCTATTTTCGCACTTTCAAACGACTTGTACAATATTTATTTTTCAGACAACCCCTAACCAAAGAATACGGCATTACGCCCTCTATGTCAAGACGTGGTAATGCAATGGCTGAGAATTTTTTCTCCATTCTGAAAACTGAATGCATCTATTTTCCTACCACAGGGGTCTTTTCGTGCTGTCCGCACAACCTGGGGCGGTACACCTGCCCGAAGGGAAAAGAAAAATGAAAATTTTTCAAAAAACAGTTGACAAAAAAGGAGAAATCCGCTATACTGATCCTTGCCCTGTTTGAGGGGCATGAACGGCGGCATAGCTCAGTTGGCTAGAGCACTCGGTTCATACCCGGGGTGTCACTGGTTCAAATCCAGTTGCCGCTACCATGATAAAAATGGACAAGTGTCCGTTTCCATATAAAACGGCCCGGTGGTCAAGCGGTTAAGACTCCGCCCTTTCACGGCGGCAACACGGGTTCGAGTCCCGTCCGGGTCACCACACCGTTTTTGATATGGAGGCATAGCTCAGCCGGTAGAGCGCTCGCCTCACACGCGAGAGGTCACAGATTCGAGTTCTGTTGTCTCCACCAAGAATCACCGTCAAAACCGTTTGGTTTTGACGGTGATTCTTTCTTTTCTCAACTTTTTTAGCGGCTTCCTCAAAATTTCTAACAGATTTCTAAGAAGCTGTACCAATAGGCTAAAGCCTTTTTAACAAAGTGCGAAAAGCGGCAATCATGCAAACCGCCTGAGCAG
>NZ_CALPCP010000024.1 GCF_943192995.1 Flintibacter muris
GCCTGGTCCCAGGTCAAGGGCCTGGCCGTGGTATGGTACATGGTGGTGGCCGCCGTTGTGGTGGGCTTTATGGTGGCTTATGCGGCAATGTTTGGCTTTGACAAGCTACGGGAGGTCATCTTGCAGCTTGAAAAGAAAAAGGAGTAAAGCCCCCCACAAGGGCCGTCAAGGTCGGGAGGGGTAAAGATACCCCCGCCGCCCTGGGTTGGGCTGTTTTTTCCGATGGAAAAAAGCCGGAGGGGCCTGCTGGCCTCTCCGGCTTTTTGCGTCTACGGCATGAGGACCTTTGTGTCCCTCACCACTTTGTCATAGGTGTCCGCCACGTCTAAAAAATCAGTCTTGTGGGCCTCCAGCTTTGCCAGAAATGCCTCCATCCTTTTACGCTGTCCAGACGGCGTTTTTAACAGCATGGCCTCCGTTGTTTCTTTTATGTAGCTGTTTTCAAGGAAAGCAATTTTTAGGTCTTTCACGCTGGAGAGCACCTGGTCACACGTTTTGCTTGTCCCCGGCAAAATCCCTTTGCACCCCGCTTTTTCGGCTTGCAGGAGGGTCAACGCTGTCCGCTGTGCCAATGCCAACCGGCTGGTGAATGTGTCAATGTTGGCCGTCTGCTGGGCCAGCTTGAAACTTTCGGAGAGGATGCGCACGTCATTCTCTATCTGCTCTTTTGTGTAGTACATCCGCATATCCCGCAATGTTTCCTCCGGCGCATCCGGCGTGTATTGACTGGCCTCCCGGCGCACGGCCCCCGCTGTTGGGCTTTGCGGCTCCGGCTTTACTTTCTTTTTCCTCAGCAGGAAATAGGTAGGAACAGCGAACAACACCGCCCCCAGCACCATCTCCGCCTTGTGCGTATCTACCGCCAGCCATATAAAAACAGCCACATAAATGACGCAAACAACGCCAAAGAACGCCTTTAGAAACCGCCCCAGCTTTTTCACCTTTTCGCCCTCTCTTTCTTGTTCTTTCTTGACCTTTACAAACCCCATTATATCTGGCCTCCGCCGTGCTGTCAAGCAACAGAGCCTATTTGATAATGACTTGACGGCCATGCAAAGTATAATTACTTTGAAAGGAGGCGCTGCGGATGATTGCGGAGAAAATAAAGGCGTTAAGAGAGGCACGGGGCTGGACACAAGCGGAGCTTGCCCGCCGTATGGGTATCACCCGCAACGGCGTGAACTCCTGGGAGCAAGGGCTTTCCATCCCGTCCCCGGCCAGCATCGTGGAGCTGGCAAAGACCTTTTCCGTGTCCACGGACTACCTCCTGGGCCTGGAGCCTCTGGCCAGCATCAACGTGTCCGGCCTGGATGAGCGGGACGTGGCAACGCTGGCCATGCTTGCGGACCGGCTGAGGGCCACAAAGGATTAAAAAATTGCCCGGCAAAATTTCCTTTTGCACGGGCTTTTTTCTATCTTGACATTATACAACTTTTGTTGTATAATAGAGAAAACGGAGGAGGTGCAGCCCTATGGGCCAAACAAGAAACAAACTGCAAAGCGCACGACTGGCACACGATTTTTCACAATCTGAACTGGCCACCGCCGCCGGTATCAATGGCCGGGTGCTCCAGACCTATGAGCAGGGAGGCCGTGACCTGTGCGGTGCAAAGCTGGCCACGCTCCTCAAAATCTGCCTTGCCCTCAACTGCAAGCTGGAGGACATCTTGCCAGATGGAGAGACGGCGGAGCTGCTGGAGCGATACATGGCCAGATAACAACACACGGGCAAGCGGGGTGGCAACACCCCGCTTTTACTATTTTCTGGAGGTGCAATATGAACCATAAAGGAGCCACCCATTTCACGCTCAATGACCGGCAGACCCTGGAGCGGATGCTGAGAAAAGGCTTTTCAAAGCCTGCTATTGCGGAGGCCCTGGGCAAGTGTGAACGGTCTATCTACTATGAAATAGGCCGGGGCCTGTGCGTCCAGCGCACCACGGACCTCATTGACGTTGAGGTCTATTGTGCGGACGTGGCACACCGCAAATACAAGGCTTTCCTCAAGGAAAAGGGCAAGGAGCTCAAAATCGGCCATGACCACGCCCTGGTCAAGCGGCTGGAGGAGCTCATCATGGTCCAAGGCTTTGCCCCTGGTGCCGCCCTTGCGGAAATCCGAAACAACGGGGAGAAATTTGACACGGAAATCTGTGAGAATACGGTCTATAATTACATCTACCGTGGGGACGTGTTCCTTTTCCTGACCCCGGAGCACCTGCATGACAAGGGCCGCCGCCACTACGCCGCCAAGAGTAAAAAGGAGGCCGCCAGGGCTCCCCGTGGCCAGAGCATCGAAAAGCGCCCGGAGGAGGTCAAGAGCCGGGGCAGCTTTGGCCACTGGGAGATGGACAGCGTCATGGGGTGCAAGGGCTCCAAGCAAGCCCTCCTGGTGCTTACAGAGCGGCGGACCCGCATGGGGATTGTCTTGCTGGTGGAGGACCACACGGCGGCCAGCGTGGTCAAGGCCATCAACGGCCTGGAGCGGCGCTTTGGCAAGCTGTTCTATAAACTTTTCAAGAGCATCACCGTTGACAATGGCTGTGAGTTTCAAGACTTCGAGGGCATAGAGATGTCCCACCGGCGCAAGGGCAAGCGGACCATCGTGTTTTTCTGCCACCCATACAGCGCTTTTGAAAGGGGCTCCAATGAGAACATGAACCGGCTGATTAGACGGTTTTTCCCCAAAGGCACCAACTTTGATGAGGTCACAAAGGAGGAGGTGATGGCAGCGGAGCGGTGGGTCAACAACTACCCCCGCAAGATACTGGGCTGGAAGTCCGCCGCCATGCTCTTTGACCAGGAGCTCCAGGCGGCGTAACGCCCCGGTCCTATATAAGCGTACCAGCCGAATGGGATTGACCCATCCGGCTGGCTTGTCATGTCATTTTGTTGTGAAAACGCATAAAATATGCCCGCCTCACTTATGCAAGGTGCTATTCTTTCTTGTCTTTTGCAAATTTCTCTTGACTTTTAGGTCGCTTGGCAAAAGGCATCTGGATTTTTTCTTGAATCGATTCCATCTAAGAAATACTGAGTACCTGCGGCCCAAGTATCCGCGCCAAAGGACGGCGCGCTTTCGGCTGATGCATTAACAGTCAACCCCATACATAACGCAAGGACTAACACAAGGGAAAATAATTTCTTTTTCATTTACCTTCTTCCTCTCAAATTAAGTTTCCAACGAAGCCCCGAAGGGCGGGCAGGGGACATGCCCCCGCCCGGGGCTTTCGTCGGAAACACAAAGAGCGGGACCGAGTTTTTAACCTCAGCCCCGCCCTGATAAATCACGCAACGCACACTATCTCCCAAATCCAGCCTTGAAAATCCGCGCCGGTTTGGATATAATAGTCCCGTGGTGTAGTTCAAGACTACTGTGCTGAGTGCCATCATCACTCGTACAGGGCTACGGGGTGGTGGTACACCCCGTAGCCTGCCGCTTTTGTGTCTCCAAGGTTATTTTAACCTATCACGGGAGAAATTGCAAGGGCGTTTTCGGGGAAAGTCTGCAAAAACAGACTTTCCCGCTTTTTTATTGACATCACTCAGACTTGTTGTGATTCCCGCTATTTTTACCTTTCGGGTGGGGTTTGCCCATTTTTTGAGGGCGTACCCATGAGAAGTTGAGATTTTAGATTCTCCTTAATTTAACGGGTGATTTCTTACAAATATTGGGAAAAATCGCCCCGCTGGACAAAGTATCCCATACCCATTTTTGATACATTGACTGGACAAGTTGAAGGTTTAGAAAATCTGATTTTATGACTTAAAGCGATAAAATGCCCCATTTTCTATCAGATTTTCAAGGCTTGTTGAAATTTTACGATAACATCCGCTATTCGGCGCTAATTTTGCCGCCGTTAAGTTATCGCGGCGCATTTTTTTGAAAAATCCCGTGATTTCAGCCCCAAAACCGGGCTTTTTCAAAAACCACGGGAATGGGGGCAGGGAGAAGCAACCCCCCGCCCCCCGTTTTTTCGGGCTGTGATTTCTCAGGCCGCAATACGGTACGTGAACCAGCCAAAACCCTTGGCGCGAAGGTTGCGCCCGTCCTGCCGTCCCGGCCGAATTGGGACGGTGTGGCGGCTGATTTTCTGCATGACTTCTTTCCCGGTCATGTCTGGGTCATTGAGAAATTCTTTGCAGAGGGTGACCGCCATTTTGAAATTTACGGCGTAGGCATACAGCCCGTCGGTCGGTTGCTGAACGACGACTTCCTGCACGATTCGGCTGGTGAAGTTGAAGGCGGTCAGCGCCGCATAGATTTCCTGTTCCACAAAGTCATCCCGTTTCCCGTGGAGGTTTATTAGCCCCGCGCTGTACTTCAAGTCCCGGAAACTGGTCTCGATTCCCCAACGGCGATGGTAAATCTCTTTCAGGTCGTCGATGGTGAATGTCCGGGGAAGTGAGGTCGCCAGCGTTTCAAAGTTTCCATTGTCCAGTTGAAACCGGACAACGCGGAGCCGCATGGTGTAGGGGCTGGGAAAGTCCCACCGGGCGCGCCGGGTGGTGGAGCCGGTTTTGCTCTTTTTCGGCTGGGGGAGGTAGATGTGGTGATTGTCTTTGTCCTCTTTGGTCTGGGTGGTGGATATTGTAAATGCAATATCGCAGTCCAGTTCCAACATAGGCAGGCGGGCGATTTCCCGCATAGCGGAGTGATTGTGCTTCACCCGAAGGACGAAATAGACATTTGAGGTGTTCATCAGGTGGGCCATAACGTTGTAGCTCTCATAGCCCCGGTCGAGGACAATAATGGTCTTGCGGTTAAAGTCGTTGCGCTTGAGCATTTCCACCAGTGTGCCCGGTTCGTCCTTCCTGGGTGCGGGCTGTATAACTGCGTCAAAGTAGGTGCGGTCGTAGATGTCAAACAGGGGGCTTAAATGTAATTGATTGTACCCCCTCGGCGCGCTGTTATTGCAAACGAAGCTGGGCGCGCCAGGGTCGCGGGCCGTATTGACCGCGGTGCCGTCACAGGCCAGAACACGGTAGCCTTTGTAGCCGCGATCGGGCTGACCGTATGCACTGGAGGATGTAAAGTCCAAAAATACCTTGCGGAATACAGCGGGCGGGATTTGACGGCGGCGCTGGGATACGGCGGCAGGGGTAGCGTCAATCCCGGCGCGGTGCAGCTCCTTTGCCAGTGGCCCGCCCTCGGCGGCGATCAGGAACTTGATGAGTTTCTCAGGCGGCAGCTTCTGGCTGCGGGCAATGTGGGCTATGTCCACATTGCAGGCCATAGCGCGCTCTAAATTACGCTTGTACAGGTCGGCGAGGGACAGCGGATTGTCCGCAACCATTCCCTCAGATGTCGCTGCTTGACTGTCTGAAATGTGACGATTTTCAAACATTTCCATTGTTCTTTCCTCTTTTCGATAGTTTTTGAAACTATCGCCAGAAAAGTAAGAAAGACGCGCCCTCTCATCTGTGAGGACGTCGCCTTTCCTATTCGTCACTTATTTGTTAATTAAAAAATGGTTTTCTTCTTGTCCCTGGCGTGTGCATACAGCACTACGAATTTGTCTGGGCGATAATTACATTTTCATTTTAATAATGTGATACCGAGGCTGTCAAGTGGGTTACAGCATAATTCTCAATTTGTTTACAATCAACTAAACGGCGAAACCAAATTTGACGGATTGCGTTAAGGGCCAGATACACCGTATCTGGCCCCTAAATCGCTTAATTTAATGACATTGGAGTTGCAGCTCTGTCATTTCTGTCAGCCCGGACAGCGGCGTCAGGTCCACGCCCTTTCCCAGGGGCAAGTTGATCATGGTCAGCTTGGTCATATCGGCCAACGCGCCGATATCCGTCAGGGTGTAATGGTCGTTGCTGCCGTTTATTGGAAGATAGAGCTGCTGCAGGTTTGTCATGCCCGCCAGCGGGGCCAGACTCTCCACATTGGCGGGAATCTGGAGTATTCTCAGGTCCAGACCCGTCAGCGGGGTAATGTCTGTGACCTTGGCTGTGCTTCGGCCGTTGGTATAGATGTTCAACTCCGCCAAATCTGGCATGTTGGCCACAAACGAGAGGTCGATCTCATCCAGGTCCGAGCCGATTTGGATGCTGAGCGTTTGCAGCTGGGTCATTCCATGGAGGAAGCTCAGGTCGTTGATGGAATTATTGCCGCCATTTGTGTATACCTCGATTACATTGGTCAGGCCGGACAGGCAGCTCAGATCGGCGTCCGGCGGAACATTGTATAACTCCAGGGCGACCAGGTTGGTCATATTCGCCATGAAAGAGTAGTCCTCAATAGCGGTCTGATAGTAGCTGATCTCCTCCAGATTTGTCAGTCCCGCCAGTGGGGAAAAATCGGCCAGATTGGGGTTTTGCCGCACGTCGATGTAGCGCAGTTCCGTCAAACCTGCCGCCGGCGTCAGGTCGGTGATGTCATTGCCCGGCATACGCAGCTGGGTCAGGTTGATCATATACTTCAAATCAACGATATCCTCGTCGGTCAACCCCATATTTTCCAGCCGCAGATCCCGCAAATCGGTGCTGTACTGCTCGCCGCGGATGGTGATATAGGGCACCTCCGCCCTTTTCAATGGCGCGCTGTTCTGGCTTTCGCTGCTGGCCGCCGGGGCGGTTCCTCCTCCCCGTGTGCCTGCAAAGACGCCCAGGCCGATGGCCATCACCAGCACGGCGGCGACCCCTGCAATCAGCGCGGTCTTGGGCTTTTTCTGCTGGACAGGCTGCACAGACGCACCCGCCGCTGGCACGTCCACCACCAGCTGGTTCTCGATGGCGTCCAAAAACTCGGCGGCGGACTGGAACCGGTCCTCCGGCTGGACGGCCAGGCCCTTGAGAATGGCCTTGTCCAGCCACTCGGGGACCGCCACCCCCGCCTGGGAGACGGGCACCAGCTCGTCGTGGTCCAGCCGCTCCAGGGATTCCGGGGGCAGGTAGCCCGTCAGGGCGGCGTAGAAGCAGGCGGCGCAGGAGTACACGTCGGTGTAGGGCCCCTGACGGCCTCTTCTTATGTACTGCTCCTTGGGGGCGTAGCCCACCTTCAGGATCACGTCCAGGCTTTTGGACTTGTCCCCGATGGAGTACCGGGCGGAGCCGAAGTCCAGCAGCTTCACGTTGCCGTCCTTGGAGATGTAGATGTTGTCCGGGGTCACGTCCCGGTGGATGAAGCCCTCGGCGTGGACCGCCGTCAGCGCCCGAAGGACGGGGATCATCACGTTCAGGGTCTCATCCACGGACACCTTCCCGCCGTTGTTGGCGATGTAGGACTTGAAGCTGACCCCCTCGATGTAGTCCATGACGAAGTAGGAGGTGTCGTTCTGGTCAAAGTAGCTGGACACGCCGGCGATGTTGGGGTGGCCGATAAACTTGGCCAGGGTCCGGGCCTCCTCCTGGAAGCGCTCCGCACCGTAGGTAAAGTCCTCCGCCCGGGTGTCCATCATGACGGACACGGTGGTCCCCTCCACACGGGTGGCCATGTCGCTGGGCATATACTCCTTCACCGCCACCTTGGCCTGGAGCTGGGTGTCGAAGGCTACGTAGGTGATGCCGAAGCCGCCCTGGCCCAGAACGCGGCCGACGACGTATCGGTCATTCAGCACCGTCCCCGCCCGCAGGGCCACCGGGAATTTCTGCTGGTTCTCCCCCAGGTCAAAGCCGCAGTGGGGACAGGGCTGGGTCGGGTCTGCTATCTGCCGGAAGCAGTTGTAGCAGAGGGTTTGTGTGGTTGTCACAGCATGCTCCTCCTTTCTTAAAACAGCGTTTTTTCGTTTTCGATGAACAGCTTGTGGTTGATCTCCGCCAGGGGCGTGCGGTGGAGCAGGCCGTGGCTGATGATGGCGTCCCGCTTTAGCCGGGGGCAGATGGGGGCGTGGCCCATCCCCTTCAGCAGCAGGTTGGCCTCCTCCAGCCCGGTGCCCAGCCCGAAGCACAGGCACAGCAGACGGTCCCGGGAGGGCCTGCGCCGCCCAGAAAAGACCTGGTGCTCATTACCGCCCGCCGGGCCAGCTCCGCCTTGGAGAACCCGCATTTCTCATAGAGCTTGGTCAAAACCTCGGTCAGGTCGGTCTCCACAAAATAGGCCTCATTTTCTGTGATGTACTGGTCCGGGCTGGCCTGTTCCATCAGCTCCTGTTTCAGATCGCCGGTCGATTTTCCCACATGATGTATTCATACCTTTACTTCCTCAAAAAGAATCTGAATAATATGCTTATCATTGTACAAAAAACCGCCGCCGGATGCAATATGCTGGCTGCATAGGGTTTGAAATTTTGTGGGGGTGGCCGCTCCGTACGCATGGCTGTCAGAACAACTGGATCTGGAATTTGAAAAGCTCCGCCTGCTGAAGGAGAGTCCCCGGGTCAGCGTGGAGCTCATCTGGCACTGGGAGAGCGGCCGGCAGTTCATTCTCCGCAGGTTCACCGGCAACGGGGAGGTCTACCGGAAGCTGCTGGACTGCTCCTGCCGCTATCTGCCCATCATCTATGAAACGGCGGAGCGGGACGGGGAGTGCCGCTTTCCCATATACCTGTTCGTCCACCACACAGCCAGCGACGCCAACACAGCCAACGCCTTTATATAAGGTGGAGCGCGTCACCGCCGCCGCCCGGGTCCACCTGACGGGCTGCACCTTCACCGGCTGGAAAACCGCCGTGCTGACCCACGGGAATTCCTGGCTGAATTTCCGCTACTGTGAGTTTGCGGACAACACTGTGGGCTTCCACTTTAACGCCAGCCAGAGCACTGTGAGCCACTCTCAATTTACCGGCAACCACTTCACGGAAAACGATACCGCCATCCTTTGGGCGGGAACGCCGGTGGATATGGCCATCAGCTTCCATGAGAGCGTCTTCTCCCACAATGGCACCGACATCGACAACCGCAGCGGCCAGAGCATAGACATCTCTCAGGCGACTTTTGAATAGCGGAATCAAAAACCAAATTCGAGACAGCGTTGAGCCGTTCCTGCATCTAAAAAAGAGACAGCGCCGCGGAGCAGGCGGCGCTGTCTCTTTTTTAGATAAGGAGATGCTGCGTAAGGTACACCCCGTTCCCTGCTGGCAGCCGCTTCCGTTAGTATGGGATTCAGCATGAAATCGTTTCTATCAATGATACAAAACAGCTTTGCCGGGGGGAACAGGGATGCTATGTCCTGCGGTGATGTCATTCTTTAT
Organism: Flintibacter muris; assembly: GCF_943192995.1. GTDB lineage: Bacteria > Bacillota > Clostridia > Oscillospirales > Oscillospiraceae > Lawsonibacter > Lawsonibacter muris. The sequence continues at coordinate 9,144 of NZ_CALPCP010000024.1, forward strand.
GGGAGGGTGGCATTGTAACATTGACAGCAGGACGCTCCCCAAAGCAGAATCGGACTTGCCTCTCGCCGCAATTTGTGATATGATAAGGGCCGTTCATTATTTTCTCACGCTGGAAAGGAAACATTTATGAAACATGCAAAGCAATTCGGGGCCCTGGCGCTGGCCCTCACGATGGCGCTGACTGCTCTTGCTGGCTGCGGGAGCAAAAATCCCGGTACCACAGTTAACCCCACCGCCGGGTCCGGTTCCATGCCTGACGCCTCCTCCGAGGCCACTGCCCAGGTGACGCCTATGGACCTGTCCCAAGTGACTGACCCCTTTTTTGCCGTCTCCGGTCTGGCTGGCAAAGAGGTCGTAGCTAAGCTGGGTGAGACAGAGATTTCCGCCGCCGATTACCTCTACTGGCTCAACCGGGTCATTGACAACTATCTGTCCCAGTTTGGCGGTCAGATGACCACCCTGCCCTGGGACGCAGAGATGGCAGAGGGCATCACCTTTGGGCAGTATATGCAAGACCAGGCTATGGACGCCGCCACCTTCCACTGCATGCTCCGGGAGCTGGCCCGGCAGGAGGGTGTCTCCCCCGATCCCTCCATTGCTCTTGATATGGATAAGCAGTACGCCGATATGGTGGTCCAGGCGGGCAGCAATGAGGAGCAGGTCATCCACACCCTCTGGGCCAGCATGCTCACCAAGGACCTGCTCATCCGCCTGAACGAGAACAGCGGTCTGTATGACCAGCTCCAGGAGCTGTACTTTGGCGAAAACAGCGGCAGCTATCCCACCGACGCCGAGGTTAACGCCTATCTGGAGGAGAGCGGCCAGTATCGGGCCAAGCACATCCTGCTGGCCACCATAGATCTGGACACCCGTGAGCCCCTGGACGACGCCACCATCGCCCAAAAGAAGGCCACCGCAGACGATCTTCTCTCCCAGCTCCGGGCGGCTGAGGACCCTGTGGCCCTCTTTGACACCCTGATGAACGAGTACAGCGAGGACTCCGGCCTGGCTACTAATCCCGACGGCTACACCACCCAAAAGGGTGCAATGGTTGAGCCCTTTGAAAATGCCGCTTTAGCTCTGCAAAACGGTGAAATCAGCGAGGTGGTGGAAAGTGACTTCGGCTACCACATCATCCTCCGCCTGCCTATGAACCCGGACGACTTCCGTGCCGAGTGCATCTCCGCTCAGATGGACGAGCTGATGTCCCTGGAGCAGGAGCGGCTGGGCCTGGAGAAGACCGATGCCCTCACCGCTTTGGATGTAGGCTCCTTCTGGAACAAGATGCTGTCCCTCCGGGCCGCCGTCCAGGCGGAGCTGGCCGGCTGACAGATAATAAATGGGAGCGCTCTGACAGGGGCGCTCTCAGCTTTTTTCAAAAAAGCCGGCAATGTAAACTAAAGTTGGTTGCCAAATCGGGTGTGTGGGGGATATGATATAGGTTATAGATTTATATTAGGGGGCATCCCCAATGAACCTGAAAGAAACGTTGTCCTTTTACAGAAAACAGCAGGGCCTGTCTCAGATTGAGCTGGCGGAGGCGCTGGAGGTATCCCGGCAGACTGTCTCCAAATGGGAGACGGGGGCCGCCCTGCCCTCGGCGGAAAATTTGCTGGCTCTGAGCAAGCTGTACGGCATACCCGCAGACGCTCTGCTCAATGGGGGCGGGGCGGAGCCTGCCCCTGTTGTGACGGAGCTCCCCGCTGCCCCCCTGCCTGAACCGGAGGGCTTTGCGCCCTCACGCCGGCGGCTTGTCCTGGAGGTGCTGGGGGTGACAATTCTCTTCGATCTGGTGATATTCCTGATGGATTTCTATCTGGGCACCCTCACCGGCGGGGGCGGTGTACTCTGCCCGGTCCTTCGGATTTTGGGCTGTGCCCTGATTGGCCTGGCCTTCGCCTGGCGGGACCAGGGGTACAGGACAGATCGGAAGCGCTCCCTTTTCATTGGCCTGGCCTTCCTGGGGGTGGGGCTGTATGCGTTCCTGATACCAATCCCCCTGCTGTGGCGGCTGTATGATTTGGTCGCCTGGATTGGCACCCCTGCCTTTGACGCGGCGCTGCCCTCCAATCCTCTCTTCTTTTTCCTGGGCTGGACCCTGGCTGACCAATACGCCTTCTCCTCCCACATGCTTTTGATTTCCCTGTTCCATCTGGGTCGGCTCCGGCTCTCCCGTAAATCCACCACACCACCGCAGTCAGTACAGCCTGTCTGAAACAGCAGGAGCGCCCCAAACCGGGACGCTCCTGTTATATTTTTGCTATTACTATACGGATTGAAATTTGCCGGGAACGGACACTGTCCGCCCCATACGGTGCCAATTACCGCTCCTCCCGGAAGTAGTTCAGGCCCAGAGCGGCGGGCTGTCCGGAGCCCTCCCGCTTATGGATGGAGGAGGCCACCAGCACAATAGCGGTAATCAAAAAGGGCAGCGCCTTGTACAGGTGGGGCGGAATCGCGCTGAGCCAGCCCAGCGGACCGGGAAACGCCCCCGCCAGAGAGCCGGCGTAAATCTGGAGAGTATTGAAAAAGCCGAAAACCAGAGTGCCCAGAATGGACAGAACCGGGTTCCAGTTGGCAAAGATAACCAGGGCAATGGCTATCCAGCCGTAGCCGTTGATCCAGCAGTTGGAGCCCTCAAAGGAGCCGCCCATGTACAGGGCCATGTAGAATCCGCCCAGGCCCATAATTCCCGAGCCCCCAATGAGATGGATGTACTTATACAGCAGGGTGTTCACCCCCACCGAGTCGGCGGCGCCGGGGTTTTCTCCCACCGCCCGCAGGCGCAGGCCGGTCTTTGTAAAGTTGAGGTACCACCACACCAGAATGGCGACAGCAACCCCCAGATAGACCAGGACATTGTGGGAAAACAGCGCTTTTCCGATAACAGGGAGTTTAGAGAGACCCGGAATTTCCAGTGCGGCGAATCCTTTTACCAGACTTTGGGAGCCGGTCATGGCGGGCCACCTCTCCCCAAGGCCCTTGCCAATGAAAAAGTACAGCCCCAGACCAAAGGTGGTGATGGTCAAGCCGGTGACATTCTGGTTGGCCTGGAGTGAGACGGTGAGCGCCGCGAAGAGAAGTCCGCACAGACCCGCCGCGATAAAGGACACCAGCAGTCCCACCATGACGCTGTTGGCCGCGCATCCGGCCAGGTAGCCAAACATGGCCCCCACAGCCATGGTGCCCTCCACGCCCAGGTCCAGACTGCCCGCCTTCTCCACCACAATCTCCCCCACGGTGCCGTAGAGCAGAGGGATGTTAACCAGCACAATATTGAACAGGAACAGCGTTAATACATTGATAGGGTCATTCATTTGGCCGCCTCCTTTCTGGTCCGAACCAGCTTAAAGCGGATAAAGAAATCCGCCGCCAGCACGATAAAGAGGATGACGCCCTGGAGCAGATTGGCAAAGTTGGCGTCGATAGAGGGGTAGGTGGTGCTGGCCGTCTGACAGCCGAACTGGAGGACGGTGATGAGCAGTGAGGCCACCACAATACCCACCGTGTTCAGTTTGGCCAGCCATGCCACCACGATCCCTGTCCAGCCCACGTCGTTGGTGACCGAGGTGGACAGAATGCCGGCGGAGGACACCTGAAAGGCCCCCGCAAGACCAATCAGGGCGGCGGACAGGAAAATGGTGCGGATGACTATTTTCCCTACCTTCATCCCGGCATACCGGGCGGTGTTGGGGCTGTCCCCCACCACGGCGATCTCATATCCCCGCTTGGTATAGTTGAGGTAGATGTACAGCAAAACGCACAGGGCGGCGGCGATCACTAGGGACAGGTTCAGATTGAAGGGACCGATAGGGATGGTGATCATCTGGGCATTGCCCGGGAACTTTGCAAACTTGGGCCGGGCAGACCCCGGGTCCAAAAAGAAATTCCAATCTGTTTTTGTCTCGGCAAAATATTGCAGAAAGTATAGGGCCACATAGTTCAGCATCAGGGTAAGGAGGGTCTCATTTGTACCCCATTTCACCTTCAGCGCCGCCACAAACACTCCGTAGAGGCCGCCGCCCAGAGCTCCGCACAGGGCCATGACCAGCACCATCAGAGGCTGGGGCAGGGTCTCCCCCAGTTTCATGGCCGCAAAGCCCGCCCAAAAGGCGCCCATAATAAACTGCCCCTCACCTCCGATGTTCCAAAAGCGCATTTTAAAGGCCAGCGCCAGAGCCATGGAGGTAATAAGCAGAGGAACAAACAGTTTGATAAAGTTCTCCACCGACCGCCAGGGATACCGGCTGCCCGGGATGCCCATGGTGAGCAGCTGGCGGTAGAAGGTGAGAGGCTCCACCCCCTGAATCAGCAGCAGCACCGCGCCTACGACCAGGGCCAGCACCACCGCCGCCACATAGGCAGCAATCTGACGGCCCGGGCCGGTGTGGTCCCGCTTGACCACGTGGAAAAGGGGCTGACGGTTCTTCATTCCTCCACCTCCTCAGCTTTTTCAATCAGGCTGTCACGGGCGTACCCGGCGGGCTTGTCCTCATATTTGTTGCTCAGGTCCAGCGCGCCTGTCATCATCAGGCCCAGCTCCTCCTTGCTGGTCTTGTGGGCGTGGACCACTCCCATCACCCTGCCGTGGCACAGCACCATAATTTTGTCGCACAGGTCGATCATCACGTCCAGGTCCTCCCCCACAAAGAGGATGCCCACACCGTCCTTCTTCTGCCGGTTTAAAATGTCATAGATGGCGTAGGAGGAGTTGATATCCAGCCCCCGGACGGGGTAGGCGGTGACAATTACGTTGGGCCCAGCCTTGATCTCCCGGCCCAGCAGCACCTTCTGCACGTTGCCGCCGGACAGCCGGCGCACCGGCGTCTCGGTGGAGGGGGTGACAATTTCCAGCTCGTCGATCACCTGCTGAGCCTCCGCCCGGCCCGTCTTCCGGTCCACAAAGGGCCCCTTGGCCTGGTCATACTTCTTCAAAAGCATGTTGTCTGTCACCGACATGGAGGGGGCCAGGCCCATGCCCAGCCGGTCCTCGGGGATAAAGGACATGGAGATGCCTTTTTCCAGAATGGCCTTGGGAGTGAGACCCACAATGTTGTCCCCCTTGTGGATCATCATGCCGCTGTCAATGGGCCGCAGGCCAGCAATAGCTTCGCACAGCTCCTTCTGTCCGCAGCCGGCGATACCGGCTACGCCCAGAATTTCGCCCCCCCGGATGTAGAAATTCACATGGTCGATCGCATTGGCGCCCTCGTCATTGCGGATGGTCAGGTCCCGAATCTCCAGCAGAGGGCGGGTCTTTTCCACTACGGGGCGGCTGATGTTCAGCTCCACCTTGCGGCCTACCATGAACTCGGTGAGCTGCTGCTCGTCGGTGGAGGCGGTATCCACAGTGCAGATGTACTCCCCCTTGCGGAGGATGGCCACCCGGTCAGAAATCTCAAGCACCTCATTGAGCTTGTGAGTGATGATGATGATGGCGTGGCCCTCCGCCTTCATCCGGCGTAGCACGTCAAAGAGCTTGGCCGTCTCCTGGACGGTGAGCACGGCGGTGGGCTCGTCCAAAATGATGATTTTGGCCCCGTAGTACAGCACTTTGACAATCTCCAGGGTCTGCTTTTCAGACACCGCCATGTTATAGACCTTTTTCCTTGGGTCAATGTCAAAGCCAAATTTCCGGGCCATCTCCCCAATGGTGTCGTACCGGCTCTTTTTCAGCACCGCTCCTGACCTGTCGTCCCCCAGCCAGATGTTGTCTGCGGCGGAGAAGACGTCCACCAGCTTGAAGTGCTGGTGAACCATGCCGATTCCCAGCTTTTTGGCGTCCTCCGGGGAGTTGATGGCCACCTCCTGGCCGTCCACAAAAATGGAGCCGCTGTCCGGCTTGTAAATGCCCGACAGCATGTTCATCAATGTGGTCTTGCCTGAGCCGTTTTCTCCCAGCAGGGCCAGGATTTCTCCAGGCTTCACGTTCAGATTGACATTTTTGTTGGCCGCTACGCTGCCAAAGCTCTTGCAGATGCCCCGCATCTCAATGGCGTATTGTTCCCCCATACTCCTCTCCCTTCTCTGCATCCGCCGGGGCGCTGCCCCGGTCCCCGGCCCCCGCCGGGCAGGCGTTCCTTTTCCTTGAAAGAAAAAGGAAGCAAAAAGAACCTTCTCGTTTGAATCGATAAAGTTTTTTGGCCTTTTTTAATCCCCCTTACCTCTCATGCTGATCAATTCTCATAGAATTTTCCAATCGCTCAAATTATATTATTGCGCGCCTCTTTGATTAGTGTTTTAATACGATATACAACAGTCTCAAATTCATATAAGTCATGATTCATAATTAAATTTTGAGTATCAACATTATCATTCTATTATCCTCCAAATCCCGATTTGCCGGACGGATTATATCACAGCATGCCGGCATTTGGACGGCAATGCGCCCTGTGCCTGATTTTGGTATTCTGCTGCCAATAAATATGCGGGCCGGCCGGTGGTATCCGGCCGGCCCGGTTCGGGTCTGCGTTGATTTGGCGGGAGGATCAGCCCTCCATCACGCCAGCTACATTGTAATCCATGCTGCCCTTGATCACGCCGTCGTCCACAGAGGGGCCGCCGGCGGGCACGATCACCGTGCCGTTGGTATCCACCAGATCAGCCTCGGTCTTGACAACCTCCAGCTCGCCGTCGTCGCTGATGATATAGCTCAGCTTCACGCCGGTGAACACGTCCCACTCGCCGTCTACCATCATCTGGCGGACCTGCTCCATTGCGTCCTTGGTGCCGGGCGCGGCAACCGCTTCATTCAAGGGGGAGGCGTCCACAAAGCCCTCGGCCAGACCGGCGTAGTAGGCGTTGCCGCCCATCTTGTCCACAAACTGGGAGGCGTCGCCGTCACAGGCCATGGCGGCCTCGATAGCGGTCTGATAGTACACGTTCCAGTGCCAGATGGCGGCGGTGATGTGGGCGTTGGGGGCCTGCTCGGTCATGTCGGAGTTGTAGCCGCAGCCGAAGACGCCGTTCTCCTGGGCCACCAGCTGGGGCTGGGCGGAGTCGCAGTGCTGAGAGATGACACCGCAGTTGTAGGTGTCGATCAGAGCCTGGGCGGCCTGGCGCTCCAGGTTCTCGTCACCCCAGATGTTGATCTTCTTCACATACACGGTGGCCTCAGGGTTGGCGGACTGTACACCCAGCGCAAAGGCGTTGATGCCGGAGCAGGTCTCAGCATACTCGGTGTTGTAGGCGGCCACATAGCCCACGGCGGGGTTGCCGATCTCCCAGGACTTCATACCGGCGGCGATGCCGGCCAGATAGCGGGCCTGATAGATGCGGCCGAAGTAGTTGTTGAAGTTGGTCTCATTGCCCAGATAGCCGGTGCCGTGGGAGAAGCAGATCTCGGGGTAATCCCCGGCCTTGTCGTTCATGGCGTCGATATAGCCGAAGGAGATGCCGAAGATCACGTTGGCTCCCTGGTTAGCCAGGATGTCGATGGCGCTGCACACAGCGTCATAGTCCTCATCCACCTTGTCCACAATGAGCAGCTGGGTGGCGGGGTCCATGCCCAGGTCCTTCATGGCGGTGGTGATGCCGTTGTGGTGCTGGAAGGTGTAGCCGGCCACATCGTTCTGGCTGGTGATATAGATGGCGCCCACCTTGAAATCGCCGTTACCGGCGGGAGCGGGGGTGGATACATCACTGCCACTGCCTGCCGCAGGCGAATTGCCGGAAGCCGCGGGGGTACTGGTGTTTCCGCCGCCGCAGGCAACCAGGGACAGGCTCATGGCAGCGGCCAGAGCCAGCGCAAGAAACTTTTTCATTCTGTTTCCTCCTTAAAATTTGTTCTTCCTCTTTATATATTAAAACCGAATTGCTTCGGTTTTAATCCACAAACTCCACGCCGGACTCCTCGCTCATAGAGGCCACCCGGGCTAGGGATTCTACCCGGATGCCCTTGGCCCGCAGACGGTCACCGCCGGGCTGAAAGGCCTTTTCAATGACAACGCCCGCCCCGGCCAACTGGGCCCCGGCCTGATTCACCAGGTCAATGAGCCCCTCCAGGGCCGCGCCGTTGGCCAAAAAGTCGTCAATAATCAGCACTCTGTCCTGAGGGCCCAGAAACTTGGTGGAGACAATCACGTCATACACCCGGCCATGGGTGAAGGACTCCACCTTGGTGGTGTACACCTCTCCGGCAATGTTTTTGGTCTGAGTTTTCTTGGCGAAAATCACCGGGCAATGAAAAAACTGCGCCGTGACACAAGCGATCCCGATGCCGGAGGCCTCGATGGTCAGAATCTTGTTCACGCCGCAGCCGTCAAACCGGCGCAGAAACTCCTTGCCGATCTCCTCAAAAAGGGCAACATCCATCTGGTGGTTCAGAAAACTGTCCACCTTCAGCACATCATTCCCCTTCACGATGCCGTCTTTGCGGATACGCTGCTTTAACAGCTCCATGGGGTTTTACCGCCTTTCTGAAAAAACGACGGTGGCCCGAACTGGCCGGGCCACGTCCTATTTCAAAAATTATCACGGATACATTGTACAAGAAATTCTTTCTTTTTTCAATCCTTTTTTTCCCGTTTTTCCTTCAATCTTAACCAATTTTTTGGGCCAGTTCTTGTCTTTTTCGCCAAATCCTTCCAACTTCCGCAAGACGCGGACAGCCCAAAACCCCTGGGCTGTACCGGTTTCCCAGGAAATTTTTCCTGGGCGACGGCTTTCGACGCTTTGATTTCCAATTTATGGTAAACTATTCCTGTAAGCCGTCCTTCCCACATTGCTGCAATACTCAAATTTGTTGGCACACCCCCATAGGGGCGGCAAATCTGATATTGCTATTGTAATAAGTACCATTCCGTATATTACACAAATGAAAGGTGGTTTTTTCATGTGGCCGCTGCAAAAAAAGGGGATTTTTGAGACTGGACGGGTGCTCTTTCTCCCTGTTGACGCCATTCACCCCAATCCCTATCAACCCCGCCGCACGTTTACCCAGCCGGAGCTGGAGGAGCTGGCCGATTCCATTCAGGAGCTGGGGGTGCTTCAACCCCTGACCGTCCGCCGTCGGGACGGACAGTGGGAGCTTGTGGCCGGGGAGCGCCGCCTGCGGGCGGCAAAGCTGGCAGGGCTGGAAACCGTTCCCTGCCTGTCTATCCAGACGGACAGCCAGTCCTCTTCCCTGCTGGCTCTGGTGGAAAACCTTCAGCGCCGGGACCTGGACTTTTGGGAAGAGGCCCTGGCACTCCGCCGTTTGATTGACACCTACCACGTCTCCCAGGAGGATGTGGCCCGGCGCATTGGCAAAAGCCAGTCCGCCGTGGCCAACAAGCTGCGGCTGCTCAAGCTGCCCCATGAGGTACTGTCCACCCTCCGGGACCACAGCGCCACCGAACGCCATGCCCGTGCTTTGCTTCGCCTGAACTCGGAGAGCCAGCAGATTGACGCCGCCCGGCAAATTGCGGAGGACAACCTCACTGTGGCCCAAACCGAGGCTCTGGTAGACGGTATGCTTATGGCTCAAGCCCCCGCCGGGCGGAGGCGGCCCACCTTTGTCATCAAGGACGTGCGGCTGTTCCTGAACACCATCACCCGCAGTCTGGACATTATGCGCTCCGCCGGGGTGGACGCCCAGTGCCGCCGCCAGGACTCTGATGAAGAGATTACCCTGACCATACATATTCCCCGCCGGGCGGGGTAATGTTTCACGTGAAACACACAGAAATTAATTTCAGAAAATTCTTTCCGGCTTGTAGAGCTGGACCATTCGGCCCGCCGCTGGTTGCAGTTTTTGTGAACGGCGCTCCCTACAGCGCCAAAATTGACTTTCAGTGTGAAACATGGGAGCCGCTGTGCGGCTCCCCCTTTCTTTTTGAGAAATCTTGAAAAACAGTTGAAATATCTGACAGCGGTTGATATAATCATAGCAAGCGCAAAAATTACTGACTGCGGGCCGCATCCCTGACTGGCCCGGCTGGCAGAAATTGCGAAGGCCGCTGTAAGCATGATACAACTACTTATTTTCCTCAAGGAGGCCATTATTCATGGCAAAGATTATTGCCGTTGTCAACCAAAAGGGCGGTGTGGGTAAAACTACCACCACCGTCAACATCACCGCCGCGCTCCACGCCTTGGGCAAGCGGGTGCTGCTGTGCGACTTTGACCCCCAGGCCAACGCCACATCCGGTATGGGGGTGGACAAAAACACCGCCTCCCCCAACGTCTATGACCTGCTGGTTAGTGACGCCGATCCAGGCAAGGCCATTGTGTCCACCCGGTATGGTGATGTGCTGCCTTCCAACAAGGCGCTGGCCGGTGCGGGCATTGAGATGATAGGCATTGACAACCGGGAGATGCTGCTGAAAAACGCTCTGGACACCCTGGCGGACAGCTATGACTTCATCTTTATCGACTGTCCGCCCTCCCTGGAGCTGCTCACAGTCAACGCCCTGTGCGCCGCCAACTCCCTGCTGGTCCCGGTCCAGTGCGAATACTACGCGCTGGAGGGGCTGAGCGACCTGCTGTCCACCGTCCGCCTGGTAAAGCGGAAGCTGAACCCCAATCTGACTATGGAGGGGGTACTGCTCACCATGTTTGACAGCCGCACCAACCTGTCCCTGCAGGTGGCGGAGGAGGTCAAGCGCCACTTCCCCGGCCAGGTGTATGCCACCGTCATTCCCCGGAATGTCCGCCTCTCTGAGGCGCCCAGCCACGGCAAGCCCATCTCTGACTACGACCCTTACTCGCGGGGCGCCGAGGCCTACAAGCTTCTGGCGGAAGAGATGTGCGCCGCTTTGACCCAGCAGTGACAAATCAATAAAGAGGTAAAAATATGGCAAAACGAAAGACAGAACTGGGCCTGGGCCGGGGGCTGAACGCCCTGCTGGGCGATCCGGAGCTGCCAGCCCAGGGGGAAGGATCGGTAGCCCTGCCTATCTCCCAGGTGGAACCGGGACTGAATCAGCCACGAAAGCGGTTTGAACAGGGCGCGCTGGACGATCTGGCCGAATCCATTCGGGTCCATGGCATTATCCAGCCCCTCACCGTGCGCCGGCTGGCCTCGGGATATTACCAGATCATTGCCGGGGAGCGGCGGTGGCGAGCGGCCAAAGCCGCCGGGCTCCAGGAGGTGCCCGCCGTTATTATTGAGGCGGACGACCGCAAGGTAATGGAGTTGGGACTGATCGAAAACCTCCAGCGGGAGGACCTGAACCCGGCTGAGGAGGCCCGGGGCTACCAAACCCTGATGGAGGAGTACGGCCTGACCCAGGAACAGGTGGCCCAGCAAATGGGAAAATCCCGCCCCGCCATTGCCAACACCCTGCGCCTGCTGGCTCTGCCGGACGAGGTAATGACCCTGATGGAGGAGGGCGTTCTCTCCGCCGGACACGCCCGGGCTATTCTGGGCGCACCCACCGCCGCCCTTCAAAAGGAGGCCGCCAAGCGGGTGGTAGCGGAGCAGCTCTCCGTCCGTCAGACGGAGGCCCTGATTAAGACGCTGCAAAAGGAGAAGCCAGTCCAACCCAAGGAAACAGGCCCCGACCTCTCTCTCTACCTGGGCGAGCTGGAGAAAGATCTGGCCGGCCGCCTGGGCCGCAAGGTAAAAATCGCCCATAAGGGCAAAAAGGGCCGGATAGAGCTGGAATACTATAATGAGCAGGACCTGGAGACCCTGCTGGCCCTGCTGCAAAGTTTAAAGGCGCAGGGAGGTGGACAAGATGGCTGAGGGACGTAAAAATGGCCCCAGCGAACCCTTTATAGAGGACGCCCACCGCTTTCCTGAGGACAATTCCAAAAAACGGCATCCTTCCTCCCCCGATTCGGACAGCCGGCGGCGGCGCGCCCAGCAGCGCAAACGGCGCAACTCCGTCTTCCAGTATATCGCGATCATGTTCATGGCGGCTTTTGTCCTGCTGCTGTTTACCTTTATGATGGAGCGCCGGCAAAGCCAGCAGCAGATTGACGATTTAAAGCAGTCCAACTCCGCCGCCCAGACCCTCCAGGGACTGATTGACGAAAATACCCAACTGAAGACCCAGACCGACACACTGGAAGATCAGATCAATGAGCTGCAGGATCAGCTTGCCGCCGCAAAGGAAGAACAAGAAGTGCTTCAAGCCCAGCTCCAGGGTGAACAGCGGTCAGATGTGGCTATGCAATACTTTTGGCAGATCAACGAGGCCTATGTCCGGGGGCGCACCGCCCTGTGCAAGCAGCTCATCACCGCTCTGGAGGAGGACAACTTCCAAAACGATCTCCCCACAGAGAACATTACCGGCACCGACCGCTTCTCCCCCTACGACCGGTATATGGAAATTCGGGGGAGAGTCATTAAATAATCCGCAATGTTTCACGTGAAACACTAAGCTAATATAAGGAGAGAAACAACATGCTCGATATCCGATTTATCCGGGAAAATCCCGATGCGGTAAAGGAAAACATCAAAAAGAAATTCCAGGAGGAAAAACTCCCCCTGGTGGATGAGGTGTTGGAGCTGGACGCCCAGAACCGCGCCGCCATGTCCGAGGCCAACGAGCTGCGGGCCAGCCGCAACAGCCTGTCCAAGAAAGTGGGCATGCTCATGGGCCAGGCCAAGAAGGACCCCTCCAAGCTGGCCGAGGCGGAGGAGGCCAAGGCCCAAGTAAAGGCCAACGCCGACCGCCTGGCCCAGCTGGAGCAGCTGGAGGGCGAGCTGGCGGAAAAAATCCGGAAAATCATGTTGGTCATCCCCAACATTATCGATCCCTCCGTCCCTATTGGCCCCGACGACTCCGCTAATGTGGAGGTGGAGCGCTTTGGTGAGGCCGTCACCCCCAGCTTTGACATTCCCTACCACACCGAGATCATGGAGTCCTTCAACGGGGTGGACATGGATGCCGCCGGCCGGGTGTCCGGTAACGGCTTTTACTACCTGATGGGCGACGTGGCCCGGCTCCACGAGGCGGTGCTGGCCTACGCCCGGGACTTTATGATCGGCAAGGGCTTTACCTTCTGCATTCCCCCCTTTATGATTCACGGCAACGTGGTGGAGGGGGTCATGAGCCAGACCGACATGGAGGCCATGATGTATAAAATCGAGGGTGAGGACCTCTACCTGATCGGCACCAGCGAACACTCCATGATCGGCAAATTCATTGACCAGATGATCCCCGAGGACTCCCTGCCCCAGACCCTCACCTCCTACTCCCCCTGCTTCCGCAAGGAGAAGGGCTCCCACGGCATTGAGGAGCGGGGCGTTTACCGCATCCACCAGTTCGAAAAGCAGGAGATGATTGTGGTGTGCAGACCCGAGGACTCCATGGACTGGTATGAGAAGATGTGGCGGTACTCCGTGGAACTGTTCCGCTCCCTGGACATTCCCGTCCGCCAGCTGGAGTGCTGCTCCGGCGACCTGGCTGACCTGAAGGTGAAGTCCTGCGATATTGAGGCCTGGTCTCCCCGGCAGCAGAAGTATTTTGAGGTCTGCTCCTGCTCCAACCTGGGAGACGCTCAGGCCCGCCGCCTGAAAATGCGGGTGAAGGGAGAGAAGGGCACCTATCTGCCCCACACCCTGAACAACACCGTGGTGGCGCCCCCCCGCATGCTCATTGCTTTCCTGGAGAACAACCTCCAGGCCGACGGCAGCGTTGTAATCCCCAAGGTCCTCCAGCCCTACATGGGCGGCCTGGAGGTCATGGTCCCTAACAAGTAAAAGAGGGAGGAGAATTATTATGGGTATCTTTTCATTCTTTTCCAGAGATACAGAGGAAGATGATGACGAGCTGGAGCTGGAACAGCCCTCCCTTCCCGGCCAGCAGACAGACAGCGCCCCCACCGGGGAGTTGTTTGAGGGCATGCGCGTTGAAGTAATGACCAAGGAGGGCAGCCCCCTGCTCTCCGGACGGATCACCGAGCGCACAGATGACACCCTCACCCTGAGCCGCCTGCCTGGGGAGCTGTCCTTTAAAATCACCCCGCTCAACTCCGCGGTAAATCTCAGCGGCTACGACAAAAAGCTGATTCCCATCAGCCTCAGCGCCACTGTGGAGGAGTCCACCCGCACCACCCTCAAGCTCAAGGACCTGAAGGTGGAAAGCCACATCGAGAATCGGGATACCTTCCGTCTCCCCTTCTCCGCCCCTGTGTCCATCTACCGCAAGGAGGACGACCGGTTCAGAAATCCAGAGGAGTGCCAGCTTGTCAACATCAGCACCGGCGGCTGCTGCATCCAGTCGGAGTACATCCATATGGAGGACGAGGTTGTTCGTGTCCGGGTAAAGCTGGAGGAATACGCCCCGCTGAACTTTATCGGCCAGATCGTCCGGTGCGTGGAACACGCCCCCGGCCAGTTCCGCTACGGCATCCTCTTTGCACAGCTGACGGAACAGGAGATTACCTCCCTGAACAAAACCCTTTATAATCTCCAGATGGGGATCAAAGAGACCCGCATCCGCAGCAGTGAGGACAAGGCCTGGTAATCTGCGGCCCAAAACAACCGTGGAGGTACACCAATGAAACAATTCATGGAAGAATTCAAGCAATTTATCGCCCGGGGCAACGTGATGGATATGGCCGTTGGCGTCATTATCGGCGGGGCATTCAGCGCCATCACCACCTCCCTTATTAACGACATCATCATGCCCTTTCTGGGTATCTTTACCGGCAGCATCAGCTTTGCCGACCTGTCCTTCACCATCAACGGAGCGGTCATAGCCTACGGAAACTTTATTCAAGCGGTTCTCAACTTCCTGATTATGGCCTTTGTGGTGTTCTGCATCATCAAAACCATGAACAAGTTCCACCGCAAAAAGGAGGAAGCTCCCGCCGAAGCGCCCGCCCCTGCCCAGCCCTCCCCTGAGGAAAAACTGCTTGCTGAGATCCGAGACCTGCTAAAGGAGAAGAAGTAAATGGACAAACGCAACCCACAGGAGAAGGAGGAGCCGGGCTTCACCCCCTCCTCCCCCGTCAAGCGGACCCTGGCCTGGATTGGAGTTGTCTACGCCCTGATCCTGCTGGCTCTGACCACCTATTTCTTCTTCACCGCCACCACACTGGGCAACCTGGGTCCGCTGCTCACCGTCCCGGGACTGATCGGACTGGGAATCTTGTCCCTGGTGTCCTGGCGGACAGCGGGCCGGCCGGGCAAATGGCCCGCCATCATCCTGGCAGTCATCTGCTGGCTGCTGGCCCTGGCCACCCTGCCTATCGGCATTGCCGGACTGCTGTCCAACTTCTCTGACAGCGCTGCTGTTATTGGAGTCTCCGTTCTGGGAGGGTAAGTGATGGAACAAATCATCTCCGCCGGGCTGGAGGAGCTGAATCTGTCCGGCAAAATTCCAGAAACCGCCCCCGCCCGGCTGGCAAAATACGGCCAGCTGCTCCTGGAAAAGAACCAAGTGATGAACCTCACCGCCATCCGGGAGCCGGAGGGAGCGGCCCGGCTGCACTTTCTGGACTGCGCCGCCCTGCTGAACTACTGCGATTTTCAGGGGAAAACCCTCATTGACGTGGGCACCGGGGCGGGTTTTCCAGGCCTGGCACTGAAAATAATGGTCCCCACTTTGGATGTCACCCTGCTGGACTCCCTGAACAAGCGGCTGGACTGGCTCGATGAAGTGAGCACAGCTCTGGAACTGGAGGGCGTCCGCACTCTCCACGCCCGAGCGGAAGAGCAGGCCCTGGTAAAGGGCTATCGGGACAGCTTCGACTTTGCAGCGGCCCGGGCAGTGGCTGACCTGCGGGTCCTGTGTGAGCTGTGCCTGCCCTACGTAAAGGTGGGCGGACAGTTTCTGGCCATGAAATCCGCCAACAGCACGCAGGAATTGGAGCAGGCCGCCCACGCCGTCAAACTGCTGGGCGGACGGGTTGCGGATATCAAGGACTACACAGTTCCGGGCACAGAGGTTACCCACCGTCTGATTATCATTGAAAAGCTGGCCCCCACGTTGAAGGGCTACCCCCGCCGGTGGGCAAAAATACAAAAAGAGCCCCTGTGACGGGGCACTTTTCCCAAAACTGCAAAGAAATTGTAAATTTTTTCTAAAAGTTTTATGGGAAAAGGTTGACGGATGGCAGATTTATGGTACACTAAAGCTGTAAGGTTAGGAGGTCTCTTCCATGGGAACGGTCATTGCGATCACATCAGGAAAAGGCGGCACAGGAAAGACCTCCATCACTGGCGGCGTGGCCTGCTCTCTGGCCCTTATGGGGCGCAGAGTGCTGTGCGTTGACATGGATATCGGCCTGCGGAATCTGGACATCTCTCTGGGACTGAACGACCGGGCGCTGATGGACTTTTCCGACGTGGCGCTGGGGCGCTGTCCCCTGGCCCGGGCCGCGGTTGAGCACCCCGACCTGAAGGGGCTCTCTCTGCTCACCGCTCCCATGACCCTGCCGGCCAGCCTCACCGCCGAAAAAGTAACTTCCTTACTGAACTCCGCCGCCGAATATGACTACATCCTTATCGATTCCCCCGCCGGCCTGGGCGCCGGCTTCCGGCTGGCCACCTGCGCGGTGGACCGGGCTATCGTCATCTCCACCAACGACGCCTCCTCCCTGCGGGACGCCCAGCGCACGGTGGCGGAGCTGGAGCACCTCAAGCAAATCCATCTGGTTATGAACCGGATTCAAACCAAGCTTTTGCGCAAGCTGCGCGCAACCATTGACGACGCTATGAACGCCGCCGGGCTGCCCCTGATTGGAGTGGTGCCGGAGGACCCCCAGGTCATCCTGTGCGCCAACCTGGGCCTGCCCCTTACCACCCGGGGCAAACGGGGTGCCGCCCTGGCCTGCTGGAACATTGCCCAGCGGCTGGAGGGGAACCGGGTACCCATCATGCGCATCCGATAATTCCATCTACCCCAAAAAATACGAAATGAGGAGGTCTTGCAGCCATGAACATCGCCATAATGAGCCACACCAAAAAGCAGGAGCTGATGGTACAGTTCTGCACCGCCTACTGCGGCATCCTGTCCAAACACTCCGTCTGCGGCACAAACGCCACCGGCCGTATGGTAGCCGACGCCACCGGCCTGCCTGTCCAGCTTTTCCTCTCCCACGAGCACGGCGGAATTGAGCAAATCGGCCAGCGCATTATATACAACGAAATCGATATGGTGCTGTTCTTCAACTCCCCTCAGGATGAGGAGATGGACAAGGACGTGCTGTATATCACCCGCCTGTGCGACCAGCACTCTGTCCCCGTGGCCACCAACGTGGCCACCGCTGAGCTGCTCATCCACAGTCTGGCCCGGGGCGATCTGGATTGGCGCGAGGGTATGAACCCCAACCGGGTTCCCTTCGCTCTGTAAGCGGCGGTCCCCACCGCATGTGCGCGCTCCCGTCCAATCTTGGGGATGGGAGCGTTCCGTTTTTCATAATATCCCGCCAGTCAGGCGAAACCAAATAAACTGTGTGTCATTGAGAAAGAGAGGAAATCGACTTATGGCTAAGGTACAACCCCGCACCCTGTCCGGCTTTATGGAGCTCCTTCCTGCCCGGCAGATCCATTTTGACCGCATGGCGGCCATCATCCGGGAGTCCTTCTCCCGGTATGCCTTCACCCCCCTGGACACCCCCTTGATTGAAGCCAGCGAGGTTCTGCTGGCCAAGGGGGGCGGCGAGACGGAAAAACAAATCTACCGCTTCACCAAGGGGGACAGCGACCTGTCCCTCCGCTTTGACCTGACAGTCCCTCTGGCCAAGTACGTGGCCCTGAATTACGCCAAGCTGGCCTTCCCCTTCCGCCGTTTCCAGATCGGCAAGGTCTATCGGGGCGAGCGGGCCCAGCGGGGCCGGTTCCGGGAGTTCTATCAGGCGGACATTGACATCATTGGCGACGGCAAGCTGGACATCTTCAACGATGCCGAGATTCCCGCCGTCATCTACCAAACCTTCACCTCCCTGGGGCTGAAGCGGTTCCAGATCCGGGTCAACAACCGGAAAATTTTAAACGGCTTCTATGCCATGCTGGGCCTGACCCCTCAGGCCGGGTCTATTATGCGCACGGTGGACAAGCTGGAAAAAATCGGAGAAAAATCTGTCCGGGAGCTGCTCACCGCACCTGATATCGGCCTGAATGACGAACAGGCGGCAAAAATTCTCAAGTTCATTGCCATCAAGGGCAGCAACGAAGAAGTAATCAACGCTTTGGAGGAGTACCGGGGCCAGGAACCCAAATTTGATGAGGGTTTGGATGAGCTGGCCGCTGTAGCGAAAAACCTGGCCGCCTTTGGCGTGCCCGAGACCCACTTCGTCCTGGACCTGACCATCGCCCGTGGGCTGGACTACTACACCGGCACCGTCTACGAGACCACCATGCTGGACCACCCGGAGATCGGCTCTATCTGCTCTGGCGGGCGGTATGATAACTTAGCGGAATATTATACCGATAAACAACTTCCTGGCGTTGGAATTTCCATCGGCCTGACCCGCCTGTTCTTTGTTCTGGAGGACCAGGGTTATCTCAACGACAACATGAACACCTCCCCTGCCGACGCGCTCATTCTCCCCATGACCGAGGACATGGGCCCTGCTATCCAGCTGGCTACCTATCTGCGGGACCGGGGGCTTCAGGTTCAGATCCATGGTGAGCAGAAAAAGTTCAAGCAGAAAATGTCCTACGCCGACAAGCTGGGGGTTCCCTACGTGATCCTGCTTGGCGAGGATGAAATCAAGCAGGGCAAATACACCTTAAAAGATATGCGCACCGGAGAACAGAAACTGCTGACCGCCAATGAGGTTGGGGGAGAAATCTTCTGCCACACCGACGTAGGCAATGGCACAAAGCCAATCCTGGACAAGTAGAAGTAATGAAAAAGCTGCTCTGGCCCCTTTGCGTCTTTCTTGTCCTTTTGTCCGCTTTTGGCCTTGGCCTTACTGCGGCCTATTTGACGGAGGAGTTTTCCTACGACCAAATCAAGAACTCTGGCTGCAGGATACCAGACATGGCAGCCCACACCATCGGCATTCTCCACGAGGGCGATTATCCCGGCATGAGCGACTTCCCCGTTACAGCGGAGCAGGCCGCACCGGGGCGGGCCGTGTTAAACGCCCTGCGCGCTCAGAGGTACACCCGGGCTCTTCCTTTCCTGAAGCCCGGCAAAAACGGAATCGCAGTCCGTGAGGTCAGCGGCTGTTCTTCCTTTTATATCGCCTATTGGGACGGCAAGCATCTGTGGGCCTCCGGGAAGGAAGAGAATCAGTGGCAGGGCTACACCCCCTCCAACCCGGACAAGCTTCAAGAAACGCTGAAATCTTTATGCGATTAGTAATATATCAAATCAATAATACAAATAGGAGTTGATTTTATGGGTGAAACAACCACCTTTTACCGCACCCACACCTGCGGCGAGCTGCGCATGGAGCAGGTTGGCCAGGAAGTGACCCTGGCGGGCTGGATGGAAAATCTGCGGGAGGTCAGTCAGAACTTGGCTTTCCTGGTCCTGCGGGACTTTTATGGCACCACCCAGGTTGTGCTGGAGATAGAGGACGCCATCCAGACCGTCAAGGAACTGAACAAGGAGACCGTGATTCAGGTCACCGGCGCGGTCCGGGAGCGGGACAGCAAAAACCCCAAACAGCCCACCGGCGACATTGAGGTGGTCCCCGCCAGGATCGAAGTTTTGGGCCGCTGCCAACACAACGAGCTCCCCTTCCCCATCACCCGCAGCCGGGAGGCGGACGAGTCCGCCCGGCTCAAGTACCGCTATCTGGACCTGCGCAACCCCGAGGTCAAGCAGAATATTGTCCTGCGGTGCCAGGTGGTGTCCGCCCTGCGGGCCGCCATGACAGACCATGGCTTTTTGGAGATTACCACCCCGATTTTAACCGCCTCCTCCCCCGAGGGGGCCCGGGACTATCTGGTCCCCTCCCGCAAGCACCCTGGCAAGTTCTACGCCCTGCCTCAGGCTCCCCAGCAGTTCAAGCAGCTGCTGATGGCCTCCGGCTTTGACAAGTACTTCCAGATCGCCCCCTGCTTCCGGGACGAGGACGCCCGGGGTGATCGCTCCCCCGGTGAGTTCTACCAGCTGGACATGGAGATGGCCTTCGCCAGCCAGGAGGACGTGTTCGCCGTGCTGGAGGATGTCCTCCCCCCCATCTTCGCCAAGTACGGCAAATACAACACCGCCTCCGCCGCCCCCTTTACCCGCATTCCCTATTTGGAGGCCATGGAGAAATACGGCTCCGACAAGCCCGACCTGCGTATCGACCTGGTAGTAGACGACGCCACCCAGCTGCTGGCCAGCTGCGGCTTTGGTCCCTTTGAGAACCAGACGGTAAAGGCGGTTGTGGTCTCCGATTTTGAGGGCACCCGGAAGCAGATTGACAAACTGTGCGCCGACGTGGAGGTACAGTCCGGAAACAAGGCCTATTGGTTCCGTTATGACGAGAAGGGCGAGATTGTAGGCGGTATCGCCAAGTTTGTCCAGCCCATCAAGGACCAGGTGGTGGAGACTATGGGCTTGAAAAAGGGCTGTTTTGTAGGCCTCACCGCCGGGGGCAAGCTGGCCGCCCAGAAAACCGCCGGTGTACTGCTGAAGATGCTGGGCGCTTTCTGCCCCAACCACTTCAACAAGGAGCGGTACGAGTTCTGCTGGATTGTGGACTTCCCTATGTACGAGATTGGCGAGGAATCCGGCGAACTGGAATTCTGCCACAACCCCTTCTCCATGCCCTCCGGCGGACTGGAAACCATTCAAAGGGCCATCAAGGGCGAAATTGATCCCCTGTCCATCACCGCCGACCAGTACGACCTGGTGTGTAACGGTGTGGAGTTGTCCTCCGGAGCGGTGCGCAACCACAACCCGGAAATTATGATTAAGGCCTTCTGGATGGTAGGTCTGGAAGAGGATGACGTCCGGAAAAAATTCCCCGCCATGTACAACGCCTTTACCTACGGCGCTCCCCCTCACGCCGGAATCGCCCCCGGCGTGGACCGGATGGTCATGCTGCTGTCCGGTGAGGAGTCCATTCGGGAAGTAATCCCCTTCCCCATGAACAAAAACGCCCAGGACCTGATGATGGGCGCGCCCTCCACTGTGGAGCAAAGTCAGCTGGACGAGCTGAACATTGCTGTCACCAAAACGGAAGAGGAGTAAAATAGGACCGCCCCGCCCAAGGCGGGGCGGCTTTTAATGGAGACCGCTATGAAACAATTTATTTTTCTTGCCTTAACAATTTTTCTGCTGGCGGGCTGCTCCTCTGTGTCCGCCCCGGTGGATACCAGCGAACCTCCCCCCTCCCCTCCTGAGGAGGACCAGACGGTCTTTGCCCCTGTGGAGCTTCCCCAGCCTGAGCCTGAGCCCGATCCCCGGCAGGAGGCCATTGAAACTCTGTTGTCCTCCATGACGGAGGAGGAAAAGGTAGGCCAGCTCTTCTTTGCCCGCTGTCCTGAAAGAAACGGCGCTCCCCTGGCGGCGGAATACCACTTGGGCGGGTATCTTCTCTTTGGAAGGGACTTTAAGGACTCCGAGGAAAACTGGCTGACGGCAGAACAGCTCACAGAAACCATCCAAAGCTATCAGGAGGCGGCCTCTATCCCCATGCTTATCGGCGTGGACGAGGAGGGAGGCACGGTGGTCCGGGCCAGCCGGAATCCCAACCTGTTTGAGGAGCCCTGCAAGTCCCCCCAGTGGCTGGACAGCCACCAGCAGACCGAGTATGACGTTTTCGCCCGGGATATCTGGGATAAAAACAACAATCTGCGCCTATATGGCATCAACGTCAACTTTGCGCCTGTGTGCGATGTATCCACCGATCCTAAAAGCTTCATCTATAATCGAACCTTGGGTAAGGACGCCGCCGCCACTGCGGAGTACGTCCGGTCTGTAATCCAGGGCAGCAATGGCGCTCAAATCAGTATCGGCACCGTAATGAAGCACTTTCCAGGCTATGGGGACAATGCCGACACCCACACCGGGTCCGCTGTGGACGAACGCCCCATTGAGACCTTCCGCACCAGTGACTTTCTCCCCTTCCAGGCCGGAATTGAGGTCAGCGACGGCACCACCGCTGTGCTGGTCTCCCACAACACCGTGATCTGCATGGACCCGCACCGACCCGCCTCCCTGTCCCCCGCAGTATACCAGATTCTCCGGGAGGAACTGGGCTTTGAGGGGCCCGCCCTCACCGACGACCTGGCCATGAAGGCTATCACCCAGTACGCCAAAAAGGAGAAACAGTCCCCCGCCGTGCTGGCCCTGGCGGCGGGATGCGACATGGTGATCACCACCGACTTTCAGATCCAGATCCCCCAGGTGCTGGCTGCCCTGAAGGATGGAACTCTCTCCCAAAGTCGGGTGGACCAGGCCGCCGCCCGGGTTTTAGGCTGGAAATACGACCTGGGATTGATTTCATAAATAATTCCCCGGAAGGACTGTCAGCCTTCCGGGGAATTATTTTCCCTTCTCTCCCGCTTGCAGTACAGATCACAGGACTGATACAGCAAGCTGTCGTACCAGCTCAGCAGTCCCTCCAATATACATATCTGCTCACTGATCGCTCTGTGAAAACCCTCTTCAATTTCTTCCATCTGCTCCCGCAGAGTGCGTATCTCCAGGCTTAACTGCCAAATGTCCTCATTAGGGTCAGAAGGATCATGGGGCAGCTTCATCAGTTCACTGCTGCGCATCGCACCTGTTTTCTGATGCTCATACTATCACCTCCCACTCAGTATATACGGATTTCGCATAAAAATTAATATGCAAAATCTGCATATACTATGCTCACCAAGGGGGGTGAGTTTATGGCATTGAGAATCCGTGATCTGCGGGAAGACCATGACTTTACCCAAGCTGAAATTGCGGCACTGCTCAATGTCTCCCAAGCCACCTACTCCCGTTACGAATCAGGAACACTTGGAATTCCCCACGCTTCTCTGGAAATTTTAGCCGACTACTACCACACCAGTGTAGATTATCTGCTGGGGCGAACCAATGTATTAACGCCATATCCCAAAAAATGAACCCGCCGCAAGAATGCGGCGGGCTTATTCTATTCGCCCTTCAGGGTCCCTCTCTGAGGGAGCTGCCGCCGCCGCAGACGGTGACTGAGGGAGTTAACACTTATTGCAATCATCAGATTTTCTGCCATATGCAGGGGCGGCCTTTGGCCGCCCCTGCATAGCCAATGTCAGCATTTTTGAAGTTTGACATAATTCTCTCTTTGCTCAAAACTCCCTCCGTCACGGCTTCGCCGTGCCACCTCCCTCAAAGAGGGAGGCTTTTTCAGGGGTTTTCAGCCTAAAATCAACATTAAAACGGGGATAGAGATGAAGCTTCCTAAAATTGAGAGGCAGGAGCCAGTTGCGGCGTACTCCTCGTCAGCGCCGTAGGCTCCGGCCATCACTGTCACCTGGCTGACCACAGGCAGGGCACTCTCCACCACAAAGACCTGAAGGGGAAGTCCTTCCATCCCCAGCAGGGAACAGCAGGCCAGACAGATCACTGGAGACAGCAGCAGGCGCATTACCAGCATAGTGGGCAGTCCCCGCAGGAATTTCAGGTTTTTCAGCCCCACCTCATAGACGATAAATCCACAGTAAATCAAGGCCAGGGGTGACACCGACCCGCTGATATAGTTGGCAAACCGCATCACCGGCTCAGGGGGCCGCAGGCCCAGCACCAGCAGCAGAATAGAACCAATCACCGCCAAAATAGGGGGCTTTGTAAACATATCCTTCAAAAACTTAACAGGGCCATTCTTTCCTCCCGGCTTGGTTCCGGCCCGTTCCACCAGCATAATGCCCACCGACTGGAGAAACGTGGTATGTCCCAAATAATAGAGCATAATGTAAGGCATGCTGGCCTCACCAAACAGCTGTGTACACACAGGTATCCCAATAAAGATGGTATTGGACAGTCCAGCCATTGCCACAAACACGCCCCAGCGCGCCCGGGGCAGGCGGAGCAAAACAGCCACAAGCGCTGAGATCAGCAGATTTGCCACCACCGCCAACACTCCGGCCAGCACCATTCCTCCTGCCTGAAACAGACTGCTCCGGTCCAGATTATTTAGCAGTCCCACCAGACAGTTGCAGGGCACGGCGATATTGACAATAAACTTACTGATGAACTTCTTTTCCGCTGAGGTCATCCAACCCCAAACACCCATAAAATAGCCCACCGACATCAGCATCAGCAGCACCACACAGGCCGAAACCGCATTCCAAAAACCAGCCATCTGCTCACTTCCTTTTCACAGGTACAGAAGCCCGGACGTATTCACACGACCGGGCCTCTTCTGTTCTTTATTGCTGGGGAGAGGAGGGCTTTCCCCCGCCCCCTTTGGGACGGCGGCGGCGGCGGCGGTTGCTGGGCGGACTGTCCGGGCGCTGCTCCGCCGCTCCCTCAGGGGGCTGACGCTGCTCTTCCCGGTGCTGTTCGCCCCCCTCCCCCTTGGGGCGGCGGCCCCGGCCCCGACGGTTGGGCCTGTCCCCATGGGACACAGGCTCCTCCCGCTCCCGGCTGGGGAAAGCCGCCTCAATAGCGGCGGCCAAGGAGGCCTCCTCCGTCACAGGGGCGGGGGCGTCCTCATCCTGGCGGCGCAGCTTGGCCAACTCCTCCAGAGGAGGCTCCACATAGCCCTCAGGCCGCTTGCCCTTGCCGCTTCGGATCACGCACAACTCACAGTTGTGATAGGTCTTGGGGCTCTCCGGGTCAGACTCCAGCCTGACCTGGGCGGTCTGGCGCAGCAGATTGATGCTGGACACCGTCCCCGCCCCGTCGGGCGTCTCCACAAAGGAATCCTGTTTGGGGGCCCTTTTTACCAGGTCCTCATAGGCCTCCTGCTCATATTTCAGACAGCACATCAGCCTGCCGCAGGTACCGGAAATTTTAGTGGGGTTAAGGGACAAATTCTGCGTCTTAGCCATCTTAATGGATACCGGCTGGAACTCATCCAAAAACTGAGAGCAGCAGAAGGGTTTTCCGCAGATACCCAGGCCACCCAGCATCTTGGCCTCATCCCGGACACCGATCTGCCGCAGTTCAATACGGGTGTGCAGCGCCCCGGCCAGGTCCTTCACCAGGGCACGGAAGTCCACCCGGCCCTCAGAGGTGAAAAAGAACAAAATCTTACTGCCGTCAAAGCTGTACTCAGCGCTAACCAGCTTCATATCCAGACCGTGCTCCGCAATCTTCTGCTGACAGACGGAAAAGGCGCTCTTCTCCCGCTCCTTGTTCTTCTCCAGCAGACGGGCGTCCTCTGGGGTGGCCTTGCGCACCACAGGGCGCAGGGGAGCGGTAAGTTCAATCTCGTCGATCATATTGTTGCTCCGGACGCACTGGGCAAATTCCGTCCCCCGGGTGGTTTCCACAATCACACCGTCCCCCACCTGGAACTGGAGTCCGTTGGGGTTGAAGTAGTATTCCTTTCCGCCGTTCTTAAAGCGGATGCTGATGATCTCTACCATAGGTATTTTCTCCTCAATATATTAAGTCCTGTATTCACAAATTTTCAAACATCCCTGCGCACAGCCAGCCGGACAGCTGTCCCACGTTGACATTCAGCCGTGCCGCGCCCCTCAGCTCCCGCAGCAGCTCTGCGGCCTTCAGCAGCCGGCGGCGGTTGCCGCCCCGGGCCGCCCGGGCGCCCAGCTCAACCTCCAGATCATCCAGCAGCGCAAACAGCTCCTCACGGCTGCCTTTGCTGTCCAAGGACATAGCCGCCTCCAACAGCTCCAGCTCTCCGCCTCGTTCCAGGGCGCCGGCCAGCCCCTTTATCAGAGACAACCGCTCAGCACTGCCTTCCGCTTCATCCGCCCCGCCCGCCGGAATCAGAGCCAGCTCCTCACATCGGGAGCGCACCGTTTGGAGCAGTCCCCCGGCGTTGTCCGCCATAAGCAGAAAGGCGGCATAGGGCGGTCCCTCCTCCAGCAGCTTGAGCATGGCGTTTTGAGCGGAGGCGTTCATCAGATCCGCCTCCTCCAGAAGATAGACCTTCCGCTCCCCCTCGTTGGGGCGGACATAGGCGTCGGAGCGCAGAGCCCGCACCTGATCCACCGAGATAGGCTTCCCCTCCATCGGACCGGTAACAGTGGACACGTCGGGATGGATGCCCTTCATCACCTTCAAGCAGTGAGGGCACTGTCCGCAGGGCCTTTCCCCTTGGGAAACACACAGCATCCCAGCCGCCAGCAGTTGAGCCAGAACATGCTTCCCCGCCCCTTCGTGCCCCGAGATAATATAGGCATGAGACAATCCCCTGCTCCTCTCCTGCTGGGAAAGCTGTTCCTTTACTCTCTCATTTCCCCGGAGGGCTGAAAGCTTCATACGAATCCTCCGCTCACTGTTCTCACTTCTGACAGCATATTATACCCTATTTCCCGCAAATAGGCCAGCTCTTTTTTTGTGATTTGCTCTCCAGGGGCCAAAACCGGCACGCCAGGAGGATAAGGCGCAATTTGTGAGGCGGCAATTTCCCCCTCACAATCCTTCAAAGACCGCATTCGGCTGGGCGCAAAAAGGGCCTGCCTGGGAGAAATGACCTGTTTTGGCACAGGCGGCGCCGGGATGGGCAGGCAGTCCCCCATTTGACTGCAAAGCTCCTCCAGCACCTGCTCCAAATTGTCAAAGTCCCCGTCGCTGTCCTGGGCGGTGCAGATAAACACCACATGGCCGCCGTCCTCCATCTCTGGATAGACCCCCCGCTCCTCCAGCTGCTTTGTAAAGGCTGGGCCGTCCTTCACCTTGAGGGTAAAGCGGCAGGGGTCCAATTTCAAAGTCCCACCTTTCAGGGCGGGAAACCGCTCCCGGAGCCGGGCCACACGGGCGGCTGTGCGCAGATAGTCCAACGCTCCCCCGTCCACCAGCCACTGACGGGCCGCGTCCAGGCTGGCCATCATGGGGTAGGACGGGCTGGAACTGCCATACACTGAGGCCATCTGCCTCACTTTGTCCAACTCCATCCAGTTGACAAACAGCAGAGCTGATTGCCCCATAGCAGGGAGGGTCTTGTGAGCGCTGACCACCACCGCGTCCGCCTCACAATAGCAGGTCATCTCCCCCAGGAAAGTCAGGTGCGCCCCATGAGCACCGTCCACAAAAAGTTTTCCACCATGGGCATGAACAATACGGGAAATCGCTCCAATATCTGACAACACTCCGGCATAAGTAGGAGAAGTAATACAGACCATCTTGATATCTGGATTCTGGTCCAGCATTTTTCCCACATCTTCCGGAGAAACCGGGCCAATCAAATTTTCTTCGGCCAGCCAGGGCCGCTCCAGATAGACCGGCTCCAGGTCCAGCAGAGCCAGAGCGTTAAAAGCGGCCCGGTGACAGTTCCGGTCCATCAGCACCCGACTCCCAGGCCGCGCGCACAGAGCCAGCCCGGTGTGAATACCCATGGTGGAGCCGCCGGTTAAAAATTGGCAGTTCTCAAAGCCAAACAGGTCTGCCCACAGCCGCTGAGCCTCGTCAAAGGGCGCTCCAGCGGTGTACAGGTTTCCAGTAGAGGGCAGCTCAGTGACGTCCAGCGGGGCCAGACCCATCAGCTCCGGAAGGGGAAGGAATTTTCCCTTGTGCCCCGGCATATGATAGCGTACGGGATTCTTTGCAGCGTAATCTTTCAGCGCGTTGTAAAGGGGGGTAGGCATACTGTTTTCCTCCAAAAAAGGCGGAAGGGATACCCTTCCGCCTAAAACTTATCTCTGATGGGGGGCGTAAGCCACCACGGTACGGCGGTTGGGCTCCACGCCGGTGGAATAGGTGGTAACACCTTTATAATCCTGGAGCGCGGTATGAATTACATGGCGCTCATAGGCATTCATGGGCTCCAAAGTCATATTCCGGCGGTACTTGACCACCTTGCCCGCCACCTTGACGGCCAGCCGCTGGAGGGACTCCTCCCGCTTGGCCCGGTAGCCCTCGGCGTCCACATGGATACGCACCCGCTTGGCCTGACCCCGGTTGACGGTATAGCTGGTCAGCTGCTGGATGGCGTCCAGAGTTTCGCCCCGGCGGCCAATAATGGCGCCCAGATCCTTGCCCTGGAGCACAACTTTATAGTTGCCCTCGCTGGTAATGAAGATATCAGGAGCTGCCTCCACCTGGAGGTGGCCCAGCAGACCGGTGAGAAAGGTTCGAATCTGGTTGGCCTTCTCGTCGTCAGGGCTGACGGGTTCCAGAGTGACAGGCTCACGGGGCGCAGGGGCGGGGGTACTGCCAATCAGCACCTCATCCCCCACCTGAAGCCTGCTGTCCCGGCGGGGACGCTCCCGCCGCTCCGCCTTGGGCTGGCGGGGCTTGGGCGGGGTCATACCCGGCTTGGCGGATAAAATAGTCTCCTCAGCCGCAGGGGCGGCAGGGGCTTCCGCCTTGGCAGCGGGCTTGGGGGCCTCCTTCTTTGCAGATAGGCTGGCCGCCGGGAGGATGGTCTCCTCAACAACAGCAGCCGCCTTTTTCACCTGGGACACCGGCACAGCCTTGGGGGGTTCCTCCTCCAGCAGAGGCATGTCACTGATGGAACAGGGCTTGCCGTCCATCTCGTTATAACTCACCCGGACCTTGGCCGGATTGCTGCCAAAACCCAAAAAACCGGATTTGGCACGCTCAATCACTTCAACAGACACGTCGTCCCGCTCCAGACCCAGCTGGAACAAAGCGGCGGTAATGGCGTCCTCCTCGGAGCGCCCGGTGGTTTCAATCCATTTCAACATCACTTAGCCCTCCTTATTTTCATCCTCGTCAATCTCAACCTCAATCTCCTCAACCTCCACTTCAACCTCCTCAGTCTCAGCGGGGGCCTCAATGGGGGCGGGTTTGGTCTCCTGCGGAGCTGGCGGCTCAGCGGGCTTACTCTCCGGAATCTGGATGGCGCCGGCCTGGAAGGGGTCTCTCCCCTCTTCGGTTTTTTCCGATTTACCCTTCTTTTTGTCCTTCTTGCCGGCTCCGGCAGCTTCAACGGCCCGGAAGAGCTGGTTGGGATCGGTATAGGGGGTCACACCTCCGTACCGGTTGGGAATATAGGCGCGGCCCCGGGCATAGGCCCGGATGCCCTCCCGGCTGTCCTCCCGGTTGACGCCCTCCTGATCGGGCTCTGTATCCTTCTTCTGGGGCTTTTTCTTGCCCCGGTTCTTTTTCTCCTCCTCAATCCGGCGCTGACGCTCCAGACGGGCCTCCTCCTTGCGGCGCTTCTCCTCTTCCTTCTCCTCGGCCTCCCGCTTGGCGGCGGCCTCCCGGGCAGCCTCATAGTCCTTTTTCAGCATCCTGCCGCAGATAACCTCTTGAATCATGGTGATAAAATACTGGGTGATCCAGTAAATAGACAGGCCGGCCGGGACGGTGAAGCCAATCCACAAAGACATCAGCGGCATCATCCACATCATCATCCTGTTGGTGGAATCCATCTGCTTGTTTTCCGTCTGCTTGTTCATCTGGTTGGTGGCCATAGACACCTTCATAGACAGGAAGGACACCGCTACCGAGATGATAGGCAGAATAAACAGGCCAATGGAGCTCCATTTCATACCGCCGGTCCAGAACCGCCAGGTGGGAATCAGCGACAGATCAATCCCCAGAAACTGGAAGTTCATTACAAAGAGGCTGTCTGCACCCACGGCGGCCTTCAGTGCCTCCAGATTCTCCGGCCTGATCAGAGACACCAGGTACAGCTGGTTATAGCCCACCTCCTGAAACAGGTTTTCCGCCTTCTCCATGGCGGCGGCGGTTACCCAGCCGTTGGTTACCGCTATCTCAGACCAGTTGACCTGAGTGGCCAGCATCTGAATCTGATCGGCAGTCAGACCCATGAAGTAGGTCAAAGGCTGACGAATAATACCAAACAGAGCAATCAGCACCACCATAGGGATCAGGGACCAGACACAGCCCCCCATGGGGTTGACCTTTTCCTTCTCATAGAGCTTTTGAAGCTCTATATTGTAGCGCTCCTTGTCCTTGCCATACTGCTTTTGCAGCTGCTGCATCTTTCCGGAGAGCATGGTGGTTTGAATCATGCTCTTTTTGCTCTTCAACGTAACTGGGAAAAGCACCAGCTTAATTACAATGCCAAACAAAATTAGGGCGATGCCATAGCTGTTGAACAAATTATAAAAAAACAGCAGCAGCCAGGCAAAGGGTTGTAAAATAATACCCACTAAATTTACCTCCGCATATCAAATTGCGGCAGAGCCCTAGGGAACGGGGTCATACTCAACGGACTTCTGCCTGTGGAAGGGGTGGCACTTCGCGATTCTGCGCAGGGCCAGCCAGCCCCCCTTTACCGCGCCGTATTTTTCCACCGCCTCCAGAGCGTACTCCGAACAGGTGGGGATAAAGCGGCAGCAAGGGGGGCGCAGGGGTGAGATGGCGCGCCGGTAGAATCGGATCAGGGCCAGGAACAGGGCTTTCATTGGGGCTTGTCCCCCTTTGAACTGATAAGGCCCAATTTTTTCATCTGCTGATAAAAGCTGCGCTCCAGCTCGCTGTACCGGCCAAAAATCACCCGGGTGCGGGCCACAATGACAATGTCATAGCCGGCGCTCACCTTTTGCTCATGGGTGCGGTACAGCTCCCGGATGCGGCGGCGGGCCCGGTTGCGCTTTACCGCGTTGCCCAGCTTTACGCCGGTGGTAATGCCCAGCCGGTTTACCGCCCGGCCGGTTCTGCGGCAGTAGATGACAAAATAGGGCGAGACAGCGCTTTTCCCCTTGCTGTACAGCCGGCGGAACTCATGATTTTGTTTTAGCGGGATGGTATACTTCATGGTTTCCTCCATATGCACAGATAGGGCGGAGGAATTGCTCCCACGCCCCTGGTTTGTGCGCTATCTAAACTGTTGTTCCAGGTCCGATCCTCTCTCACTGGTCAGAAACGGGCGGCCCGACCGCCCCACCTGCCTCAGTGGGTCAAACGGGCGCGGCCCTTGGCGCGGCGGCGTGAGAGCACCTTGCGGCCATTGCGGGTGGCCATACGCTTGCGGAAGCCGTGCTCTTTGGAGCGCTGACGCTTTTTGGGCTGATAGGTACGAAGCATGGGGGACACCTCCTCAGTTTAGATTTCAAGCCGGCTCTCCCGGCCCAACAACAGCCCTGTTACAGGCTGCGGTCTGCTGTCTTGGCCGCCCTGACCGGACGGCGCGGAAACGGGCAAAAAGGCCCTTGTTCCAAAAGATACGTCCATCATTATAGCGGATAAACGCCGGCTCTGTCAACCATCTTTTTTCTCTCCCCGGGGATATTTTTTTCACTTTTTTCTTCGCAGGTCCACATCTTGTAGTCCTATTTTTCTCCACATACAAGCTCTGCGGGACCTGGAGAACACATTTTAAATAAAAAATGTGGAAAAACCTTGCTGTCTGCCCCGTTTTTTGGTATAATATAAAGAGTGGAAAATCACGTAATCTCGTGTTTTGACTGCCGCCTTCCCCGCCCCCTGCGGGGAGGGCGCTTTGAATGAATAAAAAGGAGGAGCGCCATGAATCCCGCCGCTGAAATCTGGGAAAAGGTGAAAACTCTTATGTCGGCGGAAATGACCGCCACCACTCTGAACACCTGGTTTGACGATACGCAGGCCGTCGCCCTGGAGGAAACCCGCTTTGTTTTGTACAGTCCAACCCGGTTCAAGCGGGACATTATCGCCGCTCGCTACCTTGTCCCAATCCAGAGCGCCCTTCACGAACTGTTTTCCGCCGACTTTCAGGTGACAGTCCTCACCGAGGGTGAGCTGGACAGCCTCCAGGAGAAAAAAGCAAAGCCCTCCTCCTTCCTCCCGGGCACCGAGGAGTACATCTTTGACCGGTTTGTGGTGGGCTCCTCCAACAAATTTGCCCACGCCGCCGCCCGGAAGGTGGCGGAAAACCCCGGCCTGAGCTACAATCCCCTGTTCATCTACGGCGAGTCCGGCCTGGGCAAGACCCACCTGCTCTACGCCATTGCCCACACCATCCACGAAAATCACCCCGACTACAAGGTCATCTACATCAAAGGGGACGCCTTTACCAACGAGCTGATCTCCGCCATCCGGGAGGGCCGGAACCAGGAATTTCGGGAGAAATACCGGGGAGCGGACGTCTTTCTCATGGATGATGTGCAGTTTATTGCCGGCCGGGACTCCACCCAGGAGGAGATGTTCCACACCTTCAACACCCTGTACGAGCTGAAAAAACAGATCGTCTTTACCTCTGACCGGCCCCCCAAGGAGATGCTGCGGCTGGAGGACCGGCTGAAAACCCGATTCGAGTGGGGCCTGCTGGCCGACATCATCCCCCCCGACTATGAGACCAGAACGGCCATCATAAAAAACAAAGCCATCCGCATGGGGATGGAACTGCCCGACTACATTATCCAGCTTATTGCCGAGACTATCACCGCCAACGTGCGGCAGATTGAAGGCACCGTCAACAAGATCATGGCCTACCAGGACCTGAACGGGGACAAGGTGGATAAAAACACTGTCATCCGGGCGGTAAAGGACATCTTTAAGGAGAAATCCGACATTCTGCCCACCGCCGACGTCATCATTGAGGAGGTCTGCAAGTTCTACAACCTGGAGCCCTCCCTCCTCCGGGGACAGGGCCGTTCCAAGGACATCTCTCTGGCCCGCCAGATCGCCATGTATCAGATCCGCCGCATGACCAATCTGTCTCTAAAGGAGATCGGCACGGAATTCGGCGGCCGGGACCACAGCACCGTCCTCAACGCCCTGAACCGGATCGAGGACCTGGCCAAGACCGACCCGGAAAAGGCGGAAATCATCAAGGATATCACCACCAACATCAACAGCCGGTACGAGTAACCCACCCCCAATTTTCCACACTAAAATGTGGAATGTGAGTGGATAACTGTGGAAAAAAGAAGGGCATGTGGAAAGCCGGCGATTTTCCCCACATCCCCTGTGGAAGCTCCTCCCTTAGAGCGCCATGGCTTTGAGCCGGCTTTCCACATTTTTTTCGCCTACTGACTACTGTTACTAAAATAAATCCTCTCCTCCCTATTCCGGAGAGAAAAAGAGATTGGAGGAACCGTCTATGAAATTCTCCTGTGAAAAAGCCCTGCTGTCCGCAGCTGTATCCATTACCTCCAGAGCGGTGGCGGCCAAGAGCTCCATTCCCGCTATGGAGGGCATCCTCATTGAAGCGGGAAACACCCTGCGCCTTACCGGCTACAACCTGGAAACCGGCATCCAGGCTACCGTTCCCGCCGAGATTGTGGAGGGGGGCTCTCTGGTGCTGTCCGCCCGGCTGTTTGGGGAGATTGTCCGGAAAATGCCCGACGACGTGGTGGTCTTCACCTCCCAGGACTACACGGTAAATATCAAATGCGGCCTCAGCGAATTCAACATTCTGGGCACCGACCCGGAGGAATTCCCCGAGCTGCCCAACGTGGACCAGCAGAACTCCCTTACTCTGGGACAGCCTGTGCTGCGGTCTATGATTGCCCAGACCCTCTTTGCCGTAAGCGATAACGAGAGCCGGCCTATTCACACCGGTTCCCTGTTTGAGGTAGACGAAAAGGGTCTGACCATTGTCTCGGTAGACGGCTACCGTCTGGCCCTGCGCCATGAGGCGGTGGAGGAGAAACAGGGCGCAAACAGCTTTTCCTTTGTAGTCCCCGGCTCGGCGCTGGGTGAGGTGGAAAAGATCTGCTCCGGGGAGGAGACGGTCACCGTCACCCAGGGCGCCCGGCACATCATGTTCCAGACTGGGGAGACCGTTTTGGTGTGCCGCCGGCTGGAGGGGGATTTCCTGGCCTACCGCAACGCCATTCCCCGGAACAATTCCATTAAGGTGGAGGTGGAGGCCCGGGCCCTGCTGTCCTCCATTGAACGTGTGTCCCTGATTATCAGCGAGAAGCTCAAGTCCCCCCTACGCTGCGTTTTTGGGGACGGCATGGTGGATATCACCACCAAAACCGCCATTGGCGACGCCGCCGACCAGTGCCCCATCGCCGGCGACGGCGGCGGGCTGGAGATCGGCTTTAACAATAAATACCTGATGGACGCCCTCAAAGCCGCCCCCGCTGGCAAGCTGCGCATGGAGTTTACCTCCGGGGTGGCCCCCTGCGTCATCCTGCCCGCCGAGGGGGAGGAGAACTTTGTCTACATGGTCCTGCCCGTGCGGCTGAAGGCCAACTGACGGAGGTTTCACGTGGAACAACAGGAAAAAATACCAAACTGGATGAAATATCCCCCGCTGCTCCAGCTTTACCAGCAGGCCCAGGCGGCGGAGACCGGCTTGGAACCCGACCTGAAGTTTCTGGCCGACCCAAAACTGGGGCGCTATGAAGAATATCAGCTGAAACATTTGGAGATTCCCCAGAATATCAAGGATTTTTTGATGCAAGTGGGTCTGCCGGACCGATTTTTGGACCACCGTAGTCCCAGTGAGGAGAGGGAGAACGAGAAGAGTACCTATCCAGGTATCATATTTTGGGTCAGCTGTCTGAGGATTGAAACGGTAAAACGAAAGAAGTATCTTGTCATTGGGGAGTACCGCTCTTTAGGACGCACTTGCATTACAACAAACCTTAATAAACCGGACCAAACCGACCAATGGGACAAAATTGAAGATTCTGTTCCGGTTGTGGTGGAGTTGAAAACCGGGACTGTGTGGAAATGGATTCACTACTACAGTGAAGATGAGTTTACATTCATCAACAGCAGCTTGGAGCAATTTCTGCTTTCTATGGCTTATTGGCAAGCTTTTTATCCGGAATTCGCAAAAAATGTGTTGGATTATCTGGAAATAAATCCAAAGAAAAATGAATTGGACTATATTTTTCGGAATGACAAACGGCTTTATGGTTCGTTCCGTAGCTGTCTCAAAGCGTTGGACCCGGACGCGCTGAGAAAGCGAATGACCTATTGGAAGTTTATGTGCGATTTGTCCTTGTATTAAGAAAGGTAAATATTACTATATGGAATCACACGAGATCGAGATATACACCGAATTTATCAAGCTCCAGGACCTGTTGAAGTTTGCCGGGGCTGTGGAGACTGGCGGAGACGCCAAGCTGATTATCCAGGAGGGCCGGGTGGACGTTAACGGAGAGCCCTGCGCCATGCGGGGGAAGAAGCTGCGCCCCGGAGATAAGGCCGTGATCGACGGCGAGACGGAGCTTGTGGTCACATGATTGTCACAGGGCTGGAGCTGGACTTTTTCCGCAATTACACCCATCTGGAGGCTGAATTTGATTCCAGGGTCAACCTGATCTATGGCGACAACGCCCAGGGAAAGACCAATCTGCTGGAGGCAATCGCCTATCTGTCCGCCGCCCGATCCCACCGAGCCCGGTATGACCGGGAGATGATTATGCTGGATGTAAATTCCGCGTTTATCAAGGGCGGAGTGTTCAGCCGGGACCGTAACTTTACCCTGGAGGCCAAACTGTTTCGGGGCCGGGGCCGGCAGCTGTTCTCCAATGGGGTAAAGCTGAAAACCACCGGGGAGCTGGCAGGGATATTGAATACGGTGCTGTTCTGTCCGGAGGACCTGTCCCTGATCAGGGCGGGAGCGGCGGAGCGGCGAAAATTCCTGGACGGGGCCATCTGCCAGCTGCGGCCCCGGTACGCCCAGGCTCTGGGGGAATACAACCGGCTCTACGACCACAAGACCCGCATCCTCCGGGATTGGCCGGAAAACCCCTCCCTGCTCCAGACGCTGGACGACTTTAACCTGCGTATGGCCCAAACCGGGGCCATCATCATCCATTACCGGGCCCACTTCATCAAGCGGCTGCGGGAGTGCGCCCCCGCCATTCACGGTGAGTTTTCCGGAGGCCGGGAGGGGTTGGAGCTGAGCTATGAGACGGTGTCCACTGTGACCGACCCTCAGCGTCCGCCCAAGGAGCTGCTCCCACAGCTGCTGGAACACCAGGAGAGCCACCGCCAGGCGGAGATCGATTCCAGGCAATGCCTGTCCGGGCCCCACAAGGATGATTTGGCCGTTTCTATCGGCGGACAGTCTGCCAAAACCTACGCCTCCCAGGGCCAGACCCGGACGGCGGCCCTGTCCCTCAAGCTGGCCCAGCGGGAGATTTTTCAGGAGGACACCGGCGAGTGGCCCGTCCTCCTGCTGGACGACGTCCTCTCTGAACTGGACCCCAGGCGGCAGTCCTTTGTGCTCAACCGCATCCGGGGCGGACAGGTGTTCATCACCTGCTGCGAGGAGGAAAAACTGGAGGGCCTGGAGGGCGGCAAGGCGTTTCATATTCAAAATGGGAAGTTGGTATAAAATGAATTTACTGAGAGAGGATTTAATAAATTATTGGTATTTTTGGATTTTGGCTGTATTCTTTTTTGGCTCTGTCGCATTTGCCTCTGGATTTGTTGCTGTGGAAAATAAAAAGAATAAGATAAAATGTCTTCTTCCCATGCTCTGTTTGGAACTGCTAATCGTGACGTATTTGGCGTTGAATGTAAGCCATTGGATCAAAATGGGAGCGTCATTTCACTGGGTTATCTATGAACATGGGCCCAAGGTTTACATTACTGTAATTGCTTTTGTTTGTATCCTGATCGGATATCTGGCTGGAATGGCCTTTGCCCGAAAGAAAGCGTAAGGGCCGTTATGTATCTGCACCTGGGTCAAGCAGTAGTCATCCCCGACCGGGATATTTTGGGTATATTTGATTTAGACAACGCCAGCTGGGCGTATAAAACCCGGGAGTTCCTGGAGCGGGCGGAGGCGGAGGGCCGGGCCATCTGGCTCACCGACGACCTGCCCCGGTCCTTCATCCTGGCGGACAGCCGGTGGGGAGAGCCGGTGGTCTACATCTCCCCCCTCTCCTCCTCCACCCTGTCCGGACGGGCAGAACGGGGTGGCTTGGAATAAAAAGTTGACAGAGAGCATACCAAAGGCCCCCTTCGCAAAGGGAGGCTTCAGGAACAAGGAGGTTGCAATATGGAATCCATTGAATATCTGTGGAAAGACCGCAAGCGCCATTTGGGGCTGCCCCTTTCCTTTACAAGATACAGCCTGAGTAAGGACCGGCTGTTTTGTGAGACCGGTCTGCTCAACCTGAAATCCGACGAGGTCCTGCTGTACCGGGTGCGGGATTTGCAGCTGACCATGACCTTAGGCCAGCGCATTTTCGGTGTGGGGACGGTGTGCGTTGTCTCTTCGGACAAGAGTATCCCCCACCTGGATCTGAAAAATGTAAAGCATCCCAGGCAGGTCAAGGAGCTGATCCATAAAAACGTGGAGGCGGCCAAGGACAAGCGCCGCATGCGGGCCACCGAGCTGGTGGGCGGTGACGGCGGAGACGAGCTCCACGAGACTGAGGATCTGGAGGACGAAGAGTTGGACTGATCCGAACTGAGAGATAAGGAAAACACATCGCGGAGGTAAGCTATGTCTGAAGAAAAGCAGAACGAACTGAACACCACCCAAACCAACCACGAGTACGGCGGGTCAGAAATCCAGGTCCTGGAGGGCCTGGAGGCGGTACGCAAGCGCCCGGGCATGTATATCGGCTCCACGTCGGAGTCCGGCCTGCACCACCTGGTGTATGAAATTGTGGACAACTCCATTGACGAGGCCCTGGCCGGCCACTGCACCGATATCACCGTTACCATCAACCCGGGCAACACCATCACCGTCACCGACAACGGCCGGGGCATCCCTGTGGACATCCAGCCCCAGACAGGCAAGCCCGCCCTGGAGGTGGTCTTCACCATTCTTCACGCCGGCGGCAAGTTTGGCGGAGGCGGGTACAAGGTGTCCGGCGGACTCCACGGCGTGGGCGCGTCGGTGGTCAACGCCATGTCCGAGTGGCTGGAGGTCCAGGTCCACAAAAACGGGGAAATTTACGAGATGAAATTTTCCCGGGGCAAGATCACCCAGGAGATGAAGGTGGTGGGCAAAACCGACCACACCGGCACCACCGTCACCTTCAAGCCCGACCCGGAGATGTTCGAGACCCTGGAGTATAACTACGACACCCTCCACACCCGTATGCGGGAGGAGGCCTTCCTCAACGCCGGTCTGCGTATCCAGACGGTGGACCTCCGCCCTGGACAGGAGCAGGAGGACGACATGTGCTATGAGGGGGGCATTCGGGAGTTTATTGCTTTCATCAACCAGAATAAGGCGCCGGTCCACCCAGACATCATCTACATGGCCGGGGCCAGGGAGGACTCCATGGCCGAGATAGCCATGCAGTATAACGACGGCTATCAGGAAATTATGGCCTCCTTCGCCAACAACGTCCACACCGCCGAAGGCGGTATGCATGAGGAGGGCTTTCGCCGGGCGCTGACCAACGTGCTCAACGCCTATGGCAAGAAGATCAAGCTGCTCAAAGAGGACGAGAAGGTGTCCGGCGAGGACTGCCGGGAGGGCCTTTCGGTGGTTATCTCGGTCAAGCTCACTGAGGCCCAGTTTGAGGGCCAAACCAAGACCAAGCTGGGCAACAGTGAGATGCGCACCTTGGTCAACGCCGTGGTGTCGGAGAAGTTGGAGATCTACCTGGAGGAGAACCCCGGAGTGGGCAAGGCCATTCTGGAAAAGGCCCTTATGGCCAGCCGGGCCCGGGAGGCTGCCCGAAAGGCAAGGGAGTCGGTGCGCCGCAAGTCGGTGCTGGAGTCGGGGCAGATGCCCGACAAGCTCCAGGACTGCAACGAGCGGGACCCCGCCCTGTGCGAAATTTATATTGTGGAGGGTGACTCCGCTGCCGGCTCCGCCATCCAGGGCCGGGACAGCCGGTTTCAGGCCATTTTGTCCATGTGGGGCAAGATGCTCAATGTGGAAAAGGCACGGGCGGACAAAATTTACGGCAACGACAAGCTGTACCCCCTGGTGCTGGGCCTGGGGGCGGGTATTGGTGAGGAATTCAATATCGATAAGCTGCGCTATCACAAGATTATCATCATGGCGGATGCCGACGTGGACGGCGCTCACATCCGTACCCTATTGTTGACCTTCTTCTTCCGCTATATGCGTCCGCTGATTGAAAGGGGCTATGTCTACTCCGCCGTGCCCCCCCTGTACAAGCTGACCCGGGGCAAGCAGCAGCGGGTGGCCTACTCCGACGAGGAACGGGACGCTATCTCCGCCGAAATGCGGGGGGACAACCCCAACGTAAAGGTGGAAATCAACCGCTTCAAAGGCCTGGGCGAGATGGACCCCCATGAGCTTTGGGAGACCACTATGGACCCGGAGAAGCGCACCCTGCGCCGCATCACCCTGGATGACGCAGTGGCCGCCGACCAAATCTTCACCGTCCTCATGGGCGAGGAGGTGGAGCCCCGGAAGGACTGGATTGTAAAGAACGCCCAGTACGTGTCCAATCTGGACTTTTAAGGGGAAAGACATATGGACAAAATTGACAGCGCCGCCAAGAGGAAGGAGCTGTATTCCGAAGCGTTCATTCAGCACCTGCACCAGAGGATGGAGACTGACCTCTGCGGCGCTTACCTGGAGGAAGTGACAGCACGCTGTCTGTGTGAGCAGCCCGGCTGGAACCCGGAGAATCCGCTGTGTGTCTGGACGGTGCTGGAAACGGCAGTAACCTGTTTTCCAGCGGAACAGATGATAAAACGCAGCTTGGACGCAGAGGATTGGCAGGGCTTGAACCGCGTAGGATTTCAAAGTGTCCGGCTGCGGACGTTGGGGCTGCGCCTCAACCCAGATGAGGAGTTCTGGTACTTTTTCCAGGCTCTGACCGCCATTGCGGTGGGAGATGATGGGCTGATGGAGTGGATTTTCCCTGCTGGAATGGAGAAGAAGGTCCCAAAAAAGGTATATCCTCTCTATCGGGTGGGAGCCCCTCTGCTGGCGGGACTATGGTATCAGGACCAGGCTCTGCTGGAGTTTGCTGTTCCCGCAGGGGAAAAATTCGCGGCCAGCAAAAAGTCTCAGTGGGACCGGGCGGTGGTCGCTTACCTGCTGGCCCTGTACCGTCGGGACGTGAAAGAAGCTGGGAAACAGCTCCAAACCGTGTGTCAGGCGGTCACTCGGGTGGATGTTTACTGGGAAAAGGAGCCCTTCCTCCCCGCCCACGGGCTGTACCAGCTTGCGGCCCGTGTCCTCAGTGAGGAGGAGTTTGGCCGGTTGGCCATACCGGACTATAAAACCTTTTCCAAAGGCTATGCCAGGTGGCACAATGTCCACAGGGGAGCGCTGGCCTTGGCACTCCTCTACCCGGAGCAGCCAATTAACGACGCTTTGACCCGCGAGTGGCCGCCCCGGCGGCCCGGATGAAAGGAAGATTTTATGGAAGAAATCGTCAAAAAGGGTCCGGTTCCGGCTATGCCGGAGGAAATCAAAATCCAGGGCGCCAGCTGGGGGGCGCTTCCCAGTCAGGAGATTCATGACATTTCTCCGGCCAGTATCCGGGATATGGTGGAAAAAATCCGTACCGGAGCAAGCCGCAGCCTGATGCTGACGCCGGACGAGTACGGCGAAGAGGGTTACCTCATGCTGGAGTCCTCCCCTGACCTGATCTTTTTGCAGGTTTGGGACGCGGAGGCAGAGATTGCCTGGGCCTGCTTCAACCCGGACCTTTTAGATTCCGATGAGGAGGCCCCCATTGAGCCCAGCGACGGGCAGTCCGTTTTTCCCCTGAAATGTACCATGAAGGACCGGGAGCTGGCGGCCAAATGTGTGGAGTGGTACGCTCACACCTGTGAGCCCTACCCCGGCATGGACTGGCTGAAAGAAAGCTTCTAAGGGTCCGAAAGAAATGAGGTAATTATGGCACACAACCGAGATTATAAACCGGAGGATATCGCCTTTCCGGATCAGGTGATCACCGAGTCGGAGCTGGTCAAGGAGATGCAGGACAGCTACCGGGACTACGCCATGAGCGTGATCGTGGGCCGGGCCCTGCCTGACGTGCGGGACGGGCTGAAGCCGGTTCACCGCCGCATTTTGTATACCATGTATGAAAGCGGGTTGACATCCGACAAGCCCTTTAAAAAGTCCGCCACCTGCGTGGGTGACGTTTTGGGTAAATACCACCCCCACGGCGACTCCAGTGTCTACGACGCTATGGTCCGCCTGGCCCAGAACTTCTCCATGCGGTACATGCTGGTGGACGGCCACGGCAACTTCGGCAGCGTGGATGGCGACCCCCCGGCGGCCTACCGTTACACCGAAGCCCGCATGTCCAAGTTGTCTAACGAGATGCTCCGTGACATTGACAAGGACACCGTGGACTGGGACCCCAACTTTGATGAGACCCGGAAGGAGCCCAAGGTACTCCCCTCCCGCTTCCCCAATCTGCTGGTCAACGGCTCCAGCGGTATCGCCGTGGGCATGGCTACCAACATTCCCCCCCACAACCTGCGGGAGGTCATCAACGCGGTGGTCTGCGTGCTGGAAAACCCGGAGGCCGACCTGGCTGACCTGATGGAGCACATCAAGGGCCCCGACTTCCCCACCCGAGGCATTATCATGGGCCGCAGCGGCATCCGGTCCGCCTACGCCACCGGCAGAGGCAAGATGGTCCTGCGGGCCCGGACGGAATTTGAGGAGTTTGGCAAAGACCGGACCCGGATCGTTGTAAACGAACTTCCCTATCAGGTAAACAAACGGCAGCTCATCAAAAATATTGCCGAACAGGTGAAAGAAAAGCGGCTGGAGGGTATCTCCGATTTGCGGGACGAGACCGACCGCAACGGCATGCGCATTGTCATTGAGCTGAAAAAGGACGCCAACGCCCAGGTAGTGCTGAACAAGCTGTTTAAGCAGACCGCCATGCAGACCAATTTCTCCGTTATCATGCTGGCTTTGGTGGAGATCAACGGCAAGCTCCAGCCCCGAGTGATGTCGCTGCGGAATATTCTGGATGAGTATATCGCCTTTCAGGAGCAGGTCATCATCCGCCGCACCAAATACGACCTGAAAAAGGCCCAGGAGCGAGCCCATCTGTTGGAGGGCCTGCTCATTGCCCAGGATAATATTGACGAGGTTATCCACATCCTGCGCACCAGCTACGACAACGGCAAGCAGCGGCTGATGGAGCGCTTTGAGCTGGACGACGTCCAGGCCCAGGCCATCTGTGACATGCGGCTGATCTCCCTCCAGGGTTTGAACCGGGAGAAGCTGGAGGCGGAGTACAAGGAGCTGGAGGAGCGCATTGCCTACTTTAACCAGCTGCTGGCCTCTGAGGAGATGCTGCGGGGAGTGCTGAAGGATGAGCTGATCGCCATCCGGGACAAGTATGGCGACGACCGGATCACCGAGATTCAGGATGTAGAGGACGAGATCGACATTGAGGACCTGATTGAGGAGGAGCAATGCGTCTTCACCCTCACCCAGGCGGGCTACATCAAGCGCACCCCCGCCAGCGAGTACACCGCCCAGTCCAAGGGGGGCATGGGCAAGAAGGGTATCACCACCCGGGAGGAGGACTATGTGGTGGATGTGTTCACCGCCTCTACCCATGACTATATCCTCTTCTTTACCGATACCGGCAAGGTCTACCGCAAGAAGGGCTATCAGATTCCCGAAAGCGGCAAAACCGCAAAGGGTACCAACATTGTCAACATCCTCCAGGTGGAACAGGGGGAGCGTATCCAGACCATGCTCCACTTCCGGGAGACCGGCGACAAGGAGCTGTATCTGTTTATGGTCACCCGTCAGGGCACGGTAAAGCGCCTGCCGGTGCAGACCCTGAAAAACCTGCGCAACAACGGCATCCGGGCCCTGCGCCTGGACGAGGGGGATGAGCTGGTATCCGTCCGGGAGACCGACGGCGAAATGAAAATCCTCATCGCCACCCACGACGGCATGGCTGTCTGCTTTGACGAGAACGACGTACGGCCCATGGGCCGGGACGCTGTGGGTGTCCGGGGTATCCGCCTGCGGGATGGCGACTACGTGGTGGGCGCCGCTCGGGCCCTGGAGGGCAGAACTGTGCTGTCCATCACCGAAAAGGGCTTTGGCAAGCGCACCCCCGTGGAGGAGTACCGTATCACCAACCGGGGCGGCGTAGGCATCAAGAACTATATGATTACCGAGAAGACGGGACCTATTGTGGGCATCAAGGTAGTGGACGGCTCGGAAGACCTGCTGCTGGTTACCCAGGCAGGCATTCTGATCCGTACCCATGTGGACACCATCAAGCAGTGCGGCCGCTCCACCCAGGGCGTAATTGTCATGCGCTTCAAGGAGGAGGGGGACAAGGTAATCTCCCTGGCCCTGGCCGACCGGGAGGAGGACACTGAAACTGTCCAGCCCGAGGAGGAAACCCCGGCTGAGGGCGAGACCCCGGCAGAGGAATGACCGTAGGGGCGGTCTTTGGCCGCCCGCTGATGGGAGGTAAATTCCATGAAGAACCGAAAGCGCTATACCGTACAATATAAGCCCACCGGAGCGGGAAAAGCCATGATGCGGGGCATGGGGGTATTTCATGCTGTCTTTGGAACAGTATTTGCCCTCATTGCCCTGACAGTAATCATTCCGTCAGCCGGGCTGATTGGGATTCTCTTTTTGGCGGCAGGGGTATTCTTCGCCGTCAACGGAGCGCTGATTGCCCTTGGGAAAAACGGCCTGATGGGCCGTGCCTATCAGATCGAAACGGAGGAGGAGATATCCGAAATGCCTGCTGTGGAAACCCACGACCACATCCCCTCCACCGCCCTGGACGCCAAGCGGCGGATGGAACAGCTGGAGAGCCTGAAAACCGCCGGATTGATTACTGAACAGGAGTACCAGCAGAAGAGGCAGGAGATTTTAAAGGAGCTGTGATTATGAAGTTAGCCAACGCCCTGTCCCAGCGGTCTGAGCTGCAAACAAGAATCCGCCAGCTGGAGGTCCGGCTGAACAACAACGCCCTGGTCCAGGAGGGAGAACAGCCCGCCGAGGACCCTATGGAGCTGTTTCGGGAGCTGGAAGAGGACTATGCCCGGCTGGAGGATCTGGTTGCCCGCATTAACCGGACCAACAACTCCACCAGGACGGAGAACGGGGCCGCCCTGTCCGATCTTCTGGCCCGGCGGGACTGCCTGAAAGGCAGGCTGGGCGGGCTGCGCAATTTTCTGAACAACGCCAGCGCCATGGTCCACCGGCACAGCGCCAGCGAGATCAGGATTAAGAGCACCGTCAATGTCCGCCAGCTGCAAAAGCAGGTGGACAGCCTGGCCAAGGAGCTGCGGGAGCTGGAGGAGACCATCCAGGAAAAAAACTGGACCACTGAGCTGTTATAATAGTGGTTTCACCCTCCAGGGGAGGAAGACAACAAAATAATTTTGGTTGCGCGAAGAGCGGACGTCAAGCCCCAGCGTGCCGGGGCCAACAGGCACACTTGTATGGAGGCAGGCGGAACTCTGCCTAGCCGGGTTCGAATCCTGGCTTTTTATCAGGTTCGTTACCATTACACCTGTACGTTTATGTCTTC
Source organism: Flintibacter muris (assembly GCF_943192995.1). Lineage (GTDB taxonomy): Bacteria > Bacillota > Clostridia > Oscillospirales > Oscillospiraceae > Lawsonibacter > Lawsonibacter muris. Next base: position 53,344 of record NZ_CALPCP010000024.1, read on the forward strand.
GGGACACTTTTTATCATTACCGGACGTCGATTTCGCGCGGGCGGGTTTGGGGAAAATATATTAAGAATAAAAAGATTTTATTCTGTAGAGAGGAATTCCAGCATGAGCACTGAGGCGGATATGAAAGGACCTTTGAGAAAGTTTACTCCATATAGCCACCCTCATCCGTCATTTGCTTCGCAAATGCCACCTTCCCCCTGTAAGGGAGAGGGCTTATCTTGTGGGGAGCGGGGATATGAAACCGTACTATATCAAGAAGCTGTCTCAACAATTAAGAAAAGAGGCTGCAAAGGAAGAAAAACACTTGTGGTATGATTTTTTGAGGAAATATCCGGTTCAGTTTCGCCGTCAGGTCCTATTTGACAGGTATATTTTAGGTTTCTATTGTGCTAAAGCCAAACTGGCTGTTGAGCTGGACGGCTCACAGCACTATACAGGGGAAGAGCTGGAATATGACTGCTTCAGGACGGAGTATTTACAGCAGGGCTATGGAATACATGTCATACGCTTTCGCAATTTAGAGGTGAACAATGAGTTTGAACATGTCTGTTCTGCAATTCATGAAGAGGCAGAAAAAGCTTCCCCCTAAAGGGGAAGCTGGCACGGCGAAGCCGTGACTGATGAGGGGGACTACAGAAATTTGCTTTTTCAGATGAAAAGGTAAGGAATTAACTATGAAAACTGTTACAATTTACACCGACGGCGCCTGTTCCGGGAACCCCGGTCCCGGGGGCTGGGGGGCTATTCTGATGTATGGGGAACACAAAAAGGAACTGTCCGGCGGGGAGGCCCAGACCACCAACAACCGCATGGAGCTCACCGGAGTGATTGCCGCCCTGGAGGCGCTGAAGGAGCCCTGCTTTGTAGAGTTGTACTCCGACAGCAAGTATGTTATTGACGGTCTGGGCAAAGGCTGGGCCAAGGGCTGGCGGGCCAGGGGCTGGGTAAAATCGGACAAAAAGCCTGCCCTCAACCCGGACTTGTGGGGCCGTCTGCTGGACCTGTGCGAAAAGCATACCGTTAACCTCCATTGGGTGAAGGGCCATGGGGAAAACGAGTACAACAACCGCTGCGACCAGCTGGCGGTGGCTGAGAGCCAGAAATATAAATAGGCGAAGGCACAGGGGTCATTTCTTCCCCTGTGCCTTATTTGTTTTGCTTCGGTAGCAGATATCCCGGTTTCCGCAGGTGGCGCATCCCCGGCCGCAGCCCCGCTTCTTGCCGTAGTCGTTGAGCAGCAAAATGGCAATAGGAATACCAATCACCGCCGCAGCAAACAGTCCAATAGCAAAATACTCCATAGCCGACTCCTTTTCAAGTACAAGTACCCATAACCTGTTATGGATATTCTACTAAACCCTGCCCCAAAAAGCAAGGGGGAATAGACTTGCATTTTCTCCAGGAAACCGCTACAATGTTCAAAGATGCAGAAGGAAGGTGAAGCCGTGTTTGAGGACCTGTTATATCTGCTCCGGCGAAACGGCCTGAAGGTGTCGCTCACCGAGTGGATGACTCTGATGGATGGGCTGCACAAAAATCTACACAATGCCAGCTTTACCGGTTTTTACCATCTGGCCCGCTGCCTGCTGGTAAAGAGCGAGGCGGACTTTGACGCCTTCGACCGCACCTTTTTGGAGTATTTCAAGGATGTTCCCTTCCAGCAGGAAGTATCCAAAGAGTTATTAGACTGGCTGAATAAATCAGATGTATTGTCCGACTACGCCAACTGGGACGAAATCCAGGCCCTGAAAAACATGGGCTTCTCTGAGGAGGAGATTGAGCGGATGCTCAAGGAGCGGATGGAGGAGCAGAACGAGGAGCACAACGGCGGCAACTACTGGGTAGGCACCCACGGTATGTCCATGTTCGGCAACTCCGGACTGTCCCCCAAGGGCATCCGGGTGGGGGGACAGTCCATGTACCGCCGGGCCTTTCGGGTGGCGGGAGAGCGGAAGTTTCGGGACTTTCGCCGGGACAACACCCTGGACACCCGCCAGTTCCAGGTGGCCCTGCGCCACCTGCGGCAGTACTCCGGGCTGGTGGACCTCCCCCCTACCGAATTTGATGTGGACAATACCATTAAAGATACCGCTGATAACGGCGGCGTGCTCAAGGTACGCTACAAGCGCCCCCGGGAGAATACAGTAAAGGTACTGCTTTTGATGGATTCCGGGGGCTCTATGGACTACTACGCCCAGCTGTGTTCCGCCCTGTTTCAGGCGGTGTCCAAGTCGGGGCATTTTAAGGATCTAAAGGTCTACTACTTTCACAACTGCCCCTATAACCGGCTGTATAACGCCCCAACCTTGATGTCCCGGGACAGCGTACTCACCGACTGGGTGCTGTCCAACATCCCAGGGGACTACAAGCTGATTCTGGTGGGCGACGCCCAGATGGCCCCCTACGAGCTGATGGGGGGCTACTACGGCAGGGGCCGGGACTCAGGGGGCCCACAGTGCGGCATGGACTGGCTGCGGCTGCTGCGGGGCCGGTTCCGGCATACCATCTGGCTCAACCCCAGCCGCCGCCCTGATTGGGGAGCCTACTGGTCCCAGACCTACGACACCATTGCTCAGGAGTTCCCCATGTTCCCCCTCACCGTGGACGGCCTGGAGGAGGGTATGAAGAAGCTGTTGACCAGATAAGGAGGCGGACAACCTTGCAGATAATTCGAAAGGCGGTTTTAGAGGATATCCCCCAGATTGCGGCTATTTACGACCGCATTTTGACGGAGGAGGAAAACGGGCGGGCCGATATCGGCTGGATTCGCGGGGTGTACCCCACTGAAAGAACCGCCCTGGACTCCCTCAACGCAGGGACGCTGTTTGTGCTGGAACAGGAGGGAGTCATTGCAGCGGCAGCCAAGATTGACCAGAATCAGGTTCCGGAGTACAGCGTGGCGCCATGGCGGTTTCCGGACTTCGCTCCGGAACAGGTGATGGTTCTGCATACTCTGGTTGTAGACCCCGCCCAGTCCGGCAGAGGCTGCGGAACGCAGTTTGTCCGGTTTTATGAACAGTATGCCTTGGACCACGGCTGCCCCTGCCTGCGGATGGATACCAATGCCCGAAACACCGCCGCCCGAAAACTGTACGCCCGCCTGGGCTATTGGGAGGCGGGAATTGTCCCTTGTAATTTTAACGGCATTCCAGGGGTGCAGCTGGTTTGTCTGGAAAAAGTGCTGGGTTTAGGGGTCAAAGAGTGATGTATTCATAAGCATTTGAACAAAGTGCGGAAATGAGAAATTTGCCCTGAAAATTTGGGGAAACCTCTTGCAATCCGTTCTAAATTGTGGTATGCTGTTGGGTGCTTCCGGGTTTACCGGCTGAAACCGTAACATTATGGCCCCTGGGGCCTTGAAAGGAACGAGTAACTATGCTGAATCTGATCCTCACCATCATCCAGGTCCTGTGCGGTCTGGCCGTTATCGCTGTGGTTATGCTCCAGTCTGGCAAGAGCGCTGGTCTGTCCGGAGCTATCGCCGGCGGTGCGGACACCTTCCTGTCCAAGAATAAGGCCAAAAGCCTGGACGCCAAGCTGGCCAAGATGACCAAGTGGGTGGCCATCCTCTGGATTATTATCACCCTGGTCCTGAGCCTGATCTGATCGAAACGCAAAAATCGGCCCCCGCCAGACGGCGGGGGCTTGTCTTTTGCTTATGAAAGCTGTCGGTTCTTGGTATAATCGATGTGCCGTCCCGCTCCGCCCTGTTAAAGGGAAGGAGGTGAATTCCTATGGGCAGCGCACATGGACTCATTCGGGCCATCGCCACAAATGTGATCGCATCTTGCATCTGTAAATGGATCGACGGCCCAAGGGACGGTAACCACAGCGAAACCCCGGAGAGTTGCACCTCTCCGGGGTTCTTTTTTTGTGTGAAACCCATAGGCAGCGCACTTTCTACCTGGGTCAGGCTTAATTATACCATAGCTGCATTCGGATATGCAAGAGAAAAATTTATTTCATCTCGTGGCTGTTGAGCAGGGTCTGCTTGATGTCCCACAGCTTTTGGGACAGGTCCACATAGTAGTTATGGGGGTTCTCAAACCGCTTTACCTCGTCCCACAGGGAGTCCACCTGGCGCTGGCAGTAGGCCCGGCTGGTCTGGAGGTCGGGCACCTCATACACCAGCTCGCCCGCCTGGAACACGGGGACCATCAGCTCACGGGCCTCAATATCGGTGTACACCTTCCGCTTCCAGGTGGCGTCCGGGTCAAAGAGCTCCAAAGGCTGAGAGAAGTCGAACTCCTCGTCGTGAAGGCAGATCAGATCGGCCTCCGCCTTGCCGGTGTCTTTGGAGAAGATACGATAAATTTTCTTAAAGTGGGGGGTGGTGATCTTGGCGGCGTTCTCGCTGATCTTGATCTTGGGGATAATGGTCCCGTCGTCCCCCTCAATGGCGGCCAGCTTATACACCCCGCCAAACACCGGCTCAGACCGGGAAGTAATCAGCCGCTCACCCACGCCGAAGGAGTCGATCCGCGCCCCCTGGCGGACCAGGTCCCGGATAATATACTCGTCCAGGGCGTTGGAGGCCACAATTTTACAGTCGGTAAAGCCCGCCTCGTCCAGCATCTCCCGGGCCTTTTGGGACAGATATGTGAGATCGCCGCTGTCCAGCCGAATGCCGCACTTGGTGATGCCCCTGGGCACCAGCACCTCATTAAAGGCCCGGATGGCGTTGGGCACACCGGAGTGGAGCACGTTGTAGGTGTCCACCAGCAGGGTGGCATTGTTGGGGTAGAGCTCACAGTAGGTCTTGAAGGCGGTGTACTCGTCAGGGAACATCTGCACCCAGGAGTGAGCCATGGTGCCGGTGGCAGGGGAGCCGTAGCGCTGGTCGGCCATGGTGCAGGCGGTGGCGGAACAGCCGGCAATGTAGCTGGCCCGGGCGCCCAGCAGAGCGCCGTCCGACCCCTGGGCCCGGCGGGAGCCGAACTCCGCCACCGGCCGGCCCTCAGCGGCCCGGACAATGCGGTTGGACTTGGTGGCGATCAGGCTCTGATGGTTCAGAGTGAGCAGAAGGAAGGTCTCAATAAACTGGGCCTGGATAGCAGGGGCCCGGACGGTGAGGATAGGCTCGTTGGGAAAAACCGGGGTGCCCTCGGGGACGGCCCAGATGTCGCCGGTAAACTTGAACTCCCGCAGGAAGGACAAAAACTCCTCGCTGAAGCAGCCCTTGGTGCGCAGATAGGCCACATCCTCCTCGTCAAAGCACAGCTCCTGAATGTACTCCACCACCTGAGCCAGGCCGGCCGCAATGGCAAAGCCCCCCTTGTCGGGGACGGAGCGGTAGAATACGTCAAAGTAGCAGATGCGGTCCTGTAAGCCGGTTTGGAAATAGCCGTTGGCCATGGTCAGCTCGTAGAAGTCGCACAGCATGGTCAAATTTGTTTTCGCTTTCATAGGGAAAGCCTCCTTATGTCAGGGTGACAAGACACCCCCTCGTTAGCCCTATTATACTCTCCTTGACAAAAAAAGCAAGGGGTTCTGGTGAAACCAAATGCCCCCGGTTTGTGATAGTATAAGTGAAAGCGGCTTTCAAACAAGGTTAGGTGATTCAGTATGCGGGATGAAGTGATCTTGCAGAAAATACGCTCCGGCGATCCCGCCGGGCTGGAGGCACTGATGGAGCGTTATCTCCCCTATGTCTCCACGGTGGTGTGGAACATTCTCCGGAACGCCATGCCCCCCGAGGACGGGGAAGAGGTGGTATCCGACGTATTCCTGGCTGCCTGGCGGCAGCCGGGGGCCCTGCGCCCCGGGCTGGTACAAGGCTGGCTGGCGGCGGTGGCACGGAACAAGGCCAAAAACCGCCTGCGTCAGATGGGCCGGGACCTGCCCCTGGAGGAAAACGCCCTGGATATTCCCGGCCCGGACGATCCTCCCGGCGACTTTGAGCGGGCGGAGGAGCGGCGGCTGGTCCGTCAGGCGGTGGACACCCTGCCCCACCCGGACCGGGAAATCTTTCTGCGCCACTACTACTACACTCAGACCGTACAGGAAATCGCAGACTTTATGGGTCTGAACGAGTCCACAGTAAAAACCAAACTCCGGCGGGGCCGGATGAAGCTGAAACAAATACTGACGAGGGAGGGCTATCTCCATGAAGCGTAATATTTCCGATTTGCTGGACCGGTATCCGGCGGAAAACCTGGAGTTAGACGGGAGGACCCCCTATTCCCCGTCGCGGATTAAGGAGATTACAATGAACAACATCAAAAATATGAATAACGTGGAACCAATGGACCTGAAACCCAACCGAACCGCCAAGCGGTTTAAGCCCGCCCGGCTGCTTATTGCGGCGGCGGTTGTGGCGGCGCTGTCCGTCTCCGCCCTGGCGGCGGGCCGAATGTTCGGAGCCGGAGAGCTGTTCCAGGACTTCTTCGCCGCCGAGGACGGCTCCCTCTCCCAGGGCCAGCTGGATGCCATCGATCAGCTGGGACACGTCGCCGGTGAGACTGCCGCCCAGCTCCCCGCCGCCGTCACCCAAAACGGCGCGACCATCACACCGCTGGCCGTGATCGCGGACGAAAACATCTACTACATCCGTCTGCGGGTAGAGGTCCCGGCAGGGACCGCTTTACCTGACCTGGACGGTGACACCCAGGGCTATTATCAGCTCCCTGCCACCCTGGAATCCCCGGAGGGCTCTTATATGGAATTCGGCTACAATCAGGTAAGAACCATCCTTACCGACGACGACCCTACTGACAACCGCAAAGAGTTTGTTCTGTGCTTCTGCACCCTGGAGGGGGAAACAGACCTTAAATTTAACGACGGTGTGTCCAAAACCCTCACCATTTCCGGCCTGTGGATCCAGTCGCCCGACAAGGAATACACCCCCATCTTTACCGGAGACTTCATCTTTGACTTTGGCCTCAGCTTCCAATCCCAGACAATCAGTCTGGACGCCGAAGGACTCACCTGGCATGACGAGCTGCTGGATTACACCAACACCATCCAGTCCCTGTCTCTGTCACCCCTGAGCCTGACCTACCGCGTTGACTGCTCCCTGCCTGTTAATGACAACATCGGCCCTGCCTTTGGGGATATTAAGATCGTTTTGAAGGATGGTACTGTGTTCTTCTCTGAGGCCCAGGACTATGACGCAATGCGGCAGTACATTCAGTCCAGCCCCGTCACCCTGCCCATCACCGGTGAGCCCACAGGTGTTTTCCGGAACTACATCCCCTTTGACCAGCCTCTGGACCTGAGCCAGGTAGACTACGTGCAGTACGGCGACAACAAAATTCCCGTCAACGCCGGATAAGCGGCTGTGTTTAGGGCATACTGAACCCACAAGCGATACTCAGATTCCCGCCCAGCCGGGCGGGAATCCAAAATTACCGCGCTAGGAGGGTTTCATATGTCCGACAAAACCGACGCCTTTCGCCACAGTCAGACCCGGGAAAACCTGATGCGGGCCTTCGCCGGGGAGAGCCAGGCCCGCAACCGCTACACCATTGCCGCTGGGGTGGCCAACAAGGCGGGGCTGGCCGTCATCCAGGGGGTGTTCCTCTTCACCGCCGAGCAGGAGCGGGTCCACGCTAAGCAGTTCTACTCCGCCCTGGAGGACTGCGCCGGCCAGACCGTCAAAGTGGACGGCACCTACCCGGTGGACATCTACTCTGGAGTGCTGGACTACCTCCGGGCCGCCCAGCACAACGAGTACCAGGAGTGGGAGCACGACTACGACCACTTCGCCAAGACAGCTATGAGCGAGGGCTTCCCCCTGGTGGGCAAGCTGTTTGAGAACATCGCCCGGGTGGAGAAGACCCACGGCGACCGCTTCGGGAGGTTCGCCGATCTGATGGAGAAGAACCAGCTGTTTTTCTCCGAGGTGGAGGTACAGTGGATGTGCCTGCACTGCGGCTTTGTGGATACCGCCACCGCCGCCCCCGCCCACTGTCCTGTCTGCCGCCACCCCCAGGGGTACTTTGTGCGGTTCGAGATGGCGCCCTGGAGCTGAGACAAAATGGATGGCTGGTTGTTCAGCCATCCATTTTCTTGTTGATTGCATTGAGGGACAATTCCCCCGCTAATTTATAGCAAATACATATAGTTTATTCGAACTTCCCGGAAATGCTTCCGCTTTGGAGAATATGCCCCTCCGCTGCCCGGAGGAACGCCTTCTTCCGCGCCCCGCTGGGCAGGTCCAGGACGCAATCCAGGGCATAGACGGTAAAGCGGTAGGTATGCTGCATCCGGCGGGGCGGCTTGGGGCCGGCGTAGCGGTGGAGACCGTAGGCCACCCCCTGCACCCCGCCTCCCGGGATCGTCTTCCCCGCTGGAACAGCACCCGGGATTTTGTCCGAGGCGGGCAGGTTCCAGGCCACCCAGTGGGTAAAGCCCTTTATGGGGTGGCTCATGTCCTCCAGGACCACTGCCAAGGCTTTGGCCTCCGGGGACAGATTTTCCAGCACCAGCTCCGGGGAACGATCCGCCCCCCGGCCGGTGTGGTCAATGTGGAATTTTCCATTTTCGATTCCAGGGCAGGATACCTTTAAAATGTCCATATTGTCCTCCTAACCGGCTCTTTTGCCTTCCAAAGGATCAGCGACAATCGGAGCCTCCACAAAAATTTACCCTGCGTCCAGGTCAACACAGGCCGTTGTGTCCCGGTTTCCGGCGATATCCCATGCGACCGTATCATTTAAAACAGTCAGCCGTTCTCGGAAAAATCCAGGTCTGCCAGCGGCGCAAACACGCCCCCCAAGGAAATCAGCGGTTTGACATCTACCAGCCGAACCGCTCTGTCATTACAGTATGCATAGACGGTAAAATCGCTGCCAGGAACAGCCTGTACAACAGCGGGCATAAGATCCATAGTTTCCTCCATTCTGTTACAGCAAGGGAGCGATTTTGTTAAGCGGCTGGCCGTCCTTCGCCAACTCTCAGAAGCTGTACCAATAGGCTAAAGCCTTTTTAACAAAGTGCGAAAAGCGGCAATCATGCAAACCGCCTGAGCAGATT
>NZ_CALPCP010000025.1 GCF_943192995.1 Flintibacter muris
GCTCGCATACCTGCGTCTCTCATTTTTCTGTATCATACCCTCATTATAGCACCTTTTTATCTATTGGTACAGCTTCTTACAATGCCTACACGGAGAAAAATACGCGCGCGTAATAGGGCAGCCCGAAACTGCAACACGGCGCTGCTCTGCCGGGACAGCAGGCTGAGGCTGTTCCAGCATGGATGGTATGACCTTCCGGCTGTACCAGGTAATCCACCGATTCAGCCGCACATGGTCACTACCGCTTTTGGAATGAGTTTTTTCGCCCCAAATGCGTATTTCCTCCAAAATACGTTTAATCTGATTAGATTCTGGGAGAGAGAAAGAGGTTCCTGCTGGGTAGCCGGTGTTGAAGATCAGGCAGCCAAAAGAGCCGGGCAGCTTATACAGCGGGAAGGCATCCGCGTGTTTTTTGAAAAAGCGCCAGACCTTTGTCTTTTCCCATCCCCAACGACGGCCAAGGGTTTCCAGGGTCAAAACAGCGCCATACTGCCCATATTGGACTGCAGGCGCAATATGAGAAAACGCATTGCCGGGATCCTGCCATACAGTGTGGCACCAGAGATCCAGCCATGCGTCCGCCTCATCAAAGTAATCGTGCGCCTCCACGAGGCGCTGGGTGATGTTTCTGGGCAGGCACAGGAAGCCATAGCCCGGGGTGGCATAGACAGCCTCAGCACCCATACAGGGTTCACCGGAGCACTGGACCACCCAATCCTTGATCTGATAAGTAAGTTTCTTTGTTTTGGGATTCAGTTCATAATCTATGTAGCCCAGTTGGACCAGCTTGTCCATCATCTCCAGGGCCTCGTTCCGGTTCTTGATGCCCAAAATGCTCTTGAGCCCTACGATACCGCCTGCCCATGAGCCGATGGTGACCTGATTGACATATCTGCAATAGCGGGCCTGTCCGTTTCGGAAGGCCGCTCTGGAAGCCAACCGCGCCCAGGCACCCATGATACCTTTTCCGGGCGGCATTTGATTGCGGGGGAGCTTTACCCATTGGTACTTTAATAGGCACTTCACCTGGCTGGCCTCCTTCTTTGTTATGGATTGAAAAAACAGCTCCGTGCTAAACTGAAAAGGCACAAGAGCTGGGCAAAGAGAATAGCTTGATTCTGCCGCACGTCCTCTTTGCGGAATTTGGACTATAAAAATCGTCCCTTTTGCTTTTCGTGTTGATGGATCTAAACGCCGGCGATTTTACTGATCGCAGATTGAAAATAAAAGTTGGCTGTGATATAATTAAAATATTAAATTAAACCTTGCGGGTGATGCGGAAAAATGAAAATTATAGCGCATACAATGGAATATCGGGGCAGATCTATTGTGTCACCTTTGCGGCTCAGGAACTATTCAGCTTTTGATTATGAAGAATACAAGAGGATTTATGAGGAATGCTTTCGTGACATGAGAACAGCTTTGCAGCGATTTCCGGTAGATTGTTGTGACAGCAAAGAAGAATTGGAGCACAAAAAAGATAAAATATATATCTTAGAAATTGATGGAAAATTAGTTGGTTCGCTTGCCATATATGACAATGAAATAGATGATTTGATTGTGGGAAAAAGCTATCAAAGAGCGGGTTACGGAGAAGCGTTATTGCAGTTTGCTATTTCTCATATGCGAAGCAACAACATTTCTCCAATTGTTCTGCATGTTGCGGATTGGAATCAGGGAGCAATTAAAATGTATATAAAAAATGGATTTGCCATTGTTAAAACAGAAGAGACTTGATTTTGAGCGATTGTACAAATTTTTTGCAGGGCAGTTATCCATGTTGGATAGCTGCCCGTTCAGTCATTTCGACGATGAGAATAATTTATAGGTGTCTATCAACACAAAAGGTAAAGGGATTATAAATCTGGTTCCGTGCAAAACGGAAGGACATGAAAGCGAGGCGAACAAAATGATATATGCGTGTGATAGCTGTCACTTCCTGTTCTCCAGAGTATCACCTGTCAAACAGTGCCCGGACTGCGGAAAAGCGAGTATCCGTCCTGCTGCATTGGTTGAAATTGAGGAGTTTGAGAAGCGAAAAATGTCCGATTTGTGGAAAGAGTGAACTGCGCTGTGGAAATTGTCAAACGAGGCTATGAACCGAAGGATGCTATGGAATTTGGGTCCAAAGCAGCGGAGAAGCTGAATGCGGCTGGGCAGGAACTGGTATTTCTGCTGAACCGGGGTTATGATGTCAAATCCGCCTCCACATTTATCGGCAACCACCACCTGCTCTCCGAGCGCCAGCGGCTGGCCCTGGCCCGCATAACTTCTACCAAGGCAGCCCTGATGGAACGCAGGCGGAAGGAGCTGACACAGGCCCCGGCAGAACTGGTTTTTGACGGCTTCAATACTATCATCACGCTGGAAGTGGCGCTTTCCGGCTCGCTGCTCCTGGCGGGAATGGACGGCACCATCCGCGATCTGGCCGGACTGCGGGGAACCTACCGCATTGTGGACAAAACAGTCAGGGCGGTAGAGCTTCTGTTCGCTCACTTGGATGAACTCGGGGTGAAAAAGGCCCTGTTCTATCTGGATCAGCAGGTATCCAACTCCGGACGCCTCCGGGCGCTGCTGCTGGATCAGGCAAGGGATCATGCGGTGGAGGTCCAGGCGGAACTGCACCCCAGTGTGGATGGCCTGCTCTCCCGCATGGAACGGGTGGTCACAGCGGACGTCATCATTTTGGATAAATGTGGAAGCTGGTACAATCTGAACCGCAAATTGATTCAATCCGCCGTCCCGGATGCCTGGATTTTCCGTCTGGACGGCCTGAGAACGGAGGGATTTTCATGCCAATCATAGGAGCTATCATCGTCCCCCACCCGCCTATCATCATCCCCACTGTAGGGCGCGGCCAGGAACGGGAAGTCCAGGACACCATCGACGCCTACCGCGCCGCTGCCCAGCAAACCGCGGCATGGGAGCCGGAGGTGCTGATCGTCACCACGCCCCATCTGGTCATGTACGCCGATTACTTCCACATCTCCCCCGGCAAGGGCACGTCCGGCGATATGTCCGCCTTCGGTGCGTCCCAGACCCGGCTGACGGTGGAATATGACATGGAACTACAGGAGGAGATCATCCGTCAGGCGGAAAACGCCGGCATCCGGGCCGGAACCTTGGGGGAAAAGGACCCCTCCTTGGATCACGGTGGCTTCCTCCCGCTGTACTTCCTTCAGGATGCGGGGGTGGACTGTCCTATCTTGCGCATCGGCCTGTCCGGATTCTCTCCGCTGGAGCACTACCGGCTGGGCCAGTGCATCGCCCGGGCGGTGGAGACCTTGGGCCGCAGGGCGGTGTTCGTGGCCAGCGGCGACCTGTCCCACAAACTGAAAGACGACGGCCCCTACGGCTACGCCCCGGAGGGCCCGGTCTTTGACCGCCGGGTGACCCAGGCCATGGCGGACGGGGATTTTTTGAAATTCCTCACAATGGATGCCGGACTTTGCGAACGGGCGGCGGAATGCGGCCTGCGCTCCTTCCAAATCATGGCCGGGGCGCTGGACGGTCTGGCTGTATCCCCTGCCCTGCTCAGCTACGAGGGAACCTTCGGCGTGGGCTACGGCGTGGCCGTCTTCACAGTAACCGGCCCGGACGAGAACCGCCGTTTTGCGCAGCAGTGCGAGGAGTTGGAACACGCCCGTCTGGCAGAGCGTAAGGCGGCCGAGGACCCCTGGGTCAAGCTGGCCCGGCTGTCGCTGGAGACCTATGTACGCACAGGAAAACAGCTGGACACACTGCCGGACGGTCTGCCCGGCGAGATGACAGGCAGAGCCGCCGGTGCGTTTGTCTCTCTACATGCCCACGGCCAGCTGCGGGGCTGTATCGGAACCACAGGGCCGACCACAAACAGCGTGGCCTGGGAGATCGTCCAGAATGCCGTTTCCGCCTGCTCCAGGGACCCCCGGTTTGCGCCGGTGCGGGCGAACGAGCTGAACAGTCTGGAGTACAGCGTGGACGTTCTGGGGGAACCGGAGGACATCTCCTCTCCGGCGGAGCTGGATATCAAGCGGTACGGCGTCATTGTGTCCTGCGGCGGCAGGCGGGGCCTGCTGCTGCCCGACCTGGAGGGTGTGGACACGATAGAACAGCAAATTGACATCGCCCGCCAGAAGGGCGGCATCAGCAGCCGGGAGCAATACACTCTGGAGCGGTTCGAGGTGGTGCGGCACACATGAGCGCCACCTGCGAGCTGTGCTTCCATCACTGTAAACTGGAAGATGGTCAGATCGGCCTCTGCCGCGCCAGGGGCTGCCGGGATGGGGTCGTCGTCCCGCTGAACTATGGGAAGCTGACCAGCTTGGCCCTGGACCCCATTGCGAAAAAGCCCCTGCGCCGGTTCCATCCCGGAAGCCTTATTTTATCTGTGGGCAGTTTTGGCTGCAATCTACGCTGCCCCTTCTGCCAAAACCATGAAATTTCTATGGCTGGAGATAGTGGGATACCAACTGTGGAGGTGTCCCCGGAGCAGTTGGCCGCCCAAGCGGCGGAGCTTGTCCCCCATGGGAACATCGGCGTGGCCTACACCTACAACGAACCGTTAATCGGCTATGAGTACGTCCGGGACTGCGCCGCGCTGGTCCATGAGCAGGGCATGGTCAATGTGCTGGTCACCAACGGGACGGTTGAGGAGGAACCCTGGCGGGCGCTGCTGCCCTTGGTTGACGCCGCCAACATCGACCTGAAGGGGTTTACACCCTCATGGTACCGGCGGCTGGGCGGGGACCTGGAGACGGTCAAGCGTTCCATTGTCCTGGCGGCAGAGCGGTGTCATGTGGAGGTGACCACCCTGCTCATTCCCGGAGAAAACGACAGCGAGGGGGAAATCCGGGAGCTGGCCCGCTGGCTGGCCTCAATCAGCCCGGAAATTCCTCTGCACCTGTCCCGATTCTTCCCCCAGTACCAGATGCTGGACCGTCCGCAAACGCCCGTAGAGCAGGTCTATCGTCTGGCTGAAGCGGCGCGGGGGTATTTGTCCTATGTCTACACCGGAAACTGCTGAGCCGCTATTCATGGAGTGTCCCCAAAAAGCCGATGGGATGGATGATATGCTCCTCTTTGGCGTCCAGATCCAGAGCCGGGTCTACCAGCGCAATGGTCCGGCGGATGCTATGATACCCGTACTTGCTCCGGATTTTGTCCAGCGTCCGGTCGATGTCGGCCCGGCGCTGGGCTTTTTGCTCCTCCGGGAACAGCGACAACTGCACAACGCCGTCCGCCGGCGTCAGCCCGCTGGCTTTCACCGACAAGCTGCGCACAGGCTCCCTGCTGGTATGGTGTCTCCGGAACAGCTCCATGGCCGTTTCCCAGATGTCCAATGTGTTCGCTGTGGGACGGTTCAGCTTGGCCTGCCGGTCGTAGGACAGCAGGCGGTTGTCCCGGATACCCAGAGCTACGGTAGAGCAAAGGCAGTTCTGCTCCCGGAGTCTGGCTCCCACGCTTTCGCACAGGGCCATGAGGGTAATCTTTACATCGTCCTCACTGACCAAATCCCGGGGTGCAGTGGTGGAGTTACCAATACTCTTCATGGGCGGTACGGCATAATAGCGCCGGACGCCGGAGTGGTCCTGCCCGTTGGCAAACTGATGGAGCATGATTCCGTTTTTGCCCAGCAGCCAGTACAGAAGATCAGGATTGGCCTGGGCCAGCTCCCCAATCGTGGTGATCCCATACTGGTTCAGCTTCCGGGTGGTGGCAGGGCCCACATAAAGCAGGTCACTCACAGGAAGGCTCCAAGCCTTATCCCGATAGTTCTCCGGGGTGATGACCGTGGTGGCGTCCGGCTTTTTCATATCTGAGCCCAGTTTGGCAAATACTTTATTGAATGACACACCTACCGATACGGTCAGCCCCAGCTCCCGCTTCATGCGGCCCCGGATATCATCGGCGATGGCCGGCCCTTCCCCAAACAGCCCCACAGAGCCAGTGACATCCAGCCAGCACTCGTCCAGGCCGAAGGACTCTACTTGGTCTGTGTAACTGGTATAGATGTCCCTGGCCTGGGCGGAGAACGCGAGGTAACGCTCATAATGGGCAGGGATGCAGACCAGGCCGGGGCACTGCTGCCGGGCCTCCCACAGCACCTGCCCGGTGCGGATGCCGAACCGTTTGGCAATATCGTTTTTGGCCAGCACAATGCCGTGGCGGGCCTCCTCGTCTCCAGCCACCGCCACTGGCTTGTCCCGCAGCGTGGGATCATATAGGATCTCCACGCTGGCATAGAAATTGTTCATATCCGAATGCAAAATCACAGGCTTCATGTCCTCAGTATATGAGGGCAGTCCGGCCTTCATCCTCGAAAGGAGTCACAGCTATGTGTGGAAGATACAGTTTAGCACCGGAGCAGTCCAAGGAGATCGCCCAGATTGTGGCCGAGGTGCAGGCGCGGTTTGGGGCTGCCAGCATCCATACCGGGGAGATATTTCCTACCAACGCCGCACCTATCCTACTTCCGGACGGACAACAAATGACCCCCAAGCCGATGGCCTGGGGTTTCCCCAGTTTCAAAGGCAAGGGGGTCATCATCAACGCACGGGGTGAGACGGCGCTGGATAAACCGATGTTCCGCCGATCCCTGCTGGAGCGGCGATGTATCGTGCCTACGACCGGCTTCTATGAATGGGATGGTCAAAAAAGGAAATACCATTTTCGGCTGCCGGGGCAGGACAGGCTGTATCTGGCCGGGCTTTGGAACACTTTTCAGGGGGAGGAACGGTTTGTAATTCTGACAACTGCCCCCAATGACACTATCATCAATGTCCATGACCGGATGCCGGTCCTGCTGACGGATGATGAAGTGGTGCCTTGGCTCCATGATACTGGAATGGCCTCGGCAAAATTGACGGCTTTGCAGCCAGCCTTGGAGGGTGCTGCCGTCTGATCACCAGCGGATGCGCACTCTCTGTCCTCACAGTGTCTCGATCTGAACGCCGACCAGAAACCAGCCGCGGCTGTCCATCTCAATGCGGGTGGGTACCCATTGCTCATTCAGCCAAATATCCATTGTGGTACCGCAATGAAGACCACCATAGCAGTCATCGCTGTTGAAACGGATATCGACGCGGCCGGTTTGCATATCGGGAATTAAAATGCCTTCTCTCATTGGAATCGCCTCCTGAACTTTGGATTGACTTTTTGAAAGATATCTGTATACTGAAGTTGTCCGATGCACCCTCGAACGGGATGACCTCTGATGATGGAGATAGCCGAAATGGCTAATACTTTGCTAATATTAGCCGCTGGAACAGGCCGTAACAGGACGGTATGTGGCGTACCGCAATCCAAGGACTTCGTTTGCAAACCCTTGGTATTCCTGGACTTTACGGGATTGTAGAGCATCACGGCACAACAGGGTAAAATGGGTTCTGTTTTCTCCTAAGCGGACGCTCCGCAGTTCGCTTTCACTTATATTAGCAATCCATCTTTTGATAAAAGAGTTCTTCAAACCGTTGGGAAGTGTTCCGGCGGTTTTCTTCTAATATGTGCCCATATCGTTCCGTAATCATACCTGCCTGAGCATGTCCGGAATCTCCCTGCACGGCTTTGATATCTCCTCCCGAAAGAGCCAATTTATAGGTAATGCTGCTATGCCGCAAGCTATGAAATGGTAAGGCAAACCCGCTCTCTCCAATGCTGTATGAAAATGTTTCGTCAGCGTTGTTTCCTGGATAGGCCGTCCATCCTCATAGCAGAAAATTAGATCTGGAAACACAGAAAGGGTATTCACATGTTTCCGGCTTTGATAAAACTCATACAAAATTGCTATAAGCGTTTCAGGTAAATATACCTCTCGAATGCTGGATACGGTTTTAGGAGTTTTAAGAACCAAGGATGTCTTCTTGATAGATAACACTGATGGAAATTCATATAGAACATCTTGGTAGTTCAATGCTTGTAATGCCTCTCGGCTAACTCGCTTTATTGTCTTGCTAATGCGAATCGACCTGTTGCGCCAATCTACGTCCTGCCAAGTCAAAGCAAGCATTTCCCCTTTGCGAAATGTCCCGGCAAAGGCTAAATTGATGGCTAAGGAAAGCCAGGGCTCATGGCATTGTTGCAAAAGAATTGAGATTTGCCCTGCCAGCAGAAAATGACATTCTTGCTGAAATGTATTGGGCACTGTCGCTCTGTGGAATGGATTTCTGGGAACATAGTCCCATAAGACTGCTTGTTCAAAAGCACTATGCAGCAGTTTATGTATGCTTTTTAAGGTCGTTGGGCCTATCGTTTTTTTGTAAGAATTGCATTCTTGTCCATTATATTGGGGCCGTCTCAGAATGTTCTGATACAATTCTGCCACCAAGCGTGGAGACAATTCATGTAGACGAATCAGACCAAACCAAGGTTGAATATAATTTCGGATCAATCCACAATTCAATTGGAATGTAGAAAGTGACCACTTCATTTGTCCATGCAATAAAATATAGCGCTCCATTAAATCTCCAACAGTATCAATATGTTCGTCCTTTTTTCTAGTTTTGATCTTCTGACAAAGATTTAAGAATTGCTTTCTTTGTTCAGCCTCATCCAGAGAGTGATAGGTCTCCCATTTCTGCTTTCGCTGGCCCTGGATTGACGTCATATAAACGACTGAATAGCTGTTGCCTCTTTTCACAATAGATGCCATTAAAATTACTCCTCGCACAAAATACCCCGAAAGCCAACACTGACTTTCGGGGCATTTATGTATTATAGCACATAGTATTTTATTATCAAACCTTTCTTTTGATTTTTTCCTTTTAGGTCACAAAATCAGAAAAAGGACTTTTTTATTCTTTTAATGTAATAAACTTGATTTTTGGGCATAACTATGATATGCTACAATAAAAGGTGGTGAAGACTGTGCAAAAGTTCTCTTTAAAAAACCGAGATCTCTATTTGAACAGGATAATTGCATTTCAAGATACCGAAATGATCAAAGTTATAACTGGCATTCGTCGCTGTGGCAAATCCAGCCTTATGAAACTGATGGCACAGCATTTGCTTGAAACTGGCATTACTCAGGATCAGATCTTGGAAATGAACTTTGAGTCTATGAGTTTTCCTGATATGGATGTCAGGGGCTTTTATGAATATGTGAAAGCTCGGATCCTACCCGATCAGCGGATGTACCTGTTTTTCGATGAAGTACAGCGAATTCCAAGTTGGGAAAATGCAGTCAACTCCTTCCGAGTAGATTTTGATTGCGACATCTATATCACAGGTTCAAATGCTTATCTGCTGTCTTCAGAACTATCCACCTATCTGTCAGGCCGATATGTGGAAATCAAGGTACTCCCCCTTTCTTTTAGAGAATTTTTGGATTTCCATGGGTACACGGTGACGGAAAAGAAGTCGCCTACCGGGGCATTGAAACGTCGAATTACCGACCAGGACGGCGACATTTACGATGAGCGGGAATTGTTCAACGAATACGCCCGGTTCGGTGGGATGCCTATGCTGGCTGACGTGGGGCTGGAAATTGACCGCGTAACTGCCGCTTTGGACGGCGTGTACTCCGCCGCTGTTGTCAACGACATTCTGGAGCGGGAAAAGCGCAAAGGCCGCAGAACCATCACCGATCCAATCTTACTCCGCAAGATTATCATGTTTTTGGCGGATAATATTGGCAATAATGTGTCTGCGACCTCTATCGGCAATACGCTGGTCAATGAAGGCCTGCTAGAAGAAAAAGGCCGCAGGAAACCTGCGGTGCATACCATCCAGAGCTATATTGAGGCATTGCTGGAGGCGTATATCTTCTACGAAATCAAGCGGTTCGACATCAAGGGCCGGGAATATCTGCGAACGCTGGGGAAGTATTATATCGTGGATATGGGCTTGCGGAACTACTTGCTAGGCTACCGAGACGGAGACAGTGGGCATATTTTAGAAAACATCATTTATTTTGAACTACTGCGTCAAGGATATGATGTGGCCATTGGAAAGATTGACAATCAGGAAGTGGATTTCATTGCCACTAAGGCGGATGAGAAGAAGTATATCCAAGTCACAGAAAACATGAATGCCCCAGAAACCCGGGAACGTGAACTGGCACCTTTGCGAAAGATTCGGGATAATTATGAGAAACTGGTTATTGCACTGGAGTGTGATTTGACACAAACTCAAGATGGGATTAAACTTATAAGAGCATTGGATTTCCTGCTAATATGATGTTAACTACTGTGAAACTGAGCGTTAAGCATATTGAATAATGTAGAGACTTCCTCATAATCAAAATATTGAAAATGAGTCATACATTGGTAGATTATGAAGCAAAGCATTTTTAATCTTGCAATAATTAGTCAGCATATTTGTATGTATAGGAGGAGTTATTGTGACAAAAGCGGTAAATGATGCCACTGGACAGAAAGCCGGCGACATTTTTCAGTATTTAGTTGCTTTGCGAGACTGCTTTGAACTGGAAGAAGGAGACACACTCCAAATTGAAGTTAATGGAGATGTAAGTATTCTTACTGGGACTGCTGGAAAATTTCAAAAAGAAATTAAACATCACTTTGGGAAAACATCATTGAATGAAAGGAATATTGATTTCTGGAAAACATTAGCCAACTGGTATGATGACTTTGACAGAATAAAGGTTTTTAGCTCTTTAATCCTCTATTGTACTTCTGAAATAAAAACATCATCCCCACTCTATAATTGGAATAAATTGAGCAAAGAAGATAAATTAGGAAAGTTGGAATCAATCGGATCTCTCTCAAAAAAACGAGAAGAGGGTTTTCGAAAACAGTATATACGGATTTTTCATCAGGGTTATGATAAGGACAAGTTATTAGAAATACTTGGGAAGTTTTGGATTGAATCCTCTCGGAAAAATATAGTGGGGATTTCTGAAGAGTTTTCTAAATATATTGGTCATATTCCAGACACAAATAGGGACTCCTTTATCGGCGCATTACTTGGTCGAATACTGATTTTAGTAAAAGATCCTCCACATAAATGGGAGGTAACACGTGCAGCATTCGAGAAAATGTTACAAGCGGAATCTGCTGCACATATAGATGCTCAGAAAAGATCATTGCCAACAGAATTTGCACAGAGTGAAGTTCCTATTGAGCAGGAAAATGAGCTGCAAGATAAAAGATTTGTTAAAGCTATACATGATATTGCATATACCCAGATGGTTCATGATGCTATATCGGATTATTGGAAAATGGACATGACCGTTTTCCAATATTTTCACAATGATATTTTGTACCTATCAAGTATTGATGCATATAAAGACAGCCTCTCAAAAAAACTTTTCTATGCAAAAGGGCAGAAGAAACTGGATGCAATCGGGAAAAAACAAGCAGAACAGATACTCATTTCTCAGAAATTGTATCTTTGTGCCATGGAGTGGGATGCGGCTGATTTTGGCTCCATAATTGATAACCAATACTTTTTCCAACATGGCGTAATTCATGATCTCGTTGACGATGGCGGTTTTGAGTGGAAAATAGGAGGAGAAGATGAGCATCAATCAAATTAAAAAACTCAGTATGAATGAACATTATTATGCACTTTTGCTTCAATGCTTTCTTAGTGGATACGGATCTTCGTGTCATATAAAAAAAGCCCTAATGTCTTTACCAATCCTTACATACTCAGAATCGAGAGAAAGGCTGAAAACTGCTAAAACTACAAGTAGGGTCAACACGATTTTTTCTGAAAAACAAGAGGTACGTGGAAACGAGATCTCAGGAAGAGAGCGATTAACAGGTTTTGCACAGAGATACAATATATTACTCCCATATGGGAAAAAAGCAATAATAATCCTTTCTTCGGAAGGCAAAGCAACAGTAGTAGGTTGTGAGATAAACTTGTTAAAGGAAACAACTTATAAGGCATACAACGGAGAGGTGCGGGAATGGCTTCGCTGTGCTTTTTATCTTGGCAAAATATTCTCAAAGACTACATATGACCACTTAGCATATTATCTGGGGGTGGAATAAAATGAAAAGCTACATTAGCGCAATTATTCTATTCTGTCAAAATGGAGAGAAACGGATTGTCTCGCTGGAACCTGGGGTGAACATTATTACTGGTGAATCAAAAACAGGTAAGAGTGCATTATTGGAGGTAATTGACTACTGTTTGTGTAGTACCCGGTGTACAGTATCTTCCCTTAACAAGAGCATACATACGCACAACAAACTAAATGGGCTGTCAACCTTACACAAAACACCGCTTCCGCTAAAAAACGGAGCGGTGTTTTTGTATGGCTTCTGGTCACCGTGACCAGAAGCACCCCGCCTATTTTCCCCGTTCCGTCCACGGAGGCTCTGCTGGATTATCCCCCGTCGCCGCGCCACCCATAGCACAGCCGGGGCAGCCTGTCAAGGGCAAAGCCGCCGCTACGCGGCGGTGCTCCGCACCCTTGACAGGCTGCCCCGGTTGTGCTACCTCCCAAGGCGCGACGGGGGATATATCCTCCAGAGCCGCCCCCTTTCCCTGGATAGGGAAAGGGCGGGGGGATAGAGTCGAACCGCTTCCCCCTCAAACCGCTGTCTTTCCACGGCTGATATGTGGACAATTAGCAATTTCAAAGCTTTGCCCCGCAAGGGTTTCCGGCCCTGGTTTCATAGGGGCTGGTATAGTATCATTCCCCAGGCCCAATTTATCGGAATACTGTCAACATTTGAATTTATGGGAGGTATCTATGAGTAGCAAAAAATCAGTGGCTTACGGCTCCGAAAGTCAGTCAACAGTAGTTGCAGGAAAGAAACGTATTCGGAGTACATCGGTTTGTGTCTGGCTGTCCCAGGATGAACAGGCAAAAATCCGGGAACGTATGGCAGATGTGGGCATCCGCAACCTTTCGGCCTATATGCGGAAAATGGCTCTTAACGGCTATGTACTTCATGTTGACCTCGCTCCTGTCAAAGAAATCGTCTCTCTGCAAAGGCGGTGCGCAAATAATCTCAATCAGATTGCTGTCCGGGCAAATACCCAAGGAGGAGTTTACCCCAATGAAATCAAGGCTCTGCAAAAAGATTATGCGGATTTATGGGAACCGCTCTCTGAACTGCTGGAGAGACTTTCGGAGATAGTGGCGCTGTAAGCGCATAAGGCCCAGGAGCGTCAGCGACGGGGCCGCAGACAGGGGAGCTTCTGGTCACGGTGACCAGAAGCTCCCGGCGGGTTTGGGGGCACCCCAACAAGCATTTTCGCAAGGCGAAAATCGCAAGTGTTATACACTTGCCCTGCTTGCCACTTACGTGCTCCCTTGGAAACTCCCGCAAAATTATGTATGTGGCTATTGACAAAACACCTATCTCCCCCTATAATTAAACTAAGAGTCTAATTATAGGGGGAGATACTATGGGCCGACGAAAAAAGGAGCCAAGAAGTGTACATCGGGAAAACATTGCATCTGTGGCCTCTCAATTATTTGCTGAAAGAGGTATTTCCTCAACGTCTATGGATGACATAGCTAAGGCGGCAGGATATAGCAAAGCAACTCTCTATGTGTACTTTGAAAACAAGGAAGAAATTGTAAGCATATTAGTGTTAGACAGCATGAAAAAACTTTGTTCCTATATTTCTTCTGCTTTACAACATCAAAAGTCAACAAGGGCAAAGTACGACTTGATCTGCAAAGAGTTAGTACGGTATCAGGAAGAATATCCTTTTTATTTTAAGATGACGCTTGAAAAAATCAATATCAATTTTGAAAACCAGGATTTCTTCCCGGAAGAAAAAGAAAGTTATCAGGTAGGAGAAGAAATAAACAAAATGATAAAAGGACTTTTGCTGTCCGGTATTGAAAGCGGTGATCTGCGCCGTGATATGGAACTTATACCAACATCATTTTCATGTTGGGGGATGCTATCGGGACTTATTCTTTTGGCAGCGAATAAAAAGGACTACATCCAAAAGGAAATGGGCTTGTCCCCAAACGAATTTCTTCAACACGGCTTTAACATGATTTATCAATCTATTGCAAATACGGAGGAAACACAGTGAATTCAAAAAAGGTACTTGCTATTTTAGGCAGTCCTCGTGCGGATGGAGTAACTGCCACCATGTTAGACTATTCAATCCGCGAAGCAGAAAAAGCTGGATATATCGTGAGCAAAATCAATTTGTACGAAAAGCAAATATCCTTTTGCACTGGATGCAGAAGGTGTCTGGACTCTGGAATGTGTATTCAAAAAGACGATATGCAAGAAATCGTTCTATTGTTGCACGAAAGTCAAATTGTACTTCTTGCGGCACCTACATATTGGGCTAATGTCCCCGCCCCGGTAAAAAATCTGTTTGACCGTTTGCTGGGAACGGCTATGAAAGAAACTGCAACATTTCCAGAACCTCGATTGTCCGGGAAAAAATATATGCTCTTGACCGCCTGCAATACGCCAGCCCCATTTTCGTGGTTATTTGGACAGAGCAGGGGAGCAATACGAAACATGGACGAATTTTTCAAAACCGCTGGGATGAAGTCAATGGGGAGTAGTCTGTGCAAATACTGGTAAAGCAAAGAAAGTACCTGAACAGATATGGCGAAAAATAGAGAGGTGTTGGAGATGAAATGCTCTATAAAAAAAGCAACCGTAACCATTATTGCTTTAGCTATTTTGGTAGGAGGCATTTTTCTTACAATCTATTTGAAGCAAGTGGCCGATTATAAGCACGCTGTAAGTGAAATTTCTATTGAAGAAATCTGCCTTTCGGATATTCCGAATGGGGTCTATATTGGCGAATGCGATGTTAATTTCATCCATGCTAAAGTAGAAGTTACAGTACATGGTGGAGTAATTACAAACATCCGTATTTTAGAACACAAAAATGAGCGGGGCCAAGCTGCGGAAGCAGTTGTTGAGAAAATTATTTCAGAACAGAGGATAGATGTTGATGCCGTAACAGGCGCAACCAATTCCAGTACAGTTTTGAAAAAGGCAGTTGAAAACGCCCTTAAGGACAATTAGCGAAAAGTTAAGGTGGTAAATGTTAATGGAATGGATACTTTGCCCTATATGCGGGAATAAGACCCGCGACAGAATACGAGAAGATACTGTCTTAAGAAATTATCCTCTTTTCTGTCCAAAATGCAAAAAGGAAACTATAATTGACGCAAAGAATTTGAAAATAACAGTTATCAAAGAGCCAGACGCATAGACGCAGGGCCGATAACACGCAGATGAAAAATGCGGTTATCGGCTTTTCTATCGAAAGGTACGGCAGCCGTTAGGAGGTTAATGCTGTGCCTTTCTATTTTATTCCCCCACCTGACTTGTCAAAAAAAGCCCTTTCCCCCTAAAGGGCAGCCCTGGCCGCAACCGCGAAAATTGTAATATCCCGTCGCCCAGACACGTCCGTATAGTCTTGCGCTGTGCGGGCGTTTTTTTATCCCGGCGCTTCTGGTCACCGTGTCCAGAGGCTCGCTGCCGCTCCCCGCCCCTCCATTTCGATCTGTCCCTTTCCGCCAACATCGAAATGGAGGTTACTTATGACAACCATCAAATTAAACCGCTACTATCCCCACCTGACCGAAAATATCACCCTGGAAGTTTCCGACGAAATCGCCGTCGTTCTCTCCACCGGGGGCTGCCAGTGTGACAGCTACAAGCGCCGCAAGCGGGAGCATAACGAGTGTTCCCTGGACGTTGACCCCGGCTTTGAGCCGGATGTGATGTTCCCTCCCCTGACCCCGGAGGAAATCATTCTGGACGAGGAAAACCGTTCCGTCCTCTACGCCGCCCTTGACCGTCTCCCGCCCATCCAGGCCCGGAGAGTGTATGCCCACTACATTCTGGGCAAGAAAAAGTCCGAGATTGCCAGGGCTGAAAATGTGGTGGAAAGCTCTATTTGCAGCAGTATTCGCCGGGGCTTGAAAAATCTCTGTGAAATTTTGAAAAATTTTTACAGGTAGGGAGCAACAAACGGCCCTTTTCCCGCCTGATAGGTAAGGAGGCTTATACACTGAGGACAACTGAATACACAGTATTCCAGGCACAAAACCTGTGTGAATAGCGACGAAAGGCGCGCCGCCAGGACAGCCCGCTTGAGGAGGTGAAGAAAGCGGGCCGAGCGATTAACGCAAGCCTTTGACCCGGCCCCGGCAAGCCGGGCGCGACGACAGCGCGGGGGATTATGAAACTTGCTCACGCCCTCCCATAGACTTGCGGGGGAGCTTCGCAATCCTGCGGAGCTATGACAGCCGGAGCCGCCGGCGGCCTGGGGTGCTCCCCTGTGCCGGGGTGCGTGGCAAATACGGCGCAATTATAGATCGAAATGGAATTATCCTCGCTGGGCTTCTGGTCACCGTGACCAGAGGTGGGGCAAGGTTGAAAGACAGCACTTTTCCGGGTGCTGTCTTTCTGCGTTTTCCCACATCCTTGTGCCTTGGGGCTGTCTTTGGTATAATATATTTGTAAAGGTTGACAGCTCCATTTCCCGACAGGAAAGGAGCTATCATGGAAAACCGTATCGACGCTATCTACGCCAGACAGTCCGTAGACCGCAAGGACAGTATCAGCATTGAAAGTCAAATCGAGTTCTGCAAATATGAGTTAAGGGGTGGGAACCACAAGGATTATCAAGATAAGGGCTACTCCGGGAAGAATACGGACAGGCCAAAATTCCAGGAGCTTTTAGCTGACATCAGGCAAGGCTTAATTCGCCGGGTTGTGGTTTACAAGTTGGACCGTATCAGCCGCTCTATTCTGGACTTCGCCACCATGATGGAGTTGTTCCAGGAATACAACGTGGAGTTCGTTTCCTCCACGGAAAAGTTTGATACCTCCACACCAATGGGCCGGGCCATGCTGAATATCTGCATTGTGTTTGCCCAACTGGAGCGCGAGACAATCCAGAAGCGGGTGACCGACGCTTACTATTCCCGGTGTCAAAGGGGCTTCCACATGAGTGGCGCGGCCCCGTTCGGCTTTAAGCTGGAGCCCACCACCATCCAAGGCATACGGACGAAAATGATGATCCCGGACCCTGCCACAGCAAACATCGCCCGGTTGATGTTCGAGATGTACGCCGAACCGTCCATGTCATTCGGAGATATTGCCCGGTACTTTGCTGAAAACAATATCCTGATTTACGGCAAGGAGTTGAAACGGGGCTTTATCTCCCAACTGCTCCGCAATCCGATTTACGCCCAGGCTGACTTGGAACTGTACGAGTTTTTCAAGGGCCAGGGTGCGGTGGTAGTCAATGACGCGGCGGACTTCGCCGGAACAAATGGCTGCTATCTCTACCAGGGCCGGGACGTGCAGGAACGAAAAAACAAGGACCTGCGGGGACAAATCCTTGTGCTGGCCCCCAGCGAGGGCATTGTCCCTGCTGATACCTGGCTGCGGTGCAGGAAAAAGCTGTTAGCAAATATCACGTTCCAGGGCGGGCGCAAGGCTCGGAATACCTGGCTGGCCGGAAAAATCAAGTGTGGGCGGTGCGGGTATGCCCTTATGAGCGTAGGCAATCCGACAGGAACGCAGTATCTTCGCTGCTCCAAGCGTGCCGACAACAAAAGCTGTGAGGGCTGCGGGACGCTTCGGACGGCGGAGTTTGAACAATTCGTCTATGGAGAAATGGTAAAGAAGCTCTCCGAATTTCAAACTCTGACCGCCAGGGCAACGACTGTCAACCCTAAGCTGACCGTTTTGAATGTGGAACTGGCTCAGGTGGAGGACGAAATTGAAAAACTGCTGAATACACTGACCGGGGCTAATGCAGTTCTGCTGTCCTATGCCAACGGTAAAATCGAGGAGCTGGACGCCAACAGGCAACGGCTTATCAAGGAGATTGCGGCGCTGAACGCTGAAACGATCTCCCCGCAAAAGATTGAATTTCTGTCCGCCCATCTGCATAACTGGAACAACATCGACTTTGACGACCGGCGGCGAGTGACTGACATTATTTTGTCCCAGGTTCAGGCCACCAGTGACCGTGTTTCCTTTGAGTGGAAAATCTGAGCACCTTTTATAATCTGCGCCTTATACAACGGCCTGTGTGCCCTTGTTAAGCGTTGCTACCAAAAGGAAAAATAACAGACTTTACACATTTGTATACAATTGCTATGTTCATCAGAGATCATATAATTATAATTGCACGCCAAAGCTGGCATGATGGGGGAAAAATGTGCATATCAAGAGAAAATGCTGACTTTGATGCAACAACCCTTGGATTAAACTATTTTACGGACAAACAATTTTGTAATTACAAAGAAATTCAGTGGGAAATTGAGTGTGAATTAGGCCTATTTATCTCTAATATGGTTACAGATGAGAATCAAAGCGGAAAAAGAGCATCTTTACGGAATATGGTTTCATATATGTTCCAGCATCAAAACCTAATGGCCAGTAAATTTGCATTATTTTATCGCTTTTCGGATTATTACAAAAGGAAGGATGCGATTGATCAATTTCCTGTATTTGCAGGTATGATCGGCCAAGAATATTATAGTACACTCATTGAGCTTAATGCGCTTGAAGCGCAGCTTCGACGCAAAGAAAGGCAACAAAAGGTAAATATAAAGAGTACTGCGTATGTTAAAAAAAGTTTATCCCCGCTTTTGTGCGATTATTATGCGTTACTCGGTATGAAATTAGAGCCGACACTCACAGCACAGAAAATGCTCAGATTATCTAAAGAACTCCCAGAATTTGACGATGTGCAGTTTTTCGGTGAGGCAGAAATTGTTTCAAGATATAATAATTTGCATGTACAACTAGAGTCTTTGCGAGATGAGGAACGGGATATTAGATTACGGATAGATAGAGTTAGTTCTACATCTGAGGTAGGCGGAAAATTTACATCTATGCTGAGACAAGTAAAACAGCAAACAGATTCAGCTCCAGTTGAAGTATCCCAATATATATGTCCTTTGTGTGGACATGATTGTGCTGAGATTGCAGAGGCTGACAATGAGCTATCAGCAGCAACAGAATGGCTTGCTGCTGAACTTCAAATTACCGAAAAGTATACAATGGATTTTTCGGAAGACGTAAGAAAACTCAATGATGGACTTAGGAAAATTGAAGAAGAGATCAAAGACACATTGCGAGAAATAAATATTTTAGAGAAGAAATTCATGACTTCTAAAGAATTAGTGTCGAAGCGCGAAAAAGCAAACTATGCTAAGGCAAGAATAATGCTTTACGCAGAAATGAGTGATACCGGCATTTTTGAGACAGTTGATGAGGATATTGAAAATCTAAAAAACGAAATTGGAAAGCTTAAAGAAAGACTTGCTGGTTATGATTTGCCAAATCAGTTAAGTAAGGCTCAGACATTTTTGTCCAATAATATGAATCGGTTGTCCCATACGTTAGACTTTGAAAAAGAGTATAGGCCAATCAATCTCAATTTCGGATTATTTGACCAAACCTTTGATTTATATCATCATCAAAAAGGTAGAGAAAAAATCTACCTGTATGAAATGGGGAGCGGTGCAAACTGGGTTTCTTGCCATATTGCACTGTTCTTGAGCTTTCTCAGATTGTTTGCAACTAACAAGAAATCTCCAATGCCGCTATTCCTTTTCTTCGACCAACCAAGTCAAGTATATTTTCCTCGTGGCGATGAGAGAACTAATGAGTTGCCACATACAGATATCGTAGCGGTAGGGAAAATGTACAAAACAATTTTTGATGAGTTTGGAAGTATCGAAAAAGATACAGGTATTCTTCCACAGATTCTGATTGTGGATCATGTAGATGGACATGCATTAGAAATCAGAGATGAATTTTTGAAACATACCCGCTACAATTGGACAAATGGTATGGCGCTAATTTGATGTCAGTTACCCTACAAGGAGTATCGGAATTTCAGAGTTGATGAATAACCACTTACCTCTCCTAAACTTCCTTACCGTTTACAATAAGCGCGGCGCTACTCAAAACGCCAGATGCCCGGACAAGCCCTTGCTCCGCAAGGCTTTCCGGGCATCGTTTACATTAAGCGCGGCGGGATACATAGGATCTGCTGATGCCGCACTGTCCGGCAATCTCACGCTGGGTTCGCGGGGCCTTGTCATCCAAACCGTAACGCATGGTGATAATCATGCGCTCCCGGGGTGTCAGACAGGTCTGAACACACTGGCGGACCTTTACACAGGCATCCCGGGTGTCCAGGTCTTCCAGCATGTTGTCATCCACTGCAATCACATCCATGAGAGACAGTGACCCCCCATCCCCCGCTGCCTCCAGAGTTTCTGTAAGGGACACCTCTCCCTGAAGCTTGCGCTGGGAGCGAAAATGCATCAATATTTCATTCTCGATGCACCGGCTGGCATAGGTTGCCAGCCGCACATTTTTATCCGCTTTAAAGGTGGATATTCCTTTAATCAACCCTATTGTCCCAATTGAAATCAGATCGTCCTGATCTCCGGTTTGGGCATAATATTTTTTCACAATATGGGCCACCAGACGCAGGTTGTGCTCCACAAGAACATTCCGTGCTTCCAGATCCCCCTGAGCGCACCGCTCCAGATACTCCTTTTCCTCCGCCGCTTTC
The DNA here is from genome assembly GCF_943192995.1 of Flintibacter muris. Lineage (GTDB taxonomy): Bacteria > Bacillota > Clostridia > Oscillospirales > Oscillospiraceae > Lawsonibacter > Lawsonibacter muris. The sequence continues at coordinate 20,452 of NZ_CALPCP010000025.1, forward strand.
AGCGGGCGGGGGAAAGAGCCGCCTCCCCCAGACAAGCGCAGGGTAAAAAACAATCCGTTCATCATCAGGTAAATTACAGGCGACAGCATATTACAACACCTCCGCCTTACCTTATTCTCTTCCGGCACGTCCCTATGCCAGCCAGCGTCCAAATCAACAGCCTGTTTTCGTTTGGAAACAGTATAATCTATCTATATTTCCGCCATCCTAACTCTATTGAGGTGATGGAATGGACTCCATATGGACCCAGACAGCACAACTGCCCCGGTTTCCCCCTCTTCAGTCAGATCTGAAATCCGACGTGCTGATTATCGGCGGCGGTATGGCTGGACTTTTGTGTGCCTATCAGCTGTCTCAGGCGGGGGTGGACTATGCCCTAGTGGAGGCCGACCGCATCTGCGGCGGCACTACCAAAAATACTACAGCGAAGATTACAGCTCAGCACGGTCTGATCTACCACAAGCTCATTCGGGAATTTGGCGTTGGCCGTGCTCGGCTCTATCTGGAGGCCAACCAGGCGGCACTGGAGCAATACCGCAGGCTATGCGCCAATATTGACTGCGATTTTGAGGAAAAAGACGCTTTTGTCTACTCCATCACCAGCCGGAAAAAGCTGGATCAGGAACTGTCGGCGCTGGAGCGGCTGGGCTTTGCCTCAGAGTATGTAGAGACACCGCCCCTCCCTTTCCATGTGGCGGGGGCGGTAAAATTTAAGCGTCAGGCCCAGTTTCATCCTTTAAAATTTATCTCTGCCATCGCTAAGGACCTGCGGATCTATGAACACACAAAGGTTCTGGAGCTGGGGCCTGGGAAAGCGGTCACCAACGGTGGAACTGTCTCTGCGGAAAAAATAATAGTTACCACACATTTTCCCCTCCTCAACAAACACGGCGGTTATTTTCTAAAACTGTACCAGCACCGATCCTATGTGCTGGCCCTAACAAACGCTTCAAATGTGGATGGAATGTATCTGGACGAAGATGAAAAAGGACTGTCCTTCCGTAGCTGCGGCAATCTGATGCTTCTGGGCGGCGGAAGCCATCGCACAGGCAAGCCGGGCGGCGGCTGGAAAGAATTGGAGGCTTTTGCTCAGGCTCACTACCCCAACGCCCAGGTGACAGCCCGTTGGGCCGCGCAGGACTGCATGACTCTGGACGGCGTCCCCTATATCGGTCCCTATGGCAAGAACACCTCTGGTCTTTATGTCGCTACAGGCTTCAACAAGTGGGGGATGACCTCCTCCATGGTGGCGGCCTCCGTTCTGACAGATCTGATACTTGGACGTGACAACCCATATACTTCGCTGTTCTCCCCCGCCCGAACCATGCTTCGCCCTCAGCTGGCCCTGAATGGACTCACATCCCTTCTTGGAATCCTCACCCCAACTGCCCCCCGCTGTCCCCATATGGGCTGCGCGCTGAAATACAACGCCGCTGAACACAGCTGGGACTGCCCCTGCCATGGCTCCCGCTTTGGTACAAATGGAACTCTCATTGATAATCCATCCACTGACGACTTACAACCTTAGTTAAAGTCCAGCAAAGCCCGGATTTCCAAACTCCTTTCTTTTGTACTGCAAGATATGCGGAGTGTCCCGATAGGATTTGAACATCCGTGAAGGACACTCCGCATTTTTGTCGCTGTTTTTTATGATAGGAGCAATTATAGCAATCAGCAAAATTGCAGTTATCGGGCTGCTTAGGGCGGCGGCCCCTGCAAATCATCTATAGGGCCTGGTTCCCTGGCCGGCCTGTTTGTCAGAACTTTTGACGATTGTTATAAACAGTTGTTTTTTCGAAAAAACCTGCTCAGCGCTATTTTGATATCCTATATAATACTGTCATCCCAAAAGAAAAAGAGAGGAGGATTGGGATGCCAGGCATAATGTATGGCTATGCCCGCGTATCTACGCGCAGTCAAAGAGAGGACCGGCAAGTGGCAGCTCTGCGGGAGTTTGGTGTAGCTCTGGAGCATATTACGGTGGAAAAGCAGTCAGGGAAAAATTTCGACCGTCCCCTGTACCAGCAGCTGGTGGAAACATTCCTGCCCGGAGATGTGCTGATAGTCAAGAGCATTGACCGGCTGGGGCGAAATTACAAGGAGATTCTGGAGCAATGGTCCCACATCACAAAGGTAAGAAGTGTTGCTATTGTGGTATTGGATATGCCGCTGCTGGACACCCGGGAGGGCCGGGATTTGACTGGTACGCTGGTGGCAGACATCGTGCTCCAGCTTTTGAGTTATGTGGCCCAGACAGAACGTGAGTTCATCCGTCAGCGACAGGCGGAGGGCATTGCAGCGGCTCTGGAGCGCGGAGTCCGCTTTGGCCCCGACCGAATCCCTATGCCAGAGGGCTTTGAGGAGTTGGCGGAGGACTGGTGGAATGGGTATGTAACTGCTACAGAAGCAGGCAGACAATTAGGCATTTCCCGGAAAACCTTTACCCGCCGGGCTACAGAGTGGGGCGCCGGCCGGCAAAGCGGTTCTCTTCAATCATAAATCACCCCTTTCACCCGTTTCTACCCCCGTTTTGGCAGAAAAAGGTTGAAAGACCTTTTCTGCATTTAACTTACTACATCAGCAAACTTCCGCAACTGTTGATTTACTATTGAAGTGCGAAAGCTCGAAAGAGCTCGACGCACTTCAATTTTTTTATGTTTTAGGGAAAGGAGGCCGGGGAACATGGGCCGAAAACTCCGCTATCTCGGGCCGAGCGAGCGGGCAGAAATTGTTTTTTCTTTGCCTCAAACTCTGCCGCAGTTATGGCCCCACAATCGAGGAGCCCTTTATATTTCAGAATTTCGTCGGCGGCGGAACTGGAGCCGGGAATGGATCGGGAAAGATTATCTTTGATATAGTCGGCCATTTTTGCCGCCTCTTTTGTGGCAGCATAGAGCCTTGACGTCTCACCGTTTGAAGTGGTAAAGCTGGCAGTGTATAAAGCAATGCCAGCTTTTGCAGATAGTCAAATATGCTCCCGCAAAGAGGGGTATAAAAGGATGAGCAAGGGGTTTTTCAAACTCAATAGTTGTCCGCCTTAATCTGGAAGAAGGACTGGGGATGGGCGCAGACGGGGCAGACCTGCGGGGCCTGCTTGCCCACGTGGATATGTCCGCAGTTGGCGCACTGCCAGACCATGTCTCCCTCCCGGGAAAAGACCAGGCCGCCCTCTACATTGGCCAGCAGCTTGCGGTAGCGCTCCTCGTGCTCCTTCTCAATTTTGCCTACCTCCTCAAAGAGGAACGCGATATGGTCAAAGCCCTCCTCCCGGGCCTCCTGGGCCATCTTGGCATACATGTCGGTCCACTCGTAGTTCTCCCCCTGGGCGGCCGCCGCCAGGTTCTCGGCGGTGGTGCCGATACCCTCCAGCAGCTTGAACCAGATTTTGGCGTGCTCCTTCTCGTTGGCAGCGGTCTCCTCAAAAATCTGGGCGATCTGGACAAAGCCGTCCTTCTTGGCCTTGGCGGCGTAGTAGGTGTACTTGTTCCGGGCCTGGCTTTCCCCGGCAAAGGCGGTCCACAGGTTCTGCTCGGTCTTGCTTCCCTTCAGTTCAGGCATGGTTAGTCCTCCCTAATAATAAGAATAATTCGCATTTAATGCAGAACCATCATATCAGCTTTTCAGAGGGTTGTCAAGAGCCTTTCCCTTTGTCATTCCAGGCCCCGCAGAGGCGGCCTGTGGCCATCCGCAGAAGCAAATGGGCAGGCATAAACAGCCAATAATGTGTATAAATGCCTGACAGACGGCCGCACCAAGGAACAGGCCGACTTGACCACATGCCTTGAATCTGTTACAATGCAAGTTACAGAGTTACAGTGGAAGATGAACAACACGACGCAGTTTGTGAAACTTGCCAAGCAGTCCACCGATATCAAAGAGCTGGACCAAGCCTTTTTGTGAAGAGAGGCTCTCCCTGCGGGGAACGTAAGGAGGAAACACTATGCTGAAAAACAAGACTATTCTGTTAGGGGTCACCGGGGGAATCGCGGCCTACAAGGCGGCCGCTTTGGCTTCGGCGCTGGTAAAGCAGCACGCCGGTGTGGAGGTGGTCATGACCGAGCACGCCACTGAGTTTATCACTCCCCTCACCTTTGAGCAGCTCACCGGGCGGCGGTGCATGGTGGACACCTTCGACCGCAATTTCTCCCATCAGGTGGAGCACATCTCCCTGGCCGATCGGACAGATCTGGTGATAATCGCCCCCGCCACCGCCAACGTGTGCGCCAAGCTGGCCCACGGCCTGGCGGACGACATGCTCACCACCACTGTGCTGGCCTGCCCCTGCCCCAAGCTCATTGCCCCGGCCATGAACACCAAAATGTTTGAAAACCCCGTCACTCAGGACAACCTGAACACTCTGCGCCGCTATGGCTGGCAAGTGATTGCCCCTGCCAGCGGGCGGCTGGCCTGCGGGGCGGTGGGGGCAGGAAAGCTGCCTGAGCCGGAGGTTCTCCTCCAGCACATTCTGCGCCAGCTCGCCCTGCCTCACGACCTGGAAGGAAAACATGTTCTGGTCACCGCCGGTCCCACCCAGGAGGCCCTGGACCCTGTCCGCTATCTTACCAACCACTCCACCGGGAAAATGGGCTGCGCTATCGCCAAAATGGCCATGCTCCGGGGGGCGGAGGTAGTGCTGATATCCGGGCCCGCCTCTGCCGCCCCGCCCCCCTTTGTGGAGGTGGTGAAGGTCACCTCCGCCCAGGACATGTTTGAGGCGGTGGCCGCCCGGCAAAGCTGGGCCGACTTCATCTTTAAGGCCGCCGCCGTGGCCGACTACACCCCCGCCCGGTATGCGGATGACAAAATCAAAAAGGAGGACGGCAGCCTGTCCATCCCCCTGCGCCGCACCCAGGATATTCTGAAACACCTGGGCGAGCACCGCCGCCCGGGCCAGGTGCTGTGCGGCTTCTCCATGGAGACCCAGAATATGTTGGAAAACAGCCGGGCCAAGCTGGAGAAAAAAAACGTGGATATGATCTGCGCCAACAATTTAAAGGTCGCCGGGGCCGGCTTCGGCACCGACACCAATGTGATGACCGTTATCACCAGACAGGGCACACAGGAGCTCCCCCTCATGTCCAAGGAGGCGGCGGCCGGTCGTATTCTTGACATTGCGGTCAGCCTTATGATAAAATAACTCTCTTCAATGGTGAACAGGAGATCTGTGTAAATGAATATACAGGAAAATGTCCGGCTGACTATGGCGCTGGAGCGCGCAGGATGGTTCGCAGAGGAAATTATCAACCTGATCAAATATATTGAGAGCGGCGAGGAACAATATAAACCCGTCAAAAATTAAACGAATACGGAGAGGGGCCGCCCCTCTCCGTTAAATTTTGCAAAATACCTCTTGACAAAAGTCCGAAATCAGACTACACTAGTAAAAGTCCGATTTCGGACTTTTTGTTTTTGGAGGGGGACACCATGAATTTTACTCAGTTCAATGAAGAATACAACCGCCTGTACAAGGAGGAGGCCAGCCTGTACCACAGGTTGGCCCGGCATTTTAATCTTTCTGACTCCGCGTTTTGGGTCCTTTACACCCTGGAGGCCGCCCAGCGGCCTCTTACTCAGACGGAGCTGTGCAGCTACCTCTCCCTCACCAAGCAGACCATCCACTCCGCGCTGAAACAGCTGGAGCAGGATGGGGACATCCGGCTCTTTGAGCCTCCGGGGCGGCGCAAGTACCTGGAGCTCACCCCGGAGGGCCAGGCCCTGGCCGCCCGAACTGTCCGCCCGGTTCTGCAGCTGGAGGAGCTGGCCTTTCTTGTCATGGCCGAGAAAGACCGGGAATGCCTGCTGGCCCTGCACCGTCAGCGCATAGAGCTGCTGCTCCGGGAGGCGGAACATCTTTTAAATATACCGCAGGAGGAATAGATTTTTATGAGAATCCAACTTTCCGATCACTTTACCTACTCCAAGCTGCTGCGCTTTACCTTGCCCTCCATTGTGACCATGATCTTCACCTCAATTTACAGCGTGGTGGACGGTCTGTTTGTGTCCAACCTGGTGGGGGAGCTGGCGCTGTCAGCGGTTAATATTGTTTTTCCAGTGTCCATGATTCTGGCGGCCTTCGGCTTTATGCTGGGCTCCGGAGGCAGCGCCATTGTGGCCCGGACCATGGGCGAGGGCAAAGACCAGCTGGCCAACCGGTATTTTTCCATGATTATCCTGGTGGTGCTGGGGCTGGGAACGGTGTTCTCCGTGGGCGGGGCGCTGCTGATTGAGCCTATCGCCCGGCTGGCGGGGGCCAGCGACCTGCTGATGGACGACTGCGTCGCCTATGGCCGGGTCCTGCTGGCGGGCACCGCCCCCTTTATGCTCCAGATGTCCTTTCAGGTCTTCTTTGTCACGGCGGAGCTGCCCAAGCTGGGGCTGGCGGTGTCGCTGACCTCTGGAGTTGTCAACATTGTTATGGACTATGTGCTTATCGCCCTGTGCGATATGGGGATCGCCGGGGCCGCCTGGGGGACGGTGCTCAGCTACCTGACCGGAGGTGTGCTCCCCCTGCTCTACTTCCTCCGGCCCAGACGGGGACGGCTGCGGCTGTGCCCCACAGGCCTCTACCCCCGGGAGCTGAAAAACGCCTGCTCCAACGGCTCCTCCGAGCTGATGAGCAACCTGTCCTCCTCCCTTATCGGCATCTTGTTCAACTGGCAGTTGATGCACCTGGTGGGGGAATCGGGGGTGGCCGCCTACTCGGTGATGATGTATGTGGACTTTGCCTTTGCCGCCGTCTTTTTGGGCTTTGCTATGGGGGTGGGGCCGGTGATTGGCTTTCACTTTGGAGCGGACAACCGGACGGAGCTGAAAAGCCTGCTGAGCAAGTGCCTGCGGGTGATTGTGCTGTGCTCTCTGGCCATGGTGGCCCTGTCTGAGCTGCTGGCCCGCCCCCTGGCCCAGGCCTTTGTGGGCTACAGCGAGGAGCTGATGGATATGACCGTCCACGGTTTTCGTATCTTTGCCCTGAGCTATCTGTTTGTGGGCTTTGGCATTTTCGGCTCAAGACTGTTTACCGACCTGTGCAACGGCCCTATATCGGCGCTGATCTCCTTTCTGCGCACCTTTTTGTTCCGGGGCGGACTGGCCTTCCTGCTCCCCCTGGCCCTGGGACTGGACGGCATTTGGCTGGCCGTAGTGGCCGCCGACGGCCTGGGCGCCGCCGTGGCCCTGGCCCTCATCTGGACCAACCGCAGGCAGTATCATTACTGGTAAATCAGAGAAACAGCACTTAAAATTATAGGGAACTATGGTAAACTGCAAATATAGAACTGAAAGAATTACAAAGAGCGTTGGAGAGGACAGAGGATCCGCGGCGCCCAGACCGAGGACACATCCTGCACATTACCGCACAGGATATTGGACAGCGGGCTCCATGATAAATTTCAATATGTAGCAGGGGCTGAAGGACGTACAATGAGCGGTCAGGTCTTGTGTCTGATTCGAAAATGTGTTCGGGATTATGAGCAGGAAAATGGATCTATTCCAGAGGATAAAACAAAATAGTAAGCGTATAAAATGCATGCAAATTCAAGCAAAAGATTGCGGATCATTTACCATATACTCATGAAGCCTGAGAAATGGAGTACTTGGTATGGATAAACAATCGATCAAAAATATTGGACTCCGGGTCAGCCCGGAGATCCACAAAAAGCTGCGCTATATAGCCAAGTATGAGGGCCGTACCATCAACGGTCAGGCATACTACCTTATTTTGTCCTGTATCCGCGCGTTTGAGAAGGAGCACGGCCCCATCCCGGAGGACGAGCTGAAATGAGCGTCCGGGAGAGGGTGCTGGACCTGCTCTTTCCGCCCAAATGTCCCTTCTGCCAGAAAATTCTGGACAATCCCCGGGCCCCGGTCTGTCCGGTGTGCCAGCCTGAATTGCCCTGGCTAGAGGGGAAGGCGGCGGAGCGCCGGGTGGACTTTGCCAATAGCTGTTTCTCGCCCCTGGCCTACCGGGACATGGTGCCCGGGGCGGTCCACCGGTACAAGTTCAGCCGGGTGCGGGCTCTAGGCAGGCCCTTCGCCGCTCTGATGGCCCAGTGTCTGGAGGATCATCTTCCCCAAAGGGCCGGCCTGATCTGCTGGGCGCCTCTGTCCAGAGAGCGGCTGCGGGAGCGGGGCTTTGACCAGGCGGAGCTGATGGCCCGGGAGGTGGGGCGGCTGCTGTCCATCCCGGCGGGACCCGCCCTGAAGAAGGTGCGCGACACCTCCCCCCAGTCGGAGCTGGAGGAGGAGAGTGCCCGCCGGGCCAACGCCCGGGGAGCCTACGCAGCCCTGCCCGGCCTGGACCTGACAGGCCGGCGGGTGGTGCTGGTGGACGACGTGGTTACCTCCGGTTCCACCCTCAGCGAGTGTGCCGCTCTGCTGCGCCAGGAGGGCGCGGAGGAGATCTGGTGCCTTACCCTGGCCCAGGCCCGGCATGGTTAAGTGCGTCATGGGCTGGAAAAAAAGAAGAAAATTGTTGGAAAAAACGGTTGAAAACCGGGGACACTCGGGTTATAATAAAAAGTGGAGTTTAAGTGCCGCCCATCCGGGCGGTTTTGGAAATTAGAATAAATATATAAGGTGGAACAGAGAATGGGTTTCTTTAGTAAGGATATCGGTATCGACCTGGGCACCGCCTCGGTCTTGGTATATATCAAGGGTAAGGGTGTTGTCCTGCGTGAGCCCTCTGTGGTGGCCATGGACAAAAACACCGGCAAGCTGCTGAAGGTGGGCACCGAGGCCCAGGCCATGCTGGGCCGCACCCCCGGCAACATTGTGGCCATGCGTCCCCTGCGGGAGGGCGTCATCTCCGATTACGACATGACCGAGCGGATGCTGAAGGAGTTTATGAAAAAGGTGACCTCCTTCTCTCTGTTCAAGCCCCGTCTGCTCATCTGCGTCCCCTCCGGCATTACCGAGGTTGAGGAGCGCGCCGTGGTGGACGCCGGCATCCAGGCGGGCGCCCGCCGGGCCTATCTGATTGAGGAGCCGGTGGCCGCCGCCATCGGCGCGGGCATCGACATCACCAAGCCGGACGGCCACATGGTGGTGGATATCGGCGGCGGTACCGCCGACATCGCGGTAATCTCCCTGGGCGGCGTGGTGGAGTCCGCCTCCATCAAGGTGGCCGGCGACAAGTTTGACGAGGCAGTGGTCAAGTATATCCGCCGCAAGCACAATGTTCTGATTGGCGACCGCACCGCCGAGGAGCTGAAAATCAGCATTGGCTGTGTCTTCCCCCGTCCTGAGGAGGTCTCCATGGAGATCAAGGGCCGCTGCCTGATGACCGGCCTGCCCCGGGTGTTCAATGTTACCTCCAGCGAGATGATCGAGGCCTTTGAGGAGACCTCCGCCTCCATCCTGGAGGCCATCCACGGCGTACTGGAGCGCACGCCCCCTGAGCTGGTGGCCGATATCTCCACCAACGGCATTGTCATGACCGGCGGCGGCTCCCTGCTGTGGGGCTTTGACAAGCTGGTTCAGTCCCACACCGGTATTGACACTCATGTGGCTGACGACGCCATCTCCTGCGTGGCCTTTGGCACCGGCAAGAGCCTGGACAGCCTGGACCAGATGCAGGACGGTACTATGAATCTGTCCCGCCGCAAGCAGATGAACTACTAATCAAACAGCCAACAGCCGGCCTGAGGCCGGCTGTTTTGATAAGGAGGAGTTGGATGGAAACGGTGGATGAAGTCCTGCAAACGGTAGGCAGGACCATAGGCGTCAAGGACCTGACCCTGGGCGACGTGCTGCGGGTGCTCATCATGGTGCTGGTGGGCTGGCTGGTCATCCGGCTGCTGATGGGGATGGTGGACCGGCTGCTGAACAAAAGCAAATCGGTGGGGGCCATCAAAACCTACATCCACACCGCGGTGAACATTTTTCTCTGGTTCCTGCTGGCCCTGATGCTGGCCGGGACGCTGGGCCTAGAGACCACCTCCATTATCGCTGTGCTCAGTGTGGCGGGCCTGGCGGTGTCCATGGCTATGCAGAATACACTGTCCAATCTGGCCGGAGGGCTGGTGCTTTTGGTGACCAAGCCCTTTTCCGTGGACGACTATGTGGAGGCCGACGGTGTCAGCGGCACGATTGCCGCTGTCTCCCTGTCCTATACTACCTTCGTCACCCCGGACAACAAAGAAATCTTTGTCCCCAACAGCCAGCTGTCCGCTGCCAAGATCATCAACTACAACCGCCTGGGTAAGCGGCGGATGGATTTAAAATTCACCGCCTCCTACGACGCCCCCACCGCCCAGGTGCGGGCGGCCATCCAGGAGGTGCTGGAGGCCACCCCGGGTATTCTGGATGACCCCGCCCCGGTGGTTTACGTATCGGAATACCAGTCCAGCAGCATTGAGTACCTCACCCGCCTGTGGACCGCCTCCGGCGACTACTGGACCGTGTATTACGCCCTGCTGGAGGGAGTGCGGGAGTCCTTCGCCCGCCACGGGGTGGAGATGACCTATGACCATCTGAACGTGCATATTGTGGAGAATCGGGAAAAAGCCGCTCTATGACAGGGCCTTTCGCCCTTGGGAAGATGGGAGGGCGTTTCTAAACCAGCCGCACCCCCACCCCCGCCGGCCTTCAAGGCATGGCGAGCCCGTGCAAAAATCCGTCCAGCTGGGGGGACAGCACCTCGCCGCCGATTACGGTGTTCTTGCAGATAAGCAGATTGGCCTGAACCCCTGTCTCGCCGGTGGGGTAGTTGAGTATCTCATAGGTATACCGCTTTACCCGCTTGCCGGCGTATTTTTGCAGGTCAAAGCCCTGGCCGTTCTGGAGGGCCAGATATTCGGTGTAGCTGTCGTCCATCTCCTGGGGGATGAGCAGCTCCTGGGTGGAGAGGGGTTCCTCCGACACCTGCCAGCCGTAGGCGGACAGGTAATCGATCCGGTCCTGATTGTCTTTAATCCCCTTGGGGCTGGGCAGGGTGGAGGCGGAGACCTCCCGTCCCACGGCCTGGCCGAAGTTCAGGGCGATGGCGCAGCAGCACAGCAGGGCGGCCACCGCCACCCCCAATGTCAGCTTGCGCCTGGGCATTTTGGCAGTTACGATCAACACAGCACATATCTCCTTCCGTGGCTTGTTCTCCCTTCACCATATGCGGAATTCTTTGGAGATATGCGGAAAAGAGGGGAGCCCTTATGGCTTTGGAACGCATAGACAAGCTGCTCAGCTCCACCGGGCGGTGGAGCCGGAAGGAGGTCAGGGAGCTGGTCCGTCAGGGCCGGGTGCTGGCGGACGGTAGACCCGCCCTCCGCCCGGAGGAGAAGCTGGACCCGTCGGCAGTGTCCTTCACGGTGGACGGCATCCCGGTGGACTGCGCCCCCTTTGTCTACGTGATGCTCCACAAACCGGCAGGGCTGCTGTCGGCCACGGAGGACAGGCTTCAGTCCACGGTGCTGGACCTGCTCCCGGAGGAGCTGCGCCGCCGGGGGCTGTTCCCGGTGGGACGGCTGGACAAGGACACCACCGGCCTGCTTCTCCTCACCGACGACGGAAGTCTGGCCCACCGCCTGCTGTCCCCCAAAAAGCATGTGGACAAGGTGTACCGGGCGGAGGTGGAGGGCCGGGTGGACGAAGAGGACGTCCGGGCCCTGGCCGCCGGCCTGGAGCTGGGGGACGGCCTGCGCTGCCTTCCGGCGGTGCTGGAGCCGCTGGGGGACGGCTCAGTCTGTCTGGTCACCCTGCGGGAGGGCAAGTACCACCAGGTGAAGCGGATGCTGGCCGCCCGGGGGAAGCCGGTCACCGCTCTCCACCGCCTGTCTATGGGGCCTTTGGCGCTGGACGAGGGGCTAAAACCGGGAAATTGGCGGTTTTTGACCCCCCAGGAGCGGGCGGAACTGTGGGGGTTAGAGCAGACTATCTAAAATTTTGGTCGATTTGAACAAAAAAATCAAAAAAAACCCTTGCCAAACAGGGGGGATACCAGTTATAATAAGACAGCGTCACAAAAGAGAATGTAGGAGGGATCGCTGTGTCAAGCAGGATGTTCCAGGGAGTCGTACTTCAAATGAAGGACAACATCAACCGCATGGTAGGTGTGGTGGACGCGGAAGGAATCGTGGTTGCCTGCAGCGAGTTGACCTGCATTGGCGAGCACTGGCCCGGCGTGGTCGCCGCCATCAACAGCGCGGACAACAATCTGGCCCGATTTGAGGGCCGTACCTTTAAGCCCCTTGCGGGCTGGGGGGCCCAGTTTGACTACGCCGCCTTTGTCAAGGGCGAGGACGAGCTGGCCGCCTCCCTGTGCGCCGTGGCCGTAGTGGCCTTTAACGGCGCCAAGACCTATTATGAGGAGAAGCATGACAAGGCTACCTTTGTCAAAAACATCATCTCCGACAATATCCTCCTGGGTGACATCTACACCCAGGCCAAGGAGCTCCACTTTGTCTCCGAAGTCCCCCGGGCCGCCTTTCTGGTGCGCCAGTTGGGCCCCGCCGACGTGTCCGCTATTGACGTAATCCAGAACCTGTTCCCCGATAAGCAGACCGATTTTGTCATCTCCATCAACGAGACCGACGTGGCCCTGATTAAGCAGCTGTCCGAGGGGGCCGACTCCAAGGACCTGGGCAAGATCGCCAAGCAGATCGTCACCGCCGTCAACCAGGAGCTGGGCGTGAAGGTGGTGGTGGGTATCGGCACCATTGTCCCCCACATCCGTGACCTGGCCCGGGCCTACAAGGAGGCCAGCGTGGCTATCGACGTGGGCAAGGTGTTCGACACGGAGAAGACCGTCATCAACTATGAGAACCTGGGCATTGGCCGCCTGATCTATCAGCTGCCCACCATCCTGTGCCAGATGTTCCTTCAGGAGGTCTTTAAAAAGAGCCCCATTGACGCTCTGGACCAGGAGACCCTGCTCACCATCAACAAGTTCTTTGAGAACAACCTGAACGTGTCCGAGACCGCCCGGAAGCTGTTTGTCCACCGGAATACCCTGGTGTACCGGCTGGAGAAGATTAAAAAGCTCACCGGATTGGACCTGCGGGAGTTTGACGACGCCATCACCTTTAAGGTGGCACTGATGGTCAAGAAATACCTCATCTCCCGGGGAATCGAGTCTTAATCAAGAATATATTCAGCGCCGCCCATGGGGCGGCGCTGTTTTTATGAAAAAATTCCAAAAACCCCCTTGCTATTTCCCGGGCGATAGGTTACAATAAGGTTACAAAAATGACAAAACGGTAAAAATCGACCTAAGGCGACAGAAAAAGGAAACCAACGTTTACAGATTATATGTTTACATGGTTTTTGATTTGTGATACACTAAAAAGCTGACAGCCTGAGAAAAATAATTGGCTGAACGGGGAGCAGAGCGCACTATGATTCGCTTAATCGACGTACAGAAAGAATATGACAACGGCACCAAGGCCCTGAAAGGGGTCAATGTGCGCATTGACGACGGGGAATTTGTCTTTTTGGTGGGGCCGTCGGGGTCGGGCAAGTCCACCCTGCTTAAACTGATTACGGCGGAAATTGCACCTACCGATGGCCGGGTGATGGTGAACGGCTTCAACCTGAACAACATCACGCCCCGGCAGGTGCCCCAGATGAGGCGCACTTTGGGGGTCATCTTTCAGGACTTCCGCCTGATTGAGAAGAAGACGGTGTATGACAACCTGTCCTTCGCCATGCGGGCCATTGGGGCCTCCAACCGGGAGCTGCGCCGGCGCATCCCCTACGTGCTCCAGCTGGTGGGCCTGGACCAGAAGGGGGACCGCTACCCTGGCCAGTTGTCCGGCGGTGAGCAGCAGCGGGTGGCCATTGCCCGGGCGCTGGTGAACAACCCCAGCATGATTATCGCCGACGAGCCCACCGGCAACCTGGACCCCCAGCGCTCTTTGGAGATTATGATGCTGCTGGAGCGCATCAACGAGCTGGGCACCACCGTGCTGGTGGTCACCCATGAGAAAAATCTGGTCAACCGCTTCAACAAGCGGGTGGTGACCATCGAAAACGGACGGATCATCAGCGACGAGACAGGTGGTTACTACAATGTCGAGAAGATTTAATACAGGATACTATGTCAGCGAAGGGTTTCACTCCATCTTCACCCATGGATTTATGTCCTTTGCCGCGGTGTGCATGATCGTGGCCTGTCTGCTCATTATGGGCTCCTTTACCCTTTTGGCGGTTAATCTGGACAATACCCTGGGCGACCTGGAGAACGAAAACGAGATACTGGTTTACATAGACGACGCCCTCACCCAGGATCAGGCCCGGATGCTTCAGCCCACGCTGGCCCAGGTGGACAATGTGTCGAAGCTCACCTTTGTCACCAAGCAGCAGGCCGCGGCGGAGTTCAAGGCCAAGCACGGCAATACAACTCAGGTGCTCAACGAGCTGCCCGACGACGCTCTGCGGGACCGCTACCGGGTCCATGTGGTGGAGATCGAGCGGATGGCCGAGACAAAGGCGGCCCTGGAACAGGTGGAGGGCGTGGGCTACGTCAACGCCGCCACCGAGATTGCCGATGGCTTTGTGATGGTGCGCAATATCGCCACCGCCGTGGCCATGGTGCTCATTGGCATTTTGCTGATTGTCTCTCTGTTTATCATTGCCAACACCATCAAGCTGGCCACCTTCTATCGCCGGGAGGAGATCGCCATTATGAAGATGTGCGGCGCCACCGACGGCTTTATCGAGTGGCCCTTTGTGGTGGAGGGTATGCTGCTGGGACTGACCGGGGCCCTGATTGCCTTTTTTGTCCAGTGGGGACTGTACCAGATGGTGGCCAAATTTGCCATCCAGGGCAACGGACTGTCTCTGGTCACTATGATTAGCTACGGCTCTATGGCCGTTACCATCCTGACTGTGTTCTGCGGCGTGGGCGTGTTTATCGGTGTGATAGGTTCGCTGTTCGCCATCCGGAAGTTCTTGCAGGTGTAGCGGATCGGCGCCCGTGTGCAGAGGCGGCCTGTGGCTGCCCTTATAGAAATCAAGAATGACAGGGAGGTCCTCCAAATGAAGAACCAGAAGAAGCAGAAGCTGTTTATGTCCATCCTGGCGGGATTTTTGGCGCTGCTGATGCTGCTGCCTATTATCGCTAACATCTTTATGATCCGCTGAGGGGAGGGCGCACTGTGAAAAAGAGCAAATTGTTCCGCCGGGCTTTGGGCCTGGTTCTGGCGGCGGTTATGGTTCTGCCTATGACAGGGCCGGGGATGGTTATTGAGTCCTCCGCTGTCACTCAGGCGGAGATCGACGCGCTGAAAAGTAAGTCCAGCACCATTGCCTCCCAGAAAAAGGAGATCCAGGAGCAACTGAAAGCGGTCCAGGCGGATAAGAGCGCCGCCATGAAAAAAAAGCAGCTGCTGGAGGACCAGATTGACCTGATCCGTCAGGAGATTGCCAACATCAACGAGCAGATTGCCATGTATGACCAGCTGATCACCGAGAAGACGGCGGAGCTGGAGGAGGCGGAGGAGGCGGAGAAAGCCCAGTTTGAGCTGTTTTGCCGCCAGATGCGGTATATGGAGGAGCAGGGCGAGGTGTCCTACTGGTCCATCCTGTTCTCCTCCAGCGACTTTGCTGAGCTGCTGGACAACTACATGATGATCCAGGAGATCATTGAGTATGACAACCGGGTGATCGACGACCTGGTGGCGCTCCAGGAGAAGGTGACCGCCGACCGCACCGCCCTGGAGGGGGCTCAGGCCCAGCAGGAGGAGGCCAAGGCCGAGCAGATGGCCGCCCAGGATGAGCTGAAGGCCCAGGAGGCTGAGGTGGACAAGCTCATTGCCGAAATCAGCGCCCAGGAGGATGTTCTGGAGGAGATGGAGGAGGAGCTGAACAAGGCCGCCAAGGAGCTGGACAGCCAGATCAAGGCCAAGGAGCGGGAGTACGCCTCTCAAATCGCCAAGGTGCCCAGCGAGTCCGGCTACCTGTGGCCGCTGCCTGGGGGATATAACACCATCTCCTCCCTGGCTGGCGGGCGGATTCACCCCGTTACCGGCAAGCCGGGCACCCACGCCGGCATAGATATTCCTGCCCCCTCAGGCACCAACATCTATGCGGCCAAGAGCGGCGTGGTCATCCACGCGGCCAAGGGCACCGGAAGCAGCTGGTCCTATGGCAACTATGTGATTGTCTCCCACAGCGACGGCACCAGTACCCTCTACGCCCACATGAGCCGGATCGGCTGCAAGCAGGGCCAGGTGGTCAAGCAGGGGGAAGTGATTGGCTACGTAGGCACCACCGGCAGGTCCACCGGCAATCACCTCCACTTTGAGGTCCGCAAGGGCAGCACCCGTATGGACCCGGTGAACTACTTTAAGGATAAGACGCTGTATGTGCTCAGCAGAGGCAAAAAGGTCTCCCTGTGGTAATGAGCAAAGAACATGTCCCGCCCTCAGTTCGGAGGGCGGGATATTTTTCCGCAAATTGGGGCTTGCCTTTGGGGGCGAAGGGGTCTAAAATAGAGGTATAAGCGTCGAAGTGCGTCGAACGGCGGAGGGGATGTGGGTCAATGTCCGAAGAGATTACCATAGAGCGGCAGGAGGAGAAAGTTCCGTCCCGGCTGAAAGGCGGGCCGTCCCCTGTAAAAAAGCTGCTGAAGCGGGCGGTTCCCGTCCTGGCAGTGCTGGCAGTGCTGGTTCCCACCGGGGTGGCCGTGGGGCTGGAGGCCTCCCTGACCCGAACCAAAGCGGAGCTGAGCCAGCTCCAGCAGTGGGGAAGGGTGCCGGCGGCGGACGGGGGCACCTGGTACCAGCCAGGCGCTGAGGGCGGTTCCCCCCAGGGGAGCGGGTCTGCTGTCCCGGCGGGAGACGCCTCTGAGCCTGACGGGCCGGAGGTTCCCTCCTACCAGGAGCTGTACCCTGAGCTGTACGCCCAGCCCCACGACTGGAACACGGTAAACAAGGCCAATGTGTGCTACCTCACCTTTGATGACGGCCCCTCCGCCCGCACTCCGGAGGTGTTGGCCATTTTGGAACAGTACGGCGTAAAGGCCACCTTTTTTGTGGTGGGCAAGGACACGGAACAGTCCAGGCAGTGGATGAAGCAGATTGTGGACGCGGGCCACACCATCGGAGTTCACAGCTATACCCACAGCTACCGGAAAATTTACGGCTCTGTGGAGGCCTACCTGGACGACTTTGCCCAGGAGTATCACATCATTGAGGAGGCCACCGGGGTGGCGCCTCAGATTTTCCGCTTTCCCGGGGGAAGCATCAACGCCTATAACGGCCAGATCTATCAGGAAATCGTGGCCGAGATGACCCGCCGGGGCTTTGTCTACTTTGACTGGAACCGGGCCAATGGTGACGCTGTAAGCAAGCCGCCCTCCGCGGCCACCCTGACCAGCAACGCCCTGGACAGGCTGGGCGTATCCAGCCGGGTAATTCTCCTGATGCACGACAGCAAGAGCCATGCCAGCACCGTAGCCTCCCTGCCCGCCGTCATTGAGGGCTACCAGAACGCCAGCTATACCCTGGAGGCCCTCACCCCCGAGGTGCGGCCCATTGTGTACGCCTACCCCAATCCCTGATCCCCTGGCTCGTGCTCAAAGGCCCCCTTGTACAAGGGGGCATTCTGGTTGTGTTATTGATATTATGATATGTTAGTATGATAACCACTTAAATCTAATTAAAAGAAGGTTATTTTCATCAGCATTTTATCGTTCTGTATGCTGGACTTGGAAAGACCCTGGACCGCGTCCTGGTCGACAATTTTTTGGAGACTGTCTATGGTCACCCGAAACATCTCGACGTCCTGGAGGGCCCGCAAGCGCTCCCAGGAGGCCTTATAGCTGGACACCGAAGCCTGACCGGCCTTTTTATACTTGCGCTCCGAACTGCGTACGGCCTGCGGCGACTCCCGGACAGCTTCACCACGCTGCCAGTTCCGTTTGCACGTTTTACTTGCTTTTCCTCCCATCTTCAATTATAATGAGAGAGAGAAGTAGGCTGGTCAAAACTTACTTCCCTCATAGCTGCCCCTGGTGTTGCAAGCGCCGGGGGCGGTTTTTATTTCAGTGGCAATGTCCACACGTAGTATAGCCCTGACTTAGCAACTCCGCTTCAGACAGGTTTGATGTTGCGTAGTTCTGAGGTGCAATCTTCGGAACATCCCTACAGTTTGGATAATGTATCTTTTTTGTACTGGTATTCAATACCCACTGATCAGTGGTTTGTTTCTGATCCTGATTGTTGTATGTATTGAAGTTGTTTCCATTCCCAGCCCCACTTCCGCTACTACCTGACTGAGCCGCCGCATTTGTTCCACCACTTTGCGTCTTTGTGCCGGACGGGCTTGCCGGGTTAATGTTCACACCGGATTGGGTGTTTCCGCCTTTGGCGGCGGTTACATTTCCACTGGAACCGGTGGGCTGCGTCGAGGGCTGCTGATTCGGCGCTGTGGCGGACGAATTATCTTCCGGGGGTTGTGGCTGCGCTGTCTCTTGTTCATCGGTCTGATTGTTGTCTGGCAGTTGCTCCTGAACTGGCGGGGCCGATACTTGACTGGAGCCCAACGCTTCAAACCCTGGGACAGTACTTCCTCCATGGGCGATCCAGGTTTCACTCATCCAGGTAATTGTACCGTCTTCCACGATTACATTAGGCCCGGCGGAGCTGCTTTTCAAATTTGTTGACGTGCGCTGTTCTTGCTGGGCCTGCTCTTGGGGCGGGCTGCCCAAGACCTCATATCTCAATATGCCCGCACCATAGCCTGCGCCAAATCCTCCCGCGCTGATTGCTGCGGTAGCCAAAACCGAAATCAGAACCGGCAGAATGATACCGCCGCCTTTTTCTGGATTTTTTGCCATTTGATTACCAGCTTTCTACATGTTTAGTAAACAATAGATGTAGGAGTACAATACATGTTGGACAGTAGAGAAAGAAAAAGGTAGAAGGATGGTGCCAAATCGGTTAAAGTTGAGTTGTCACACTTAACACAACCGAGAGGAGGCCACATCCTTCATGAGAAAGAGTATAACACAGGACATGGCGTACAGGCAATCCCTAATGAAATATGCGGAAAAATACGGCGTCAGCCGAGCCAGCCGGAAGTACAACAAGAGCCGGTCCTATATCTATTTCTGGCGTGCTCGCTGGGATGGGAGCGTGGAGTCCCTGGCCTGCCAGTCCCGGCGTCCTCACAGTCATCCAAACCGGCATACCGAAGCGGAGCTGAAGCTGATCCGGGACATGCGCCGCCGCAATCCGCAGCTTGGCCTGGTGGAGCTGTGGCACCGCCTGAAACAGCGCGGCTACACCCGCCGGCCTGAGAGTCTGTTCCGAGTCATGCGCAAACTGGGGATGTTCCCACAGGAGAAGAAGAAAAAGGCTTATACGCCAAAACCTTACCAGCAGATGACTCGTCCGGGAGAAAGGATCCAGGTGGATGTGAAGGTCGTTCCCCGCCGCTGCAGGCACGGTGTAAAATTCTGTGTAAGCGAAAATCGACAAAGTCAAGGATGACGCTGAGAAAACAGGGTAAACAGGGGGACTGAAGCCCTAGACTACAGGTCCCGGCAGACGGTGTGGTATACGCGCCGCTGGCGGCGTGAATGCCGCCCTGGCTGCCGGGATACGCTACGGGAAGGGGTCAGCCAACGGCCCGGCCGGCGAACATGAGCTGCAGTTGATTGAGAACCATATCCCAGTTCTGGCATCTTGCGTGCCAGTGCTTCACGATCCGCTGAGAGGCCAGGTAGAGCATCTTGCGCAGAGAATCATCGTTGGTAAAGCTGGGCTTGTTTTTTGTGATTTGACGGAATTGGCGATTGAGTCCCTCAATGATATTCGTCGTGTATATGATTTTCCGGGGGTCAATCCCAAATTCTGTGTAAACTCCATTTGGGGTGCAAATAGAGCAAAATTTATTCAGTGCGGCAGCCGTGGAATCGGGCTGCTGCCATGTTAAGAACATAACGCGGGTGGGGTCGGATGTCAAGTGGGTAGAGGAGCAGTTCATCTTGCCCTTGACATCCGGCCACGGCGGTGTTACTCGGGCATACGCTCAGCAAAGTAGATGGCCATTTGGGCATGGATCAG
This sequence comes from Flintibacter muris, assembly GCF_943192995.1. Classification (GTDB taxonomy): domain Bacteria; phylum Bacillota; class Clostridia; order Oscillospirales; family Oscillospiraceae; genus Lawsonibacter; species Lawsonibacter muris. Next base: position 40,449 of record NZ_CALPCP010000025.1, read on the forward strand.
GCTCCAGTCCTGCCGCCGTCCAGTCCACTTTTTCGTAATATCCATCATGGCCAAATACAGCATTTTCAGCAGGCTGTCATCGGTAGGAAACACCGATTTAGCCTTGGTCACCTTGCGCAGCTGGCGGTTAAAGCCCTCAATGGCATTGGTGGTGTAGATCAGCCTGCGCACCTCCTGAGGATACTTGAAGTAGGTGCTGAGATTGGCCCAGTTGGCCCGCCAGGATTGGGAGATTTTCGGGTATTTCTTGTCCCAGCGCTCCTCAAAAGCGTCCAGGGCATCCAAGGCGGCCTGCTCATCTACGGCTGCATAGACCGCCTTCAAATCGGCCATAAGGGCCTTCAGGTCCTTGTAGGACACATACTTGCTGGAATTACGCAGCTGGTGGATGATGCAGTTCTGGATTTCTGTTTGAGGAAAGGTGGCGTGGATGGCCGCATCAAATCCTGTCAAATTGTCTGTGCAGGCAATGAAAATATCCTCTATGCCCCGGTTTTTCAGGCTGTTGAGTACAGTCGCCCAGAATTTAGCGCTCTCATTTTCACCAACCCACATGCCCAGGACATCTTTCCTTCCGTCCAGGTTGACTCCAATTGCGATATACACTGCTTTCTTCACGATCTGCCCTTCGCTGCGGACATGGTAGTGGATGGCATCCAGAAATACCACGGCGTAAATGGATTCCAGGGGGCGCTGCTGCCATTCACGAGCTACAGGCAGGATCTTGTCCGTGATCCGGCTGACTGTGCTGTCCGAGACGGAAATGCCGTAAATCTCCTGAATGTGTGTTTCAATGTCCCCTGTCGTCATCCCCTTGGCGTACATGGACAGGATTTTCTCTTCAATGTCTTGGCTAATGCTGGTTTGGTTTTTCTTCAGTACCTGAGGCTCAAATTCACCCTTGCGGTCTCGGGGAACCGACACCTCCACGTCGCCGAAACTGGTACGCAGTCTCTTGCTGCTGTGCCCGTTGCGGCTGTTATCTGTGTCCTTGTTCTTGTAGTCGTATTTGCTGTAGCCCAGCTCGTCATCCAGCTCCGCCTCCAGCCCTTTTTCCATGAACTCGGCAATGGTCTCTTTGAACAGGTTCTGGATGTCATCCATGCTGTCGATGTTTGCCATCTGCAGCAGCTCACGGATTTTTTCTCGACGAGCACTTTCTTCCGGCGTACGGTTCTTTCTAGCCATACATTCAACAATCAAATACCCCGAATATGCACCATATCCTTCATGCTTCAACTCTTGTGATTTCACAATAACTGGAGTTTTATGATCTATAGTTCCGCATTCTACATAGAATTGCTTACACGTTGGATACAGGTTAGATACAAAAAAACCGAAAACTATTACAGTACAACGCACTGAAAATAAAATTTTAAAGCCATCTTAATATTTTCCCACTTGCGATTTAAACAGTCTGTGTTATGCTAAGGACAGAAAAGACAACGGGGGGAGCATTTATGTACACCATCCTGATCTGCGACGACGACAGAGACATTGTATCTGCGCTGGATATCTACCTGACCAGCGAGGGCTATCAAACCATCAAGGCTTTCAACGGCAAGGAGGCTATCCGGGCGGCGGAGACCCACGAAATCCATCTGATTCTCATGGACATCATGATGCCTGAGCTGGACGGCATCCGGGCCACCGCCAAGCTGCGGGAGGGGAGCAACGTGCCCATCATCCTGCTGACGGCCAAGAGTGAGGACACCGACAAAATTCTGGGCCTGAACATCGGGGCGGACGACTACATCACCAAGCCCTTCAACCCTCTGGAGGTAATTGCCCGGGTGAAGTCTCAGCTTCGGCGGTACACCTCCCTGGGCGGGGCGGAGAAAGGCCCGGGCCTCCTCAGCGCAGGCCCTATCGCCATGGACGACGGTGCCAAGGTGGTCACCGTGGACGGGGAGCCAATCAGCCTCACCCCTATTGAGTACAACATTTTAAAGCTGCTGCTGTCCCACCCGGGGCAGGTGTTCTCCTCCGCGCAGATCTATGAGCAGGTGTGGAATGACCCGGCCTACGGCTCGGAAAACACGGTGGCCGTCCACATCCGGCACCTGCGAGAGAAGATCGAGATCAACCCTGCCGAGCCCCGGTACTTGAAGGTGGTCTGGGGCCTGGGCTATAAGATTGAGAAGGGGGCGTAGCCGTGAACAAGCTACAAGGCAATGTAATCGCCAAGCTGTGTGCCTGGGCCGTTCTGCTGGCCGCCGCCTTTGGGGCGGGGATCTTCGGGGTGCGGGCGATGCTCAGCTTCGGATCGGTGGCCGACGACAGCTGGCAGAACTCCTCCCGGTACTACAACGCCGTGAACGAACGCCGGCGGGAGTTGGTGGAGGGGATCAAGCTCTCCCAGCAGCTGGAGCAGCTGGAGCGGCAGATGGAGGAGGGAACCGCCAGTCCCCTGGCATACGCTGACGCGGAGGCCCTGCGGGAGGAGCGGGCCAAGGTGGAGGAGCAGTTTTCCCGGCAGAACACCTGGTTCCGTTTCCGGGTGCTCACCGACAACGGGCAGACCCTTCTGGGCACCAACCTCAACGACGACGAGGCCATGATCCGGGCGGTCCAGAATGTACACTACTTCTCCTTTGAGCTTTGGGAGGGGGATATCTATGGGAATGCATCCTACTATGACCCGGAAACGGGCGAAGGATATTCTGATCCTCCCACTGCGGGACTCAATCCGGAGACCGAAGCCGCGCCGCTGAAGCTGGTGCTGGAGTACGGGGTGCCTGAAAAGATTGACGATTCGATTCAGGACGAGTTCAGCCAGATCTGGAGCATGTGGAACATGGACCGGGCGGCCTTTGACCAGTACCTCACCGGCTTTTTGAGCCTGGGGGCGCTCATCCTGCTGGCCCTGGTCTGGGTGCTCTGGACCGCCGGACACAGGGCGGGGGCGGAGGGGACCGTCACCACCTGGCAGGAGCGGATATTCTTTGACCTGTACGCCGCGGTTATGATTGCTTCCGAGGTCTGTCTGGCTGCCTGCTTTATCTGGACGGCGGAGCAGCTCTACTGGGGAGCGGCCAATGTCTACTCCATTCCGAATCAGGATTTCAACGGCTTTTACAAGCTGGGCGTGATGGGGGCCGGAGCCTTTTTTGCCGCCGGGGTGGGGTGCGCCGCTCTGCTGCTGCGCACCTTGGCTGTCCGACTCAAGGCGGGCTGTCTGGGGAAAACCACCCTGCTGTGCAGGGTGGTCACATGGATGGTGAAGACCATCCATGACTTCCTTCGCTTCCTGCCCTTCACCTGGAAACTGGTGCTGGGCTTCGGGGCGTATGTGGTATTTTCCTTCTGGCTGATCGCGGTGGGGAGGTATGACGGTGTATTTATGCTGATGTATTTCTGTTTGCAGCTGGTCTTGCTGCTCTTCCTGTCCTGGTGGGCCTACGGCTACCACCGCCTGCGCCAGGGCACCAAGACCATCGCCAAGGGGGATCTGGAATACCAGATCGACACCCGGCGGATGCCCTACGACCTGCGCCTCCAGGCGGAGGATTTGAACAACATCTCCGCCGGGCTGTCGGCGGCGGTGGATGAGAAGATGAAGAGCGAGCGGTTCAAGGCGGAGCTGATTACCAACGTCTCCCACGATTTGAAGACGCCCCTCACCTCAATCATAAATTATGTCAACCTGCTGAAATCCACCGACCAGACCGACCCCAAGGCGGCGGAGTATATCGAGGTGCTGGACCGGAAGTCCCAGCGGCTGAAAAAGCTCACCGAGGATCTGGTGGAGGCGTCGAAAGCGTCCACGGGGGTGCTGTCGGTGGCTCGGGAGAAGATTGGCATGGCCCAGCTCATCGACCAGGCGACGGCGGAGTGGGAGGAGCGGCTGACCCAGCAGCGACTCACCCTGGTGACCACCCTCCCCGAGGGGGAGACCTGGGTCTATGCCGACGGCCGCCACCTATGGCGGGTCATTGACAACCTGCTGTCCAACTGCGCCAAGTACGCCATGGAGGGCACCCGAGTCTACTTGGATCTGGAGCGGGGGAAGGGCCAGGTGGCCCTGTCAGTAAAGAACATCTCCCGGGAGCCGCTGAATGTCCCCGCCGAACGGCTGATGGAGCGGTTCGTCCGGGGAGAGGAGTCCCGGTCCACCGAGGGCTCCGGCCTGGGACTGTCCATCGCCCGATCCCTCACCGAGCTCCAGGGAGGCTCCTTTGACCTGGCCGTGGACGGCGACCTGTTTAAGGCGATCGTGACCCTGCCCCAGGCAAATTGAACTCCCTCCATCACCACCTTTGGCGGCGACGGCTCCCTCAGAGAGGGAGCCGGCAGCCCGCAGGGCTGACTGAGGGAGTAACATGGACCCGCCCATCCCGCCCGATTCGGGCGGGATTTTTTGTCCTCCGGAAAAATTACAAAAACCTATGGCTTTTTTTGTAATTTGTGGTATGATGATAGATACCGCCCGTATGTGGTGGATTTTGCGTCGAAAGGGGGCGGAGGGCTGTGAAAAAGCGGTGGACCGCGGCGGGCATGGCGCTGTTGGCGCTGGCACTGCTGAGCGGCTGTCTGTTCCGCTCGCCGGACGACCTGTACCGGCAGCCGGAGAAGTCTCCAGGCTATGAGCAGCTCAATGCCGCCATCCGGGCAGTGCGCACGGGGCTGGGTACGGAGTTTAACGCCCGTGTGGAGGATGTGACCATCATGGCGGGGGACAACACTGCCAGCATCCAGCTCCAGGACCTGGACGGGGACGGCGTTCGGGAGAGCGCGGTCACCTTTTTCCGGGTGCCCGGCATTGAAAAGCCCATTAAAATTTACATTTTCAACCAAATTGGAGAGGAATATGTGGTCACCGGCGTGGTGGAGGGCGAGGGAAGCGCCATTTACGCCATCGACTACGCCCAGATCAACGGCGAGGGCCGCAAGGAGGTGGCCGTCAACTGGCAGATCAGTACCGGGGCCTATCAGCTGGGGGTGTACACCCTGGACGACGTGGACCTGCCCGGCGGGGATGTGGATGAGGAGGAGGCCCTGGCCGCAGTCCGGGCCATGACCCGGAGCGACCTGATGGGCACTGAACGGCTGCTCACCCGGTGCAGTGTGGCCACCGACGGCTCCAGCGGATGCCGTCTGCTGGATATGGACCGGGACTCCCGCACCGAGGTGCTGGTTACCCGGATGGACGCAGGGGCTCCCAGCAGCCAGGTGGAGCTGTATGGCTGGGAGGACGGAGCCATGACCTCGTTGAGCGTTACCGAGCTGTCCGCCGGCATTAACGCCCTCAGCCGCATCCGCACCAACTATCTGGCCGGGAGCCACAACCAGCCCGCCCTCTATGTCACCAGCACCCTGGCCGAGGGGGGGCGGGTCATTGATGTGGTGGCCTACCGGGACGGCGCGCTGGTCAATATTTCCATGGGAAACGAGGGGATCAGCCGGGAGATAATCCAGGGCTACACCGATATCAACCCCACCGACATCAACAACGACATAGTGGCCGAGCTGCCCTCTCCCTACCAGCTGCCCAGCTACGAGGAGAGCGCCTCCAGCAACTTCTGGCTCATCGACTGGGCCCAGTACGACGAGCGGGGCAACCGCAACCATGTGGTCACCACCTACCACAATGTGAGCGACGGCTGGTATCTCACCATCCCGGAGAGCTGGCGGGATCAGATTACCATCTCCCGCAACGACCAGGTCACCGGGCGGCGTGAGGTGGTCTTTTCCCACTGGCTGGGGGAGGACCGGGAGCCGGTGCCCTTCCTGTCCATCTACCGCATGGCCAGCAGCCGCACCTCCGATTTGGAGGAGGAGGGCTGGACCATCCTCCGGGAGGAGGAGAACGTCACCTACGCCGCCCGCTTCCATGAGGACGGCTGGAACTCCGGCCTGGACGAGATGGACCTGCTGGAGCGGTTTGACACCATTAAAAGAAGCTGGTACAACGAATAATCAGCCTCCCTCATAGAGGGAGCCTTTGGAGGGGAAGGAGGAGCAATATGCGAAAGGTACTGGTCCTGGAGGACGAGGAAAATATCCGCAGCTTTGTGGTCATCAACCTGAAGCGGGCGGGCTACCAGACTGTGGAGGCGGGCACCGGCGAAGAGGCCCTGGAGGCTGTCCGGGATAATCCGGATATCAAGGTGGCCCTGCTGGACATTATGCTGCCCGGCATTGACGGCTTTGAGGTGTGCCGCCGCCTGCGGGCCATGGACAACAAGATTGGCATCATCATGCTCACCGCCCGCACCCAGGAGATGGACAAGGTCACCGGCCTGATGACCGGGGCGGACGACTATGTCACAAAGCCCTTTTCCCCCGCCGAACTCACCGCCCGGGTGGACGCCCTGTTCCGCCGTACCGGCGGGGATGAGACGACCCTGTCCCCTGATGAGATCAGCGACCCGCCCTTCCTGCTCAACACCCGCAACCGTACCCTGGAGAAAAACGGCCAGCGGGTCAAGCTCACCCAGGTGGAGTACTCCATTGTCAAGCTGTTTATGGAAAATCCCGGAAAAGCCCTGTCCCGGGAGGAGATTTTGGACACCGTATGGGGCAAGGATTATTTCGGCGAGCTGAAAATTGTGGATGTGAACATCCGCCGCCTGCGCATCAAAATTGAGGACAACGCCCAGAAGCCAACCTTTGTCAACACCGTGTGGGGTTACGGGTATAAATGGGGGAGCTAGAGAAGCCCCGTTGCAAAAGGATTTGGAACAGCTTTGCAGCAAAAGGCCCCCTTCGCAAGGGGGGCTGTCAGCCGCAGGCTGACTGGAGGTTTTCCCAAAAAGACAGACACGTTTCGCCGGGAGAAAACCCTCCGTCATCCACTTCGTGGATGCCACCTCCCTTTGCGAAGGGAGGCTTTTGAAAGGCAGGTGAGGCACAATGGCCAAAACCACAAGGGTACAGGACCAAGTAAAAATCAGGGGTATCCGGCGGCGGTGGCTGCTGAACAGCGTGGCCATTGTGCTGCTGATCCTGACTTTGGCGGTGGGGGCCTTTGCTGCCATGCTGGTGAGCTACTACTACACCGGCACGGCGGACGACCTGATGCGCAAGGCTACCTCCTCCGCCAACGGCTTTCGGATGTACACCCGGTCAGACTACCGGGCGGCGGCCCAGCAGACAGTGAGCAGCTATGAGGACAAGAGCAGTCTGGAACTGCAATTTTTAGACACCACCGGGGCTGTCATCCTGTCGGGCAACGATCTCACCGCCGGCAGTACGCCGGGGACTCCGGATATCCAGCAGGCCATGGCCGAGCTGAGCACCAAGTCCTGGCGGGGCCGGGACCCCTCCACCGGGGAGCGCATCCTGGCCGCCTCCAGCCCGGTGATCTACCAGGGGGAGGTGGTAGGCGTGATCCGGTATGTCACCTCCCTGTCTGAAATCGACCGGCAGTTCACCTTTTCCATCACGGTAATCGCCGCCATTGCCCTGGGCATCTTTGCCATGGTCTACTTCTCCAACCTGTACTTTGTCCGCTCCATTGTGGAGCCCCTGGCCGGCATCACCGAGATTGCCCAGGTGATCGCCGACGGCAGCTACGGGGTGCAGATTGAAAAGAAGTATGACGACGAGATTGGTGAGCTCACCGACGCCATCAACGACATGTCTCGAAAGATACGCCAGGCGGAGAAGACCCAGAGCGAGTTTATCTCCTCCGTCTCCCACGAGCTGCGCACCCCGCTGACGGCTATCACCGGCTGGGCGGAGACCATCCAGAACGGGGAGTGCCGCTCTGCCGGAGACATCCGCAAGGGGATGGGCATCATTGTCTCCGAGGCCAAGCGGCTGAGCAATATGGTGGAGGAGCTGCTGGAGTTCTCCCGCATGGAGGACGGCCGCTTCACCCTGTCGGTGGAGCCCCTGGACCTGAAGGCGGAACTGGAGGACGCCGTGTATACCTATACCGAGTTCTTCCGCAAGGAGGGCATTGTGCTGGAATACTTCGACTGCCCGGAGGAGATGCTCCCCATCTCCGGCGACCCGGAGCGGCTGCGGCAGGTGTTCTGCAATCTGCTGGACAATGCCGCCAAACACGGCGGGGCCGGCAAAAAGATTGACGTATCAGTGGAGCAGTCCGGGGACGTGGCCGTCATCCGGATTCGGGACTACGGCCCGGGCGTCCCTGAGGAGGAACTCCCCTTCCTGAAAAACAAATTCTACAAGGGAAGCTCCAAGGCCCGGGGCTCCGGCATTGGTCTGGCCGTGTGCGAGGAGATTGTCACCCGCCATGAGGGCTATATGGACGTGAGCAACGCCGAGGGCGGCGGTTTTCAGGTTACCATCCGCATGCCCATTGAAAATTAGAGGCGGGTCTGGTAGAATAAATATGAAATCTCCCTTTTGACAAGGGAGACAGCGATTTCATCAACAAAGGAGAACCTCAATGCCAAAGCAGCAGAATTTCAAGACCATGTGCGGCGGACAGGCCCTGATTGAGGGCATTATGATGCGCGGCCCCAAAAAGCAGGCTGTAGTGGTCCGCAAGCCGGACGGTGAGCTGGAAATCCAGGAGAAGGAGCTTAAATTCATCAAGGACAGATACCCCATTCTGGGCTGGCCCCTGATCCGGGGAGTGGTCAACTTTGCCGACTCCATGTACAACGGCGTCACCGCCCTGATGTACTCCGCCGAGTTTTTCCCCGAGGACGGGGAGGAAGAGGAAGAGCCCTCCAAATTTGAGGCCTGGCTCAACGACCGGCTGGGCAGCGAAAAGTTTGCCGCCCTGATTACCACTCTGGCGGTAATTCTGGGGCTGGCCATGTCCGTGGGCCTGTTTTTCCTTCTGCCCACCCTGCTGGGGACGGCTGTTACCCTGCTGACCGACTCCATGCTGGCCCGGAATCTGGCCGAAAGCGCTTTAAAGGTGCTCATTTTTGTGTCCTATCTGGCCCTGTGCTCCCGGATGGGGGAGATGAAGCGGGTCTTTTCCTACCACGGGGCCGAGCACAAGACCATCTTCTGCTATGAGGCCGGCCTGCCCCTTACGGTGGACAATGTGCGTGTCCAGCCCCGGCACCATCCCCGGTGCGGCACCAGCTTTCTGTTTATGGTAATCGCCGTGTCCATCCTTGTGTCCACTGTGGTCTTCGCCGTCTGGCCGGTTCACAACGCGATTCTCCGTTTTCTGGCCCATCTGGCCATGCTGCCTGTCATTGTGGGAGTCAGCTATGAGTTCAACCGCTGGGCCGGCCGGCACGACGGACCTGTCACCAAAATTTTGACCGCCCCCGGCCTGTGGCTGCAAAACTTTACCACCTTTGAGCCCGACGACTCTATGATCGAGGTGGGCATCCGGGCCCTGGAGCTGGTGCTGCCAGAGGAGAAAGGGACGGATGCGTGGTGACCTAAAGGCCCCCTTCGCAAAGGGGGCTGTCACGGCGAAGCCGTGACTGGGGGTTTTCCCCGTAAGAAACAAAAGCTTTTGAGAGAGGAAAACCCTCCACCACCGCCTGCGGCGGCGGTCCCCCTCCCTTCACAAGGGGAGGCGTATGCACACCTGAACAGAAGTGAAAAATTACAGGAAGGTGATTTGATGGCCACCACCTATAACAATCTATTCCTGGATACCCGCGCCCGGCTGAAGAGAGCGGGGGTGGAGTCGGCCCAGCTGGAGGCCCGGGAGATCATCTGCTTTGCCGCCGACAAAAGCCGGGAGCAGTTTTACCGGGATATGTCGCTGTACGTCGGCGGAGCCATGGAGCAGCGGGTGGAGGAGCTGGTCCAGCGCCGCCTGGCGGGTGAGCCGGTGGCCTATATTATTGGAGAGTGGGAGTTCTACGGCCTGTCCCTGGACATCTCCCGGGATGTGCTGATCCCCCGGCTGGACACCGAGCTGCTGGCCGAGCGGGGTATTTTAAAGGCCAGGGAGTCGGGGGAAGGGGCCCGGGTGCTGGACCTGTGCGCCGGCAGCGGCTGCGTGGGGCTGGCTATCGCCGCCAACGCCCCGGAGTGCCGGGTGGTGCTGGGGGAGCTGTCAGAGGGGGCGCTGCGGGTGTGCAAGCAGAACGTCCGCCGCAACGAGCTCAACGCCCGGGTCACCTGCCTGTCGGTCAACGCCCTGGAGGTCCCCGGCTCCGCTCTGTGGGATTTTGACACCATTGTGTGCAACCCGCCCTATATTCCCAGCGGGGATATTCCCAGCCTGGATACCTCCGTGCGGGACTACGAGCCCCGCATGGCCTTGGACGGCGGCCTGGACGGCCTGGACTACTACCACGCCATTGCTGCCAAGTGGAAATCCGCCCTCCGCCTGGGCGGCACGCTGATCTTTGAGGTGGGAATGGGCCAGGCCGGAGCCGTGGAGGACATTTTGGACAAAAACGGCTATGAGGACATCAAGGTCCTGCCCGACACCCAGAATATCCTCCGGGTGGTGGAGGGGACAATTAACAACTAAAAGCAGGGGGCTTAGAAGTGAGAAAGTGCATTGAGCACAGAGAATTTATCCCTGTAGCCGAGGTCCCGGCAGAAATGCCCAAGGGGATTGCGATACAATATTATGTGCGCTGGCCGGGCGAGCCAAAGGAGATTACATCCAACAGCCTGAGCCGGCTGAAGAAAAATCTGCGGGATGGCAAGTGGGAGAATATTTTTCTTACCAACGACACCAGCTTTGAGCAGAACTTTATGCAGCTGGAGAGCGGCGGAGGCCTGTACGCCCTCCAGTTTGTCCGGGATAACACCGGGGGAAGCGGGGAGGAGGCCGCCTGGTTCTCCACCTTTGACCCGGAGTACTTGGACTCAGACGAGGAGACCGACATCGAGTGCTCCGACGGCCAGTCCGTGATCTGCCGGGAGTATACCACCTCTGATAAAGGGGCGGTAATGACCGCCATTGAGTACTTCATCCGCACCGGCAGGCTGTGGGACGGCATCCCCTGGATGAAGAGCTGGCAGGAGTGGGTGGAGGAGTAGGGGTGGCCTGTGGCCGCCCGCCTCATCCGTCACGGCCCGTTGGGCCGCGCCACCTTCCCCTAAAGGGGAAGGTGCCCCCGAAGGGGGGCGGATGAGGTAAAAGTCCGTTTTATAGGACAGCTAAAAGAGTAATATACGGGACAGTAAGAGGCCGGGGCCCCGAGCTTCCGGCGGGAAAGGATGATTGACATGGCACAGAAAAAACCCATGATCGAGTCGGCCGCCCCGGCTGCAGATAAGAAGAAGGCACTGGAGACCTGCCTGGCCCAGTTGGACAAGACCTACGGAAAAGGCACCGTTATGCGCCTGGGGGAGAACACCGGCGTGGTGGTGGACTCCATCCCCACCGGCTCTCTGTCCTTGGACATTGCCCTGGGCATTGGCGGCGTGCCCAAGGGCCGGATTATCGAGGTCTACGGCCCTGAGTCCTCGGGCAAGACCACCCTGGCCCTGCATATCGTGGCTGAGGCCCAGAAGCGGGGGGGCGAGGTGGCCTTTATCGACGCCGAGCACGCCCTGGACCCCTCCTACGCCCGAGCCCTAGGTGTGGATATCGACTCCATGTTGATCTCCCAGCCCGACACCGGCGAGCAGGGGCTGGAGATCTGTGAGGCCCTGGTCCGCTCTGGCGCTATCGACGTGGTGGTGGTGGACTCGGTGGCTGCCCTCACCCCCCGGGCGGAAATTGAGGGCGACATGGGGGACAGCCATGTGGGCCTGCTGGCCCGGCTGATGAGCCAGGCCCTGCGCAAGCTGGCCGGTTCCATTGCCAAGACCAACTGCATTGTCATCTTCATCAACCAGCTGCGGGAAAAGGTGGGCGTGATGTACGGCAACCCGGAGGTCACCACCGGCGGCAGGGCGCTGAAGTTTTACTCCTCCGTCCGCATCGACGTGCGCCGCATCGAGGCCATCAAGGAGAGCGGAGAGATTATCGGCAACCGTACCCGGGCCAAAATCGTGAAGAATAAGGTGGCACCCCCCTTCCGTGAGGCGGAGTTTGACATCCTCTATGGCGAGGGAATCTCCAAATGGGGCGAGATGGTGGACCTGGCCGCCAAGCTGGACATTATCCAGAAGTCGGGCTCTTGGTTCTCCATGGGCGAGACCCGCATTGGCCAGGGCCGGGACGCCGCCAAGCAGTTTTTGAAGGACAACCCGGAGATTGCCGCCGACGTGGAAGAGCAGGTCCGGGCCAACGCCTTCAAGCTGATGAGCAAGCAGTCCCAGGCGGCGGCCAAGGCGGCGGGTCGCGCGGTGGACGTGTCCGCTGACGACTTTGACGACGGCGCTCCGGCGGACGAGGCGTAATGGTTATCCAGGAATTAAAGCCCTCCAGACGTGTGGAGGGCCGCTGGCTGGCAGTGCTGGAAGACGGTTCCATCCTCCGCGTGGGCGAGGGCGAGGTGGTCAGCTTTGCCCTTTATACCGGTAAGGAGCTGTCAGAAGAGGAGGCGGCCCAGCTTCAGGATGCCGCCCGCCGAAGCGGGCTGAAAACCAGAGCCATTGAGCTGCTGATGCGAAAGCCCCAGTCCCGAAAGGAGCTGGTGCGCAAGCTGCTGGAATGGGAGGCCTCTGAGGAGGAGGCCTCCGCCATCTGCGACCGGATGGAGGAGCTGGGCTATCTCGACGAGCGGGAGTACGCCAGACGGATTGTGCGTCACTATGCCGCCAAGGGCTTTGGGGAACGCAAGCTGCGGGATGAGCTCTACCGCCGGGGTATCCCCCGGGAGCTGTGGGAGGAGGCTATGGCTCAGATCGAGGACAACTCACAAGCCATTGATGCCTTTTTGGAAAAGAAGCTGAAAGGCAGCCACGACCCGAAGGATATCAAGCGGGCCTCCGACGCCCTGGCCCGCCGGGGCTTCCGCTGGCCCGAAATCAACGAGGCCCTGCGGCGGTACGGGATGGAGGTATGGGACTAGCTCCAAAGGCCCCCTTCGCAAAGGGGGCTCCCGGCGAAGCCGGGTGGGGGTTTTCTCCTAACAGAAACAGCTACATTACGATAAGGGAAAACCCTTCGTCATCCGCTGTGCGGATGCCACCTCCCTTTGCGAAGGGAGGCTTGCTCTGCGGAGGGCGAGAGAGCTTTTTGGACGGCAGGTGGAAAAATGGTTCAGTATCAAAGATATTTGAAACCCATAGCGGCTGATTTGCGGAGAAAGATGACATCTCAGGAACGAAAACTCTGGTACAATTTTTTGCGGGATTTGTCGCCAAGATTTGTAAGGCAAAAGCCCCTTGACCATTAATTGCGGATTTTTACTGCCCAACCAGAAGCTTAGTGATCGAGGTAGATGGAAGGCAGCATTTTGAACCAGAAAACCGGGAAAATGATGAATGGCGCACACAGACATTGAATCAGGCTGGGATACGTGTGATTCGGTTTACAAATTTGGATGTTGATTATCACTTTGATGAAGTATGCGCCTCGATCTTAGCCATTCTTAGAACGGAAGATTCGTAGACAATTTAACTGTAACGGGAGCGATACCATGCCATACAAAATTGCATTTATCTCTCTGGGCTGCGCCAAGAATCTGGTGAATACTGAACAGATGATGGCCCTGTGCCGTAAGGCGGGGCATGTGGTCACCGGAGAGCCGGAGGGGGCGGACGTGGCCGTGCTGAATACCTGCGGATTTATTGAGTCAGCCAAGAGTGAGGCCATTGACAACATCATCCAGCTGGGGGAGCTGAAGAAGGCGGGTCAGCTGAAAAAGCTGCTGGTAGCGGGGTGCCTTACCCAGCGCTACCCCGACGGCATCCGAGCTGAACTGCCTGAGGCGGATGGCATGCTGGGCACGGGAAGCTACACTGATGTGGTGTCCGCTGTGGAGGAGCTGATGGAGGGGAAAAGACCGGAATATTTTGCTGACATCCACCGTACCTATGAGGACGGGGAGCGGCTGGTATCCACGCCCCCCTACACCGCATACCTGAAAATCGCCGAGGGGTGCAGCAACGGCTGTGCCTTCTGCATTATCCCTAAATTGCGGGGGAAATACCGCAGTCGCTCTGTGGAGGCCGTGCTGGACGAGGCCCGGAGGCTGGCTGCCTCCGGGGTGAAGGAGCTCATTGTAATCGCCCAGGATATCACCCGCTACGGCCTGGACCTGGGGGAAAACGGGGATTCCTTAGCCGGACTGCTGAGGGGGCTTTGCCGCTTGGATTTTCACTGGATACGCCTGCACTACCTCTACCCGGAGGCCATTACCGACGAACTGATTGAGACTATTGCCACCCAGCCCAAGATCCTCCACTATCTGGATATCCCCATCCAGCACTGTAACGACGCCATTCTGGCCCGCATGCGCCGCCGGAACACCAAGGCGGAGCTGAGAGAGCTGTTCGCGAAACTGCGCAGAGCCATGCCCGACGTGGTGCTGCGCACCTCCCTGATCTGCGGCCTGCCCGGAGAGGGGGAGGAGGAGTTTGAGGAGCTGTGCGATTTTCTGTGGGAGCAGAGGCTCCAGCGGGTGGGTGTATTTCAGTTCTCGCCGGAGGAGGGCACCCTGGCCGCCGCCATGGAGGACCAGGTGGACCCGGACACCGCCGCCCGCCGGGTGGAGCTGGTGGTGGATTTGCAGTCCCAAATTATGGATGCCTGCAACGAGGAGCGGCTGGGCACGGTGATGGAGGTCCTGTGCGAGGGCTTTGACTCCACCGAGGGCTGCTTCACAGGCCGTACTTACGCCGACTCGGTGGATATTGACGGCAGGGTGCTGTTCACCGCCGCCGGGCCGGTCCCAGCGGGGGAATTTGTCAACGTGCGGATTACCGGGGTCGCCGATGGGGACCTGACAGGTGAGATTGAGGAATGAGGTAATACTATGAATACCGCCAATAAGCTTACCATCCTGCGGGTTGTGATGATTCCCGCCTTTCTGCTGGTGCTGTATCTGGATGTGCCCCACGCCAACTATTGGGCACTGGCCATCTTCGCCGCCGCCAGCATAACCGACACTCTGGACGGCTACATTGCCCGGCACTACAACCAGATTACCGACTTTGGCAAGTTTATGGACCCCTTGGCCGATAAGTGCCTGGTTACAGCCGCTATGCTGTGGTTTGTGGAGGTGGGCCAGATGCCCGCATGGGCGCTGCTTATTGTCATTGTCCGGGAGTTTGGCGTGTCCGGACTGCGGATGGTGGCGGCGGACAAGGGCCGGGTTATCGCCGCCGGATGGTCGGGCAAGGTGAAAACCGCCGCTACAATGGTATGTATCATCCTGATGCTGCTGCCCCTGCCCTTTATTGTCAACCAGATCTGTACGGCGGTGATTGTACTGACCACCATCTATTCCGGGGTGGAGTACTTTATGAAGAATGCGGATGTCCTGGCTGAGGCGAAATAAAAAGGAGCGATTATGACAACAATGACCCAGAAGACCGGCCTGAAGGAGTTTGTCATTCGGGTGCTGGTGATAACCCTGTCCTCCCTCATTGTGGCCGTCAATCTGAACAGCTTTGTGGCGGCGGGTGATTTGTTCCCCGGCGGTTTTACCGGCGTAACCCGCCTGATCCAGCGGTGTGCCCTGGAATTTGCTGGGGTGGAGCTGCCCTTCGGCCCCATTAACCTGACGCTTAACGCCATCCCCGCCTTTATCAGCTTCAAGCTGGTGGGCAAGCGGTTTACCCTGTACTCCTGCTTGACCATTGTGCTCACCAGTATCTTCACCGACCTGGTGCCCGCACTGGATATCACTGAGGACATCCTGCTCATCAGCATCTTTGGCGGGATGATAAGCGGCTTTGCCGGCTGTCTGTGCCTTTGGGTGCGGGTGACCAGCGGCGGCACCGACTTTATTGCCATTGCCCTTTCAGAGCGGAAGAATGTGGACGCCTGGAGCTATATCTTCTGCGGCAACGTGGTGCTGCTGGCCATCGCCGGCTACCTGTTTGGCTGGGATCGGGCGCTGTACTCCATGCTGTATCAGTACGCCTGTACCCAGGTTATCAAGATGCTGGACCCGGACGGGCGGCGGGCCACCCTGCTGATTGTCACCGGAAGGGAGAGCGCTGGAGGTGTGTGCGCCCAGATTCAGGAGACCAACCACACCGCCACCCTTATTGAAGGGGTGGGGCTGTATAACGGCGCTCCCTGCGTAATGATCTACTCTGTGGTGAACGACGGTGAGGTCCGCTCCCTGGCCCGAAAGATTCGCCATTCCGACCCCAAGGCCTTTGTCAACGTCCTGCGCACTGAGCGGGTGGTGGGCAAGTTCTACCGAAGACCCCGGGATTGACCAGAAAACCTGACAAACGGACTGGCCAGGGTCCGGCCTTTACAGGTGATGTGCAGGGGCCGCCGCCTCGGCGGCCTTTTTACGGTCCAGGTTGTCGCGGATTTTCTGGTTGTAGTAGTTGCGCAGGCAGTGGCAGCAGGAGCTGCCACTGCCGCAGTTGTCTACAACGGCCAATGCCCATCTCCTGAGACAGCCCCTCCAGAAGGGCATAGAGGACAGACAGCATGATGTCATATGTGTTTCACTACCCTCACCATTGAGGAAGGCGCGCTTTGTTCCTTGACAATCTGCGTAGAAATATGCAATAAAACAAGGCGGATTTTGAAAGAAATCTGAACTCTATGCTTAATTGGACAGGGGGAGTTCCTGCTAACCCCGGTGTGACAGGTAATCAAAACTCTAATACTCCGGCGTGCGCCTGTAGTGTCATGCAGGATGTAGGAAGCTTGGTGAAGAGCGGAAGTGGCACTGCTCCGCCGGAGGCTATAAATCGGCCATGTCCAAAATGTTTTGCTGCAACCGACATAATCCTGAGTGTACGGCCAGGAATCAGACCACCGCTTCTGCTGGGATCTCCACGTCATTCCGCTGCGGGGCAGGCTCAGTCTGCTGGCGGTCCACTGCCATACGCGATACACATTTGTGTTGTATGATCTCAATCGCCTGGAATGGGAGCGCCTGCCGGACGTTTTCCTGGACGGTTTGCGGCTCAGTTTATCCGTCGCCGGTTTTCCCGCAGAAGAGACGAAGAAGCTGTGCTGTTCAGAACTGCCTCTGTTCACCAGGACCCATGGCCGCCGGGAGGTGGCCTTTTTGAACCGCGCCTGGGAGGACGTGATGGCCGCGGAGCTGGCTCTGGATAAAAGCAGCCAAAGTCAGCCCCTATTGGAGCAGATTATCAATTCCAAACCCAGCCGATGCGTGGGAATGGAAGGCCTGGACACAGCGGCAAGGCGGCTGACAGAGATGCTTTTCCAAATCTGAAAGGAGGGGCTCTATGCGCATCATCATCGCCCCGGCGAAGAAAATGGTAGTGGACACAGACAGCTTTGTTGTGGACGGCCTGCCTCAGTTTCTGGAGCAGACGGAGCGGCTGAAGACTGTCCTTCAGAGCATGTCTCCCAAGGACTTGCAGGTCCTCTGGAAGTGTAACGACTCCATCGCAAAGCTGAACGTGGAGCGGCTGAAGCAGATGGATTTACGCCGCAATCTCACTCCGGCGATTCTCTCCTACGAGGGTATTCAGTACCGCTACATGGCCCCCAGTGTGATGGAGACGACTCACTTAGAGCCTGTTTAAAATCTTCTAATGAGGATGGCAATGAGGGCAAACGTGAGAATCTGAGCAGAAATAAAAAGGTTGCGTTCACAATTTTTCCAAAGTCTGCGGAATTTGTCGAGCCAGCCGAAAAGACGCTCTACCACCCAGCGGCGTGGCAGAACGACAAACTTGTGTAATTCGCTGCGTTTTACTACCTCAACCTGTGCGCCGCAAATATCTTTCACCTGATTTGCGAATCGTTCGCCGGAATAACCCGCGTCCACCAGAAACTTCTCCACATGAGAAAGATTGTCCAAGTTAAGGAGAATCATCTGAATGGCTCCATCCCGGTCAGTCACATCGGCGGTTGTTACGGCTATGGCATGGGGCAATCCCATCGTATCAACTATAACGTGACGTTTGATTCCTGATACTTTTTCCCCGCGTCATAACCCTTTTCTTCCGCTGTATCCGCATTCTGTACACTCTGTGCATCAACAATTCCAAACGTAGTCTTATCTCGCCTTAAGTCTTCGTTCCGTATCTGTTTCACCAGTTTTTGCAGCACTTTGTCCAGAATGCTGACCCCCGTTTCGTCCTTCTCCGACCAAACACGGAAATGGTAATACACACTCTGCCATTTGGGATAATCACTGGGCAGCATCCGCCATTGTATTCCACCCTGGATTACGTACAGCACTGCACGAAACACATCATACAAATCATATTGTCGGGGCCGGGTTGTTTTCTTTGCCCCTTCCAAATCCTCCCGGATCAGATTATATTCTTCCCGGCTGATATCACTTGGGTATTGATGCATTTTCCCCAGCTCCCGCTTGTTTTTTCCTATTATCTCCCACTCCGCCATTTTTGTCAAAAGTTTTTAAACAGGCTCTTATATATTTTTATGGATATACCTCTGCAGACATTGCTCAAAAATTTAATAAAAGTAAACAGAATATCAACCAAATCAAACTCCGTGCACTGAAGAAGCTGAAAAAGATGTATGACTTATAAATCTTTTTTATATGCATCTTTAAAATCTTTTAGATGCCGCAAGAAATCAGTTATTTCCTTCGGAAGCGGCACCCCCATTCTTCCGATATTTTCAATGATACTAAGTCCTTCATTTGAAATATAAAACATAATTGTCACTGTTCTTAGAACATTTTCTTGATTTATCAAATATTGATCTACTATATGACTGACGGAGATTACCAAAAAAATAGCTACTTTTTTGGCAATCCCAGTCGCACCCACGCTGCTTGCTAGACTTTTTGCATGAATAGCGGCACAAATTCCTGTGATATAATCGATTATTACTAATAGAATTAGCGCATACATAATGTTATCCGCTTGCCCACAAAAAGTCGAACAAATATTTGTTATTGTCTCCATCATATCTCGTTTCATTATAATACCTCCCTAAATTCTTTTTGGGGCTTGACATTTGTTTGTAAGCCTTTAAATTTCTTCTTAATATCCAGGGATGTATTTCTTACTAAATAGTAAACTTTCCAATCTGACCCTGCTATTTGTGACACTTGGCCTTTGCTTTGCAATGCAATAATTAGTAGCACAAAAAAGTGTTGCACTTTTATAAAATTTACGTCTTTTAGTTTGAGGGTTTTTAACCATTTTCTATTTTACATAAGTAATAGGAGGATTGTTGTTATGAAAACATTCGGTTTAATGGAAAAAATCAATATGAGAAGTTTTTTACAAGGCCTTTCCACTGTGTTCATTGCCGTGGCATGGATACTAATTCTTTGTGCATGTGGTTCATCTATGGACAATAATTATATTACAGACCAACCATTGTCTAGTGCGGCTGTTTCTATCGAAAATTCGAATAGTATCGCTCAAATTCCTGATTGGGCAGTTCCATCCCAGACACATATATCTTTAATCAAGGAGTTGAATTTGGACAATTACGGCGGTAATGATGATGAATGTAGTATTGTTATTTATCGCTGGGGTGATTTGAATCTGGGTGTTGTTTCGCTGTGTGTTAAACTTGGTACTGGCGATGTTTTTACGAGGATTATACCAACAGATGGTGGATACACGTTTAATGCTGGGAAACTATTTTCAGAGAGAAAAGATGCCATTATCCTCGAAATAAACTCAGCTACAAGTAATCTTGGTGCTGCTAGTGTTTATGTGTTTGATATTTGTGAAGATAATGACATGGTATCTAAACCGACAATGGTAGAAAGATTAAATACTGCCGAATTTATTACAGATCTATATGAATCGCAATATATATCTGGAAAAATCGAGGAAAATACTATTACTTTGTTGGGTCCAGAAATTAGTACGACGGGTACTATAACTGACGGAACCAAGATTGTTGACATAGATGAATCGTCATTACAGGGAATAACGCTATTTTTTACGGGAAAAAGACTTGCATGGAGGGAGTGTTCCCAGACTCTCTTTTGGGATGTGGATAAATACCAATGGGCCCTGTGCGATAGTGAAGGCGAAGACCTGTAAAGTACATTGCCACTTACATTTTGGCGGGAGGAAGCGTTTTGGTATAATTACCTAGTACTCTACCAAGTTAGGAATTAGAAGATGATAGGGTATAGTTTTCTGAGTTTGCACCTGGCGTCATCAGA
>NZ_CALPCP010000026.1 GCF_943192995.1 Flintibacter muris
GTCCTCCTTTGTTGCCCCCCTTTTTTTAACAATTCACGCTTCCGGTTGTCTATTGCTTGCTTAACTTATTGACATTGCCCAAAGTGGGACGTTTGCATACATTTAATGGAAATGAGGGCGCATTGCGCCCTTTTTTAAAAAAGAGCCCGCCGTTTGGCGGGCCTACGGTTCCAGGATATCCTTTGTAATTTCAATAAACCGCTGTCCGAAATGGGACAGGTAGCGGCTTTTCCGGTAACCCGCCACCAGCTTGCTGAATGTGGAGGGATCGGTCAGGGGAAAGAAGTCCACGCCCGCCGACTCCGCAGTGGGGGCGGGGATAGCCCGCAGGAACAGCTCCGGGCAGATGGTAATTCCCACACCCGCCTGGGCCATAGCCAGGGTAGTGACCGTGTTTTCCGTCTCCAGAATCAGCTGGGGCTTGACATAGTACCGGCTGAAATACTGATCCACAATGTTCCGGGTGCGGTTGCCCCGTTTAATCAGCACAAAGGGCAGATGTTCAAAGGCCCGGATATCCGCCCCCTCGGCAAACTGGCGGCGTATCTCCTCCGACTGCGTGCCAAACAGGCGGTCGGTAAAGGTTCTGGGCACCACCATCACCAGCCGCTGTTCCGTCAGCGGGATGGTGGCCACCCCCTCCATGATGATGGGCTGAAAACAGATAATCAGGTCCGCCCGCCCGTGGGACAGCTCATCCTCCAGCTGGGTGGAGTTGCCCTCAAACAGGGAGAACTCCACCTGGGGAAACTCCGCCCGGAATTTGGGCAGGACATTGGGCAGCAGCGCCAGTCCGCAGGTGTGGGAGATGCCCACCCGCAGCACCCCCAGGTACTGCTTGTTGATGTCCCCCACCTTGGACAGATACTGGCTGTGCAGATCCAGAATCTGGGAGGCCGTGTCCACCAGCAGCCCCCCCGCATAGGTCAGCGACAGCTTGGGTGAACGGGTGAACAGCTTCACATCCAGCTCCCGTTCCAGGTTGCCAATGTGGTTGGACAGCGACTGCTGGGAGATGTACAGCCGTTCAGCTGCCCTGGTGATGTTCAGCTCCTCTGCCACCATAAGAAAGTACTTTAAATGTTGAAAATTCACAAAAATACCCCGCCTTTTTTGGTGTATAGGTCATTATACCACAGTTGTTTAACTGTGGCAACCCTCGACAAAAATGTACTTCCCAAATCGATAAAAATATGGCATAATAGGCAATAGAAAACGGTATAATCTGGGCCGCGGCCCAAAATAATGAATCAGGAAGGAATGTTGGCTTATGAAATGTCTTATCATCGACGTCGTCTCCCCCGCCATCTCTGAGGAACTGGGCAAGTATATGGAGGTTGATACCAAGATTCTCCCCACTCAGGAGGAGCTTGCCGGCATGATTGGCGACTACGAGGTCCTGATTATGCGTGTGGACCCCGCCATCAACAAGGACATCCTGGATGCCGCCAAGAAGCTGAAGGTAATCGGCGTATGCTCCGTGGGTCTGAACCACATTGACATGGACACCGCCAAGGCCAACGGCGTGCAGGTCTTCAACGCCCCCGGCCTCAACGGCAACGCCGTGGCTGAGCTGACTATTTCCAAGATGCTGGATATGTCCCGCCACACCATCCCCGCCTGCAACGACGTAAAGATCAACAAGAACTGGGATAAGTACAAGTTTGTGGGCCGCGAGCTGCGGGGCAAGACTCTGGGCGTACTGGGCTTTGGCCGCATTGGCCAGCGTGTGGGCGAGCTGGCCCGGGCCTTCCTGATGGATGTGGTGGCCTATGACCCCTACCTCCCCGCCGAGGTCTTTGAGCAGCAGCACGCCAAGAGCATGTCCATTGAAGAGGTATTGAAGGTGTCTGACTTTGTCACCATCCACATGCCCCTCACCCCCGAGACCAAGGACCTGTTTAACGCCAAGTCTATCGCCGGGATGAAGGACGACGCCGTGGTGCTGAACATGGCCCGTGGCGGTATCGTCAACGAAAAGGATATGTACGAGGCCCTGAAAGCCGGAAAGATTGGCGGCTACGCCTCCGACGTTATGGAGAACGAGCTGGCCGGCGGCGGCCTCACCGAGGATGCCGGCTTCGATTCCCCCCTGTTTGAGTGTGACAACTTTATCGTCACCCCCCACCTGGGCGCCCAGACCCTGGACGCCTCCCGGGATATCGGAGCTCACATTATCAACAAGGTAAAAGAGGCCCTGGATCTGAAATAACAGCAAAAAGAGCCCGCTTCCATGTGAAAGCGGGCTCTTTTTCTTGAAAAGTCTCCCTCAAAGCGGGAGGCTTTTTTGTCAGCCTTTCAAAGTCTCGGCCCAGGCGGCGTACTGTTCCACCTTGGCGTCACACTCCTCCTTGGTGGCGCCGTTGGCCAGGATGTACACCTTGACCTTGGGCTCGGTGCCGGAGGGACGGACAATCAGGCTGGTGCCGTCGGCCATCTCGTAGCGCAGGACGTTGGAGCCGGACAGCTCCATAGTGGACTTGTTTCCATCGGCCACAGACACCACACTGCCATCCTTGTAGTCCTTCTGCTCCTTCACGGCCACGCCGGCGATCTCCACCGGGGGCTTCTCCCGCAGGTTGGCCATCAGCTCAGCCATCTTCTTCAGGCCATCCAGGCCGGGCATGACCAGGTTCATGGTCCGCTCGCTGTAGTAGCCATATTTCTTGTACAGGGACAGCAGGGCGTCGTACAGGGTCATGCCCTGACCGGCGTACCATGCGGCCATCTCGGACAGGGCCACCGAGGCGGTGACAGCGTCCTTATCCCGGACAAAGGAGCCCAGCATGTAGCCGTAGCTCTCCTCGTAGGACATAATCACATTGCCCGCGCCGGAGCCCTCCAGCTGGTCCTTCTTCTGGGCCAGGAACTTAAAGCCGGTGAAGGTATCAAAGCATTGCAGGCCGTTTACCTCAGCCACCTTGCGGGCCATCTCGGTAGTGACAATGGTTTTCAGGGCGACAGGCTTTTCAGGCAGCTTGCCCACCCGCTTCATGGCGCCAATCAGGTAGTCCAGCAGCAGCACACCGGTCTGGTTGCCGGTGAGCACCTTGAACTCGCCGTTTCCGGTGTTGACCATGATGCCCACCCGGTCGGCGTCGGGGTCGGAGCCCAGAATGAAGTCGGCACCGTTCTCCTTGGCCAGTTTCACTGCCAGCTCAAAGCCCTCGGGGTTCTCCGGATTGGGGGAGACCACGGTGGGGAAGTTGCCGTCAATGACCATCTGCTCAGGGACACAGATCACGTGCTTCATACCCAGCCGCTTCAGGGCCTCGGGGATGAGCTTGTGGCCGGTGCCGTGGAAGGGGGTGTAGACCATCTTGAAGGTGCCGGCCACCTTCTCCACCGCCGCCTTGTCATTGACTTGGGACATGGCATTGGCCAGGAACTTCTCATCCGTCTCCTCGCCCATCATGGTGATGGGGGCGGGAGCGGCACACCCCAGCTTGGGCCCGGTGAGCACGTCCAGCTCCTTCATGATCTTGGCCACCTCGTCGGCGTGCTGAGGGGGCAGCTGGGCGCCGTCCTCCCAATAGACCTTGTAGCCGTTATACTCCTTGGGATTGTGGCTGGCAGTGACGTTGATACCAGCGATGCAGCCATACTCCCGGATGGCGAAGGACAGCTCGGGGGTGGGGCGCAGGGACTCAAACAGCCGCACCGGGATGCCGTTGCAGGCCAGCACACTGGCCGCCGCCTGGGCAAACTCCGGGGAGTTATTCCGGCAGTCGTAGCACACGGCAACCCCCCGCTTTACCGCCTCGGGACCCTCAGCCAGAATTACCTGGGCAAAGGCCTGGGTGGCGTGGCGGACGGTGTAGATATTCATGCGGTAGGTGCCCATTCCCATGGTGCCCCGCAGGCCGGCGGTGCCGAAGGACAGCTGGTCGAAGAAGCGGGATTCGATCTCTTTCTCGTCGTTCTTGATGGTCTCCAGCTCGGCCTTTTCCTCGCCGGAGAGGACAGGACTGGCCAGCCAGGCCTCGTAAGTATCGCGATAGGACATATTGACATACCTCCAGTGGCTGAAATTTTACATCTACCATTGTACCACAGGGGGGACAAGATTACCAGAGCTTTTTGTGAGAATTTACAGTTTCAGCCGGGCCATATCCTCCGGCAGCGGAAGCGAAAATTCCAGCTTCGCTTTTGTAATGGGATGGAGGAAGGAGAGATACCCCGAGTGGAGTGCCGGACGGCCAATCAGCTCCTGATTTTCGGTGCCATAGAGGAAATCTCCCGCCAGCGGGTGGCCGGTGTGGGCCATGTGGACCCGGATCTGGTGGGTGCGGCCCGTCTCCAGCTCCAGGGATACCAGCGCCCGGTCCCCCCAGCGGCGCAGCACCCTGTACCTGGTGCGGGCGCTCTTGCCGTCGGGGCGGACCATCTGCTCCATGAGGGAGCCGGGCCTGGGGCCCAGCGGGGCGTCAATCACCCCGGCGGGAGGGGCCGGGACCCCCTCGCACACCGCCAGGTAGACCCGGCGGAAGTCCTCGGTGTGGAGCTGATTTTTCAATATCTCCTGGGCGTGGGGGTGCTTGGCGGACACAATCAGCCCGCTGGTCCCCCGGTCCAGCCGGTGGACGGGATGAAAATCCGCCTCCTGCCCCGACGTTTCGTAATAATACACCAAAAAATTACCTAAAGTATCGTCAAAATGCCCCGGTCCGGGGTGGACGGACACCCCCGCCGCCTTATTCAGAACGATCAGGTCCTCGTCCTCGCAGACAATATCCAGCGGTCCCGGCGCAGGGACGATGCCGCTGTTTCGGACCGGGTCGGACAGCCGCACCGACAGCACCTGCCCCGCCTCCGGGCAGAACCGGGTGTTCACCCGGACCCCATCCACCAGGATGCCGTCCTCCAGCCATTTGATGCGGCGCACCACCGTCCCGGACAGCTGCAAATGGCGCTTCAGTAAGGTATCCACCTTGGTACCCGCCAGCTCCGGCGTGACGGTCAGCGCCAGCCGCCGGCTCACAGCTTTCTGGACAGCCACAGGCTGGAAAGGAAAAAGACGGCGGCGTAGAAGAATACGACCCCCGTCAGGGCGTAGTATGCCTCCATGCTCAGGGGCAGGACGATGAACAGGGACAGCACCACCCCGAAAATGGTGAGTCCCCCCGCTAGTTGCGCAGCGGTGCGCATGATGTGCATCTCCCGCTCGTCCGTCTCTTTGATTTTGGCCTTCCGCTGGGCCTGGGGATGGGTGAGCAGATATTGCGTGCGGATAAAAAGAATCAAAGCCCCGGCGGTGATGCCGCTGGCCGCCCCCAGGTAGAACCCCTGGGCATGCTCGGACAGATGGCTGTCCGGCACCAGCAGAAAATAGCACACGAAGCCCACCAGTCCAATGACTAACATTCCTATCGCTGCCCAGCGGCGCTGTTTTAAGGATTTTTTATAGTCCCCGCCGCCTGTCAAAAGTTGTTTTACCAGCATATTCGGAGTCCTCCTTACATCTTCTTGTTCCAGCGGTGAATGTTGATCATATAGAAGGTACAGTGGAGCACGATCACGACGGACACGGCCACGCCCCACAGCCCGCCTACGAAAATCTGGATGACCATAAACACCGCCCACAGCATGTACAGCGTCCAGTACCAGGAGGACATGGCCGCCTTTTCTCGGATGGCCACGTTCCGTTCATCGTGTTCGCTCCGCTCATACTCCTTTTGCTCCTCTGGGGACATCCGGATGAGGCTCAGGGCAATTCCCACCACACCAAAGCCCATCAGCACACCGCCCAGGGTAAACAGCAAAAGGCTGAGCTGCTCCTTGATCCGCTCCCCCAGCAGGAACGTGGCCAGAATCAGAGCCCAGGCCGCCGCGAGCATCACATAGGGGGCCGCTTTTTTCAAACAGTCTTTCATGGAATCTCCTCCTCAAACAGAAATACTTCCTCAATGGTCATGCCGAAATACTTCGCAATCTTGTGGGCCAGCAGCAATGAGGCGTTGTACCGGCCGCTCTCCAGGGAGATGATGGTCTGCCGGGTGACGTCCACCGCGTCGGCCAGCTCGGCCTGGGAGATGCGCCGCTCCTTGCGCAGGGCGGAAATTTTGTTGGTCACCGGACCACTTCCTTCGCACTCAAAAATGTAAAGTTCGCTTTACTACCTGGTAGTATAGCACGCTTTACATTTTGTGTCAAGTAAACTTTATATCTTTTTCAAAAAAAGAAGTCCGCCGGAAGGCGGACTTCAAATTACAGGAATCATCAGATTTTCTGCCATCTGCAGGGGCGGCCAAAGGCCGTCCCTGCAGAATAGGTTATCCCCAAATCGCGCCCTTGTCGGCGGAGGACACCAGCTTGGCATACCGGGCCAGATAGCCGGTTTTGATCTTGGGTTCGGGACAGACCCACTTGGCGCGGCGGGCGGCCAGGGTGGCGTCGTCTACCTTGAGGGTGATGGTGTGGGCGGGAATATCAATGGTGATGAGGTCGCCCTCCTCCACCAGGCCGATATTGCCGCCTGAGGCCGCCTCGGGGGAGACGTGGCCAATGGAGGCTCCCCGGGTGGCGCCGGAAAAGCGGCCGTCGGTAATGAGGGCTACATCCTTGTCCAGCCCCATGCCGGCAATGGCGGAGGTGGGGTTGAGCATTTCCCGCATGCCGGGGCCCCCCTTGGGGCCCTCGTAGCGGATGACCACCACGTCACCCGCCACAATTTTGTTGGCATAAATGGCCTCAATGGCCTCCTCTTCGCTGTTAAAGACCCGGGCGGGACCCTCGTGCCGCATCATCTCGGGGGCCACGGCGGACTGCTTCACCACACAGCCGTCAGGGGCCAGGTTGCCCTTGAGGACAGCGATACCGCCGGTTTTGGAGTAGGGGTTGTCAATGGGGCGGATAATCTCGGGGTTGCGGTTGACCACACCCTCCAGATTTTCAGCCACGCTCTTACCGGTGCAGGTGGGCAGAGTGGTGTCGATCAGTCCCGCCTTGGCCAGCTCGGCCATCACAGCGTACACGCCGCCGGCCCGCTCCAGATCCTCCATGTAGGTGTCACCGGCGGGAGCCAAATGGCACAGGTTGGGGGTCCGGTCAGAAATCTCGTTAGCCATGTCAAAGCTGAGTTCAATGCCGCACTCGTGGGCAATGGCGGGCAGATGGAGCATGGTGTTAGTGGAACAGCCCAGGGCCATATCAATGGTCTCGGCGTTGTGGAAGGCGGCTTGCGTCATAATGTCCCGGGGGCGGATATCCTTTTCCACCAGTTCCATAATCTTCATACCGGCGTGCTTGGCCAGCCGCAGCCGGGCGGAGTGGACAGCGGGGATGGTGCCGTTGCCTTGCAGTCCCATGCCAATGGCCTCGGTGAGGCAGTTCATGGAGTTGGCGGTGTACATCCCGGAGCAGGAACCGCAGGTGGGGCAGGCGTTGTTCTCATACTCCTCCACCCCGGCCTCGTCCAGCTTTCCAGCGTAGTAGGAGCCTACCGCCTCAAACATGTGGGACAGGCAGGTGCGCCGGCCATCATTCAGTGTCCCGGCCAGCATGGGCCCGCCGGAGACAAAGATAGTCGGGACGTTTACCCGTGCCGCCGCCATGAGCAGGCCAGGGACGTTTTTGTCGCAGTTGGGGATCATCACCAGGCCGTCAAACTGGTGGGCCATGGCCATGGCCTCGGTGGAGTCGGCAATCAGGTCCCGGGTGACCAGAGAGTACTTCATGCCCACATGTCCCATGGCAATGCCGTCGCACACAGCAATGGCGGGGAACTCCACCGGGGTTCCCCCGGCAGCCCGGATACCGGCCTTGACGGCCTCAGCGATTTTGTCCAGATTCATGTGGCCGGGGACAATCTCATTATAGGAGCAGACCACGCCGATCAGGGGCCTCTCCAGCTCCTCCCTGGTGTAGCCCAGGGCGTAGAGCAGGGAACGGTTGGGCGCGGCGGGGATACCTTTTTTTACCACATCAGAGCGCATAAACAGGACCTCCAAATTTTTCTCAAAAGTTGTCTGATAACTCTTGAATTGTATGACAATATAATATATCATGGGAGTATGGAAGTCAAGGAAAATTTGAGGTGTTCTTTATGGAAAAACAAAGCCTGTCCCAGCAGACCGCCCGGCGGCTGTACAGCCTGATTGCGGCGGAAAAGAAGCTGTCCCCCGGGGAGAAGCTGCCCAATGAGCTGGAGCTGTCCCAGGAGATGGGGATTAGCCGCGCCACTTTGCGAGAGGCCATCCGGGAGCTGGTGACCCAGGGTGTGCTGGAGGTCCGCCGGGGCCGGGGCACCTTCGTCTCCCAGCGGGTAAATGAGATTAACGATTTTGGATTCTCCTCCCTGGACCAGGTGAGAGGACAGCTGCGGGACCTCTTCGAGCTGCGGGCTGTCTTTGAGCCGGAAATGGCTGCCCTGGCCTGCCTCCGGGCTAGCCCGGAGGAGCTGGAAGATATTTTGGCCCAGGGAGAACGGGTGGCCGCCTGCATCCAGGCGGGAAAAGACCGCACCCAGGCCGACCGTGATTTTCACGCCGCCATCGTCCGCGCCACCCATAACGAGTTTATGACCCGTCTGCTGCCCGTCATCAGCCAGGCGGTGGAAACAGCGATCGTCTCCAGCGACCAAGACGGCCAGCTGGCCCAGTATACCCTCCAGGACCACGCTCTATTGATGGAATTTTTCTCCAAACGCGACCCCGACGGAACACGCCACGCCATGGCCGTCCACATGCGCCACGCCATGGATGAGATGGGACTGGATATGGGCTGATATTTGCCGTTTGTGTCGATAAGTTCTCCGTTTTAACCAAATTTTTCTGGACTTTTTAAACACCACCAAAAAACAGACTTGTGTCACGCCTCTTGCATGGCATAGAATATTGCAAAAGCGGTATAAAATCCGAGAAAATCACCTGATTTGATATAAAAAAGTACAGACCGGTAGACGCCTGGTAGATGACCTGGAAAATGGAAAACCCGCCAATCCCTGCGCCGCAAGGGATTGGCGGGTTTTGAGGTAGACATTTGGTAGACTACGCTTGTCCAGATGCAGTATTTTTTCAAAGCTCTATCAGAATATGAACATATTGCATTCAGTGCCGCATATACTGGCTTGTAATAGTCACAATTTATAAATGGAGGAGTCTGCATGAACGACAACAAGATTTTACTGCCCCTGCCCGCTGAAACCCCTGTTTCTGGCGGAGCTGATCTGGATGATCTTATTTTCCAAGGGGAAGGCTGGCTGGTTAGTGACCGTTAGGAGGGCGTCTCCACGTTGGAGATGCCCTCCCCTTTTCGTGCTGAAAAGGACGCCTGTTTGCCGGGACGTCCGGCCGATGAGCTGCGGGCTCTGAGTCTGGAGGACGACGACTACATCACCAAGTCTTACAATATCCTGGTGCTGCTGGCCCGAATCAAGGCGGTCCTGCGCCGCGCCGGCAGAGCCAGCCATTTTAAGGAGGAATTTTTTATGTCAAGCAATCAATTCTCTTGACACCAAACCGTCAAAATGTTAATATATTATACTATCAGCGCAAGGAACGGAAAAGTAGCGTCTTATCCGGTCAGCAGAGAGGGCCCTTCACCGGCTGAAAGGGGGCCTGGAGCGGAGGGGTGTGAAGTGCGTCCGGGAGCGCGGCGGGTAATGCCGTCCGGTTTGGCCCCGATAGCGGCCAGTTGAGCGAAAAATAAGAGTGGAACCGCGAGCAATCGCCTCTTATGCCCATGCGGGCGTAGGAGGTTTTTTTGTTTGCCTCCCCCAAGGAGGGAATACTATTGTTCAAAGCCCTGAATGAGATGCTGGAGGCCTACCAGCGCCGGGACCCGGCGGCCCGGTCCAAGCTGGAGATTTTTCTGCTGTATCAGGGGGTCCACGCCACCCTGTATCACCGGCTGGCCCACTGGCTATACTGTCACAAATGGAAGTTCCTGGCCCGGTGGGTGTCCCAGTGGTCCCGGTTCTGGACCGGGATTGAGATTCACCCGGGCGCGAAAATCGGCCGGCGGTTTGTGATTGACCACGGTATGGGCATTGTCATTGGCGAGACCGCCGAGGTGGGGGACGATGTGCTCATCTACCACGGGGTCACCCTGGGGGGCACCGGCAAGGACCAGGGCAAGCGCCACCCCACCATTGGCAACAACGTGCTCATCTCCTGCGGGGCCAAGGTGCTGGGCCCCTTTAAGGTGGGGGACAACGCCCGCATTGCCGCCAACGCCGTGGTGCTCTCCGAGGTCCCGGAGGACGCCACCGCCGTGGGTATCCCCGCCCAGATCGTCCGCATCGCCGGCCGGGCCACCCACTACGCTGACGACGTGGACCAGACCAGCGTAAACAACCCCACCCTGGAAAAACTCAACGCCCTCAACGCCCGGCTGGAGCTGGTGGAAAAGCTGCTGGATGAAAAATATTTGGAGGAGAAGAAATCGAAAAACGCACCTTTATAACCGCCCCAACTCCAAACCGATGGAAATCCCCGCAAGAAGGGCAGCCCGCTCCCGGTTGCCGTTGATCGTCAGCTGTTCTGTCTTTCGCGCATCCATCCATCGCTTCGCTTCTGGGCTTAGGGCTTTCAGTTGGTCGGTCAGTTGACCTGCCTTGTGGCAAGCAGCCCGTGTCTGTGTGGCAGTTTCTTTCTGGAAATGGGGAATCAGATTTTCGGCAGCATATACGAGGAATGATTAAATGTCTGCTTTTTCTAAACGTCTCGTTTCTCTACGAAAAAGCAAAGGTGTTTCACAGACTTTTGCGGCGAAAGAAATCCAAGTTTCTCTGCGTGCCTACCAAAAATATGAATACGCAGAATCTGAACCAACGCTTTCTGCCGCCTCCAGAATCGCTGATTTTTTTGGTGTCTCTCTGGATTATCTGGCGGGACGGTCAGACGAAAACTAAATTGTATACGGGCGGCCACAGGCCGCCCCTACTAAGGAGGAGCTTGCAAGATGGATCTGCAAACACTTGTCCGCGACCTCTACGGTGTGGACCGGCCCCAGGGCTGTACCGACGAGGAAATTGCCGCCATGAAGGAGCGGTTCGGCGCCCTCCCCGCTGTGGTGGAGGACTTCTGGCGCACCTTTGGCCGTACTAAAGAGTTGAACCAGTGCCAAGACACCTGGCTTTTGCCGGAGGACTATCAAAAATGGGGCTGGCTTACCGAATCGGACCATCTGTTCCTGTTCTGTGAAAATCAAGGTGTCTGCCGGTCAGGCATCCGCCGGGAGGACCTGGCTCTCCCTGACCCGCCGGTGTACACCCAGATGGAGGACGACGACCCCTGGGAGTTGTCCGCCCCCACCGTCAGCGAGTTTTTGGAGGCCGCCCTGACTTACGAGGCCGTCTGGCGGCTGGAATATAGCCCAAAGGATTATTTCTTTTACTGGCTGACCGACGAGGAATTGGAAACCGTCCGGACGAAATTGACTCAGCGCCCTGTCACGCTGAGAAACTGGATGGAATATGAGCTTGCCTTTTACAGTAACCGCCCGGACAACCTGGTGGTGGTGATGGATGTAGGCGGCCAATACCAATGCTTCTACGGCGGGGCGACAGAGGAGAGTTACGCCGCCCTGATGGAGGTCATGGAGGGGCTGGGGGAGCCGATTTAAAGATAACATTACAAAATGGAGGAAAATACCATGCAATTATACAATTCCGCAACCCACAAGAAGGAAGAATTCACCACTCACACCCCCGGCCATGTGGAGATGTACACCTGCGGTCCCACGGTGTACCACTTCGCCCACATCGGCAACCTGCGCTCCTACATCATG
This sequence comes from Flintibacter muris, assembly GCF_943192995.1. GTDB lineage: Bacteria > Bacillota > Clostridia > Oscillospirales > Oscillospiraceae > Lawsonibacter > Lawsonibacter muris. Next base: position 11,731 of record NZ_CALPCP010000026.1, read on the forward strand.
GAGGACGTGCTGGAAAAGTTCCTGCGTTACGACGGCTACGACGTAAACCGGGTGATGAACATTACCGACGTAGGCCACCTCAGCTCTGACGCGGACACCGGTGAGGACAAGATGCTCAAGGGGGCCAAGCGGGAGCACAAGACGGTGATGGAGATCGCCCAGTACTACACCGACGCCTTTTTTGACGACTGCCGCAAGCTGAACATCAAAACCCCCGACGTGGTCCAGCCTGCCACCGGGCTGATCGACGAGTTTATCAAGCTGGTGGAGGGCCTGCTGGACAAGGGCTACGCCTATGTGGCCGGGGGCAACGTGTACTTTGACACCTCCAAACTGGAGCGGTATTACGTCTTCAACGACCACGACGAGGAGGACCTGGCGGTGGGCGTCCGGGAGGGCGTGGAGGAGGACCAGAACAAGCGGAATAAAAACGACTTTGTCCTCTGGTTCACCAAGTCCAAATTTGAGGACCAGGCCCTGAAATGGGACTCCCCCTGGGGGGTGGGCTACCCCGGCTGGCATATTGAGTGCTCCGGCATTTCGCTGAAATACAACGGCGAGTATCTGGACCTCCACTGCGGCGGCATTGACAACGCCTTCCCCCACCACACTAACGAAATTGCCCAAAGTGAGAGCTATATTGGCCACCCCTGGTGCAAACAGTGGTTCCACGTCCACCACCTGAACACCAACTCCGGCAAGATGTCCAAGTCCAAGGGGGAGTTTCTCACCGTCTCTTTGCTGGAAGAAAAGGGGTATGACCCCCTGGTCTACCGCTTCTTCTGCCTTCAGAGCCACTACCGCAAGGGGCTGGTCTTCTCCTGGGAAAACCTGGACAACGCCACGGTGGCCTTTCAGAAGCTTATTGCCAAAGTTGCCGCCCAGGACCCGGCGGACGGTCCGGTGGACGAGGCGGTTGTGGCCGAGTATAAGGACAAGTTCCAAAAACAGGTGGGCAACGACCTGAACACCGCCCTGGCCGTCACCGCCCTGTACGACGCCCTCAAGGCCAAGACCAACGGCGCCACCCGGCTGGCCGTTCTGGACAGCTTTGACCAGGTGCTGTCCCTGTCCCTGCTGGACAAGGCCGCCAAGGTCCGGGAGGAGCAAAAGAAGCAGAAAACCGCCTCTCAGGGGGGGTACACCGTCACCGGCGAGGGCGACCCCGCCGTAGACGCCCTGGTCCTCCAGCGGTATGAGGCCAAAAAGGCCAAGAATTTTGCCGAGGCCGACCGCATCCGGGACGAGCTCAAGGCCCAGGGCATTGAGGTTACCGACCTGCCCGGCGGGGCGATCTGGAAGAGGGTATAATAGAGGCCAGCGGGCCGCCGGGGGCGGCGGCCCGCTGGCCAATCCGTTTGTCAGGATTTTTAACATTTGCTGTAATTGGCTGTCAAGTGTTTGCAAAGCCGTCTTCTGGCGGTGTTCCCCGGCCGTCGCCCTCCCCCTCGGGGATGCCGTCCTGTCCGCTGTGATTCCGCATGCCGCCGTTTTCACGGCCCTCGCCGCCAGGACGCATCTCCGGATTGAAGCCCTCCGCCGGCGGTTCGCCGCGGTCTTCTCCCGGCATACCGCCCTTCATTCCGCCGGGCCGTCCGCCCATACCTCCCATGCCTGCACGGCCATACGTGGTGATATAGTCCGAAAGAGTCAGCTTAGCCGCCTCTGTGCCGCCGGAATAGGTTCCCCCGGAGCAGAGGCCGTCCACCGTCTGGCCGCTGTACTCCCCTCCATAGGAGAGTGTATAGACAGCCTCCCCCTCCAGCTCAGGTGAGGAAAAGACAATGTGGCTTCCGCTGATTGGCAGGGCAAAGGCGAGGCTCTGCCCCTCCCGCTCCAGGCTCACGAAGGTTCCCGCAGGGAGGGCACTGTCAAAGCCCAAGGAGACGGTGTACTGGCTGGCCTGACTGGGGGCCTGGGCCATAGCCCCGCTGCCAACAGCCAGCAGGGTGCCGCCGGACAGGGTAAAGGAGCCGTCGTAGTCCAGCGCGCCGTCGCCCTGACCGGTGCTGGACACAATCACGGTGCCGCCGGACATCACGGCGTTTCCGTTGGAGTCCAGACCGTCGCCGCCCGCCGTCACCACCAGATATCCTCCGGAAATATCAATGCAGGAATCCGAATTGCCGCCGCCAAAGGCATTTCCATGGCCAAAACCTCCAAAACCGCTGCCATCCGCGCCTCCCGCCGCGTTTACGCCGTCGTCGGAGGACACAATGTAGATTGTCCCGCCGGAGACCGAGACGGTAGTGCCCTCCAGTCCCTCATAGGAGGTCAGAATATCGATCTCACCGGCAGATACAGTGAGGGCCTCGTCGGCGTGGATTGCGTCGTCGCCGGTGGAAATGGTATAGGTGCCGCCGGAGACCGTCACATCTCCATTGGAGTGGATCGCGTCATCTGAGCAGTCCAGCGTATAGGTTCCGCCGGTCAGGGACAGGACAGTTCCCGCCTTGAGGCCCTTGGCGCTGCTGTCATCAGAGGGCTGCACACCGCTGCCGCCGCCGGAGACGACAGTATAGCTGCCGCCGGCCATGGTCAGAGCGGTCTCCGCCTGGATACCGTCCTCCCCCGCGGTCAGGTTCAGGGTGGAGTTGGACACGCTGACCCAGCCCAGTGTCTCGTCTGTGTCGTTGGTAGAGCGGATGGCATCCCCCCCGCAGGTGACGGCAATGGCGGCGCTGTCAATGGTGTGGGAGTCCTTGCCGTTGATGCCGTTGTTGGCGGCCTGGACCCAGAGGGAGCCGTCGTAAATTTGCAGGGTGTCCTTGCTGGTGATTCCATTGTCGCAGTTGGCCAGGACCGTCAGCGCCCCCGCTCCCTGGATCAAAAGATCCGCCTTGCTGTACAGGCAGGCGTTGGGCTCCTCGTCCGCCGCAGAGGAGTATTCGTCATCAAAGCTGTAGACAGCGCCGTCCGTCAGGGTATTTTCTGTCCCCTCCATAAGGTGCACCGTGGCCGTACCGGCCTTATAGATGTACAGCGGACTGCCATAGGAGCAGGTGATATCCGCTCCGTTCAGCGCCACGGTCACCTCTTCCTTGGGGGCGTTGACGATAATGCGGCCATCCTCCAGACAGCCGCTGACCGCGTAGATGCCGGCGGCGGTGATGGTGACCACGCTCCCCTTCGCTTCCGCGCCCTTCCCATCCACACTGGCTCCGCTGCCGGAGAGGGTGATGACGGTGGCGCCCGTTAAATCCAGAACCGCAGGCGAACGCGGGGAAGCTGAGGTGGAATTTAAAAGAGACAGGGGGGTGTACGCGCCGCTCCCCGCCGCGGTGCCGCCGTCCTTTCCGCAGGCGGCCAGCGTCCCCAGGATGGCGGCGGCGCAGAGCGCTGCCGCCATCCGTTTTGTGATATACTTCATAAAGAAAGCCTCCTTGTTGTTGTCTTGCGGGTGATCTATAACAATGATCAGATTCGCTTCCATCTGCAGGGCGGCCTTCGACCGCCTGCTACAGGTATACCCGTTTGGTTCTGCGGGCGGCCGCAGGCCGCCTCTGCAACTCCGGTGCCGGCAATTTTGAAGCTTGTATAGTTTATACCCGTCAAACCTAAAGAGAACTTAAAAGCCAGGGGCGCTTCTTCCAAGTTTACAAAATATTCACCTTCCTGTTTCACTTCTTTAGCTTCACTTTAGGAAAAGCCTCTATGCTGTTCACAGAATTCAACAAGGAGGTTTCTTCATGGCCGGTAAAATACAGTTTTGTTTCAAGCGCTATGAGAAAAAGTATATGCTGACGCCATATCAGCTTACACAGATGCTGGCGGGAATCAAGGACCGGATGGGGGCCGACGAGTTTGGCCGCTATACCATCTGCAACATCTATTATGACACAGACGATTTTCAGCTGATTCGGGCCTCTCTGGAAAAGCCCGTCTACAAAGAAAAGCTGCGGATGCGCAGCTACGGCGTCCCGGGCAGCCAGGACGGGGTGTTTGTGGAGCTCAAGAAAAAATTTGACAGCGTGGTCTATAAGCGCCGTACGGTCATGAAGGCCGCTGACGCGGTATCCTACATCCACAACGGGGTTATCCCCCAGCAGGAGGATCAGATCTGCCGCGAGATCGATTGGTTTATGGGTATTTACCACCCCAAGCCCAAGGTGTTTATCGCCTACGACCGGACGGCCTTTGCCGGGATAGAGGACCCGGAGCTGCGGGTCACCTTCGATACAAACCTGCGGTGGCGGGACCGGAATCTGGACCTGCGCGCCGGGGACTACGGGGAGCCCCTTCTCCCCTCCGACCAGATTTTGATGGAGATTAAGATTCCCGGCACCGCCCCCGCCTGGCTGGCCCATCTGCTCAGCGAAACCGGCGTCTTCCCCACCTCTTTTTCCAAGTATGGAACCTGCTACCGCCAGAACATCCTGGGCGGCGGCAGGCCCGGGAACACCGGGAGGGAGGTGCGCGCCTGTGCTTGATTCCATCATGACCGGAACAGAGATCACGCTTTATGGTTTTTTTGCCTGTACCGCGGCCTCCCTGCTGCTGGGGCTGGGAATTGCCCTGCTGTGCATGTATAAGAGCAGCTATACCCAGAGCTTTGTCATTACCCTGGCCATGCTCCCTTCTGTGGTGCAGGTCATCATCATGCTGGTCAACGGCAACATTGGCACTGGCGTTGCAGTGGCGGGGGCCTTTGGCCTGGTGCGGTTCCGCTCCACCCCCGGCACGGCCAAGGAGATCGGCATGATCTTTCTGGCTATGGCCATCGGTCTGGCCAACGGCATGGGCTATGTAATTCTGGCGGCCCTGTTCTTCATGGTGATGGCCGCCTTTGTCCTGGTGCTCTCCCGGCTGCGCTTTGGCTGCGGGGACGAGAACGAACGGGAATTGAAGATTACCATTCCAGAGAATCTGGACTATGAGGGCCTGTTTGACGACCTGTTTCAGCGGTATGTTTGCTCCGCCCGGCTGGAGAGGGTAAAAACCAGCAACATGGGAACTTTGTATGAGCTGGACTACCGGGTGGTGCTAAAGGCCAGCGGGGTTCCTAAGGAGTTTCTGGACGAGCTGCGCTGTCGAAACGGGAATTTGAATATTGTCTGCGGCAGAACCGCCTCCCGGGAGGCGCTTTAATACGGCTTCCTGATAAAACGATTACATCGTTTTGTTAAGAATTACAGCAAGCTTCAAAATTGCTGACACCGCCCCTGCAAGTGAGAGCAATTCTGACGATTGCTATAAAATACAGGGGCAGACGCTGGAAAACAGTTGCGGTTCTCCGGTGTCTGCCCTATAATGTGTTTATGAAACGGAGGGGACTGCCTTGCGCCTTTTAGTCGCGGAGGATGAGCTGGACCTGGCGGAGGTGCTGGCCGCCTTTTTGACCAAAAACCAATACGCCGTGGACACTGTCCACGACGGCGCCGCCGCTTTGGACTACGCCTCAACAGGGGAGTATGACGCCATTATCCTGGACATTATGATGCCCAAGCTGGACGGCCTGGCGGTGCTGACACGGCTGCGGGATGCCGGGGTGTCCACGCCCGTCATGCTGCTCACAGCCAGGGGGGAAAAGGATGACCGGGTGACCGGCTTCAACGCCGGTGCGGACGACTATCTGCCCAAGCCCTTTGCCCCGGACGAGCTGCTGGCCCGGGTGCGGGCCATGCTGCGGCGGGCGGGGGATTATAAGCCCCCGGTGCTCCGCTTTGGTGACCTGGAGCTGGACTGCGGCAGCAGCACCCTCCGGTGCAGGGAGCGGTCCGAGCGGCTCAGCGGCAGGGAGTTCCAGGTGATGGAGCTGTTTATGCGCTCCCCCCAGGTGATTCTCTCCGCAGAGCGGATTATGGAGCGAGTGTGGGGCTGGGATACAGAGGCGGAGATCAACGTGGTCTGGGTCCACATCTCCAACCTGCGCAAGAAGCTGAGCGCCGCCGGTTCCGCCGTCACCATCCGCGCCAGCCGGGGTTTGGGGTACTCCCTGGAGGACGCCGGATGATTAATCGACTGCGCCGGAAATTCATTATGATCGCCATGCTCTCCGTCACCCTGGTGGTGCTTCTGATGACAGCATCCATCAATGTGTTCAACTATCTGTCCACAGACCAGACACTCAGCAATACCCTGCAAATGATTTACGAAAACCAGGGCATGATCCCCCAATTTCCCGGCGGTAGGCCGGAAAAGCCCCCCAGGGGGCAGTTTACCCCCGAGACCCCCTACTCCACCCGGTATTTTGTTTTGTACTACGCCGGGGACGGCGATCTGGACCGCACGGATATGAGGCATATCGCCGCCGTGAAGGAGGAGGACACGGACCGCTTTTTGTCCATTGCCCTGAGCCGTGGTGAGGGTATGGGCTATACGGGGAACTACAAATATTATGTAACCTGCGTTGGAGAAGACCGGTATATGGCGATCTTTCTGGACTGCCAGCGGGAACTGCACTCCATCCGCACCTTTGCGCTGATCTCTCTTCTGGTGGCGGCCATCTGTGTGGTTCTGGTCTATATTCTCATCTGGCTGTTTTCTAAAAAAGCCATCGAGCCCACTGTGAAAAGCGTGGAGAAGCAAAAACGGTTTATCACCGACGCCAGTCACGAGCTGAAAACGCCGCTGACAGTTATCGCCACCAGCCTGAAGGTGCTGGAGATGGAGGTGGGCCCCCAGAAATGGATCGACAAAGCCCAGGCGCAGACCGAGCATATGACCCGGCTGGTGAACGATATGGTGACGCTGGCCCGGCTGGATGAGGAGAAACCGCCCCTGCGCTTTGTCCGGTTTGATATCAGCGGCGTGGTGGCGGAAACGGCGGACTCCTTCCAGGATTTTGCCGCCGCCAAGGGACACACGCTGGAGATCGACGTCGCTCCCGGTCTGTCCAGCCGTGGGGACGAGTACGCCATACGGCAGCTGGTGTCCATTTTGCTGGACAACGCGGTCAAGTACGCGGACAGCGGCGGCGGTATCCGCCTGCGTTTGGAGGGCGGTAAAAAAAGTGTTGTGCTCAGCACCTCCAATCCCTGCGCCGGGCTGGACACAACGCAGCTGGACAAGCTCTTTGACCGCTTTTACAGGCCGGACCGTTCCCGCTCCAAGCAGACAGGAGGCTTTGGCGTCGGCCTGTCCATCGCCCAGAGTATTGTGGAGGCACACCACGGCTCCCTCCGGGCGGAGTGCCCGGAGGAGGGCGTAATTCAATTTGTGGTGGTACTGCATGAGTGACAAGGTAAGGGTCTGATATAGTCAGCACACTTTTGCTGCATATGTGGGGGCGGCCTGTGGCTCCGGTGTCAGCAATTTTGAAGATTGCTATAAAAGCCAACCGTTTTGCACCTGTTCTACTTGTTTTTTCCTGCTGGCTGCTTTATAATAGGAGACAGCGAAACCGATGAAAATTTTCATATAAAAGGAGAGCATTATGACAGCCAGTGAGAAAAAGCAGCTGATGGCTACGGCCTGCAAGGTGCGCATGGGCGTCATCGAGGGGACCCATGGGGCCAAGGCCGGTCATCCCGGCGGAAGCCTGTCCGCCGCCGACGTGTTTACCTATCTCTACTTTAAGGAGATGAATGTCGATCCCAAGAACCCCAAGTGGGAGGACAGAGACCGCTTTGTCCTGTCCAAGGGCCACACCGCCCCTGGCCTGTACGCCGCTTTGGCGGAGCGGGGCTTCTTCCCCGTGGACGACCTTCCCACCCTGCGGCATATCGACAGCTACCTTCAGGGCCACCCCAACATGAACACTGTACCCGGCGTGGACATGTCCACCGGCTCTCTGGGCCAGGGCATCTCCTGCGCCGCCGGTATGGCTCTGGCCGCCAAGCACACCGGTAAGTCCTGCCGTGTCTACGCCCTGCTGGGCGACGGCGAGATTCAGGAGGGCCAGGTGTGGGAGGCCTTTATGCTGGCCCGTCACTACGGTTTGGACAACCTGTGCGCCGTCATTGACAACAACGGACTCCAGATCGACGGCCCCGTGGACCAGGTTATGAGCCCCTATCCCATCCCCGACAAGCTGAAGTCTTTCGGCTGGAACGTGGTTGAGATCGACGGCCACGACTTTGAGCAGATCGAGGCCGCCTTTGCCCAGGCCCGGGAGACCAAAGAGGTCCCCACCGCCATTGTGATGAAGACCACCAAGGGCAAGGGGGTCAGCTACATGGAAAACCAGGCCGGCTGGCACGGCAAGGCCCCCAACGACGAGGAATACAAAATTGCCATGGATGAGCTGAAGGCTCAGCTGGCGGAAGTGGAGGCGATGTAAGATGGCAGACGTGAAAAAGATCGCAACCCGGGACAGCTACGGCGCGGCCCTGGCTGAGCTGGGCAGGGAACACGACAACCTGATCGTCTTCGACGCCGACCTGGCCGGCGCCACCAAGACGGGCACCTTTAAAAAGGCCTTCCCCAACCGCCACTACAACTGCGGCATCGCCGAAGGCAACATGATCGCCGTGGCCGCCGGAGCGTCCACCATGGGGCTGGTGCCCTTTGCCTCCTCCTTTGCCATGTTTGCCGCCGGACGGGCCTTTGAACAGGTGCGCAACTCCATTGGCTACCCCCACCTGAACGTGAAAATCGGCGCCACCCATGGCGGCATTTCGGTGGGCGAGGACGGAGCCTCCCACCAGTGCTGTGAGGACTTTGCTCTCATGCGCTCCATCCCCGGCATGGTGGTCATGTCCCCCGCTGACGACGTGGAGGCCCGAGCCGCTGTCAAGGCCGCCTATGAGTATGAGGGGCCCGTCTACCTCCGCTTTGGCCGCCTGGCCGTCCCCGTTTTCCATGACGAGGCCACCTTCAAGTTTGAGATTGGCAAGGGCGAGGTCCTCCAGGAGGGGTCCGACATAGCCATCATTGCCAACGGCCTGATGGTCAACGAGGCTATCGAGGCGGGCAAGGCTCTGGCTGAGGCGGGCATCTCCGCCCGGGTCATCAACCTGTGTACCATCAAGCCCCTGGACGAGGAACTGGTCCTCAAGGCCGCCAGGGAGTGCGGAAAAATTATTACCTGCGAGGAGCACTCCGTCATCGGCGGCCTGGGGGAGGCAGTGTGCTCCCTGCTGGCCGAGAAGTGCCCCACCCCCGTACGCCGCATCGGCGTCAACGACGAGTTCGGCCACTCCGGCCCCGCCGCCGCCCTGCTCAAACAGTTCGGCCTGTCGGCGGAGCACATTGTGGAGGCCGCCAAGGACTTCTGCGGGTAAAAACAGCGCGACAAACGCAGCACAGCCGGGTCCGGAACAGCACCAATATTGTACAGCCCTGGGTGGATGATTGCCATTCACCCAGGGCTTTTTATTTTCTGTAAAAATCAGAGGCTGGCTGAAATTTCGTAAACCCTGAATCTTGAAAAAAGGGCGCAGTGCGCCCTCATTTCCATTAAATGTATGCAAACGTCCCACTTTGGGGCGTTTTTCTGTGTTTTATAGAGGGCCCACCGTCACGGCTCCGCCGTGCCGGTGGATTGTATTTCGTCGCAGACGAAATGTGCGCAGCAAATGAGAATTGCATAAATCTTGTTTATTTCATACATTTTGCTTCGCAAAATACAATCCTCAGTCAGCCTGCGGCTGACAGCTCCTTTGCGAAAGGAGCCTTTTTTCGGGCTCAATTACTTTTACATGTTAAGGGGGATTTTTTATGTCTAGCAACTACACGAAAAATTACCGTCTCAATCAGTGGGAGGAAAATGACGCCGTACGGCGGGTTGACTTCAACGAGGACAACGCCAAAATCGACGCGGCGCTCAAGGCGGCGGCGGACGCCAGGGCGGCGGAGGCCAGCGCAAGAGCGGCGGCGGTGGCGGCGCTGAACGCGGCGGTGGCACGGCGGGGAAACTGTCAAATCCAGACCTCCGCCTACACCGGAGACGGCTCCACAACCAAGGAGCTCTCTTTCGACGCTGTGCCCAAGCTTGTCATCATTATCGGCTTGCAGGCGGTCGCATTCTTCACGGAAAACTCCAACGTCTCTTTCTACATATCCTCTAACGGCGCCGCCGCCGCTAACCTGCGCGTCACCTGGAGCGGCAGCAAAATCTCCTTCACCGGCAACGACTATACCGCCGCAATGAACCGGCCCGGATATGCCTATGAAGTGATCTCCTTCTTCGACATGTCCTAACACAAAAGGTACCCCCGGGCTAAAGCCCGGGGGTGCAGATTTGCTCGGATAGAAACTTAAGGGGTCACATCACGGGGCAGAATGCTGATTGCATTCACAAAGTCGGTGAACTCCAAAGTCTCAGCATCCAAACTGATGGTAATGGCGTCGGTGTTAGCCGCAGTGGCGGTGGTGGTCAGCTTCGTCTCCACGCCAGTGTAGGTAGCACCAGAATCGAAGGTCATCTTGGCAGTCTTGCCAGCGGTGAAGGCAGAAGCGGGAGTGAAGGACAGAGTTACAGCGTCCTTGTTGACCCACTTGCCAGCCTTCTGGACCAGAGTGATGTTAGCACCAGCGGCAGTGGTGGTAATGGCCTGGCCACCGATAGGCACAGCAATGGTGGAGAACTTGGCCTTGTCGAAGACGATTTCGGTTACACCGGTAATCTTCAGGACAACTGCCTCGTCTCCGTCAACAGTGAAGGTGGCCTTGCCTGCAGCTGCAGTATCAGTCGTACCAGTCTTGTAAAGAGTCAGCTCCTTGGAGGTGGCGTCAATGGTTCCAGTACCAGTAACTGCAGCTTCATTGCCGCTCTTAGCAGTCACACCAGTCAACTCGTAGGTGACAACAACGCTCTTGATGTTGCCCGCCAGAGCGAACTCCTTAGCTTTTGTAGCCTGGAGGTCTACCTCAGCGTCCTTAGTCAGACCAGCGGTAGCAGTGATGCCTGCATCGGTTCCAGCAGCATTGGTGATGTAGGTCTTAACGTCATCAGCCAGATCCAGCTTGCCAGCAACCTTGCTGCCCTTGACGTTGGAAACGGTCACAACCACATTGTCAGTCGCAGCCATGTTGGTACCTGCCAGTGCAGATACAGTGACTACACCGTTGCTTACAGTACCGGTAACATTTGTGGTTTTAATCTCAGTTGCGCCCAGACCAGTGACAGACCAATCCAAGGTAACCTCGCTGACACCACTCAGGGTCGCCGCATCACTGGCTTTGAACACCAGTTTCAGTGCAGTACTGTTATTGCCAGCCACTGTGGCAGGAGTATTGCTGCCGCCGAGCATCGGAGTGTAACCCTCGGGCACGTTTACAGTAACGGGATAGGTAGTGGCAGTGGCATCCTCGGTAACAGGAATGCGAATCTCAGTGATTTCGCCAGCGGGAACATTGGCTTTCGCCACAGCACCCTTGACAGCGCCACTGGTGCCGAAATTGGCCTTTGCTGTTACAGCATACTCACCCGCAGCGGTAACAATCGTTACATTATCAGCGGCGGTGATAGCCTTGCCACTGGGAACGGTGAAGCCCAGATACAGGTCGCCAACAGCCAAGCCAGCGTACTTACTACCTGCGGCAACATCGTCGGTGGCAGTAATAACGTGCGCGTCGGTAACGGTGTAAGTGCTCAGCACAGTGCTATCAGTGGCCTTTACAACCTTTACCTTGCCCTTAAGCGCGGCGTCAATCGCATCGGTGCCGCCGCCGGGATTGTTGTCGTCTTCCTTATTAACCTCAGCCCTGATATCGGCGGGGCTGGGCAGGGTGACATTGTCGTTGGGCATGGTGAAGGAAGCGGTGTCGCCGTTGGCGTTCACGGTGAAGGTGATACCACCGACTTTAACAGCAGCGGCCTTGGAGCCGAAGGTTCCAGCGGCGGCGTACAGGGAGACAACAACATCCTTGGCAACAGTGAACTTCTGGGTGCCGACGCCGTAAGCGGAGATGTCGTCAGCGGTGACCAGGGTGGAGCCCTTGTAGAAGGTCACATTGCGATAGTCGTTGATGTTGTAGATCACGTTCTTGCCGACAGGATCAATGGGCTTGCCGGTGTCGGGCCGGTTATCGGGGGCGGGGGTCTTGTCGTTGATGATGATGGTGGTAGCGCGGCCGCTCTCCAGGACAGCAGCAATCTCAACCTCGTTGAGCTCGCTCGCAACGTCCTCGTAGGCAACGTAGCCGCCGTCGTCATCATTCATCTCGCGCAGGGCGCGCTCCAGGCCGGCGTAACCGGTGTAGCCGTCAGCGACGGAGTCAAAAATCTCGACGTTGCTGGGGCCGTAGCTGCCGGAGTTCTCCTTGCCAGCCAGGATCAGAACGGTCTTCACGTCGGGATCGACGGAGAAGCCGCGGGTAGCGGAGACGTTGGTGTACAGAGTACCGTTCTTGTAGCTCAGGCCGTCGATGGTGGTGATGTCCTTGAGCACGACGGTGTCGCTGTTGCTGTTGACAGCGCTCTCAACGTTGCTGACCAGGTTGGGATACTTGACCTCGGAGCCGTTGACAACCACGTCGGCGCGGCGGACATTGCCGTTGGCGTCGTACCGGACCTCATACCACAGGCCCTGCTGCATTCCCTTGGGATGGAGAGAATCCAGGGGGTGCAGGTACTGGGGATTGTCGCCGACTTCCTTCAGGGTGACGATCTGGCCGTTGACAATGGCCTTGCGGGTCCAGGTCCACTCGCCGTCGCCGGACTTGGTGGCGGAGCTGTGGGCATAGGACTCCTCCTCCAGGTCGCCGCTGTGGATGTAGGCGTAGCTGCTGCTGGCGCCGTCATCCTCGCCGATGACCACGGCGGCAATCACAATGCCGTCCTTGTTGTACAGGGTGTAAATCTCAGACTCGGGATAGCCGAACCCGTCCTTGATCATGCCCTTGTCCTCAGCCACCAGGTTGGCGTTCTTCACGCCGGTGACAACGGAATCCACGTCGTCCACAATCCAGCGCTTCTCGGCGACGTTCTCGGGAACTCTGGTGCCGGTTGTCTTGTCATAGGTGGTCTTATCAGTCTTGTCGTCCACAGCCACCTTCTCCAGGGAGACGGTCAGGTAAACGGTGTCGTCGTTGCCGTAGACATACTGCCGGGTGCTGGTGACATCATTATAAGCGGCAATCAGGGACACGCGCTTGGTGTTGATGGACTTGTCGTAGTCAGTGGGGCCGTCGTTGTGGATGGCCACGTCCTGAGCAAACTGGCCGGCCTTGATGTTGCCGCCAGTGAGGTTGGTCGTGGTGGCCACAGGCACGCGGCGCAGGGTGTACACACCGCTGTTGCTCACGGTGTAGGCGCACCAGGTGTTCATCTGGGACATATTCGTGGTCAGGTTGCTACCGAAGCTCTGGTCAGCAGAGCCGGGGTTGCCCCAGGTGCTCTTGGTCATGTCAACCTTGATGGTCTCCATGGTGCCGTCCATGTGGATAACATTGGCGTCCACCTGCTTGGCGTACAGGTTGCTGGCGCCGGCCTCAATGCCGGTCAGGAACACGTACTGGTCGGGGTCCTCGTTGCGCTCCAGACCGATCAGGTAGCCGTAATCGTCCAGAATGACGTTGTAGGTCAGCTCCTTCAGGTTCAGAGCGTCGTTGATGCTGGTCCAGTTCTCAATGGCCTCCACGTCGTAACGGGCGGTGGTGGCGTGGTCATACTGCTGGCCGCCGGTGGTCACGTGGTCAAACAGCTTGAAGGCGTCCACGGTGACAGCGCTGAGAATCTCGGGGGCCTCAATGGTCTGGATTTCGCCGTCAGCCACGGTGACCTTGTACAGGTCGTCCTTCTTCACGTCCTTGACCAGGGCAAAGTCCTCGCCCGCGGCGTCGATATCCTCGTAGTCACTGGTCTTGTCAGTGGCGGTATCGTTCTTAACGGTGGACTTCACGTACTTATCACTGATCTTGTCCAGACGCCATACCCGCAGGTTCACATCATCATTCTTGGTGTCATAATCCTCAGTGGCCTTGGCCAGGTAGGTGTTGATGATGGAGATGTAAACCCAATAGTCGTTGGTGTTGTTATTGCTCTTGGTAAAGTCGGTGTCAACATAGACCTGGGTCAGCACGCCGTTGCCGGTGCGGCCCACAGCGTCCTTGTTGGTGCGGTACATATCGTTCTGGCTGAACATTGCGGTGGTCAGGATGGTCGCAGCGTTGGCGTCGGCACCGTAAATATCATCCACAGCCTTCACACCATCAATGGTGATTCTGAAGTTGTAGGTATCAATGGTGCTCTTGCCCAGCAGATCGTACAGGGTCTGGCCGGTCACCTTGGCGGTGTAGCTCTCTTTCAGCAGCTCATTCTTCACGTAGGTGCCGATCTCCTGGCCCTTGTACTCCCAGCGGCGGGCAGGACGGCCGAAGACATCCCACACGCGGTCAGCAATATTGCCGCCCTCGCCATAGAGCTTCAGGTCGCCGTTGTACAGCTGCTCGCCCAGCTCCACGATGGGATCGTCGTTGACAGAGCCCATGGAGGAGGCGGCGACACCGCTGATAGCCTTGGCAAAGGGCTTATTGCTGGTGACATAGACATAGTTGACCTTGCCGCTGGTGGCAATCACGTTACCGTTATTGTCAAAGTAATTCAGGGTGTTGCCGTCGGCCTGGACCATGCCGCTCTGGAGGGCGTTCAGCACCATCTGAGCCACCTGATTACGGGTCATGGGCTCGGTAGCGCTGGAGCCAACACCGTCAAAGATGCCGATGTTGTTGCCCTGGAGGACGGTGGAGACCTCAAAGCCGTTGGCGTAGTCGCTCTGGTACTTGAAGTAGCCCAGGGCACGCATCAGCATGGAGGCGGCCTCCACGGCGGTCACAGTGGCGCCGGGATCGTACACGCCGTCGCCGCGGCCGGACACAATGCCGTTGGCGGCGCAGGCGCCGACCCAGCCCCGGGCCCAGTCGTACACGTCGTCAAAGGGGCAGGTAGCACTATAATAGTTGTAATCCAGGTTCAGCAGCTTGCCCATGACAACCGCCATCTCAGCACGGTTGACGGAACGCTCAGGGCCAAAGCCCCGCTCGTCGCCGACCATGACTTCGATGGTCTGCAGAACCTCGATCGCTTCGACGTTGTCAGTTTCGCTGACATCGTCGTAGCCCGCAGCCGCGCTGGAACCGACAACCATCATGCCCAGGAGCATGACAGAGGCCAGAGTGAGGCTGAGGGCCCGCTTCAGGTTTCTCATTCGGATTTCCTCCTTTAATTTTTTTCGGCCTGAGAGGGGCCGGTCTGGTCAAACGCATCCTCGTCCGATCTTTGGTAGACCCCGTAAGTCCAACCTTTTTGCCGGAAAATTCTACGTTTTGACCAAAAAATCAGAGGTTTTTTAACGTTCCCGCCCTACCACCGCCGTGTCACGCCTCTTGCATGGCGTTAAAGATTGCAAAAGTGGGAGAAAATCTAAAAAAATCACATAATTTGATATGAAAAAGTGCAAACCGGTAGACACCTGGTAGATGACCTAGAAAATGGAAAACCCGCCAATCCCTGCGCCGCAAGGGATTGGCGGGTTTTGAGGTAGACATTTGGTAGATGGGCAACTAAAATTTATTTGCAGAATTCAGATTTCCGGAACAGGGAGCGCAGCAGGACAATCCATCCCCACGAGACAGACAAGGCAGGCAGACAGGCCAGCAGCACCGCCTTGACCGGGTGGATGTCTGTAGAGCAGATAGGGCCAAAAAACATGACGAAGAGAACTACCATCATCACCAGCAGAGTGATTTTCTCCCGTCGGATATTGGGGGGTGTCAAAAAAATCTTTTTCAGGTCGATCTCTACTCTGATGACTTCTTTTTTCATATCAGCTCAGCGCTCCTGTCACGTTTTCCGCCACCTGGATCAGCGCTCCAGTGTGGATAAAGTCTTTCAGATACTCGATATAGGGGTAGAGGAATATATCCTTCTCCATCACCGGGACGTGCTTGCCGATTTCAGCCAGGACAGCCGCTGTGGCGGGGGCCCGGCTCACATCTGGGTCCACAAACTGCTGTACCTGATAGACGCTGAGCAGTTCAATGGCCAGCATGTACTCCAGCTTCTCGGCCATGGGGCCGGCCTTTTTGCAGGCGTTGTAGCCCATAGCCACGTAGTCCTCCTGGTTGCCGCAGGTGGGGGTGTTGTCGATTGTAGAGGGGGTAGCCAGCATACGCATTTCGTTTAAAAGGCCGGCCTGGGCGTACTGGGGGATCATCAGTCCGGAGTTCAGGCCCGGATTTTTGATGCAGAAGTAGGGATAGCCGGACAGGGAGCCGTCCACAATGCGGTTGTTGCGCCGCTCGGACATCTTGGCCAGACCCACGGCGGCAATGCAGGCGCTGTCCATCTCCATGCCCACATAGGCGGAATCGGCGTTGCAGGCGGAGATCACATCCTCATTTCCCTGCTGAGGCCAGATGATGGGGTTGTCGCAGCAGGAGTTCATCTCAATCTCAATGGTCTTTTTCGCGTCTTCCAGTGTTTTCCGGGCCGCGCCGTGGAGCTGTGGGATACACCGCAGAGACAGGGCATCCTGCACCCGGCTGCCCCGGTACTTCTCCATAATGCCAGAGCCCTTTAGCATTCTCCTGACATTCTCCGAGGCGTTCAGCTGATCGGGATGGGGACGCACCGCCATGACCCGGGGGTCAAAGGCGTTGATAACCCCCTTCATGGCCTCCAGGGACATAGCCCCCACAATGTCGGCGGACTTGGCCGCCTGGAGCATATCCCACAGAGCCAGGGCCGCCATGGCGGTGGCAGAGGTGGTGCCGGACACCAGGGCCAGTCCCTCCTTGGAGCTGAGGACCATGGGCTCCAGCCCCACCTGTTTCAGGGCCTCCTCCCCAGGCAGCAGCTCCTCACCCAGATAGGCCTTGCCCTTGCCCAGCAGTACCAGGGCCATGTGGGCCTCGGGGGAGAGGTAGCCCACACTGCCGTCCCCGGGGGCCCAGGGGGTCAGGCCGGCGTTGAGGAAATCCCGGTACCGCTCCAGCACCTTCATCCGCACGCCGCTGTACCCCTGGCCCAGGTTTTGCAGCACCATGAGCATGATGCCCCGCACCCGCTCAATGCTGAGGGGTTCTCCCACCGACACAGAGTGGGACAGAATAATGTTCTCCTGGAGCTGAGCGGTCTCCTCCTTGCTGATGGCCTGGGTACACAGGGCGCCGAAGCCGGTGGTCACGCCGTACATCACCCGCTCTTCCTCCACCCAGCGCTCCACCAGCGCCCGGGAGCGGTCCACCCGGGCTATGTATTCCGGAGCAAACTCCACCTTTCGTCCAAACCGGGCCACAGAGACGAAGTCCTCCAGGGTAATGGGTTCGCCTAAAACCAGTTTTTCCATTGCTTCCATGCTCAACACCTCAGTTATGCCTCAATTTGATCCACGCTGTCAACAATGTCTTTTTTTGTCTCCGGATCGAAGAAAAATACCTTAAAGGCGGCGGCTACCTGGAAGATAAAGACAATCAGTACCACAAAGCCGCCGCAGGCCGCCAGATACTTTACGCCGTCCACGCCCTGGGCGCCTCCGCCAAAGGCCACCATGATGCAGGCAATCACGCCGATGGACACGCCCCAGGCAATCTTCTGCCAGATAGCGGGCTCCTCGTCGTGGCGGGCCCCCTTGGTACACAGGGCGGCAATGGTGGTGGACATGGTGTCCGCCGTGGTGGAGAAGGCGGCAATCAGAGCGACGATTATGACCGGAATGAAAATCATGCCAAGAGGGACGTGCTTGAGGAACTCCCAGATACCGGCGGTGGCACCTCCGTCCACAATGGCGGAGATGACGTCAGCCTGGCCGGATTTCTGCCAGTGGAGGGCGGTGCTGCCCCACACGGCAAACCACACATAGCCAAAGGAGGCGGGGAGAATCCAGTTGACAATCAGGAACTGGCGGATGGTGCGGCCGTAGGCGATGATGGCAAAGAAGATGCCCATCAGGGGGGCGTAGGCGATCCAGATGGCCCAGTCGTACATGGTCCACCAGGTGACCAGGGCGGAGCCGCCCACGGTGGAGGGGTCAAAGCCCCACATCCAGAACCGGTCCATCCAGTATCCCAGGCCCACATTGGCCATGTTCAGAATGTAAACGGTGGGACCGATAATGAACAGAAGGATGAGCAGAACATAGAAAATCTTAGAGGTCAGTCCGGCCAGCCACTTGATGCCCTTGTCGATACCGGTGACCGAGGCGATGGTAAAGGTGATGGTGATGATTGCGGTGAGGGCGACCCACACGATGGGGCCCTGGGCCACGCCATAGGCGGAGTAGAGGCCGGAGCCGATAAGGGCCAGGCCGGCACCCAGGGAGGAGGCCAGACCCAGAGCGATGGCCAGCACGGACAGCACATCCACCAGCACCACCCAGATACCCTGGGTCACCTTCTCACCAAAGATTGGGGTGAGGGAGGCGGCCACGGACAGCTCTTTCTTGCGGTTAAAGTACATATAGGCGATGAGCACCCCGGACAGGGCGTACATAGCGTAGGGGATGAAGGTCCAGTTGTAGAAGCAGCGGCCCATGGCGAACAGCTCCGCTTCCTGGGTCAGGGGGGTGATTCCGTAGCCGTCCAGCTCGCCGTAGATGTTGCCGTAATAGATCAGCACCTCGTTGACGCCGTAGGTAATCAGGCCGGTGGCGATGCCGCCGGTGAGGGTCATGGCGAACCAGGAGCCAAAGGAGTGCTTAGCCTTGGCCTCCGGGCCGCCGAAGCGGATCTTACCCACCTTGGTGAACAGCAGCAGAGCTGCCAGAAGCAGAGTCACCATGGCCACAATTTGATACAGCCAGCCAAAATTGCTCAGGGACCAGCCAAAAATGGCGTATGTGACGCTGGTCAGCCATGTGTTGTTGATGATGCCCAGCAGGGCTGCGCCTCCGATGACCACAAAGCAGGGGATGAATACATCCCATCGGATGGGCTTGTTTTCGTGTTTCATGTTTCTCTCCGTATGCGGCCTGTAAACCGCATACTCTCCTTTCTTCATTTTGCTATATTAAATAAGCAAATTTCAGGCCAACGGATGAAACAGGGTATAAATACCAAAAATTTTGTATTTTCTGCACAATTCCTTAAAATTCAAATTATGCAAAACATCCAAAAAAGCAGACAGTACTTTTTCGGATTTGATGGATTGCCCAGTTCTTATATGCAAAGCATTATTGCGTATAGCAAAAATATTTTGCACAGCATCTTGACGAAAGAACAAATTTCAGATACACTTGCGGTAATCGAAAAAGGAGAGAGTGCCATGCTTTACGATATCCTGTTTACTCTGGACCGGGACAGAAGGTTTCAATCGGTAGCCTGGGGGAGCCAAGAGACCGAGACCCTCTACCGGGATCTCTTTGAGCGCTGGGTTGCTGACCGGCTGCTGGCCGGTACCGCCTTTGCCCTGCCCGAAGGGGAGGACAGCGGGCGGCTTGTATGGGAAGAGGCGGCGTTTACCTTTTTAATTCTGCCTGCCCCGGCGGACGGGAGCTATCTGCTCCTCAAGCGGGAGGATAACCGGCCCTACCTTCTGGCTCGCGCCCTGGACCAGATTGGAGACGGCGTACAGATCTATGACAAAAACGCCTGCGCTGTCTACTTTAACAAGGCCAGCCGGGGCATCTCCCACATCCCCAGCGGAGTCAACGTGGAGGGGCGGCACCTTTTGGACATGTACAACCTGGATGAGAGCATCAGCACCATTATGACCGTCCTCCAGACCCAGGCTCCAGTGATTGACCGGGTGGACAGTTTTCGAACCAATAACTTTAGCATGGCCCCTATCGCCTCGGCCAACACCTCCTACCCCATCTTTCGGGAGGGGGAGCTGCTGGGAGCGGTGGTTTTTGAGCAGACTGCGGAAATCGTGGAAAAGAACATCAAAAAGATGGAGGCCACCCGGCGGGCCATCAGCTCCTTTCGGAACAAGCCGCCCAAGATCAGCTTCTCCGGCTACACCTTTGACAATGTGATTGGCAGCTGCGCCAAGCTGCGGGAGGCGGTGGCGCTGGCCAAGCGGGTGGCCCCCCAGGACAGCCCCATCCTTCTGGTGGGGGAGACCGGGACGGGCAAAGAAATTTTTGCTCAGAGCATCCACCGGGCCAGCCGCCGGCGGAGCGGGAAGTTTTTGGCTATCAACTGCGCCGCCATTCCAGATACCCTGATCGAGAGTCTGCTCTTCGGCACTCAGAAGGGCAGCTTTACCGGCAGTGAGGACAAGGCGGGCTACTTTGAGGAGGCCAGCGGCGGCACATTGTTTTTGGATGAGCTGAACTCCATGAGTTTGGCTATGCAGTCCAAGATTCTGCGGGTCATCCAGGAGAAGACCTTCCGCCGGGTGGGCGGACATAAGGACCTGAAGCTGGATGTGCGCATTATCTCCTCCTGCAACGAGGACCCCTTTAAGGGCATCTCAGAAAACACATTCCGCCGGGACCTGTTCTACCGGCTGTCCACCGTGATGATTGAGCTTCCGCCCCTCCGGGAGCACCTGGAGGACCTGGATGAGCTGATTCGCTACCACCTGGATGCTACCGCCTATCAATTTGTCCGCGGCATCACAGAGGTGACGCCGGAGGTCCGCACCCTGCTGCGCGGCTACCACTGGCCGGGCAATGTGCGGGAGCTGTTCCATGTGCTGGATTACGCCCAGAACGTGGCCGACGCCGGCGTAATGGAGACGCGGCACCTGCCTCCCTACCTGCTGAAAAATCAGGCCGCCCCCGCACCCGCCCGACCTGTGGATTTTTCCCGTGAGACCCTCCAGGGGCTGATGGACCAATACGAGCGGCAGATTATCGCCCAGGCCCTGGATCACTGCGGCTATAACATCTCCCAAACGGCTCAGATGCTGGGGATTCTCCGGCAAAGCTTACAGTATCGGATTCGAAAGTACGGCTTGATTTTCTGAGGAGGATAATACTGTTTCTCGATAAAAAGATTTGAAATCTTTTTATCGAGGCGTTTCATGCCGCCGGGCCGCAGAATACGGCCCAATCAAACGATTACATCGATTAGTATAAGAAGCTCGACATACTGAAACGTCCCCGGATTTCATTGAAATCCGGGGACGTTTGACTATTGGAACAGAGCTCTTTAATTTTTCTTGTCCGGACCGGCGGGGGAGCTTCCGGACTGATCCTGGGGGGCGGGGTTTTGGATAATAATCGTCTTGTCCTCACCCCCGGCCAGCTTGCCGCCCAGCATACCGGCCACCAGGGACTTGATGTCAATACCCATGCCTTGGGTAATGCCCTCGGTAACCTGGGAGGTCCCGGTGATGATATCCTCCAGCAGCTTGGCGCTGTTGCCGTCACCATACATGGTGATTTTGTCCACCTTGGACAGGGGCTCGGCCACGTTCTTGGCAATCTCAGGCAGGGCCTGCATGACCATTTCAATGACAGCGGCCTCGCCGTACTTCTTCATGGCCTCGGCCTTCTTGTCGATACCCTCGGCCTCAGCCAGGGCCTTGGCGCGAATCGCCTCCGCCTCTGCCCGGCCCACGGCGGCAATGCCTTCCGCCTCCTGCTCCCGGGCGTACTTCTGGGACTCGGCGATTTTCATTTCCGCTTCGGCCTTCTGCTCCTGCTCATAGCGTGCCGCCTCGGCGTCCTTCTGGCGCTTAAACAGGGCGGCCTCCGCCTCCTGCTGCTGGCGGTAGCGCTCGGCGTCCGCCTTGGCCCGAATCTCGGCCTCCAGCTTCTGCTTTTCCACCTCTACCTCGTACTGCTTCAGCTCAGCCTGGCGCTGGGTCTTGGCAATCTCCGCGTTGACGGTGGCGGTTTCAATGCTCTTGCGCTGCTCCTGGCTCTGGATCTCATAGGCGGCGTCCGCCTCGGCCTTTTTGCCGTCGGCCATAATTTTCAGCTCGGCCCGCTTGATCTCCAGCTCGGTCTGCTTCTGGGCGATCTGGGTGTCCGCCTGGACCCGGGCCTCGTTGGACTCCCGCTCCGCCTCCGCCTGGGCAATGGCGATATCCCGGTCAGCCTGGGCCTTGGCAATGGCCGCGTTCTTTTTAATCAGGCTGGTATTGTCGGCGCCCAGGTCTTTAATCAGCCCGTTCTCGTCGGTGACATTCTGGATGTTGCAGGAGAGAATCTCAATGCCCAGCTTATCCATGTCCTTGCTGGCCTTCTGCATCACCTGGTCGGAGAAGGAGTCACGGTCTGTATTGATCTCCTTGAGGGACAGCGTGCCGATAATCTCGCGCATGTTGCCCTGGAGGGAGTCCTGAAGGTCACGGGTGATCTCATCCGGGCGCTTGTTCAGAAAGTTTTTGGCCGCCAGCTTGATTCCTTCCGCGTGGGGGGATATGCGGACCTTGGCGACGGCGTCTACATTTACATTGATAAAGTCACTGGTGGGGACGGACTGTTCCGTCTTAATATCCACCGTCATCTGCCCCAGGTACAGCCGATCCATGCGCTCCAGGAAGGGAACGCGGATTCCGGCCCGGCCAATGAGCACTTTGCTCTCTTTTTTCATACCGGAAATGATGTAGGCCTGGTCGGGCGGAGCCTTGACATAGCCGAGCAAGAGGATGACGGCCACAACCAGCACAATGACGATTACAGGCAGGGCGGACAAAATGATATCAAGCATGGGGATTCCTCCTTTCAAATTGAACACAGTTTTGTCTCTATATAAACAAGCTGAACCAACAGCCTGGGATTTTTAGGCGTCCGGCCTCAGCCCGCCGGCCACATCTCCTCGCATGGCGGCCAGCCGCTCCAGGGCCGCCACCTCCGCCTCCAGGCTCCGCCCGGCCCACTCCTGCCTGGCCCGCCTGCCGTCGGAGATCACCTGGGACAGTACATTGACGGCGCGCAGGCAGAGGGCGGCCTTCCGGTCCACATCGCCCTTCTCCTGTTCCGTTTGGCCCAGCTCCCACAGCGTAAGCTCCAGCGTTTGCAGATAGTCGGACTCCAGGCGCTCCCTGGTCTGGTCCTCCAGCAGATCGTAAGACCGGATTATCAGGGCCTCCAGATTTTCCAATGCGGCCAGCACATAGGCCGTCTCCACCGATTTGGAGGCCTGCTGAATCCGCGCCCACACAGCGCGCCCCCCGCTGCCGCTGGCGGTGGAGCACAAAAAGCGCTGCATGGTACCGGTCAGTCCGTCAAATTTTTGGGATACCGCCGCAAGCCTCTGCTCAAAAGGGGCAAAACCGCCGGTGTCTTCCCCTTGCCACCCCTTCATCAGGGGAATCAGGGTGTGCTCCAGCTCCAAAAGCTCCTCCCCAATGGATGACAGGCTGTCTATATACTCGTCCAGGATGCTCAGGTCCTTTTTTCTCAGTGTGTCGGTGTTTTTTCCGGAGAACAGCGCCCTGGAGGCGCTGGCCGCCCCCGCGGCCTTGTCCTTGAGCTCATCGCCGCACAGCAGGCGTATGCGCTCCATGGAAAGCCCTGTAATTGAGGAGGGAATCGCGGTATGAATGGCCGTCAGCGACTGGCGGATTTCTTTGCACAGCAGCTCCAGCCGCCCCTGCCTGCGCCGGAACTCAGACGCCTCTTCCATCTGCTCCATGTCCGCCCTGCTGCGGGGCCGATGGGACACTGAAACAGCGGGCTCCGCCGTGATTTCAAAGGGAATCCGCTTCTCTTTTCCCACTTTTTTCGCGAAAATGGTAAAGGCAGTTGTCATGCTCAGCCCCATCTCCCGGCAAACCTGTTCCATCATTTTCTTCACATCTTCGTCGATACGAAAGTTGACCATAACCTGTGCCATGAAAGTCACTCCCCTCAGCACATCTTTATTATAACATTTGTAAAGCAAAATGCAATACTATTTCTTTACAAATGACGGGTGGATTTTCTGTAACAACATACAAAAAGTCAAAAAAAGCCTCCCTTTTTGAGGGAGGTGGCACGGCAAAGTCGTGACGGAGAGAGTTTTACCCAAAAAGTTATAAAAATTGCCCTTTTACTCCCCCAGTCACCGCCTATGGCGGCGACAGCCCCCTCAAAGAGGGAGCCTATAGTAATCGTCAGAATTGCCGCCACTTGCAGGGGCGGCCGGGATTGATTTACTTGTGGTATGAGGAGCCTTCGTTGATTTTAAAGGCCCGGTAAATCTGCTCCAGCAGCATTACGCGGGCCAGGTGGTGGGGGAAGGTCATAGGCGACATGGACAGCCGCTCCTGGGCCTCCGCCTTGACGGAGGGATGCAGGCCGTAGCTGCCGCCGATGAGAAAGACCATGTGCTTGTCCGAACTGCGCCCTGGAACAGGGAACAGCTGGGACAGTTCCTCGCTGGAGCGCATACGGCCCTCAATACACAGGGCGGCCACCCGGGAGCCGGGGGGTATCTTGGCCCGGATGGCCTCCCCCTCCTTCTCCAGAGCGTTGGCAATCTCTCCCAGGGTGGGCTTTTGGGGCAGCTTGACCTCTGGAATTTCAATCAAAGTCAGCTTACAGTAGGCGGCCAGCCGTTTTACATACTCGGCGCAGGCCTCCTTATAAAACTTTTCTTTCAGCTTGCCCACGCAGATCAGATAGACGCTCAGCATGCCGCCGCCGCCTTTCCCAGGGAGAGGGTGGGGCCCGGCTCCTCAGCGGGGGCCACGGACAGGGAGATATCCTGCTCCAGGTCGCAGTCCATGGCCAGCAGCCGGAGGCACACTGTCTCATAGGCCCGGACAGGGGTATTGTTGGTTTGGGACAGGTGGGCCAGCACAACGGTTTTGGTGCCGGACTCCACCGCGAAGGCGGCCAGCTCCGCTCCCGCCTCGTTGGACAGGTGGCCGTAGTCCCCTAGAATGCGCTGTTTTAAGTAGTAGGGATAGGGCCCGGACCGGACCCAATCCTCGTCGTGGTTGGTCTCGCACACCAGCAGGTCGCAGCCCTCCACCACCTGGAGGACCTCCCGGGTGACATGGCCAAGGTCGGTACACAGCACCATGCGGCCCTTTTCCCCAGCGATAGAGTAGCCCACACTGCCCGGTGCGTCGTGGGGGGTGGGGAAGGACTCCACCCACAGCGAACCGATCTGCACCCCTGTTCCCGCCTCCTGGGGCTGGAACAGCTCCTGGACCTGGTCGCACCGGTTCTTCCCATACCACTCCCGACAGGCAGGAGGGGTGGCGTAGATGGGGGCTCCCGCCTTTTTGGCCAGCACCCGCAGGCCGGTCACATGGTCGCTGTGCGTATGGGTAATCAGCACGGCGGACAGCTGCGCCGGAGCAATTCCCAGCGCCTGAAGCCCGTTTGAAATTCGTTTGGCGGAGATGCCCGCATCCAGCAAGATGTGGGTATCTCCGCAGGAAACCAGCGCAGCGTTGCCCAGCGAGCTGCTGGCCAGGGTGGTAAAGGTCATCAAATCGCCTTCTCCTCTCAACTGGAAAACGGGCGGCCCGCCGGCCGCCCGTCCGTCTGTCTCATAAAAATCAGCCCACCTGGGACTGGTCCTCCTCGCCTGGCATGTGGACAATTCGGATGTCCGCCCCCACAGAGGCCAGCTTCTCCACAATAGTCTCATAACCCCGCTCAATGTGGTGGATGCCGTCAATTTCGGTAACCCCCTGGGCGGCCAGGCCGGCAATGACCATGGCGGCCCCGGCCCGCAGGTCGCAGGCGTGGACAGGCGCACCCGTCAGGTGGTCCACCCCCTCAATGACCGCCACCTTGCCGTCCACCTGGATACGGGCGCCCATGCGGCGGAACTCGTCCACATAGCGGTAGCGGTTGTCCCAGACCCCCTCGGTGAGAACGCTGGTGCCCTGGGCTATGCACAAAGCGGCGGCAATCTGGGGCTGCATGTCGGTGGGAAAGCCGGGATAGGGCATGGTCTTCACGTTTACCCGGCCCATAGGCCCGGTGCGGCGCAGACGGACGGCGTCATCCAACTCATCCACATCCACCCCCATCTCCACCAGCTTGGCGGTGATGCAGTCCAGATGCTTGGGAATTACGTTCTGAATGAGCACATCTCCCCCGGCGGCGGCCACGGCGGCCATATAGGTGCCCGCCTCAATCTGGTCAGGGATAATGGAGTAGGAGCCCCCCCGCAGGCGGGACACCCCGTGGATTTTGATTACGTCGGTACCAGCCCCCCGGATATCGGCCCCCATGGAGTTGAGGAAGTTAGCCAGGTCCACAATGTGGGGCTCTTTGGCGGCGTTTTCGATAACGGTCAGCCCCTTGGCCAGGGTGGCGGCCAGCATGATGTTCATGGTGGCCCCTACAGATACGATATCCAGATACACCTGCCCCCCGGACAGACGGGCGCCGTTGGGCACCCGGGCGTCGATCAGGCCGTTGCGGACCTCCACGTCCGCCCCCATGGCCACAAAGCCCTTGATGTGCTGGTCCACAGGCCGTCCGCCCAGGTCACAGCCGCCAGGCAGGGGGACCTCCGCCCAGCCGAACCGGCTGAGCAGTGCCCCCACCAGATAGTAGCTGGCACGGATTCTCCGGGCCAGCTCATAGGGAACCTGACGGTTGCGGATATGGGAACAGTCCACCTCAATGGTAGTGCGGTTAATCATGCGCACGTCGGCGCCCAGTTCGCGAAGGATTTGAAGGATCAGCGTGACGTCGCTGATCTGGGGAACATTCTCAATGCGGCAGACCCCGTCTACCAGCAAAGCGGCGGGAATGATGGCGACAGCGGCGTTTTTAGCACCGCTGATGTGAATGGTTCCGTGGAGGGAGTTCCCCCCGTGAATCAGATACTTGGTCAAAAACCTGCACCCTCTTTTCCATGTCTTGGAGTCTATAAGAATATACGGCGCGTGCGCCATATGTAAAATCAATATCATAGTCGCCGCCCCCACAGCTTGGGAGGGCACAACAAACCGAATACATTATAGCACTATTATGTCCAGGTTGCAACAAAAATTGCGCAGGTGTGAACTAATTGTTAAAAAAGACGGACAAGGCCAGAAAAACAGTCCTGACCCTGTCCGATACTCAAAATTTTCCTGTCAAATTTTGTAATTATTTTCGTCCCTGAAACCGGGCCTGAGCCCTGGGGAGCAGGTCGGAAAGCCGGGCGTGCTCCTGGCGCTCCAGCAGGTCGGCAATCAGCTGGTTGGACACCAAAAAGCCCTTGGGAGTAAAGTGCCAGCGGCCCTCCGCCGTCTTTTCCGCCCAGCCCTGTCCCTCAAACAGCCGCAGCCGCTCCTCGATGGGGCCAAAGTCCATAAAGTAGGTTCCCCGGTACTCCCACTCCTCAATGCCTTTGGCGGTGCGCAGGCGGAGCATCAGATATTCACTGCCCCTCTCCTCCTGGGGGATCAGGTCCTCGGTGTCCAGCAGTTTGCCCCCCTCCAGCACCCCTTTGATGTAGCCGTCCAGGTCCCGGAGCCAGGAGTACCGCCGGCCCCCGAAGTCGGAGTGGGCCCCGGGGCCAAAGCCGATATAGGGCTGGGTCAGCCAGTAGCGCAGGTTGTGCCGGGACGCAAAGCCTGGCTTGGCAAAGTTGGAGATCTCATACTGGCCGTAGCCCGCCTTGGCCAGCCGACTGACCGTCCACAGGTAGAGGGTGGCCTGGGCGTCGTCGTTGAGCAGCCGCTCCCCTTGGGCCACCCGGGCGGCCAGGGGGGTGCCCTCCTCCACCTTTAAGCCGTAGCAGGACAGATGGTCCGGCTCCAAGGCCAGCGCATGCTCTACGGTGTCCTGCCAGCTGGATATGGTCTGGCCGGGCAGGCCGTAGATCAGGTCCAGGGACAGGTTGGCAAAGCCGGCCTTCCGGGCGGCAGCCACGGCCTCGTCCCCCTGCTCCACCGTGTGGGGGCGGTGGACAGCGTCAAGCTCCCGCTGGCGGGCGGACTGAAGGCCGATGGATATCCGGTTGAAGCCTGCCCTGCGCAGGAGCTTCAAAGACTTGAAGTCTACGCTGTCCGGGTTGGCCTCCAGGGTAATTTCCCCGTCTTTACTTACCTGATAGTACTTTTTGATGGCGGCCAGCAGCCCCCGCAGGCGCTTTTCTCCATAGCAGCTTGGGGTGCCGCCGCCAAAGTAAATGGTGTCTATCGAACAGTCCCGGGCGGCAAAGGCGGTCTCTTTCAGATGGGCCAGCAGAGCCTTCTGATAGCTGTCCATCTTATCCTCCTGCCCGGCCAGGGAATAGAAATCGCAGTAGTCGCACTTGCTGCGGCAGAATGGAATATGAATGTAGATTCCCAGCTTGCCGCCGGCGGCTTTTGGTTTCCCGAACATGCCTCAGTCCCCCTCTCCCATATTATAGCAAAAATCCCTCCGTCTGCACAGAGGGATTTTTTGACAAAAAACTACCTTTAACGGTACAAAAGGTCCAGTTTTTCCAGCACCTCCCACACCCGGTCTGCGGCCCCTTGGTCGGGACAGAGAACGGTATGCAGGTGGACCCCCTCGGTGAGCTGAGACAGGGGGGCGGCAGACTCCTCCTCACAGCGGGCGACAAACTGGGCCACATCATACCGGTTGGACAGCCGCAGAGGCCCGGTAAGCTGGCCGTAGATGGGGTGCTCCACAATCACGTCCAGCACGGTACACCCCTGGTCCACAATGGCGTTGAGCTCCTCCCCCATCTGCTCCGCCCGGTGGCGGCAGGCAAAGGTGCACTTCACCCCGGCGGGGGGCCGGGGCAGGAGATAGCCCCGAGGGGTGGCGGTGATGTCCAGACCTCCCGCCCGGAGCAGGGCCACGTCGCCCACAATGATTTGTCGGCTCACCGACAGCTCCCGGGCCAGAGCGGCGGCGCTCAGCGGCCCCTCCGCTTGCCTCAGCCGCTCTGCCAGCGCCTTTCTGCGCGCCTCACTGTCCATCCAATCCCCTCCCTGCCTTTGCTGTTTATAGCGATCATCAGAATTGCGGCCATTTGTAGGGGCGGCCGCAGGCCGCCCCTACAGCGCCGGTGCCAGTAATTTTGATGTTTGCTATAGTTTAACACACCACGGTGCTGAGAGCAAGCTTGACTTTTTCCGTCCATTGTGTATTATTTGTATTGTCAGCCCTTTCCTCTTGGAACGGGCAAGCTGTAGCAGCCATCAGACTTGCTGTCATATGCGGGAACGGCCTGTGGCCGCCTGTCACAGGCAGGCCCTGCTCCGGTATCAGCAAGTTTGAAGCTTGCTATAAAAGAATTTTGAAAAGGAGATTGAACAGGATGAATAAGACAGTGTGGAAGCGGCTGGCCGCCGGAGCCCTGGCCGGCTGTCTGCTGGCGGGCCTGACCGCCTGCGGCAGCGGTTTGACGGAAAAGGACGCCGAAACCTACGTCAAGGGCCATTTGGACGCCGCCTATCTGGGCACCTATGACAAAGCGTACATTGACCTGGTGGAGGACATGACCGAGGCGGATGCCAAACAGATGCACGAGAGCAACGTATCGGATGAGGTTGCGTACTATCTGCTGGACTATTTGGAGATCGATTACCCCACCGACGAAATTGTGGCGCAGGCGGAAGAGGTGATGGAGAAGATCTATGCCAAATCCAAGTACACCGTGGGCACAGGCAGCAAGACCAAGGACGGGGATTTCGTGGTGGAGGTCACCGTCTCCCCCCTGGCCCTGTATGACCTTTTGAAGGATGAGGACTTCTTTGACGCCCTGGAACAGGCCGGCTTTGACACGGCTGAGACCGAGGAGGAGTATGAGGCGGTGGACGCCATCTACGGGCCGCTGATTCTGGACATGCTGGAGGACCGGCTGGACGGCGTTACCTATGGCAAGGATCAGGTCATCATGCTCCAGCTGAAAAAGGATGACGAAGGCTACTACTCCCTGGTGGAAGCCGGGATGCAGAAGGTAGACGAGGTCATGCTGGACTACGGCGGCTACTACGCCGAATAAAACCAGACGCGTTCCCGCCCCTTTCAGGCGGGAACGCGCTGTTTTCTCTTGACTTTCTCCCTGTAAATTTATAGAATAGAGGGGCTTGAAAGATACACCATTTTATATAAAGGACTGAGACGATATGGCCAAGGAAAACAAAAAACAGGTGGAACAGATCACCGATATGGAGGTAGACTTCGCCCAGTGGTACACCGACGTGTGCAAAAAGGCGGAGCTTATTGACTACTCCTCCATCAAGGGCATGTTCATCTACCGCCCCTATGGCTACGCCATCTGGGAGAACATCCAGCACGAGCTGGACAAGAGATTCAAGGAGCTGGGCCACGAGAACGTGTACCTGCCCATGCTCATCCCCGAGTCCCTGCTCCAGAAGGAGAAGGACCACGTGGAGGGCTTCGCCCCCGAGTGCGCCTGGGTCACCCTGGGTGGCAGTGAGAAGCTGGAGGAGAAATACTGCATTCGTCCCACCTCTGAGACCCTGTTCTGCGAGCACTATAAAAATATTATCCACTCCCACCGGGACCTGCCCAAGCTGTATAACCAGTGGTGTTCCGTACTGCGGTGGGAGAAGACCTCCCGCCCCTTCCTGCGCCACCGGGAGTTTTTGTGGCAGGAGGGCCACACCATGCACGCCACCCCTGAGGAGGCCCGGGAAGAGACTATGCAGATGCTCAACGTCTACGCTGACTTTCTGGAGAACGTGCTGGCCATGCCGGTGGTCAAGGGCCGGAAGACCGACAAGGAGAAGTTCAACGGCGCGGAGGAGACCTACACCGTGGAGTGCATGATGCACGACCACAAGGCCCTCCAGTCGGGCACCAGCCACTACTTCGGTGACGGCTTCGCCCGTGCCTTTGACATCACCTTCACCGGCAAGGACAACCAGCTCCACCACCCCCACCAGACCAGCTGGGGGGTGTCCACCCGGATGATCGGCGGCATCATCATGACCCACGGCGACAACAACGGCCTGGTGCTGCCCCCCCGCATCGCCCCCATCCAGGCCATGGTCATCCCCGTGGCCCAGCACAAGGAGGGCGTGCTGGACGCCGCCTCCGCCCTGCTGGAGCGGCTGAAAAAGGCGGGCGTCCGGGCGAAGATGGACAGCTCCGACCAGTCCATGGGCTGGAAAGCCTCCGAATATGAGATGAAGGGGGTCCCCCTCCGGGTGGAGATCGGCCCCAAGGACATGGAAAAGAACCAGTGCTGTGTCTGCCGCCGGGATTCCGGGGAGAAGGTCTTTGTCCCTCTGGAGCAGCTGGAGGACACCATCAAGCGCCTGCTGGACGAGGTCCACGCGGGCCTGTACAACCGGGCCAAGCAGAATCTGGAGGACCACACCCGGGTGTGTATGACCCTGGAGGAGGTCAAGGAGTTTATGGAGACCGAGGGCGGATTTGCCAAAACCATGTGGTGCGGCGAGCTGGACTGCGAGCTGGCCATGAAGGAGAAGGCCGGGGTCACCTCCCGCTGTATGCCCCTGGAGCAGGATCAGGTGTCCGACGTGTGTGTCTGCTGCGGCAAGAGCGCCAAACACTCCATCCTCTGGGGCGTGGCCTACTGATCCAAAACAAATGACAGAACGCCCCAGCCAATGGCCGGGGCGTTCTGCCTGTGTGTGTTGTAAAAGGAGAGGGAGAAATGGGAGATACATGTTGTAGCCTTGCTACGGTGTTATCATAAAATACAAATACGGCGATTTCATGACGCCGCCGTGAACTTTTTGTAAACTCCACCTTTTGTACTCCCTGCGTCACGGCTTCGCTGTGCCGCCTCACTTTTTGAGGATTCTTTTCCACAGACCAAGCAAAACGCCCCGGCTTTTGGCCGGGGCGCTCTGCTTGTGTGTTTGTAAAGGAGAGAGAAAGGAGATACATTTCATTCACTTGACTACGGTATCATCATAAAAGATGAATGCGGCTAAATCATGACAAACAAATGAACTTTTTGTTAACATTTGCGGACGATTTTACCCATACGCCAAAGACCGCCTGTGACCGCAGCCAGAAAAAAGGGCGCAGTGCGCCATCATTTCCATTAAATGTATGCAAACGTCCCACTTTGGGGCATTTTCTGTGTTTTATAGAGGGCCCACCGTCCTGCTGCAGCGAAAAGCCTCCTTTCGCAAAGGAGGTGGCACGGCGGAGCCGTGACGGAGGATTGTATTTCGTCGCAGACGAAATGTGCGCAGCAAATGAGAATTGCATAAATCTTGTTTACTTCGTATGTTCGCCTTTGGCGAACACAATCCTCAGTCAGCCTGCGGCTGACAGCTCCTTTGCGAAAGGAGCCTTTTTTCGGGCTCAATTACTTTTACATGTTAAGGAGGAATTTTCTATGTCCAGCAAACACACAGCCAACTACCGGCTTTGCCAGTGGGAGGAAGATGACGCTGTGCGGCGCACTGACTTCAACGAGGACAACGTCAAGATCGACGGTGCGATCAAGGGGGTGGATCAGAGGGTGGACAGCCTCAGCGCTGCGGTGAGCGGAAAGGCGTCTGCGGCGGCGCTGAACAGCCTGTCGGCCACGGTATCCGGGCAGGCCAGCACCCTGAACCGGAAGGGCAACTGTCAAATTTCCCTGTCCACCTACACCGGTACCGGCGGGGAATCCAACACCATCACCTTTTCCCGCAGGCCGGCGGCGGTTTTCGTCACCGGGTACGGCGCACAGATGTTCACAGTTCAGGGAAACTCCAGCGTTCTGTCCCACGGCGCGGGCGGCTCGTCCGCCAATATCGCCGCCGCCTGGTCGGGTAACTCGGTCACCTTTACATTTTTATCAGGCCAGTTTGACAAGACCAACGCCATCTGCAACGCGGCAAACCGTACCTACTACGTGATCGCACTTTTCGACCTATCCTGATGAAAAGGCCCCGGGCCCTTGCGGGCCCGGGGAAAATTTGGTCAATCAAAGGAGTCGGTTACGAATCGGTAGCCTCTACCTCAACAACCTGAGACACCTCACCAACGGTGATCTCAAGGTAGTAGCTACCCGCAGCAACCGCAGTGTTATCAGCGCTCAGAGTATAAGTGAAGCTCTTGCCGCCAGTGACGGTTTCCTCTGTAGGTGCAGCAAAATCTGCCAGGTGCTCGGGCTTGGTGCTGTCGAAAGTACCATCGGCATCATTCTTCCACGCAAACTTGATGTCGGAAGCTTTTGCCACGGGGTCAACACCAGTTACAGCAATAGCAACCGTCGCGGTACCAGTACCAGCAGATGCAGCCAGGCCGTTAGCGCCGTTGGTGGCAACTGTCACAGCAACCTTGAGCCCTTCCTCAACATCATCGGCGGCCACGTCAGCGGCGGGCATGGTAAAGGTGTAAACACACTTTCCGTCCCCATCGACTTCCTTAAAGGTAAGTCCAAGAACATCACTCTTAAGCAGAGCATACTTATTCTTGGCGGTGAGCTCAACCTTCGCACCGGCAGGAATGTACTGACCAGCAGTGATAGCCTTCGGTGCATCCGGATCATCAGTCACAACTGCAGCGGCAGCAGTAGCGGCGGCCACATTGAACTGATAGCCCCGGACAAATGTAATGTCGAACTCACCGGTCTTGTCGGCATCGCCAGCGGAAACAGTGTAATTCAGGGTATCAAAGGTCTTAGTCGTTGCCGCATCACCGCCATAGATACCAGTGTACTCGGCATCCATGGGTAGGCCAGCAAACTTCACAGCAGTGCTACTAGCCGCATATTCAGTCTTGCCGCCCAGGGTGACCTTGTAGAGTGCAGACTTCTCTTCCAGGGTGATCTTTCCATCCTTGCCCTTGATAGCATCGCCAACTGTGAGGGGACCATAAGACCCCGCCTTAGCGGTGGCCAGCACAGGAGCAGTGGCCAGATCATCGTGATCCTTGATGGTGAGCTGGCGATAGCCCGCCTTGGAGGGAGTTGTGGCAGTTCCTGTTACATAGAGGGTAGCGCCTGCACGGACGGCCTGACTACCAGTAAGGGCTCCAGTAGAGCCGTCTCCGGCCAGATTCTGAACGCCGATCGTAACACTGGCGCTTGTGATCGCGACTTCAATCCCGTCATACAGATACACGTCCTCATTGCTGCTGGAAACAGGAATGGTATTGGCAGTGACAACCTTAACCGCTGTAGAACCCTGAACATTTTTGTTATTACCAGAGACCAGGACAGAGTCCTTAGCGATAGTGGTGGAAACAGTTCCGCCAGTGCTCTTCTGCACAGCTCCAACCTGAGTGTCGTTATAGAACACCCGGATCATCTCCGCAGCGGTCTGGCCGCTCAGAACAAGGTTGGTGCCATTCTTGGCGACCGTAATCTGCCCACCACCAGTAGTGCTGGTTACCTTCGCCTCACCGCCAAGCTCCTTGGCAAGATAAGCTGCAATGGTCTCCAGGGTGGGGGCTGTATCTCCAACATAATGCTGGGGAGTGAAGGTTCCAGCAGACACGTTGTAGGCAGCGGGGGGCAGATCGGTGGAAACAGGAGGCTCCACAGTGCTGCCAGCCTTGGTCACAACGCTGATGGTGATGTCGGCCTCGGCGGCGGTGATGGTGTACTCACCGTTGGCGGTCACGGTCTGCTCCTCGCCATCAATGCTGATGGTGTAGGTAGCGTCGTTCTTGGTGGTAACAGTGACCTTGGCGGACTTGCCCTTCTCCAGGGTAGCGGGGGCAGTCACGGTGACGTCATTCACAGCGTCGCCGGTCTTGGTCACAGTCACCTTGACGGAGCCGGCGGGAGGAGTAACGGAACCGCCGTTGTTCACCACGGCACCCAGGGTGACGGTCACATTCTCAGTGCCGGTGGGCACGGTGACGGTGACAACCAGCTTGCCGTCCTCGGTGCAGGTGAAGGTGCCGGTGGTCTTGGTAGTGCCGCCGTCGAAGGAGTAGGTGACGTCATACTTGTTGCCCTTCACGAAGGTGACGGGGTCAGCGGCGCGGGTCCTGGTGCCGTCAGTGAGGGTGAAGGAGACCTGGTTGTTAGCGGGGATGGACTTGGGGGTGTCAACGCTGATGTTGCTGGGGGCGTCGTCACCCTTGACGGGGGTAGCGGTGCGGGTCTTGGCCAGCAGGCCGGTCAGGGTGAAGTCGCGGTCCACGTTGTAGATGGTCAGAGAGTTTCCGGCCAGGTTCACGAAGCCCACCACAGTGCCCGCGGCGTTGGCGTAGACATACCCGTTGCGCACGTCAGCGGGGAACTTGTTGTTGTCACTCTTGCGGATGATGGTCAGAGTGCTGCCCTCAGGCACGCGGAAGGAGGCGGTGAGGCCGCCGGTGAAGTTCTCAACCTTGCTGTCGTTCACATAGAACTCGGTGGTGCTGGGATCGTAGTCAGCGCGGTTGAAGGTGACGGTCTTGGCGCCAGTGGGATTGGTCACGTTGGCGCCGGCGCCGTTCAGGTCACGGATGACGATGACAACGGCCTTGTGATTCTCCATCACGGCGCTGACCTCGTAGTGGTACACATTGGACTCGCCGGGGAAGTTGTTCTTCTCGTCCTTCTCGTGGAGCTGGTTGACAACCTTCTCCAGACGGGCGTAACCGTTGTGATAGGTAGTGGTAGTGTCGTTATTGTTGGTCTGGATGAAGACGGTCTTCACGTTGTCAGCAACGCGGAAGCCCTGGTGCAGACCGGCGCTGGTGTCATCCTTCACGTAGAAGGTGTGGTTCTCAACATGAGGATTGATCTTCAGCATGGTGGGAGCCACGTTGTCCTTACCCACGTTCGCGGCCACGCCTTCGTTGTACTGGCCGATCTCGTAAAGGACGGTGGTGTTCTCGTTCATGGCCTGATCCAGCAGCTCGATATCGGTGACATAGCGGTCGATGTTCTTCTTGTCAGCCTCAACCAGACCCTTGGTGGTCCAGGCCTCAGCGACGGACTTGACCTCGCCCTTGGCGTTGTACTTCACCTCATACCAGGTGTTGGGCTGCATCTGCTTCAGCTTGGACAGGCCGGAGCCCACCTCAGTCAGCAGGACCTCTTCGCCGTTGGAGATGACCTTGCGGGTCCAGGTGTAGGTGCCCTTCACGCCGGAACGGGTCTCAGCGGCGTTGTTGTCGGTCTCGCTCTCGATAGCATCCTTGTGGGTGTAAACCAGGTTGGTCACAGCGCCGGAGTCCTCACCCACGACCACGCAGCCGATGATGTAGGCGTCCTTGTCGTACAGGGTGTAGGCGCCATAAGTGACCCAGTCGCCGGGATCCGTATCGGTAGCGCTGTTGCCAGGCTTGGTGGTGCCCACAGTCAGCTTGGTCTCGGTCTGAGCCTTGGCGCGGGTCCAGATGTCCACGCTGGCCTTGTCCACGTCGGTGACAACGCTGTCCACGCCGCCGATAACGCCCACAGGCGCGTCGCTGGCGTCGTTGATCTTCTTCAGCTCAGCGGTAATGTAGATAGATTCGTCGTTGCCGTAGACGCTGTACCAGGAGGTGTTGTTAGTGGAAGCGCCGCGCAGGGCGATGCTCTTGGGGCCAATCTCGTCCACGCCGTTGGCGGCGTCGTCAGCCTTGTCGCGGGTGACATACTGGCCGGCGCGGTCATTGCTGGTCATGTCGTCGCCGTTCTTCACAACGACTACCTCGTACACGTCCTTTTCGTCCACGGTGTAGGTAAACCACTTGTTAACCTGGGAGTAACCGCGGACAGCGTGCTCGCCAGTTGTCAGGGCATTCTCGGTGGCAGTGTCCAGATCGGTCATGTCCACCTTGATGTCGGCCATGGTGCCATCCAGGAAGATGGCGGTGGCGTCAGCCTGAGCCGCGTAGCGGTTGTTGGTGTTGGTGTCAACGCCGGTGATGAACAGGTAATTGTTCACCCGCTCAACCTCCACAACACCGATGGCGTAGCCGTACTTGTCCAGATAGATGTTGTAGGTGATGTCCTTCAGGTTGACCAGGCCGCCGCCCTGCTCGGTGTACATATACAGGGTGTCGCAGTCATACTCAGCGGCGGAGGCAAAGTCATACTGGGTGCCGCCGGTGACCACATAGCCGCCGCGCTGGAAGGTGGTGATCTTAGAACCGGCCAGGATCTCAGGATCGGCCATGGTCTGGACCTCGCCCTGAGCCACGGTCACCAGGAAGGAGTCGCCGTCCTTGACCTCAGCGATCCGGGGGAAGTCCTCCAGCTCCAGCTTGAAGTCGTCGCTCTCGCCAACACTGGTGTTGTTCTTGTTGTTGGCGCTCTTGATATACTCCTTGGTGGAGCCGACCTCAACAATGCCGTAAACAGTGATGTTCACATCATCGGTGCGTTCATCAAAGTCCTCGTCGGCGATAGCCAGGTAGGTGTTGATGATGGCGATGGTGATGCGGCCGGGGCCGTCATCCGGGTCCACAAAGACCTGGGTCAGCACGCCGTTGCCGGTCTCGCCAACCTTCACATCGTTGGTGCGGACCAGAGCGGTGGCGTTGAACAGGGCAGGGTTGATGGTGGGATCTTCCACACCGTCAATATACACGTCCAGGTCGTAGTCGCGCAGGGTGGCAGTGCCCAGCAGGTCATGCAGGGCGCGGCCGGTGACCTTGGCGGTGTACTCCGCGCGGATCAGCTCCTTCTTCACATAGGTGCCGATCTCCTTGCCGTTGAACTCCCACTTGCGGGAGGGACGGCCAAAGGCGTCCAGAGCGTTTTCATTCAGCTTCAGCTTGCCGTCATACAGCTGCTCGCCCAGCTCCACGATGGGGGCGTTGTTGGCGGAGCCCATGGAAGTGGCGTTGACGGAGCTGATGGCCTGGGCAAATGTCTGGTTGCTGGTGACATAGACATAGTTGACTCTACCCACAGTGCCAATCAGGTTGCCGTTGGCATCCACAAAATTGGTGGTGTTGCCGTCAGGCTGCACCATGCCGCTCTGCAGGGCGTTCAGCACCATCTGAGCCACCTGATTACGGGTCATGGGCTCGGTAGCGCTGGAACCAACACCGTCAAAGATGCCGATGTTGTTGCCCTGGAGAACGGTGGAGACCTCAAAGCCGTTGGCGTAGTCGCTCTGGTACTTGAAGTAGCCCAGGGCACGCATCAGCATGGAGGC
>NZ_CALPCP010000027.1 GCF_943192995.1 Flintibacter muris
GACAAACTTGATGTTGTCTTTTTGGCCTTTGTCCATTTTGCGCTTATCGTTGATGCCCTTATGTGAACAGAGCCTAGTTCTTTTTCCACCTAATCCCCTGCAAAAAATAGGCGCAACGAGGGAAGCCAAAAAGCGAGGTGTAACGTAAAGGACAAAGACAGTGTATAGCATCCAGCCGGGACCGCATAGCGTCCCGGCTGGGTGCTTTTTACCAGCAGGAGACAGGACGGTGAGCCTTGCGGCGGGTCTTGTGCCTAGGACTGCTCAGGCGGACCAGTGCGGGTTAGTCCGTGCGCCTCGTGCAAGTGATTAAGCCGTTCCCGTTCCGAGTACCTGCGAGGAACGGCGCACTTCTATACATGGCCTGCGGCAATGTATCCGTGCGCTCTGCGAGGCTGCTGCCTGGATCGCTGACCTGTCACCGCTCCAGGCAGCTTGCGTCGCTTTGCTCCGTACAAGGGGCACGCCCTTTGCGCCGCTCTGCGGCTACCCCCATGATGTTGCTACATCACTTTCTCCCTGCTGGTCATGCGAAGCATGGTGCCGCACCGACAGGTGCGTTCGACTGGACGCAAAGCGGCCAGTCCGGGGCTTGGGGGAACCCCAACAAGCTGCATCGGAATATCGAAAACGATATTCCGATGCCCTGCTTGCTACGTTTTTGGTTATCGGGATGAAAGCAGATACTAATTTGTTGACACTTTTCTTATTTGCATAGTATAATAGCTCCATATACATGTTAAAGAAATTGGAGATAAATGACTATGTTATTAGAATATACGGACAAAACTAATAGCGTAACAGATACTGAACTATTGTTAGACCTTCAAAGGGTGTCAAATGAAACGGGCAAGCAGTCACTCACAATAGCAGAATACAAAGAGCACGGACGCTATGACCCGTCTACAATTATCCGGCATTTTGAGACTTGGAATAAAGCTTTGAGTATAGCGGGATTGCAAATTTCCAACAGACAATATGCAGATCGGGAGCTATTTGATAATTTGGCCGAGTTATGGATTAAAATTGGACACCAACCGTCAAGGCGTGACTTGTCTCTTTTTCAATCTCCCATCTCTTACAAAGCGTATGAACGTAGGTTTGGTAAATGGTCAGTAGCCTTAAAATCATTTGTTGACTATTACAACTCTCAAGAAAGCTTGGAGGTTTACCAAATCGAAGCAAAGCCTAATACCACTCATAAGACCAGCAGAGATATTAACTTGCGTATGCGTTTCAAAGTAATGTCAAGAGATAATTTCAAATGTTGTTCTTGTGGGGCATCGCCTGCGAAAGACCCATCAGTAGATTTACACGTCGATCACATTAAACCATGGGCAAAAGGTGGAGAAACTGTAATTGAGAATTTACAGACGCTTTGCTCAAAATGTAATTGGGGAAAGAGTGACTCGTTGAACGCATAAATGGCTGAGAAATGAATAAAAATTCTTTGTCTTGGGCTTGACATTTGGGTGCCTGAGATCGTGAAATCGGATGCTGGGCAGGTCGGTGTCTTTCAGCAGTACCTTCAATCGGCTGTAGGCGGCGCGGGGATTGACGGGCAGCTCTGGCTTCAGCGGATTGGGGAATATCCAATCGGTGAGTGCTGCTTCTTTTCTCTCTCGCAGACACTGTACCGTACTGGCTGGCAGGACGATTTTACGAGTACCAGCGTAGGTTTTGGTGTCCCCGGTAGTAAGTACGCCACCCTTCTCCACATGAACGGTGCGTTGGATGTTCAGCACTCCATGCTCCGCGTCGAAGTCCTCCCAGCGCAGGCCGCATATCTCACCCAGCCGCAGGCCGGTGGTCAGTTCGGTGTAGAAAAAGTCGTGCCAAATATCGTCCGCTTGAATCGCGGCCATGAACGTATCGAGCTGTTCAACGTTGAGGATTTGCTTGGGCGGCAGCTTTCGTTTGGGTACAGTGACCTCCGCAACTGGATTTCTGGGGATTAGCCGGAATTGCTCCGCCGCGCCCATCGCCCCGTGGAGCAGAGTGTGGATACAGTGTACCATGCTGTCGGACAACTGCTGTCCGTATTTTTCGTGTTTGCGGACTCGGCCCCGCTTTTTCAGATGGGCGTACAGCTTTTGTATTTCTGCCGGGGTAATTTGATTGAGCGGCCTGTCGCCGAGGGTGGGTTTGATGTAGAGGTCAGCGTAGCGGCGATAGGCCTGGAGGGTACTGGGGCGCACAGTGCCTGCCATGTACCCGTCCAGCCAGCGATCCAGCCAATCGCCCAGCGTCATAGAACTGTCCTCGGTCAGGTCTACACCCTGGTAGGCGTTGATCTCCTGCCGGAGTTTTACGGACAGTTCTTTCTGCGTGGGAGCGTAGACGTAGTGGAAGATGGAGTCTCCGTTTTCTTTGTGGCCCACCACGATGCGGCCCTCCCACCGACCGTCGTCGCGTTTGCGCACCATGCCATCGCCAGACGGTCTGCGCTTTGCCATCTGTCATTCACCTCCATTCCGAATATCACCATCGTTGTCATCCATGCACTCTGCCATGATCCTGACACCCAGCCGAAAGCCCAGGATAAAATTCTCGGTTGCTGTGATGCTGTTGATCTCATGCTGTGACCGGATAAGTTTTGTAAGAGTCTCCTGCTCGGTTTCCTCCAGCTGTTCCATGAGCTGCTTTTCATATTTGGCGACACGGTCTACTGCCCGCTTCAGTTCTGAGCCAGGTGTCATCTGCTGTTCGTTGGGTATGATGTTGCCATAGTAGAGATCTTCCAGTGTTTTTCTCATCTCCAGCTGCCTCCTTTGCAACACCAACACATACCACACCTTGGCGGGAATAGCTACTACTTTTTTCGAGGACTTTTATTCTTTGTTTTGCGGCGCAGAATCTGAGCGGGGGATGGGTGATCACAGGCCGCCCCTTTGGTAACGGACAGCGTCGTCCAATGAGATACTGCCGCTGGTCTTTTTCACGTTCTGGACGCACCGGCCCCGCAGTGCCTTGAGCTGTTCATCAGGAATTTCCATCCCTGCAGCCAGCACATTCATCACCATGTCCAACTCCACCGCCAGCTTGAAGAGCAGACGGCAGATTCGGTTCTCCGTGTCCTGCACCGTTCCGCGCAGGACGGAGGCCAGCGCGGGCGGCAGATAGGCGGTAGCGTCCTGACCGGAGACGTAGCCGGCGTAGAACAGCGCGGCCTTCTCCAGATACTCACTGCGGCTTTTGCAGTTCGCAATTTTCATCGCTCTGTCCATCACCTCCAGCGTGGACGGGTACAGCCAGACGGGAATGCGCGTCTTGACTTCTACGGATGTATTTGGTTCTACCGAAACGTGTGTTTTTTTGCTCATTGAAAAATTCCTCCTTTTTGTTGGAAAACCACCTGCCACAGCCACCCTGGAAAAGGTTGAAACAGGGCGGTTTTTCCTCTGTTATCCTTCATTCTGACCACCTGAGACAGCCAATAGTGGGTAAAACCGACCACCTATGGAAAAGCCCCGACCCGCGTTGCGGGGCGGTGTGGCTGGCAGGGGGGCGCGTAAGCGACCACCTGCCTTTATCCTGCACATTTTTCGACCCCCCGGTTCACCTGCCACTTTCGGCTGTGCTGAATTTGTTGGATGGCGCACACAGGCCACACGCTTTGGACACAACCGCATCTGCGGTGAGCGGCGGCTTGTTACCCTCTGGGTACCAGCGAGGCCACACAGCGGCGCACAGGCTGTCACGCTGAGTGCGCACTGTTGCTGTGGAGAGCGAGTGCCTTTGCGACTCGCTGACGTTCAGCCGCCACATCTATCTGCGCCAGTTGCTGTTCGTAGAACTGGTCGAGCGCCAGTTGGATCGGACGGATGGTGTAGAGCAGGTTGCCGTTGCGCTTCAGACCAGCCTTGGTGGTGACCGTCGTGCTCTCTGTACTGATGAGTTGCCGCTCCTCCAGCTCACACACATACTTGCGGACAGTGTTGGCGCTCATCCGAACCGCTCTGCCGATAGTCTTGTAGCTGGGCCAGCACTGGTACGTCTTCCTGTTTTCGCAGCAGAGCAGGTAGGAGTAAACCGCCAGCGCACCAGGCGACAGGCCCAGCAGGAATATCTCGTTGGGCAGCTGGAAGTAGTTCTTGACCGGATCACGCTTGGGCCACGGTGTGTACTTCACTCCGCACCTCCTTGGGTGTGCTGCGACACCCACTCCACAAATTTCTCTTTGGGCACTACGAGCCTGCTGCCAACTTTCAGAACCGGAAAATCCGGTTCGTGCATCAGCTCATACCCGCTGGACGGTGAGACACCCAGCACCTTTGCCACCGTTGCTGCATTCAGGAACAGCGGCAGTTCGTCGTATCTCTTGTAGCTGGATTCTTTCATACTGTACTTGCTCTCCTTATCAGTTGTGATGATTTTTCTCTCTGCATTGGAGCACAGGACAGAGTGTGATAGCCGTCCACACTGTTCTTGCCATACCAGAGAAAATAAAAAAACCTGCACATCCCTGCTGGCAAAACAACCAGCGGTACAGAATATTGTACCGCGAGATCTTGCACAGCCTCGGATATGTAAGTCGGAAGTAGAGCGAGGCAGTTTATTCAGTTGTTGTACTCGAATATACGTTCTGTGCATAGGATACTCGATCAGGCAGCTTTTGTCAAGAGGGAGCGTATAAATTTTTTTGCAACAGCACATAATAAATAGTTTTGCTGTAAGTAACACAGAAATAGAGATACACCTACAGAGGTTGACCCTTGCAGGTGTATTTCGTGAAACATCATGATAGATGTGCATAGAACTATCATTCCGGTATCGTGTTTAGTTGCTGCATAAGCTCTTGGAAACCATCCAGTGCGCTCTGGAGATTTTCGATAATATCCAGAGCCAATTCATCCGGTGTGGGCAGGCTGTCCAGGTCCGCAAGAGATTTGTCCTTGGTCCAGAAGATATCCAGACTGGCTTTATCCCGGTCCAGAATTTCCTGAACGGTGAATTTCCTCCAGCGGCCATCCGGCTGATCCTCCGACCATGTCTCATGGCGCTGATGCCGGTTCTCCGGATGGAAGCAGGAGATAAAATCCTCCAGATCGGCGTCCGTCATGGGATGTTGCTTCAGCGTGAAATGGATGTTGGTGCGGAAGTCGTACACCCACACCTCTTTCGTCTGCCGCTCCGGGCTGGCGGGGCGCTTGTCAAAGAAAATCACGTTTGCCTTGACGCCCGGCTTATAGAAAATCCCAGTGGGCAGGCGCAGGATCGTGTGCAGGTCGGTGGTCTCCAGCAGTTTCCGGCGCACCGTCTCTCCGGCGCCGCCCTCGAAGAGCACGTTGTCCGGCACCACCACCGCCGCTTTGCCCCTGGCGTTCAGGAGCATGTTGATGTGCTGGACAAAATTCAGTTGCTTGTTGGAGCTGGTGGTCCAGAAGTCGGTTCGGTTGTAAACCAGGTCTTCCTCCTCCTGCTCCCCCTCCTCATTGGTGAAGGTGATGGAGGACTTCTTGCCAAAGGGCGGGTTGGTCAGCACATAGTCCACCCGGTAGCCGGGGTCGGTCAGCAGTGCATCCCCCAGAGTGACGGGGACGTTTCCGTAGATGTCCCCGATGTTGTGGAGATACAAATTCATCAGGCACAGCTTGAAGGTGGAGGGGACTAGCTCGTTGCCATAGAAGGTCTGGTTTTTGAGGAACTCTTTTTTCTCCCGGTCCAGGGTATAGTGGGCTTCATCCGCGATATACTCCTGTGCGGCGAGAAAGAAGCCGCCGCTGCCGCAGCAGGGGTCCGCGATGGTTTTCATGGGCTCCGGACGAACACAGCGCACCATGGCCCGGATGAGGGGCCGGGGCGTGAAGTACTGCCCTGCGCCGCTTTTCACGTCCTCCGCATTTTTCTGGAGCAGTCCCTCATAGATCTCGCCCTTCACATCGGAGGACATGGACACCCACCGCTCCTGATCAATCATCTGCACGATGCGGTACAGGATGGCGGCGCTGCTGATCTTGTTTACCGCGCCCTTGAAAATCTTCCCCAGGATGCCGCCTTGTTCCCCCAGCTTTTCCAGGGTGGCTTTGTACTGCTCCTCCAGTTCTGCGCCCTTGAGGGTGTTCATGTCCGCCCAAGTATATCCGAAGGGGATGCCGGTCTCCCGCCTGTAGGGTGGCTTGGAGTACTCGTCCGACATTTTCAGGAAGATCAGATAGGTAAGCTGCTCCAGATAGTCGCCGTAGGACACACCGTTGTCCCGCAGGGGGTTGCACATGCCCCAGACTTTGGAGATGATGGTGGAGGTTTGGTCAGACATGGTTGTTACTCCTTATATATGTAGCTCTTTATGTTGAATCCAGAATATCCCGCTTGGCTTTATGGCCAAAATATCAATCGGTCCACCTACAGTTTTAACACAATCCTGGAATGACATTGTCTTAATAGTAACATCAACGGCATATTCAGCAAAGTTGATCGCATCCTGCAGAGTAAAGAAATTAAATCCTATAGAATAGTTGGGCAAGTCGGTATAAGTACCATCTTCATTTTTTATTCCGACGAATTTAACCAACCTTTTAAGTATATCAGCCTCTCCGTCCCATAAAGTTCCTGGAATACTTGTATCTATAATTGGAATTATTTCTTTTGTTGCAATATATACCCTACAAATATGTTGCTTTTGATCGTCAATATTATAGCCGGCTACAATGAAACTGGTTGCAGGGACAGGATCATATTGTGAAAAATGTTCCATCACTTTGTCACATATTGCCTCAACAGAATCGTCATCTGTCACTTTCTGAGAAATAAAGTTTTCAATAAAACCGGCTATAGGAGTGCCATTTATTGAGGCATCACCACACGTTGATAAACCAATGCGCAAGTTACAGATAAATGTTTTATATGTAGTATCCGTTATTTGGACTCCAAAATTATGTCGTATTTCTCCATTTGGTAAAACAGTCTGATTTGAATAGGTTGTTCGACTGTCGCTTGCCATAATAATGCCTTCATTGGTATATACAGTAATAATAAATGACATATGTTAAAATCCTCCTTTAAACGCCTTCTTCAAAATACTCTGCTGCAGGGCTTTGGCCTGTTGCAAGGCGGTGTCCACCGTTTTTTCAATGCTGTCACAGACAGATAAGCGGGATTCGATTTCCTCAACTATTCGCCATTGTTGCTCAATATTAGGCAGAATAACTATTGGTTCTGTTAACGCCTTGATACCTACATTCCCTTGGCCAACATTACCCGTTTCATAACGGAAAAAAGCGCTTCTATAGGATGGAGAAGCAAGATAATACTGAAAAA
Source organism: Flintibacter muris (assembly GCF_943192995.1). Classification (GTDB taxonomy): domain Bacteria; phylum Bacillota; class Clostridia; order Oscillospirales; family Oscillospiraceae; genus Lawsonibacter; species Lawsonibacter muris. The sequence continues at coordinate 7,261 of NZ_CALPCP010000027.1, forward strand.
ATTCGGGTATTGCTTCTTTCCTATTAAATCTAATTGCGGCAACTCTCTGGTTCAATAAATAGTTTGTTTGATCTTTAATCATAGTTACAAAACCATAATCCCGCTTTCCTCGCGATCCAGTCAAGGTTATCAAGCAATCTCCACGTTGTAGCAGATACTTGTCAAGAATTGTTTCATCAGCTTCATTCGTTCGAGTTAAGTCCCGGCTAAATTCAAAATGGCGTTCCTTTACATTCCCGATTTTGACCACAATATATTTGCCATCTGACGTATACAATTTACTTTTGAAAGCATACCCGCTTATAGCAGTTGAAATTTCCTTTAACTGTACCTGTGGATAGTCTCCCTCAAACGCCTCTTTCAGCACCGCCTGCCGGTACACCTTCAGCCGTTCCTTTGCCGTTTTCAGTTCGGCCACGCTGGCGTCCAGCTGGGAGAACAGCTCCTCGATGCGGAAAACGATATGCTCTTGGTCGGGAAGGGGTGGGACAGGCACATCAAGATTTTTTATTGTCGCCTGTGTAATTGCTTTGAAAGTAGTTCCCGTGCCCTTAGCAGATAATTGCGATTCAAAAAATCTAAAGTAATATAATAAGTAACGCAAACTCATATCTGAAAACGGCCTTATTGCTGCCAGACCTCGGCCAATACAAACTCGTCCAGGAGAAAGGTTTGTTGGTCCGACTGGAGCGCGAACTGATAACAGTATATCGTCTTTTTCTGCAATTTTTGTAGGTTGTGAGCAGTACACGCGTACAGTTGGGTATAACTCTCCAAAATCCGCTTTGCCTTGAAAAAAAGGTATACCAATGCCTTCTGTATTGTAATATTTTGATTCTGGAGACTGGCCTGCAATAATCGTAGCGCAATCTTTCAGCTTTTTTATCTTGTACATGCTTTACGCCACCAACTCCACATTCAATTCCATCAAAATCTTCTCATAATCCTCCCCGAACACCTCATAGAACCGTCCAAGGCCGCCCTTGCGGTCAAAGGGGCTGAGGTCCAGGTCCACCAGCACCACACTGAGGGAGGCGGCGATGTGGTCCTTGATGAGCCGAAGCCACTCCATCTGCTCCTCGGTAAAGTGGACGGCGCCGGCGTTGCGGCGGAAGGACCACTGCTGGAAATTGTAGCTGACCCGCTCGGCAAAGGGGACAAGGGTATCCGTCGCGCCCGTCTCAAACCGGATGAGGGATACCAGGTCGGCCAGCTGCACCATCGTCCCCCTCTTCACCTTGTCTGGCTGTTTGATAGCGTAGCAGTCCCACAGCCTGTCAACCGTGATGTTTCGGGCCTTCAGCTTTTCATACAGCGCCTTGAGCTTGGCAATGGCCATGGGGCGGTCCTTGTATCTCTGGTCATAGATAATCCGCAGGGCCGTGATCTCATCCCGGTTTTCCTGGATAAACTCTCGGAAGGTCTCAATGACCCGACTGGCGGTCTCCTCCTGGCTGACGTCGTACCCGGCATATAACACCGTATCAATGTTCACATTGTCAATAATCTGCTCGTGGTTCCGGCGGACGTTTTCGATGTAGTCCCGCACCTCCGGCCTGTGGAACGGGGCGGCGGCGGCAGAGGAGAGCTCCCGCTGGGCGGCATCCAGCAGCGCCTGCTGTTCCTGGGTGGGTTCGCCCTCCTCTGGCAGGGACACCCCCGCATGGGCTGCGATGACGTCCGGGTCAAAGGCGTCCAACAGAGCCTGGGCGGTCTGACCGGCGGAGGCCCCGGTAATCTCCTGGAACTCCTTCCGCTCAGAGGCTGTCATCTGGGCATTCAGGCGGACGATGCGGCTGGCCAGGGAGGTGAGGGTGTCCTCATCCTTCGCCCCCAGCGCCACATTCATCATCAGTTCTTTCAGGGAGACGGAGGGCTTACGCTCCAGGGCACGGGTGTCCGACTTCTTGGATCTGGTGACGCCCACTGCGTCCACGATGACAAAATGGTCCTTGTTCTCTGTGGCGGAGGGAGTTACCTTTTGCAGATCATCCTTGCTCAGCGTCCGGGTTCCCCGGCCCTTCATCTGCTCGAAATAGTTCTTGCTCCGCACGTCCCGCATGAAGATCAGGCACTCGATAGGCTTCACGTCCGTTCCGGTGGCAATCATGTCCACAGTGACGGCAATTCTGGGATTGAAACTGTTGCGGAAATCAGAAAGGGCTCCTTCCGGGTCATCCGCAGAATAGGTAATCTTCTTACAGAATTCGTTACCCTCGCCAAACTCTTCCCGGACGATTTGGATGATGTCGTCCGCGTGGCTGTCAGTTTTGGCAAAAATCAGCGTCTTGGGAACCTCGCTTCTGCGGGGAAACAGAACGGTATACAGATTTTCCCGGAACGCCCGAATCACAGTCCGGATCTGGCTGGGGTTGACGATATCCCGGTCAAGGCGGGAGGGCACATAGCTGACATCCTCGTCCATCTGCTTCCATCGTTTCTCCCGGGACAGGCGGTTCCGGTATTCAATCTGCTGCTTCACGATATATCCGCCATGCTGCCCCACTTCTGTCTCAATGAGAAAGATGTCCTCGCCCACGTTGACGCCGTCGATAATGGCCTGCTCTCTGGAATACTCGCTGACCACATTTTGATGGAAAAAGGCAAAGGTACGTTTGTCCGGTGTGGCCGTCAGGCCAATGATAAATGCGTCAAAATATTCCAGCACCTGGCTCCAGACGTTGTAGATGGAGCGGTGGCACTCGTCCACGATGATGCAGTCGAAGAACTCCGGCGGGTATTTTTCGTTGTAGACCACTTCCTTTGGCGCCTTGCTGTTGGCAGTCACATATCCGCTGAACGGGGTTTCCTCCGCAGACTCGTCCAGATCTTCCCCCTTCAGGATAGAGTACATCCGCTGGATGGTGCTGATATAAATCTGTGTATTGGCCGGTATCCGGGAGGACTTCAGACGGTACACGCCGTAGATGTCGGAAAACGGCCTGGGATCGTCGTTGGGGGTATAGGCCAGGAACTCCCGCTCCGCCTGCTCCCCCAGACTTTTGGTGTCCACCAGGAACAAAATACGGTTCATCTTCCCGAATTTCAAAAGGCGATAGGCGGCGGTGATGGCGGTAAAGGTCTTACCGGCTCCGGTGGCCATCTGCACCAGTGCCCTCGGCCTGTTTTCAGAGAAAGAACGGTCTAATTTCGTGATCGCACGAATCTGGCAGTCCCGAAAGCCGGTGGTGTCAAAGGGCGGAAAATGCTTCATGTTGTTGCGGATGGTATCCGGCGCGCTTAGCAGCGCCCGCAGCGTCTCCGGACGGTGAAAGGAGAAGACCGTCCGGGAGCAGTATTTCAAATCGTGATAGTCTGTGAACCGGGTCAGCTTGTCCGTCGCTTCGTAGGCAAAGCGGATGGCTGTATCTCCCTTGATCCACTTGAATTTGCTTCCGGCATAACGTGCGGACTGATCCTCCACCGTGGTGATCTTCTCTCCGCTCTCTGTCCGCTTCGCCTCCACAACGCCTACAGGGGTTCCGTCGATGAAGAGGGCATAGTCCACCTCGCCTGTGCTGGTTGGAAACTCCCGCACAGCTACACCCGTGGCAGAGAACAGATTCAGGTGTTTCATGTCCTGAATCACCCAGCCGGACTGAATCAGCTTCTGATCTATTGCAAGACGGGCCTTTTCCTCTGGTGACATCACGGTTCCCTCCCTGTTTCGGCAATTTACTCCATTATAACGGATAAAGCCTTTAGTTACAAGGCGCTGTTTCATTGTTTTCTGCCACTGCGAAGAAGGGCCATCCAGTCTTCTGGACAGCCCTTCCTGGGTGCTGTTCGATCATGCATAGAGGTGTCTATACTTTCTCAAGCATACTGAGCAGGAGATAGGACATCGGGTAGCGTTCTGCAAGCTCAATTTCCGCATATTGCTCCACTAGACCCAGCGCGTTGCTTTTGAACGCATCGTACCACGCCTGACCAGTAATCACTACATAATCAGTCAGTAAGGCTTCGCCCCAGCTGGTCGCAATTTCCTCACACGCCCACATCATGATATGCCCGGCCAGCCCGGTTTCGTCGCCCTCCTCAAACCGGGCAAAACAGTATTTCAGGGTGTACCGGCCATAGTATGTCAGTTCCCGGTACTCGATGGAGTGTTCTTCAATATAATCCCCCGGATTTGAGGACAATGCAGGGCTGCTGCAAATTGTCTCAATGAGAGAACCAATCACCTTATCGGTATCCAGTCCGGTAGCCGCTACCGCCTGGGCGTAGCACTCCTGTGTCTGCTGAAGGACGAACTTTTGACCGTGGAGGGCATCTTCGACGATGTGCGCAGGGAACTTTTCGCGGATGTCCTGGGCATAGTAGCTGCCGTCTCTGGGTTCCCAATATTTGGTCAGAGTATAACCGCGCTCGTCCAAGTCAAAGGAAAGTGCCACAGGGATATGACTGCCGCCGGTTGTTTCCAAGCCGCGATTCGTAACTTGGTATTCTTGATAAAGCGCCCACCCGTAATAGGTGATTTTATGGGTGCTGCTTCCCGCCAGAGGTGTGGCGGAGAGTGTCTCCAACGTGATGAAACTGCAACAGGCCACATCGTACTCCAGTGGGTAGGATGATTTGTTATGCTCCAGAATCGCCTGACGGATCGCGGCCTGTTCTTCGGAGAGAGTGGAAAAATCGGGCTCCTCCGGCGAGGGTTCACCGCCGCCATCAGGTTTTGGTTCAATAACCTTTGGCACATCGTTTCTGTGCGCTTCAACGAATATGGAAACATCCTCTGTCCGAATATCAATTCTATCATCGGCCTCATTGTTGACCCTCAGATAGATATACCAAGGCGTCTCGTCTGGAACGCCGCCCACCAGAACATCAAAGAGTTCATCAATCTCATAACGCATGATATACAGACCGAAGCCGACTTCCCGCCCCTGATACCGCTCAAAATCTGACCAACTCAGCGCGTCTCCCTTTTGTGACAGCGTGACCACATCATCAAGGGTCAGTTTTTCGGCCTGTGAAATCACTCTTATGGTAAGAACATTGCTGAACTGAGCCGGATAGCTCTCCCGAATATAACCATCATAGGTTATCTCCACAATGTCTCCCACCTGGGGTTCAGAGGACGGGGGCATATTTGTGATGGAGACACGGAACAAATCGCTGGAGGATAACTCCCAAGCCCCCTCCACTGGTGTGACCAGGAAGGAGCGATCTTCGACCTCAGTAATTCGCGCCTGAACTGTGCGCTGTGCTTGGGGAAGTTCCTGCTTCGGGTTCGTTGCAAAGCATGCTGTCACCACTGCACAGGCGGCAACAGCCGCAGCAATGACCCAAAACGCCGGTTTCTTGTAATTCAGCACATTCTTCACCCGCTCTTTTACGCCAACTTCTCCAAAGGCCAGCGGGCAGATTGTGACCAGCCGCCGCTGGGTGTTGCACTCCAGCAGGGCAGTGGAATACTGCTTTTTTTCGTCCAGATCCATCTGCCGAATGACCTTTTCATCACAGGCCAGCTCAATGTCCCGACACAGCAGTACATAGGCCACCCAGCACAGGGGATTGAACCAGTGGACTGTCAGGATCAAAAAGCCCATGGGCTTCCACCAGTGGTCACGCCTTGCCAGGTGCGCCGTTTCGTGGGCAATCACCGGCTCTATGGATGTGGCGTCCATGTTGGAGGGCAGATAGATTTTGGGCCGGACCAGTCCCAAAATAAATGGAGACTTCACCTGGTCGCACAGAAAAATATTTTCCTCATAGGGCGCTCTTTCCGCAACGCTCCGGCGTACCCGCACATAGCTGATGACCGCATACAGCAGCATAGCGGCGATCCCAATGAGCCAGATCACCGACACAATACATATCCAGACATAGAGTGGATTGACGCTGCCAGCCGGATTCGGCGCAAAGGTCTCATCCAAGATGGGATTCACGGCGTTGTTGACGGCGGGGATGCCGCTACTGATGACAGGCGTCTCATACTGGATGTTATGGGCGTTGAAGGTCTCGGCGCTGGGGATCAGGCTCAACGCGCTCTCGAAGGAGAAGGGAACTGTCAACCGCAGAGCGACAATGCCCCACAAAAGGACGGCAATCCACTTCGGCGCTTTTTTCAGCGCGAACCGGAGCAGCACCACCGCTAAAATCAGCCAGCTTGCGGCAATGCTCATGTTCAAGGTTTTCAGGAATAGTTCGCCCATATCATTCACCTGCCTTGTCGATCAGCTCACGAATCTCGGTAATTTCCTCGGCTGTCAGCTTCTTTTCGCTGGTAAAGGCGGCAAGAAAAGCGGGGAGCGAGCCCGCAAAGGTTTCATCCACATACTTCTTGCTGTGGCGGGCATAGAACTCCTGCCGGGACAAAAGAGAAGTCACCACGCCGTTATTGTTTTGAAACAAGCCCTTGTCGCAGAGCCGGCGCAGTACCGTATGTGTGGTTGTCCGCTTCCAGGTGAGTTCCGCCGCGGCCAGCTTGATCAGTTCGGCGGAGGTCACTGGCTCCCTCTCCCAGATGATGTCCGCAAAGCGGGACTCCACAGCCCCTAATTGAATTTCTGCCATAAGTACAGCCTCCTGTCTACATGGTATAGTCTCTCGTATAGACTACATTGTGTAGACACATTTGTCAAGAACCTTTTCAAAATATGAGGTCGCGCCTCAAAAATGGGAGTTCCTTTTATAACCCTTTGGGGCTGATAAAAGGGTTTAATTCCTTGTTTACTGGTACGCAATATCTGAGCAGTAAATCTGCTCCCCGGTGTTGTATTTTCTATACTCTGTGCCGCCACGAGGAAGGGCCATCCATCTTCCTGGACGGCCCTCCTTAAGTACTATTCGCTTATGCATAGAAGTTGACGCTGTTGGGTATGCCGACGAACATGTAGCAGTAGGTGATGCCGTCGTACTGGGTAACGCCCACGCTGATGCAGTCACATCTGGAGTCGATCATCGTCTCGAAATGGCCCGGCGAGTTGATCCAGTTGTCGACGGCGCGTTGGGCAGCGTCGGCTGTGCCGGTGAACACTGTGAGGTTGTCACCGAAACCATAGGGGTAACCGGCATCTGCGGCGGCTTTACTCTCCTCCGGGGCGTGATGCCAAGTGTATCGCCGATTGGAACAGGCTTGTGCTGCGTTCATCAGGGCCTCATTGACCGGCAATTCTGACACTCCATTGGCCTTTCTGGTCTGGTTGATGAGGCGGATCATCTCCTGCCGTATCTCCATGTTGTCTGTCAGGCCAGCGCTGTCCCCGCTGGCGAGGGATTCCGATGCGGCGGGGGTAGCGGGGCCGACGGTCAGTGTTACGCTCCCACGCTCCCCGGCGCGGTTGAAGGCGGTGATCTCCGCGCTCCCCTCCGCTTTGGCGACAGCCACCCAGAAAGTCAGCACCTGCTCTACTGCTATCGCATCCGGGGCGTTGGAGGTGACGGTGTATTCCGTACCACTGGGGCCGATGATGAGGCCGCTACGCTCTCCTACCTCCAGGGTACTGCCCTTGTAGCTGCTCACCCGGACGGATTTGTCAGGCGTTTCCGTTGCCATGGCGGGGACAGTGAGGACAGTTGTGAGGATGGCTACTGTCAGTGTGGCGGCGGTGCGCATTTTTACTCTGGTCATTTGTATTTCCTCCTGATTCAGTATTTTGTGGGGGTTCGCAAGTAGCACAATACCGAAATAGGAGACGAAAGTCGATAGGGATAAACGGAGAAATACAGGGGTGAAAATCGAGCGTATTACACAGTGCTTCGTTGTGTTTGTGAAGGGCCTCTTTCGGTGCACCGATTTTCTTGACCACATAATTAGCCACAGACAGACGTGGAACACGTGGAAACACTGGTTTCAAAGAGTGCCGGAGAGTAAATAAAATGGAGCGGAAACGCCTATAAACTATCAAAATTTGTCCAAAAAATCTTTGTAGACCTCTTTGTATACGCAGGTGCAAACTGAAATTGAAGAATGAATTGATTTTAATATTTTTGATATTACACTGATATATAGGAAAGTTAGATTAAGATAAAATAATCAAAAGGAGGGATACAGATATGTTTCATCCAGACGGTCTGCTGATTCGGTTTTTGACAAAGGTGTGTGACTTGTTGCTTTTGAATCTGGCGTTGGTCCTCTCCTGTGTGACCGTTGTCTTTTCGGGAACGGCTGTCACGTCGCTGTACACCGTAACACTGAAAATGATCCGGGGACAGGACTACACACCTATCAAAGACTTCCTCCGGGCACTGAGGGAAAACTTCCTGCCATCGTTTCCGGCCGCCATCATGCTCTTTGTGGATGTGACTCTTCTGGCAGTGCTCCGCGCTGCGCTCTATGCCGAGACGCTGCTCATATCACCGATGCTGTTCATTCTGTTAACAATCATCGCCGTTTTTTTGACAGCCCTGCTGTCCTGGCTGTTTCCCTTGCTGGCCCGCTTTGAGAATACCTTTTCCAACCACCTGAGCAACGCAGCCCGGCTAGCTCTGGTCAATCTGCCGGTTACATTTCTGCTGACCACAGTCAATCTGCTGCCCCTCCTGCTCTGTATGCTGATTCCTCTTTCGCTGGGAGTGGTGTTCGCTTTCTGGCTGCTGTTCGGCTTTGGAGCGGGAGCCTGGGTAAACTCCTTCTATCTGAACAGAATCTTTGAAGCGTTGCAAGGAGGCTGAACCGAAATGGACAATATGCTCTCTTACCAGAATTACAAATTGGTTTTTGAGGACAACTTCGACGGTCCGGTGCTGGACCGGAGCCGCTGGAATGTGGAGCTGCATGAGCCGGGCTGGGTGAACGAGGAATGGCAGGAGTATGTGGACTCTGAGAAGAACATTTTTTTGAGAGACGGCAAACTGCTGATCCGCCCCCTGAAGACGGCCCTTGAGGACGGAAGGGCCGCTTATACTTCCGGGCGGATATCAACGCAATATAAGCATGACTTCACTTACGGGCTGTTTGAAGCCCGGCTGAAAGTGCCTCGGGGGAAAGGCTTTCTCCCCGCCTTCTGGCTGATGACCACCGATGAGGACAAATACGGCCAGTGGCCGGAGTGCGGGGAGATCGACATTATGGAGGTCATGGGGGACCGGACCGGGACAAACCATGGAACTATCCACTATGGCCTGCCTCATGAGCAGGACCAGGGGACGGTGACACTGGACCAGGGGGATTTTACGGAGGAGTTCCACAACTTTGCCCTCCTCTGGGAGCCGGGACTGCTCCGCTGGTATGTGGACGGCATACAGTTTTACCAGGTGAGCCAGTGGTACTCCGCCGGGGAGGACGGGATCAGAAAAGACTTCCCTGCCCCCTTTAACCACGATATGTATGTCATTCTGAACCTGGCTGTAGGCGGGAATTGGGTGGGTTATCCCGACGAGACCACCGATTTTGATAACGCCGTATTCGCGGTGGACTATGTGCGGGTCTATCAAAAGAAACCGTAATTTTTGGAGGTGGAAGCAATGGAACCAATTCACTTTTTGGACGACGACGGGACCTTTACGCTGAACGATCCCGAGGCGGTCAGCTGTCTCTATTTCCCCCTGGCCAGCGAGGCCGGGCTGAAGAGCGCCATTACCCCCGGTCTGGGTGGGGACTGCAAGCTGGACCAGGAGACCTTCCTTCTGGAGCCGGTAAGCTCCGAAAACCTGCACACCAGCCGCAATACCCGGAACTTCTGGTGCGCCACGGAGGAGGGCTGCTGGTCGGCTGCGGGGGTGTCAGCCCAACAGGAGGCGGACCGCTTCACCAGCTGCCAGGACGAGAGCGCCCTGACCGCCGGCCTGATGTGGCAGACAGTGGAGCGGGAGTCGAAGCGGCTTGGCCTCAAGGCGGAGATCACCTCCTTTGTCCCGCCCCAGGACAATGTGGAGATCATGGAGGTTCAGCTCACCAACACGGGGACTGTCCCCCGGAATGTGACCGGCATCGCCGCCGTCCCCATCTACGGGCGGAGCGCGGACAACCTCAGGGACCACCGGAACGTGACCTCCATGCTCCACCGCATTAAAACCACGGACCACGGGGTGCTGGTGAAGCCCACCATGTCCTTTGACGAGAAGGGCCACCGGGAGAACCGCAAAATCTACTATGTGCTGGGCTCCGCCGGGACCGGAGAAAAACCGGCGGCGTTTTACCCCACAGTGGAGGGCTTCCTTGGCGAGGGAGGCACCTTCCTCAAGCCCCGGGCGGTCTATGAGGGGGCGGAGGGCCTCCCCGCCGGAACGAAGGTAAATGGCCGGGAGGCCATGGGGGGCATCTGCTTCCCCGCTGTTACCCTGGAGCCGGGACAGAGCGCCGAGTACATCATACTGCTGGGCGTCTCGGAGGATGAGGCAGAGATTGACCGCGTTCTCTCCTCCTTCCACACAGTGGAACAGGTGCGGGCGGCCCTCAGCGTGACCAGGGCTCACTGGCAGGAGCAGGTGAACGTCCGCTATCACACCGGAAACCCTGATTTCGACCGCTGGATGCGGTGGGTGAGCTTCCAGCCCTTCCTGCGCCGGCTCTACGGCTGCTCCTTCCTCCCCCACCACGACTATGGCCGGGGAGGCCGGGGCTGGCGGGACCTGTGGCAGGACTGCCTGTCCCTGCTGCTCATGGATCCCCAGAACGTGGGGGATATGATCCGAAAAAACTTCGGCGGTGTGCGGGTGGACGGTACCAACGCCACCATCATCGGTGCGGGAGACGGAAACTTCATCGCCGACCGCAACGGCATCGCTCGAGTATGGATGGACCACGCCCTCTGGCCCCTGATGACCACCAAGCTGTATATTGACCAGACTGGGGACCTGGATATCCTCAACGCTCCCGCCCCCTATTTCAAGGACCCCCAGGCCCTCCGGGGGACGGGCATGGACAAAGACTGGAACGACGCCTACGGAAACCGGCAACGGACAGAGGGCGGAGAAATCTACCAGGGCACCATCCTGGAGCACCTGCTCATCCAGCACCTGGCCGCTTTCTATGAGGTGGGAGCCCACAACATTTTCCGCCTCCGGGGGGCGGACTGGAACGACGCCCTGGACATGGCCGCCGAGCACGGGGAGAGCGTGGCCTTTACCTGTGCCTACGCCGGAAACCTCCGGGACCTGGCCGGACTGCTGCGCCGGATGGCGAAGGAAGGGGATACCGTCAGCCTGCTGGAGGAAGTCCAGGAGCTGCTGGCGGGCGGACCCGCAATTTACCCGGATATTCCGGCTAAGACCACTATTCTGGAGCGATATACCCGGCGGTGTATCCACAACGTCAGCGGGCGCACGGTTCGGGTCTCCTTCCAGGAGCTGGCAGAAAATCTGGAGATCAAGGCGGACTGGCTCATGGAGCACCTCCGCCGCCAGGAGTGGATATCGGACGGCGAGAACGGCTGGTTCAACAGCTACTACGACAACCACGGCCGCCCGGTGGAGGGTGTACGGCCCGACGGCAGCGTCCGCATGATGCTCACCGGGCAGGTGTTCGCCATCATGAGCGGCACGGCAGAGGACGAACAGGTTGCGGCCATTGCCCGCAGCGCGGACCGTTACCTCTACAAAAAAGAGGCGGGGGGCTACCGGCTGAACACCGACTTCCGGGAGTTGAAATTTGACATGGGCCGGATGTTCGGCTTCGCCTACGGGGAGAAGGAGAACGGTGCGGTCTTTTCCCACATGACGGTGATGTACGCCAACGCCCTCTACCGCCGGGGTTTTGTCCGGGAGGGGTACAAGGCCCTCCTGGCCCTGGCGGACACGGCCATGGACTTCCAAACCAGCAGGATTTATCCTGGCATCCCCGAGTATTTCCGGGCCGACGGTCGGGGGATGTACCACTACCTCACCGGCGCGGCCAGCTGGTATATGCTGACGGTGATCACCCAGGTCTTCGGTGTTCACGGCGAGGGGGGCGACCTGGTGATCGAGCCCAAGCTGGTCCGAGAACAGTTCGACGGGAACGGAGAGGCAGCCATCGACCTCTCCTTTGCCGGGAAGCAGTTCCATGTTGTAATCGCCAACCCGGAGGGCAAGGATTTTGGGGTGTACCGCGCCCCCAGGACGGTGCTCAGCCGGGAGGAAATCAACAGCCTGCCGGAGAGCGGGAATACCATCAGAGTGGAATTGACGTGAGGAGATGAAAAAATGCAGTACGGATATTTTGACGGCCCAACCCGGGAGTATGTCATCACCCGGCCCGACACCCCGGCGCCCTGGGCCAACTACCTGGGGTCCCCGGAGTACGGCGCGCTGATCTCCAACAACGCCGGGGGGTACAGCTTTGTCCGGTCCGGGGCCAACGGGCGGATTTTGCGCTATGTGTTCAACCAGTTCGACCAGCCGGGGCGGTACATATATCTTCGGGACAACGACAGCGGGGACTTCTGGTCGGCCTCCTGGCAGCCGGTGGGCAAATCCTTGGATACATATCAGAGTGAGTGCCGCCACGGGACGGGCTATACCAAAATGCTGGCCGACTACAGCGGCATCCACAGCGAGGCGGCGTACTATGTCCCCCTGGGGGCCTCCCACGAGGTGTGGTTGCTGACGGTAACTAACCGGTCGGACCGGCGGCGGGCGCTGACCCTGACGGGCTACGCCGAGTTCACCAACAACGGCAACTATGAGCAGGACCAGGTGAATTTGCAGTACTCCCAGTTTATTACCCGGACCATCTTCGACAAAAACCGCGTCCGCCAGCAGATCCATGGCAATCTGGACGCCCAGAGCGGCGATGTGGACGCGAAAATTGTAATTGAGCGGTTCTTCGGCCTGGCCGGGGGGGAGGTCTCCTCCTTCTGCGGCGACAAGGCGGAATTTTTGGGCCCCTACCGGGGCTACGGCAACCCCATCGGGGTGGAGCAGGGCGATCTGGGCGGTGCCCTCAACTACAACGGCAACAGCTGCGGGGCGCTGTCCACGGTTGTGGCCCTGGAACCGGGGGAGAGTAAGGTGATTGCTTTCCTGCTGGGAGAGAAGTCCGCCCAGGACAGCGCCGCCCTTCTGGACGCATACCAGGAGCCTCACAAGGTATGCCGGCGGGAGCTGGATATGCTGATCCGCCGCTGGCACGGGCGGCTGTCCCACTTCCAGGTGAAAACCCCATGCCCAGAATTTGACGAGATGATCAACACCTGGAACGCCTACAACAGCTTTATCACCTTCACCTGGTCCCGGGCGGCCTCTTTCTTCTACTGCGGCCTGCGCAACGGCTACGGCTACCGGGACACGGTGCAGGACATTCAGGGCATTATCCACCTGGAGCCGGAGGCGGCAGGAGAAAAGCTGCGGTTCATGCTCTCCGCCCAGGTGGACCACGGGGGCGGCCTGCCGCTGGTGAAGTTTACCCACGACCCCGGCCACGAGGACACCCCCGAGGACGCGTCCTACGTCCGGGAGACCGGCCACCCCGCCTACCGGGCGGACGACGCCCTGTGGCTATTCCCCACGGTGTACAAGTATATCGCCGAGACGGGGAACACTGCCTTCCTGGACGAGGTCATCCCCTACGCCAACCGGGACGAGGGAACCGTGTACGACCACCTGAAGCGGGCGCTGGACTTCTCCCTGAAGCACCTGGGACCCCACGGGATGCCCGCCGGACTTCACGCCGACTGGAACGACTGCCTGCGCCTGGGGGCTAACGGAGAATCCTCCTTTGTGGCCTTCCAGTTCTACTACGCCTTTACCGTCTTGCGGGAGTTTGCCGCCTGTGAGAAGGACAGCGGCTATCTGGCCTGGCTGGAGCGGGAGCAGGGAAAACTCAAAACCTTGCTCAACGACCTGTGCTGGGACGGGGACCGATTTATCCGGGGCTTCACCGAGGCAGGCGAGGTGATTGGAAACCACCGCGCCCCGGAGGCCAACCTGTGGCTCAACCCCCAGAGCTGGGCGGTGATCAGCGGCCTGGCGGACGAAAAACAGGCCGAGCTGGTCATGGACAACGTCTACAACCGGCTGAACACGGAGTACGGCGCCATTTTGATGGACCCGCCCTACCACGCCCACGCCTTCGACGGAGCGCTGGCGGTCATCTACAACGCCGGGGTGAAGGAAAACGCCGGGGTGTTCTCCCAGTCCCAGGGCTGGCTGATTCTGGCGGAGGCCCTGATGGGCCGGGGAGACCGGGCCTTTACATACTTTAAGGAGAATGCCCCCTCCATGCAGAACGACCGGGCGGAAATTCGCAAAATCGAGCCCTACTGCTACGGCCAGTTCACCGAGGGCAAAGCCAGTCCCCACGCCGGGCGGTCCCACGTCCACTGGCTCACCGGGACGGCTTCCACCGTCATGGTGGGGTGCGTGGAGGGCATTCTGGGCATGCGGCCCGACCTGGGGGGCATCAAAATAGCGCCCTCCATCCCGAAGGAGTGGAAGGCGCTGGAGATATGGAAGGATTTCAGGGGGAAGAAGCTGCACATCCAAATCGAGAACCCGGAGGGGAAAGAGACGGGCTGCAAAAAGCTCACGGTAAACGGGGCGGAGCTGCCCGGGAACTATATTCCGGCGGAAGTGCTCACTGAGACGACGGAAATTGTTCTGACTATGTAAGGGCGGGCTCCCGATTGACGTTCCAGTTGTTCAGATAATTCTGCTTCCGGTAGGCCTTGGGGGTCATCCCCGTTTGGGAGCGGAAATGCTGGATGAAGTGGCTCTGGGAGGAGTAGGACAGCATGACGGCGATCTCCACGTAGTCGTAGTCGCTGAACCGGAGGAGATTTTTCGCCATGTCGATCTTCCGCTGGCGGATGTACTCGCTCACCGAAATGCCCGTCTCCTGCTTGAAGATCCGGGACAGGTGGGTGGGGGAGATGCCAATAGCCTCAGCAAGCTCGTTCACCGTGATCCTATCCATGATGTGGACGTAGATGTAGTCGATGGCCTCAGCCACCTGCTTGGAGGAGGCGATGTTTTTCCGCAGCTGCCGCATCCGGCATACGAAGTCCATTGCCATCTGGTCGTGGACATAGACGATCTCCGACATGTTGTTGCAGCAGTCCATCCTTCGGATATACTCGTCGCTGAGACCGAAGGCCTCCTCCAGAGGCATCCCGCCCTCCATGCAGAAGCGGGTGAGCATGGCGGCGGTGACCACAAAGTGGTAGCGCAGGTTGGTCACCGGGTTGTCGGAGAGCTTGCCCACCCCCTCCATGTTCTCAAAGGCCCCCCGGCTGCAATTTTCCTGCACTGCGTCAATGAGGCCCGCCGCCACCGAGCGGTAGAACAAAAATTCCTCCCCCGGCTCCCGGTGGCTGGTGATTTCGCCCTCCTCCTCCAGAAGAACGGGCTGCCAGCTTGGCTGTCTGTCCATAGGGGCACCTCCCTGAAATTTTGGCACAAATATATCATGGATTTGACATTTTTGCAAGGGGTTTCAGCGAATCATGTCATGGATTTGATATTAGTTTGTTCGTTTTTATATACGGTCGATACCTGCCTATCTATAATATTAGCAGTACGACAGCCCCACGGGCTGCACAAAGTGAGTATAGGAGGAGTGGAACATGAGAAAAAAGAGAATCTTAGGCCTGGCGCTGGCATCCGTGACGGTTCTCGGGCTGCTGAGCGGATGCGGAGGGGGCGGCGGCGGCCTGCTCAGCGGTGTGCAGGCCAGCGACGGCGGCAAGGTCCTGAACATCTATGTGTGGAACGAGGAGTTCCAGGGCAAGTTCAACGAGAATTACCCCCAGGTGGAACGGCTCTCGGACGACAAATCCATCGCCTATCTGAAGGACGGCACCGAGGTCCACTGGATTGTCAACCCCACCCAGGACGGCGTCTATCAGCAGAAGCTGGATGAGGCGCTGCTCAAGCAGGGCAGGGTGGCCGCCGACGACCGGATTGACATGTTCCTGGTGGAGGCGGACTACGCCCTGAAATATGTCGACCCGGAGGTCAATGTGGCGCTCCCCATCTCCCAGCTGGGGATTACCGACGCGGACATCGCCAACCAGTACAAGTACACCCTGGAGGCCATGACCGGCTCCGACGGTGAGATCCGGGGATTGAGCTACCAGGCCACCCCCGGCATGCTGGTCTACCGCCGCTCCATCGCCAAGGCCGTCCTGGGCACCGACGACCTGGAGACCGTAGGCGCCGCCGTGGCCGACTGGGATAAGTTTTACGAGACGGCGGAACAGATGAAGGCCGCCGGCTATTACATGTACTCCGGCCGGGCGGACACCGCCCGGGTGTATTCCAACAACGTCTCCGCCCCCTGGGTGAAGAACGACAAGACCGTGGTGGTGGACCCCAACATGATGAACTGGGTGGACCGCTCCATGGAGGACATTGAGAGCGGCATCAGCCACAACGTGCCGGGCCAGTGGAACGACGAGTGGAACAAGGACATGGGCCCCGACTCCAAGGTGTTCTGTTTCTTCCTCCCCGCCTGGGGTCTGGATGTGTGTATCGCTCCCAACGTGAAGGATACCGCCGCCGCCCAGGATTGGGCCGTCTGCCCCAGCCCCCAGAGCTTTTTCTGGGGCGGCACCTGGCTGGTGGCCGCCAACGGCACCGATAACGCCTCCCAGGTCAGGGATATCATGCTGACCATGACCGCCGACCGGGACCTTCTGCGCACCCTGGCCATGAACTATGGCGAGATGAGCAACGACCAGCCTTTGATGGAGGAGCTGGCTCAGTCTCCCGACTTCGGCATCGAGCTGCTGGGCGGACAGAACTACATCGGCGTGCTGTCCGATGTGGCGGCCACAGTGGACCTTTCCAACATCTCCTCCTATGACCAGGGCTGTGTGGAGGAGTTCCAAAACACCTTTGGCGATTACTTCAACGGCGTCATCAGCCTGGACAAGGCCAAGGACAACTTTGAGATGGCCATCACCGAGCGCTACCCCTGGCTGGTGGGCGGCGGCGTGCTTTGGCCGTAAACCGCTGTGAAAGGAGGACTTCTGATGAAAAACGAGAATAGAATCAAAAGCGTCAGCTACGCCAAATGGGGATATATTTTTATCCTCCCCTTCTTTTTAAGCTATGCCATCTTCTCGCTCATCCCGCTGGCGGACACCATCCGCAACAGCTTCTATGAGTACTACGCCTTCGGACTGAAGACCGTGGGCCCCAACTGGACCGGGCTGTCCAACTACACCTCCCTGCTCTCCTCCGACCTGCCCAAGTACGCCTGGAACACCTTTGTCATGTGGATTCTGGGCTTTGTGCCCCAGATTATCGTGGCGCTGGTGCTGGCCTCCTGGTTTACTGACGCCCGGCTGAAAATCCGGGGCAAGCAGTTCTTCAAGGTGGTCATCTACCTGCCCAACCTGATTATGGCCTCCGCCTTCGCCATGCTG
This sequence comes from Flintibacter muris, assembly GCF_943192995.1. Classification (GTDB taxonomy): domain Bacteria; phylum Bacillota; class Clostridia; order Oscillospirales; family Oscillospiraceae; genus Lawsonibacter; species Lawsonibacter muris. Next base: position 24,495 of record NZ_CALPCP010000027.1, read on the forward strand.
TTCTTCGCCCTGTTCTCCAACGCCGGACCTGTCAACAGCATCCTGCTGCGCATGGGTGTGGTGGGAGAGGCCATCCGGTTTATGGAGTCCACCCTGGGGGCCCGCACCCTGGTGGGGCTGATGAACTTCCTCATGTGGTTCGGCAACACCACCATTATGCTGATGGCGGCGATTATGGGCATCAATCCCTCCATCTTTGAGGCGGCGGAGCTGGACGGCTGCACACATATCCAGAAATTTTTCAAGATTACCCTCCCCCAGATCAAGCCACTGCTGACCTACACCCTGATTACCTCCCTCATCGGCGGCCTGCAGATGTTCGACGTGCCCCAGATCCTCACCGGCGGCAAGGGCGCCCCTGACCGCACCACCATGACGCTGATTATGTACCTGAACAAGCACCTCCAGGCCAAAAACTACGGCATCGCCGGCGCGCTGTCCGTCTTCCTGTTTATCATCAGCGCCATTCTCTGCTGGTTCGTCTTTAAGATGAACACCGACTCCGACCCGGACGGCTCCAAGTCCGCAGCCAAGCGCGCCAAGAAAGGGGGCAAAGCGTAATGGAGAACAAAAAATCCAGCGGACGAACCATTCTGGCCCATGTGGTGCTGATTATCCTGGCGTTTCTGTGCCTGTTCTTCTTCTACATCCTGATTGTCAACGCCACCCGCTCCCACGCGCAGCTCCAGCTGGGCTTCTCTGCCCTGCCCGGCTCCAGCCTGCTCACCAACTTCAAAAGCGTCATCAACGACCCGGCTATCCCCATCCTGAAGGGCATCCAGAACAGTTTGATTGTCTCCGGCTGCTGCGCCGCCATCGTGACCTACTTCTCCGCCCTGACGGCCTACGGCATCTACGCCTACGACTTCAAGCTGAAGCGCGCCGCCTTCACCTTCATCATGGCCATCCTGGTCATGCCCACCCAGGTGACGGCCCTGGGCTTCCTGCGGCTGATTACCGGCATGGGGCTGGACGACTCCCTGATTCCCTTGATTATCCCCTCCATCGCCTCCCCCGCCGTGTTCTACTTTATGCACAGCTATATGCAGTCCTCCCTGCCCAAGGAGCTGATTGAGGCGGCCCGGATTGACGGCTCTCAGGAGTTCGGCACCTTCAACCGCATTGTCCTGCCCATTATGAAGCCCGCCATCGCGGTGCAGGCTATCTTCACCTTTGTGGGCTCCTGGAACAACTACTTCATCCCCGCTCTGGTAATTACCTCCAAGAGCAAGCAGACCCTGCCCATCATGATCGCCACCCTCCGGGGCGCGGACTACATGAATTTTGATATGGGCAAAATTTACATGATGATTACCATCGCCATTGTACCGATCATTGTTATTTACCTGCTCCTGTCCAAGTTTATTGTGGAGGGCGTCACTCTGGGCGGCGTCAAGGAATAAATCAGAAAGCGCCGTCGGCCGACGGCGCTTTTTTCAAGGAGGAATTTTTATGGAAAAATGGATTCGCGCCCGTTATCAGCCCAACCTGCCCCTGAACGGGGACCGGCGTGTGACGGCCAGTCCGGAGCACATCGCCCTGTCCCGCCAGGCGGCTCAGGAGGGGGCTGTCCTGCTGAAAAACAACGGGAACCTGCTGCCCCTGGCCCCGGATACCCGGGTGGCCCTGTTCGGCAAGGGCAGCTTCGACTATGTGAAGGGCGGCGGCGGCAGCGGGGATGTGACCGTGGCCTATATCAAAAATCTGTATGATGGCCTGAAAGAAGAGGGCGTATCCCTCTATGAGCCCCTGTCCGATTTTTACCGGGACTACGTGGAGAAGCGGTATGAGGCAGGGGACGTCCCCGGCCTGATGGCCGAGCCGGCGCTGCCCCAGAGTCTGGTGGAGTCCGCAAAAAAGGACGCGGATATAGCTGTGATTGTCCTCAGCCGCTTCTCCGGGGAGGGCTGGGACCGGGAGCCGGTCTTTTATCAGGAGCCGGACTACCCCTGGCCCGATGAGCTGAATATGCCCCGCAAAGCCAAGGCTGTTTTCCCCAGGGGGGACTACTACCTCACGGAAGAGGAGCGGTCCATGGTGGACCAGGTCTGCGCCGCCTTTGACAAGGTGGCTGTGGTGCTCAACGTGGGTGGCGTGGTGGATGTCTCCTGGTTCTGTGAGAACGACCGAATCTCCTCCGCCCTGCTGGCCTATCAGGGGGGCATGGAGGGGGGCGCGGCTGTTGCCGCCCTGCTCACCGGCCGGGACAATCCCTGCGGCAAGCTGCCCGACACCTTTGCCCGGGATTTGTCCGACTACCCCTCCACGGAACACTTCCACGACTCCCCCCACTATGTGGACTACACCGAGGATATCTACGTGGGCTATCGGTATTTTGAGACCATTCCTGGGGCGGCGGAGCGGGTGTGTTATCCCTTCGGCTACGGCCTGTCCTACACCAGCTTCGCCCTGGAGACGGTGCACGCCGGAGGGGCGGACGGCCAGATTCAGGTGTCCGTCCGAGTGACCAACACGGGCAAGCAGGCGGGGAGAGAGGTGGTCCAGCTCTATTACCAGGCCCCCTGGGGACTGCTCCAGAAGCCGAAGCGCTGTCTGGTTGCCTTCCAAAAGACCAAGCTGCTGGAGCCCGGGGAGAGCGAGACGGTAGAGCTGACTTTCGCTGTGTCCGACATGGCCAGCTTCGACGACCTGGGCAAAATCGCCCCCTCCGCCTGGGTGCTGGAGCAGGGGCGGTATCCCCTGTATGTGGGGACCTCTGTGCGGGACGCGGTAGAACTGGACTGGGCCTGGGAGCAGGGGGAGACGGAGGTGATCTGCCAGCTCAGCGCCAGCCTGGCCCCCTCCCACCTGGAAAAGCGCTTGCTGGGAGACGGAAGCTACGAGGCCCTGTCCGCCACTCCGGCGGCGGATACGAACGCCAATCTGTTCCAGCCCCTCACCACCGCTCGGGCGGAGGGGGTAGCCCCCGCCATGCCCGGCCGGGGACGCTGGATGCTGTCCCAGCCCTACGCCCAGGGGGTACAACCCCTGTCCGCAGTGGCGGAGGGCGGGCTGACGCTGGACCAGTTTATGGCCCAGCTCAGCGACAGCGACCTCATTCACCTTTTGGGCGGTCAGCCCAACGTGGGGGTGTCCAATACCTTCGGTCTGGGCAACCTCCCGGAGTACGGCGTGCCTAACCTCACCACCGCCGACGGCCCCGCCGGTCTGCGCATTCAGCCCGAGGTGGGGGTCTGCACCACCGCCTGGCCCTGCGCCACCTTGCTGGCCGCCTCCTGGGACCCGGAGCTGGTTTCCCAAGTGGGAGCCGTAGCCGCGGCGGAGGTGAAGGAGAACAACATCTCGGTCTGGCTGGCACCGGCGGTAAATATCCACCGCAGCCCCCTGTGCGGCAGGAATTTTGAGTACTGGTCGGAAGACCCGCTGCTCACCGGCAAGCTGGCCGGGGCCATGGTCCGGGGCATCCAGTCTAAGAATATTGCCGCCACCGTCAAGCACTTCGCCTGCAATAATAAGGAAACCAACCGGAAATACAGCGACTCCCGCCTGTCCCAGCGGGCCCTGCGGGAGATTTACCTGAAAGCCTTTGAGATTATCGTCCGGGAGGAACAGCCCTGGGCCATTATGAGTTCCTACAATGTCATCAACGGCCAGCGGGCCTCGGAGAGCCGGGAGCTGCTGACCACCATCCTCCGGGAGGAGTGGGGCTACGCCGGTCTGGTGATGTCCGACTGGTGGACCCGGGGGGAGCACTACAAGGAGCTCCTGGCCGGCAACGACCTGAAAATGGCCAACGGCTACCCGGAGCGGGTGGAGGAGGCCATAAAACTGGGGGCGATCAGCCGTGCCGATTTGGAAATCTGCGCCCGGAGAGTGTTGGGGTTGATTTTGAAAATTGATTGACTCCTTTTTGTCTACTGAAGTCCAATTTCCAATTCATTAAAGGTATATAAGGTACCTGAAAATCAGGGGCAGATCATGATCACGATCTGCTCCTGATTTTAGGTCTGCATTTTTGGAATTTCCACATTACGCATAGAAGTTGACACTGTTGGGTATCCCGACGAACATGTAGCAGTAGGTTATACCATCGTGCTGGGTTACTCCCACGCCGATGCAGTCACATCTGGGGTCAATTATTGTTTCGAAATGTCCAGGAGAGTTGATCCAGTTGTTGATGGTGCGTTGAGCGGCATCGGCAGTGCCGGTGAACACGGTGAGATTGGACCCGAAGCCGTAGGGGTAGCCGGCGTCAACAGCGGCCTGACTCTCCTCCGGAGCGTGATGCCAGGTGTAGCGCCGGTTGGAGCAGATCTGGGCGGCATTCATCAGGGCCTCGTTGATCGGCAGCTCTGACACTCCATTGGCCTTGCGGGTCTGGTTGATGAGCCGGATCATCTCCTGCCGTATCTCCAGATTGTCCGTCAGGCCGATGCTGTCCCCGCTGGCGGGTGCTTCCGGCGCGGCAGGGGCGGCGGAGCCGACTGTCAGCGTCATGCTCCCGCGCTCCCCGGCGCTGTTGAAGGCGGTGATCTCTGCGGTCCCCTCTGCCTTGGCGACAGCCACCCAGAAGGTCAGCATCTCCTGCTCCGATCTTTGAAACAGACCCTGAGCGCCTGTCTTTCTGTACAACGATCTTTGTCCACCCTCGATTTCTGCCTACACATGAAGGTAGAAATGGGGTCGAAAATGAGGGGAGAGCAATCTTTGCTACTGCTCGGATCGAGCGAATACTTTCGGCTATTTCGGAGATCCCGAATATCACAATGCGCTCATTGGCTGAAGAATTAGATATTCCAAGGTTCGCAGTAGATCGAATCCTGAAAAATCTCAGGGAGGCTGGTGTCGTCCGTCATGAGGGTTCCAATCGGAAGGGCCGCTGGGTGGTATTATAGTTTGACCACACAACCAGCCACAGACAGACGTGGAACACACGGAAACACCGATTGTGAAGAGTGTCGGAAAGCAAATGCAACGGAGCAGAAATAATTAAAAACGCCTAAAAATATTGCAAAAAATTGTCTTTTGGCGTTGGTAAGGATGGGGTCGGCGGTTCGAATCCGCCCAGCAGCTCCAGAAAGTCCAGTTTTTCCTGCGGGAAAAACTGGATTTTTTTGTATTTCATACTAATGCCGCTTTGATTGCACTATGCAAACTGTATAGTATTTACAATATCCAGCTACAGTGTTAATATAGTAAATAAAAGAGCGCAGATAATCTCATGCCGCGTATATCACAAAATCAGGCTTCACCTGAAAATCACAAGGAGGCAGCAACATGAACAACGATCCCAACACCACGGCCCAGATCCTTTATGAGCCAGGGCAGGAATCGGAGGCCATCCGGCAGAAGATTCAGCGGCTCAAGGAAAAGCTGGATTCCGCCTATCCGGACAAGGTGATTTTCCGCCTGTATCACGACCATAAAAAGTGGGGCGAGGCCGTGACCCAGCTGTACCGCCTGCTGGGCTACCCGAACGGCAAGGCGTTTTTGACCGCCTACGGCTACACGGTGCGGGACGACAAGGGCGGCCACCCGGTCGGGGACCACATGGCCATCATCAACGAGCTGAAAAAACGCTATGTCGGTGGGCCCAATTGCTGCACGTTGAATGAGTTGAAGGCGGCAAATCCAGACCTGGCTCCAAAATTCAAAAACCTGGGCAATCAGGCGTCCGAGCTGTTTGGTATGACCTTGGCGAAATACCTCCAGCAGGAGGGCATCCTTGCCAGCGGTACCCAGAGACAGGAGCTTGCTGCCGCGAAAGCGCAGGAACGGGCCGCCTCCCAAAAGCAGCAGGCCCTGGAGACCGCCCCCGGCGAGCTGGAAAAGCTGCGCCAACGCTATCAGGACGCTCCCTATGACGGTGAAGAACCGATTGTCCGGTTTTGGGCGAAAAACTTTGATATTAACCGGGAAGCCCTGCGGCTGTACGCGGAGGAACAGGGGTTGATGGTGCAGACGCTTTTGCAGCGGGAGGGCATCATCGAGTCCCAGCAGCAGGTTCTGGCGCGGAAGGAGCGGCAGCTCAACGATATGGTGGCGGTCCTGCAAAGCCGTTATCCGGAGGGTTCTGTCCTGCCGGAGAGCGCGGCGCAGCTCAAGCGGGAAAACAGCGACCTGGAGCTGGCCGAGCTGGACAATTGGATCATGAGCGTACATAAAAAAAGGGCGAATGACTATCTGCTCAGCCGGGGACTGCTGATGGACCTGGACAGCGGGTCGCTGTCGGAACGGATGGCGAAGATGTCGGCCATTCTGCAAAAGCGGTATGCCTCCGCCGGCGTGAAACCGTCCACCATCTGCGCGGTCCGGCGGGACAGCCCGGACCTGCCCTTCAAAGACTTCTGGCAGTGGACCCGGGACGGTCAGGGGAAAGGCTCCACCGAATATTTGTTGGAGCTGGGCGTGCTGGACATGGCCCCAGACAAGCTCTGGGAATACGAGTGCTTCCGGTATTGGACCCGCGCCGCCGACGACAATTTCAACTATCCGGACGAGCTCCCCTGTGAGGGAAAGCGGGTTTTCGTCACCGGGCGGCACGCCGCCCCGGAGGAGCGGGAGCAGATGGCCCGGCGCATCCAGGCCCTGGGGGGCCGCGTGGGAGGAGAGACGCTGACGGAGCTGGACTGGATCGTTGGCGTCCACCCCGGCAAGGAGCCCTGGGCCCGCAGGCTGGAGCTGGGGGAGCGCCAGCTCTGGGTGATCAATTCCGCCATGGCGGATCTGCTGCTGAACAAAGAAGGAGGCAAAGACAATGGCTAATATATCCAGTGCAAGCGGGACCTTGACCCTGGTGGGATATTGGAGCGACAGGGCTGTGGAGCTGTTCCAGCCGGTTCTGAAAAGCTGGGAGTTTTACGGCGCATACGGGATGAGCGCATATGGGATGCCCACGTCCAACCGACCCAGCGTGAGTTTTACAGGAAGCGGCCGCTGGTCCTTCGCCGGAACCCTGAGAAGCTTCGACGACTGGACCCGGGACTGGGTCGAAAAGGAGGACGGGCTTACCCAGGAGCAGTATGACGCCCTCCTCCAGGTCATGAATGAGAACGACCTGTCCATCCGGGTGGAGTTCAACGACAAGGGTGAAGAGGGTTATGATCTGGACGAGGTGGGCGTGTTTACCAGCGACGGCGAGAGCCTGAACTATGAGACCCTGTCCTGCCAGGAGGCCGAGCACGGCTGGACGGAGCTGAGCCGCAGCTATTTTGACGGGGCCGTCCTCTATTTTCAGCGTCTCGCCCCTGACGCAGACCCGGGACGAATCAAAAAGTGGGTCAAGGTCAACATTGGGCCGTCTTACCTGTTCTACGGAGGGACGGCCTACCTGGGAGATCTCTACGCGGAAAACGCTGAGGGCACCTTCGACGAGGAGCGCTTCCAGGATTTCTGCGCCACCTTCTCGCCCAAAGGCGAAGCGTGGGACGCTGTTGTGGAGGAGTGCGAACAAGAGTTTGGCTGGCACATCGCCCCGGAAACTCATCCGGCGGAGCCGGAGGTCCCCTTCTGGGTGGAGCACGAGGACGAACTGGAGGTAAAACTGGAAGAGGGAACGGTGACCTATACCGTTGGGTACGGGGGCGGCCTGTCAGTTGCCTTCACCAACATTGCGGAGCACGAGGAGCTGCGCCGCCGGTACGGCTGGCGGGACGAGTTTCCCTGGGACGTACCTACCTGGAAGGATGTGAAGCAGGCGGCGGTGGGCCGGGACTATGTGATCCGGCTCAAAACGGACGGCACCGCCATTTCCGCATGGAACGAGGGATATTTTAACAAATTTGATGCGTTTACCATTTTTACAGACGGAAACTCGCCCATCGTGGATGTGGCCGCCGGCGGAAAAGGCATACTGGTGCTGAGGGAAAACGGTACCGTGAGCAATGACGAGTACGGCTATATCAGCGACGAGTTCGAGGACTGGACGGACATCACCGCCATCTCCATGGGGGCCGGCCACTATGTCGGCCTGAAGGCGGACGGCACGGTGAAAGCCGCCGGAGAAAACCGGGACGGACAGTGTGACACCGCTGGCTGGACGGGCATCGCCGCCGTCGCCGCCGGAGGGAACCGGACCTTCGGCCTGCGCGGGGACGGCACCGTAATCATCGCGGGCGCAAAGGGCTGTGAGGCAACGGCCCAATGGACAGACGTGGCCGCGCTGGACGCGGGGGAAGAGTTCCTTGCGGGCCTGACCCGGGACGGCAGGGTGCTGCTGGCGGGCGAGCTGTCTCAGGGCATGGAGGAGGCTTTGAGCTGGACGGGCGTCACCGCCATCGCCGCCGGGGACTGGCACATCCTGGGGTTGAAGGCGGACGGCACAGTGCTGGCCGCGGGCCTGGACAACAAGGGCCAATGCCAGGTGGCGGACTGGACGGGGGTAGTCTCCATCGCCGCCGGGAACGCCGTCAGCATCGGCATCAAGGCGGACGGCACTGCGTTCTGCGCCGGTGCGCGATTCGTCCGGGAGGAGCAGGATCTGTCGGTAGGGCTGAACGTCAAGAGCAAAGTGGTCCATAACGGCTCCGCCGGGAAGCTGGAGCCTGACATGATCCTGGCCACGGTGGACCACGCCGGAGAGGTGCGTACTTTCTCCAGCAATGAACTGGAGGATCCCGACGGTACAGACACCACCATCCGGGGAATGGTTTTCCGCCTTGATCCCGAGGGAACATGGCGGCGGGTGGCCAACAGCTTCGACCCGGCGGATTATGGGCAGCTTTTGGAAAAGGTGGCTCGGCTGGAGGAACAGTTCGGCGGGCAGTTTAAGTTTGATGAGATTTTTGCCGCGCCGGACGAGGACGACGACAGCGAGGATGACGACAACGGGGACGATGAATCGGCGGACTACGGGAACTTTCTCAAAGGAGCCATGGAGCTGCTGCTGGGCATGGAGCTACGCATGGAGACAACAGAACTGGAAAGCAGTGAGCTGCCCCACTTCCTGGACGGGGAAGGCAACGAGTATTTCTTCGGCTTTGCAATATTTACTGTGAAGATCAACCTCTCGCTGGGGGACGCTCATACCGAAACAGGCGATACGGTAGAGCTTACCGAGGAGCAGCAGGGCCAGGTGCTGGGCTTTCTCATGGACGCGCTCCAGAACGATGAAAGCCCGGACTGGACTGAGGAGGACGAGGCATGGTATCAGGCGTGGAGTTCCGAAAAGGATACCGGATATGACGGCGGTCAAGAAAGCCGGGAATACGAGCTGGGACCGGTGTGCATCCCCCTTGACAGCGGCGAGCCTGTCACGGTAAGAGGTTCCCGCTTTGTCCTGGCCGGCCAGTTTAGCCTCTGCGGCGGCGACAAGGCGAAGATCACCCACATGATCGAATGTATGAAAGGCCGCTGCACAGACAGGGTCACCAAAGCGACAGACTACGTTGTCCTGGGCCGTGAAGGCGGTCTGAACTGGTCCGACTGGGAGAACTATGTCAAGGCCAGGGAGCAGACGGAGCAGGGCGGCGGACTGCGCCTGATCGGGGAGGAGGAGCTGACGTCCGCCCTGGGGACCTGCCAGGAAGAGCCCTAGGTCAACGGGTGGGAAGACTCCGTAGATCTGACCACCGTGGAGCTGTCCGCCCTGGACTTCCAGGGCAGACGGTTCGTCAGTTACAGGCCAAAGGTTCTTCTATTCAGGGCATCAGTGAGGAAACGCTGTATCAGTTCCTCTGATCCCACATGGAGCGCGGCAAACCGCCGCGCTCCATCCCAAAATCAAGGGAGGTTTGGTTATGAAACCGTATGACAAGACAGAGGCCCTGCGCCGGGAGCTTTTAGACGAGGCCTGTGCCGGGGCCTTCGCCGGTTTTGGGGCCATGCTTCTGGACGCGGACGAAATTCGGAACGCGGACGCGGAGGAGCTGGAGGAAATCGCCCGGCGGTATGGTAAGTATTAAACAAAATATCGTACAGTCTCAACATTTTTTAAAGGTGGTTTTTTATTATGGCAACAGAGGCATTTTTTGATGTTCGGTTTCAGGGACCAGTAAAAATTCTGCGGAAGATGCCTGAGTTCATTGAAAGTATAGAGCTTGAGATGCCGTTTCAATTCGATTCCTATGGATTCGGCGGAACTGACTCGCTGAAAGGGCTGAAAGACAATCAGATTGCAACTTTAAATGGAACGTGCGGTGAAGTCTATACCTATTGTGATGCGGAAGATGTAAAGGTACAATTTAGAAAGCTTTGTAAGGCATAGCCGGAATTTGCCCAGCTGGAGGTTTATTTGAGCGTGGATGTGACACGATTTGGACTTGAGCACAGAGAGTTTGGACGGGTGTGGCCTGATGAAGATTGGAACGAATTCGCTGGCAGCTACAACATCCCCTATCAGGTCAGCGGTATGGTGGATATCCATGGAAAGGAATATCAGGTTAATGTAGACAAAATAGTGGGATTTCCTTCTGATTTCGAAATCGTGCGGGAAGATATGGATATGGGCTTGACCGTAAGCGGTGGACGTGTTTTGTTGCAGCTTAGCCCCGATGAGGAGTGGCACTGCCTGTCCACAGAGATCAGTGAGGAAGATGTGGAGAATCAGGGCAGCATCGAGGAATATTTCGATTCACTTTGGGATTTTTGGCTGTTTGGCGATGGTGACTGCCCCTGGTATGAGCTTTGTCCTTCTGATATTCTGCTGAAGATTTTGTGCGCCGCCCTGCCTGACCGAACATTGTCTGTGCGGGAATGCGAAAGTGTCCCCCATTTTTTGGATACGGATGGGAATGAGTATTTCTTTGGTAAAATGGTTTCTTTTGATTGCGAATTCTCCTGGGAAGAGGATAGTAATGTTCATCTCACAGCTAATGAGTGGAAAAAACTCGTTTTCTCAGTCCAAGATGGAGCAATTTATGCCGAGCAAGTCACGGAGCTTACAGTTCAAGGCAGCGCTTTCGTCCTCTCAGGAACTTTTGTCCACTACAACGACGACAGGGACAAGATAAAAGCCTTGATCGTGGCTAAGGGTGGACGCTGTACCGCTTCAGTCAGCGGAAAAACCAATTACCTGGTTTTGGGCAGCCAGGGCAGCTTCGGCGAGAAGAAGGTAGAGCAGGCCCAGGCTCTCCAGGAAAATGGGAAAGATATCAAGATCATCACGGAGGAAACGCTGTTCAAATTCCTGAAATGACTACATAACAGGCGGTGAGTACATTGGCAATGACAGAAGAACAGGTCCTGGAGCGGCTGAAAGCGGTGTTTCCGGACGGAGTGATCTACAACGAGGAATATCTGAAAAAGCTGGGCATCCCGCTGACCCGGGAGATACACCGGCTTTTCCGGGCCGCGGGACAGACCCGGCTCCAATGGCTGGCCGCCCACGGCTATACCTGGAAAGAAACCGGCTATATCGAGCCGGATATGCTGGTCCGGGACATAGAGCTTCCCAATCCGCCCCAGGACGCCTTCGCTCTGGCCGACTGGGTATTCAAAAAATACCCCCTGGCCGGGGAGTACGTCCTCACCGATGGGGAGGCCGATTTGCTGTACCAGTCAGCCAGACAGACGGTGCAGAAGGTGCTGAACAATGATACCCGCATCTCGGTTCGGGAAAACGCGGTGCTGGTGCTGGAGACCATCGACCTGCTGAAATGCTGGTCCAACGATCTGGCTGAGGACGGGGAGGAATCCGTTTCCTTTTGGGATTATATCTTTATGCAGTACGGCTTCCAGGCCGGACGCTCCGACGCGGCCCGGGACCGGCTGTATGCCCATTTCCGCAAGGCCGTCCGGGACACGCTGGGCCGCTATAAACGATTCTTCGCCCCGGCGGAAAAGACCCAGCGCTACTACACCACCCTCCTCCTCCACGCCCTGGCCCCCCGGCGGAGCATCGAGGGGCTGTTCAATATCCTGTTTGATTTCTACGTGGAAAATCTGGATTTTCAATACGTCCCGGAGGACACCAGTTACAAGCAGTTCACCAAGGGGATGCGGGCCCGCTGGAACAGCGGCGTGGCGGTCCAGGACGACCTGCGGCTGCGGTCGGACGCGGTGTTTTCCGGTCTCCAGGCCCTGTTCAACCAGCGGCCCGGCTATATGGCCGTGCTGTGCGACAGCCTGGTAGAGAAGATGGACGCGCTGCTCCGGGGGGAGGAGCACAGACTGGACCCCATCCGAAACGGCTGGGACCTCTTGCTGGTCCAGTGGTACCGGAAAAAGAGCAGCGCCGAGCGCAGCCGGGTCCAGGGGGAGCGTCGGGAAAAGAAGGCGGAATTTGTGGCTACCACGGCGGAGCGCATTTTTGTCCGCTATGCCCTGGAGGACGGTCTGGTGGGACTGCGGGTCCCCTGCATCCGCCTCCAGGAGGTGGGGGGACGGCGTCCCCTTTTCCGTGTGCTGCAAAATGAGGCCGTGATCTGGCAGGGAGAGCTTCAGGTCACCGGCAATGACCTGTGCCTGACCACCAAGAGCCGCTTTCTCTCTCTGCGGGAGACCGGTTTCGACTTCAGCGTCCCGCCCCGTCTCCAGGTGGAGATCCTATACATGGGCAAGCCTCTCTACAGCTCTGATTGGAAGCTGGAGCGGGACTATCTGCTTTTTGACACCTCTGGCAGTGACCGGACCGTCAAAGCCGGACGGGCTTACTTATTCACAGGAGATGGGGCTGATGTGGAGTTTTCCCAGGAGGAGGGCGTCCTTCAGCTGCCCCATCCCGGCCAGCTCTACCGGCTGGATCTGGGGGAGGCTTCCTCTGTGGCGGTGGACGGACGGGAGATCTTTGTCGGGCCTGATGCTTCCACCCAGTTCCGCCGGCACACGATTCCCGGCCCGGTCAAAAACCTCCGCGGTCTGGATGGCAGTGGAACGCTGGACATATTCCCTGGTGCCTTCACCCTGTCCTTGGTCCTGCCCCGGGAGGAGAATCCCCTGCTCTATCAGCTGTCGCTGGATGGCGGGCGCCATCATCTGAAAGAGCTTCAGGGGGATGATGGAGCGCTGACCATTCCGTGTGCCCCCAAAGACAGCGCAGTCCACAGCGTCCGGCTGGTGGATATCCGGTCCGGACTGGTCCGGTATGAGTACCGCTACGCCGTCCTGCCCAACTGTGCCTGCCGGCTGGACAAGACCCTCTACCGGTCCGGGGTAGACGAGGCGGGAGCCGGCTTCTCCTGGGCAGGCCGGGAGGTCGAGCTGACCCTCCCCATCCCCGAGGGGGAGAACACCGTCAGCTTTGACCTGCCGGAGCTGGACTTTACCCTGGAGTTGGACGTTCCCGCCCTCCACTGCACTCTGCTGGGGAAAAACGCTTTCCAGGCCCCGGAGGCCCTGTGGCACAAGGACATCCCCGCCGAAGAGTTTACGGCGGTCCGGCCCCCGGAGGGCTGGAGCTGCCGGTTGATGCTGGGGACCTGGGAGATCCCCGCCCCCGACGGCGTCCACTGTGAGCTGGGCAACGAGCTGCGGGCGGGCCGGGATCTCCGGGAGACGGAGCCCCTGGGGCTGGTGCTGTCCAAGGGGGCAGAGCGGGTTCGGATCAAGCTGACCAATATCGTTTTTGTGCCCCGGTTCCTCCAGCCGCCGCTGGAGTTGGAGGAGGACCGCCTTTTGTGGCGGGGGGAGGGCACTTTCCTGGGCACCGCCGGGGGACGGTTCACCCTGGAGCTGGACCTGCCCGGCGGGACGCGGGCCTTCCAGACCGCCGCCGGGGAGGACAAGGCGCTGGAGGAGCCCTTCTCCTGCCCCGACGGGCGGTACGCCTACCGGGTGATCCAAAAGAGCGGGAGCGTTTTTGCCCCCGGCTCGGCGGTGGTGCTCTATCGGGGCGATTTACTGGTTGGGGAGGCCGATTCCTTCCGTTTCCAGAACCAGGAGATCTATGTGCAGAACGCCCTGTGCTGGGACTTCGGCCAGGAGGCGCTGAAGCAGGTGAAAATGCGGGACGGCTGCGGCATCCTGTGCGGTTTGACCTATGTGGGAACTGGCGCTCCTCCCTGGGAGAAAGTCCCCATGCCCCACTACACCGCCGCCCTCCATTTTGAGGATGCCCGGGGGCGGCGGCACTCCTTCAACGGCAATCCCAATTCCAAGGGATATGAGTTGGTCAACCCGGTCCACGTCTGGCTGGTCAACGACCGTCTGCTTATCCTGCAATGTCACGATGCGGACGGCGGCGGCGTGGACATCGACACCCGATACAACACCATTATCAACCGGAGCCTGGACAGGGCCGCCCAGCGGTTTTTGGATACGCCGGATTACTTTGAATATACTGCGGCAGAGGCTATGGAAAGGGGCTTGCCGTGATCCTATGCAACGGGCATATGGTTTTGTTGTATGAACTGTGATATGATTATAAAATGGATTTCTTAATGCACGGCAAAAGAATGAAAATATGTACTTAGCATCACGATCACAAGCAAAAAAACTGGCGGAGATTTTGAGCAGGTACGAAAGCTGCACAAGTATGTTGTATGGATATACATTTACAGCAGAACTGGAAGGAGGCGCACCCCCATGTTTGACCCTATCAAGGCATCCCGTGAGATCAAGGCTAGCTATATCGACTACATTACCACCACCTTCGACCTGGCGGACCCGGACTACGCCCAGGCCCTGCGCTCGGAGCTCCAGCGGGAGGGAATGGTGGCCAAGGGGCCTTATCTGGACATCGGCGGCTCCTACGAGGCGGGGGCCGCCCTGTCCCAGCTGATGGCGGAGGGCAAAACCAGCGCCCTGTTCCGCACTTTGGAGCCTGTCCCGGAGAAGGAACGGGAGCTGAAGCTGGACCGGCCCCTGTACAGCCACCAGGAGCGGGCACTGACCCTGGCCTCCAGCGGAGAAAATCTGGTGGTCACCACCGGCACCGGCTCGGGCAAGACGGAGAGCTTTCTGCTGCCCATCCTGGACCACCTGCTCCGGCAGGAGGAGCGGGGGGAGCTGGGCCCAGGCGTCCGGGCCATCATCATCTATCCCATGAACGCCCTGGCCAACGACCAGATGAAGCGGATGCGGGCCCTGCTCAAGGGCCACCCCGCCATCACCTTTGGATTGTACAACGGCAACACCGAGCACACCCAGGCCCGGGCCCTGGAGGCCTACCGCCGCACCCTCCAGACCGACCCCCAGCCCAACGAGATCATCTCCCGGGAGGAGATGCAGGCCGCACCGCCCCATATCCTCATCACCAACTACTCCATGCTGGAGTACATGATGCTCCGCCCCAAGGACGACGCGGTGTTCCGGGGTGCCAGGCTGCGGTATATCGTTATGGATGAGGCCCACATCTACAAGGGGGCCACCGGCATGGAGACCTCGCTGCTCATGCGCCGCCTCCGCGCCCAGATCAGCGAGCCGGACAGCGTGCAGTACATCCTCACCAGCGCCACCCTGGGTGGGCCGGAGGCGGACGGGGATATCCTGGCCTTCGCCCACAGCCTGTGCGACGTGGACTTTCAGCCCGGCGGCATCATTCGCTCAAAAGAGAGACGTCCCCCCATGGAGGAGGCGCGGGACTTTCCCCCGGAGCTGTTCCGGGAGCTGTGCCAGTCCCCGGAGGAGACCGGGGCTATCCTGGCCCGGTACGGGGCGGACTTCGCTCCCGAAGGGGACGCGGGAGAGAAGCTGTACGCCCTGTTTCTCCATGCCCGCCTGTTTGCTTTGCTACGTCAGGCGGCTGCCCAGCCGGTCACCGTGGCGCAGCTGCGGCAGGCCCTGTCTGTGACGGAGGAAGCCGTGGTGGACCTGGTGTCCCTTTGCGCCCGGGCGGAGCGGGACGGCGCCAGCCTCATCAAGCCCCGGTATCACTTCTTTGTCCGAGCACTGGAGGGGGCCTACATCACCTTGACCGCGCCCAAGCGTCTGTACCTCCAGCGAAAGCTGTCCGAGCCGGAGACGGGCCGTGCCGTCTTCGAGGGTGCAGTGTGTACCGATTGCGGACGGCTGGCCGTGGTGGGCAAGACGGCGGGGAACTGCCTCAAGCACACGGCCCGCAAGGGCGGAGAGGACGATGCTGAGTTCTACTATCTTCGGGAGGACACAGACGGCGAGCTGCTGGAGGAACCGGAGGGCGAAGACGAAGCGTCCCGGGACGGAACGGAGGACTACGTCCTCTGCCCGGAGTGCGGGGCCATCGCGCCTCAGGCAGACAGCGAATTTCAAAAGCCCTGTGGGCATGACCCAGCAAGGTATGTGAGGGTCTGCCATGTGGGAAAAACCAAGCAGGGCACAGCGAGGTGTCCCGCCTGCGGCTTCGGCAGCTTCCGGCGTTTCTACTTGGGGGCGGAGGCTGCCACCGCCGTACTGGGCACCCAGCTGTATGAGCAGCTGCCCAGCGAAGAGGTGGTCCTTACCGAGACAGCCCCTACCCAGGGGCGGCGGAACATTTTTTCCCCTGTGCCCCAGCGGCGGCAGATTCGGAAAAAGACCGCCCGACAGTTCCTCTGCTTCTCCGACAGCCGGAGCGAGGCCGCTTTCTTCGCCTCCTATATGGAGCGCTCCTATCAGGAATTTCTGCGCCGCCGGGGGCTGTGGCACGTTGCCGGACAGTTCCGGGCGGCGGGCCGGTCCTCTGTGGGGATGGAAGAGTTTATCGACGAACTGGCCCGGTGGTACGAGGACAAGCGGTGCTTCGTCCAGTGGGACGCCGCGGAGGAACAGGAGTCCGGCTCATTGACTGCGGTCAGCCGCCGGAACGCCTGGATTGGGGTGCTGAACGAGATGTTCAATGCCAGGCGGAGCACCAGCCTGGTGTCTATGGGGGTGCTGTACTTTGAATATACCCGGAATAGTCCTGTGGCAGAGCGCTTTCAGAAGGGCTACGGCCTGGAGCTGCCGGACGCCCGGGCCTTGCTGGAGTTGCTGGCCCAGGACGGGGTGTTCAGCGGCGCAGTGGATACCAAAGCGGTCAAGCTGAACGAGGCAGAACGAGAGTACATATTCTTTTCACCGAACCCCAAAAAGCTGGTCAAGGTGCGTACCGCTTCGGCGGCAAAAAAGAGCTGGCTGTCTGGCTGGCAGGGCCGTACCAGGCCCAACGGAACCTACTATCCCAACACCCGCATGACCCGGCTGACCCGGGCGCTGGACATCCCGGATGAGGAGGCTGATACCCTGTTGGGGGACTACTGGGATGGCGTGTTTGCTCCGGACACCGAGGAGTTTGCTCTGAACGCCGGCGACTTCCGTGTCCGTATCGGCGGTACCGAGAGGACAAATTTTTACCGCTGTAAAAAATGCGGGCGGGTTACCCCCTTCCGCGTGAAGGGGCGGTGCGCCAGCGTAAAATGCGCAGGGACACTGGAGCCCTATGAGCCCCTGTCCGCCAACCAGGACAATCACTATGCCCGGCTGTATCGCAGCGAACAGGCTGACCCGCTGTTCATCAAGGAGCATACCGCCCAGCTGGCCAAGGACCAGCAGACCCGTTATCAGGAGGCGTTTGTCCAGAAAAAGATCAACGCTCTCAGCTGTTCCACCACCTTTGAAATGGGCGTGGACGTGGGCAGCCTGGAGACGGTCTATCTGCGGGATGTGCCCCCAAGCCCAGCCAACTATGTTCAGCGTGCGGGCCGTGCGGGCCGTGCCCGGCACTCCGCCGCTTTCGTTCTCACCTACGCCAAGCTGTCCTCCCACGACTTTACTTACTACCAGGACCCCGCTGCCATGATTTCCGGAAAAATCAAGGTACCAGTGTTCGAGCTGGAGAATGAGAAAATTCTGAGCCGTCATGTCTTCGCTGTGGCTCTCAGCGCGTTCTTTGCCCGTTTCCCGGAGGTGTACGCGGGAGACGACCAGACGGTACTCCTCAACGAGGAAGGCTATGAAAGGCTGAAGAACTATCTGGAGGGAAAACCGGAGTATCTGCAATCGCTGCTGCTGCGCTCCATCCCTGTCCAGATGCACCGCCGGCTTGGGTTGGAGGACTGGAGCTGGACCCAGCGCCTCTACGGTTCGGATGGAGTGCTGGAACTGGCTGTTCAGGACTTTCGAGGAACGGTGGCCGAGCTGGAAAAGACCATCGCCGCCTGTAAGCGGAGCGGCGAACTGGAGGAGGCGGGAAAATGGAGCCGCAATCTTCGGAATTTCCGCTGTGCCAAAGACGACAAAAGCGGCAAAAAGAGTCTGATCGGCTTTCTGGTCCGCAATAACGTACTGCCCAAATATGGTTTCCCGGTGGATACGGTAGAATTAGTCCCGGATGCCTCTGCCATAGGCCGGGACAAGGCCCTCCAACTGGCCCGGGACCTGCAAATGGCGGTGGCGGAGTACGCCCCCGGAGCCCAGGTGATCGCCGACGGAAAGATGTATACCAGCCGGTATATCCGCCGTATGCCCGGCAAAAACGGGGATTCCTCTTGGGAGAAGGGATATTACTGCTATCAATGCCCCCACTGCGGCCAGCCCAATTTTACCAAGGAGCCTGTCACCCGGGAAGGGCGGGAGTGCGTGTCCTGCCATCAGGTCATCAAAAAATATGCGTGGCAGAGGACATTAGAGCCGCGCTTTGGTTTTTGCGCGGAAAAGGGGGCTGTGGATGCTCCGTTAAGCCGTCCTCAGCATGACTATAAAACAGATGACTACTACATTGGCGACCCCCAGCGAAATTTGATATGCAAACTGGCTTTCCAGGTGAACGGGCAGGAGCTGGGAGTAGAGTCCACCTCCAACGATTCCCTGGTGGTCATCGGACAAAACGAGTATAAGGTGTGTGCTGTCTGCGGCTATGCGGTAGACAGCAAAAAGGGGGATATTCCCTTGAAACACGAAAATATGCGGGGATATCCCTGCATCAACAAAGAGGGAACGGGCACAGCATACCGCTTGTCCCACGACTTCAAAACGGATGTTGCCAAACTCACCTTTGCCACGGGCGAGGCGGCAGATTATGACACCATGCTGTCTGTCCTCTACGCTCTGCTGGAGGGCTTGTCCCAAGAGATGGGCATTGAGCGCACCGATATCAAGGGCTGTCTCTTCCGCACCGCAGTAGAGGGGACAATGGTCTATTCCGTCGTCCTCTACGACGCGGTAGCCGGTGGCGCAGGACACGTTCGCCGCATCGCCACAGAAGATGGCGCAGCCCTCCAAGCGGTGCTGAGACGGGCGCTGTATGTTGTGGAGCGCTGCGGCTGTGACAGCTCCTGCTATCACTGTCTGCGTAACTACTATAACCAGAAAATCCACGATAACCTGGATCGGAAAAAGGCTGCTGCATTCCTGTCCCAGTGGATCGGGCGGATGGAGTGCAGCGAGGAACAAGAAGATGTTTTTGTAGGGGTGTAGTATGGGTCCTGCCTGAAAAATATACTCTAAGCGGCTGTTTTATCGTTCTCCCTATGGGCAGTCCCTCATCTTTCAGATGTCGAGGGATTTACCTCATAATTAGCCACAGACAGAGAAAAACGGCTCTCCGAGGGGATATCCCACTCGTTGAGCCGTAGATTTTTGTCAGCCTGCTTTCAGACGCTCCCTTTCGGCGGCAATTTCCCTTTTCATTTCTGCCATCATCTTTGCCAGCAGTTTTTCGCACTCTTCCTCACTGTGAGCGTAGATGTTCCGAGGGCGCTTTTTGCCATCCGGCCAGATGGGAGAGTAGCGCCCTTCCCAAAGCTTCTCGTTGATCTGCGTGACGCACCCGGTCCCCGCTTTACGCCGCTGGCCTTTGTGGGCCTGGAATGTACTGGGAACAGGCTTCCGAGGTGCTAACTGACTCTCTGCTTATATAATGTCATTAAGTTGGCCGCTAAGGAAGAAACGGCGGGAGGTCACAGGATTCTGAAGGAAATCCAGAAGGAGCTTATCCAAAAAAAGAGGCAACAGCAATTATATTATACTGGCTTTTTAGCGGAAGCAAAGGGGAGGAACGAATATGTGGGAGAAATCCAGCGATGACCTGAACCAGGAGCTGATGGCTCAGCCCAACCTGGACCAGTATCTGACAGAAAACGAGGGTTATTGGAGGCACGCGGATATCTCAGTCTTTTTGACACGGCTCCATGAAGGGATCCGGCCTGTCCAAAGCGGAGCTGGCCCGGCGGGCGTGGATAAGCGAGGTCTATCTCCACCAGTTTTTTTCCGGGCGGCGCAGGCCCTCCCGGGACCGGTTGCTGTGCCTGTGCATCAGCATGGAGACCAGTCTGGAGGAAACGCAGCAGCTGCTCAAGCGGGTGGGGTATTCCCCACCCTTTACCCCAAGCTGAAGCGGGACGCCATCATTGTTCGCGGTATCCTCCACCGCACCTCTCTGGCACAAATCAATGACAAGCTATTCAGCGAGAACGAAAAAACGCTGTTTTAAGAAAGGAGGAGCCCGCTATGACAACCACCCAAACCCTATGCTACAACTGCTTTCGGCAGGTGACAGACCCCGCCGCCCCCTGCCCGTACTGCGGCTTTGACTTAGCGGAAAACCAGCAGAAATTCCCGGTGGCCCTCCGGGCCGGGACGGTGCTGAATGACCGATACGTCGTCGGCCGCGTCCTGGGCCAGGGCGGCTTCGGCATCACCTACGTAGCCTTTGACGCCCAACTCCAGGCCAAGATGGCCATTAAGGAATACATGCCCGGCGAGATGGCGGCCCGGGTGGAGGGACGCACGGTCTCCGTTATGGCGGGTACTCGGGCGGACGATTTCGCCTACGGCGCGGAGCGGTTCCGGGAGGAGGCCCGGACCCTGGCGAAATTCATCGGCCATCCCAATATTGCCGGTGTGTCCAGCTGTTTTGACGAAAACAATACCTCCTATTTCGTCATGGACTACATCGAGGGCGTCAGCTTCAAGAGCTATATCGCCAACAACGGCGGAAAGGTTTCGGTGGACGAGGCGCTGAACGTGATGATCCCCGTCCTGCGGGCGCTGACGGCGGTCCACGCTGAGGGGTTCATCCACCGCGACGTTACCCCGGACAACATCTACATATCCAAGGACGGCAATGTGAAGCTGCTGGACTTCGGTTCCGCTCGGTACTTCATCGGGGACAAGAGCAAAAGTCTGGACGTGATCCTGAAGGTGGGGTATGCGCCAAAGGAGCAGTACAGCCGCCGGGGGCGGCAGGGGCCCTACACAGACGTATACTCCTGCGCGGCCTGCTTTTATGCTGCGCTCACCGGCTTCCTGCCGCCGGAATCTCTGGAGCGGCTGGACCAGGATGAGCTGGTGCCGGTGTCCCGGGCGGGGATCGATATCCCGGACTGGCTGGACCGGGCGATCCTGAAAGGGCTTGCCGTCCAGCCGGAGGACCGGTTCCAGTCTGCGGCGGAGTTTTTGGATGCTGTTGAGAACCAGATTGCAGTGGATGTATCTGGAGCTGCTCCGGCGGCAGAGCCTGCCGCCGCGCCCAAAAAGAAACGGAATCCCATTTTGCTGGCTGCGGCAGCGTTGGCCGTGGCTGCGGCGGTAGGGGCAGGCGTGTTCCTGGGCGGCGGGACCGGCGGGCAGCCGCAGAATGAAGCGTCGGTGCCGCAGGGCCAGCAGATACCCGCAGTGCGGGACCAGTCCGTACAGGAGCCTGTACCCACAGTTACCCTGGGGGGAAGGTCCGTTCCCATTGACACAAAGGAAATCCCTGTGGATATCAGGTGGACTCAGGCGGATATTGACAAGCTGGGGCAGCTGACTGCTGTTACAGAACTGAATCTTACGTTGAATGACGAAATCACCGACCTTTCCCCGCTGGCGAATCTGTCTGAACTTCGTTCCCTGACACTGCGGCACGAATCTCAATACGGGGACGTTGACCTGTCCTTTCTGACCGGTCTGACCGGCCTGGAAGAACTGGTCATCAGGGATCTGTATTTCCCGGATGGCATGGAAGCTCTGTCCGGCCTGACCAATCTGCACAGTCTGCACCTGGAGGGTGAGATCGGGAATGTCTCTGTTCCATCCTTTTCCGGCATGACGGAATTGGAGGAACTGTACATTGACGACAGGGCGGGATGGAACAACGGAAGGGATGCTGGATGGAAAGTGTCTGCCTCTGATCTGGCGGGGCTGACGAAGCTGAAGACCATGCATTTGCAGGGCATCAACCTAACGGACCTGACCGGATTGGAGACGCTGGCCGGACTGGAAGATCTGTATGTCTGTGTAGCCCGGGGCGCGGATCTGACTCCATTGGCGCACCTGACCAGACTGCAAACACTGAATCTGGCGTGGAACCACTGGGACGATGAGACCCTGGCCTTTCTCGATATGGGACCGCTGTCCGGGCTCACCCAGCTGCATGATCTGTCCGTCTCCTTCATTTCCGGCGAGCTGTCCTTTCTGTCCAGTCTGACGGAGCTGCGGACGCTGACACTGGATGGCGTTGGCTCGGGGGCCAACCCCAGTCTTGCACCGCTGTCCGGACTGAGCAAACTGGAGAGCCTGTCAATTATGAGAAGCTGTACCAATAGATAAAAAGGTGCTATAATGAGGGTATGATACAGAAAAATGAGAGACGCAGGTATGCGA
>NZ_CALPCP010000028.1 GCF_943192995.1 Flintibacter muris
TCATCAGCGGCGGGGATTATCTTACCACATCAGTTTCGCTTTGTCAAGCACTTCTTTAGATTTTTTTGAATCTTTTTCAGCTCTCATCCGCAGCTCTCGCAGTGGTTTGCCGCTCTTGCCGGGCGACTTGCATAGATTACCACTCCCCGCCCTTTTTGTCAAGGGTTTTTTTCAAATTTTTCAAACTTTTTTGACTTATTTTTCCTGACCCCTATATCTTTGGTCTACTTCACTTTTTTCTACAAGATGTGCCATATTTCTCGGTTTTTCGAAGGAGGCTTTCCACAGCAAGCAGCAGTGCCGGCAACAAAAATCCCAGCGCCAGGTTTCCCGCAGGGACCATGTGGCGGTTCCACTCCTCCGCAGTTCCTATAGTGGGAAAGAGAAGCAGCGCCCCGGCGGCGGCCAATGGAACAGTCCCCCAGCCTGCCCATCTCATCCCTCTCCCCGGCAGCAGCTGGTCTGCCATGGCGCGGACGGAAAAAACCAGTATGCCCCCCATGGTCAGGTCAGCAAAGGTCCAAAGGGCGGCCACCACACCCTCCACCCGCTGAAAGGCACCCTCCACCCCTACGCTTTTGGCCAGAGAGAAGAAGGGGTTGTCCAGGCGGGCCGCCAGCTCCGCGCCCAGGTTACCCAGAATAATGGCCTGGGCCGCCGCCAGCAGCAGCACGCCCCCCAGCCCCCAGAACAGCCAGTGCCAATTTTTCCGTTCACCCTGATCCCGGACCTCTCCCATCAGAAAGGGCAGGAACAGTCCCCACCCCATTACCCCGGCGGCTGACAACGTCGCTTGAAGTACCGGGGCGGCGTCAGCCCACCAAATGGGAAACAGCCGCTCCGGCTTGGACTGGAACAGCGACAGCCCCAGTACCACTCCGGCGGTTATCAGCAGGGCGGTGAGGAAAAGCTGTCCCGCCCGGGCAAAGGCGGGCAGCTGGCCCCTGCCAATCCACAGCAGCACCGCCGCCATCGCCAGCAGGAAAAACCACAGTGAGCCGTCCCGCTCCCCGGAGGCCAGCAGCCGCTGGGCGCACAACCGCAAGCGAAGGGATAGAAGAAACAGCGCCCATACTATATATAATAGGAGCACCCCGCCGCCCAGCCAACGCCCCAGCACTTCGGTGACGGCTGCGGCCAGTCCTCGTTGATCCGCCAACGCCCCCATCAACCACCCCGCCGTCAGCGCCAGCGGCGCGGCCAGCACCACCGCCAGCCAGGCCCCCTTGCCGGCGCCGGGCAGGAGAAGGGCGGGCAGCAGCTCCGCCGCCGGGGCCATCACCCCTGCCCACAGCAGGGCCATCAGCTGAGTGCGGGAAATTTTGCTGTCTCTCATATCTCCTCCACCTGTCGTCTATTTTGCACAGAGACGGATTGTATCCGCTTCTACAAAATTTTTACCTCAACCTGTATCTCCACTGGCACCCGGCCAAACCACTCCGGCCAGTCCTCCCGGACCGCCTGCCACTTTGCGGGGTGGAACATCCCCGCTTTAGCTCCAAGGCCGGCGCAGTCCGTCCCCAGCGCCTGAAGCTGTTCCATCGCCAGCGCCAGCCGGGCCTGTTCCCGCGCCTCCAGCCCTGCTTTCAGCTGCTCCAGACCCTCCTGTTCTAGACGCCGGCGGTACTCAGACAGGCGGGCCTCCACCTTGCAGGTCAATTTCAGGACGAAAGGGGTGTCTCCCTGAAATTCCAGCCTGCTTTGGGTGTGGGCGGAAGTAATTTTGACAGAAACCTTTTGATCGGACAGTTCCTCCACCAGAATGTCGGCGGCAGGACCCCCTGCCAGCAGCTCCAGCCCTTTGGCCGCCTCACCCTCCAAAAAGCCGGCCAGGGCATCCCCTCTTAAAATTCCGTAGCCCCGTTCGGTGAGGACAGCGGTTTCGTCCCCGACGGGGGAGAGGGCGGGGACAAAGGAGGAGCCCAGCTCCAGCAGGTCGGTGTATACCTCCCCGGCGGTGCGGGTGAGGGCGGCGATTCCCATTTCGCTGTCGTTTCGCAGGGTTTCCAGGCGGCTGTCCACCCCCTCATCACCGCCGGCGGCCACCGCTTCCCCGGCGGCGGCCCCCTGCACCAGCCACAGCTGAGCCCCCAGGCCCAGTTCCACGTCCCGGGCAAAGTAGTCCAGCACCGGACGAATTCCCTGTTCCGCCAGCTCTCCCCCTATGAGCAGCTGGTCCACATAGCCGAAGAAGACGTAGCTGTCGCTCTGCCCCTGCATGGCCAGGCAGGCTCCGCTCAGAGACTCCCGTGCGGCGGACAGCACCAGGGCTGGCTCGTCCTCAGCCTGGATGCCCTTGGCCCTGGGGCCGGTGGAACCGGTGACGGTCACCCCGCCGGGGGCAACGTCAATACCCATGGTTCGCAGAAGGGCCATATCCCCCATCTCCCGGGCAGAGGGAAGCTGGCCGCAGCCAGCCAGGAGCAGACAGGCGGCCAGCAGGAGAATACATCCTTTTTTCATCTCTGGTTCCTCCTGTTTTGGGTCTTGATGGGGCCATCCCGCCACTTCATGTCGGGCAGGGGCAGCCGGAACAGACTGGGATGTCCCCGGGGCACTCTGGTCCCTGTGGTAAAGGGGGCCAAATAGGGCACACCGAAGGACTCCAGCTCCGCCAGGTGGTAGATCAGGGCGGCACAGCCCAGGGCCAGGCCGGTCAGTCCGCCCAGGCTGGCCAGAATGGCCAGCAGAAAACGCCACAGCCGCAGTGCGTTGCCAAAGTCCTGACTTGGCTGAGTGTACCCGGCCACACCCGCTATAGCTACGGCGATCAGGACGGCGGGGGAGACAATATGGGCGTCCACCGCCGCATTGCCCACCACCAGTCCGCCCAGAATGGAGACGGTAGCGCCGATCGGCCCCGGAAGGCGCAGTCCCGCCTCCTGAATCACCTCAAAGGCCAGAAGCATAATGAGCACCTCAAATATGGTGGAAAAAGGGACCTCCCGCTTGGCCGCCACAATAGACAGGGCCAGCTTCGGGGGAATGGCCTCCGGATGAAAGGTGACCAGGGCGATATACAGCCCGGGCACCAGCAGGGTAATCAGACAGCACATCCAGCGGATTACACTGAGGGCGGAGGCCACCAGCCAGTGGTAGGCCCGGTCCTGTCCGGTCTTGAAAAACTGGTCGATGGTGCCGGGCAGAAGCCAGCCCAAAGGGATGCCGTCGGCAAAGAGGCCCACCCGGCCCTCCAAAAGCCCCTGGCAGAAGCGGTCAGGACGCTGGGTGTAGGGCATAAGGGGAAAGGGGGACCTGGCCGCATCCACCAGGTACTCCTCCAAATTGCCCGCCGCCTCTACGCCGTCGATATCAATGGCCTCCAGCCGCCGCTCCAGCTGGGCCACTGTGTCCGGGTCGGCAATACCGTCCAGCCAGAGGACATCCACCGGGGTGAGGGACTGCCGGCCCACAATGTGCTCCCGGATCTTCAGCTCCGGAGCCCGGAGGCGGCGGCGGATTAGGGAGGTGTTGGTGCGCAGGCTCTCCACAAAGGAGTCCCGGGCCCCTTTCAGGGCGGGCTCGTTCTCCGGCTCGCCCACAGACCGCTTCTCCTCGGTGGCCACGGGAAAGATCAAAGCGTCATCCCGCCCCTCCAGGAAAAGGGCGCAGCTGCCGCCAATCAGGGCGAAGACCACCTTGTCCAGCTCGGTCTCCCGGTTGGCCCCGTGGGCGTAGAGGGCCCCCCGCTCCATCAGGTCGAAAAGCTGGCTCTCCGGGGCGGTAGCCAGCATGGGGTCCTGGGCCAGGGGGCGCAGAACATAGTCGTTGAGCCGCTCCGACCGGGCCTGACCGTCCACATAGCAGACCACGGCCTTTCGATTGGCGTCTCCATGGAGGTAGACCTCCCGCTTGGAAAAGTCCACACAGTCTGAGAAGACCTCCTCCAGCCGCGCCAGCGACAGCGGGCCGGGGATGCGGGGCTCCTGCCTGGGGTGGGGCGCGTTGGCTTCACTCTGTCTGGACATAAAAACGCCCTCCTTTGGGCTTACAGCAATCATCAGATTTGCTGCTACATGCAGGGACGGCCTTTGGCCGCCCCTACCGCTTCGGTGTCAGCAATTTTGCAGTTTGCTATAGTATGCCAAAGAAAGGCCGGTTTATGCTTATATCAAGGCAAAGCAGAAAATTCAAAAGCTGATTGCAAACCAGAGCGGCAGCAAAGACAAATAGCTGCAAAGCGGGCCGGGGCGCGTTCCCTGGCTTTTTTCCTCCAAAACCTTGTGTCTCAAGGACCGCAACCCGCAGTTGACAAAAAGAACCCGGCGGCTGGTTGTCAAATTTGTGTCAATCGGGTATGCTGAGAGCAGAAAAAGCAAGGAGGTGTCCACTATGACATTGGGCCAGCGCATTCAGGAGCTGCGAAAAAGTTTTGGCCTCTCCCAGGAAGAGCTGGGGGAAAAGATGGGAGTATCCCGCCAGGCCATCAGCAAGTGGGAGGGGGACCAGGCCATCCCAGAGCTGGACAAGCTCATTCCTTTGTCCAAGCTCTTCGGCCTCACCGTGGGCCAGCTCTTAGGGGTGGAGCAGCCCGTCCCCGCTCCGCCTGCGGCCCCGCTTAAACCGTCCGGGCGGGCAAAAGCGCTTCTGGCCGGGATGGGAGCGGCCCTTCTCATTCTGGCTGTTCTGGTGGGGATGCTGTGGTCTCAGGTTCTGTCGCTGGAACGGCAGACCGCTCTGAACGAGGAATATGTCTCCTGCTATCACCGGGAGCTTTTCCAGACAGCGGAGTGCCGGCTCAGCGACATTGAGCTGGGGTTCCCCTGGTATGAAGGGGACCAGGATCTGACCCTGGACTTCACCCTGCGTCCGGTAAAACAGTTCAAGGGTTGGAGTGTACTCGGCTATACCGCTATAATCCAGAGCCGGGCCCCGATCTGGTGGCTGAATGGGGGGCAGCCTGAAGATGACGCCCCTCCGCCCCGTACCGAATACCTGACCGCCGATCCGAAAACCGGCAAGGCATCCCTGACCCTGCCCGGCTACCAGGGAGAATCGGTCACCGTCCAGGCTACCCTCCGGGAAAAGGGAACTGGACGGGAGCTCACAACGGACACCGTGTTCACCGTCACGCCTGAAATTGCGTTTCCCTCTCTCATCCTGACCGCGATCCAGGCGGAATCCAATCCCGCTCCCGACGCCGTCATCCCAAAATCCATCGCCCTCGCTCTTCCAAACCCCCAGTTTGAATCCTGAGCAAACAAAACAGCGGACCGCCAAGCGGTCCGCTATTTTTGTATTCTGTTCAGCTGTTTGATAAGCGCCTGGGCGGCAATCCCGGTAAACAGCCCGGCAAGCACAGCGGCAATCACCAGATAGGGGAGGTAGGCCATCACCGCCCAGCTGCGCATAACGGCGGCGGCGGCGAGAAGCTGGCCCAAATTGTGAAAGACGGCTGCCACAGGGCTGGCCAGCCAGATCTGCTCTTCGGTAAGCAGCTTTCGCAGCAGGCACAGCACACACCAGCTCAAAACGCCTCCGGCGGCGCTGTAAATCAGGGTCATCATCTGCCCGGAGAACACCGCCCCCAAAAACACTCGGGCGGACAGCACCAGCAGGGCGTCCCCCGGCCCCATAGCGAACATGGCGTACACGGTGACGACATTGGCCAGGCCCAGCTTGACGCCGGGAATGGTGGTCAGGGCGGGGATCTGAGCCTCCACCATAAAAATGGTCAGGGCAATGGCGGTCAGCAGAGCCAGCCGGGTAATCCGTCCCGCTCCCTTAACCGGCCCCGCCATCCAGCTCACCTCCAGCCCCCACAATTTCAACGATAAGCCTGTGGGGCAGACAGACAATGGGCACAGCGCCATCGGATATCCAGCCCTGATTCACACAGACCTGGTCGGGACAGTCGGCCTCTGAGATGCGGACGCGGCCCGGTTCCACCAAAACAGTATTGCTCCCGCTCCCGTCCTCCAGGGTGAGAGAGTAGGGCTTCTCCACCTGATTCAGGTCAATTTCCTCCAGCAGAACGCCGTCCCGGGTGATTCGGGCCACGGGGGAAGCTGTCCCCCTGTTTTGGAGCAGGAGAAACCCCGCTGAGGCAGCCAAAGCCGCCAGCAGGAGAAGAAGTATCGCCTTGGTCCTCATTCCAGCACGGTCACCTCCCGGTCCTCATAGCCCTCCGCCAGGGAGAAGCGGCCCTCCAGTCCGGCGGTGCGGTAAATTCCGCCCTCTTCCGTGACGAACACAGCCTCAAATTCCAGCTCGGGGTGGTCCCTCCAGAATTGGGTTCCCTTCTCCAGCCCCATGACAAACAGGGCGGTGGACAGTCCGTCGCAGGTGAGGGCGGAGGGGGACACCACCGTCACCGAACTCAGTCCGGACTTGGCGGGGGCAGCGGTATCCGGGTCCAGGATGTGCCAGTAGATTTCCTCGTCCTGTTCAAAATACCGCTGGTAGCCCCCGGAGGTGCCCATGGCCATGTCGGTCAGCTCCACCACGGCGAAATAGCCCTCCCCCTCCGGGTCCCGGATGCCCACCCGCCAGGGGGAGCCGTCCGGCTTGGCCCCCACCGCCGCAATGGTGCTCTGGCCCAGATTCAGCAGGGCGGAGGTAATACCCGACCCCCGGGCGGAGGCCGCTATCTGATCTCCGGCAAATCCCTTGGCCACCGCCCCAAGGTCCAATTCCATCCCGGCGGGCAGGGTCACTGTATCTCGTTCCGCATGGACCGACCAGTCGGGCTCGCCGTCCGGGCCAACCGGAACGGAATGGCTCTCCAGCCCCAGTTCGACCACAGTGTAGTCGATCTTCTCCGTCAGCTCCGCCAGCTCGGCAGGGGAGGGCACCCGGTACTCCTCCTGGGTAAAGCCCCAGGCCCTCACGGCGGGGTAGGCGGTAATGTCCAGGGCCCCGTCCGTAATCTCGCACAGCTCTAGGGCTTGGACCAGCAGTTCAACCGTAGGTGCGTCCACCTCCACCCTCTGACCTTTCGAGCGGTTGATTTGATTCACATCGCCGCATTCATTGTTTACAGAAAACAGACTGTCCAGCCTTCTCAGGGTCACATTTATCTGATCCTGCACACGCTGGTTCTCCGTTTCACCCTTGCCATAAAAGGTAAAGCTCATGAACGTATTCATGGCGAAGGTGGAAAATTCCACCGGCTCCGGGACCTTTTTGCAGGCCGTCAGCAAGCACAGCGCCGCCAGCAGGGTGCAAAGCAGCCTTTTTTTCATAAAATCTCCTTATACATAGCGGCGGCGTCCGCCTTGCCTACGTTGTCGGCCACCACCAGCACCTCCACCTTGACGGTATTGGCGCCGAATTTCAGCTCCAGCCGGTCGCCCACCTTCACATCGTAGCTGGCCTTTACCGTTCTGCCATTGACGCTGACCCGGTCGTTGTCGCAGGCCTCGTTGGCCACGGTGCGGCGCTTAATCAGGCGGGATACCTTCAGCCATTTGTCCAGTCGCATGATCTTTCCTCCAAAAAATAAGGGAGCGCCGGGTTCCGGCGCCCCTCTTCTTCATTACACAGCTAATTCAATCAGCGGGCAACCGCGTCCTTCAGGGCTTTGCCGGCCTTGAACACCGGGGCCTTGGAGGCGGGGATGGGAATCTGCTCCTTGGTCTGGGGGTTGCGGCCCATCCGCTCGGCGCGGGTCTTTACCTCAAAAGAGCCAAAGCCCACCAGCTGGACCTTCTCCCCTCTGCGCAGGGCCTCGGAAATGACGTCAATGGTGGCGGTAACCGCCGTCTCGGCGTCCTTTTTGGACATCTCAGCCTTTTCCGCTACCGCCGCGATCAGTTCAGTTTTGTTCATATTGTCTCCTCCTGTGCATCATATTGACAGCCCGCCTCGGCCGGCCGCCGAAAATATATACTTAATCCCCGTCGGGAATCTGTATTCACAGCCATAAAATGTCAGGCAGGTCTTGCCATTCCCACACTTGCGGGCTGTGAATACAAATCCGTTCCGGGTATTTAAGCCCTCTCTTCCTCCTTGGCCCGCCGCCACAGCGCCTCCAGCGCCGGGACATCCATCTGATCCAGCGGACCCTCTGCCATCTGTTCCACCCGGCGGAAGCGGCGGATAAACTTCTCGCAGGCCTTGTGCAGGGCGGTCTCGCCGTCCACGCCGGCAAACCGGCCCGCCTTGACGGCGGCAAAGAGCAGATCTCCCAGCTCCTCCTCCACATTAGAGCCCTCTTGCACAGCCCTTTGAAACTCCTCCAGCTCCTCAGTCAGCTTGTCCAGAGCGGGGGAGACCTCCCGCCAGTCAAAGCCCGCCTTGCGGGCTTTACTCTGGAGCTTGGAGGCGCGGGTCAGGGCAGGCAGGGCCCTGGCCACACTGTCCAGCGCGTCGGCGTTGGTGGACTGGCCTTTCTCGGTCCGCTTCCGGGCGTCCCAGGCGGACAGGGCCCCCTCCGAATCGCTGGCCTCCACCGTTCCAAAAACGTGGGGATGGCGGTAGACCAGCTTTTTACACACCCCGTCTACCACATCATCAAAGGTGAACTGCCCGGCCTCCTGGGCCATGCAGGAGTGGAACACCACCTGGAGCAGTACATCCCCCAGCTCCTCTTTCAGGTTATCCATGTCCATATGGTCGATGGCGTCGGCGGCCTCATAGGCCTCTTCCAGCATGTTCTCCCGGATGGACTGATGGGTCTGCTGCCTGTCCCAGGGACAGCCCCCGGGCGCGCGGAGCAGCTCCATGATTTTTTTCAGATCGTCCATGCTGTAATGTTCCGCCATTTGAAAATCTACCACAATCTCGCTTCCTTATCAAGTGTTTTTCATCATTTTTCGCCTTTGCAGGGAAACTTGCATCATTTTCCTCTTAGTTTCCCTTTTTACATGGCCGTCACAGCCGAAGCAGGCGGGCAATCTTGTCTCCCTTGGGCATCAGGGCCAGGTCATCCCGGGAGATAGCCCGCAGGGCAATTACCAGCACAGCGTAGATGACCACCGCCACACCGATAGCTCCCAGCGTCATCAGGGCGTTGCCGGTGCGGCTCAGGCCCAGCACCAGTCCGGCCTCAGCGTCCAGACTGCACAGCCTCGCTCCAAGGCCTCCCGGCAGCTCGCCGGCGGCCAGTGCCGCCTTCAGGCTCTTCGCCCCCAGGGACAGGCACACCCTGGACCCCAGGCCGTACACCGCCCAGGCCGACCCGCCCATCAGGGCGGAGGCCAGGAAGGGTTTCAGAAAGACCTCCAGATACCGGGGCCGGCGGGGAATCACCCGGGCAATGAGGAACAGGTCCAGCCCCAAACACAGCCCAAAGCAGAGAATATTCCCCATTGGCGCACCATAGATGCCCACCTTGGGCATGGCCACCACATTGTAATTGACAAAAATCTTCAGGCATCCCCCCACCACCATCACCAAAATGGGCAGGTTGACAAAGCCGTGGGCCTGGAGCACTGAGTTGCACACCAGCATCATGCACACAAACACTGTGGCCAGCCCCAGGGTAGACAGCAACGGCCCGGCCAGCTCCGTTTCCAGGGCGGGGTAGAGCAGCGTCATAATAGGCTTGCCCATGACAAACAGGCCCACCCCCATGGGGAAGGAGAGCAGGGCGGTCACCCGCAGAGCGGAGCTGGACACCCGGCTCGCCCCCCGCCGGTCCCGGCGGGCCAGCGCCCCGGAGACAGCGGGAATTACCGAGGCGGTGATGGCCGCCATCAAAGAGGTAGGCAGGTTGTAGATGTTCAGCGCACCGCCGTAGTTGCCATAGAGGGAGCGGCTCAAAGACTCCAGCAGGGCGTGGACCTCCCAGGCGGCGCTGTCCAGCCCGGTGAGGGCGGTCCCCGCCGCCTGAGCGGCCTGGGCCGCATCCACCTGTTTGGACAGGGTGGCCATGGTGGCGGCGGTCCCGGTGGGCAGAAGGGCCTTCCAGTTGGCAATGGCCTCCTCCAGGGGGGCGAAGTCGATAAAAGCAAATCCGGAATACAGCTCCCAGCAGTTCCGGTTTTCCAGCAGCACCCGCTGGAGCTGGCCCTGGACCAGGGAGGAGTCAATTACCGTGACAATGCCCACCATAGAGGAGCTGAGGGTGATTGGGATAGCGATACGCAGGATATCCTTCACAATGACCGCCGGGGCGTCCGGCTCATCCCGGGCCGGGATGCCAACATCCCCCTTAAAGGTATAGTTCAGCACCATGTAGACCAGGGCCACCATAGTACCCACCGTCACGCCGGTGATGGCGCCGGCGGCGGCGGTTTCCGGGGGCTGGTTGTTCTTAATCAGCCACCAGGCCAGAGACAGACCAATGAACAGCTTGCACAGGGCCTCGATAATCTGAGAGATGGAGGTGGGGGTCATATTCAGGTGCCCCTGGGTATAGCCCCGCAGGGCGGCCAGACAGCCCACGCACACCACCGCCGGGGAGAGGGCCCGGATGCCGGGGGCGGCCTTGGTGTCGTGCATCATCTCGGCCAGCAGGTCGGCCCTGAAGTACATTACCAAAAAGGAGATCACGCCCAGAATCAGGAACATCCCTAAAGCCAGCTGAAAGGTGCGTCGCACCTGCCCCCGCCGGTCCTGGGCGTTGGCCTCGCTCACCAGCTTGGACACCGCCACAGGCAGTCCGGCGGTGGAGATGGTGAGCAGCACGGCGTAGATGTTGTAGGCGTTGGTGAAGTCGGTGTTCCCCTGGGCGCCGATAATGTTGACCAGGGGGATCTTGTAGAACATCCCGATCAGCTTCACCACCAGGATGCCCACCGCCAGGATGGCCGCCCCGCCGAAGAAGGTATTTTGTTTTCCGCTTCCGCGGGAGGGCGCATCATATCTGGCCATAGGCCGCCTCCTAAATTGATGTATTGGGTTTACTGACCAAGTGGAGCCGGGAGATTGTCGTCCTCCAGAAGAAGAAGCCCCGGCCTGCCCCGGGTCAGCTCTATAACCCGGGAGCCGTCGTCATAGGGGTGGCAGTCCCGCTCCACGATAGCGAAGGGGCACACGCAGGCTGGAACGCCCTTTCGCAGCTCCCGCAGGCTGATATGCTCGTCCTCCTCCATCCCGGTCTGGATAGCCCTTACCGCCGGGAACTGCCACAGCTTTTCAGCCAGCTCCCGCAGCCGCCCCGCTTGCTCCGGCAGGAAGATGGTGTAATTGCCCTCGTCCACCACCTCACTCTCCGGGATGATGATGGAGCAGTTGAACAGTCCCTCATCCGGATATTGATTCATCCAGAAGCCCCGGACCTCGCTGTAATCTCCGAAGCGGTACAAGGTCTGTTTGTAGTCGCAGGAGCGGTAGGTGGTGGGCTCCAGGACGAAATCCGCCTCCAGCTTTTGCTGGTTCCAGGCGGCGATCTCTGTTTGCGACAGCCCTTCATCACCCCAGTAGCCATCCAAAAACTTCAGGCCAGTCTTGGCCAGATGGGCGTCGAAGTCCGCGATAAAGTCCGGATAGAGGTCTTTCCTCAGAAATTGCAGGGACATTTCAAAGTAGGCGGGCATTTACTTCCCTCCAAAGATGTGGGGCAGGGCGTAGTCCTGCACCTCGGCCCTGATCTTCTCCATGTCCAGGGTGAGGAACTGCCCATTCTCATATATGATTTTTCCCCGGGCCATATTCATCACCACGTTGGAGGGGTCGGCGGAATAGACCAGATTTTCCATCACGTCATGGCAGGGGAAGAGGTTGGGGTGGGTAAAATCCACCAGAATCAGGTCGGCAATTTTTCCCGGAGCAATCACACCGGTATCCCGGCCCAGGGCACGGGCCCCGTTGACGGTGGCCATGGCCAGGATATCCGCCGCGGACAGCTGGCCGTGGTCCTCCCCAAAGTTCCAGTTCTGGGTCAAGGCGGCCACCTTCATCTCCTCGAACATATTGTAGCTGTTGTTGGAGGCCACCCCGTCGGTGCCCAGGGCGACGTCCATCCCCTGATCCCGCAGGAAGAACAGGGGGGCCACCCCGGACATCAGCTTCAGGTTGGACGCCGGGTTGTGGACGGCGGCAACCCCCCGTTTGGCCAGCAGCTCCGCATCTCCTCCGGACAGGTAGACGCAGTGGGCGGCAATGCCGCCGTTTTGCCACACGCCGTATTGATCCAGCACCTGCGCAGGGGTCTCACCGTATTTCTCAATACATTTTTCATGCTCCAAATGGGTCTCGGACACGTGGACATGCATCCGCAGGCCGTGCTTCTGGGCAAAGTCCGCCACCCACTTCCACGCCGGAGCGCAGGAGGTGTACTCCGCATGGATAGAGGCGTCCACCTTGATCTGTCCCTCCCCAGCGTTGTGCCAGTTCTCATAGAGGCGGATGTGGTTGGCGCAGTCGCTGCATTGTTCCGGGGAAAAATCCGCTGGATTTCCGAAGTACACCGCTCCGCAGGCCAGATTGGCGGAAATTCCCGCCTCCAGCACCGTTTGGGCGATGGTCTCCGTCTTCATATACATGTCGGCAATGCAGGTGGTGCCCGAGGCGATCATCTCGGCCAGCCCCAGGGCCGCCCCGGCGGCCACGCACCGCTCGTCCAGCTTGGCCTCGGCGGGGAAGATGTAGTCGTTGAGCCAGTGCTGAAGGTCACAGCCCCCGCCGTAACCCCGCATGAGGGTCATGGGCACATGGGTATGGGCGTTGACAAAGCCGGGCATCAGCACCTTGCCGGCGCAGTCGATCACCCGCTCAAACTCCCCGGCGGGGCGCTCCGTCCCCACTGAGGCGATCTTGGTCCCCTCCACCGCCACAAGGGCGTCTTTGAGGACAGGATTCGCTGAATCCATGGTAACAGCGGTAACATTTTCAAAGAGAACAGACATTTCAGGTTTCCTCCCATCTAAAGCCTCCCTTCGCAAAGGGAGGCGTCACCGCCGAAGGCGGTGACGGAGGGTTTTCCCCAATCGAAAACGCAACTGTCCTTGTTGGGAGAAAACCCCCAGTCAGCTTCGCTGACAGCCCCTTTTGCGAAGGGGGCCTTTGGAGCGATATTTCGCCGGGAGCCCCCTTTGTTAAAGGGGGGCTTTTTACATCTTCCGCAGGCAGGCCCGCACCAGTCCGGAGAATTTCTCCCGGGCGGCGGCGGCGGCGTCCAGCACCTCCTGCTCGCTGAGGGGCTGGTCCAGGATGCCGGCGGCCATATTGGACAGCAGGGTCAGACCCAGGATTTCCATACCGCAGTGACCGGCCACAATGACCTCCGGAGCGGTGGACATACCCACGGCGTCCCCTCCCAGGATACGGGCGGCCCGGATCTCCGCTGGGGTCTCGTACTGGGGGCCGTAGCAGTAGAAGTAGACCCCTTCCCGCAGGGGGATATTCCGCTCTTTAGCGGTCTGGCGGGCCAGCTCCTGGAGGCGGGGGGTATACAGGTGGGAGGCGTCGGGGAAGCGGACGCCGAACTCAGGCAGATTTTCTCCCCGGAGGGGAGATTCGGAGAACATCTTGATCTGGTCGGTGATGAGCATCAGGTCGCCGGCCTTCCACTGGGTATTGACGCAGCCGGCGGCGTTGGTGACAATCAGCGTGTCGCACCCCAGCAGCCGCAGCACCCGCAGGGCGTAGGACACCGCCTCGTAGGAGTAGCCCTCATAGTGGTGCATCCGGCCCTGCATCACGGCCACCTTCTGGCCCTCCAGCATTCCAAAGACCAGCCTGCCCTTGTGGCCGGGGGCGGTGGAAGCTTTAAAGTGGGGGATGTCCTTATAGTCAATGGCGACGGCGTTCTCCACCTCATCTCCCAGATAGCCCAGTCCGGAGCCCAGCACCATAGCCACCTTGGGGACAAAGTCCCCCAGGCGGTCCCGGATCACCTGGGCGCTGGCCCGGTATTGTTCCATTGTGTAGTCCATAAGCGCCTCCTTACAGCTGAGTGCCGCAGTGGCGGCAGAATTTGTCCCCCTTGCCGCAGGGCTCGCCGCAGCCGGGGCAGGTGAGGGCCTGCTTCAAATCGGAGATGCGGCCTTTCAGCTCGGCAATCCTTACCGCCTTCTCGTCCGCCTGGGCCAGAAGCTGGTTCACCGCGTCGTTTTCAGGCACCTCGCCCTTGTGGGTGTCGTACATCACCTGGCCCAGCTGGCGCATCAGGTCATTGTACTCCCCGTTCAGGTCGAAAAGCTGGACGTTCAGCTTGGCCACGTCCACCATCTGGCCCGCCCGTTTGCCCGCCGCCCGCGCTCCGTCTGCGGCGGCGTCAGCCGCGTAGTTGGCGGTCCCTTTCACCCGGTCCAGCAGGGCTTTTACCTTGTCGTCCATAACCATACTCCTCCAATCTAAAGTATCGTAAGTGTATTTTACACCAATTATTCCCGGATTGCAACTGGTTCAGCACACCACGAAAATCAATTTTGCCACTGTAGGGCACAACGACCCTGGCACGCCGTCCGCAAAAACTGCCAATCAGGGACGTGCCCAGTTTCCGCCCTGTAAATACGGCTGGATGTTCTGAACATTGATTTCGCAGGGGCGGCCTGTGGCCGCCCCTGCAGATCACATCAATTCTGATGATTGCTATTTTCGCCAAGGAGTGGTAAAATAACATGAATTGGTATGACATGCCCACCGGCATGGGCAGACTGAACAGGTATTTCCCATCAGAGACAGAAGGGGGCTATCCTTATGCGCAAGCTGGTCATTGAGCGGGCCGCAGTCAAGCACAACCTGTCCGTTATCAAGGAGCGGGCCGCCGGTGCGGTCATCTACGGCGTGCTCGCCGGCGACGGCGGAGGGGCGGGCATTGTCCCGCTGGCCAAGCTGCTCCGGGCGGAGGGTATTGGCCGTTTTGCCGTGTATGAGGTTCAGGAGGCCAAAAAACTGCGGGAGGCCGGCTTTGAGGATGAGGAGATCCTCATGCTCCGCTCCACCACCGACCGGGAGGAACTGGAGCAGCTGGTAGACCTGAACGTGGTATGCACCATCTCCTCGGTGGACACGGGGCTGGCCCTCAACGCCCTGGCTGAAAACCGGGCCACTGTGGCCTGCGCCCACATCCAGATTGACACCGGCATGGGCTTTGGCGGCTTTCTGGTCAGCGACCCGGACAAGATTCTGCTGGCCTACCGCTCTTTGCCCAATGTGGCCCTGGAGGGCATCTATACCCAGCTTCACGCCATGAAGGTGGGCGACCCGGAGTCCGCCCACCAGCTGGACCAGTTCCACTATGTGCTGGACACCATCCACGCCGCCGGCTTTGAGACGGGCACCGTCCACGCCGCCGGCTCCTTCGCCCTGCTCCACAACGACAGCGCCCGGCTGGACGGCGTGCGGGCCGGGTCGGCCATCCTGGGCCGGTGCCGCCGCACCAAGGACGACCGGCTTAAAACCGTGGGCTGCGGCGAGGCCCCCCTCTCCGAGGTCCGCTGGCTGCCCAAGGGCCATTCGGTGGGGGCCGACAGGCCCATTGTCCTGAAAAAGCCCACCCGGGTGGCGGTGCTCCCTGTGGGCTATCAAAACGGCCTTGGGGTTGTCCGGCCCAGGGAGACCGGCTTTTGGGCCCTGTGGGCCCAGTGGCGGCGGTCCAAAAAGCGCACCGTCCGTGTGGGCGGCCAGAAGGTCCGGGTCATTGGCCCGATCGGCGCCACCGAGACGCTGCTCAACGTCACCAATGTGAAGTGCTCCGCCGGTGATCTGGCCGTCTTTGATATCGACCCCATTTTTGCCCGGGGATTTGTAAGGGAATTTCGGTAGGGGCCGCCGCCCTCGGCGGCCCGCCGGTTCGATCCACAGGCCGCCCAGGGGGGGCGGCCCGTGCAAATACAATATATGACAAAAGAGGTCTTTTCCTATGTCCAACACTCTCCCCTTTCAGCCGCTGCTCTTCGGCGGCGACATCAACGTATACAGCGTGGCCCGGGCCTTTCACGAGGCCTACGGGGTGCGCTCCATTGCCTTTGGCAAATACCCCTCCTTCCCCTGCCACAACAGCGCCATCATTGACTACCGGGTGTGCCCGGACAACGAGTCGGAGGAGGCCTTCCGCCGCAATGCTCAGGCGGTAGCGGCGGAGTTTGCTCACAAGAAGGTTATCCTGCTGGGCTGCGGGGACAGCTATGTCCAACTGGCCGCCCGCTGCAAAAACTCCCTGCCCGCCAACGTAATTGCCCCCTACATTGATGGGGCACTGCTGGATACCCTCATCAATAAGGAAAAATTCTACCAGCTGTGCGACCAGCACGGTATTGACCACCCGGCCACCTTTATCTACGACAAATCCATGGGCCACGATTTCACCCTGCCCTGGGGGCCGCCCTATATCGCCAAGCCCGCCGACAGCGTGGCCTACTGGGCCTGCGGCGACCACTCCCTGGCCAAGGTGTATATCTGCCAGAGCTGGGCGGAGCTGTTAGAGAGCCTGGATCACGTCTATGCCGCCGGCTATCAGGATCACATGGTCCTTCAGGAATTCATCCCCGGGGACGACAGCTACATGCGGGTGCTCACCAGCTACTCTGACCGGAACGCCCGGGTGACCACCATGTGCCTGGGCCACGTTCTGCTGGAGGAGCACTCCCCCCACGGTATCGGCAACCACGCCGTCATCCTCACCGAGTGCGCCGAGGAGCTGGAGCTGAAAATCAAGAGCCTGCTGGAATCGCTGCGCTTTGTGGGCTTTTCCAACTTTGACATCAAGCTTGACCGGCGGGACGGCAAGTACAAGGCCTTTGAGATCAACTGCCGCCAGGGCCGGAGCAACTACTACGTTACCGGCGCGGGCCACAACATTGCCAAAATGGTGGTGGAGGACTGGGTTGAGGGCAGGGAGCTCCCCTTCCAGATGACCAAAAACCGCTCCCTGTGGCGGATGGTACCCAAACAGGTGGCCTTTAAATTCACCCCCAGGCAGTACCATGATGAGATGCGCGCCCTCATCAGGGCGGGGGCCGACTCCCACTCCCTGGTCTACTCCAAGGACGCCTCCCTCAAGCGCCGCCTGCGGATATGCAAAAACCACCTGGGCAACATCAAGCGGTTTGACCAGTACAACAAGGTGCCGGAGGAATAAAGTCTCATCCGTCATTTGCTCCGCAAATGCCACCTTTCCCTAAAGGGGAAGGCGATTAAAATACACCCCCAAAAGCCTTCCCCTTTAGGGGAAGGTGCCCCCGAGGGGGGCGGATGAGGGGCCTTTGGATGTGATACCGTTATGAATTACCGTCTTGGCGTTTTGGGCGGCATGGGCCCCCAGGCCACCAACACCTTTTATCAGTTTGTCATTGACCGCACCGACGCCCGGTCCGACCAGGAGCATGTCAACGCTCTGATTCTGTCTGACAGCGACATGCCCGACCGCACCGCCGCCATCCTGGGCGGGGAGCAGGACCGGGAGGCGGTTTACCGGCGCCTGCTGGACGACGCCAGGCTGCTGGAGCGGGCGGGGTGTACCTGCATTGCCGTCCCCTGCAACACCTCCCACTTCTTTTTGGACCGGGTGCAGGATCATGTGGGCATCCCCATCATCCATATGATCCGGGAGACCGCCCGGCTGCTGGCCTCCCAGGGGCTGAGGCGGCCCGGCATCCTGGCTACCGACGGCACAATCCAGACCGGGCTATACCAAAAGGAATTTTCCGCCGTAGGAATCCAGGCTGTAATTCCCTCGCCTCAGACCCAAAAGCTGGTGATGTCTTTGATCTACGACGACGTAAAGGCCGGGCGGGACGGCGACCCCCAAAAATTTGCCGACATTCACCGGGACCTGCTGGCCCAGGGCTGCGACTGCGGCGTGCTGGCCTGTACAGAGCTGTCCGTCTTTGCCGACAAGCACCACCTGCCTCCCTTTTACACCGACGCCATGGCTGTGCTGGCCCAGCGGGCAGTGGAGGCATGTCACAAGCCTCTGCGGCATATTTTTATTAAATAATACTCCAAGGAGTGACCTCTATGGCTAAAACTTCCCTCAACGACTATATCGCCCTTTTGGAGGAGCGCTCCCTGCTGGCCGGACCCGTCCCGGAGACCCTGGACCGGTCTGCCGCTGTGGAACTGGTGTCCTACGACTCCCGGGAGGTGGTTCCCGGCACGCTGTTTATCTGCAAGGGGGCTCACTTCAAGGCGGAGTTTTTGAAAATGGCCCAGGACAGAGGGGCCATAGCCTATGTGAGCGAGACGGCCTATCCCCAGTCGCCCCTGCCATGCATCCTGGTGAACAATATGCGCCTTACCATTGCCCCTCTGGCCGACCGGTTTTACGGCCACCCCTCGGGAAAGCTGAAGGTAATCGGCCTGACGGGAACCAAGGGCAAATCCTCCACCGCCTACTATCTAAAGTCCATTCTGGACGAGTATCTGGCGGAACAGGGCAGGCCGGAGAGCGGCATTATCTCCTCCATTGACACCTACGACGGGGTGGACCGCTTCGAGTCCCACATCACCACCCCTGACGCGCTGGACCTCCAGCGGCATTTTGACCATGCGGTCTGCTCCGGGCTGGAATATCTCACCATGGAGGTGTCCAGCCAGGCGCTGAAATATCACCGCTCTTTGTGTACCGACTTCGCCGCCGCCTGCTTCCTCAATATCGGCCTGGACCACATCTCGCCCATTGAGCACCCGGATTTTGAGGATTATTTCTCCTCAAAGCTGCGGATTTTCTCCCAGGGGGCGATCAACTGCGTCAATCTGGACTGCGATCACGCAGACCGTGTCCTGGCCGCCGCCCAGAGGGCGGGCAGCCCTGTCTACACCTTCTCCCAGAGGGATGGGGAGGCAGACGTCTTCGCCTCACAGATCCGCAAGCGGGGAGGGGACATCCTTTTTCGGGTACGCACCCGGCGGTATGAGCGGGAGTTCCGTCTGACCATGCCCGGGCTGTTCAATGTGGAAAACGCCCTGGCCGCCATTGCGGTGTGCGAGGCGCTGGGGGTTCCTCAGCGACACATCTACGTGGGCCTGATGAGGGCCAGGGTGCCGGGACGGATGGAGGTCTACTCCAACGCCGACGAGACTGTCACCGCTATTGTGGACTACGCCCACAACCGCATGAGCTTCGAAACTCTGTTCCGCTCCGTCCAGGCGGAGTACCCCGGGCGGAGGATTGTCGCCGTTTTTGGCTGTCCCGGCCTGAAAGCCCTGGACCGGCGGCGTGACCTGGGGGAAATCTCCGGCAAGCACTCCAACCTTGTCGTCCTCACCGAGGAGGACAGCGGGGAGGAGGACACCCTGTCCATCTGCCAGCAGATCGCGGAGCATGTGGCACAGCAGGGTTGTCAATACCTGATCGAGACCAACCGGGGCGAGGCCATCCGCCAGGCTGTGCTGAGCTGTCAGGAGCCCTCCGTTTTGCTCATCACCGGAAAAGGGCAGGAGACCAGGCAGAAGCGGGGACAGGAATATGTGGAGGTGCCCACTGATGTGGAGTATGTCCGCAGCTTTCTCCAGGAGTACGACGCCGCTCATGGCTTGGATGGCATGGCCAAGGTACGGGGACTGCTCTCCCTGCTGCCCGCGCTGAAAAAGCACAGCGGAAAAAAGGCGGCGGTCCGGTGCGCCGCCCCCGACGGCGGCCTGCTCCAGGATGTGGACGCCCTGCGTACTGTGGGGATGGAGGTGTCTCTGCTCCAGCCGGGGGAGGAGCTGCCCCAGGACACGGACTATCTGGTATACCTCACCCCCATGGGTGCGGAAAACCAGCTGTCCACGGGCCGCATGGACGCCAGACGGGCGGAGGAGCTGCTGTCCGCCGGCCTTGTGGCCGGGGAGCTGGCCCCCATGGTGGAGCACTGCCTGGAGGCGCTCCGCTCCACCGCGGCGGAGGCCGCCATTCTGGACAGCTCCGCCGAACACGCCCTGCTGCTGTACCTGCTGGACCAGCAGACACCGGGGATGATGATGACAAAATAAATTTGGGGAATGCCCTTTCGCAGATTTTAACGTAGGGGCGGCCTGTGGCCGCCCCCTACAGATTACACCAATTCTTGAGGATTGCGTTTTTCGAAGCAAAACATACGAAGTAAACAGAGCTTGCACAGACCTCATTTGCTTTGCACATTTCGCCTGCGGCAAAATACAATCCTCCGCCCCAGTTTGCGAACTGGGGCACCTCCTTTCAACAGGAGGCTTTTTTGCCTGTGAGCGGGCAGGGTTATCCGTTAAATTTTCCCATCCCCCGGTCAATGCCCTCAGCTAGGACGCACTCGACGGCGTCGGCGGCCCGTT
The DNA here is from genome assembly GCF_943192995.1 of Flintibacter muris. Lineage (GTDB taxonomy): Bacteria > Bacillota > Clostridia > Oscillospirales > Oscillospiraceae > Lawsonibacter > Lawsonibacter muris. The sequence continues at coordinate 20,065 of NZ_CALPCP010000028.1, forward strand.
TGACGGCGGCGTCAATGGTCTTCTTATCCTCGCCAACGAACTTGCCCAGCACCCAGTCGGCCAGGTCGTAGTCGGGGTGGGGCTTTTCTCCCACGCCTACCCGCAGCCGGGGAAATTGGTCGGTGCCCAGGTGCTGGATGATATTTTTCAGCCCGTTGTGCCCTCCAGCGGACCCCTTCACCCGGATGCGCAGCCGTCCCAGGGCCAGGGCGGTGTCGTCAGACACCACCAGCACATGGTCGGGGGGGATTTTATAAAAATCCACCGCCTGACGCACCGCCTCTCCGGACAGGTTCATATAGGTGACGGGCTTCATCACCAGCACCTTTTCCCCGCTGATGGCAAGGACATTGGTCAGCGCCTTGAATTTCAGCCGCTGGATGGGTTTTCCTTGGCGCTCCGCAATCTCGTCGGCCACCATGTAGCCCACATTGTGGCGGGTATTTTCATACTTGTCCCCCGGGTTGCCCAGGCAGACCAGCAGCCAGCTCACACCGCCGGCATCTTTTTTGAAAAACATAGCGGATTCCTCGCAGAAATTTCGCCGCCCGCAGGCGGCGAAATGAATTTAAATCGGTTTTTGGGGCAGCTTTGCCGTTCCAAAAACACTTCTCTCGGCCGCAAGTGTGCCCGAAAGGCGCGCGCAGTCGGCCGCAGCTCCCTCAAAAAAGCGGCATGGCCGCTTTTTTGATTAGAGGAACAGGGGAGACACGGAGGTCTCCATATAGATGTGGCTGATGGCCTCGGCAAAGAGGTGGGCCACGGAGATGTAGCGGATCTTATTGCACTGGACACCTTCCCTGGCGGGGATGGTGTTCAGGAAGACCACCTCGTCCAGCACACTGTCCTGGATGCGCTGGATGGCGGGGCCGGAGAGCACGCCGTGGGAGGCGCAGGCGGTGACATCCTTGGCGCCGCCGATCTCCACCAAAGCTTTGGCCGCGTGGCACAGGGAGCCGCCGGTGTCCACCATGTCGTCCAGGAGGATAACCCGCTTGTCCCGCACATCGCCGATAATGTTCATAACCTCAGAGGAGTTGGCCTTCTGCCGCCGCTTGTCCACAATGGCCAGGGGCATATTCAGCTTTTGGGCAAAGGCCCGGGCCCGGGCTACGGAGCCCACGTCGGGGGAGACCACCATGGTGTCCTCCTTGCTGTCTTTAAACTTGCGGTTGAAGTAGTCCACAAAGATGGGGGATCCCAGCATATTGTCCACGGGAATGTCGAAGAAACCCTGGATCTGGTTGGCGTGGAGGTCCATGGTCAGCACCCGGTCGGCGCCGGCGGTGGTAATCAGGTTGGCCACCAGCTTGGCGGAGATGGGGTCACGGGGCTTGGTCTTCCGGTCCTGCCTGGCGTAGCCAAAGTAGGGGATCACGGCGGTAATCCGGCCGGCGGAGGCCCGCTTCAGGGCGTCAATCATAATGAGCAGCTCCATCAGCGCGTCGTTGACGGTGCTGGCCTTTCCATCCTTGACAAAGGCGCAGGTGGACTGCACCACGAAGACGTCCGAGCCCCGGACCGTCTCATAGATGGAGGCGTAGTTTTCCCCGTCGGAAAAGGCGCCTATCTCTGAGTTCCCCAGGGGGGTACCCAGCTCCTTGCAGATGTCCTTGGCCAGTGCGGGGTTGGAGTTGCCTGTGATGACTTTGATGTCCTTGCCATGTGCAATCATGTACTATATCCTCCCATTTTTTATATCGGCTCCCCGGCCGTTTCTTATGTCTCCTTGCTGTGAGGCCGCTGCTCACTGAGTTTCTTTTTCTATCCGGTTCTCCCTGGCCCAGCCCTTTTTGACCTGCTGGCGGGCCCGGCCGATGGCCATAGCCTCCTCCGGAACCAGATCTGTCACCGTGGTGCCGGCGGCAATAAATGCTCCGTCCTCCACGGTAACCGGCGCTATAAAGTTGGTGTTGCAGCCCACAAACACATGGCTGCCAATGGTGGTGCGGTGCTTGTGAAAGCCGTCGTAATTGCAGGTGACGGTGCCGCAGCCAAAGTTGCAGTCCTCACCCACGTCGCTGTCCCCCACATAGGTCAGGTGGGCCATCTTGGTTCCCCTGCCCAGGTTGCAGTTTTTCAGTTGGACAAAGGCCCCTATTTTAGAGCCCTCCCCTACCACGCAGTGGGGCCGGATATGGGTATAGGGGCCGATCTGGCAGTTTCTCCCAATAGTGCTCTCCTCACACTGGGAGGCGTTGACGGTACAGCCCTCCTCCACGGTACAGTCTGTTATCATCACCTGGGGGCCAATGGTGCAGTTGGGGCCGATCACCGTCTTGCCCCGGAGAATGGTGCCGGGGAGCAGAAGCGTGCCCGCTCCCACCGTGACCTCCTCCTCCACATATACGGCGGCGGGGTCCATCATGGACACCCCCGCTGCCAGCAGCTGCTCCCGTTTTGCTTGAAGGGAAGCGGAATAGTCGTTCATAGTGTTCCTCCTATAATCAGGACCCATACGTCCAGGGGCCATTATAACATATATTTGTCCGCATTTCCACCTTTAGGGAATTTTTTTCATTCAGCTGAAAATGCCAATTTTTCATTGAACGCATTCAAAAGCTGACAAAAACCGCCCCCCTGTTTCCGGGGAGGGCGGTCAAATGTCTTTTATTGGCACACAGGAACCAGCGGACGCACCCCAAGGCGCTCCCGGAGCCGGGAGGGCCGGCAGATGCGGGACATCTCCAGTCCGGCGCAGATGGTGTCCACCAGGTCTACCATCCAGGCCTCCAAAGACCGGGGCAGCGCGCCCCCCAGCGGCCACATGTGGGAGAGGATGATATTCCGCTCCTTGGGGGTGAGGGGGGTGAGTGTGGCGGCGTTTCGGGCGGCAAACCGGGGGTGGTCAAAGCACTGGTTGCCGGGGTGGGCGGTCTTGTCATGGGAATCGTAGAGGTACAGATCGTGGAGCAGGGCCCCCCGGACTGCGGAGCGCACATCCAGCCGGAGCAGCCGGGCCACCCGGTAGGTGGAAAAGGCCACAAACAGGGAGTGGTCCAGGGTGGTCACCGGGCCGTGATGCTTCCACCGGCCCATCATCCGCACCTGGTCGGAGTTCAGCAGCTCACGGGTCAGGTCCACAAATTCCCGCTCCCGCAGCCTTCGCGTTTCATGGCTCATTGGAATCAGTCCTTTCTGTCCCGTCTGGGACTTTATGTGTTCTGTCCACATCATACACGAAGTCCGGAAAATTGTCATCTGAAAATTTTTACCAATTTTATCGGGTCTGCCCCCCGCCTTTTACAACAAATTTGAAGCTGCACAGCTCCGCCAGCCCCAAAGGCCCCCGCGCATGCAACTTTTGGGTGGAAATTCCCATCTCACAGCCCAGGCCGAATTCCCCGCCGTCGGTAAAGCGGGTGGAGGCGTTCCAGTACACCGCCGCGCTGTCCACCTGGCCCAGGAAGGCGTAAGCGTTTCGCTCGTCCCCAGTGACAATGGCCTCCGAGTGGCCGGTTGAGTGGGCGGCGATGTGGTCGATGGCCTCCCGCTGATGCTCCACCACCTTGACGGCCAGGATGTAGTCCAGAAACTCGGTGTCAAAGTCCTCTGGCCCGGCGGGGGTACCTTGGATGATTTTCGCCGCTCTGGGGTCCAGCCGCAGCTCCACCGGCGGCAGACCCCGGGCGGCCCGCCGGTCCACCAACCGCTGGCGCAGCATGGGCAGGAATTCCTCCGCGACGGTCTGATTTACCAGACAGACCTCGGCGGCGTTGCACACGCTGGGCCGGGAGCATTTGGCGTTCTCGATGATATCCAGGGCCATGTCCAGGTCGGCGCAGGTGTCCACATAGATGTGGCAGATGCCGGTGCCCGTCTCCAGCACGGGGACGGCGGCGTTGTCCACACAGGCCCGAATCAGTCCCGCCCCGCCCCGGGGGATGAGCAGGTCCACCAGCCCCCGGGCTTGCATCAGCTCGTTGGCGGAAGCCCTGGAGATGTCCTCCACCAGCTGGAGGGCGTCTGGTGTCAGTCCGGCAGCGGACAGCCCCTCCTTCAGGGCGGCCACAATGGCGGCGGCGGAGCGGTGGGCCTCCTTGCCGCAGCGCAGCACACAGGCGGAGCCCGCCTTCAGGGCCAGGGCGGCGGCGTCGGAGGTGACGTTGGGGCGGCTCTCATAGATGATGGCAATCACGCCCATGGGGACGGCAGTCTTTTCAATAACCAGCCCGTTGGGCCGCTCTACCCGGCTGAGCACCGCCTTCACCGGGTCGGGCAGCTCTGACACCTCCCGGATGCCCTGGGCCATACCGGCAATCCGCCCCTCGTCCAGGGCCAGCCGGTCCAGCATCACATCGGAGATGGTCCCCCGGGCCGCCTCCAGGTCCAGAGTATTGGCGGTCAGGATATCCCCACAGTGGGCCTCCAGGGCGTCCGCCATGGCCAACAGGGCCCGGTTTTTGGTTTCTGTGTCCGCCGCAGCCATGTCGCGCTTGGCGGCCTTGGCCTTTTGCAGCAGCTCCTGTGTTGTCATATCTATCACCTCAATTTATCGTGCAGGGGCGGCCTTTGGCCGCCCGCCTGTAACGGGCAGTCGAATTTTCTGCGGGCGGCCAAAGGCCGCCCCTACATATCACCCTCAATGTCCCCACACCAAACTGACCGCGCACAGGGCCAGGGAGAGGGCCATGACAAGATCCACCGTTTTCCGGTGGTTGGCGAAGAGCGTCTGGAGGGATGCCCCGGCGAAGAGCCACACCAGATTGCACGCCGGTCCGGTGAAGGGGAGAAACAGCCCCACCGGCAGCAGCGCCCACAGGGACCGGGAGTAGGGCAGCACGTAGCTGCTCAGAGCGGCGATGCAGAAGATAATAACCTTCACGTTGGTCAGGTTGACCAGCAGTCCTGTCACAAAGGAGGGGGCCGCCGGGTCCCGGTCCGGGTTCAGCCCGCTGGAGCGGAGCATGTGCCAGGCCATCCACAGCAGATAGGCCGCCCCTACCCAGGAGAGCATCCCCACATAGTCGTTCAGCGCGGCTCCCAGCAGCCAGGTGAGGACCACCGCCCCCATAGAGTCCAGAAAGAAGCCGCAGAACAGCCCACGCCACTGTCTCAGCGCAGGCCCCCGCCCGTACCGCAGGGCGGCGCCCAGGGAACACAGGTTGGCGGGCCCGGGGGTGATACCCCCCACAAAGCAGTAAATCAAAAAGCTGGGAATCAATGACACCGGCATATCCGCCACCATCCTTTTCTTTGGTGGCTCTATCCTACCAGAAAATATAACATTTGAAAAGTGAATGTTTTTGAAGTATCATATTGATAAAATCAATGTTTTGGAGGTCTCCCCATGGAGCTGAAAAATCTGCGCACCTTTCAGGCCGTTGTGGACCAGGGCAGCTACCAGAGGGCAGCGGAGCGCCTGGGCTACACCCAGTCCACCGTCACCGTCCATATCCAGCAGCTGGAGGAGGAGCTGGGCGTCCCCCTCTTTGAACGAACAGGCCGGCGGATGGCTCTCACCCAAATCGGCGAGCGGGCCCTGGCCCAGGCCAGGGAGCTTCTTCTGGCTGCGGACAGGCTGGCCGGATTGGGGCAGGAGGGCAACGCCCTGGCCGGTACCCTGCGGGTAGACATGGCCGAAACCCTGCTGTGCTACAAAACCCAGGCGGTCATTCAAAAATTCCGCAAGCTGGCCCCCCAGGTGCGGCTGATTATCCGCAGCCGGAACTGTTTAGACATTGCGGAAAATGTCCGCACCGGCGCCTGTGACCTGGGGGTGGGCTACGACATGGACTGGAGCCGGGACGTGCTGGAGGTGGAGCCCATGGGGGAGTATGAAGTAATCCTGCTGGCCTCATCGGAGTTCTGCCACCCGGATTTCGTCATCCATGGACAGCACAAGCCGGTGTCTCTGGTCACAGACGAGCCGGACAGCATCTTCCGCCGCCGTCTGGAGGCCTACCTCCGCGCCCGAAACATTACGCTGGACGCCACCCTGGAGCTGTGGAGCATTGAGACCATCAAGCGGTGCGTCATGTCCAACCTGGGCTTTACCTATCTGCCCCGGTTTGCCGTTCAGGAGGAGCTGGCCTCCGGCCGGCTGGTGGAGCTCATTGCCCCCATCTCCGGGGTTCGATTTCCAGCCCTGTGCGCCCAGCACAAAAACCGCTGGGTCACCCCGGCCATGGAGCTGTTCATAAATCTGCTGCGGGAAGAGCTGGATTAGCCGAACAGGCGGCGGAAGGGGACAATGTTTCTGTCCTCATCGGACTTGGCCAGAATGGAGAAGTTTATCTCCAGGAAGTACCTTCCCCAGCCCTCCTCCATCAGCAGCTCCTGCCAGAAACGGGCCACGTCCTCCGGGTCGTTGCGGAACACGCCGCAGCCGTAGGCCCCCAGCACCAGCCGGGTACAGTTCCAGTGGGCAAACAGGGCCAACACCTTCCGCATCCGCCCCTTCATGACCGCCTTGGCCCGCTCCACGCTGTCCCCGTTGCGCATCACAATGCCCATATTCACCGCAGGGGCGGTGAGCACCTTGCAGGTGACCGGATTATGGGTCAGGGTAAAGTCACTGTTTCGGAAAAAGGTCACGTCACCCATCAGCATGGTGTCGGTGTACACCGGGTCGTGGCAGGCCCGGTTGATCTCATAATACCGGGGCCCCGGGCCGGTGGTCTGGATCAGGTACAAATCGGAGCAGTAGGCCAGGCTCTCTTCCTGGGCCATGGCGCCGTTGAGGAAGCCGCCCCCCGGATTTTTGGCGGAAGCAAAGTTTAGCACCCCGATCACAGGCACCCGCCGTTCCCATCCGGCCATATTCAGAACGGTGTCCACCGTCCCCTCCCGGCGCACAGTATAAACGGTGTCAAAGCCGCTTTGAGGAATACCCCGAAACCGCTCTGCCTCCAGCCGCTCCAGGTCCTGGGCGGTGTACAGCTGAGTTCTCCCGATACGGACGGTCTGGTCCTCTGCCGCATAGCGCCCCGCCTGGCTGATCTCCAGCGTCTCCTGGGCCAGGGCTTTCAACTGCTCCCGGTTCATCTCTTTTCCCCCTTTTTGCCCCCCAAAAACCGGGTGCCTACCGCCTTGCCTTCCGCAATGTCATACAGGCGCTCCGGGTGCTCGCCGTTGGTAATCACCATGTCGCAGCCCTGGGCGGTGACCATTTTGGCCGCCCGCAGCTTGGTCTCCATGCCGCCGGTGGCCAGGTCGCTGCCCTTGCCCCCCGCCAGAGCCTCAATCTCCGGGGTGACCGCCTCCACAGTGGGAATGAGCCGGGCGGAGGGGTCCTTCCGGGGGTCGGCGGTGTACAGCCCCTCAATGTCGCTGAGGAGAACCAGCAGGTCCGCCCCCACCGAGCAGGCCACAATGCCGCCCAGGGTATCGTTGTCCCCCACCTTGATCTCGGCGGTGGCCACGGTGTCGTTCTCGTTGATGACGGGCAGGGCCCCCAGTTCCAACAGACGGGCCATGGTATTCTCAAAATTCTGCCGCCGGTCCTCGTGGTCAATGTCCTCGCTGGTCAGCAGAATCTGGGCCACCGTGTGGTTGTACTGGGAAAAGAGCTTGTCATAGGTGTACATCAGCTCGCACTGGCCCACAGCGGCGGCGGCCTGCTTGGTGGGCATGTCGGAGGGCTTGCCGGGCAGGTTCAGCTTGCCCACCCCCATGCCGATGGCTCCGGAGGACACCAAAATCATCTCGTGCCCCGCGTTTTTCAGGTCGGACAGCACCTTCACCAGCTCCTCCACATGGCGGATATTCAGTCGCCCGGTGGCATGAGCCAGGGTGGAGGTGCCCACTTTTACTACAATACGCATAATTGTACTCCTTTCGTCCCGCCCGCAGGCGGCAAAGCCTCCCTTCACAAAGGGAGGGGGACCGCCGCCAAAGGCGGTGGTGGAGGGTTTTCTACTGAAATGCTCTTAGGGAAAACTCCAGTCAGCCTAACGGCTGACAGCCCCCTTTGCAAAGGGGGCCCGCTTTTTACCGCAGCTTCAGGGTTTTCTCATAGGCGGCGATCACCGCCTCCATGGCGGCGGAGCGGAAGCCGCCTCTCTCCAGCGCGCGCACGCCTTGAATGGTGGTGCCGCCGGGGGAGCAGACCGCGTCTTTGAGGGCGCCGGAGTGCTGGCCGCCCTCCAGCACCATGCGGGCGGAGCCCTCCAGCATCTGGGCGGCGTAGGCCACCGCCTTGTCCCGAGGCAGTCCGCAGGCCACGCCGCCGTCGGCCAGGGCCTCTACAAACAGATAGGCAAAGGCGGGCCCGCAGCCGGAGACGGCGCTGGCCGCGTCAATCAGTCCCTCGGGCACCGGGTCCACCAGCCCGGCGGGGGCCAGCAGGGCGGCAAAAGCGTCCAGCTCCTCCACCGTCACCAGCTGGCCGCAGTACTGCACCACTCCCGCTCCAATGGCCGAGGGGGTGTTGGGCATTATGCGGATTACGGGGCAGTCCATGTCCACCATGTCCTGGATCCGGTCACAGGTCAGGCCGGCGGCCATGGTGACTAAAATGAAGCGGTCCTCCCGCTTGCGCAGAATGGGCTCCAGAGGGTCCAGCACCAGCTGCATCATCTGGGGCTTCACCCCCAGGAAAATGAGCTGGGCGGTACGGGCAATCTCCTCGTTGCTGGACACAGCTGCGCCGGGCAGCTCCGCCGCCAGCGCCGCCGCCTTGGACGGGGTGCGGTTGGACAGCAGGATGGTCTCCGCCAGAGCGCTTTTGGCCGCCGCCTTGGCAATGGCGGAGCCCATGCTGCCTGTGCCGATAAAGCCGATGGTGTGATACATAACAAATCCTCCTTGTGGGGTCTTTTGGTCTGATTATAACATGAAAGCGGAGGATAGTACAGATTTTTTCCTTCTTAAAAAATACTTAATCAATTCTTAATTGTATTTCCCCCGCCGCCGCTATATACTAGCCGTACTAATACAGTTAGTACAGTACTCGAAAAGGAGGAGCTGTGATGTTGAATTTAGACTACCGGGATGCCCGTCCCATCTACGAGCAGGTGAAGGACGGCCTGCGGCGGCTGATGGTCACCGGAGTCATCCAGGAGGGGGAAAAGCTCCCCTCGGTACGCACCATGGCGGGGACGCTGGCCATCAACCCCAACACCATCCAGCGGGCCTACGAGGCGCTGGAGGCGGAGGGCTACGTCTACTCGGTGCCCGGCAAGGGCTCCTTCGCCGCCCCCAATACCGGGGTGGACGAGGGGCGGAAATGGAATTTGTTCCAGAGCTTTGACCAGACGGCGGGGGAACTGCTCTTCCTGGGGGTCAGCGGTGAGGAGCTTTGGGCCCGGATTCGGGCCCTGGAAGGGGGAGAGACAGCATGATCAAGGTCATCAATGTGGTAAAATCCTTTGACGGCTTTCGGGCCCTGGAAGGCCTGACTTTGACGGCGGAGAAGGGCTCCATCTACGGCCTGGTGGGGCCCAACGGCGCGGGCAAGTCCACCATCCTGCGGCACATTATGGGCATCTACCGCCCGGATTCCGGCTCTATTCTGGTGGATGGCGACCAGGTCTATGAAAACCCGGCGGTCAAGGCCAAGATCGCCGCTATCCCTGACGACCTGTACTACTTCAACTCCGCCTCCACCCGGGACATGATGCGCTTTTACCGGGGGATGTACCCCAATTTTGACGTAAAGCGGTACGAGGCCCTGGCCGAGGCCTTTCCCGAGGTGGACGAACGCCAGCCCATCCGCCGGCTGTCCAAAGGAATGCAGAAGCAGTCCGCCTTCCGGCTGGCTCTGTGCTGCAACCCGGAGGTGCTGGTGCTGGATGAGCCGGTGGACGGCCTGGACCCGGTGATGCGCCGCCAGGTGTGGACATTGCTCATGGGGGACGTGGCCCAGCGGGGGACCACGGTGCTGGTGTCCTCCCACAACCTGCGGGAGCTGGAGGACGTGTGCGACCATGTAGGCATCCTGTCCCACGGCAAGGTTCTGCTGGAGCGCTCCCTCACCGACCTGCAGGACAACGTGGTCAAGCTGCAGATCGCCTTCGCCGACGGCAAGCTGCCCCAGCTGCCCCGCGACCTGAACGTGCTCCATACCTCCCAGATCGGGCGGGTGTTCACCCTTATCGTCCGGGGCAGCCCGGCGGAGATCAAAACCCGCATGGCCGGCTTCGCCCCCATCCTCATGGAGGCCCTGCCCCTGACTCTGGAGGAAATTTTCATCTATGAACTGGGAGGTGAGGACTATGCGGTCCGCGACATTGTACTTTAACGGCACTCTCTACCGCAAAACCCTGGCCCGCTTCTGGCCCCTGTGGGCGGGCTATGGGGTGATCTGGCTGTTCTTTATTCCGCTGAACATGCTCAACATGTATTTCAACCGCTACTCCAACTCCCCGCCCTACCGGCGGATGTTGAATCAGGCGCTCAATTTGCCCGAAATGGCCACTTTTGGGCTGTTCCTGGCTGGATTCTTCGCCATTCTCTGCGCCATGGCGGTGTTCGGCTACCTGTATAACAGCCGGTCCTCCTGCTGGTTCCACGCCCTGCCCATGCGGCGGGAGGCCCTGTTCACCACCCAGTATCTGGCGGGGCTGTCCTTTTTGCTGCTGCCCCAGCTGGTGACCGCCGCGCTGACGGCTATGGTCGAGCTGGCCTTTCTGCCCATGGACAGCTGGGGAAAAGCCCTGTACGCCCTGCTGACCTGGCTGCTGGCCCAGAGTGGAATATGCCTGTTCTTCTTCTCCTTCGCCGCCTTCTGCGCCATGTTCACCGGAAACATCCTGGCCCTGCCCGCCTTCTACTGTATTTTCAACGTGCTGGCCGACGTCATCTACACCCTGCTGGACGGCCTGTTCCACGAGTTCTTCTACGGCTACGCCGGGTCCGCCGGGACCGCTCAGATCGTGGAGTACCTCACCCCGGCCTACGCCCTGAAGGACGCGCTGGTGCTGTTTGGCAGCAGCGAGGAGGGGCAGCGCTTCCGCTCCCCGGGCACGGTGGCCGTCTACGCCGCCGTGGGTGTGGCGCTGGCCCTTGTATCCCTGTACGTCTACCGCCGCCGCCATGCGGAGACCGCCGGCGACGTGGTGTCCATCCCCCTGGTGCGCCCCCTGTTCAAATACGGGGTGTCCTTCTGCGCTGGGCTGTGCCTGGGCATGTTCACCGCCGCCTTCTTTAGCTGGAGCAGCGTGACCGCCCTGATCCCCTGCGTGCTGGTCTGGTCGGTGGTTGGCTACTTCGTGGCGGAGATGCTTTTGCGCAAATCCTTCCGGGTCCTGAAAACCTGGAAGGGCAGCGCGGTTATGACAGCGGTTATGCTGGTGCTGTGTCTGGGCTGTATGATGGACCTGTTCGGCGTGGAGACCCGGGTGCCCAAGCTGAACCAGGTGGAGCAGCTGAGCGTCTATTTCAATACCGGCTACCCCAATGACGACGGGGCTTCTCTCTCCACCACCCTCACTGACCCGGAGAGCATCCAGAAATTCCTGGAGCTGCATCAGGCTGTTGTGGACGACCGGGACCGGCTGGACTGGAACAGCAGCTCTTTCACTCATGGAGATGACTACAGCTCCTTGCAGCTGGAGTACACCCTGAAGGGCGGCTCCTCCCTGCACCGGCGCTACAGCTCCATTCCCCTCTACCAGGAGGATCTGGACAAGGAGGGCAGCTTCACCTATCTGGCCCAGCAGCTGGTTCAGGACCGGGAGCTGGTGGCCCAGGCCTATGATTTTGAGGCCCGGCTGAACGGCTATCGTCTCACTGGCGCCTGGCTCGACTGCCTGAAGAAGGACGGCGAGATATATTATGACAACGTTTATGTGGACAACTACGCCCAAGAGCTGTGGGACGCGGTACAGCAGGACTTTGCCGAGGGCAATATCGGTGTGCGCTGGCTTTTTGATTCCGGCCGCGAGCGGAACGAGAACACCTACCACACAGACTTGATTTTTGGCCTTTCCGCCTATCAAAGGACCAATACAGAAGGTTACACTGTCCAGGTCAGCCCCAACGGCTACGACATTGACAATACCCTCACCATCACCCTCAGCCCTCAGGCGCGCCGCACCCTGGCCGTTCTGGAAAAAACCGGCATCTTTGAGGAGGGCTACTCTCTGGCCGAGCACGAACTGGACTATATCCCCCAGTATCCGGACACGACCAGCTGGTAAAGCGCCAAAAGGCCCCCTTCGCAAAGGGGGCTGTCAGCGAAGCTGACTGGGGGTTTTCTCCATGAAGAGACAGACGCGTCTCAACGGGGAAAACCCTCTGTCACGGCTTCGCCGTGCCGCCTCCCTACCCCCTCTGTCTCGCTTCGCTCGACATCTCCCCCTGACAGGGGGAGATGTCCCTTTGCGAAGGGAGGCTTTTTTCTGCTTATGAAAACTGCTCGCAAATACCAGAAAATCTTATTGCTTTTTGGGCGGCTGTCCGGTATAATGGGAGGCAAGAGCGGTCATCCCGGGCGTTCAGCTGATCGCCCTATTAAATTTCAGGAGGTCACACACATCATGAGAGAAGTTTATGTCGTCAACTGCTGCCGTACCGCTATCGGTTCCTTCGGAGGCTCCCTGAAGGACGTCCCCGCCGCCGACCTGGGCGCTGCCGTCATCAAGGAGGCCCTGAACCGGGCCGGCGTCAAACCTGAGAACGTGGACGAGGTCATGTTTGGCTGCATCCTCACCGCCGGCCTGGGCCAGAACCCCGCCCGTCAGGCCAGCCTGAAGGCCGGCATCCCCACCTCTGTGCCCGCCTACACCGTGGGTATGGTGTGCGGCTCCGGTATGAAGTCCGTCATTGAGGCCGGCCGTACCATCGGCTGCGGCGACGCTGAGATCGTGGTCGCCGGCGGTATGGAGAATATGTCCGCCGCCCCCTTCTCCGTTCCCGCCGCCCGCTGGGGCGCCCGCATGGGTGACAACAAGCTGGTGGACACCATGATTAAGGACGGCCTGTGGGACGTGTATAACAACTACCACATGGGCACCACCGCCGAGAACATCTGCGACGTATGGGGCATCACCCGGGAAGAGCTGGACGAGTTCGGCTACAACTCCCAGAAAAAGGCCGCCGACGCCATAGCCGCCGGCAAGTTTGACGACGAGATCGTCCCCGTTATGATTAAGGTTAAGAAGGAAATGGTGGAGTTCAAGGTGGACGAGTTCCCCCGCCTGACCCCCGTTGACAAGCTGGCCAAGCTGCGCGGCGCCTTCCCCTGCGGCCCCGAGGGCGTTGAGGATGAGATCGTCCACACCTTCCAGCCCACCCAGATCCACGAGGCCGACGCCAAGAAGCACGTTCAGCGCGTCACCGCCGGCCAGGCCTCCGGCATCAACGACGGCGCCGCCGCCCTGGTGCTGGCCTCCAAGGAAGCCGTTGAGAAGTACGGCCTCAAGCCCATGGCCAAGCTGGTCAGCTGGGGCCAGGGCGGCGTGGACCCCAAGATCATGGGCGTGGGCCCTGTGCCCGCCTCCCGTCAGGCCATGGACAAGGCCGGCCTGAAGATCGAGGACATGGACCTGGTAGAGGCCAACGAGGCCTTTGCCGCCCAGTCTATCGCCGTGGCCCGCGAGCTGAACTTTGACATGAGCAAGGTCAACGTCAACGGCGGCGCTATCGCCCTGGGCCACCCCGTGGGCGCTTCCGGCGCACGGATTATCGTCACTCTGCTCCACGAGATGGCCAAGCGTGACGAGGCCAAGAAGGGCTTGGCCACCCTGTGTATCGGCGGCGGCATGGGCGTTGCCACCATCTTCGAGAAGTGCTGATTCCTAAGAGGGGAGGATAATAACATGAACATGTCTGAAAGTTCCAGAATTATCCTCGGCCTTCGTGCTGCTGGATGGGATGAAAAGGCAATCAACGATTTCATCCTATGGGTCGAAACCGGCGAGGAGCAGTACAAACCAAAAGAGAAGAATTGAGAAGCATGCAGAACCGGTCCGGGAGCGATCCCGGGCCGGTTTTTGCTTCCATTCCTCAGAGGAGGGATTCCCTTCGTCCCGCCCGCAGGCGAAAAGGCCCCCTTCACAAAGGGGGCTCCACCCACAGGGCGGTGGGGGTTTTCTCCAAGAGACAGGCGCGTTTCGATAGGGGAAAACCCTCCGTCACCGCCTCCGGCGGCGCCACCTCCCTTTGCGAAGGGAGGCTTTTTGCGCTTTGATTCGTGCTGCGTTTTCTCCGAAACACCGAAAAACCCCGGATACCTGCTCCAAGGTATCCGGGGCTTCCCGTTGAAAAAGAGGATTAAAATGAAACGAACTGTCTCTTGCAGATTTTATATTACAGGAAACTTATTAACAAATCCAACGTCAGTTGTTACAAAAGGATTAAATCGTATAAAGTTCTCAACTGCGCGCGGGGAATCTTTGGCTTTTTTTGACAAAGCGTCTGCTGCGCCGGGGTGGAGCCCACAATACTGTCAGCAACTATTTAAGTGACAGTTGAAAGCTGCCCATATGATGTAGTATACTTTGCTTATATTAAGATGGATGCGGAAACCAGGTATTGAGGATTATGAAGGGCATAAAGAACCGCTTTTTCACATTTTGCAAGAGCAAAAAGACAATAGAGTGTTTCGGCTGTATGATTATTGTTTTGTTGATATGTTATGTGCCCACAGGGTGGATCTATGATTTGTGGACTGATGCTGGAACGAGGCAGGGTCAATGGCCCAACGAAGATGTTCAGTTGGTTCGTGGGGCAGAGGATATATTGCCGTTCTGTACGGCAAGAACACCGGTTACAGTAACTGCAACTAATTTGGTGCGCTGCCCGCTCATGCGTCTGCGGGATTTGGACTGGGAGGGCGAACATTATGTCGGGAATCATGGAAAACATCATACCATCGAGGAATATTACAGTACAGAAATAATAGGTAACCTTGACCAATTATCTCCTTGAACAGAGAGAAAGGCCAACGGAGCGACCCGTCAGCCTTTCAAAAATGGAGGATAGAATGAAAAGATGTTCTTGCCTTGCGAGTATGAGTATAGTCAAAAGATTTTACAAAAGTTCTTTCAAGATGTTACAAAAGCTTTAAATATTATCGCAAACTTTGAAAAAACGCCTGGAGCACCTCTTCGCACTCCCGCTCCAGCGGGCCCTGGTA
Organism: Flintibacter muris; assembly: GCF_943192995.1. Taxonomy (GTDB): domain Bacteria; phylum Bacillota; class Clostridia; order Oscillospirales; family Oscillospiraceae; genus Lawsonibacter; species Lawsonibacter muris. The sequence goes on from NZ_CALPCP010000028.1 coordinate 35,087, forward strand.
GATACGGGGGTGGTGGTTGAACCGCTCCTCAAAGAGATTGAGCACCGAGCCGCAGCACCCGGACTTCTCCTCCCGGGCGCCGTAGCGCACTTCTTTGATGCGGGCGTTGATGATGGCTCCGGCACACATGGGGCAGGGCTCCAGGGTGACGTAGAGGGTGCAGTCTGAAAGCCGCCAGCTCCCCAGCCGGGCGCAGGCCTCCCGGATGGCCTCCACCTCGGCGTGGGCGGTGGCATCCCGGTCCGCCTCCCGGCGGTTGCGGCCCCGGCCGATAATCTCCCCGTCCTTCACAATCACACAGCCCACCGGCACGTCGCCGTCCCCAATGGCCTCCCGGGCCAGACACAGGGCCTCGGCCATGAAATATTCGTGGTTCATTCTTCGATTTCCCGCATAAACACGATCACGCCGTCGCCGTGCATACAGAACTGCCAGCCATCCCGGCCCAGTTCATTCCACCGGGCTTCCGCTTCCCGGATTTTTTTCTGCCAATCAAAGCCCAGCGACGTTTTGATTTCTGCCATCTTATACTCAAATTTTTTCACGCTGCTTCGCCTCCTTTTCTTCCATTCTATCACAAGTTGTCTTCCATTCTATCACAAGTTGCCCCTTGCCGCAATGCGAATCCCGTGATACAATATCCGTCGAATTCATTGCAGAGGGACACGTTCTATGAAAACTTATCACGCCGGACAATTTGATATTGCCGTTATTGGAGCTGGCCACGCGGGGATTGAGGCCGCGTTGGCCGCTGCGCGGATGGGGATGAAAACCCTTTGCTTCACCGTCAACCTGGACGCGGTGGGCAACATGCCCTGCAACCCGGCCATTGGGGGTACAGGGAAGGGCCACCTGGTCCGGGAACTGGATGCTCTGGGGGGAGAGATGGCCAAGGCCGCCGACCGGGCCTGCATCCAGTACCGGCTGCTGAACCGGAGCAAGGGCCCCGCTGTCCAGTCCCTCCGGGCTCAGGCCGACCGCCGGGAGTACCAGAAGGTAATGAAGCACACCCTGGAGAGACAGGAAAACCTGTGGGTAAAGCAGGCGGAGGTGGTGGAGATTCTCACCGATGGCGGTGCGGTGTCCGGTGTAGTCACCCACACCGGGGCGGTATATCAGGTTAAGGCCGCCGTGGTGGCCACCGGCACTCACCTGGGGGGACGCATTGTGGTGGGGGATGTAGTCCGGGACTCCGGTCCCGACGGCCTGGCCGCCGCCCTGCCCCTGACTGACAGCCTGAAAAAGCTGGGGCTGTCCATCCGCCGGTTCAAAACGGGCACACCGCCCCGGGTCAACGCCCGCAGCGTGGATTTTTCCAAAATGGAGCTGCAAAAGGGCGACGGGGACGGCCTGGCCTTCTCCTTCCAGACCGGGTCTCCCCCGGAAAACCGGGCGGTGTGCTGGCTGACCTACACCAATGAGGAGACCCACAAAATTATCCGGGCCAATCTGTCCCGCTCCCCCCTGTACGACGGCACTATCGAGGGGGTGGGGCCCCGATACTGCCCCTCCATTGAGACCAAGGTGGAGCGCTTCCCCGACAAAACCCGCCATCAGCTGTTTATTGAGCCCATGGGGCTGGACACCGAGGAACTGTACATCCAGGGCTTTTCCTCCTCCCTCCCGGAGGAGGTGCAGATTGAAATGCTCCACACCATCCCCGGCCTGGAGCGGGCTGAGATGACCCGCTGTGCCTACGCCATTGAATATGACTGCGTGGACCCCACCCAGCTGGAGGCCACCCTGGAGGTAAAAGCCGTCTCCGGCCTGTACGGGGCAGGGCAGTTCAACGGCTCCTCTGGCTATGAGGAGGCCGCCGTCCAGGGCTTTGTAGCCGGGGTGAACGCCGCTTTGAAGACACAGGGCAAACCGCCCTTTGTCCTCCGCCGGGACCAGGGGTACATCGGCGTGCTCATTGACGACCTGGTCACCAAGGGCACCAATGAGCCCTACCGCATGATGACCTCCCGCACCGAGTACCGCCTGCTCCACCGCCAGGACAACGCCGACCGGCGGCTCACCCCCGCCGGCTATGAATTGGGGCTGATTTCCCGGGCACAATATGAGGCGGTGCAGGAAAAATATGCCGCCGTGGACCGGGAGGTCCGCCGTCTGGAACACACTGGCACGCCGCCCACTCCCGAGCTTACCGCCCTGCTGGAGGAGCGGGGGGAGCCCCCGGTGAAGGATGGGGCTCGGCTGGCCGACCTGCTCCGCCGCCCCCGGCTGAACTACGCCGATTTGGCCCCCTTCGACCCCGACCGCCCCGCTCTGCCCCCCGCCGTGGCCAACGAGGCGGAGATCACCATCAAGTACGCCGGCTATATCGACCGCCAGCTGCGCCAGGTGGAGGAGGTCAAACGGCTGGAGGAGCGGCCTATGCCGGAGGATATCGACTACCTGTCTATTGAGGGCCTGCGGCTGGAGGCAAGGCAGAAGCTGGCCGCCATCCGCCCCCGAAGCCTGGGCCAGGCGGGCCGGGTGTCCGGCGTGTCCCCGGCGGACGTGGCGGTGCTGATGGTGTATTTGAAGCAGCGGGAGCTGTAGGGCTCTCCCATCCCGCCGCAGCGCAAGAGGCCCCCTTCGCAATGGGGGCTGTCAGCCGTAGACTGACTGAGGGTTTTCTCCTATAGAAGCAGATACGTCTCGATAGGGGGAAACCTTCCACCACCGCCTTTGGCGGTGGTCTCCCTCCCTTGCAAAGGGAGGCTTTTAGTGCTATCCAGGAGGTATTTTCATGAATCTGACACAAGTAAAAGGAAACACCTGGGTGCTTGAGGGGATTGAGTATATCCCGCTGTATAAGCTGGATGACAGCCGCTGTGTCCTGCTGGACACCGGCCTGCTCCAGGAGCGGGAGGATATTGAGGAGACACTGCGCTCCGCCGGGCTGACGCCGGTGGGCGTGCTGTGCTCCCACGCCCATGTGGACCACTGCGCCAACAGCCGGTATTTTCAGGAGAAGTACAACACAGAAGTTGCTCTCACCTACCCGGAGGCGGGGATGTGCGCCTCTCTGCTCAATTTAAAGTGCTACTTCCTCACCCTCTCCCCGGGCACGGTGGAGCGGGAGTCCTCCTGTATGATCCACGAGCCCGACCTCTTTCTCCCCATGTCAGACGGCCCCTTCGACGCCTGGGGAGCCCGTTTCCAAATTGTCCACACGCCGGGGCACTCCGCCGGGCATGTCTGTACCATCACCCCGGACAACGTGTGCTACACCGCCGACGCCCTGCTCAGCTCTGAGATGCTGGGGGCCAAACTGCCCTACAACCTGAGCCAGCAGATGGCTCTGGCCAGCCGGGAAAAGCTGCGCCGCCTGGACTGTGAGGCCTATATCATGGCCCACCGGGGTGTCTGCTCTGGCGAGGAAATTGGGGCACTCATTGACGCCAACCAGGCCCTGGTCCACCGCCGGGCGGATGAGATCCTGGCCCTGGTGGACCGGCCCATGACCGCCAGCCAGATCGACGAGGCGGCCTGCGTCCTCTACAAGCTCTTCACCCACAAGCCCCCCCGCTCCCTGCGCTTTGAGCGGAATGTCCGATTCTTTATTGAGTACCTGGTGGACACCGGACGGCTGAACGAGGTATGCCAAAACGGAGCTACTTACTATGTCCGGGCGAAAAATTCCTGAAAATTGCAAAAATCCCCTTGACAGGGGCGAAAGGCTGGCATACAATAGGGAAACATAAAGTGAAGACAGGGAACAGTACCCCGCAGCCGGGCGGCAGAGAGAGGATGGCTGGTGAAAATCCTCCAAAGGCGCGGTGGGAAGGCCCCCTGGAGCGCGGGGAGGAAATGCCCTGCCGGCCCCCGCCGTTACCGGGCAGGAGTGTCCCCAATGGGGAAATTCAGGTGGAACCACGGACAAATTTTGTTCGCCCTGAGCCGAAGCGGCTCGGGGCGTTTTTGTTTGGAAAGGGGTGATTTGATGACCGATCAGCACAAAGAACAGGCCATTGAGGTGGTAAAAAACATCTGCCACGTCCTCCACGAGAAGCGGTACGAGGACCTGCCCTCCTGCGTGGACAAGATGGAGTGGGACAACACGGAGGAAATCCGGGAGTGCATCCAGGGCACACTGGAGATAAACGACTTCGACGTGTTTGACGAATACGGCGTCCCTTGCAGCTTCAAGCCCCAGTATGAGTACCACCATGAGGTGATGTTTTTCGAGTACAAGGACGGCAGCGGCTTTGCAGTGGACTACGAGCTGACCTCCGGCGGAGACTTGACCTATCTGACGTTACAGCTTGAGTTTCTGTACGAAAACGGAGGATTAAAACGAATTTTCCACACAATTGACCCAGAATAAATGAAAAGGAGCTTATCCAACATGAAAAACAGCGAAAAGACCATGGAAAAAATTGTGGCCCTGTGCAAGGGCCGGGGCTTCATCTTTGCCGGCTCGGAGATTTACGGCGGCCTGGCCAACACTTGGGACTACGGCCCTCTGGGGGTGGAGCTGAAAAACAACATCAAGAAGGCCTGGTGGAAGAAATTCGTCCAGGAGAACCCCTACAACGTGGGCCTGGACGCCGCCATTTTAATGAACCCCCAGGTGTGGGTGGCCAGCGGCCATGTGGGCGGTTTTTCCGACCCGCTGATGGACTGCAAGGAGTGCCATGAGCGCTTCCGTGCCGACAAGGTGATTGAGGACTGGTGCCAGGAGAACAGCTTTGACCTGGGCCACAGCGTGGACGCTATGAGTCAGGCCCAGATGAAGGAGTTTATTGACGAACACCAGATTGTCTGCCCCTCCTGCGGCAAGTTCAACTGGACCGAAATCCGCCAGTTTAACCTGATGTTCAAGACCTTCCAGGGGGTCACTGAGGACGCCAAGAACACCGTCTACCTCCGCCCCGAGACCGCCCAGGGCATCTTTGTCAACTTCCAGAACGTCCAGCGCACCACCAGGAGAAAACTGCCCTTTGGCGTGTGCCAGATCGGCAAGTCTTTCCGCAACGAGATCACTCCAGGCAACTTCACCTTCCGTACCCGTGAGTTTGAGCAGATGGAGCTGGAGTTCTTCTGCAAGCCGGGCACCGAGCTGGAATGGTTTGCCTACTGGAAAAAGTTCTGCCACGAGTGGCTGCTGGGCCTGGGCATGAAGGACGAGGACCTGCGCCTGCGGGATCACGAGCCCGAGGAGCTCAGCCACTACTCCAACGCCACCACCGACTTTGAGTTTGCCTTCCCCTTCACCGACTGGGGTGAGCTGTGGGGGGTGGCCAGCCGCACCGACTTTGATCTGAAGGCCCACCAGACCACCTCTGGCAAGGACCAGACCTACTTTGACCAGGAGTCGGGCGAGCACTATATCCCCTATGTGATTGAGCCCTCCCTGGGCGCCGATCGGGTGACGTTGGCCTTCCTGTGTGAAGCTTACGACGAGGAAGTGGTTGATGAGGCCAAGAATGATGTCCGCACCGTCCTCCACTTCCACCCCGCCCTGGCCCCCTTCAAATGCGCTGTGCTGCCCCTGTCCAAGAAGCTGAGCGACAAGGCCCGGGAAATCCAGGCCGAGCTGTCCAAATACTTTATGGTGGACTTTGACGATGCCGGCTCCATCGGCAAGCGCTACCGCCGCCAGGACGAGATCGGTACCCCCTACTGCGTCACCGTGGATTTCCAGACCGTGGGCTCCGACACCGAAGAGGCCGACAACGCCGTCACTATCCGCAACCGTGACACCATGGACCAGGTCCGTGTGCCCATCAGCCAGCTGAAAACCTGGCTGGAGGAAAAGCTGGCCTATTGATTATTGATTTTGCCATCGACACGATTTTATGTGTATGGGCTGCCTAAAATATAAATAATTAAACCCTCCGTATTTTCTACTGATAAAATACGGAGGGTTTTAAGCTTTGAGCCCTGAACACATGGTTTGGTGAATCTTCTTTCAGGACAAAGGGCACCCCCGGCCATTGGCCGGGGGTATTTCCTGTTTATCTCAGATAATTCAGCGGGTTCACTGCGGTGCCGCCAACGCGGACCTCAAAGTGGCAGTGTACGCCAGTGGAGCGGCCGGTGGAGCCAGCCTTGGCGATGGTCTGGCCCTGGTAAACCTTCTGACCCACAGAAACCACCAGACTGGAGTTGTGGGCGTAGTAGGTTTCAACGCCGTTGTCGTGGCGGATCACAACCAGATTGCCATAGCTGCCGTTATAACCGGCCTTGATGACCGTGCCGCCGTCCGCGGCGTGGACAGCTTCACCATAGGTGGCGTGGATGTCGATTCCGGAGTGGTAGCTGTAGCTGCCAAAAATTCTCCGTCCGCCGAAGTAAGAATTGATGCGGTGGCTGCTGACAGGCCAGATATAGGTGCCCTTGGAGGCGGTCTTGGGCTTCTCCTTGGTCCCCACGGCCTTCACCGTAGTGGTGGGCTCCCGAAGGGTAAGGGTATCCGTCACTGTGCGCTCCCGCTCATAGCCGTTGACGTAAATCACGTCAGCCTGAACCTGGGCCTCCCCCTCCTCGCCCTGGGTGATGACCTTGGAGTCGCCCTTATACATGGAGTCGTCCTTGACTTCCTCCACCGGGCAGGCGATTGCCTCAGTATAGGTTATGTGCTCTGTGGTCTGAACGGAAAGGGCGGGGACAATCTCCTTTACGTTTAGTACGTCGCCCACCATCAGCCGGTTAATATTGGCCTGGGGATTGAGCTCCATCAGGTCACTGAGGGACATGTCGTTGCGGTAGGCAATGCCGTTGTAGGTGTCACCCTTGACCACGGTGTAGGTGGTCTCGCCGGTGGTGTTGGCCTTCAGGGCCTCCTCGATCTGGCCTACGCTCATCAAATTGTCCACCGCGTAGACGGGGCTAACGGACAGGTCCTCCACAAATTCCACGGAGGTTGTGGCATCAGTGACATATTCCGCCTTAATGCCGTCCAGCATGGTATTCAGGGCAGTCTCGTCCTTCACCACGCCCACAACCTGACCGCCCAGCATGACCTGATAGGCCCGCAGCTGGTCGCTGAGCTCATTGAGCTGTCCGTAGAAGTAGTTGCTGATGTCCTGCTCCCGGCTCAGGTCGCTTTTCAGGGTGAGGGCAAAGCTGTAATCAATGTTGCTGTCCACCTGGTAATCGTAGCCCAGCAACTGGCTGCCCCGGGTTTCCACCGTCCGGATGGCTTGGTCTACCACACTCTGGTCGGCTACCACGCCCACCTCCTGGCCGTCCACAATGACGGCGTAGCTGGTGGAGTAGAGGGTGGTAAGCGTGAGGGCGGTGCCCAAAGCCCCGGCTACCAGTAGAAAGGAGACGGGTCCCACCGCCAGCGTACCGGCGGCGGCGCCGTGGAACAGATGGGCCCAGCGGCGGAAATGGATACGAGCCCACTCCCGCATACCTTTGACATAGAGCTTAAACTCCGCCCGCCAGTCCGTATCGGCGGGGGCCTGGACCGGAGGCTGGGCCTGTTGGGGCGCTATAGTCGGGTTGTGCCCCTTGGGCTGCTCCTGCCCCACAACGGGAAGGCGGGCAGTCCAGCTCTGATCCTGAGATTGGTTCATGGAAATCACCTCTTGTTCCGAGGGAAAAATGACAATTATGAAATAAGAGTTACAAAATGGTAACAATAATATACATGTTTTCCCGTCTACAGTCAACCCCTTTTTTCGCCTTGAAACAAAAAGTTCACAAAAAAAGTGTACAAAATTTAAACGCCGCATAAAAATATACGGCGTTCTTTTTCAAAATTGTGTATAAAGTGACAAATAGCCCAAGATATTGTGGTTACAGCAGCATCCGCAGGGCGAAGGCCAGCGTCATAAGGACAACAGCCACGCTGGCGCAGGCGTCCAGCCTCCAGGCCTGCCGTTCCCGGCGGGCCCGGCGACGCTCCTCCGGGGTCAGGGTGAGCACCACCGGGCGGAAGGCGGGCTCCTCCTCCAAAATCCACTGTTCCTCTTCGGGCTGGCGGGCCAGACTGTCTTTCTGGGTCAGGGTATGCTGGCGGCGGAGCTCATCCAGGTTGATAATGTTCCCGGAACAGGGAAAAACATTAGATGTTTTATGGTATATGGTCTTCATAGATGTCCCCTCCATATTTTTAATGATAGGGTAAGTTTAGACCAAAAGCTGTCCCAAAAACCGGACTATTACTATGTCCGGCCTGTGGCTGCCCCTGCATGTGGCAGCAGAGCTGATGATTGCTATAATCAGGAATATACAACATTTGTTCGAAATTGTCAAGAGAAATATCAAAAATTTGTTCGAGTGTCCCGATCTGCCGCCATTGGGGCACTTCCCCCCTACTACTATATTATACAGACGTACAAAGGGAAAAAAGGTTCCCTTTGTATGTGTTTTTTTGCGGCTTGTGTTGATTTTTTGGGGAGATGGGGGTATAATGCTTTGGCTTATTGAGAAATCCACAGATTTGAGGTGCCATTCCCATGAAAAATGAGAAATTAAGAAATATCGCTATCATCGCCCACGTGGACCACGGCAAGACCACCCTGGTGGACGAGATGCTCAAGCAGTCCGGTGTCTACCGGGAGAACCAGGCCGTAGCCGACCGGGTGATGGACTCGGGGGACCTGGAGCGGGAGCGGGGCATTACCATCACCGCCAAGAACACCGCCGTGCAGTACGGTGATGTGAAGATCAACATTGTGGACACCCCGGGCCACGCCGACTTCGGCGGCGAGGTGGAGCGGATTTTGAAGATGGTAAACGGAGTTATCCTTTTGGTTGACGCCGCTGAGGGTCCCATGCCCCAGACCCGGTTTGTGCTGTCCAAAGCGCTGGAGCTGGGCCACCGGGTGATTGTGGTGGTGAATAAGATCGACCGTCCCGACCAACGGGTTTACGAAGTGATAGACGAGTGCCTGGAGCTGCTGCTGGATCTGGATGCCACCGACGAACAGCTGGACTCCCCCATGCTGTTCTGTTCCGGCCGTCAGGGTACTGCCTCTGTCCAGCCCGACGTGGCGGGCAGCGACTTAAAGCCCCTCTTTGATACCATCATTGACTATATCCCTGCCCCCGAGGTGGACCTGGAGGCCCCCTTCCAGATGCTGGTGTCCTCCATTGACTACAACGAGTTTGTAGGCCGTATCGCCATTGGACGCATTGAGCGGGGCCGGGTGAAGCAGAACCAGGAGATCGCGGTGTGCAACTACCACGATCCAGACGCCGCCCCCCAGAAGGCCAAGGCCACCGCCCTGTACCAGTTTGACGGCCTGGCCAAGGTCCCCGTCCAGGAGGCGGAGGCCGGCAGCATTGTGGCCATGAGCGGCATTGGCGACGTCACCATTGGCGATACCGTCTGCGCCCCTGACGCGGTGGAGCCCATTGAGTTTGTCCAGATTTCTGCCCCCACCATTGAGATGACCTTTTCTGTCAATGACTCCCCCTTTGCCGGGCGGGAGGGCAAGTATGTTACCAGCCGTCAGCTTCGGGACCGGCTGTTCCGGGAGACGCTGAAGGATGTGTCCCTGAAGGTATCTGAGGTGGAGGGCTCCACCGACTCCTTCAATGTGGCGGGCCGGGGCGAGATGTCTCTGTCCATCCTCATTGAGACTATGCGCCGGGAAGGCTATGAACTCCAGGTGTCTCCCCCCCGCGTACTGTACAAGGAGATCGACGGTGTAAAGTGCGAGCCCCTGGAGCGGCTGGTGGTAGACGTGCCCGCCGACTGTGTGGGTGCGGTTATGGAAAAGATCGGTTCCCGCAAGGGTGACCTGCTGGAGATGAACCCGGTGGGCGACCGGATGAAAATTGACTTCCTGGTCCCTTCCCGCGGCCTGTTCGGCTACCGCAGCGAATTTTTGACCGACACCAAGGGCGAGGGTATCATGGCCTCTGTCTTTGACTCCTACGCCCCTGTCAAGGGGGAGATCAGCCGCCGGTCCACCGGCTCCCTGGTGGCCTTTGAGACAGGCGAGGCGGTGACTTACGGCCTGTTCAACGCCCAGGAGCGGGGCGCGCTGTTTATCGGTGCCGGAACCCCCGTCTACGGCGGTATGATCGTGGGTGAGTGTCCCAAGGCGGAGGACATCTCCGTCAACGTGTGCAAAAAGAAGCAGCTGACCAACATGCGTGCCTCCGGCTCCGACGAGGCCCTGCGTCTGGTTACCCCCCGCCAGCTCTCCCTGGAGCAGTGCCTGGAGTTTTTGGCTGACGATGAGCTGCTGGAGTGTACCCCGGAAAACCTCCGGCTCCGCAAGCGCCTGCTGGACCACGGCGCCCGTATGCGGGAGGCTTCCAAGAAAAAAGGATAAGTCTGTGGCCCTCCGAAATATTCGGAGGGCCGTGTCTTGTCTTGACGGGATAAAAGGTTTTCACTATAATGACCACAGATGGAAGCAATCCGTCAGTTGAAGTTTGTACTGGCCTGGGGTGAGATGCACCGGGATGAGCTGATGCAGAACTGAGAAGCTGTACCAATAGATAAAAAGGTGCTATAATGAGGGTATGATACAGAAAAATGAGAGACGCAGGTATGCGAGC
>NZ_CALPCP010000029.1 GCF_943192995.1 Flintibacter muris
TGGGCCGATTTTTCTGTCTGTGGGCAGATATGTGGTCAGGCCAAAAATGCCAAATTGAAAACGGCAGGAAAAGTGCTGATTTGCAAAAAGAATCCGGGTTTTGCAGAAGATTCTTCCCCGTTTTTGACAGTATTATTTCGACATGGGCACGTCTCTCCGTCCTTACCAACTGATTGCCAACCTCGGGAGTACCGCTTTCCGGTACTTTTGGGGCATTTTTGTTACGGAGAGCCATGGTCTTTGGCACTTTCCTGTCCATTAACTCCACCCGCTTTTTTCCGCGTGTGGGTCACGGTGTGGGTCAAGCGGATATCTCCGTGTCAAAAAAGCCACGGATGGGCTGCGCCACAGCACTTTTCTTTGCCGTCTCCCGCTCAAAATTGATGCGGGTCAGTTCCTCAATAAAGGCTTTTTGCATTTCGCTAGCCTTGAACCAGGACACCCCAAATTTCCGACACATGGAAAAAAAGATTCGATACCACAGTCTGTCCTCATCGCTCTCGTGCGTGAAATACCACTTTGCGTCATCCATAATCAGCCCTCCTCCAAGTAGGATGTGAAAATGTTTATGGCAGCCTCATCACAAATCAAGTACCGTGGAGCCGCGCCGCTCTTACGCCCCGGAATCAAGAGCGCACCAAAGTTCTGCTCGTAATGCTTCGCCAACTCCGGCGTTTTTGCGTCCAGTGTCACATCTCCATTGAAACCGGCATCCACAGATAGCTTGATACCGTAGGCAACCAGCGCCCGTCCGATCCCCCGGTACTTCGGCTCTTTACAAAGGGTTGGATTACTTTGAGCTTGGCTCTCCATGTAAACGATATGGACAGCAACAACATTTTCCTCAATCCCATAAGCACCCAGGGCCACCAATTCACCCTGCTTGGTTTTTAACGCATAGATTTCAAATCCGCTATCTACAATATACTCAGTTGTCCAGTCCGTTTGCCATACGGGTGCGGCAACAGTAAATTCCAAGTCTTCTCTTGTCGCTCTAAGCGCCTTGGCAGGGACTTTCTTTCCCAACCGGTCCCAAACAAAAAGTTCAAATCTCGCCACATTAACCGCCCCACTTTTCTTTTTTAGTATACCATAGAAAACCGAGAGATACAAGTCCCGCACCCACACAGAATTTGCTATGCTGTAAACAATATAGGGGCTACTGCTGTATGTTCGTCGGAATCCCCAACAGCGTCAACTTCTATGCGTAAGCGAATAGTACTCAAAGAGGGCCATCCAGGAAGCTGGATGGCCCTCTTTCATGGCGGCAGAAACAGAGTGCAGACAGGAAAATATAGCACCGGGAAGTACAGATTTTCTACTCAGATATTGTGTAGCAGTAAACAAGGAATTAAACCCCTTTATCAGTCCCAAAGGACTGTTCAGGGAACTACCGGCCCGGCATGAGCTTTGCCGCCAAGCGGGATTACCAACGTGCTTCTAACATAGCCGGAGGATGATATTAGCCCTATGGCTTTGACGATAACCTCCTCGTGACGGCAGAAAGCAGAGCACAGGCAGAAAAATATAACGCCGAAGGCCACAGATTTACTGCTCAGATATTGCGTAACCGAAAACAAAGAATGAAACCCTTTCCGTTGACCCACGCAAGATTCAGGCCGACTCTTGGCAAAACAATATAGGATGTGGTAAAATAGTATATCATTATCTGGAGCGCATGCATTATGAATAACGACAAAGTGTTTCAAATGAATTTCGGGAAAGTTTACGGGCTTCTGCTGGACAAGGCCACCAGGAAGGGCAGGACGAAGGCCGAGGTGGATGAAGTCATCTGCTGGCTGACGGGGTACAGCCCGGAGCAGCTGGAGGCGTTCCGCCCCGCCGGCCTCTGCTACGGGGACTTTTTCCGCAAGGCACCCCAGCCCAATCCGAACCGGGTGCTGATCAAGGGCGTGGTCTGCGGCGTCCGGGTGGAGGAGGTAGAGGACCCGCTCATGCGGGAAATCCGTTACCTGGATAAGCTGATCGACGAGTTGGCGAAGGGAAAGACGATGGAGAAGATTCTGCGGAAATAGGAGGAAGCAGCCATGTGGGTATGTCCCAAGTGCGGGCGATCATTCAAAAATGTGGACCAGAGCCACTACTGCGGGAAACCTCCGGCGACGATTGAGGAGTATATCGCCGCCCAGCCGGAAGAGGCGCAGGACTATCTGCGGCAGATCAACGCCGCCATCAAGGCCAGCATCCCGGAGGCCAGGTAGAAAATCTCCTGGAGTATGCCCACCTACTGGAAGGGCAGGAACCTGATCCAGTTCGCAGCCTCCAAGCGGCACATCGGCCTGTACCCCGGCCCGGAGGCTGTGGAGGCGTTCGCTGGGCGGCTGACGGAGTACAAGACCAGCAAGGGTGCCATCCAGCTCCCCTACAGCAAGCCCCTCCCGCTGGAGCTGATTGGGGAGATTGCGAGGTGGTGCGAGGATAACATCTGAGTACAGACGAATCATTGTGAAGCCTGAAAGAACGCCTGCCCGCCTTCCCCAGAGCGCGGGCAGGCGTTTGTTGTGCTCATAATTTCTAAAAAATATTTTGTGGGATTTTGCCATCTCCGGTGTATAGTAGGACATACGAAGAAAAAGGAGGGGGACATTGTGGAGGATGTGCAGCCGGTCCACGTCCTGCAAACCCGTCAGGACGGCGCGATGGAGCAATTCCAGACAGCGTACACCCCCTCTGCTGCGGTACATCATTTATCAGTTCTCCATATCCAGGAAGACGGACATATCGGAGGGCCTGATTCTGGAAACCTTTAAGATTTATTTTTTGGTATCATAGTGTAACGAACGGTTCCCAACAAGAACTAACAGACAGAACGAGGAGGTGAGGCACATGGCGCGCAGGGGGGAGGACCTCTACGAAAAGCACGCGCGGAGCGTATACCGCTATCTGTTTTCCCTGTCCGGGGAGCCGGACACGGCGGAGGACCTGACGCAGGAAACCTTCTGCCAGGCGCTGAAAAGCCTGGATACCTTCCGTGGGGATTGCACACCCCAGGTGTGGCTGTGCGCCATTGCCAAGCGGCTGTGGTACAAGGAACTGGAGCGCCGGAGCCGAACTGCGCCACTGGAGGAGGAACACCTGTCCAGTCTGACCGCCCCCGATAACCCGGAAGGGGAGGCCGAGCGGCGGGAGGACCGTATGGCCCTCTACCGAAGCCTGCGGCAGCTGGACCCGGAGACCCGGGAGGTCATCTACCTGCGTTTGGCGGGAGAGTTCTCTTTCCGGGAGGTTGGGGAATTGATGGGGCAGAGCGAGGTATGGGCCCGGGTGTGGTTTTACCGGGGCAAGGAGAAATTGGCGAAACTGCTGACAGGAGGGAGACCGAATGGATAAGAAATTGGACTGCTGCGTGGTGCGGGACCTGCTGCCCGCCTACATTGAGGATTTGACGGAGGAAGAGACCGCCGCCCAGGTGCGGGAGCACCTGGAGGACTGCGGGGCGTGTCAGGACCTGGAGCGAGATATGCGTTCCCAGGTGCCAGTAGAAAAGGCCCCCAAAGGTGCGCTGAACTTCCTCAAACGGGTCAAGCGCACCCGGCTCATCGCTGCCGGAGTAACGCTGGTGCTCACCCTGTGGTGCATCTGGTGGCTGTACGATGCGGAGTTCCACTACCCCAATACCGAGTCCGGGCATCTGGCGGCGGTGGAGAACTATATTGCCAAGCCGGAGGGCAGCAGTGTAAACGACAACGAAATGCAGAGTGCCACTCCTTTGGCCTGGCAGGAATCCCACGGAAAGCTGTTTATCTTTTATAAAGCGGACAACCAGGACAATGTCCACGGGATCATCCAACTCACCCGGGGGATCAACGGCAAGTACCGGACGGACCATGCCAGCATGGACCCCTTCCCCTATACCGCCGGGGTGATTGCCGAAAGGATAAATGTGAGGAAGAGTGACTGGTCCCCCATTGTAATCGCCGGGCATGACTGCCGGGAGATTTATTCCGTCGCCGTGGAGTACACCTGGTTCGATGGGACGGAGGGGCGGCAGATCACAGGACATGAGCTGATTTACCCGCTGTCAGAAGTCAACTTTTTCTGGCTGCTGGAGGAGGAGGAGGACGTTCGGGAACAGCTGGGAGCCTCCTATGAGGTACGGCCGAGGAACGTCCGGTTCCTGGACAAGGACGGGAACGATATTACCGAGCAGTACCGGGATGACAGCGTCCGGCAGAACTGGGGAGGCGGCAAGAGCACGGCGGAGCAGTTTTTGCTCTACGTGTATATTGGGATCGTAGCCGTCCTGGGGTTGGTATTCATCCGGTATTTCCTACGAAGAGATTAAAAAGAGCCTCATGTGGAAGACAGTAAAAAGACATTCCGAGGACTTGAACTGAACTGCCGAAAATGCCCTGATGATCCGCTCTGCTACAGAATGGCTTATCATCAGCCTCAACATCTTCCGTTACGATCACCCGTCAGACTTAGTTCTGGCGGGTGAGTTTTTATACATCAAAAATTTTTTCGGCACATGAAAAATAAAATGTCGTTTTTGGACTCTGGAGATTGTGGTAGATGGATGAGGGAGTCAGCGCATAAGGGCAGAGGAAAAACTGACTCAACAGAAAGGATGGGCAAGTACAACATGAAAGAATCCAGCTACAAGAGCTACGATGAACTGCCGCTGTTCCTGAATGCGGCAACGGTAGCGAAGGTGCTGGGCGTCTCGGCACACCCAAGGAGGTGCGGATTGAAGTACAAGCAGTGGCCCAAGCGTGATCCAATCAAGAACTACTTCCAACTACCCAACGAGATATTCCTGCTGGGTCTGTCACCCGGTGCGCTGACTGTCTACTCCTATCTGCTCTGCTGTGAGAACCGAAACACCTACCAGTGCTGGCCTAGCTACAGGACCATCGGAAGAGCGGTGAGGATGAGCGCCAACACCGTTCGCAAGTACGTGTGCGAGCTGGAGGAGAGGCAGTTCATCAGTATAGAGAGCACAACGGTCACCACCAGGGATGGTCTAAAGCGCAACGGCAACCTGCTCTACACCATCCGTCCGATCCAACTGGCCCTTGACCAGTTCTACGACCAACAGCTGGCGCAGATGGATGTGGCAGCTGAGCGCCAGCGAGTCGCAACGGCACTCGCACTCCGCAGTGATAGCGTGCACTCATCGTGACGACCCGTGTGCCGCTGTGTGGCCTCGCTGATGCTCGGAGGGTAACAAGCCGCAGTCCATCGCAGACGCAGCCGTGTCAAAAGTGTGTGGCCGGTGTGCACCATCCGGTGAATTCAGCACAACCGAAAGTGGCAGGTGAACCGGGGGGTCGAAAAAAGTGCAGGATAAAGGCCGGGGGTCGCTTATGTGGATCGACTTTGATGAGCGTGGCGGCGCCCTGAAAGTCTGCCGCACTCTTCACCGGGAAACGGGCGGCAGGCTGGTGGCTGGGGATACCAAAACCTACGCTGGCACCCGGAAAATTGTCCTGCCACCCAGTACAGTGGAACTGCTGAGAGAGCGAAAGTGTAAATCCTTCTCTCCCTGGATATTCCATGATCCGCTCCGGCCAGAGGCCCCTATGAATCCTGACAGTGCCTACCGGCAGCTGAAAAAATTTCTGACAGAGGCTGGATTGCCCGATATTCGATTCCATGATCTTCGTCACACATTCGCGACCCACGCTCTGGCCGGAGGAGTGGATGCCAAAACTCTGGCTGGAATCCTTGGCCACACTAAAGCGTCCTTCACTCTGGATACCTACACCCATACCACTGGCGATATGCAGAGGCGGGCTGCTGATATCGTTGGCGGTTTCCTGACTGACTATCTTGGAGAGGAGATGAAACCATGGCAAAACGCAGGAAGCGGGGAGACGGCGGCGTCAGCCTGAGGAAAGACGGTCGCTGGGAAGGACGGGTAGTTGTCGGCTACGACGATAAAGGTCTACCAGTCACCAAGAATGTTCTGGCAAAGACAAAGTCGGACTGCATCGCAAAACTCAAGGCACTGAGGGACAGCATCCAGGCTCCTGCTCCCGAACAGCCTAAACCTGGAATCCTCCTGGGGGACTGGCTGGATCGCTGGTATCAGACCTATAAGAAATCCAATCTTCGACCCAACACCCAAATGTCCTATGAGCGGCGCATCTACCAGCACATCATCCCAGCCCTGGGAAACATCCAAATGGACAAGCTGACCACCAACGACATCCAGCAGTTCTACGCTAAACTCAAGCAGGGCGGCAGACTCCTCCGCACAGAGTTATACGGGGAGGGGCTGTCCGACCAGACCGTTCGGGGCATCCACACCACCCTCCACGCCGCACTGGACAAGGCGGTTTCCGAAAAGCTCCTATTCCGCAATCCCGCTGATGGCTGTCGTCTCCCCTCCGCCAAGGCCAGGGAGATGCAGGTGCTGACCCCGGAAGAAATCCAGCGGTTGCTAATCCAAGCCAAGGAAGATAACTGCTTCGAGCTTCTCCTCCTGGAACTCTCAACCGGTCTGCGGCGAGGCGAGATATGCGCCCTCCAATGGGATGACTTCAACCTCCGCACCGGAGAACTCCGCGTACGGCGGCAGATCCATCGGATCAAAGGCAAGCTGGTGGCCTCTCCGCCCAAAACCAAGGCTGGTAACCGTAGCGTGATCCTCCCAGCTCCTGTGCTGAATGTCCTTAAGACTTACAAGGGAACCGTGAACTCCCGGTGGATGTTTCCCTCTCCAATTAGCAAGGACTCGCCCAGGGACCCAGCTGCAGTTCGTAAAAGACTGCAGACCATTCTGGAACGGGCAGAATGTAAGAAAATCAGATTTCACGATCTCAGGCACACATTTTCTACCGCCGCTCTGGAGCATGGGATGGACATCAAAACTCTGTCCACTATTATCGGTCATGTCTCCAGCAGCACCACACTGAACATCTACGCTCACGTCACCGATGAGATGCGCCGTACAGCGGCGGTAAAGATCGACCATGGTATCGGCAAGACTGAGGCACAAACGGAGAATCTATCAGCACCTCGGAAGCCTGCTCCCAGTACATTCCAGGCCCACAAAGGCCAGCGGCGCAAAGCCGGTAGAGGATGCATTACCCAGATTAACGAAAATCTCTGGGAAGGACGCTACTCTCCTATCTGGCTGGATGGCAAAAAGCACCCTCGGAACATCTACGCTCACAGTGAGGAAGAGTGCGAAAAACTGCTGGCAGAGATGATAGCAGAAATGAAAACGGAAATTGCCGTCGAGAGGAAACTGAAAAAAGCACTTTAAGAAAAACATCCCTTCGTTTGTTACTAGAAAATATTGCATATCAGAATGATACTCAACAGCTATAAGTTCTATATTAATCTTACCCCTAATTGTGGAGCTAGATTTAGTCGAATATACAGATGGAGCATGAGATTCAATCCATAGGGCTTATTGCCGCATTCTTTTTTGCGATAGTATAGCTTGACTATGATTTTCTATTTTATCTACGGTGTAATCTGTTCGATTTGCATCAGAAATTCTTTGCACACTTCAATTTTTCTCCAAGAAAACTCTAATTTCATATATAACATGGCGAGAAAAGTGATATAATGGAGGCACAGTATTAGACACAAATAACTGGAGGCTATTTAATGGATATGCTGTTGCATTACTATGTGCTGTTTCCAACGGAATACTTCGACAACAATTATAGGCCGATTGTGCCACCGGGCAGCTATGACACATCTGGAACAACGTACATCTGGGATTCTGAGTTAACCGGCGTACTTCCTGCAATCTTGTATCTCCTGCATCTGCCGCGCATCGGCTACGACGTAATCAGTTGTGATATTGATTTGCTGCTCCATACAACGGATGAAGCGCATGATATTTTGCCAATTCCCTTTCCATTACACGATATTTCCCAACGGAAACAGCTGTACAATTTCCTCTTTGATCCTACGCTGATTATCTGCCCGGATGAAATATATGAAGAGGTAGTTCAGGACCCGGACATCCCGTGTCCGCTGTTGGGAATTTGCCGGATGTCCTCCCTCAACGTTGAGCTACTGCACAAGCATTGGAAACGAATCAGCGAGTTCGTTTTGAGCCATGAAAAAGAGGAATCGGTGTGCGTGCCGGAGGCTGACTTTCCTCTCGTGGGAAAGGATGAGTGGCAGCTCCTCCCACTACTGCCGTTGGCCAATCAGTTTGGATATACGAAGCAACTCATAGATGATCGGAACTCGCTTCTTGAAGATGACAACGCAAACAAGTTCAATGTAGCAATGCATAAGCGGTTTCTTCATATCTGCCGATTATATTTTGAAAAGGAACCGGAGTTGCGAAAAAAATGCGAGTCGGAATTAATAGAAAATCGAAATTTTAATGGCGTTCCCCTTGTGCTTACGATACCCGGTGGCCCAAACGCACAGAGGAAGCTGATGAAAACTTCAAAAGAGACGCCCACCGTGGAGCACGAGGTCATCGACTTACTTGGGGTGCATCGTGCTGCGGCAAAGTGTGCGCTTTATCTCCCGTTGGATGACCTACCGTCGAAGATTTTCTCATCCTTGTCGCAACTAGAGAGGCATTGCCGTGGCAAAATCGATAATCGCTATGTTTGGAATACGCTGAAAAGTTTTGGCGAAACTTTAGCGCAACAGCTTACACCGTATCAACTCGAGTTATTGCGTAACGCCTCACAACTGACGGTATTTTCTAACTTCCCTGTTGGGCTTGCAATTCTCCCGGAAGCTTCCGCGCCGCTTTGCTGTATGAAACCTATTTCCTATCAGCCGTTGACACCGCTCACACGCGCATTTCAGAACGAACTGCCAAAACATCCAAGTATTTATTTGGGAGGCCCCTTCAAAATTGCGGTTGCAGAGTGTGTAGAGAAGGATGATCCCGTTCGCAAGTATTGTGATAGGTTTACATGCCAATTGCGGAACATGGTGCAATCAGAAACAGACGTTTTCTTCGCAAGTGAAGAGATTTGCTCGCTTGAACAATTTAAAACTTTTCTATCCCGTCACAGAGATGCGCAAATTTTGCTCATTTCCGCCCACGGGGTGTACAACGAGCGCAATAATATGGCAGGGATCAGTATTGGTAACGAAATATGGATGGCGGATGACAATGACATTCATGTGCCGCCGGTCGTGCTACTCAGCACATGCCATAATATGCCGCGTGGATATGGTGCCGTCAGCGTAGGGGATTTGTTTTTGCGCGCTGGGGCGCTGGCAGTTTTGGGCACGTTTATTCCTGTAGGCGTGTATCGAAATGCAATACTATTTACACGTCTGTTTGCAAACATGTTTGAGGTAAGGCACGGCTGGAGTCATATGCGCACGCTGGATGAGATTTGGCAGCATACCGTGGCATCAAACGCTGTTCACGAAATTATAAATAGTTCCCCGCTACTTGATCGGTGGTTTAATACCCCCAGAAATGGCGTGACGCCAAATGAGGAATTCAAGATGCATCGCTCAATCGGCCGATTGAGGATAACATGCGTTTATAAAGATACTGAACAGCTTCTGCGCGAGATGGCCTATAAGGATCATATAGGCCACCAGTTTGACGCTGTCATCAATTCGAGTAGTTATTTCCCTGAATCAGTATTTTATCAGCTGATTGGTACGCCAGAAAATGTGTTTTTGCGCAACGCCACCTTTGAAAAAGTGTTTCAACAACATGGCAGATAAGCAATGCAGGCAGTCGCACAATAAGACAATATGAATTGCGAATTTATGGGCGGAATATTCAATAGTCCCCTCAGAGAGTGGGATAGAGATTTTGATTTCTAAGACTTGTTTGAAAAATCGGTAAGAATAATACAGGCTAAGAAAACTCATGGCCCATCAAGGCAATATGCCCAGTGATCTGACGTTTTCTGTCTGTGGCTTGTTCTGTGGTCAGCACCAGGCTACGAAAATCAAAACGGCCAAAAATATACTGAAACGCAAAAAATCCAGCCTTTTCCGCAGAAAAGGCTGGATTTTTTGGAATAAGCGGTCAAAATCGATTTTTATGACCACTACATATTGTCACCGCCATAGATAAAGGTGAGCTCCCGGATTCGGCGTTTATTCTGCATCCTCATGTTCGGTGTCCAAGACAACTTCTGTTAATTCGCGCAGCTTGCCTTGAAGAATCTTTTTGTCCGGAAGATAGAGAGTATAGTCTGAAACCAGCATTGGAGACATTGTTCTGCTCAATGCGTATTCTACTACTGCATCGTCCTTGCTTGCACATAGAATCAATCCAACGCTTGGATTCTCGTTTGGCTTTTTCACATCGCGGTCAAGGGCTTCTAAATAGAAGTTGATTTGCCCGATGTGCTCTGGCTTAAACTTTCCAATTTTCAGCTCTATCGCTACGAGACAGGATAGAGTGCGGTTATAAAATAGCAGATCAACATAAAAATCGGTATTCCCTACCTGCACCCGGTATTCTTCACCGACAAAGGAAAAGTCTCTGCCGAATTCCAGAATAAACTGCTTGAGATTTTCAATGATTGCTTTTTTGAAGCTCCGCTCAGAGAACTGCTCCGGCAAGTCAAGGAACTCCAAGACATAGGTGTCTAAAATACTATTGCGTACATTCTGAGGTGCAGCTTCCGGGATTGGCTTCTGCGCAGACAGCTTGCAGCGTTCATAGTATGCGCTGTCGATCTGCCGTTCCAATTCGCGTTTGGAATAATGCTCTTTTGCGCAAAGCTGCAAATAAAAATGCCGCTCATCCATGGATTTGGCGCTGGACATGATTTGCAGGTGATTGGTCCAACTGATTTGTGTCACCAGTGGTGTCACAAATTCATCGCCCTTATAAGTTTCGTAGAATTGTTTCATGCGGTATAGTCCACGGCGATTAAAACCTTTTATATTTGTGCCGCTGCCAGCGATATAAGAGGCTACTTCATCAATAACCTTATCCCCGAAAGCCGCGTTTGCACAAAGATCAGACAGGTATTCTCCCACGTTCCAATACATTTGGATCAATTCCGCATTAACTGCCCGGAGTGCTCGGCTGCGGGATTCCTCAATAATGGAAATGATTTGATTAAAGTCATGGTTCTGAGGAGTCAACTGTCTGCTCATGATGTACCCTCCCCAATTTTTTGCTGCTGAGTATGCCATTCCAGCAATCCAGTACAGCCCTCCAGCACATCTTGCCAGGTGGTTTCAAAGTCATCCGTGTACCACGGATCGGCTACCTCGGCTTCGGGATCGCCGGCGTATTCCATCAGCAGATGTATCTTACCATCGAAATCACCGCCACAGATCCAATATATATTCCGCAGGTTGGCCTTGTCCATCCCAATCAGGAGGTCGAAGCGGTCGTAGTCCTCGTTCCTCAACTGACGGGCGGCGTGGCCGTCGGAGTCGGTCCCATGCTCGGCCAGTTTGCGGCGGGCAGGAGGATAGACCGGATTGCCTGTCTCCTCGGTACTGGTGGCGGCGGATTCGATGTGGAATTGGCTCTCCATCTTCGCCTTTTTGACCAGATCGTTCATCACAAACTCGGCCATCGGGCTGCGGCAGATGTTCCCGTGGCACACAAATAGGGTTTTCGTCATTGGCGGCACACTCAATGTTGGCAGTGTTTTCTTCAGTATAACACACATCATCCGCAAAGTCGAGAACGATTTCCAGATGAGCATTATCCGCAATTCTCTGCTGGAGTTCCAGCTTCGACCAGCCGAGCTGCCCAGCCGCTTTGATGTACCATGCTCGCTCCTGGAGAGTCAGCTCCACCTCCAGAATGACCACATTTTGCGTCCAGCCGATAGTCATGGCCTCGGCCAATATCGCAGGGGCAGCTTCATAGGTGCGGTAAAACATCCGCATCCGGCGCAGGTTCCGTGGGGAGAAGCCGGAGGTGTCAGGATACGCGGCGCACAGATACTCCGCAGCGGCAGCAGCGGCGCCTTTCTCCGACCTGCCGCTGACCAACCGGCCCATTTCGCAGTACAGTTCCATCTGCGGCAAATCTGCCGCCATCAGGGTGTCCAGCGCCTCGAACATGGCGCTGTAGTCTACAGGTTTTCTGACGTTCATCCAACTTCTCCTTTCCGGCGCGGGTGCGCCTGTTTTTATTCTCTGGGATTTGAAATCGCCAACGAGCAAGCCCTCGGATCGTTCCGAGGGCTTGCGCCTTAGCGGTATTGGGTCATTCTGTTGTTACTCCCATTGCAGTTCCACCATCTGCTCCCATTGAACGATGAAGCGGTCATCTGCCACACAGTTCCGGTGGTAGTGGCCCAGGAACCAGCAATCGAATTGGCACCGCCGCTTGACCATCTGGAGGAAATCCGTCAGCCGGTCCGGGGTGTAGCTTCGATCCAGTTTCTGCTGGATGCTGGTGGGGGCGCAGTGAGTCAGAATGCAGTCTACCCTCCAGTTGACCCTTTCCAGGTTCCTGACAGCCTCCTCATATTCCCCCTCAGACGGCAGTTCCTGGGGCCACCAGGAGACTCCCTTCACCCGGAACATCTGCCGTGTCCGGCGCTTGAACCAATATTCCTGCTCAAAGTCTGGGGATTCCGGATCGAGGATGCCGTCCTGGATGTCGTGGGAGGCAGCGCCGCCCATGGTGAAGAAGGTCACCCCGCCGATCTCGAAGACCTGCCCGCGCATCAGGTGAAGCACATGGGGCCGGATATAGTGGACTTTTCCGCCCTGACACTGATGGACAGGAAGTTCACCGAGCCTGTCGAAGTTTTCGTGGTTCCCGTCCACAAAGAGGGTGGTAAACGGTTTTTCCTCCAGCCAATCGAGCCAGTATGTCTCCCTGGGGGAATTGTCCCACACGCCCCCGAAATCGCCGGTGATGATCACATAGTCGCCGCGGCCCATCTGCTTCTGCTGGGGAAAGTTATCGGTGGCGAACCGCTGGAAGCCGCCGTGGGTGTCGCCGGTGATATAGATGCTTATGCGCTTACCCTCCCGATGTTCTCCATGGTCTGGGTGATCTCCGTCCCGTCCTTGAAGCAGATGAGCAGGGTGTCCTTGCTGACCACCTTGATGTTGCTGACCAGCTGGCGGACAGTGATCTCGTCAAACTCCGTGATCGCTCCAGCGGTCTGCTCCAGCTCTCTGGTGATCTCCTCCATCCTTTGGTCGAATGCGGCAGCGGTGCGGCCCTCACGCTCCAGCTCCGCCTTCTTTGCCATCAGGGAGGTCTTTGCTAC
This sequence comes from Flintibacter muris, assembly GCF_943192995.1. Lineage (GTDB taxonomy): Bacteria > Bacillota > Clostridia > Oscillospirales > Oscillospiraceae > Lawsonibacter > Lawsonibacter muris. The sequence goes on from NZ_CALPCP010000029.1 coordinate 13,137, forward strand.
GTTGACCCGCTGGATCTCCTCGTCATAGTCCAGGCAGTCGGGGCCGGCGCTCACCGCCAGCTGGAACAGCTCCAGCTGACGCTCCTGCAGGCTGCGGATCTTCGCCTCCAGTGCCGGCAGGGACAGCTCTCCGTCCTCCCCGGCGAGAGCGGCGGTGATGCTGGCCTCCAGCGCCTCTCTTGCGGTCTGGGCGTGGAACAGCTCGTTCATGGCGGCGATGACGGCGGCGTGGATGTCCGCCTCGTTCCAGGTGGGGGACTTCTTGCAGACTTTCTTCCCATGCTCCAGCCGGTTGATGCACCGCCAGACGATCCGCTTGCCTTCGGGCCGGCTCCACACTACCCGGCGGTAGGGGCTGCCGCACTCGCCGCAGACCAGCAGTTCGCTGAGGACATACTTGCCGCAGTATTTGCCCAGCTCCGTCTTGGTCTTGGATGAGGTCTTTCGCAGGCTGGAGCGCCGCGCCAGCTCCTCCTGTACCCGCTGGAAGGTGTCCCGGTCGATGATGGCGGGGTGGCACTCATGGACGTAGTATTGGGGCAGCTCCCCCATGTTCTTCCTCTGTTCATGGGTGAAGAGGTCCGCCATAAAGGTCTTCTGGAGCAGGGCATCGCCAATATACTTCTCATTTTGCAGCATCTTCCGCACCACACTGTCGTGCCAGGAATCGCTTCCCTGGGCGGTCTTGACGCCGTCCGCCATCAGGTCCCGGCAGATCTGGCGGACGCTCTGGCCCAGCAGGTATCGGGAGAAGATCCTGCGGACGATAGCCGCCTCATCGGGATCGATCTCCGGCAGACCGTCCGGCCCCTTGCGGTAGCCGAGGAAGCTGGCGTAGTGGTAGTAGACCTTGCCGTCCTTGAAATTCTTCCGGTGGCCCCACTTCACGTTACCGCTGAGGGACTCGCTCTCCGCCTGAGCCTGGCTCATCATAAAGGTGAGGATCATCTCGTTGTCCATGTAGAGGGTGTTGACATTTTCCTTCTCGAAGAAGACGCCGATCCCTTTCCGCTTCAGCTTCCGGACGGTATCCAGGCCGTCCAGGGTGTTGCGCCCGAAGCGGGACACGGATTTGGTGATGACCAGGTCAATCTTGCCACGGTCGCAGTCCCGGAGCATCTTCAAAAACTCCTTGCGCCGCTTCATGGACGTGCCGGTAGTGCCCTCGTCGGCGTACAGGCGGACCATGGTCCACTCCGGGGTAGCGGCGATCTTCTCGGTATAGTAGGCGATCTGGGCGTTGTAGCTGTTGAGCTGCTCCTCGCTGTCGGTGGACACCCGGCAGTAGGGGGCCACCCGGAGATGCTTCTTGCGGATATCACGCTCTGTGAGCTGGGGATTGGCGGGGATCACGGTGACCCGCCGCTGAGGGGGCTGTTGAACGGCTGTATTCATACACGTTGTTCCTTTCCTATCATCGTTCCATTGGTCAGCTCCAGTTCTATGTAATCCTGTCCGCCAATTCGGATAGCCTTTACCGCTTTCGCCAGCAGTTCCTGAAGGTCGCTGTCATTGACACAGCCGGTCTTCAGCCGCTCCCGAAGCACTTCCATGTCATGGACCGGCGTGAGATCCGGCAGGACGGCGTACTGTTCCGCAGCGGCGGCGAAAATCAGCGTTTTCATGTAGTCGGGGTTGATGTCCTGGCGGTTGAAGCACAGGTTCAGCTCATTCTGAATGCGCAGGGCGTCTGCGGAGGGGGCAGCCTCCGGGGTGGGGGGCGGCATCAGCAGGTCGGGGGTGTCTGCCAGCTGGCGGAGCTGCTGGGATACCAGCCTCTGGACGGTTTCATCGCTAATACGGACGATGGCTCCGCAATCCGGGCAGACCCAGCGGGATTGGCCATGGGACTTGGTGTCCCGTTTGATCCCGCCACCGCATACTGCACATACAGCTTTTTCACGGATTGGTTTTAGTCCAGCGGGGCAGGGGGCGAAGTCAGTCCTGTCTTTTTTCTGGAGCTGAACCGCAAGGAACTCGTCATCGCTGATGATCCGGGAGTAGATGTCCGTCCCCAGGTATTTCCCATTCTCTAAAATCCGTTTGATCATGTGCTTGTTCCACTGGCTGGTATGCTGATGATAGGGGGTGTTCCCTCTGCTCATCCTTTCTGCAATCTCGTTATAGGTAGCCCCTGCCAGGTAGCGGGTGAAGATGTCCTGAACCGCGTCAGCCTCCGCAGGGCAGGGGACTGTCTCGCCGTCCCGCACCATGTAGCCGAAGGGCGTTTTTCGCTGCCATGCCATTACCGCACCGCCTTTCCGATCCGCTCTGTCAGCTCCAGGCCGTTGAGCAGGGTGAATTTCAGGGTGTCCGCTGAGACTATCACGATCCGCCGGACCAGCGACTCGAACAGCTCAGGGCTGGGGCCGTCCAGCCACCGGGGGCCATCCTCCAGACAGTCCAGCATGATCTCGGTGTTCTGGATCTGGGCGTCCTCACTGGTGGAGTCCAGGATACGCCGGCGCAGCCTTCTCAGCGTCCTCAGCTTCTGCTCGATCTCGCCCTGCTGGGATAAATAAAGAGCAGGATCAACGTACCCCTTCGACTTCAGTCGAACCAGTACGAGATTCTGCTCAGACAGATGGGCGATTTCTTTGTCAATATCTCTGATTTTCCGGTTGGAGCGGAGTTCCCGCTCCCGCAGTTCCCGGAGCTGCTCCAGGACGGTGGCCAGGATTTTGCCGCCGTCTCTTTTCAGCTTGTGGTAGAGCCGAAGCAGGGCCGCTGTGATCTCCTCCTCCGGCACCTGGGGGACGGGGCAGTTGGATTTGGCGGCATCATGATTCCAACAGACCCAGTAGGTTTTGCTATTGGTGACCTTCCTGCGGCAGATGGAACCGCAGTCCCCGCAGACGATGTGCTTGCTGTAGACCGACGCCTCCGGCGTGGGAGCATCCCCGACAAACTGTTCCCGGCGAAGGGACATCAGGTTCTGAACTCGCTGGAAGTCCTCTCGGGACACGATGGGCAGGTGGCAGTTCTCGGCAAAGTATTTTGGCTTCTGCCCCCGGTTCAGCACCTGCCGGAAGGGGATGGTGTCGGTTGCAAAGCTCTTTTGCCAGAGCATATTGCCGGTGTAGGAGATGTTGGTCAGAATGTACTGCACTGTGTTGGGATGCCACCCCTCCCGGCCATGGCCCCTGATGGCGCCCAGTTCATTCAGCTCATGGGCGATATCCGCCGTCCCCTGGCCTTTGAGGTAGGCGCTGTAGATGTACCGGACAACTTCCGCCTCCTCGGGGATGATCTCCAGATCCCGCCCCGCCAGCCGGTACCCGTAGGGTGAGGTCGGCGGGACAAAGATCCCTTTTTCCATCCGCATCCGGACACTGACCCGCATATTGTTGGAGTGGTTGGTGGACTCCATCTGGGAGAAGGCACCGTAGATCTGGGCGATCTGCTCGGTGGTCATCTTCCCGGTGTCGATGTTCTCCTTCTCGAAACAGATGGAGATACCCAGCCGGAGCAGTTCCCGCACATACCGGATGTAGTCCGTGGTGTTCCGGGCGAAGCGGGAGGTGGACTTGACCAGCACCCGGTCGATTTTCCCATCCCGGCAGTCCGCGATCATGCGGTTGAACTCCTCCCGTTTCCGAGCCTCCAGTCCGGACAGGCCCTCGTCGGCGTAGATATCCACCAGCTCCCACTCCTTCTTGGAAGCGATGAACTTGGTGTAAAAATCCACCTGGGCCATGTAGGAGTTGAGCTGATCCGCCGAGTCACTGCTGACTCTGGCGTATGCCGCGACCCGGAGTTTTGCTGTCTCGGGCTTTCTGGGGTCAATGACGGTGATCCTCGGACGCATTTCGGCTGCTGTGTTTGTCTGTGCCATATCTTTTTTGACCTCCTTTCCGAGACACACGATATCACAAGTTTTTTGAAACAGCTATTCACCAATACCAACCAAAAACAGCCGGTCAAACCAAGCATATTAGATGGCGGTTTCAGGCGGCGATCAGGGTGGGCCGAAACCGCCGTTTCAGCTCGTCCTTGGCCCGTTCCGCCTCCGCTGGAGTCAGGAGCTCCCGCTCCGTCATGCGTTCCAGCATCCGCAGGGCAGAGAGAAACGTGACGTTATCCCGTAGTTCCTTTGTTGTCATGGTATACCCTCCTCGTCGTAATCAATTTGAGTCCAGAAACACGGAGACCGACTTTGATCAAAGCCGATCCCCGTGGCTTCCGAAATCAAAAATGGGGCCGTACTCCCCGATACGAAAAAGCATACTTGTGCTGTCTGTTTTGAAAGTACGGCTCCCACCGTTTCTGACATTTATCTTCAATTGGCTCTATTCGACACTACTTCCCGAGCCCTGGGCGGCAGTCTGGAACTGTGCTGGCGCACATCACGGGAATCTCACCCCTCCGAGGATCTCTCCGAGCTGCCCCCATTGCGTGATCCTGCGTAGCAGGGCTGTGGCTGGGCAGGAGTATCAGTTCTGACGGGGTCATTGCGAAACAGCTTGCCAGGGCTGTTTTGGGATGGATGGGAACCGCTGGGCACCTTATTTGGCCGTCTTTTATAACAGATAAGAAAATTCACTGCAATTCCTTGTCGCTACAGGTGGTCTTGGCGCATCCTCCACATCGCTTTCCGTTTCTCACACGGACCGTCAGGGAACGTATTCCAGTTGCCGGATATTTAATTTTCAAAATACACGAGAGAATTTATTCCCTCACCTCTCTTACTGGATAAATCAGAGGTCAAAACGAAACATCTCTCCAAAAAATTTTTATAAATTTCTCGAACTGACGTTTGTACTTGCGAATTATCTGGGATGAGACACCATACTTTCGGGCAAGAATATCCGTGCAGGCCCGTTTTTGACCGTTTAAATACATTTCTAGCATGTCGTTTGCCCAAGGCTTCCAGTCCGCCAGCGTTTTTTTTAATTCGTCTATCATGATCGAGTCACAGACCATAGATTCGACCTGTTCGTCTGCCGAAATCATATCCAACAAGGTTTCAGAATTCTCAGAGTCGTTCAGGGGAGTATTGAGGGAGAGATGCTGGAATTTCTGTTTAGCACACCGGTTTCTTTTTTCTGCGGATCTGCTTCTATCCCAACTCCGATACTCCTCCAAAGATGTTTCGATAACCATGCAGTCCAAATTATCTCCATCCGCTATGTAGTCCAGAATAAAATATCGCCGTTGCTCTGTTGGAATCTTCTTGTTTCCCTTCACAATAGCCATCCACTCAGCAGAGGATGCAACGCAAAGGCGCACACTGCCGTCCGGCTGTATTTTGTTTATCAAATATGTGGTTTTCATCAGTAATCTCCTTGAATTTTCGGATTTTTAAGAGCTAAAAATTCAGGTGATTACGGATAGTGGCAAAGTGCCGCCTGCCAAGCAAACAGATCCATTCCTTACTCCATTTCTGGAGCGGCAACAAAAAAGACCGGGCATTAGGAATAAGAGGGGTGTCACCCCTCGCATTCCTAATGTCCGGCCATTTGGTGACTATCGGCCTTATGGCACGATGACCCGTTGCTCGGTACTCTTAGACCTTATTCTGTTGTCACTTTATCCTTTGTGTTTGTGATATCTGAAGCTAACCGACTCGCCGGTATAATACCTTCCGGCGAAGAGCCAGATCGACCTCCACAATCTTATGACAGTGAGGGCACTTAATTTCGATTTTTCCTGTTGTAGGCGATATTTTGTCCATCACACGCCAGTTACATTCGGGGCACCTGACGGCAATATTCATAGATTCAGCCATCCTTCATCATCCTCCTTCTCAACGTCAACCAGCACATAGGGATTTTGCAAATAGTCCTTTTTCAGCAGGCTAAGTCTTTTCAGCCTGATAGACATTGCTTGTTTCGAAACACCAAGGAACTCCGCCATTTCGCAGAACTGCCCGTATTCCTTGGGCCGGTATACTTTGCTCAATATGTCGATGCCATGCTCTAAGTCAAATCTATGGAGTGCCCCATATACGATCTCAATGGGGAGCAGAAGTGCAGATGCCAGATTATCGGCCTGCCATTCACTCCAATCGCGGATGGGATGTTGTGGACTATGCCCCCGGTAATGGATAACACGATTTTGGGTCACCCTATCGGTCGGATATAGGCCAGCTAAGATTTGATGCGCTGTTTCGTGCGCCATGGTGAAATGATATCTTCCATATAGAGTCGGATTATTCTTTAGATCCGTTTCTATCAGGAGAGTTTTTACGTCAAGGTAGTATAAGCAGGGTTGCTTACTATCGTTGTAGATTTCAACAGCAACCTCCTTAAATGCGGTCATTCTAAGGGTTAGTCCGTCTTTTGACAAATGAAAATAGTCAATATGGAAGCCGAAAAGCCCGCAGGCCAGGATTTCCGGGTCAACGTAATCAACCTGCTGACTCATAAGGCCGGGTAAATGTTTATAATCATTGAAAATACGAGTTGCTATTCTTTCAAGGTCATTCCGAGACAAGTAGCCCATTTTAGGTCGCCTCCTGTTCATCTTTTCAGGCAAAGCGACTCACAGCGCTTTGATGATAAACTTTGCCACACCCTGGATGACAACATCCCTGACATAGATCGGCTCCATTCTGTCGTTTTCCGGAATGAGCTTGCAGTACTTCCAATTTTTGTCATAGCCCAGCCGTTTCAGTGTGTTAGCATTTTCGTGGAGTGCAACTATAATTTCGCCCGGTTTTGCATCGCACCGCTTCTCTACCACTACTAGATCGCCAGACTCTATCCCCGCGTTTATCATAGAGTCTCCAGTAGTACGAATGATATAGAAGTCACCGAAACCAAAAATAGTGGTTGGCAGTTTCGCGTATTCGTCGGCGGACGCCTCCACCGTTTCTAAGGAGCCGCAAGGGATAGCGCCAGTAAATATCTTTGCGCAAGAAGTAGGCGACAGACGGCGGATTTTATCGGTCTCAATGCTTTTCCCATCATAGTCGATATGGCCCTTCTCGCTCATCTCGACAAGATAGCGGTGGGCGGTCCCCTTGGCAATACCTATGGCCTTGCCGATCTCCGATGTACTAGGGGAGCGCCCCTTCTCAAAGTAGAAATCCTCCGCAAATGTCAGTATTCGTTTCATCAATTCCGGGTCTTTGTGACGCATAGAGTTCCCTCCGTTCTATCCGATACAATCTGTCCTTGATAGAAAAAGTATAGCATGGCTGGATACGAAAGGCAATAGAGCAGAAGGGAGGTGAGCATCTGAGTGTCCACCTCCCGAAAAGTTTGCTGATATACGAGTTTATATCGAGAAATTATCAATGATGGCCCTGAAATCTTCCACCGCCTTTTCTGGGCTTAGTATCCGCATCTTCCCACCAGAGGCAAACACCCAGCCATAGAAGTTGTTGCTCAAAGCGACGGTGGCATTTACCTTGAAATGCTCTCCATCCACCACCTGAACGGCAACATCCTCTCCGAAACGATCAATAATACTGCCCATCAGGGCGTTCTTGCACAGTAGCTCTACCTCGGCTTCCTCACCGAGATACATGGAAAAGGTCTGTCCGAAGTAGTCGGAGACGGTGAAATCTGCTGGACGCTCCTGCGTCGGCTCGTCCGTCACGGTCAGGTGACTAATCCTGTCCACCCGATAGGTGGCGACCAGCCCTCTCGCCTCGGAGTAACCCACCATGTAATATTGGTCGTTGTTCCAGAGCATAGCATAGGGGGATACTGTATAGAACTGCCCGCCATGTCGGTGGACTTTCTTTTTCTCCGGCGTGTAGTCGAAGTATTGGAATGTGACCTTTTTTCGCTCGATAATGGCAGTATAGAGGTGATCCACGATTAGAATCACAGATTCGTTGGTCGACTTAGTTCGATGATCTATGTAAAGCTGGCGTTTCAAGAGCTTTTTTTGCTGCGGCTCTATGAACATGCCCAGTTTGTGGATCAAAACCTTGCTTTTTTGGGGCGTGATAAATCGGGAGGACTGAACGGCATCAATCAGCAGTTTGACCTCTGCTGTGTCAAAGTGACGGGAACCGATAAAATATTGATTTTGCACTTTACGGTCAATGATGATGTCCAAACCGAACTCGATAAGCTGGTCTATGTCGGCCTTAATAGTGCGGGAATCAGGACGGGGCAAGCTATAGGTTTCCAAAAAGTCTTTGATCTGTTCCAAAGATACTGTATATTCCTCGCCCGTATACATCCACAGGTACTGGAAAATCAGGAGTGTTCTGTTTTTTCGTGTCATAGCCGGTTACCTACATTTCATAGGGTGTTTTTTGTTCGCAAAGACACGGTCAGTGGATTATGGGTACTCAACCTTCATTATCCTGCAAAAGCCCGATAGAGAAAGATTATAATCTGTCCTTTGGGGCAGATTTGCTCTGGGTCAAAGGTGTCCGTGGACATGCTGTAGACAACCTTTTCCTCGTTGTTGTATAGCCGTGTCGTTGGAACAGAAATCCAACATCGTAATTCTTCTGCGCCAGGGCTGTCCAGAGAGAAAGGTCTCCCAGCGGTTCTTGATGGGCGTAGAAGTCCTAGGGATTTGCGCCGCCGCCGGCGCGGCCGTAGGGGGTCCACGCAGTGCCCTGGGCGCTGGTAAACCGAACCCGGTCGCCATAGCAATAGTTCAATTTGCTGAGACAGATATCATAGCCTATCTCCAGAAAGTAGATGCCCAAGCGGTGGGTGGGAGTTTCCTCCCGGATGGAGAGAATTGCCAGAGTGCAGTGGACATCGTTGAAACGGAGCATCCGCACGACGCTTTTGCTCAGTGAGTTTTGGAGATGACGCTACTACCTCTAGGTTGGCCAGGGCAATGTTGGCCACTCGAATCTTGTCGTAATTGAGGGGCGTCAGGCGGAGCATGATCTCCGAAGGTAATAAACCGGGGGGCGAAGCTGGAGGTCAGAAGCGGGTTGGAATGTTCCATAAGGTGCCTCCTTTTTAAAGATTCCCGCCCCGAAGGGGGCGGGAATTAGTTAAAATGTTACCGCTGGATTCTGCCGGAGCCGTCGCCGCCGGCCAGCTTCTCCACCTCGGCCACGGTGACCATGTTGTAGTCCCCCTCGATGGAGTGCTTCAGGGCGGAGGCCGCCACGGCGAACTCCACCGCCGCCTGGGTGTCCTTGCCGTTCATCAGGGAGTAGATCAGACCGCCGCCGAAGGAGTCGCCGCCGCCTACCCGGTCGATGATGTGCAGGTCGTACTTCTTGGAGAAGCAGTACTCGTCCTTGGCCACGTTGTACAGCATGGCGGACCAGCCGTTGTCAAAGGCGGAGTGGGACTCCCGCAGGGTGATGGCCACCATCTCAAACCCGAACTTGTCGGCCAGCTGCTTGGCCACGGACTTGTAGCCCTCATGGTTCAGGGAGCCGCCGGTGATGTCGGTGGCCTCGGCCTCAATGCCGAACACGTCCTTGGCGTCCTCCTCGTTGGAGATGCACACATCCACGTACTGGCACAGGTCGGTCATGGCCTCACGGGCCTGGGCCCGGGTCCACAGCTTGCCCCGGTAGTTCAGGTCGCAGCTGATCTTGATGCCCTTGGCCTTGGCGGCCTGGCAGGCCTCCCGGCAGATGTCCACCACGTTGGGGCCCAGGGCCGGGGTGATGCCGGTGAAGTGGAACCACTCCACGCCGTCGAAGATCTTGTCCCAGTCGAAGTCGGCGGTGGAAGCCTCCTGGATGGCGGAGTGGGCCCGGTCGTAGATGCAGACGCTGCCCCGCTGGGAGGCGCCCTTCTCGTTGAAGTAGATGCCCACGCGGTCACCGCCCCGGACGATCATAGAGGTGTCCACGCCGTAGCGCCGCAGGGAGTTGACCGCCGCCTGGCCGATGGCGTGGGCGGGGAGCTTGGTGACGTAGGCCACGTCCATGCCGTAGTTGGCCAGGGAGACGGCCACGTTGGCCTCGCCGCCGCCAAAGGTGAACTCTACGTGGTCGCACTGGACAAACCGCTCGTAGTTGTAGGGCTGGAGCCGGAGCATCAGCTCACCGAAGGTTACTACTTTAGCCATAAATTTTTCCTCCTTACTTCTCTACCAGATGGATGGCGAAGCCGCCCACCTCGCCCTTGAGGTAGATGGCCTTGGGCTTGCGGGTGGACTCGTCGAACTCCACGCCCTGGCGGCCCAGGTGGTAGACGGCCCGGTCCAGGTTGTTGGTGCCGATGGCGATGTGGCCGTTTTTGCCCAGGTAGGGGGCCTTCATGCACTCCACGGCGTTGCCGGCGAAAATGGAGCTGTTGCCCGGCTTGTAGTCGAAGCCAAAGAAGGTGCATAGGGTCTTGGCGGCCCGCTGGGCCTCCACCTCGTTCTCGCAGTTGATGCCCACATGGGCCAGGGAGAAGCCCAGCATGGTTTTGACGGCCTCCTTGCACAGAGCGGTGATCTTGTCCCACTCGCCGGCCTTGATCATGTCGCTCTTGCACATCCAGGTGCCGCCCACAGCCACGATCTGGGGGTAGCCCAGGTAGTCGTTGACGTTTTTGGAATTGACGCCGCCGGTGCACATCCACTTGCAGGTCTTCAGGGCCGCACCGATGTTCTTCAGCATGGCCACGCCGCCGTTGGCCTCGGCGGGGAAGTACTTCACGATCTCGCAGCCCTGGTTCATGGCCTGCTGCATCTCGCCGGCGGTGGCGGTGCCGGGCATCATGATGCCGCCCTTGTCGATGACGTGCTGGGTGACCTTGGGGTCGTAGCCGGGGGCCACGATGAACTTGGCGCCGGCGGCCATGGCCTGGTCGGCCTGGTCGATGGTGAGCACGGTGCCCGCGCCCAGCAGCATCTCGGGGACCTCCCTGGCGATGGTGCGGATGCACTCCTCGGCGCAGGCGGTGCGGAAGGTGACCTCGGCGGCGGGCAGGCCCCCGGCCACCAGGGCTTTGCACAGGGGAACCGCCTCCTCCGTGCTGTTGAAAGCGATGACGGGGATAATGCCGATGTTGGAGACAGTCTGCAAAACTTTACTCATAATTGTTTTTCCTCCCCAAATTAGTCATATTATTGTTTTCGCATCCTTTTTGAAAATAATAGCGCTTTATAGATGCTCTATAATTAAGGGATATGGTCCGAATAATTTCGCTGAAGCGGAGCCAATACTATCTTTCTGTAGGTCATGAATTACAGCTATACCAATTTTTTTAGAAGTTGTTTTGTGAGATTTTCACACAAAACGCCGCGGAACATCAGGTCAGCGACCATAGCCACCCATACGCCGGCCAGCTCCATATGGGCATAAAACAGTAGGACAGATGTTAGGATGACCCGCACGCCCCACATGCCGCTCAGCACCACCAGGAAGGGCAGCTGGGTATTGCCCGCACCCCGCATTACACCGGACAATACGATAGAGAGGCCGAACAATGGCTCAGAGACAGCTACGATCCGCAGCATATCAGCTGCTAGTTTTATGACATCAGAATCTGGAGAAAAGATACCAGCAAGGGGATTGGCGCACAAAAACAAAATTATTCCCGCTGCTCCCCCTGACAGCAGGCCAATCCAACCGGAGATTTTACCAAATTGCCGGGCCAGAGGATACTCCCCGGCCCCGTAAGCCTGCCCTACCAGGGTAGTAGCAGCAAAAGACACCCCCGTAGCGGGCAGATAGCTGATAGCCTCCGCCGTCACCGCCACATGGTTGGCGGCCAGAGCCACATTCCCCAGGGAAGCCACCATTCTGGTAATTAGCAGTTGGCCACTGCAAATGGCCCCCCGCTCCAGTGCTGCCGGGATTCCCAAATGGACAGCCTGTCGAATAATGGCAAAATCCGGGCGATAAGGGGTTTTCAGTTCCAGATTCACTGGACCCGAGCGGCGGAACAGCAGCAAAATGCAGCAGAATCCCATCAGACTGGCAGAAAAAGCGGTTGCCCCTGCCGCCCCTGCTGCGCCCCATCCCGCCCCCCAGATATGCAGGGTACGCTCTCCAATTTGGACCGTGCGGTTTGGAAAAATCAGAAAGAAGTTTAGGATAACATTGAGTATATTGGCACCTGCGTTCAGCTGTAAGGGGGTTTTGGTATCTCCTGCGCACCGGAGCACCGCAGAAAAAACCGCCAAGGCAGTCTGGAACGGAATGCCCAGGGCATAGAAAAACAGATATTTTTGGGCATCGCCTAAGATAACCGAATCTGCACCCAGCAACCTTGGAACCCAAGGCGCCAGTATAAGGGTGACCAGCATAATAACAGTCCCTGATATCAACGAACCCAGCAGGGCCTGCCGGGTAATATTACGGGCCAGCTGTTCCTGTCGAGCCCCCAGACTGTGGGCAATCTGAACGGAGTACCCCACCCCCACTGCGGTCAAAAGTCCCACAATAAAGAAGACCGGCGTGGAATTGATGGCTACGGCAGCGGTGGCGTCAGTGCTCAAGGCTCCGATCATGGCCGTATCCACATAGTTGGTCATGGTCAGTAGCAGCTGCTCTGTGATGGCGGGCCAGGCCAGTACCAACAACAGTCGTACGTTGGATTTTAGAGTTTCAGAGGGGCGCCCCATAAGTATCACCTACATTATTTGGGACGCCCCGGGGCCTTGTCGGTTCCCGGAGCGCCCCATGTGAAGAAAGGTTGGCAGTAAGGTTATAGTTTCCCTTCCCGCATAAAACGGGCGTTGGTGCCGTCAATTTGGAAAAATTCCTCTGCGGCCCTGTGGCCGATTTCATCCGGATACTGGGGAATGGCGGAGAGGTATTCCTGCTGATCCACCTTTGTAAATACGCCATCACGCATGATAATCTCGCCGTCCACTGCCACCAGCGCGACCTCGGGACCTCTGGCACTGTAGACCAGATTGGGGATCATGTTGCGCATGGGATAGGTATAGACCGGCAGCATGGAGGGACAATTCAGGTCAATCGCGATAAAGTCCGCCTGCTTGCCTGGCTCCAGAGAGCCCACGCTGTCCCCCAAACCGATAGCCTGGGCTCCCTCAATGGTGGCCATCCGCAGGGCCCGCCAGGCGGGCATGACTTCTGGATTGCCATACTTGATTTTGTTGAACAGCGCCACATTTTTCATCTCGTTGATGATATTGTGGCAGTTGTTGCCCGGGGCCTGGTCGGAGCCCAAAGCCACATAGCCGCCCGCCTCTTGGAAGGCCACGCTGGGACAAACGATGCCGTCAATGATGCCGATGGAGCCGGGGTTGACGATCATGGAGGCACCTTTACGGGCAATGTGGGCGGCCTCCTCGTCGGTGCAGTCGGTGAGATGGACAGCAATCAGGGAGGAGTCCAGATAGCCCAACTCATCCAAAAACGCGGTGGGCCGCTTCCCGTAGCGCTTTTCGATCTGATAGGTCTCCCGGTCGCCCTGCTGAACGTGCATATGGATTTTGGTCCTGCGCTCTTTGACGATTTTCTGAATCTTCAGGAGCATTTCGGGACTGACAAAATCCGCTCCCTGGGGCCCGAACAGAATCTTGATCCGGCCCCCCGCTTGGTTGTGCCACTTGTCGTAGAGCTGGATGTTGCGCTGGAGGCTCTCCTCGCCCATCTCGTCGTCGAACTCATAGAGCTCGCCCGGCTGATAGACCCGCCGTTTGGCGGCTCGGATGGTCTGGGCAATATTGCCTCTGGCCCCCACCTTTTCGATGAAGCTGCACACATTATCCATCTTTGACTCATAGTCGCCCAGGGTGGTGGTGCCCGCCCGGATGGCCTCCAGAACGGCCACCCGGCTGCCCGCGTCCCGCTCCTCGTCAGTGACGGCGTTGTCAAAGGGCTGCAGGCCGAACATCATCCAGTTGTTGGTGTCCTGAGCCAAACCGCGCATGATGTTGCAGGCGGTGTGCATATGGCCATCGATCAAACCGGGCAGGACCATGTGGTGGGGCAGGTCGATGATTTCCTGGGGGGCGTACTCCTTCAGCATGTACTCCACAGGGCCGACCTCTAAAATCTTGCCGCAGTTGATAGCCATGGCAGAGGCGGTGCGATAGCCGACCCCTTCTCCTTCCATGGTATAAAAATGAGGGGCAGTAACCAGCTTGTCAATTTTTTTCATATCAATCTCCCGCTTGTGCAAAATAAGTCCGTAACATCAGACCGCTTTCACGGCCCGGGCACTGTCCACCTTCGTCATAACGAACATAGCCGCATAGAGGACTACAGCGGTCACGGCAATGGAAAGCATGTATTGGCCGGTCAGTCCTCCGAACAGGAAACCTACGAAAGCGGATGCGCCTACTGTAAGTCCGTAAGGCAACTGCGTCATAACGTGGACAATGTGGTTGCAGGAGCCGCCGGTGGAGGAGAGAACGGTGGTATCGGAGATGGGGGAGCACTGGTCGCCGAACATGCCGCCGGCGATGACGGAGCCCACCACATAGGCCATGGGCAACTTGAAGGCAACGGCCATGGGGAAGGCGATAGGCATCATGATGGACCACACGCCCCAGGAGGAACCGGTAGCGAAGGAGATGAAGGCGCCGAACAGGAACACCAGGGCGGGAACCAGACCGGGAGTAAGGTACTGCTGCACAATTCCCACCATGAAGTCGCCTGTGCCCATGGATTTGACGATGGTGCCCAGAGACCAGGCGGCAATCAAAATGAAAGGGACGTTAATCAGCTCAATCATACCATCAATGAAGGTATCAAAGGCTTTGAGGAGCTTAAACAATCCGGTGGCAATGCCCATGATGCCGGCGCCGATACCGCCGCCCAGGAAGGCCATGCAGATTGCCAGAGTGATGTTAGCAGAACGGAAACAGCCCACCAAGCCGTTGTTAGCCAAATCGCCGCTCCAGAAGATGGTGGCAAACAGAGAGATGAACAGGGCGGCCATGGGGACGATGAAGTTCCAGATGGACAGCTCGTAGCCCTCGGGCAGCACATTCTTTACCTCGGGGACCAGGGGGTCCACACCGTCGCCCAGCAGCTTGCCAGTTTTCAGAGCCCGCTCCTCCTCGGTGCGCATGGGACCGAAGTTCAGGCCAAACGCGGCGACCACAACCACTGTGACCATGGCAAAGAGGCTGTACAAATTGAAGGGCAGCATATTCAGCCAGATGCCCCACTCGCTGGCCTCCACCCCGGCAGCCAGAAGCTCCGCAGCAATCAGGCCGGTAATAAAAGGACCGTAGCTGCTGATGGGGGAAAAGCAGGCCAGGTTACAGCCCATGGAGTCCAGAATGTAGGACAGCTTAGCCCGGGACACCCGCACAGTGTCGGTAACGGGGCGCATAATGGTGCCCAGCATCAGGCAGGGCTCTGTGTAGCAGAAGATAAACGCGCTCAAGCAGGTGACGATCTGGCCCTTCTTGGCCGTATTGATCACCTTGGTCACCCGGTTGGCAAATGCCTCAGCCGCGCCGGTATTGCGTAGCATGGCGATCAGTCCGCCGGACAGGGTGACCAGCACCAGAAGGGAGGCGTTTCCGCTGATAGAAGGCATGACATAATCAGAGATAATTTTCACAAAGCCCACCAGCGGATTCCATCCGTTAATGATGGTGGAGCCCACCCAGGTGGCAATCAGCAGGGAGAGGATGGTCTGTTTGGTGATCAGGGCGAGGACGATGGCCAAAATAGGCGGTATTAAACATAATACTCCAAATGTGGTTTCCATGCAATAGTTCCTCCTTTACTTGATACACTTTTTGTAAGACTCTGATGTTTTGCAGCGCGGACAAGCCTCTAGTTTTTCCCTCCTCTGCTGCATCAATTTGATCCACACCACTGAAAGAGTCAATACGAACTACGTCAGCCTCTGTTTTCGTAGCAGGAGCCGTACATCTTTGCAGGGATGAACTGCCCCTGGCCGTACTCTCCCACAAATTGAGCGTCCCGGACCACCACTCGGCCCCGGAGCAGCACCGTCTCCACCCGGCCCAGCTGTTCCCGGCCCTCGTAGATGTTATAGTCCACCCCGTTGGGATTGTCCTCCAGATGGATCACTCCCCGGTAATCCGGGTCCAGGATGACCAGGTCAGCGTCACAGCCCACGGCGATGTGGCCCTTCCGGGGGTAGATACCGTTGATCTTGGCAGGCTGGGTGGCCGTGATCTCCACAAACTTCTGCCGGGAGATGCGGCCCTTGGCCACACCCTCTGTCCAAATCATATGCATCCGGTCTGCCGCGCCGGGGGCGCCGTTGGGAATCTGAGTAAAATCGTTCCGCCCCACCTGCTTCAGATTGGCCACATCGATCCCGCAGTGATCGGAGACTACTGCATTGAGCAACCCGCTGTTCAGCGCTGCCCACAGTGCGTCGCAGTCCTCCTGGTCCCGCAGGGCAGGGGAACAGACAAACTTTGCCGCTTCATCGAAGTCTGGGTTGTCCAGCACCTCTTTGGTGGTAGTCAGATAGTGGGTACAGGTCTCTCCGTATACCCGCTGTCCCGTCCCCTTGGCCTGGAGCAGCGCTTCCAGAGCCGGGCGGCAGGTCATGTGAGCGATGTACAGAGGGGTATCCGTCTGCCCCGCCAGGTAGATAGCCCGGCGTACCGCCTCCGCCTCAGTGAAGGGCGGGCGGGAGACATAGTGATAGTGAGGGGTGGTCTGCCCGTTCTTCACGCACTGACGACGCAGGAAATCCAGGATCTCACCATTTTCCGCATGGACGAACACGGTGACCCCCGCCTTGCGGCTGCACTCCAGAATACGGAAGAAGGTCCCATCATCTACAAGGAGAGGAGAGCCGTTGTAGGCCATAAAAATCTTGATGCTGGAAATCCCCTTCTCGGGAAATTGGGCGATCTCGTCAAACATGCTGTCCATGATCTCCGTTACCATGCCGTGCAGGGCAAAGTCCACACAGGCTTTGTCCTTGGCCCGGACGTTGATGCGGTAGTCGATGGAGTCCAGCAATCCCGTCTTGGGGTCCTGGGGGGCATAGTCCACAACGGTGGTGGTCCCGCCCACCACAACGGCGTCGGTGGTCTCATAGCCTGCGGTGTCCTGGTCCCCCACGTTGCACAGAGCGGAGAAGTGGGTGTGCTGGTCCACGCCGCCGGGCAGCACATACTTGCCCGCAGCATCAATTACCTGATCGGCGGGGAGGTTCAGGTGCTGCCCTACGGCCCGAATGGTCTCTCCCTCCACCAGAACATCACCCTGAAATTCTTCGCTGGCGGTTACAATGGTCCCGCCCTTGATTAAAATACGCACAGCCTAGTCCTCCTCAAAAATTAAATCAGTTTCAGAAAAGAGTGGATATCCCAAAAACTGTTTTTTCTCCGGCCAGCTCCAGGTAGACACCTTGCTGGTTCCCAGGCCCATATCCACCAGGGCTTCGGCCAGCTTGACCGCGGGGGTGACCCCCTCCAGTACCGGCACGCCCAGCCGTCGCTCCAGGTCCTGGGCAAAGTCTACAAAGCCGGCGCAGCCCAGCAGAATGCACTCCGCTCCGTCCTCTCGGACGGCCTTCTCTCCCTCCAGGGCCAGGGCCCCCATCCCTCGCTCCGGGTCCCGGCCAAAATCCAGCACGCTCAGTCCGGTGGAGCGGATGGACCGGCAGAACTTCTCCGCACCGTAGGCGGACACCACATCCTCGGTGACCTTGCGGGCCCGGTCCAGCACAGAGACAATAGAGAAATAGGGCGCCAAAAACTTGGCTGTGGTGATGGCGCTCTCGCAGATACCCAGCACCGGTTTGCGGGTGGCCTCCCGAGCCGCCTGGAGCCCCGGGTCGCCGAAGCAGGCGATGACAAAGGCGTCTGCCCCCTCCTCCCGATCTCCTTTGATGACCTCCTTGAGTACACCGGGAACTGCCAAATACTCGTCTACATAGCACTCAATGCTCTCCGGTCCCCACTGGGGGCTGACGGAGTAGACTTGGGTGCCCGGTCGGGCGGCCCGGGTCGCGGCCTCCTGGATACTCTGGGTCATGGATAAAGTAGTGTTGGGGTTGATCAGCTTGATTTTCATAGTCCGCATCCCCTCCTAATTCATTTGATCCGTCTTTTGGATCAGCTCCATGAGTACGCGGTTCCCACGTTCCAAATCTTCGGGAGCGCTATACTCGTCAATCCGGTGGCTGATGCCGTCCTTGCTGGGGATGAACACCAGAAGGGACGGAGCCAGCAGGGCTATATTGATCAGGTCGTGTCCTGCACCGCTGAACATATCCCTTCGGGTATAGCCCAGGCTGTCGCAGCAGTCCCGAGCCAGTTGCAGCAGGGCGGGGTCGCATAGGGTAGGGGGCTGACGGATCATCTCCTCCATAGTTAGCCCCTCCGGGCCGAAACACTCCAGCAAAAGGGCCGCGATCTGCTCCATCTCCTCCATAGAGCGGTTTCTCAGCTCAATGACAAACTCTGTTTCGCCTGGGATCACGTTCACCGCGCCGGGAGATACCTTCAATGTCCCCACAGTACACACCATTTCAGGGTAAGATGTACGCACCTGCTCCATCAGCCATGCAATGAGCCGACTGGTTTTTTCCAGCGCATCGTCCCGCAAAGACATAGGCGTACTGCCCGCGTGGTTGGCCGCTCCCCGCATCACTGCCTGGTAGCGCAGGATGCCTACGATTCCGCCTACCACGCCAATCTGTTTTTGCTCCGCCTCTAAAATGCCGCCTTGTTCAATGTGCAGTTCCAGATAACAGAGGTAATCCTCCGGGTTTTGCTGACAGGCGGCAACATCCGCCAGACTCAGACCGTATTGGGGCAGCTTGGCCTCTATGGCCGAATCTATGGAGGCGCCTGCAAAGGCTTTGCTCCCAAAGGTCCCCCCAATCACATTGCCCTCCTCCTCTGTGAAGGCCACAATCTCCAGAGGATGCCGATTGACCCAGCCCGCCTCCCTGAGCCGCCGAACACAGTCGATGGCGGCCAACACTCCGTAGGCGCCGTCGTAAATCCCGCCGCCGGGGACGGTATCAATATGGGAGCCGATACACAGTCGGCTTCCCTTGCCGGGCAACAGGCCCCGCAGGTTGCCCACCGAATCAATGCTGGTCTCCAGACCGACCTGTTCCATCAGAGCGCGGACATATTTCCGGCCTTGGTCATATTCCGGGGAGTATGGCAGACGAGTGGTCCCTACCCCCTCCTGGAAGCCGATCTGCCCCAACTCATGGAGCCACTGCTCTAACCGCTTACCCATGGCAGCGCCCCATAAAAGCCGCAATCCGGTCAAAACCCTGCTCCAGACTCTCCATCGACGCGGCATAAGACAGACGTATGTACCCCTCGCCAAACTCACCAAAAGCGGTTCCAGGCACCAGGACCACCTGCTCCTCCTCCAGCAGTCGCATGGCAAAGGTCTCACTGTCCAGTCCGGATTGGCGAATATCCAAGAAAGCGTAGAAGGTCCCCTGGGGCTTGGAGCAGGACAGGCCGGGAATGGACGCAATCTGATCCATCACATAGTCCCGGCGGATGCGGTACTGTTCCCGCATATGCGCCAGATGTGTCTGGGGCCCGTTTAGCGCCTCAATCGCGGCCCACTGACAGGGTGTGGAGGCACAGGCGCTGGTATTTTCCTGGAGCTTGGTCATCTGACTGATGACCTCAGCGGGCCCAGCGGCAAAGCCTACCCGCCAGCCGGTCATGGCGTAGGTTTTAGACAGGCTGTCGATGACCAGAGTACGCTCCACCATGTCAGGCAGGGAGGCCAGACTGGTATACTCCGCGCCGTCAAAGAGAATGTGCTTGTAGACCTCGTCGGCCAGCACGGCCAGGTCAAATTCCTTAGCTACCTGAGCCAGTGCATCCAGAGCTTCCCGGCTGGCCACTGCACCGGTGGGGTTACAGGGAGAGTTCAGGATAATGGCCCGGGTACGGTCCGTCACGGCAGAGCGGATGGCCTCCACGTCCAGGTCAAAGCCTCGCTTGGGGTCAGTCTGGACCGAAACCGCTGTGCCGCCGCACATCTGAATCTGCTGTATGTAGTTGGTCCAGCAGGGCTCGCTGACGATTACCTCGTCTCCGGGGTTCAGGATCGTTTTCAGGGCCAGGTAGAGAGCCCCCATCGCCCCGGGAGTCACTATAATTTGGGAAACAGGGTCGTACTCCAACCCCTCAGTCCGTTTTAGGTAGCTGGAGATAGCCTCCCGTAAAGTCAGCAGTCCCGCGTTGGCGGAGTATTTGGTCTGTCCCTCACGAATGGCCCGGCATCCGGCTTCCACTACATTTTCTGAGGCGGTGAAATCCGGCTCGCCCAAGGTAAAACTGAGTACCTGGTCATACTCTAACGCCTTGTTGAACATCTTACGAATTTTGGAGGGTTGGATCAACTTTGTGCTTTCTGAGATTTGAATCATGGTAAAGACTCCTTTCTAGATTTTGCCTGATTTTTACGCTCACGCAATTTTAAAATGGTCATTAAAACCCCAAACACCAAGGATAGCATAGCGGCAAAAACAATCCGGTAGTCTACCGGTAACAAAAAGCCCACGGTGTTGATGGGAATCCAAAACAAAGGGATAGTCTTAAACAGTGTAAAATCTACCAGTTCTCCCCAGTCCACCGAGTTTACCGCTTCCCGGACAGTTACCTGCCTGTTCTGAAGAAAATGTAGGTCGGCATAGTTGCCGCAGATCCTCATCAGTGCAGAGTGGAGTGGGGCAAAAAACAGGTTGTTAGTGCAGCTGGTAAAGAACGCGGCGGCCAGAGCGCTGCCATAGAAGGGCAGAAGGCCAACCTCCATAGCCCGGACAGTTCCCTCACTGAACACCCGGAACGCCAGGGTCACCCACAGCCCTCCAAATCCCCAGCTCGCCGCCTTAAACCAAGTAGCACGATTTACCGCCCATACTCCTTCCAGTATCCGGATAGAGAGCAGTTCCCCTGCAGTGGCATATATTGCAAATTGCACAAAACCGGCTATATAGGGAAACATTTGGTTAAAACGAGAAAACCCTCCCGTTATAGTTAAAAAAACGGATACTATTCCTAGAAAAGCATATAATATCATCCAAATTTTGTCATTTTGCTTCATAGAAGTCTTCCCTCCGTATGTGGCTATTATAACAAAATAGGACCCGCACTGATATTCAGCGCGGGTCCTATTTTGCTTCAACCTTCCGCTATAAAAAAGCTTCTCCTGGAGAATTATATACTTCTTTTGTGCCTGGAAATAACACTTTTATATAATGGACAAGAAACAAAAAAACAGAACTTAAACTTTGGTTTTTACTGCAATTCGTCAAAATTGACTTTGCTGGTGGAAATGGGCAAACATTGAAGCATTTGTACCCGATTACGAACATGCATCTTGGCATAGATACTCTGGAAATGCTTTTTCACCGTGTGGATGCTGATACTCAGTTGCTTAGAGATGTCGTCGTTGGACCAACCTTGTACGGCTAAATCCAGCATTTCGCCTTCCCGAGCAGTTAATCCATATTGGCGGCACAATTTTTCCTGATAGCCTTTTGCATAGAAATACCGGGAATCTCCCTTTTTTGCTTCATAGGCCAGCCGGTACGCAAAGTGCATACGCAGCTGTTCCAGAACAAACAGGTCCCTGGGAGAAAACGGGGTGCTGCCGCTTTTACGGTAGAGCCGGAGAAATCCCATAGGTTCTTCCCGAAACGCAATACACAGCCCCGCGGAGCAGCTTAAATCATTCGGTTCCCAAAAGGTGTGGTAGATCTCGCTGTCCTGAAGCCGGCTGCCTGGCTGGGAAATATCCTCCGCAAAGGTACTGCGGTTTGTACTGTAGATCATCCATCGGAACGCATCATCCTTCCGAGTCTGATTTTTCCAAACCTGTATCGACTGGAGGGAGAGATTGTATCCCTCGGTATCCATAAACTCGAAGTCTCCATCCTCTGTTACAGACAAACGCGAAAAAACAGCTGCATCGTAGGAAATTAAAAAGGGAAGCCAGCGGTTGAGAATGGCTTTCTGCATCTCCTCAACAGTGTAGATAAAGCTGATATTGTAGGCCACTTCATTGAGTAAAATCCACTCATTTTCCTCTAAAAAAGCCATCGTGCATCTCCTCACCAAAACAAATGATGAAGTAGTATATCACATGAACTGAAATTTGAATACTACGATTTTATGAGCGGTTATCGCTCGCCATAGGTATTCAATAAAGTCCTCCAAAAGCCTTGAGAACAAAGGATTTTTCGTAGTGTGTTCGCCTTATCTCTTTATTCGGTTTCACACAAGTTTACCCTTGCCCTGACCGCTCATAAGGGCAAAAGCAAGGGCAAGAAAATCCAACAACAGGATATGACAACGTGTGGCAATCGGGGAACTGTGACGTATGTGCGAATATATTATAGCTGAGGATTTCAATATGGACAAGTACATTTTTAACGAGAAAAACGGTTTGCGGTATGAGCTGATTGGCGATTACTATTTTCCATGCCTGACTGCACCTGCTGAAGAAGAACAGCCTATTGCGTGACAGAGCCGCAGAAAGGATAAGCCTATGAGAACAGGACCTACCAAGCAGGAAAAGACCACCGAAATCTATTTTGACGAGAAAGACCCCACCATCTTCATCCGCACCCACAACACCGACCTCAAAAACAGGCTGACCGCATACAGCCGCAAACACCCTGCCGTCTGCAAGCTGACGGACGTAGACCCGGACACGGGCTGCAAGGAATTTGAGATTGAAAAGGGACGCTTCTCTTTCCGGCTGACCGCCCCATACAGAGAGGAACGCCGCAGGGCGGCAAGCGAAGCGGCGAAAAACGAATAAAAGGGTTTTAGGGCTTCGTTGATTGTTGCGTTGGCAACCCCACCGCAATGGTAGTGCCCTTCTCCGAACTTTTCTCTACCCAAACGGAGCCGCCGTGGAGATCGACGATCTCCCACACCAGAGAAAGTCCCAGTCCCGCGCCGCCGTACTCGCGGCTGCGGGACTTGTCCACCCGGAAGAAGGGCTGGAAGATACTGCGCTGATACACCTCCGGGATGCCGCAGCCGGTGTCGGAGACGCGGAGCAGGAGCTTTTCCAACTCCTGAGTGACAGAAACCCGTACCGAGCCGCCCGGCCGGTTGTACTTGACGGCGTTCTCCGTCAGGTTGAAGATCAGCCGGTAGATCAGTGCATCGCTGCCGGTCATAATGCCGTCGCCCTCCGCCGTCAGCGTGACGCCGAGCTTATCTGAGAGCGGCGCAAGATCTGTGAAGATCTCCTCAATCATGGGAGCGAGCTGGATCCGCTCGTTCCGCGCCACCTGCCGCAGATTGCTCATCTCCAGCAGTGTCCTGGTCATCTGTATCAGCCGTTCCGTCTGCTCACGCAAAAGCGTGAGGAACTCCGCCGTATCCGGTCGCACATCAGGATGCTCCGCGGAAAACAGCTCCAACTGCGCCTGCATTAGTGCCAATGGCGTACGCAGCTCGTGGGCGGCGTTGCCGGTGAACTGCCGCTGGGCGGAAAAGGCGTTGTTCAGCCGCTCCAGCATCTGGTTGAACGAGCGGCTCAGCTGCCGGAACTCCGAAATAGCATCTTCATCGATCCTCATATCGGCAAGATTGTTCAGCTGCACCTGCTCCACCTGCGAGGTAAAGCTGCGCAGGGGCTTGAGAGCGCGTCCGCTGACGAAATAGGCGAGGATGCCGCTGAGCAGCGTTACCGCCGCCGTGATGTACCAGTTGGTGGTGCGGAAGCGCCCCTGCACCCCATCGACGACGATGATCAACTCCTCGTTGGGCGCTATGAGCTGCGGGTCAAAGCTCGCCGCTCCGCCATCATTCAGGATCACCGTGCCGCCGCCTTGTAAACTGTCCGCAATGGTGTCCATATAGTACACACCGGAGGAGCACAGCAGCAAATTCATGGCCACGCAGGTGATGCCGATGAGCAGGACGGACATCAGCGTGATGCGCCACTGCAGGGAAAGCCGCTTCATTCCTCCTCGCCTCCCATCAGATAGCCCTCGCCGATGCGGTTGCGGATGGGGTCATAGCCCAGCACGGCGCGGAGCTTTTTGCGCAGAGCGGAGATGTGGACGCGAATGGAATTGCTGAAGCTGTCCACGCTGTTGTCCCAGACGTGATCCATCAGCTCCTCCTGACTCACGGGCCGCCCCTGATGCACCATCAAATATTCCAGAATACCCGTCTCCTTGCGGGTCAGTGTCAAGGTCTGTCCGTTGACGGCGGCGGTGCGGGAGCGGGTGTCGAAGCTCAGGTCTCCGCAGCTTAGCAGCACATCCTGCTGGGTGAACTGCCGCAATGTCAGGCTGCGGATGCGGGCCTCCAGCTCAGCCAAGTGGAAGGGCTTTGCCAGATAGTCGTTTGCCCCGGCGTCCAGCCCCGCAACCTTGTCCTCCACCTCACTGCGGGCGGAGAGGATCAGCACCCGCGTCTCCCGGTCAGTCTGCCGCAGGGTGCGCAGCACCGTCATGCCGTCCTTTTTCGGCAGATTCAGATCAAGAAGCACCAGATCGTATCGTTCCACGCCCAGAAGCGCCAGCGCCTTTTCGCCGTCATAGCAGTAGTCCACGCTGTAGGCCAGCCGCCGCAGGCTGCGAACGATGGTCTCGCACAAGGCGCGTTCATCTTCAATTACTAAAAGGTGCATGAGAGCCCTCCTTTTTATTTCTTCGTTTTTGTGTTGCTTTCATTATAGCAAAAACAGATAAAGTTTGCGTTAAGTTTTCGTTCTTAACAGAGACTTTAACTCTCCCGCGCTATGATGGGGGCAGAAAATCGAAAAGGGTGATGAAAAATGAGCTGCGAGAAAAAGGCCGCGGCGCAGATCGTGCTGCTGATGGCCGGAGCCGCCATGCTGTGCTTTGGTGTCTGGCGGGGCGAGGCGGCGACAGTGCTGAGCAAAGCAATCAAATTATGTCTGGAGTGTGTGGGCATTGGGTAAAAAGTTTTCAGGCGTTTCACAGACCATGTCCCGCTTCCGGGGCTGGATTCAGGCGGGGGCGACGCTGCTGACCAACCTGCATCTGCCGAACTTTCTCAAGGGCGGACTGTATCAGGGGGCGGGGAAGACCGTCTGCGTGCCGGGGCTGAACTGCTACTCCTGTCCGGCGGCGTCCGGGGCCTGCCCCATCGGGGCGTTTCAGGCGGTGGTGGGGTCTTCCAAGTTCAGCTTCTCCTACTATATCACAGGCTTCCTCATTCTGCTGGGCGTGCTGCTGGGGCGCTTTATCTGCGGCTTTCTATGCCCCTTCGGCTGGTTTCAGGAGCTGCTGCACAAAATCCCCACTAAGAAGCTTTCCACAAAGAGGCTGAAGCCGCTGACATACCTGAAATACGCTGTCCTGCTGGTGATGGTTTTCCTGCTACCGGCGTTCCTTGTGAACGATGTAGGCATGGGTGACCCGTTCTTCTGCAAATACCTCTGCCCCCAAGGCGTGCTGGAGGGAGCCATCCCGCTGTCCCTTGCCAATTCCGGCATCCGGGCGGCGCTGGGCAAGCTGTTTACATGGAAATTCAGCATTCTGCTGTCGGTGATCGTGCTGAGCGTGCTGTTCTACCGTCCCTTCTGCAAGTGGCTCTGCCCGCTTGGCGCATTCTACGCGCTGTTCAACCGGGTGTCCCTCTTCCAGATGAAGGTGGACAAGAATAAGTGCGTCTCCTGTGGAAACTGTGCCAGAGCCTGCAAGATGGATGTGGACGTGACGAAAACGCCCAACCATACTGAGTGTATCCGCTGCGGGATGTGCATCCGCGCCTGTCCAACGAACGCCGTGTGCTTCCGCTACGGCTTCGGCAGCGGGAAAGAAACAACAAAGAAAACAACGATGGAGGAATTAAAATGAACAGGAAGAGAATTTTTGCACTGGCTTTTGCCGTGCTGATGGTGCTGTCTCTGGCAGCCTGCGGCACGCGAGACAACGACAAGATGGCGAATGGAAGCGGCAACGGCTCCGCCATGACTGGCGAGCCGAAAACCGCCGAGGAGGCGCTCGCCCTGCACAAGGAGCTGCTGGAGCGGGAGAACGCGCTCCTGTCGGAAAATACCGAGCTGTGGGAAAAGGTCTTTATGGAGGCCGACAAGGGCATGGCCATGATCGAGGACGGGAAAAACTACGGCGACTTCCTGCTGGACACCGTTGAGGCCGCTAAAGAGCAGTTCACCGACAAGGAGTATGAGTGGCTGAAGGAGTCAGCCACGGAGATCAGCAATATCGAAAACAAGCTGACCGCGCTGGAGGAAAAGTACCCCGAGATTGTGCAGCAATCCATGGACGGCGATATGAGTATGCCCGCGGGCAGCGACACGAGCAACCCTCCCGACGACGGCAGTATGCAGAAGTTCCCCGCCTTTGAGGGCAAGGACCTGGATGGCAACGCGGTGAAAAGCGACGAGCTGTTCTCCGGCAACGCCGTCACCGTGGTGAATTTCTGGTTCACCACCTGCAATCCCTGCGTGGGCGAGCTTTCCGAGCTGGACGCACTGAACAAGGAGCTTGCGAAGAAGGGCGGCTCCCTCATCGGCGTCAACACCTTCACTCTGGACGGCGACGAAGCGGCAATTTCCGAGGCGAAGGATGTGCTTGCCAAGAAGGGCGCCACCTATCAGAATGTGTATTTTGACTCCGACGGTGAGGCGGGAAAGTTTACCACCAACATCCTTGCCTATCCCACCACCTATGTGGTCGACCGCAGCGGCAATATCGTGGGTGACCCCATCGTAGGCGCCATCACGGAAAAGAAGCAGGCGGAGACGCTGCAAAAGCTCATCGACCAGACTCTTGCCGCCGATATGGGCTGACAAACGAATTTATCCTGGGCTTTGACCTGGACGACCCCAGCTAACCTGATATGCCTAAATGTGATACCTTTATGTACGCACCGCATGGCCTTATGGCTGTGCGGTGCTTTTTCATCTGCCGTCAGTCCTTCGTGTAAGCGTCCACGATACGTACTTCCAGTTCCCGGTTCCGCTCCATCGCCCTGCGGAGTTCCGGCACTTCCAGCAGGCCCCTGGCGTTGGCGATAATGAGGATTCGATTGAGGCTGGCTCCCACCCTGCGGACTTCACAGATCAGCTTCGGCACATCGACGGAGGGGGCCTCCCGGATGGCAGCGCCGCTGATACACTGCCGGATGAACCGCTCACGGGAACCCCGTACCCTGCCAACCTTTTCGTTGAGGTCAGCCAGTTCCTCGTCAGACAGACGGATGATGATTTGGTTCGTTCTGCTTCGCATGGATTCTCCTTTCTCCGGGGTCATAGGGGCGGCAAGCCCCTGTCAAGCGGTATTGTGATATCACAATACGTTGCTTGCTAAGACTGTACCACTTCCGCCCCGACGTATTTTTCGGGTGCGTCCCCGATACCCCGGCTGTTCTTTTCAGCCGGTGAATTTTGGGAGAACACGCCCAAGGTACGTCACTCGACCCGGCGGACGTCACCCTCCCGGAGCAGGTTCCGCCCCTGGTTGACGGCCATAAACCGTTCCAGCGTGTCCCGCCGAATGATGGCTTTCCGGCCCACCTTCAGCACCGGCAGCTTGCCCCAGTCCACCAGCTTTCGCATGGTGTTACGCCCAATGCCCGTACACTCGGCGGCTTCCTCGATGGTCAGCCCCATTTTAACTGCGCTCATTCTGCACGCTCCTTTCTGATGCGCTCGTTTCGCAACCGCAACACCGTTATTATACCTAATTCGCCGCTGTTTGTCAACTCGTTTTAAGGAGTCTTAAAAATTCTTTTTGAAAATATATGAAAAATAGGGTTGCGATTCAAATTCGATTGTGTTATACTCATACTCAATAGGAGGTGAACTTCTTGGATAACGCAGAAATGCTCACTCCAAAAGAGGTCGGCAAACGTATCAAAGAGCGCAGAAATGAAATCGGTATCTCCATGCCGGAACTTGGGCGGCGGGTGGGGGTCAACAAATCCACCATCCAGCGGTACGAAACGGATGGGGTCAATCCCAACCGCAGTATGATCATCAACGGCTTGGCGGACGCCCTGCAAACCACCCCGGAATGGTTGACAGGACTATCCGATGAAAAGGAAGTCAAGGAGAGTGGCGACAGCCGCACCGTCTGCGAGGGAGAGGTTTTAGACCATCTGAACAGCTTTTTGGACGCTGTAAACAGGACAGTACAGCCGGAAGTCCAGCGGCGGTTCCTCACGTCCACGCTTTGCCTGCTGATCGACCTGTTCTCTGTCACCGCCCAGCACTACGGCAGGACACTGAATGAGATCGACCGGCTGGCCGGGGATGAAGCCCTCAAAAAATCCATCCAGCAGTACACCATCGACGTGGACGACATCATTACGCCTGTCTATCGCCGGGAGATGGAAGCTCCTATCGAGGATATGAAGCGGTTTCTGGACGGGCTGCTACATATCTTCGACAAAGGGCGTACCAGGGTTGATACAGCCTATCTGTATAACATCCTGCATGACGCCCAGGCGCGGCTGAACGCCGCCAACGATTCCGTGGCACCTTGACAACATAATATGCCGGAAATAACCGGCAGAAATGATGTAACGCACATCATACGTCACAGGCCCGATTGCCACGGATAGAAAGGAGTATTTTATCTATGGCAAAAGGTTCTGTACGCAAAAAGGGCAAAAAGTCAATGTCAATAAGTTAAGCAAGCAATAGACAACCGGAAGCGTGAATTGTTAAAAAAAGGGGGGCAACAAAGGAGGAC
>NZ_CALPCP010000030.1 GCF_943192995.1 Flintibacter muris
GATTTTCCTCTGATGACGCCAGGTGCAAACTCAGAAAACTATACCCTATCATCTTCTAATTCCTAACTTGGTAGAGTGCTAGAGCCTGTTTTAAAACTATCAGAGTAACCAAACGAGGGAGCAAGCAAGGGTGACGACCGCATGAAAATAGAGGGCCTTCTTCTCATATCTGGTGGCAAAACGGCGGTTGTTTTTGAGCTTGAGGAACAGCTTCTCCACAAGATGGCGCTCCTTGTAAGTATGCCAGTCTGTAGGCCTGGGACGCTTTGCGTTGACACGGCTGGGAACAACCACAATCCCGCCCCGTTCTTCCACCCAGCGAACAAACTTGTCGCTGTCATAACCTTTATCGGCCAGAATCAGCTTACCTCTCAGGTCAAACGGTTCCAGCAGGGCCTGTGCCATGCAGATGTCATTGCAATTCCCGCTGGAGAGCAAAAAACGCAATGGATTCCCAAGCCCATCCGTTACCGCATGGACTTTCGTTGTCAGGCCTCCTCTGCTCCGTCCGGTTTCTTCGTGGTATCCCCTTTTTAGCCCCGCTGGCATGCTGGTGAACTTTGACCGTTGTGCTGTCCAGCATCAGCGTCGTTTCGTCCACCAGGTCCTGCTCAATCAGGGCTGAAAGAATCCGTTCCCATACACCAGCCTTCGTCCACGCACGAAACTGGCTGTATACGCTTTGCCACGGTCCGAACCGCTCTGGTAAATCTCGCCATGGAATCCCAGTATTCAGCCAGTAACAGGATTGCATTAAGCATCTCTCGATTGCTTTTCCCTGGCCGACCTACTTGCGATTTCCTTTCCGGTGGAAACAAGGTCTTGATTCTATTCCATTATTTTTCATTTATTTCATGTCGTTTTATGTAGCAAAGGATTTGGCCGGAATTTCTTTTTGGTTATCATGTAGTAGCACTGCCGGATGCTGTCCGGGTCTGTTCGTCCGTTTTCCGCCGCCAGGGAGAGAGTCTCCTCACACAGAGGCATTGACGTCCCGCACGATCTCGTCCAGCAGCCGCAGGGCCCCCTTCCGTTCCCGTCCTCTGGATTGAGCAAGCAGCTTCTGCCACTGCTGGGACAGCTGCTTGAAAAAGCGGGTATGCTCCACACAGGGGACGCCTCCTTTTTGTGCTCATACGCCTCAAATAATAAAATTGTCCAGATACCGCTTAGAGAGCTGGATGGACTTGAGAATGTCCTCCCGGCTGCCCTCAAAGGCCTTGTCCTCCACTTCAATCACGGCGTCGCCGCTGTAGCGGATGTCGTTGAGGGCGGAGACAAACCGGCCCCAGTCCACATCGCCCAAACCAGGGAGCTTGGGGGACATATAGTCCAGGGGGTAGGCCATGGTGCCGCACTCGGCCAGCTTCTCCGGGTAGAGCTTGATGTCCTTGAAATGGACATGGAACAGCCGGTCTTTAAAGTCGTAAATGGTTTTGATATAGTCCATCCCCTGCCAAACATAGTGGCTGGGATCAAAGTTCAGCCCGAAATTAGGGGAGGGAATCAGTTCAAACAGCCTGCGGTAGATCACCGGGGAGCGCATCAGATTCTGGCCATTGGGCCACTGGTCCGGGCCAAAGAGCATGGGGCAGTTCTCAATGGCGATCTTCACGCCCTGCTCCTCCGCCAGGCGGATGATGGGGGGCCAGATCTCCTGGAACAGCGCAATGTTCTCCTCCACCGTCTTGTACTGGTCACAGCCGATAAAGGTGGTCACCATGTTTACGCCCAGCCTGGCCGAGGTCTTAATCAGCGCCTTCAGATGGTTGATGGCCGCCTCTCTCTTCTCCAGGTCCGGGTCCATGGTGTTGGGGTAGTAGGCCAGGGAGGAGATGTGCATCTCCTTATTGGCTATACAGTCCAGCACATGCTGGGCATAGGCACCGTCCTCCAGCACCCGCTCCGCGTCGATATGGGACACGCCGGCATACCGGCGCTCCGCCTTGCCGGCGGGCCAGCAGGCCACCTCAAGACACTGGAAGCCCAGCCCGGCGGCAATGTCCACAGCCTCCTCATAGGACCAGCCGTCCAAAATAGCGGTCAGCAGACCGAATTGAATCATGGGACCACGCTCCTTTTTCTCATTTTGTGTTTTCAGCCTAAATGGAAATGGAACTTTTGTCAAGTGAAATTATTAGATTCGTCAAAGCACACAAATTTCAGCCTGAAATTTGCCAAAGCATACAAATTTACAAAACTGCACAAAAGATATTTGACATCCAGGGGGGTAAACTGTTATCATAGACATATCAGGAAAATGTAATGGATTACATTTTGCAGGCAGACGGAGGCGGTTCACTATGGTTACCATCGAGCAGGTCGCCCAGCGGGCCGGGGTCTCGGTGGCCACGGTGTCCCGGACCCTGAACAACAGCCCGGCGGTCAAGCCCGCCACCGCCCAGCGGGTGCGGGAGGCCATTGAGGCGCTGCGCTATGTGCCCAACCAGTCGGCCCGGAACCTGCGGCGCAACGAGAGCCGGGTGATTCTGGCCTTGGCTCCCAACTTCTCCAACCCCTACTACTCCCACATCCTCACCGGCATCGGAGACCGGGCCTGGGAGCTGGAATACAGCGTGCTCATCTGCAACACCCTGGGCCACGCCAACGGTGAGCGGCACTTTCTCAAAATGCTGGAGAGCCACCGGGCGGACGGCGCTATCCTTCTGGGCTGCTGTCAGGATTACGACTGGCTGGGCCGCTTTGCCGAGGGCTTCCCCATTGTCCAGTGCTGCGAATACGTCCCCGGCCTTGAGTGCCCCTCGGTGTCGATCGATAACTACGGGGCCGCGCTGGAGATGGTGACCTATCTCCAAAATCTCGGCCATGAGCGCATTGCCATGCTGGGGGCGGACAACCAGTACATCTCTACCCGGCTGCGCCGGGAGGGCTACCTGGACGCCATGGCCCAGGCGGGGCTGGCCGTCTCCCAAAGCTGGTACGCGCAGGCCGACGCCGTCTACTCCTTCGCCTCCGGACAGGAGGCCGCCCGGGCCCTTCTGGCTGTGGAACCACGGCCTACAGCCATCTTTTGTATCTCTGACATTCTGGCCCTCAGCGCCATTTCGGCGGCCCAGGAGCTGGGGCTGAATGTCCCCGGCGACCTGACAGTCACCGGCTTTGATGATGTGGACTACACCGCCATGGTCCACCCCTACCTGACCACCGTGGCTCAGCCCTGTCACGAAATGGGCCGGCGGAGCGTGGAGCTCATCCTGAATGGACTCCAGTGCGGAAAGGGTGCCCTTGCCGACCACGCTTTTGTCCCCCACCAGCTGGTGGAGCGGGAATCGGCGGCGGTATTGAATCCAACCGTGATGATTTAAATAAAAGGAGAGATAATTATGCTCAATATTGGTGTATTAGGCTGCGGTAAGATCGCTCAGGTCAGGCACATCCCGGAGTACGCCGCCAATCAGGGCGCGAAACTGACCGGCTTCTTCGACATGGACGCCCAGCGGACCGGGGAGATCGCCGCCAAGTATAACGGCAAGGCCTATTCCTCCGCCCAGGAACTGCTGGCCGACCCCGACATTGAAGGGGTGTCCGTCTGTGTGGCCAACCACGCCCACGCGGAGCTGGCTATTGCCGCCCTCCAGGCGGGCAAGCATGTGCTGTGCGAAAAGCCCATGGCCGTCACCCTGGCCGAATGCGAGGCCATGCTGGCCGAGGCGGACAAGGCCGGAAAACGGCTGCTCATTGGCCAGAACCAGCGGCTGGCCAAGGCCCATGTCAAGGCCAAGGAACTGCTGGAGGCGGGGGAGATCGGCAAGGTGGTCACCTTCCGCACCACCTTTGGCCACGGCGGGCCGGAAACCTGGTCCATCACTCCGGGGAACAACACCTGGTTTTTTGACAAAAAGCGGGCCGCCATGGGGGCTATGGCCGATCTGGGCATCCACAAGACCGACATGCTGCGCTACATCCTGGGCCAGGACATTGTCCGCACCACCGCCCGGCTGCTCACCCTGGACAAGCGGGGGGCGGACGGCCAGTTCATTGGCGTAGACGACAACGCCATCTGCATCTACGAAACCTCAGGCGGCGCCTTTGGCACCATGACGGCCAGCTGGACCCACTACGGGATGGAGGACAACTCCACCATCCTCTACGGCACCCAGGGCATCATGCGCATCTATGACGACCCTGTTCACACCATCACGGTCATCTCCCAAAAGGGGGAGGTTACCCATTACGACTTGGAGAAGATCCAGACCAACGACGACCAGACAGCCTCCGGCGTGATCGACGAGTTTGTGGAGGCGGTGTCCCAAAACCGGCCCAGCGTGCTGGACGCCGGCGACGTGATTCGATCCATGAAGGCGGTTTTCGCCTCCATCCGCTCCTCCGAGGAGGGGCGTCCCGTGGAGGTGGAGCTGTAACCACTTTGGATAATAGCCGCACACTGCGGTTGTTATAAAACTATATTTTATGGAGGAAGAACAATGAAAAAGATCGTAGCACTCGCGCTGACACTTGCTATGTCCCTGTCGCTGACGGCCTGCGGCAGCGGCGGACAGACCAGCGCCAACAAGAGCAGCGGCTCCGGACAGCCCGCCGTGTCCACTCCCGCTCCCGCTGGCAACAACGGCAAGAACACCGTCTATGTGCTGGGCCCCACCCCTGACCACGGCTGGACCGCCCAGGCCGGCGCCTATGCCCAGGCCAAGTGTGACGAGATCACCGCTGCCGGCCAGTATAAGGCTACCTACATCCCCGCCTCCTCCGGTGAGGAGCAGGTGGACCACTGCCAGACCATTATCGCCAACGATGACGCCGCCCTGGTTGTCATGATGGCCCTGGACGACTCCGCCCAGGCCGGCCAGGAGGCCCTGTACGCCGAGGGCATCCCCTTCATCTCCTTCGACCGCATCATTGAGGCCACCGAGAAGTACGCCATCCTCAACGCCTCCGGCGACAACTGGCAGTGCGGCGCAGGTATCGCCTACTGGCTCCAGAAGAACGGCATGCAGCCCGGCGACACCGTGGTGGTGCTCTACGGCGACAACGGTACCGTCTGCTCCCGCCGCCAGGAAGGCTTTGAGCAGTTCCTGAAGGGCGAGGTGGAGTATCAGGACGCCCAGACCGGCAGCTACAAGACCACTGAGACCTGGACCCAGGAGCAGCTGGACGCCGTCTTCAACGGCTACACCGTGGTGTGCAACTGGTCTGCCGACGGTGCCTACAGCTACATCGAGCAGAAGTTTGATGAGATCGTGGCCGCCGCCAAGGCCAACAACGGCAAGCTGTACATCTACTCCATGGACGACGAGATGACCTTCGGCGTGCTCAACTACCTGGAGGCCGGCGCTTCCGCCGCCACCCTGGCCGACTTGGAGGCCATGGATGTGTACATCTCCGCCATTGGCGGCATGCAGGAGCTCTACGACGTGATGGCCGGCGCCGACGACCAGTCCGCCCTGGCCAAGCAGTACTTTGACGACATGATGTCCATGTATTTCAGCCCCAAGATGATGCAGGACATCATCGAGAAGGGCCTGGAGTACCTCGGCGGCAACTGGAATTATGAGGTTGGCTCCGGCGAGTATCAGCCCGTGTGGATCGTGGATGCCAACAACGTCAGCCAGTTCGAGGGCTTCCAGGGCCACTGAATCCCTGAAAACCCAGCCAACATAAGCAACCTATGGAGCGGATGCGGGGTTCGCCCCGCGTCCGCTCCTTGATATCATCATCCTGTAGGGGCCGCCTGTCCAACAGCGGGACACCGGGGCGGCACCCCCTGCAAACACAACAAGGAGACTGCGTATGACTATCCTTGAAATGAACCATGTGTCAAAGGCATTTGGCGGCTCCCAGGCCCTGTCTGACATCCACCTGAGCGTGGAGGCGGGAGAAATCCACGCCCTGCTGGGGGAAAACGGGGCCGGTAAATCCACCCTGATGAACATTCTCACCGGCGTGATTCCGGCGGATACCGGAACCATCACCTTTGACGGCAGAGATTACCCCACCCCCACCATCCAGCAGATGGAGGCGGCGGGCATCGCCTTTGTCCACCAGGAGCTGAACGTCATCAATGACCTGACTGTGGCTGACAACATCTTTTTGTGCCGGGAGCTGACCCGGTTCGGCCTGCTGCGGCAGAAGGAGCAGGTGGCCAGGGCCCGGCAATTATTTGTGGACCTGGGGGTGGATATCGACCCCACCGCCATGGTGTCTGAACTGAAAACCAGCGAAAAGCAGCTGCTGGAGATTTGCCGCGCCCTCTATGTAGACGCCAAGCTCCTCATTCTGGACGAGCCCACCACGGCTTTGTCTAACAACGAAATCGACCACCTGTTTGGTATTTTACGAAAGCTGAAAGCACAGGGGAAATCCTTCATCTTCATTTCGCACAAGATGCCCGAGATTTTTGCCATTGCCGACCGGTATACAGTACTGCGAAACGGAGAGTTCATTTCCTCCGGATATATAAAGGACACCGACCCCCACGCCATCACCTCCGCCATGGTGGGCAGCCAGTATGTGGACGAGGATGTCTACCTCCCCCGTAAGCTGGGGGACACCATTCTGGAACTGAAGGGCTATACCGGCCAGGGCTTTGCCGGTATCAACCTGGAGGTAAAGCGGGGGGAAATTGTGGCCTTCACCGGCCTGGCCGGCTGCGGGGCCAGCGAGCTGATGCAGACCATGTTCGGCGCCCTCCCCGCCGAGGGGGGCTCCATGCGGGTCAACGGCAAAAACATGGACGGCAGCATTGTCCGGTTTATGAAAAACGGCGTGGCCATGCTCCCCGCCAACCGGAAGGAGAACTCGGTGGTGCCTGATATGAGTATTCTGGAGAACTTCTATCTGGCTGAGCACGAGCTGTCCGGAAGGCAGCCCTTCATCAAGGGAAAGGATGAGGCCGGCCGTTACGCCGCCCAGAAGGAGAGCCTGCGCATCAAGGCGGGTGACAGCTCTGACAGCATTCTGTCCTTGTCCGGCGGCAACCAGCAGAAGGTCTTTCTGGCCCGATGGCTGAATATCGGGGCCGACGTGCTTCTCTTTGACAACCCCACCCAGGGGGTGGACGTGGGAGCCAAAGAGGAAATCTACCGCCTGATCCTTAGCTTTGCCCAGGCAGGCAAGACCGTTATCATCAACACCCTGGAGATCCCCGAGATTCAAAAGGTGGCTGATCGCTGCGTTGTGTTCTATGAGGGACATATTGTCAAGACCTTCCAACACGCCGAGGTAAACGAGCGGGACGTTATGCTCTACTCCACCAACGCGGTTGAGACCAGTGAGGAGGCAAAATCATGAATCAGAAAAAAGGCTTCGGCGGGACGCTGGGACGGGTCTGGTCCCAATACAGCTTTATCTTTGTGCTGTTCATCATCATGATCGGCTACGCATTTACCATCAGCTCCAACGGCAACGCCTTTAAGTGGAGCCATATCGCCGCCATCCTCTCCAGCCAGAACACCGTGATTGTGGGCACTATCGCCCTGGGTATGGCCTTTGTCATCATCACCGGGCAGATCGACCTGTCGGTGGGCTCTCAGCTGGTGCTGTGTACCGGCGTGACCATTATCGTGTTCAACACCACAAACTCCATCCTGCTCATGGCGCTGGCCGCCGTGATTACCGGCGCGCTGTGCGGGGCGGTGAACGGCCTGCTGGTGGGCTTTGGCAAAATGCCCCCCTTTGTGGTCACTCTGGGCACCATGCTCATCTACCGCTCCCTCACATTGTCGGTGGTGCGGAAGATTGACCCGGCTATCAGCGGCTCCTCCTCCAGCCAGTTCGCCATGCTCAGCTCCAACAGCAAGTATGAGTTCCTGCGCATGAAATTCGGCACCGGCAAGCTGGCCTTCGGCGGCTTTTCCATCCCCTACATCACCTTTGTCTTTTTGCTGATGGCCATTTTGTTTATCGTCATCTCCAAAAAGACCAAGTACGGCAAGACCATCTACGCCGTGGGCTCCAACGAGAAGAGCGCCCGGCTGGCGGGCATCAACGTTACCTGGGTGAAGATTTCCGTCTTTATCCTCACCGGTATCTGCGTGGGGGTGGCCAGCATGCTCCAGGCCTGCAAAATCGGCAACGTCACCCCCGCCTCCTCCGGTGTCAGCTACGAGATGTACGCCATTGCCTCGGTGGTGCTGGCCGGCGTGAGCATGGCGGGCGGTAAGGGCAACATGGTAGGCGTGATCTTCGGCGCTCTGTCCTACACCACCATCAACTTTATCATTGTATCCATCCCCGGCCTCAGCGTGGATATTCAGGACACCTTCCAGGGCCTGGTGCTCATTGTGGTCATCCTCATCCAGACGGTGGGCCCGGTGATTAAAGAGAACCTCCAGCGGGCCAGAAAGCGCCGCTTGGCGGAGAAGGCGTAAGGAGGCGGAACCATGCTTACCGTCGCCTATATCGGCTTTGGTGTCAGTGTACGGGAGTACCACATCCCCTACGTGGAGCATCGGGAGGATATCCGGGTGAAATACGTCTTCCGCCGGAAGGAGGACGCCCCTCAGTTCGCCGAATACGAGCCCTTTTACCCGGAGCTCACCTTTACGGACGACCTGGACCGGGTCCTGACAGACCCCCAGGTGAACCTGGTGGTGGTCAACACCCCGGACCGGTTCCACGTCCCCTACGCCAGGCAGATTCTCAATGCCGGCAAGCACGCTCTGGTGGAAAAGCCCTTTGCCCCCACGGCGGCTCAGGCCCGGGAGGTCTTTGCCCTGGCCAGGGAGAAGGGGCTGGTCTGCATGCCCAACCAGAACCGCCGGTTTGACGCTGACTTCCTGGCCGTCAAGGAGGTGGTCCAGAGCGGCAAGCTGGGCCAGCTGGTTCGGCTGGAGAGCCACTACGACTATTTCCGCCCCAACGGCTGGTACGACCACCTGGGTACCTTGTACAACCTGGCCGTCCACCAGATTGACCAGATTGTCAGCCTGCTGGGTATGCCGGAGCGCACACACTTTGACGTGCGCTCCATCCACCACCCGGGCGCGGGGGACGACTATTACGACCTGGAGTTCTTCTATGGAAACTGCAAGGCTTCGGTCAACACCAGCATGTGCGTTCAGATCGACTACCCCCGCTTTACCCTCCACGGCACCAACGGCTCCTTTACCCTGCCCCCGGTGATCCACAACTCGGGAAAGGCCAAGGCGGTGGGGCGGCATACCGTCAGCACCGCCATGGCCCCGGAGGACCGGTGGGGCACCCTGGTTTACCGGGACGGATCGGGCAATCCGGTTACCGAAAGGGTCCCTGTGGGCTGCGCCCACTATGAGCGGATCTATGACAGCCTTATCAACGCCATTGAACAAGGCGGCGAGAAGTGCGTCCGGGACGAGGAGGTTGTCCGGGTTCTGGAAATTCTGGAGGAGGCCACCGCGGTGGCCCAATCCCACGGAGGGAATGGAAATGAATGAAGTCAGGCTGGCCACCATCGGCTCAGGTGCCATTGTTCACAGCATTCTGGACGGCGCGGCGCGGACAGAGGGCATCCGCCTGGAGGCAGTATATTCCCGCAGAGAGGAGACCGGCAGGCAGCTGGCAGACCGGTACGGCGCACAGAAGGTTTTTACCGATTTAGACGCCCTGCTGGCGGACAGCCAGGTCAACACGGTGTATATCGCCTCCCCCAACCTGCTGCACTACCAACAGACCAGACAGGCCCTGCTGGCGGGCAAGCATGTCATCTGTGAAAAACCCTTCTGCACCCGGGGAGAGCAGGTCCGGGAGCTGGCCGGACTGGCGAAGGAGCGGCGGCTGTTCCTGGTAGAGGCGGTCCCCACCACATTTTTGCCCAATTATCGGATTTTGCAGGAAAATCTGCCCAAAATCGGCCCGGTCAAGCTGGTGCTGGGCAACTACACCCAGTACAGCGCCCGGTATGACAGGCTGCGGGCGGGGGAGGTCTGCAACGTCTTCAACCCCGCCTTTGCCGGGGGCTGCCTGATGGATATCAACTACTACAACGTCTATCTCACCGCCGCCCTCTTCGGGCCGCCGGAGGCAGCGGTTTACCGGCCCAACCTGTTTGAAAACGGCATTGACACCTCCGGCATTATGGAGATGGATTACC
The DNA here is from genome assembly GCF_943192995.1 of Flintibacter muris. GTDB lineage: Bacteria > Bacillota > Clostridia > Oscillospirales > Oscillospiraceae > Lawsonibacter > Lawsonibacter muris. Next base: position 10,046 of record NZ_CALPCP010000030.1, read on the forward strand.
CCGGTTTCCGGGCCTCCCTGGCCGGGGCGAAGGACGCCCGGGGCGTCAGCTACTATCAGATTGAGGGGGAACAGGGCTTCCTCTATGTCAAGGACGGCAGCAATGGCCTGGCGGAGGTGCGGGTGGCCGCCGGAGGGCGGGACGAGACCTTCAACCTCCAGCCCGACCCCGACCGCTGGTTTTACGAGATACAGGGCCTCATCCCCCTGCTGCTGACCGGTGACTATGCAGGGGTGTACAGCCGCCTGGATATCACCCGGACCACCGTTGAAGTGGTGGAACAGGCCAGGCAAAAGGCCGGCCTGCTGTTTCCCTCCGTTTGACAGCTGCACCGTCCTGGCGCAGCCACCAGATTTTCTGCCATCTGCAGGGGCGGCCTTTGGCTGCCCGCAGAACCGAATGGGCCTGCCTGTAACAGGCGGGCGGCTACAGGCCGTCCCTACGATTGGATGGCAGCAATTTTGAAGCTTGCTGCAGGTCCGGGTCCAGCCTCCTTTTCAGGTTGTGCAGATCCAGCGCGTGCTGGGACAGATAGCCGCACAGGCGGCGGGATACAAGGGGAACATAATCCGCTCTGTCAATGTGGCTGAAGTCCTCGCCGCTGATGAGATACATTGACAGCGCATCCAGAAGAACTGTGACTTCCATGATATCCTGACAGGTTTCTTCAAAGTCCTCCAGCCAATAAGTCTCTCTCATTTTAATCACCTCACTGCTATTTTACTATTATTTGATAGTAAAATTAACACTATCATTTGATAGTAAGTATAATAGCTTTGAGGTGGTTTTTGTGCATTTTCCCAGAATGCTGGACCTGCGGCAGGACTCTGATAAAAGTCAGAAAGAAATTGCGGCGCTGTTAGGAATCGACCAGCGAACATATAGCAACTATGAAACCGGGAAACGAGAAATTCCGGTGCATCTCTTAATTGTATTGGCAGATTTTTACGGAACAACGATAGATTATATTGTAGGTCGGGATGTTCGGCCGCGCAGATTGAGGTGACTTCCATGACAGAGTATTACATCCCCACCGCCCACAGCGAGACGGAGCTGGTGGAGAAACGTTCCCGGTTTATCGGCCAGGTGTGGCGGGTTTCCTCCGAGGAGGAGGCCCGCGCCCGCATTGAGGAGACCAAAAAAAAGCACTACGACGCCCGCCACAACTGCTGGTGCTACCGCCTGCGCCAGGGTGGTGTGGAGCGCTACTCTGACGACGGCGAGCCCCAGGGCACCGCCGGCCAGCCCATGCTCAACGTCTTCCAGCGGGAGGAGGTCACCGACGTGGTCTGCGTAGTCACCCGTTACTTCGGCGGCGTTCTCCTGGGCGCCGGCGGCCTGGTCCGGGCCTATACCCAGTCCGCCAAGGACGCCCTGGACGCCTCCGGTATCTCAGTGGTCCGCCGCTGGGTGGCCCTGGAGGTCCCCTGCACCTATGCCCAGTTTGAGTCTATGCGCCGCGAGGTGTCCGCCTTCGGCGGCGTTGTGGAGCATACAGACTATGGCGCGGATGTGGTCCTCTCCGCCCTCCTCCCCGAGGAGCGGGCCCAGGATTTCACCGCCCACATCCTGGACCTCACCGCCGGAGGGGTGGAGGCCCTGGAAGCCGGAGAACAGCTGAAAGATGTCCCCTGGCGGGAGCCGGTGAGAAAAATTTGACCACTCTTAATCAGCGCTTCAATGCCGTTAAGCTTTGATTTTTCAAGGCTTGGCGGTATTTTTTTGCCGCCGCACCCAGGGGCAAACCCCTCAGTGTTGATGATTTTACCCGACAAACAGGGGAACAAACCGGGCCGTGTATTGTAAAAAACAGAGAAAATCTATGGACGGGAAAATTTCCCTTGACATTGGGGCGGGATTCCATATAATAAACTTCAAGTATTTTAGTTAAAAATTTTTAGATAAAATACTTGAGAATTATGCCGCCGCCGGCATACCAAAATTTTGAAAGGACGGTAGATTGAAATGGAAATCACCTTCGAGAATGTACGTGACATTATTGTGGACACCCTGAGCTGCAACGTGGAGGACGTCAAGCTGGACACCAACCTGATTGAGGACCTGGAGGCCGATTCCCTGGAGATTGTGGAGCTGTCCATGGCCCTTCAGGAGAGCCTGGGCGTGGGCATCGAGGACGAGGACCTGGAGAAAATCCACACAGTTCAGGACATTCTGAACTACATCAAGAGCAAAAGGGCCTGAGCAGGCTGGGAGGCCGCATATGGAATTGAAGGAGTTATATGGCCTGATGGACCGTTTTGCCGCCTCCGGGCTGACGGCGCTGGAGTGGGAGAAGGATGGGGAGCGGGTGGCTCTTCGCCGGGAGCAGACGGTGGTATCAGCCGCCGGTCCGGTCCTGTCCGCCCCGCCGGCCCCCGCTCCCCAGGAGGCGTGGGAGGAGGGGGAGGCGGTCACCGCCCCTCTGGTGGGGGTGTTTTACGCCGCCCCCGCTCCGGAGGAGCCCCCCTATGTCACCCCCGGAGCCCATGTGAAGAAGGGTGATACCCTGTGTCTCATCGAGGCCATGAAGATGATGAGCGAGGTCCCCGCTCCCGCCGACTGCGTGGTGGAGGAGGTCCTGGTTCAGGACGGCGAGGCGGTGGGGGTAGGTGCTCCCCTGTTCCGCATCCGGAGGACGTGAGACCATGTTGAAGCGTGTATTGATCGCCAACCGGGGGGAAATCGCCCTGCGGATCATCCGGGCCTGCCGGGAGCTGGATGTGGAGACGGTGGCCGTCTGGTCCCAGGCTGACGAGAGCGCCCTCCACGCCCAGTTGGCCACCCGCTCTTTGTGTATCGGCCCGGCCAAAGCGGCGGACAGCTACCTCAATCAGGAGGCCATCCTGTCCGCCGCCCTGGCCACCGGCTGCGACGCTGTCCACCCCGGCTACGGTTTTCTGTCGGAAAACCCGGACTTCGCCGACCGGTGTGTCCAGGCGGGCCTGAAGTTTATCGGCCCCCCGGGAGAGGTCATCCGAAAGCTGGGCAGCAAGGCCGCCGCCCGGACTTTGGCCCAAGGCGCCGGAGTGCCGGTGGTTCCCGGCTCTGACGGGCCGGTGAAAAATGCCCGTCAGGCCAGGACTTTGGCGGAACAGGTGGGCTATCCTGTGCTGCTGAAGGCCTCCGCCGGCGGCGGGGGCCGGGGCATGCGCCAGGTGGACTCCGGCCAGGAGCTGGAGCTCCGCTTTAAAGAGGCCCAGGCCGAGGCTGTGGCCTGCTTTGGGGACGGGGAGATGTATCTGGAGAAATTGATCCTCAACCCCCGGCACATTGAGTTCCAGATTATGGCGGACACCCAGGGCCATGTGGTCCACCTGGGGGAGCGGGACTGCTCCATCCAGCGCCGCCGCCAGAAGCTGGTGGAGGAATCCCCCTCCCGGGCCCTCACCCCCCGGCTGCGGGAGGAGATGGGCCGGGCCGCCGTGGCGGCCGCCCAGGCGGCGGGTTATGTGGGCGCGGGGACGGTGGAATTCGTTCTGGCTCCCGACGGCCAATTCTATTTTATCGAGATGAATACCCGCATCCAGGTGGAGCACCCGGTCACCGAACTGGTCACAGGCGTTGACCTGGTGAAGGAACAGCTTCGGGTGGCCGCCGGCCTCCCTCTGTCCTTCCAGCAGGAGGATATTAAGGTGAGCGGCCACGCTATCGAGTGCCGCATCAACGCCGAGGACCCGGAGCGGGATTTTATGCCCTGTCCGGGGACTACCACCTTTTTACACCTGCCCGGCGGGCCGGGCGTGCGGGTGGATACCGCCCTGTACACCGGGTATGAGGTCCCCCCCTACTACGACTCTCTGGCCGCCAAGGTGCTCACCCACGCCCCCACCCGGCTGGAGGCCATCCGCCGGATGCGCCGGGCGCTGGAGGAGCTGATTATTGAAGGCTACCCCACAAACGCCCCCCTGGCCCACCTGATTATGCACGACCGGGCCTTTGTTCAAGGCCAGTATGACACCGGGTTTCTGGAGCAAAACCTGGACCGGCTGCTGGAGCTGGCCCGGACCTGTGACCGCCTGATGGAGGGAGAGCCATGAATCGAACATTTTCCCGCCGCCGGGACCGGCTGCTGGTCTACCAGACCATGCGGGAGGGGAAGATTACCTCCTCCCGCCGGACCAAGTGCCCCTCCTGCGGGACGGAGAGCGCCAATCTGGAGTGGGACCGGGCCCAGCAGGTCTGTCCCAGGTGCGGGTTTCACGCGCCCATTGACGCCTACTACCGCCTGTCCAATATTCTGGACCCCGGCTCCTTTCAGGAGCTGGAGGAGAAGGTATCCCCCGCTGACCCTCTGTCCTTCCCCGGCTACCCCGCCAAGCTGGCCAGGCTGGAGGAGGAGACCGGCCTGAAGGACGGGGCGGTGGCCGCTCTGGGCAAAATTGAGGGCCGGAAGGCGGTCTTCGCCGTGCTGGACAGCCACTTTCTTATGGGCAGCATGGGCACGGCGGTGGGGGAGAAAATCACCCGGGCCGCCGAGTACGCCGCCCGAAAGCGTCTTCCCCTTGTCATCTTCTCCGCCAGCGGCGGGGCCCGAATGCAGGAGGGGATTTTTTCCCTGATGCAGATGGTCAAAACCGCCGCCGCCATCCAGCGGTTCCAGAGCCGGGGCGGGCTTTACATCTCCTGCTTTACTCACCCCACCACCGGCGGGGTGACGGCCAGCTTCGCCTCCCTGGGGGACATCATGCTGTCTGAGCCCGAGGCACTCATCGGCTTTGCTGGCCCTCGGGTGATTGAGCAGACCATCAAGGAACAGCTGCCTGAGGGCTTTCAGCGGGCGGAATATCTGCTGGACCACGGCTTTCTGGACCGGATTGTTCCCCGGAGCGAATGGAGGACCGTCCTGTCCCAGCTGCTGGCCCTCCACGAGAAGGGGGGACGTACATGAGCCGCTATACACCGGAAGAAAAGGTAAAAATTGCCCGCCATCCGGAGCGTCCCGGAACGGCGGACTTTATCGCCGCCCTGTTTACCGACTTTTTTGAACAGCGCGGCGACCGCCTGTGCGGCGAGGACGCCAGCATTCTGGGCGGTATCGCCCGCTTCCACGGCCGGCCTGTCACCGTTATTGGCCACCGGAAGGGGAAAAACCTGGAGGAAAACCTCCGCTGCAACTTTGGCATGCCCTCCCCCGAGGGCTATCGCAAGGCCCAGCGGCTGATGAAGCAGGCGGAAAAATTCGGCCGGCCCATCATCACCTTTGTGGACACGCCGGGGGCCTACCCCGGCAAGGAGGCGGAGGAGCGGGGCCAGGGCGAGGCCATTGCCCAGTGTCTTGCTCTGATGAGCGCCCTGGAGGTCCCTGTCATCTCCGTCATCACCGGGGAGGGAAACAGCGGCGGGGCCCTGGCTCTCGCTGTGGCCAACCGGGTGCTCATGCTGGAGCACGCGGTGTACTCAGTGCTGTCCCCGGAGGGCTTTGCCTCCATTTTATGGAAGGACGCCGGACGGGCAGAGGAGGCCTGCAAGGTGATGAAGCTCACCGCCCAAGATCTGCGCCGGGGCGGGATTGTCCAGGGCGTGCTGCGGGAGCCGGAGGAGGGCGCCCACACCGACTGGGACGCTATGTTCCGCACGGTGGACGCCGCCCTCAGGAAGGAGCTGGCCGCTCTGGACCGGATGAAGGGTTCCGCCCTGGCCCAGCAGAGATACGATATGTTCCGCGCCATGGGACAAGGCTTGCCCCCCGCGGAGAAGGAGGAGCCATGAGCGCGCCCCAGATTTTAGCCACCGGACGGTGCCTTCCGGACCGGGTGGTGACCAATGAGGAACTGAGCAAAGCGGTGGACACCAGCGACGAGTGGGTATTCAGCCGCACCGGGATACACAGCCGCCATTTTTGCACCACCGAGACCGGCCTGGACCTGGCTGTCAACGCGGCCCGCCAGGCCATGGACCGGGCGAGGGTCACAGCGGCGGAGATTGGGGTGTGTCTGGTGGGGACATTTACCCCCGACCACGCCAGCCCCTCCACCGCCTGCCTGCTCCAGCGGGAGCTGGGGCTGATGGAGAACACCATTTGCTTTGACCTGAACGCCGCCTGCGCCGGGTTTTTGTACGGCCTGCACACCGCCCACGCCCTGTTGGCCGACGCCCCCCGCCCCTATGCTCTGGTGGTGGGAGCGGAGGTCATCAGCCGGGTGATGGACCACACCAACCGCAACACCTGCGTCCTCTTTGGGGACGGGGCGGGGGCGGCGGTGGTCAGCCGGGAGGAGGGGCGCAGCTGGCACACCGTCTTCGGCTCCCGGGGGGACCGGTCCAGCATCCGGGTCCAGGGGCCGGGACCGGTCCCCTCCGCTATCCACATGGACGGCAAGGCGGTGTTCCGCTTCGCCGTGGAGGTGGTGGAGCAGTCTATCCGCCAGCTGCTGGAGAAGGAGGGGCTGTCCTCCGTCAACGACCTGGACCTGGTGGTCTGCCACCAGGCCAACGCCCGGATCGTTGACCACGTAGCCAAAAAGCTGAAGGCCCGGGAGGGCCTGTTCTATAAAAATATGGACCGCTACGGCAACACCTCCGCCGCCAGTATCCCCATTGCCCTAGACGAACTGGTCCAGAGCGGGGTGCTGCGCCCCGGAATGCGGGTGCTGACGGTGGGCTTCGGCGGCGGCCTGACCTGGGCCGGGGCGCTGCTGGAGTGGTAAAGGAGAGATACTATGAAGCTCAATGAAATTCTGGGGACCGAGTTCCCCATTATCCAGGGCGGCATGGCCAATATCGCCACCGGTGAGTTTGCCGCCGCCGTGTCCAACGCCGGCGCCCTGGGACTGATCGGCGCCGGGGGAATGACCGCGGATATGCTCCGGGAGCACATCCGCACCTGCAAGTCCCTCACAGACAAACCCTTTGGCGTGAACATCATGCTCATGAACCCCGCCGCCGCCCAGATGGCCCAGGTGGTCATTGAGGAGGGCGTGAAGGTGGTTACCACCGGCGCCGGGGTACCCGGACAGTTTGTCCCGGCCTGGAAAGAGGCGGGGATCAAGGTCTTCCCCGTAGTCCCGGCCACCACCATGGTCAAGCGGCTGGAACCGCTGGGGGTGGATGGCTTTATCGCTGAGGGCACTGAGTCGGGCGGCCATGTGGGTGAGCTGACCACTATGGCCCTGGTGCCCCAGGTCTGTGAGGCCACCAGCCTGCCTGTCATTGCCGCCGGCGGTATCGCCTCGGGCCGTCAGCTGGCCGCCGCCTTCGCCCTGGGGGCCTGCGGCGCACAGGTAGGCACCTGCCTGCTGGTCAGTGAGGAGTGCCCCATTCACGACAACTACAAGCAGGCCGTTTTAAAGGCCAAGGACAGCGACACCACTGTGACAGGCCGCTCTGTCAACGCGCCCGTCCGCATTTTAAAGAACCAGATGTCCCGGGAGTATTTAAAGCAGGAGCGGGCCGGGGCCAGCCGGGAGGAGCTGGAGAAATTCACTCTGGGCTCCCTGCGCCGGGCGGTTTTTGAGGGCGACACCAAAACCGGCTCGCTGATGTGCGGCCAGACGGCGGGACTGCTCCACCAGATCCGCCCCCTGCGGACCATCTTTGAGGAGCTGATGGGGGACAGCCGGAGTGTACTGGCAGAAATGGAGGCAAAATGGCGGTAACGCTTGGAGGTAAAACCCTTTCTCTGCCCATCCTTCAGGGGGGTATGGGCATTGGCATCAGCCTGGACCGTCTGGCCGGAGCGGTGGCCGCCAAAGGCGGCATGGGGACTATCTCCACCGCCGCCTGCGGCTTTTTAGAGCCCGACTACAGACAGGACCACCAGCGGGCCAACCTGCGGGCTTTAGACCGCCAGGTCCGCCGGGCCAAGGAACTGGCCCGGGGAGCGGGGCTGGTGGCAGTAAATGCTATGGTAGCCACTGCCCAGTATGCTGACAGCGTCCGCACCGCCCTTCGGGCAGGGGTGGACGCGGTGGTCAGTGGAGCAGGACTGCCCCTCCAGCTGCCTGTTATTGCCGCTCAGGTCCCGGACAGTACCGCTGCCCTGGCTCCTATTGTCAGCAGCGGCCGGGCCGCCGCCCTGATCTGCAAGGCCTGGGACAAGCGCTGCGCCCGGGTCCCCGACTTTGTGGTGCTGGAGGGCCCTCTGGCGGGCGGTCACCTGGGTTTTTCCCCTGAGCAGGCCCAGGCGGGCCGGCCCGACGTCTTGGAAAGGCTGCTTCATGAGGTGCGGGAGGCCTTGGCCCCCTTCCGGGAAAAGTACCGCCGGGATATCCCGGTCTTTGTAGCCGGAGGGGTGGAAAATGGAGGCCAAATGGCCCGGCTGATGAAGCAGGGGGCCGCTGGAGCACAGTTCGCCACCCAGTTTATCGCCACAGAGGAATGTGACGCCACCCAGGACTATAAGGATGCCCTCATCCGGGCCCGTTGTGAGGATGCGGTGATTGTAAAAAGCCCGGTGGGGATGCCGGGCAGGGCCCTACGCAGTCCCCTGGTGCGCCGGGTGGAGGCGGGTGTTCAGCCCGGGCCGGAGGGCTGTATCGGTTGTCTGGTTCCCTGCAAAAAGCTGAACTCCCCCTACTGCATCTCCCAAGCCCTCATCGCCGCCTGGCATGGAGACTGGGAAAATGGTCTGTTCTTCTGCGGGGCCAATGTGGGCCAGGTGGACGCCATGTCCACGGTGGAAAAGCAGATGGACCAAATTATAAAGGAATGGAGGGCGGCACAATGAAGCTGGCCTTTGTATATGCCGGACAGGGCAGTCAGAAGGTGGGCATGGGAGCGGATTTTTACAAGGAATTCCCCGCCTTTGCCAACATTTTTGACCATGCCCCGGTGGATTTTGACCTGAAGGAACTGTGCTTTGAGGGCCCGGAGGAGAAGCTGTCCCAGACCCGGTACACCCAGCCCTGCATGGCAGCCTTCGCCGTGGGGGTGACCGATCTGCTGTATCAGGCGGGCATCCGTCCCCAAGCAGCTGCGGGGCTGTCTCTGGGGGAGTACTCGGCGCTGTACGCCGCCGGAGTGTTCAGCCAGGGGACAACCATCTCAACAGTGGCCTTTCGGGGCCGGGCCATGGAGGAGGCCGCCGCCGGGCTGGACTGCTCCATGACTGCCGTGCTGGGGCTGGACCGTGAGCAGCTCCAGACCGCCTGCAGCCGGGCGGCGGAGCTGGGAGTGGTTCAGATCTGCAACTACAACTGTCCCGGCCAGCTGGTTATCGGCGGGGAGAGGGCGGCGGTGGACCGGGCCGGGGAGCTGGCCAGGGAGCTGGGCGCCAAGCGGTGCATGCCCTTAAAGGTGAGCGGCCCCTTCCACACCCGCCTGATGAAGCCCGCCGGGGACGCCTTGGCTGCCCGCTTCCGGTCTCTGGACTTCGGCCCCATGTCTATCCCCGTCTACTTCAACTGCAAGGGCGGGCCTATGGAGGCGGAGGACACCATCCCCGCCCTGCTGGAACGCCAGGTTCAGTCCTCCGTCTACTGGGAGGACACTGTCCGCCGGATGGAGGCTGACGGCATTGACACTGCGGTGGAAATCGGGCCGGGCAAAACCCTGTGCGGCTTCTTTAAAAAGACGGCCCCGGCCATCAAGACCTATCACATCGACACAGCGGCGGACTTCCACAGTGTGGTATCCGCTTTGAAAGGAGATCATCCATGAGCATGGAGGGAAATGTAGCCCTGGTCACCGGCGGCAGCCGGGGAATCGGCCGGGCTGTCTGCCTGGAGCTGGCCCGGAGAGGGGTGTCTATCGCTGTCAACTACGGGGGCAGCAGCCAGGCGGCGGAGGAGACAGCGCAGCTGTGCCGCGATCTGGGGGTGGAGGCGGAGGTCTTTCAGACTGATGTGGCCAGCCCCGCCGCCTGCGAGGCTCTGGTGGCGGCGGTGAAGGAGCGCTTTGGGCGGCTGGACATTCTGGTCAACAACGCCGGCATCAGCCGGGACGGCCTGCTCATGACCGCCAAAACGGAGGATTTTGACAACACCCTGGATACCAACCTGAAAGGCGCCTACTTCTGCACCAAGGCGGCTTCCAAGGTGATGGTGCGCCAGAAATACGGGCGGATTATCTGCCTGTCCAGCGTGGTAGGCCTGCGGGGCAATCCGGGCCAGACCGCCTACGCCGCCAGCAAGGCGGGCCTGCTGGGCCTGACCAAGGCGGCCGCCAAAGAGCTGGCCGGGCGGGATATCACCGTCAACGCGGTGGCCCCCGGCTACATCCAAACCGACATGACCGCCGTTTTGCCCGACAAGGCCAAAGAGGCCATGCTGGGGACCATTCCCAAGGGCCGTCCCGGTACACCCGAGGAGGTAGCCCGGGCGGTGGCCTTCTTTGCCGCCCCCGAGTCCGCCTACATCACCGGCCAGGTGCTGTGCGTGGACGGCGGCATGGCTGTTTAATGAGGTGAAAGAGATGGAAAAGCGCAGAGTGGTAATTACCGGCATGGGCACTGTGAACCCGATAGGCAATACAGTGGCCGAAAGCTGGAGCGCGGTTCAGGCGGGCCGGTGCGGTATTGGACCCATCACCCGGTATGACACGTCAGAGATGAAGGTCAAGCTGGCCGGCGAGGTGCGGGAGTTGGATATCGACGGCCTTTTGGGCAAGCGTGAGGCCAAAAAGATGGACCGCTTCACCCAGCTGTCCCTGATTGCCGCCGGCGAGTGCATGGACGACGCCGGCCTGGACCTGGAGCAGGAAAATCTGGACCGCTGCGGCGTGCTGTTTTCCAGCGGCATCGGCGGCTTTGAAACGGTGGGCGACGCCCACAGGCGGGGAAGCGAACGGGGCTATGATTCGGTGTCCCCCTTTATGATCCCCATGATTATTTCCAATATGGCGGCGGGCCATATGGCCATCCGTTACGGCTTCCGGGGGATGTGTTCCTGTGTGGTCACCGCCTGCGCCGGGGGGACCAACGCTGTGGGCGACGCCTTCCGCCATATCCGGGACGGCTACGCCGAGGTTATGCTGTGCGGCGGCGGAGAGGCGGCCGTCACCCCTCTGGCCATGGGGGGCTTTACCGCTATGAAGGCCCTGTGCGAGAGCACCGACCCTCTGCGGGCCTCCATCCCCTTTGACGCCCAGCGCTCCGGCTTTGTCATGGGTGAGGGGGCGGGCGCCCTCCTGCTGGAGGAATACGGGCACGCCCAGGCCCGGGGCGCCAGGATTTACGCTGAGGTGATCGGCTACGGCGCCAACTGTGACGCCCACCACATCACCGCCCCCGCTCCCGGCGGGGCAGGAGGGGCCGCCTGCATGGCCCAGGCCCTGGCCGACGCCGGTGTGGAGCCGGAGGCTGTAGACTACGTCAACGCCCACGGCACCTCTACCCCGCTCAATGACGAGAGCGAGACGGCGGCCATCCACACCCTGTTTGGGGACCATGCCAAAAAGCTGCTGGTCAGCTCCACCAAGTCCATGACCGGCCATCTGCTGGGGGCGGCGGGGGCGGTGGAGGCCATCTTCACCGCCCTGGCCCTGAAGGAGGGCTTTGCCCCCGCCACCATTGGCTATCAGGTCCCCGACCCGGCCTGCGACCTGGACGTGGTGCCCAACCAGGGTCGTAGCGCACAGCTCCGGATCGCCCTGTCCAACTCTCTGGGCTTTGGCGGGCATAACGCGGCTATTGTGCTGAAAAAGTGGGAGGAATAACACAATGGAGCTGAATATTGACCAGATCGAATCCATTTTGCCCCACCGCCACCCCTTTTTGCTGGTGGATAAGATCACTGAGTGCCTCCCCGGACAGGGGGCCAAGGGGATCAAGTGCGTCACCGCCAACGAGCCCTTTTTCCAGGGCCACTTTCCCGGCTTTAAGGTAATGCCCGGGGTGCTTATTATTGAGGCCCTGGCCCAGGTGGGGGCGGTGGCCATCCTCACTGAGGAGGAAAACAAGGGCAGGCTGGCCCTCTTCGGCGGGATTAAAAACGCCCGGTTCAAGCGGCAGGTCCGCCCCGGCGACGTGCTGGAGCTGCAATGCCAGCTCACTGCCCGGAAGGGGCCGGTGGGCTTTGGCACGGCGGAGGCCCGTGTGGATGGCAGGCTGGCCTGCAAGGCGGAGCTGACCTTTGCCCTCACCGACCGGTTGAATTCCTCTTGCGAAACAGGAGATTCTTTGGTATAATGGCCTCAATTTCAAGAAAAAAGAGGGAGAAGGCCGTGCTGGAAAAGAGCTTTGACCGGATCTATACCAAATTCAAGCTGCACTTTTATCAGGCTGTCTTCTCCAGATTCCAGACCCGGGAGGCCAGCCTGACAGCGGTGGAGACCTTCTGTATGGAGATCATCCGAGCCCTGGAAGAACCTACGGTCAATGAGTTTGCCTCTTTTGTGAACATCTCCTCCCCAAATGCCGCCTATAAGGTAAACAGCCTGATCCGAAAGGGATATCTGGAAAAGGTGCAGTCCCCCAGCGACCGGCGGGAGTACCATCTGCGTCCCACCCAGAAGTTCCATGACTACTACAATCTCAGCAGTTCCTACATTCAGGAGGTCATGGACCGGGTACGTGAGCGCTTCACCCCGGAGGAGGTGGCCCAGATGGACCGGGTATTGGACATTGTGGGCCGGGAACTGATGACGGAAATCAATTTGAAGTAGCACCAGCGAGAATTGTCAAAAAAGCCTCCCTCTTTGAGGGAGGTGGCACGGCGAAACCGTGACGGAGGGAGTTTAGCTGCAGATTTTCGTTGTTTTACTCCCTCAGTCACCGCCTGCGGCGGCGACAGCTCCCTCAGAGAGGGAGCCTAAAAGATGAGCATGATTTTTTAACGCGTTGAAGCGGCACACGGAATTAACCGTGTGCCGCTTTTCTCTACTCTTCTTATTCCTCTGCCATAGCCTTGGCGGCGGCGATAGCTTTCTCCTGGGCGGCGGGGGGGCAGTCCTCATAGCGGACAAAGTGGAAGGTGTAGGACCCCCGGGACTGAGTCATGGCCCGCAGGTCAATGGCGTAGGAGGTCATCTCGGCCATGGGGACCTCAGCCTCAATCACCTGGTCGCCGTCGCCGGTGGGGTTCATGCCCATCACGCGGCCCCGGCGCTTGTTCAGGTCGCCAATGACATCGCCCATGTAGCTGTCGGGCACGGTGACCTTCAGCTCGCCCACGGGCTCCAGCAGCACGGGGTTGGCCTCGGGCATGGCGGCCTTGTAGGCCAGCTGAGCGGCGGTCTTGAAGGCAATTTCGGAGGAGTCCACCGGGTGGTAGCTTCCGTCGTAGAGGACGGCTTTCAGGTTGACCACGGGGTAGCCTGCCAGGGGACCGTGGACGCAGGCCTCACGCAGGCCCTTCTCCACGGCGGGGAAGAAGTTCTTGGGGACGGAGCCGCCGAAGACCTCCTCGGCAAAAACCATCTGCTCCTCATCGGGGTTGGGCTCAAAGCGAATCCACACGTCGCCGAACTGGCCGGAACCGCCGGTCTGCTTCTTATGGCGGCCCTGCTTCTGGATGGTCTTGCGAATTTTCTCACGGTAGGGAACCCGGGTCTCGCTGAGGACGGCTTCCACGTTGAAGCGGCTTTTCAGCTTGGACACCAGCACGTCAATCTGGATGTCGCCGGTGCCGGTCAGCACCATCTGGTGGGTCTCGCCGTTGTTCACCAGAGTGAAAGAGGGGTCCTCCTCGTTCAGGCGGTACAGGCCCTGGGCCACCTTATCCTCCTGGCCCCGGGTTTTGGGGGCGATAGCAACGGAGTAGCAGGGCTCGGCGAAGGGAATCTGCTTGAGGGCCACCACCTTGCGGCTGTCGCACAGGGTGTCGCCCGTCTTCACCTTGTCCATCTTGCCGATGGCGCCGATGTCGCCGCAGCTCAGGTCCTTGACCTCCTCGGCCTTCTTGCCCTTCATCACGTACAGGCGGCCCAGCTTTTCGGTGGCGCCGGTACGGGAGTTGACCAGGGTGAGGTCGGAGGTGATGTGGCCGGACATGACCTTGATGAAGGAGTACTTGCCGTACTGGTCAGAGACGGTCTTGAACACAAATGCGGTGGGCACGCCGCCGGGAGAGACCACAAACTCCTCGGTCTCGCCGTTCTGGAGGGTGGCCTTGTGGTAGTTGCCCTCCATGGGGGTGGGCAGCAGCTCCATAATGTAGTCCATCAGCATCAGGGAGCCCATACAGCTGACGGCGGAGCCGCACAGCACCGGGAACAGGGACAGCTCCCGCACGCCCTGACGCAGGCCCTGGATCATCTCGGCGTAGGTGAAGTCCTCACCACCGAAGAATTTTTCCATAAACTCCTCGCTGGTCTCGGCCACGGATTCCTTCAAAGCGTCGTTGAACTCGTCGATGACACCGGCCTTGCTTTCAGGCAGCTGGATCTCCACCCGCTGGAGCTTCTGCATCTCATAGGCCCGCTTGTTGAGCACGTCGATAATGCCGGTAACCTTTTTGTTGTCGTCCCAGATGGGGACCACCAGGGGGGCAATCTTGTTGCCGTATTTCTCACGCAGGGCCTCGAAGGTGGCGTTGTAGTCGGAGTTGTCCTCGTCGGTCTTGGATATGTAGATGAAGCGGGGCATATTCCGCTCCTCGCAGTACTTCCAGGCCTTCTCCAGGCCCACGGAGATACCGTCCTTGGCAGAACAGACGATAATGGCGGCATCGGCGGCCCGCAGGGCCTCCATCACCTCGCCGGAGAAGTCGAACCCGCCTGGGGTGTCCAGCACGTTGATCTTACAGCCCTTAAACTCCAGGGGAGCCACGGCCAGGGAGATGGAGATCTGGCGCTTGACCTCCTCGGGGTCGTAGTCGCAGACGGTGTTGCCGTCGGTAGCCCGGCCCATGCGGTCCAGGGCCTTGGTCATGTACAGCAGGCTCTCGGCCAGGGCGGTCTTTCCGCTGCCGCCATGTCCGATGAGGGCCACGTTGCGGATGTTTTGTACAGAATAGCTCATAGTTGGTTCCACTCCTTATCGTTTGAGTATCGCCCTGAACAATACCCGTTCAAGGGGCGTTACACGCTATTGGTTATTATACATGAAAAGAGGCATTCTGACAACTGTTTTTTTGAGGGATTTTGGCCGAGGGTGAAAACGGCCCTCCGCACTGGGCGGAGAGCCGTTTTCGTTTCATCCCCTCCGCACAATCAGAGCGCACCGCGCCCCAGTCGGAGAGGGAAAAATCTCAGTAGTTCCAGCAATCATACCCTGCTCGAAGGCCAGCTTCTCAATCGCGGCCAGCTCCTCCGCGGTAAGCCAGGTGTAGACGTCTCCGCCAGCCTCCTCATCATAAACCACTGCGGCGTCCGGGGGGAGCACCTCCTCCGCGCCCTGGGGCAGGCGGTCCAAAATCAGGGTGACCTCCGCATAGGCCCAGTCGCCGGAAAGGCCGTCCGCACTGGAATCAGGAAATGCTTTCTGCGCGTCCAGCGGCGCCTCATCCATGGCCTCCGGGGCGGCGTAGGCGGCGATCTGAGGGGCGTCTCCGTCCTCCGGCAGGGCCTCGCAGGCGGAGACATCTTCAAGCTCCTCCGCCGCGTCCCGATTGAAGCTACGCACTGTCACATCCATTATTTCTCTCTTGTCCAAATACCGGGGCCTGGATGCGCCGTACAGCCCCACCGCCAGCACCAGACAGGCGGCCAGCCCGGCCAGGGCCCGGACCTGGGGCCGCTTGAACAGGGGGATCACCTTTGGCTTTTCCTCCGCCCGGATGCGGTCCATCACGCCCTGGGCAAAGCCCTCGGGGGCGGGGACCTCCTCCAAATGGGCAAAGGCCTCCCGGGCCTCCTCCATCTGCTCCCAGACAATCCGGCATTGGGCACAGCCGGCAAGGTGCAGCTCCACCTCCTCCGCCTCATCCCGGGTCAGCTCCCGGTCCACGCGGGCGGAGAGCAGCTCATAATACCGGTCACAGGCCACGGGCTTCACCCCCTTTCTTCCTTCTTTACCGGTTTAGACGGCATCTTCCAAAAAAAGTTCCCGTCCTCCAGCAAAATTTTTCGCAGATTCATCCGGGCCCGGGCAATGCGGGACTTCACCGTCCCCAAATCCAGGTCCAGCTTTTCCCCAATCTCCTGGTAGCTCAGCCCGGACAGCTCACGGAGCACCAGAATCTCCCGCTGCCAGTCGGGCAGCCGGTCCAGCCCTTGGGCCAGGGCCCGCCCCCGCTCCGACTGTTCCAGCAACCGCTGAGGGTCCTGCTCCCAAAGAAAGGGCTCTGCCCAGCCGCTGTCCGGGTCGTCCAGCGACACCGACGGCTCCACCGCCTCCCGCCGCTTTTTCTTCCGCAGGTAGTCGATACACACGTTTGTGGTCAACCGGTACAGCCAGGTGGAGAAGAAGCTCCCGCCCCGAAAGGCGGGCAACCCTTGCCACGCCTTGACAAAGGCCTCCTGAGCCAGGTCCGCTGCCTCCTCCCGGTCACCCACCAGCCGCAGGGCCAGGGAAAAGACCTTATTCTGATTGTCCAGCACCAGCTGCTCAAAGGCGGACTGGTCGCCCTTTTTCGCCCGTTCCACCAGCTCCTGGTCAGTCACGGCAGTTCCCCCCTTCTAACACAAATCCCGCTTGATGCCCGCCGTCACCCGGTAGACGTCCTCCAGGGTGGTAATTTTCACAATCTGCTCCTTATAATACCCCGCGTGGGGGACCCCCTTCAAATACCAGGCGTACTGCTTCCGGGCCTCCAGGCAGGCGATCTTCTCCCCCTTGTTAGCGGCGGCCATCTCAAACTGGCGGACGGCAGTGTCACACCGCTCCGAGAGGGGAGGGAGGTCCGGGATAGGCTCTCCCCTCAAGGCCGCCCTGCACTGGGCGAACAGCCAGGGGTTGCCGAACACCCCCCGGCCAATCATGGCCATGTCCGCCCCGGTGTATTTCAGGATACGGGGGGCATCGGTCCCCTTGAACACATCCCCGTTGGCAATAACCGGAATGCTCACCGCCTTTTTGACCTCACGAATCCAGTCCCAGTTGGCGGTTCCGGCGTACATTTGCACCTTGGTCCTCCCGTGGACGGCCACAGCGGACACCCCGGCCTCCTCCATGGCTTTGGCGAACTCCACGCAGTTGATGGAGCCCTTGTCCCAGCCCAGGCGGAATTTCACCGTCACCGGGCATTTGGCTCCTTTAATCACCGCTTCGGCCACCCTGACGGCTAAATCGGGATTTTTCATCAGCCCGGAGCCGTCCCCGGAGTTGGCAACCTTGGGGACGGGACAGCCCATGTTGATATCAATCATGTCCGCCCCGGACACCTCATGGGCAATGGCCGCCCCCTCCTCCATGCACACCGGATCGCTGCCGAAGATCTGGGCGGCGGCGGGGGTCTCGTTCTCACCCATCTGCAAAAGGGGGATGGTTTTTTTATCCTGATAGCACAGGGCTTTGGCGCTGACCATTTCTGTACAGGTAAGCCCCGCCCCCTGCTCCCGGCAAATCGTCCGGAAGGCCATATCCGTCACCCCGGCCATGGGGCCCAGGGCCAGGGGTGTTTCGATTTCAATTCCTCCAATGGTGACCATAGCTACCTCGTGAAAAAAGATTTTTTCCATTGTATCATGTCCACTGACCGTTGACAAGAGCTGTTCCAACCATTAAAATGAGAAAAACGATACTTTATCACAGTGAGGAGAGCAAACCATGGAACTGAAGGCTTTACATGCTGCCCTGATGGGCATCTCCGCCCACCGGGAACTGCTGGCCCCCCTGACCGGGGTGGCTGGGATGGTGAGTGAGAACAGCGGCCCCGATGTCCGTGTGATGGAAAACGCTGAACGGCTGCTGCACTTTTTAAAGCACGGTTACGGGGAGAACGCCCTGGATTTCTACATCCGTCTGTTCCATTCCCTGCGTCTGGCAGGCTGCGAGGGGCTGGGGGACTGGCTGTGGGACTTTCTGCGGTATAATGAGACCCTCTACTCCCGGCTTATCGACCAGGGGAAATCCGATCCCGCCCTGGAGAACGCCGCCCGGCGGGACATTGAGACGCTGGTCCTGCTGGCTGAGACCGACTGCGACCGCTTTATTGACGCCATGAAGCCTCTGCTGGGCAATGAGTACGCCACAGTGCTGGCCGGACTGCCCAGATGGCGGGCGGCGGCCCCCTTTGACTTTGACTCTGTCACCCAATTTTACAAGGACCACGGGGCGGGTCAGTTCGCCAAATACCGGGCCTTTTTATGGGAGGACGGCCAGCTGATCCCGGTGGCCGACCCGGACTGTCCCCATCCGGAGGAGCTGCTGGGCTATGAGTACCAGCGGAGCATGGTGGAGCAGAACACCCGGCTGATGATGGCCGGGCGGCTGGCCAACAACGTGCTCCTCTTCGGCGACGGCGGCACCGGCAAATCGGCCACGGTGAAGTCCATGCTCTACCTGCCCGGTATGGAGGACCTATGCCTGATAGAGGTGGAAAAGGAAAACCTCACTGGCATGCCCAATCTCATCCGCTCTCTGGCCGGGCGGCGGCAGAAGTTTATCCTGTTTATTGACGACCTGGCCTTTGACCAGGACGACAAGACTTACTCCGCCCTGAAAACCATTCTGGAGGGTACCCTGGAGAAGCGGCCCGCCAACGTGTGCATCTGCGCCACCTCCAACCGGCGGCATCTGGTGCGTCAGACCTTTGCCGACCGGGCGGGGGATGAGGTGGACACCTTTGAGACCATCTCGGAAAAAACCGCCCTGGCCGAGCGCTTCGGCCTGCGTATCCCCTACCTGACCATGAACAAGGCGGACTATCTGGCCCTGGTGGACCATCTGGCCGCCCGGGCGGGGGTGGACATGCCCGCCGACCGGCTCCATGCCCAGGCCATGACCTGGGAGATCCGCCACGCCGGGCGAACCCCCCGGGTGGCCCGGCAGTTTGTGGCCAGCCTGGCATAGCAAAGAAAGGATATCAATATGAAAAACGTTGTACTCAGCGCAGATGGGGACCGGGTGGTCTACTCCGTACCCGACGCAGTCGCCAGCCGGTTGGAGGACTACTGTATGGAGTTCTGCTGTCATTGGCTGCCTGACAGCCCTCATGCGCAGCGATATCGAATCAACGGTGTCTTATGCTACAACGAGGCGGATTTCATTGACTATCTCAACCGGTGGCTTTTTCCGGACCAGCCGTCTGTGCTGGTGGAAAACCTGGGGTGGATCCAATTTGACCAGCAGCTGCCTGAGCCCTACCGGAGCTGCCCGCAATTTAACTTCTGACTCTTGACAGCCCGCAGCAACCATGTTATCATCATACAGACCGCCGGTCTGTATTTAGAAGGGAGGGGCCAGAATGGCCCGGAACAAACACCCGGAGCAGACCATACAGCTCATTCTGGACACCGCCTCCCGGCTCTTTTTCCAGAAGGGCTACGACCAGACCACCCTCCAGGACATCATCAACGCCACCAAGCTGTCCAAAGGGGCCATCTACCACCATTTTGCCTCCAAGGAGGCAATCATCATCGCCGTGGTGGACCAGGTGGGAGAAGTACAACGTGCCGTACTGGCAGAAGTTCGAGACCGGAAAGGTCTCACCGGGGCGGAGAAGCTGCGGGAGCTGTTCCGCACCTCCATGCAGTTGTCCTTCCAGGGGAAGATTCTCCACATGCTGCCCTTCCTCATCGAAAACCCCAAATTCATGACCCTCCAGATGCAGAGTATCCTGGGGGAGGCCGCCCCGGATTATGTCCTGCCCGTCCTGCGGGAAGGTATCGCTGACGGCTCCATCCGGACCGATCACCCGGAGGAGTTGTCCGAAGTGCTGCTCCTGATGGCCGATCTGTGGCTCCACCCCATTCTTCGGCCCAGCACCCCGGAGCAGGTCCGGGCCCGGTGCGCCTTCTTCAACCAGTTCACCCGGCAGTACGGCTTTGAGCTGCTGGACGGGGAGATCATCGACGCGATGGTGGAGTTCTGCCGCACCTGAAGGCTGCACAAAGAAGCCTCCCTTTGCAAGGGGCCCTGATGCCGTAGCAGGCAGGATCATGGAGGACCGGCGCGCCAAGGTTGGCGCGCCCTACAAAATAAAACTGCCTATAGCAATCATCAGATTTGCTGGCATATGTAGGGGCGGCTTGTGGCCTCCCACCTGTCACAGGCAGACCTGTTTGTTTCTGAGGGCGGCCGCTGGCCGCCCCTACTCAGCACCTTATACAAACCGACGGTCGGTTTCATTCAGAAAGGAGCATATCTATGGAAGCACAAAAAAGCACACTGTTCACCCGGGACTTTACTCTGGTGGTCATTGGCCAGATTATCTCTCTGTTCGGCAATGCCATCCTCCACTTCGCCCTGCCCCTGTACCTGCTGCGGGAGACCGGCTCCCTCACCCTCTTTGGCGCAGTGAACGCCTGTTCCTTTGTCCCCATGCTGCTTATGGGCCCCATTGGCGGCACGGCGGCGGACCGAGTAAACAAGCGGAACGTGATGGTGGTCCTGGACTTTCTCACCGCCGGGCTCACCCTGTGTTACTGCCTGCTGTGGGGCAAAGTCCCCCTGGTTCCTCTTATTATTGTAACGCTGATGCTGCTTTACGCCATCGCCGGGGCCTACCAGCCCGCCGTTCAGGCCAGCCTGCCCCTGCTCCTGGCCCCTGACCATCTCACCCAGGGCAATGCCGTCATCAATATGGTGAACACCCTGGCCAATCTCCTGGGTCCGGTTCTGGGTGGGGTCATCTTTGGCCTTTGGGGACTGGGCCCCATTCTGGCCATTGGCGGTGTGTGCTTCTTCTGCTCGGCGGTGATGGAGATTTTTATTCATATCCCCCATGTCAAGCGTCCCCGTTCGGTCGGAGTGCTGGCTACAGCGGCCCAGGACCTGTCTGAAAGCTGGCGGTACATCTCCAGGCAGCGGCCTGTGTTTCTGTCAGTAACGCTGGTGCTGGCCGCCTTCAATCTGCTGATGTCGGCGGCCATGATTGTGGGGGTTCCCGGCCTGATCGCCGGAGTGCTGGGAATGAGCGACGCCTACCTGGGCCTGACCCAGGGGGCCATGGGGCTGGGCGGCCTGCTGGGCGGAATGCTGGCCGGAGTACTGGGAAACCGTCTGCGTCCCCGGCATGGGCCGTTATTTATGCTGCTGTGCTCGGGGATGGCGGGGGTGATGGGGCTTGCTATGCTGCCCGGTGTGCCCGCCCTGGTCAGCTATTGGGTGCTCACCGCCATGTCCCTTTCCACTATGTCCGCCGCCATGATGTTCACCATTGTGCTCCTCACTCTGGTCCAGTCCCAGGTGCCCGGCCAGCTGCTGGGCAAGGTGATTGCCTGCATCCAGGCGGTGGCCAACTGCGCCTCCCCCTTGGGCCAGGCAGGGTACGGATTCCTCTTTGACCATCTGCCCCCTTGGACCATCCTGCTGGGGGGAGCCGCCCTGTCTGCTCTGGTGGCCCTGGGGTCCCGGAGGGTGTTCCGGCAGCTGGAGGCATAAAAAATCCCCCGACCTGGTCGGGGGATTACTATGTCAGTCAAATCACACCAGCTTGGCGCCGTTGACCTTGACGCCGGGGCCCATGGTGGAGGCCACAGTACAGCTCTTGATATACTGGCCCTTGGCGGCAGCGGGCTTGGCCTTGATGATGGCGCCCATGAGGGCGGAGAAGTTCTCGCTCAGCTTCTCGGGGCCGAAGGACACCTTGCCAATGGGGCAGTGGATAATGTTGGTCTTGTCCAGGCGGTACTCCACCTTACCGGCCTTGATCTCGTTGACGGCCTTGGTCACGTCCATGGTGACGGTGCCGGCCTTGGGGGAGGGCATCAGGCCCTTGGGGCCCAGCACCTTACCCAGACGGCCCACTACGCCCATCATGTCGGGCGTGGCGACCACAACATCAAAGTCGAACCAGTTTTCCTTCTGGATCTTCTCCACCAGGTCCATCTCGCCTACAAAGTCGGCACCGGCCTCACGGGCCTCGTCAGCCTTGGCGGCCTTGGCGAAGACCAGCACACGCTGGGTCTTGCCGGTGCCGTGGGGCAGGACGATAGCGCCGCGGACCTGCTGGTCGGCGTGACGGGAATCGACGCCCAGCTTCACGTGGAGCTCCACTGTCTCGTCGAACTTGGCGGTGGCGGTGTCCACCACCAGCTTCATGGCGTCAGCGGTGTCGTACAGAGCGTTCTTGTCAATCTTCTTGACGCTCTCCTTGTATTTCTTTCCTCTAAACATTCCTGAACCCTCCTTAGTCGCCCACCAGGATGCCCATGGAGCGGGCAGTGCCGGCGATCATGCTCATAGCGGCTTCGATGGAGGCGGCGTTCAGATCGGGCATCTTGGTTTCGGCGATCTTGCGCACGTCCTCCTTGCTGATGGTGGCGACCTTGTTCTTGTTGGGCACGCCGGAGGCCTTGTCAATACCGCAGGCCTTCTTAATCAGTACGGGAGCGGGGGGAGTTTTGGTGATAAAGGTGAAGGAGCGGTCGGCATAGACGGTGATGATAACGGGGATAATCAAGCCCACGTCGTTCTTGGTCCGCTCATTGAACTCCTTGGTAAAGGCGGCGATATTAACGCCGTGCTGGCCCAGGGCGGGGCCCACCGGGGGGGCGGGAGTCGCCTTGCCGGCGGGAATCTGCAATTTTACGTATCCAGTTACTTTCTGTGCCACGAAAGAGCACCTCCATTTGAAAATGTGGTAGTTTGGCGGAATCCGGGGATTCCTCCCACTGTTGGGGTCCTGTTTTGTAGGGCGCGACGACCCCGGCGCGCCGTTTTGAAACAACCCGGATTATGACGGCGCGCCGAGTCGTCGCGCCCTACACCGGACAGACCATTGTCACGCGTTCGCGGGTTCCACCTGGTCCAGCTCCAGCTCCACGGGGGTTTCGCGTCCAAACATGGACACCACCACCCGGACCTTGCCGTTGTCCAGGTCGATCTCGTCCACAGTGCCCAGGAAGGACTCCAGGGCGCCGTCGGTAATGCGCACGGTGTCGCCCAGCTCGTAGCTGACCACGACCTCCCGCTTTTCCACGCCCAGGGCGGCCACATCGGCATCACTCAGGGGGATGGCCTTGTTGCCCTCACCCAGAAAGCCGGTGACCCCCCGGATGTTGCGCACCACATGCCAGGTCTCGTCGTTCATCACCATCTTGACCAGGACATAGCCGGGGAACACCTTGCGCTCCACGTCCTTGGGGCCGCTGTCCGTAATCTCGGTGACTGTCTCCAGGGGGATGCTGATCTCGTGGATCAGCTCGTGCATGTTGCGGTTTTCGACATACTTCTCGATGGTGGCCTTTACCGTGTTCTCATAGCCGGAGTAGGTGTGGACCACGTACCAGTTCGCGTTGTCCGCCATCCGCGTCACCCTTTAAACGCGCCGATGAGCAAACTGATCGCCTCGTTGGCCACAAAGTCGAACAGGGCGATAAAGATACCAACCACAATCACGCAGGCAATGACGATCAGGGTATTGTTGATGGTCTGCTTGCGGGTGGGCCACTGGACCTTTTTCAGCTCGCTCTTCATGTCCCGGAACCACTTGCCCGCGCGGGCAAAGAAGCCGGGCTTGGCATTCTTGTCGGACTTCTTGTCCTTTTTGGCCTGGACGGCCTTTTCGTTTTCAGCCATTACTAAACTTACCCTTCTTTCCTTATGGCCTTACGCCAATCACTTCGTCTCATTGTGAACGGTGTGCTTCCTGCAGAAGGGGCAGTATTTGTTCAACTCCAGACGGTCAGGGGTATTCTTCTTGTTCTTAAAGGTATTGTAGTTTCTCTGCTTGCACTCAGAGCACCGCAGGGTGATCTTGATGCGCGCGCCGGCCTTTGCTGCCATTTGTTCGGCACCTCCTTTTTTATTTGACAGACTTTTTTGATCCCGTTTTCCAAACAAAAACGCCGGATACGGCCTGTCCATGCCGAAATCCAGCGTTAAAGGGCGCAATAACCCGCCCAAAAGCACGGTGGAAATTCGGCTGCTGCCTCCCTGTGTCCTGGCGATCAGGTGGAGGGGTCCGCACGGCGGACACCGTATCCGCGCACGAAAAATAAGCCCCTTTTCACAGGTATTGCCTACTATATCACGCCTGTTCCCCGCCGTCAAGAGGTTTTTTGCCTTTTTCGTTAAAATTTTGTGAAGGTTGGGCCGGCTGGTGAAAATAGGTTTGCATTCCAAATACAGGTGTGGTATACTCCTGATTCATAGCAATCTTCAAAATTGCAGCCGGCGGACCGCCGAAGGCGGCGGCAGGGACTGGCCCGTTTGTCAGGATTTTTGGCGTTTGCTATCAATATACCCCGTCTTCCGGCGGGGCAAACATAAAATTGGAGTGATTTCTTCCTTATGGAAATAGACAGTACCAGCGTTGCTATGCTTATTACCCTGCTGATCCTGGTGGTCATGTCGGCCTATTTCTCCGCCACCGAGACCGCCTATACCTCCCTCAACCGCATCCGGCTGAAGACCCGGGCGGAAAACGGCAGCCGCCAGGCGGAGAAAACCCTGAAGCTGGCCGAGGAGTATGACAAGCTGCTGTCCACTATCCTTATTGGCAACAACATTGTCAACATCACCGCCACCACCGTGTCCACCGTGCTGTGTACCAGGTGGTTTCATCAGTACGGCCCCACCGTGGCTACGGTGGCCCTCACCGTTATCATCCTGATTTTCGGCGAGGTCACCCCCAAGAGCCTGGCCAAGGAGCGGCCGGAGGACTTTGCCATGTTCGCCCAGCCTCTGCTCAAGCTGCTGATGGTGGTGCTCACGCCGCTGAACTTTCTGTTCACCCAGTGGAAAAAGCTGATGAGCAAGGTCTTTCGGGCCAAAGGGGACGACGGTATCACCGAGGAGGAGCTGGTGGGCATGGTGGACCAGGCGGAGACCGAGGGCGGCCTGGACGAGCACGAGAGTGACCTGATCCGCAACGCCATTGAGTTTAACGACCTGGAAATCTCCGACCTGCTCACCCCCCGTGTGGACCTGACTGCCGCCGAGGAGAACAGCACCATGGAGGAGCTGGCCTCCCTCTTCGCCGAGACGGGCTACTCCCGCATCCCCATCTACCACGAGACGGTGGACAACATTGTGGGTTTTGTCCACGAGAAGGACTTTTACGCCGCCCGGCACCGGGGCGAAACCCTGCTGTCCAACCTGAAATCCCCGGTGTTCTACACCACCGGCAATACCAAGGCCTTTGAGCTGCTGCGCATTTTGCAGAAAAACAAGGTCCACATGGCCGTGGTGGTGGATGAGTACGGCGGCACCCAGGGCATTGTCACCCTGGAGGACATTCTGGAGGAGCTGGTGGGCGAGATCTGGGATGAGCACGACGAGGTTATTGAGATTTTTCAAAAACAGCCCGACGGCAGCTATCTGATTGCCTGTTCCGCCGATCTGGACGACATGTACGATCTGTTTCAGGTGAAGGGGAACTGCGACGCCGCCACCGTCTCCGGCTGGGTGCTGGAGCAGGTGGGCAGAGTTCCCGAGGCCGGGGACACCTTCCAGGCCGAGAGGCTGGATGTCACCGTCACCCATGTGGAGCACCGGCGGGTGCTGGAAATTCAAGTACGTGTTCTGGAGGACACCGAAGAGAAATAAGCCCAGGCCCCCGTCTGTTGGACGGGGGCCTGTTGTTCTCATTTATCTCTGGACAAAGGCGGCCAGCAGCTGTACGCAGGCCTGGGCGTCCTCCAGGTCCGCCGTCTCCGCCGGGGTGTGGATATACCGGCAGGGGATGGAGACGCCCCCTGTTTTTACCCCGCAGCGGGTGTTCTGGATGGCCCCGGCGTCGGTCCCTCCCCCGCGCAGAATATCCCGCTGGACGGGAATGTTCCGGGCTTGGGCAGTTTCCTCCAGCTTTGCCACCACCTCCGGGTGGCAGATGACAGAGGAGTCCATCACCTTTACCGCCGCTCCTGCGCCCAGCCGGGTGGTGCCGTTCTTTTCAGAACCGGGGGTGTCGTCCACATCTGTGACATCCACCGCAATGCCAATATCCGGTTCCACCCACCAGGAGGCGGTTCTGGCCCCCCGCAGGCCCACCTCCTCCTGGACGGTGAAGACCATACACAGGTTGCAGGCGGGCTTCCTGATCTGCTCCAGGGTGCGCAGAAGGACGGCGCAGGCGAGACGGTCATCCAGATAGGGGCCGGTCACCCGGCTCCCCTGGACCCGGATTGGGACGTCATAGACGCAGGTGTCCCCCACCTGGACCAGCTTTTTGGCCTCTTCCCCGTCTCTGGCGCCGATATCAATAAAGCACTCGTCCAGCTTCAGCTTGCCAAAATCGGCCTTCTCCTCCGGGACAAACACACCCTTGACGCCGTTTTTGAACCGCACCGCGCTGTAAGCCGCCTCCTTGGGAGAGATACCTCCCAAACGGCCCGCCCGGAGAAAGCCCTCCTTCTCAATGTGGGTGACGATAAAGCCGATAGCGTCCATGTGGGCGGCCAACATCACCAGGGGGCCCTCCCCCTTTTTGCGGACAATCAGGTTGCCCAGGGTGTCGGTTATCACCTCATCCCCATAGGGCTTGGCCAGCTCTTCAATCTTCTCCCGGACGCCCCCCTCGTCCCCGGAGGGGCCGTGGGTCTGGTTCAGGGCCTGTAAAATGTCAATCAGTTCCATAAAACCTCCATCAATCCCACCAGAAGTACCAATAATTCGATTTCGCCAGCCCATCGGCCAGCGTGCCTATCGTGCCGACGCCCTGCTCTACGATGTCAGCGCAGAAGAAATACTGCTCCAGCGCCACTTCCATGGCCTTCTCCTGGGGCACCGGGGCGGGGAGAGCGTATTCCAAAACGTCGGCAGACATGACCGCCGGCACTGCACCGTACTGCTCAAACCAGTACTTGGCCGCCGCCCTCTGCTCCTCCGGCGAAGGGCACTCGTTCCACCCGCCGAAGGGCAGATAAGCAAAGACCTCCCAGGGCGCCCTCACCGGAAGCTCCGCCAGCACCGCGGGCTGAACCTGTCCCCGGTAATCTGTCAGGCTGAGGAACTCGGTAATCTTCTGTCCCTTGGACATATCTCCACCCATCACTTCATTCAAATGCTCCGTCAGCTCCTCCTGGCTGAGGTCCTCGCACCACCCCTCCCGGGCATCCGCCTCGAAGCGGCGGAGCATTGCTTTGCCGTCCTCAATGGGGATGTTGGCCATCTCCTGACGGAAAGCTTCCAGATCGCCGAACATTTGGGCCATATTGCCCCACTCGTCCAGCACCAGCAGGATTGGGGTGAAGCCCTCCCGCTTCCCCCGCTCCGCGGCCTCGTGGTAAGCGGTCATAATGGAGGCGGTGTCCTTCCGGGGCGGCAGATAGGTGCAGGGACAGCCCAGGGCCTGCTCCAACTGCTTTGCCTGTTCTTCAAAGGTCAGTTTTTCGCTCATAACGCTCACTCTCTTTCTATCTATACATAAAATTTAAAATTGCGGACCTTTTTTTGCAGGGCGTGACCACTGGGCACACCGCAAACTCGATCAGGCGGCGCGCCGAGGTCGTCGCGCCCTACAGATGGTGCGCATTTTGATGCTTGTTGTAAAACGTTACATTACATGCACATCAAGGAAGACGGGCCGCAGGCCATCTCCCTCATAGAAAAAGTCCATTTGCAGGGTCATGTCGGTCAGCTCACCACCCGAGGCCAGGTCATAGTCCGCGTGAAACCCCCTGCCATCATCGAACCAATGGTAAAAATTCAGTTGTTGGTAGCAAGGGTTTGTGGGGATGGTCACTCGCTCCTCGGTCCAGTGGTCAATGGGCGGGGTTTGCTCCCACCCCCACATCTGAAAAACCTCCGCAACATTGTCGCCCAAGGGTTTCGGTATCCCATCGCCCAGCTCCGCCAGCTTGGGAATATCGTCGTAACGCTCCTCCGCCAGAGCGTCCACCACCTGTTTCAAAATTTCGATTGCTTTTTGCTCCGCAGTCTGTCTGTCCATCTTTATCCCTCGTCCAGCCGCTGGGCCATCTCGGCCAGAAACAGCCGGGTCAGCTTCAGCATATTTTCAAAGTCGGCCACGCTGCCCACGCTGGCGGGGGCGTGGAGGTATCGGGTCGCGGCGGACATGGCGGCCACCCTCACCCCGGCCTTGGTGCGCTGGATGGTACGGGCATCGTTGCCGCCGGCGATATACTCCTTGGTCTGCCAGGGAATGCCGTTCTCTTCGGATAGGCGGCGTAATGTCTCAAAGAGCTCCCGGTCGTAGATGGTGGAGCCGTCCATGTAGGAGATCACCGGCCCCTTTCCGGGGGCACACACCCGGCGGTGGTCCTCCACGCCGGGCAGGTCGGCGGCGGTGGTGGTCTCCAGCACCAGGGCGACTTCCGGCATCACCGAGAAGGCCGCCCCGAAGGCTCCCCGGGTGCCCACCTCCTCCTGGGCGGTGAAGGCGAAGACCACATCCAGGGGCAGCTCCTCCTCCAGCAGCTTAAGCATGACGGCACAGCCCACCCGGTCGTCAATGGCCCTGGCCTTGAACAGGCCGTCCCCAAACTCCTCCGGCTGGCAGACAAAGGCGCCGTAGTCCCCCAGCTCCACCAGCTTTTCGGCGGCGGCCTCATCCTTGGCCCCAATGTCAATATAGAGCGATTCGGTTTTGGGCGCCTTTTTCCGCTCCTCTTTGGTAGTCAGGTGGATGGCTTTCAGGCCAATGACCCCAGGAACCTTGTTGTGCCCAATGACCACCGGCTTGCCGATTGCTACCCGCCGGTCCACCCCGCCCACAAAGTCGAATTTGAGAAAGCCCTCGTCAGTGATGCGGGTGACAATCACCCCCACCTCGTCCATGTGGGCGCAGAGCATCAGCTTGTTTCCGGTGGACTTTTTGCCCTTTTTAAAGGCAATCAGGTTTCCAATGGTGTCGGTATGGAAGTGGGCGGCGTGGGGCGTAATCCGGCTGACCAGATAGCGGCGCACCTCATCTTCCTCACCGGACACGCCGTTGAGGCGGCACAGTTCTTTTAAGGTGCTCAGCATGTCTCTTCCTCCTCTCCCAAGCTCTCCACAAAGGCGGCCAGCAGTTGGGCCGTGGCCTCCAGGTCCTTCTTGCTCACCACCTCCAGCGGGGTGTGCATATACCGCTCCGGGATGGACAGCACCGCCGTGGCCACCCCCTCCCGGCTAACCTGGATGGGCCAGGCGTTGGTGCCGCTGGAGCCGGACATGACCTCAATCTGAACGGGCATGTCCCCCTCCTCTGCCAGCTCCTTGAGCCGGCCTGACAGGGAGCGGGCGCAGTTGGGCCCCACCCCGATGACCGGCCCGCCCCCCAGCTTGAAGGTCTCGTGTTTGGAGGCGTCCGGGCTGTCCCCGTGGGTGACGTCCACCGCCACGCACAGGTTGGGGGTGATCTCATAGGCGGCGGTGACGGCCCCGGTACTGTGGGTCTCCTCCTGGGTGGAGCCCAGGACGTATAAATCCACGCTCAGTTCCTTGCCTTGCAGCCGCTCCAGCACGTCCAGCAGAACGGCAAAGCCCGCCCGGTCGTCCAGGGCCTTGCCGCACAGCAGCTCCTCTCCCAGGGGGGCACAGCCTCCTCGGTAGGTGGCGGGGGTGCCAACCGGGATGCGCTGTTTCGCTGCCTCCTGAGACAGGCCCACATCGATATACAGATCCTTGATAGGCAGGGACTTGTCCATATCCTCCGCCGTTTGGACGTGGGGGGGCAGGCAGGCCACCACCCCGTGGACCGGCGGCTCGGTGAGCAGGACCACCTCCCGGTCAGGGAGCATCCGGGGGTCCACTCCGCCCAGGGGGGCGAAGCGGAGGAAGCCCTCCTCGCGGCCGGTGACAATCAGGCCGATTTCATCCAGGTGGGCATCCAGCAGCAGCCGTGGGGCGTTCTCCCTGC
Source organism: Flintibacter muris (assembly GCF_943192995.1). Lineage (GTDB taxonomy): Bacteria > Bacillota > Clostridia > Oscillospirales > Oscillospiraceae > Lawsonibacter > Lawsonibacter muris. The sequence continues at coordinate 39,712 of NZ_CALPCP010000030.1, forward strand.
CGCACCGGCGCACCCCAACCACGCTGCCCAGCCGGGTGGTGTATACCTCGTCCGCCAGAGGGCGCAGCAACTCCGCCGCCGCCTTCGCAACGCTTTCTTCAAAGCCGCTGGGCCCGGACAGGGTACACAGGCGGCTCAATGTCTGTTCATAGTTCAAGTCGGAAGACCTCCGTTTCTCACTTTAGCGTTCCAGGATATTCTTATCTTAATACGAAACAGCCCCAGAAGCAAGCACAGAAATCAATTTTGACGCTGTAGGGCGCGTTGGTCCCGGCGCGCCGTTCACATATCTCGCCTTAAGTCTTCGTTCCGTATCTGTTTCACCAGTTTTTGCAGCACTTTGTCCAGAATGCTGACCCCCGTTTCGTCCTTCTCCGACCAAACACGGAAATGGTAATACACACTCTGCCATTTGGGATAATCACTGGGCAGCATCCGCCATTGTATTCCACCCTGGATTACGTACAGCACTGCACAAAACACATCATACAAATCATATTTTCGGGGCCGGGTTGTTTTCTTTGCCCCTTCCAAATCCTCCCAGATCAGCTTATATTCTTCCCGGCTGATATCACTTGGGTATTGATGCATTTTCCCCAGCTCCCGCTTGTTTTTTCCTATTATCTCCCACTCCGCCATTTTTGTCAAAAGATTTTAAACAGGCTCTTAAAGAGATAATCTAAATTCACCATAAATTTTACTGGAAAATGGTTGATTATCTCAAAAAAGCCTTGATTTACGGGCATACACGCAGGATTTCAAGCTGAATTTACTACCAATTTACTACTTTTGAGGGAAAGAGCCTTGATATGCCGCCCGGAACCCTGCAAGCCCAAACACCAGCACATAGCATTGAGAAAGAATAAATGAAAACTGAATACGACGCAAACGCGGCGTTTCTCTATCCCTACACGGGAGAACAGGAACGCCGCTTTTTTTATGCCCTCATCCCAATGAGTGAAAAAGTGTATGAAGCGTTGGGGCGCGTGTTGGAGAACCGCAGGGGAGCGAAAGCGACCACGATTGACGGTTACAACAATTTCCTTTTCCTCAACCGGGACGGCTGCCCGAAAACGAATGTGAATTATGCTACCATGTTTCGGGGGCTTGCAAAGAAGTACAACAAGACCCATGAGGAAGCCTTACCCAAAGTAAAGCGACCCTAATATGGTCACCAGCAGAAAGCCCCATCTTTGATAACAATGTTGCGGGAACTTTCAGTTGATAAGGTACAATAAGTTGCGCAAAAAAAGACAAGGTTTGCAGCTCTCTGGTAGAATGAAGTAGCGACACACCATTCTGAGAGGAGACAACAAACCATGTCAGAGAAGATTGTACAGCTAAATGAAGAAGTAATCAAGGGTCAACTTAAGGAGCTGTAGGAGTACAATACATGTTGGACAAAAGAGGAAGAAAAAAGTAGAAGGATGAGGCCATATCGGTTAAAGTTGAGTTGTCACACTTAGAAGCTGTACCAATAGGCTAAAGCCTTTTTAACAAAGTGCGAAAAGCGGCAATCATGCAAACCGCCTGAGCAGATT